>NZ_JAEUZA010000009.1 GCF_016798245.1 Alkalicoccobacillus gibsonii | reverse complement strand
GGAGATGAATAGAATGTCAAAAGAGGAAATGATTCAAGCTTTTAAAAACTCAGAAGCAGGCAACGAAGGTATTGACAGTCCAGTTGGCAAGAGGTTAGATGAACTATCACCTGAGGAGCAAGCAACCATTCAAGGGGCGGGTGACGTGAATCCTGAAACCACTCCAGCTTGTTTTTATGGAGTAATTGGTACCGTCGGTTTATTTTCTGTTGCAAAATGTAGAGGTTAAAAGGATGATTAAGGTTTTAATTTTCAATACGATCTGTCTGTAAATAGATAAGTGATGCCCTACCTCCATCTGTTAAACGTGACTGAACGTGTTAAAGGCATCTATGCTAGAAAAAGAGAGTGATGCGGATGCATCACTCTCTTTTTTTGCTTATCTCAATAAATTACTAATACTTTTTGATATATACTCCCTAAAACATGAAACCAAAGCATAACAAGAACTATCTTAGTACGTTTCGTAAAACAAAAGAGCAACACCGTTATGTCCCCTTATTTCATTTCTCAACCTACGATTTTAATTTAGTAAGAGCTGCAAGCGAGGCTTCATATTGCAATAAATATTAGGTATTTAGAATTGCACTATTTTTCTGTAGGAGCTTCAATACTGATAATTTATTTGTTTATCTTTTAATGAACAGTATTAATGAGCAGTATTAAGTAATACTTAAACATTATAGATATTTAATAGAAGCTTTTTATGCTATACTTGTCTATAAGTTAAAACAGAACAGCTCGAAGGGCGGCGACACCTCTACGAAAGGGGGTGTTTGCCTTGACGATTTATGAAGCACATTCGTTAGCCAATCAACAAATGGCTAATCTAATAGCAATTGGTGGCGTGTTTGTAGCCTTTTTGGCCATTGCTGTTACAGTCGTGCTCTATATCGTTAGAAACACAAAATAGCCCCTTGAGCGACCAACTCGAATAAGGGCTATTGTAGAAATCCTATAAGCGCCAACCTTTGAAGGGAATTCTACACTAAATATGTCACTAAAATTATCAATATCTTGTCCTTTATAAAAATTCTTAACTTGTGTAAGTATTGAACTGTAAAACATAATAGCTATAATACTTATAAGTATGTAACAAATAAAGTTACAAGCATTAATAAAATATCTAACGAGAGTATACTCAGGTAATAACTTAAATTCATAAGTTACTGAAAACAATATAAAACCCATGAACCCAATAACCACTAATAAACCTAAAAAAACCATAAAGGCACCGCTCGATGTTGGAAGAGATGGATCGATAATAAAAACACCTATAGAGACAATAAAAACTAACCCTGCTAGACTTAGGGCGTTCACAAAATTATTTAATATAACTTTACTGTTAGGTATTAACAGCTTTTCGATTACTGTGGTACCTACATTCACCACAAATCTTTTTAATAAAGTTGCAATAGTTCCTATACTAATAATTATTGTGCCTACGATTTGGATGACCTCATACATGCTTTAACCTCTCTTTAAAAGTCTTTTTTTGTATCCTTTTAGACTATCACTCAACTTTCACCAGTACAATTTCACATTTGAAAGTACCTACAATTCGACTCTAAGTGAAATGAAATGTCGGCTGCACTAAAATTGTTTGAATATTTTAAATAAATTGTTATAATGGGAATGAATGTTCGATAATTAAAGGGGAAATCACAATGGTAAAACATTCTGGAGGAAAGACAGGAGCTGCTGGAAAAGCTTTATCAAACCCTAAATCTAGCTCAAAACAAAAAACTAAAGCCGCTAAAACACTTAACAATCACAAAGCAAAAAAACATTAACAGATCTCATGTTCATGTTCTAAGACTTGAAGTTACAGATATATTAAAGCGACTAATTCAGAGAAAGGTTGGTGTTGCTATTGGATAATTATCAACTGATATACGATAGAATTGATGAAACGATCGCCACTTACAATAAATACTTGCTGTTAATGGAGAATGAAGATCATACTTCAGTTTCCTTAGCAAAAACTCTTGGTATTTCTCAGACAAACGTTGCTAAGAAAATTAAACAGATGAAGAAATTTGGCCTAATTGCGGGTTCTGGTAGGCGTTATTGGTGTACAGGAAAAAGAGTGGTCGATACACCAATAGGTTTATATAGAAGGATTTCGAAGCTTATAGTAGAAAAACCAGGTATTGAACGGAAATACCAGGAACAAGCGGAGGCTTTAGGAGTGCCCTACAAGGAAATACAATCTGCTTGGGGGTATATTCACTATTATGCACATGCATTAAGAAGTGAAGAGGTAACGAGCAATAAATAAAAGTTACTGATCAGTGTTAAGTAATACTGACATTTATAATTGAAAAGTAATTTTTCAATAATTAAAGGACAATGAAATACATATTTCATTGTCCTTTCTTAGGCATTCGATAATCTATTAATATGACCATTTTTCAACAATAGAAATTGGAATAGGTTCTTCTTCATTGATAATTATATTAATTATTTCTGTTTCTTGTTTTTCATGATGAGTGCATCGCACCTCTATAACAATCGGTATTCTAATTAAATCAGATATATCTCTATCTTCATAATTTAAAAACAGAAATTTGTGTTCTTCTTTATCATATGGTGAAGAGTTGTAGTCAACAACAGAGACATTTGCATTAATAAGAAACATTGCGGTAAAAGCTATAGTAGCGACTCCCTGATTTTGATTAATTTCATCGTACTCATAATCTATTATATAAGGATCTTCCTCAATACTAACTTCATTAACCTGAGCAAAATTAACGTTACCTCCATCAGAATCTAAAGTAAAAACTGAATCATTGACACAATCAACTATATCAAAACATATTTCCTCTTGTAACGCATCGTAGACATGAACCAAAAACTCGTGAATATATATTTTGTCCTTTGCTATAGTATTGAAAAAGGACTCGAGAGAATGCTCATGATCAAAAAAATCAATTTTCTGGCAAAAATTTTTTAAGTCGTTATCATTACTCAAAACTGTTATAGACTGATTTTTTTCTTTGAACCAGTCTTCTAATGCCAATAAAGAAACCGCATCTGGAAATTCACTTTTTTTCTTATTGCTAAAGGGTAATTCTCCAGTAAAATATCTTCTAAAAACTTCACCCATAAGCACCTTATCACTGGGCAATACTACTGCCTTCACATCTATTAAGAAAGCTGAAAAACTTTCTAATAACTTCTTATAAACGATGTCAAAATCTATGTTGAATACATTGTCAAAATCATCGATGTTCCTAAGTATTTTTAAATCTTTAGTTATTTTTTCATAACGCTTTTCTTTTAACTCTTCAAATAAGTTCTCTTTAATTTTAGACTCTACTTCGTGTTTCACTATATCTGTAATGTATACCGTAATAAGATTATCTGCTGTGGCGTTAATAAGTCTTTGAAATAAATAATTTTTAAAATTAAAGTTTTTACTTTTAAAAATTTCTGTATCCAAAAATACGTTAACCAAACAATATTCCTCCTAATAATTGAAAAGTCTTATTTAGATTTAAAAACCATTACTTTTTAGTATCCAGAATAAAAAATTAATGTTCACTTTTATAAAGAACTAAACGATACATAGTATATAATGGTAACTAACCATATTATAGTCAAGAAGGGAGATAAATAGTGAGCTTATTTAAAAAAAGGATACAAAATTCTAAGAATAGAGTTTCAAAGAATTCAACTAATCCTATAGACATCTTTAAAACACTAATACATCAAGAAGGTTATGATTACTTAAGGGATGTTCAGAAAGAATTCTTACTAAAATGGTACGAATACGAAAGAAGTACAAAAGATGTTGTAGGTGTACTTAATACGGGTGCTGGAAAAACCTTAATTGGTCAATTAATTTTGCTTTCTAAACTTAATGAAGGAGCTGGCCCTGCTCTTTATTTATGCCCTGATAATCAACTTGTAGAACAAACTATAGAACAAGCCAATATACATAATATACCCGTAGTATCTATAATTGATAATGGTCCTACTCAACCCGCCCAATTTCCCTTAGAATTTCTAAACGAAGAGGCTATTCTTGTAACAACATTCGAAAGATTATTTACAGGTAAATCCATTTTTGGAGTTGAAGGTTCTGGTCATAGAACTATTCAAGATATAGGAGCTATTGTAATAGATGACGCACATTCATGTATAAAGAAAGCAAGAAAACAGAGCACAATTGTATTCGAAAACGATCACTCAGCATATAAAGAGATACTTGAACTGTTTAGGCAAGATTTAGAACAGCAGGGAAAAGGCCTTTTAGTATCTATTGATAATAAAGAGAAATCCGTTTCTAGAATGGTCCCATATTGGTCTTGGAGAGAGAAGAAAATTGCTGTTCAATCTATTCTTGACAAGCTATATTCATTAAACGACGCGTCAGTAAAATTTAATTGGGGATTAATTGGTGATGACTTACATGAAGCTCAATGCTTTATAAGTGGTGATAAACTTGAGATTACACCTTTAAAAGTTCCATTTGAAAAAATTCCATCTTTTAATAAAGCTAAACACAGATATATCTTATCAGCTACATTTAATAATAACTCAGAATTGATAACAGAGTTAGGTTTATCAAGAGAATCCGTAGAAAATCCTATTAAAATAAAAAATCAAGGAGATGCTGGTGAAAGATTAATCATTGCTCCAAAAAGATATTTTCCGGAAATTACAGACCAAATAATGAGACCTATTATTGCTGATTATGCAACTAATCATAATGTAGTGGTTATTGTACCTAATACTTTCAAGGCAAATGAGTGGAAAGCTTTTAGTCCCCAAATTGTTGATAAATATAATATCAATGATGCAAAAGCTAAGCTAAAGAATAGTAAAGGTAATTTAATGGTCTTCTTGAATCGTTATGATGGGATTGATTTAGCAGGTGATGCTTGTACTATCTTAGTGTTAGATGGCATACCGAAAGCGCAAACAGTTAGAGAACGTTATTTATCTATCGTGAAAGAGGGTTCATCAATAGTCAGTGCACAAACAGCACAAACAATAGAACAAGGTCTAGGTAGAGCTGTAAGATCAGGTAGTGATCATTGTGCAGTATTTATTTTAGATAACTCTTTAATGAATTTTATTGGAATAAAGAAAAATAGAGTACATTTCACAGAGTCAACCCGGAGACAACTAGATTTCGGTTTAGAATTGTTTAATGATGTCCAACCAAGCAATTTAGATCATGCTCTTAGAGAAATTAAAGAGGCTGTAGACATGTGTCTATCAAGAGATTCAGAGTGGAGGCAGTTTCATAAAGAATTAATTTTAGCTGAAGATGATCAGTCTGAATTAAACCCTAGTGATAATACAAATATGCTTGCGAAAGCACAGACTGAATTAGCCGCCTTAAAGAAATATAAATTTGGCGATTATGAAGAGGCTCATAGAATAGTTCAAGAGTTAGTTAATAGTAATCCCACCATGATTGATAACGAAAAAAGTTGGTATCTACAAGTTGCAGCTGAAATCATTGATAAAGTTAATCATACTAAATCTACTGACTTACAAGTCAAAGCAAGAAACTTATCTTCAAACGTATTGAAGCCTAAAGTATTTACTTATTCTAAACTAACATCTTCTAAGGGTAGTCAATCTAGCACTTTGTTAAAGTGGTTAAGTAATTATACGAATGGAACTGATGTAAAAATTGCAATAGATGAGCTTTTTAAAAACTTAATCTATTCACCTGAGATTAAAAGCAACAAATTTGAGAGAGATATATACAATATAGGTAAATTTTTAGGTTTCTCTTCGCAAAGACCAGAACATGAAACTAACGATGGTCCTGATAATCTTTGGCGCCTTGATAATGGTCATAATATTATAATTGAAGCGAAGAACGAAAGACAAACAGATTTTATTTCGAGAGCAGACATAGAACAGCTACTTCATTCTATAGAATGGCATAAAGATAAGTATGGAGATGAACAAAGATACTATCCATTATTGTTTCATCGAGCCTCCAGAACTAATCAAGATGCCCATGCTCCCAAAAACTCTTTAGTAATAAGTGAACAAAAATTACAAATGCTAAAGGAGTCACTACATGAGTTAGGTACAGCGTTGTCTCAGAGAGCACCATCTTCATGGAGTGAAAATGAAATACACACTTTACTAGCTGATAAAAAATTAACACATGATACTCTTCTTAGTAGATATTCTAATGCACTAAAATAATTATAAAAGAGCTTCGGAACGATTTTTGCTTAGGAGGCAGCAACTTTCCGAAGTTTTTTTATTAAATGTTTCTATTAAAAGAAGTTATAGGTGGAAATTCGACTTAGTAAAAGAATCATCCTTAAACTTAATTGAAGTCATTTTTACGCCTAATTAATGTACGTTTTTGTATACCTGTCATTTCCTCTACTTCTTTATATGTGTGTGTCTCTAATAACTTTAAAGCATGCAACACTTGCTGCTTTGAATGCTTCCTCGGCCGTCCCTCACGAAAATCTGGTCGCTGCTTCGCAATCATTTTTCCTTCCTGGGTTCTCTCAACGATCATGTCTCTTTCAAATTCAGCAAATGAACTCATAATATTAAAAATTAACCTTCCAGTAACTGTATCCTCAACAATTCCCATATTTAGAATATGAACTCTTACACCCTTATCAAAAAGAGTCCGAACAGTCTGAATTGCGTCAACGGTTGAACGAGCAAAACGATCCAACTTCGTGACAACCATTGTATCTCCTTCTTTTAACTCTTCAAGAAGTTTTAGGAATTCCGGTCGTTCTTTTTTCGTTCCTGTAAATTTTTCGGAATAAATCTTCTCGCAGCCTTCTTCTTTTAATCGATTCAGTTGTACTTCCAAATCTTGAGAGACTGTACTCACTCTTGCATATCCATATTTAGTCAATTTAACACCTCAAAATCGCTCTATTTATGTCACTAAGTTTAGACACCTTACAAACCTTAATTCTACGCGAAAGAATTCATGGTGTCAATTCTTAAAAGTTTTGTCACTTATCTAGTTATGTTTTAGTTATTTAATTCTTCTATTATAATTGTGATACGTGAAATTATTTGACGTACATTTGTCTTGCAGCAAATGTACGCGAGTTTCCTCCTCTAACTTTTTCATAGGATATATCTTTGTCTCATTTCACTTTAAGGTGTTTAATAGTTTCTATAAATTCCTATCAACAATTTCCTGATCATTAGCTTCTTAATCTTCTTCATTGGTTTCCTTAAATACTTTGCGATTTTGCGAAGTGCATAAATAACTATTTTATATATAGAATTCAGTTTATGAAGCTAGTTATTTTAACTTAGAGAGGAGAGATTGAGAGTATGTCTAACGAGGAGATAATTAAAGCTCTTAAAAATCCAGAAATTCCCTTGGATAAAATTGAGAGTCCGATTGGGCGTAAGATGGATGAGCTTTCAGATAAGGAATTAGCTGATATCCAAGGGGCTTCGGATGTAAGTCCTGAAACTACACCAGCCTGTGTTGCTACAGCTATTACTGTTGGTGTAGCAACATTTTCAATTAGTTTTTGTCGGAAATAGTCTTAATAGTTATAAAAAAATTTGGAGGGTAAAATAATGTCTAGAGAAGAGAAAATAGAAGCTCTTAAAAATCCAGAGTCCCGGGGTCATGAATTTGATAATCCTGTTGGTAAAACGATGAATGAACTCTCAGATGAAGAATTGACTAATGTACAAGGGGCTTCAGACGTAACTCCTGATACTACTATAATCAATACCAGGATTACCATAGCTGTTTCAGTGAAGTTTTGTCCAAGGCTCTAACACGGATACCAAGATAGAGCTTTCTCCGTAACACAAATAGAACTCTAGGAACCCATATCTCTAAAATATAAAAGGAGTGTTTTGATTATGTCTAATGACGAAAGAATTAGAGCTTTAAAAAACCCTGAGTTTCGAGATACTAGAATGAGCAATCCTGTCGGTAAAACGATGAATGAACTTTCTGATGAGGAATTAGCGAAAGTTCAAGGGGCTTCAGATGTTAGCCCCGAGACTACCCCAGCCTCCTATGTAACGATTGGCATTTTTTTATCAGTAAAAGTTTGTATCGGTAAGAAGTAATACGTATTCTATATTGAATGTGTAGCTTTAAAAAAAGAAGAGCGCCTATAATGGTTTGCTCTCCTTTTTTATTACTATGGTCTTCCTTCCTTACTTTTTCTTAAAGCCTCTAACATTTCCTGAAATTCTAACGCTGCTTTATCATTTGAAGTAATACTTGTTTCGTCATTTGTATCGTCTGTCCATTTAGGTAATATATTTCTTCGCACATTTCTTTTTAGTTTTGTAGCAGGCTTAACATCCTTTAAATAAAAATCCTCTTTTATAGCTGTTACTACATAACCACTTAGATTTTCAATATCTTGTACGTTTTTTTGCTTTAAAACATAACCAATATTATTCTTAACTCTTTCTTCTGAGTATTCATCAACAAGTAGTTTCGCAACATTTGGTCGTATACCCATACGGATTGCGGAAAGATAAGCTCCTTCTTCTTCCGTATCATTAATAAGGACTTCACTAAAGAATGTGTCATTTCGTTCTATGTAAAAGGTAACACCCACAACTTTTTTACCTTTTTTAATTTCTTCAATTTCAAACTTTATGTCTGTTTTTTCTTCAAGGTCTTTTTTAGCCTTATTAATCACTTTACTTTTAAGGTTTGCGTAATACCTATATGCGTTCGGTGGCACCACTAAAAGTTCACGCAACTCTTCAATACTAAACGAACGTTTTTTGAGTTTTTCAAACGATTTTAAAAGCTCATAGATTCGCACAGAATAGGCACTCTGTAGACTTAGAACATTCGTTAACTTAAATCCCGTATAGTTACGTTTTAAGTCTAATAGATACGGTCTAAGCTTTTCTGAGAATTCCAACTCGACAAAGCCTTTTCCACGGAAATATTCAGAACTGGATAACCAGTTTACAACAAGTTTTGATTTATCAGATTGGATCACAACCGTTTTCTTTTGAAGCTCCGTTACGGTTTCTTCCACTTTCTTATAAAAATTACTACTTACGATTCCCATCATATCGGCAAGATCTTTTACTCGAATACGGTGCGTCCGGAAATTCTCATCTTCCGGTTGTACTAGAGATGCTAGAGTAAAAATAATTTTCTTTTCATTGGCTGTTAAGTCTTGTGGAGTACTTATGAGCTCGTTCGACTGCGAAACGATGTACTCGGACGAAACAGTAGATGTCTCTAATAAACTAAGTTGTTCTGAATCCATCGACATAGAACTCCCTCCCTCAACACTATCTTAACTATATACTGGAACAAACCTGAATTTCTACTCTCCTTTTGGTTATAGTTAATGCCCATTTCTACAAAGGTCTGTTCCTTCAAGGAAAAATGTATCATAATAGTTTGTTCTTTTTATAACTATAACCAGATAGAGAGTCAACTAAAGTCTTAACTATAACTAATAGAAGAGTCGTTAAAGATTATCCTCCAGCAAAATACACGATTATACAAATAATGTATTGAAAACTTACAGAAATTGTGTTAGTTCGCTTAATGACTCTCTTATTGGTTATACTTCACTCTTCTTTTGGTTATAGTTGACTCTCCTACTGGTTATACTTCACTCTTGCTTTGGTTATAGTTTAACTCTCCTACTGGTTATATTTCACTCTTCTTTTGGTTATAGTTGACTCTCCTATTGGTTATACTTCACTCTTGCTTTGGTTATAGTTGACTCTCCTACTGGTTATACTTCACTCTTCTTTTGGTTATAGTAAAACGCTCAAACCCTTGTCCAGTCTCTAGTAGCGAGTCTAGTAATCAAGTAATCAAACAATCATAGTAATCAAGAAAAACAGAATAAATCATTATGTTAAACAAACAAGAGAAGTTGTTTTGTTCTTATTTTCTTATTCGTTGTTTTTTTCTATCTGATCTAAGAACTCTTTTAGTGCATGATTAACTAGTTTCGTCTTAAATCCTCTTTTTTGTCCCTTTGCTAGAGCATCTAAACGTTCAAGTAATTCATTTTGTATTAGAAACGTTCCGCGAGTATGAGTGTCCTCGACTGTAGGTTTTTTGTTAGTTACAGTAGACCAAAAATCGCTAGATAATTCATCCGCTTCAACAACTTCGGTTTCACTCTTTTTATTATTTGTTACATTTAATTGCTTATTTTCAGTGTTTTGTTTATTTGTTACGTTTAACTGTTCAGTTTCAGTTTTATTGTTATCTTCATTCGATTTTTCTTCTCCAAAGAACGCATAAGCAGCGGTCTTCTTTTGTTCTTTGTTTCTCATAGCAGCTCGTAGATCATTTTTTTTATTGGCTGACACGGGACTTCAACTCCTTTAGAAATTTTGCATGATAGCTAAATGCTTGTTTTGATTCGGGCGATTCAGCAAGTCCATAGATTGGAAGTCTACCAGTTGTCGCACGTCGATGAATGACCGTATCAAAAACAAGATCGGGATAATCTTCTGCAATTAGATTCACCATCATGGTTGAATCACTTCTCCTGGAATCAGCAAGTGTCCGTAGAATACCAGCTATACGAAGATCTGGATTTATACGTTCTTTCGCAGCTTCAATCGTCTCAATGAAACGAGGGACCGCAGAATAACAAAACTTACTAGTCTCAAACATGATGACAACATCATTCGCCACACCTAATGCATTGATTGTTTGTTCTGATAATGCAGGTGGCGTGTCGATAACAATATAATCGTAGTAACCCTGGACTGACTCTAAACAACTCTTCAAGGCAAGAGAAGGATTCCCTTTGTATTCTCTAAAGAGAAATTGAGGGATTGTTGCTAAATAGTCATCAGCAGGTAGTAAATGAAGCTGATCATCAATCATTTTTATGTAGGGTTTTGCATCGCCTTTCTTAATGGCCTCTAAAACAGTCTCTCCTTCAAATTCAGCCAAGTCTTCTACACCGCTTAAGAATTGAGACAAGTTACCTTGTGAATCCATATCTACGGCTAGGACACGAAATCCTTCTTCTTTCAAAAGAAAAGCAGTAACGCCACTTGTCATGGTTTTACCGACTCCACCTTTTTGAATACCAAACATGATAGTATGTGCCATATCATTAATCACCTCACAGTAAATATAACATGGTTTAGCCATACTAACAAGTAAAACTGAACAGTATTAATGAACATTAACAGTATTCATATTAAATACTAAGAAATAGATTACTTATTAAATAAGAGAGTTTAGGAACAGTATCATTGATGAGTACAAGTAAAAAAGATTACTGTTCATTCTTACATTTATGTTTAAGTAATACTACACACTGAAAATTAAACGTATTAATTAGTTTTAATATTATTAAGTTTAATGTTTCATTAATATAATTAATGTTCAGTATTACTGAACATAGAATGTGTTATGGTAAATATTTAATTTGGTGTATAGAGAGATATTTAGCGAATAGAAAAATAAATATAACCAAAAGGAGAGTCTTAGGTGGCTCTCCTTTTGGTTATATTAACAACCTAATTCTAAAATTTATATTAAGTACTACTGTTCATTAATACTTAATCTATTAAATAAAAAGTATTAATAAACCAACTAGGCTAGCACAGAGCACTGCAGGCTTATTCATACACGCAATTTCATATAGTAGGTGCAACCTTGACGTTTACTAGTCAGCTTTTAAAAATACTAACTCAATTTGTTTGATCATATCATAGCAATCAACAATATTTAATCTGGTGCAGTTAGAGTGAAATTTAATGATGTAATTGTATTTTTGTAGATAAACATAGTCATTACGCTTTAATTAAGAAGATAGAGAAAGGTAAAAATGTTCTTAATCAATGAATATATTCATTCTTACTGTTCAGTCATATGTAATACGTCTACATATCACTGATCTACTTTATGGTTACTTTTAAGTGACCATTAAGACTTGCGATCATCCACATAGTAGTGCCATATCTAATAGATTTGAAAGTTCAGAAGGTTAGCCTTCGAATAAAAAAGTAGGATCTTTCCAGTACAGAAGATTCTACTTTTTAACAAGTATATAATGAAAGCTTGCTGTTATGGTAACCCTCATGATGGAGGCCATATTATTCAAATTGTCGACCATTAAAACTTCACATTCAGAGTTTGATTGATTTAACACCGATCAATTTTGTAAATAGAGCTTTAATTAATATTAGCGCGAGTTAAACATATATATATAACATTTAAACTATTACTTTATACTGTTCAGTAAAATGTAACAGTGTTAAGTAATTTTGTTTTAATTATTTTTTAGTCTTCTAAGTACTGGTACATTAAGGTTTTTAAATCTGCAGTTAGTGTAGAATGACAAAATACTTAATGTAAGGGGTTCACATTCTAACAAAATATGCTAGGATTAAACATAATACATACAAAAATAAACAAAAACAAAAAAACCCCCCACTGCATTTTTAAAGTTTGAACTGTTTGGCGACGGTAAACTTTAAAAATTCTCAACCAGTGATGGAGGCTTTTTTCTGTACTCATATTTAGTTATGATTGAGTTAATCATACCATAATATTGGCGTACATTAAAGCTTTTTCCTCTATTTATTGCTGGATGTTAGTGGGCATAAGTAGGAGGATTTTTTATGTCGTACAGAGAGCTGTTACTACATGAATGTCGTTCACTATCCAGGTTTAAGAGCCTTGATGCGTTTAACAAATCATTCATGTATGCCATGAAAGAGTATAAAGATCAATTCAGCAAAAGTGAATTGGTGGCCCTTAAAGAGATTAAGAACCGTGGCGTAACCGCTTACGGTGTGGTAGGAGCCAAGCTAGGAACCATTATTAAAGACGCTGCACACCGTTTAGGTTTTATTTGTCCATCACGTCGTACCTTTGAGCGCGCGATCACGAAGGCAAAAAAGCTAGGTATCTTAAAAGTGGTCAATCGGAAACAAAAGGACCAAGCCGGGAAGGAAAAAAATATCCTCGGTCATAGTATTTATGTATTTGAATTGTTTTCGTCTGATACACAATTGGCGGAGCGAGAGCCGGAAAAATTGGCGGAACGAGAAAATGCTGAAAATCCTTGTCCTACTAGTCATTCTGACGAGAAAGAGGAGTCTGATACTAGTGAAGTTAATACTCGTTCTTTAAAATCTTTAAAGATACGTACCTTAGACGCGTCTTTCACTCCATCTTATGTACCTGTTGAATTTAAAGAACATGTACAAAGATACTTTGATGATGCTGAACTGATTAAAAATCTATGGTTGCGTGTGAAGATGGATAAGAAAAAAGAGAGTAAACGCCAAGCGCAGGTGGAGAAGAATGGCGGGACTCTAGCAGACTACTACGCATTAGAAGTATTGGCCGCAAAAGAAGCATTTAAACAGACGATCTATGCGAAAAAGAAAAATAGAATACAATCGAATCTGTATAAGTATTTCTACGGAACCTTTCACAAGGTTCTCTCGAAACAGATCAATGACCACTATCCGGATTCAGATAATCCATTCTTAAAAGCGATGGATGTCATCTTGAACATGAAAGATGCTGCGGTGAAACCAAAACAACAAGTGACAGCTTTATTTAGCCATGAAGAGGAAACCACCTTAGATGATTTTGAGGCGATTAATGCGGAATTTAACAAAACCACGAAAGGTTGATGTGTATGTATTCGCAAGCGCAAGAGTCGGTAAAGTCGTTTATCTTTAGTCCGAAAATCAAATGGTTCGTGATCGTAGGCGTGGTTCTTTTCCTTTTGGCGACGTATACACAAGAGGTGTTGTTGTTAGGTATGGCAGCTGTCGTATTGTTTATGGGGGCAATCGTTTTATGGTACGTTGCGAAGTATGTCCTACTCATTGGTTTGTTGTTTGCGGGTATATTTGGGTTTATTGTGATTGTAGGGTTTATATTAGGTGTTTTTCTATAAAAAAAGAGCCTTGTAGGGCTCTTTTAAAGTGGGATATCTACTTTTGCTGATGAAGTATTAAAGGGTACAACTGTCTTTCCAGCATTTTGTTCTACACCTTGAAAAGAAAATGCTAGTATACCTAAGATTATTACTGTAAATAAAATATTTTTAGTTTTCATTATGAAATACTGACCTCCTTTTCTAAAGTGATCTTTCTTAGAGTTTTATAATCTCTTGAAAGTTCCATGTACTTATAGGCTTCTAAGAAATTCCCTTTAGAGCTGTAGAAACAAGCAACATCGGCTGATAGCTCCGAAGCCTCGTAAGTCATATTAGCTTCAAGAAAATTATTAATTTGCTTGTTAACAGCCTCAATATCAAAATCGACATATAAGCTATATAGGAACTGACTTCTGCAATTGAATTCAAAATCTTTATGATTGGTTAATGCTTCTATTCCCTGTTCTAAGAATGTACAAGCTTCTGTATAACGGGATTGTTTAAAAAGGACATTAGCAAGATTTATTTTATTTTGCGTGACAAAAAGGTTATTATTTACGCTTAAACTGTACTCTTCCTCACACAACAAAGTAGTAAATGTTCTTTCAGCTTTTTCCAACTGGTTACTTCTAATAAAGTGCATTCCAAATGATCTTAAACAAAAAAAGGTCATATCAGTAACAAATAAACTTTCCTCCAGTAATTCTGTGTACTTCTCTTCTGCTTCTTGAAAGTTTAATGTTTCTGATAAAATACTTGCGAGTAAAAGTCTGCATGAGATTTCATTTAGTTTATAGAAACAATCGGTTGAAAATATATTTTTAGCTCTCTCTAGATATAGACTGGCTATTAGCGTTTCATCAAGTCTGTAATACAGAATACCGATACGTTTCAAAAAGTCAGCTTTTTCAAACGTATCTTCTACTGTGTGAAGAAGTGATTCTACTTTTTGATAATGCTTAATAGCAACAGAATACTCTTCTTTCTGAAATGCTAATTGGCCAGCGTGATCATGTATAAGAATTTCTATTGAATCATCTAAGGTTGATTCTTGATTCTGAGCCCATAAATTAGTTTTATCTTGCAATGTATTTTCGTTAAAAGTGAGATTGTGCTTTGATGACATTAATCTATATAAAGTGTTTAACTTATCACTTGAATTTAAAATCTTCTTCACATCAAAAGAATTATCTAAAAATTCTTTCGAGCTGGTCGCCTTATGTTTCTTAAAAGAGAGTATATAATGATGCCATTCATGGATTAAATTATATAAATCTATTTGGGTAATCTTTTTGCTCAATAGAAACCTCTCCTCGTAATAGGAAACTTTCTACTAATAATACCCTAATACTGTTGTTTTTTATCAAATGATCAGAATTTCCCAACCTTTGAACCATTAGTTATTAATACTTATAAGTAGACTGTGAAAAAAGGTTGAGGAAATTTAGAGGTAATATGTGGGGTTTTTTAAAATTGATCTAAATTCTGAAACTTTTTATATAAAGAATCGTACAATTTTAGAAAGGGTGCTTTAACCCTATTTTTATTAAATTTGTAATTGCTTTAGACTTAGTCTTGATACCATGTACTTCTTGATAATCGTCGATCTTATCTAAGAGGGGCTTGGGGTAAGAGAGATTGAGTTGCTTGAATGAAGTATTCTGTTTGGTTCCATATTCACTTAATGTATTAGTAACAGAATCTGATTGATGGTATAGGCCTAATCGAATTAATTCTAGAATGGCAACATTTCTAAAGGGAATGAAGTGGTTGATCTGATATTCGTCTATTTCAATTAGTAGACTATCGTAAAATCTCATTGATACAATTTCAAGTTTATAGGGGAATTTCGATTCATTTTTAGACAATTTCGACCACGCCCTTGCAATTTTAGGAAAGATATTCTATAATGAAATTGTGTTAGTTAAGCACAAAAAGTAATTTTGTTTTAAAAAAAAGCGAGACATTAACAAGCGGTGTTCCAGCACCACTTGTTAACAATACCAAAAGTTGTGACAACCAACTCTAGGCACTCTGTCCTCGCACTTACTATAAGTATAACGGATTCATGAACTAGCTTCAAGAGAACCCGTGTACGCAAACACTAGTATGTGCAGCCATTGTTCTTGGAGAATGATGGTTTTTTGCCTTTTGAGCTTGGCTTGCCAACGCACAAAGGAGGAAGCACATTGCAAGAATCGACGTTAGCTTATGTAGATATCGCCCGTCAAGCTGATACAGTTAAAACATTTGATGGTCGTATATGGCGGGTTAAGGGTTTGGTTGGAGTGGATGATCAAACCGGGAAGCGTAAACATCTTGCTGAACTTTATTACAATATCGCCTTAATCAAAGATAATAAATGGCGTACGATTGCTAGACGAAAGAAAAGGTGTTTACCCCTTAAACTTTGGGGAAAGTAAATTATGACATGACGCGGTTTTGAACTGTGCTGAAAAGCGCAGGAGTTCTTTCATAACTCCATAAGATGATATCCCTTTGCTTTAACTCGGCTACGTAGCGGGGGATATACGAGACTCTTCTAGGGTTAATTGACAACTAGTGTTAGAAGAGAACAGTTGATAGGTTGATTACGTGAGACCTATCTGTAGTCGTGATCACATAGCTCGTTGATGATGATCGCAAGTTCACCTGGTGAGGCATCGTGTCCGACGAAGCCAGGAGAAGGCGAGATCGCATATCGTCATAAGGTTGCTGAATGTGCCAGATATCAGCATTACATTGTGGCTATACTGCCACAAAGGGTTCCTTGTTCCGGCCATAATACAAGGCGGTAAGTAGGGCGTCGCTATGTCGTTAGCTGCTTATCATGTCGCTTCACCCGTACGATCGGACCAGGTGGTTCATTCCTAGTAATACAGGAGTCCTCTGTCCACATCTCAACGTCAGATATGTCATGTGTCTGTTTGCTTTTCGGTACAGTTCAAAACCGCGTCTAGATAAAATCTCATTGGAGGCAACCTATGCGAAAAAACCGAACAAAACTCAATCAACGAATGCTGCCATTTTTCCTTGGAGGCTTTTTGGTGTTAGGAGGTTGTTCTGTGTTTGGTGCAGGGGAGCCGATACAAGAAATTAATGATGAAGAAGCAACCACTTTTGAAGATGGATTTATCTATATATACCGTGAAGAAACAGAAGAAGAAAAGTATCTTGAACAACTAGAAGAAGCATTTGGTGAAGTTGGGGAACAACTCACTTTATTTAACATAAGAGAACATGCTGATGGTAGTGCTAGAATTTCAGATTACGGCCTTCATAATAACCGTTATGCTGTAGCTTCATATGATAATGGTGAATTAGTTAATCAAATAAAGTTAGATGAATTAAACAATGAAGTCGATCCCGATGTCATTCATCGTGCGTTAGTTGATTTCATAGAGTTTAACCAGGAATAAAAAACAAACAAAAACACGAAGTACGCCTTTTGGTGAACTTGGTGTTTTTTTTATACCTAAAAAAGGAGGATTCATCATGCGTACACGATATATGAACTTAGAGAAGATTGATCAGCTCCACAATGGGTTAGAGATTGAGGTAGTCGGGACAGATCACATCAAGTATAATGGGGCGAAAATTGGAGAGGTTGGAGGGCGCGGAACGGTTCGGTTGACCCACGAAATGCGTCAGCGTCATCCGCTGTTATGAATTCAATATTTCGTTCTATCCGGCGGCGTACGAAACTCTATAAGAAGCCCGATACGATTGGTGATACGTTCAATCTTCATAATGAGACATGGTTAGTCATTGGTATTCAAAATATTTCCATCGTGTACAGTACGCTAGATATCTTGTACGTCTGTCAACGAATTAGTGAAGATGCCATCATCCCCCAACCACTTGTAGGTGTTGGGGAACCGCTTGTACCGTTTACATTGCGTATTGAAACAGGAAAAGAGCACATATTGGAAAATGTTCGCCTTGGTCGACTTTTTTATGATCAACAAAAGCG
This sequence comes from Alkalicoccobacillus gibsonii, assembly GCF_016798245.1. Taxonomy (GTDB): domain Bacteria; phylum Bacillota; class Bacilli; order Bacillales; family Bacillaceae_D; genus Alkalicoccobacillus; species Alkalicoccobacillus gibsonii. The sequence continues at coordinate 50,587 of NZ_JAEUZA010000009.1, read as the reverse complement.
ACCCTATCAATCGGTTGAATATGGGAATGTTGATATTGCGTATACAGATGTTGTAATCACCATTTATGCGCGACCTATTCGAGCTGTATCAAGACATGAAGCTCGATCGAAGTATCGAAATCAACAGAAAAAGACATTACAATTGTTCTCACAGTCATAAATAAAAGGAGGAGTAATGGTGGGGAAGAATGCACACAAAGTTGATACAGAAACGACCCAAGACATGGCCGAGAAGGCAAAAAAGAAACTTTTTCAAGCCTTTGAAGCCAAAGGGGTTCATATTTCAGAGAGCTTCAATGCATCCATACGGGGCGAAATGAAACAGACGGTTGAGCGAGTAAAGATACCGGATTCCTTAAGTCCATTGGGATATATTTTAGAACGTCAACATCGATTAGAAGTATCCAAATTTAGTGACATTAATCAAATGAGACAAGTCTTTATTCTCGCTTATCATTTGGGAATCTATCATGTGGAACAAGATATAGAGAGACTGACCGAAGGTTGGAAAGGGGAGTGGGAGTCCTGGAAGATTAGGAGGAATCGGTATAAAAAGGCCTGGTCTTATGCGTTAAATTGGATGCAAGATGCTGGTTTTATAGATGATTCAACAACTATACCGAAAGAACTGGAGCTGGAGTTAGATGCAGCTAAAGTCGATACGAAACCACTTTCACCCATGAGAAACATTGTGAATGACATGGCAAAAAAACAATTTTTGGGATTGTGAAGCCTGTCTTATTGCTTTATGCGTGGTCTGCGGGGATTTGGATACTCTTTGCGAATCATGTGCCACCGTTTCATTTGTTGTCAACCGATCAAGGATTAGCTGATCTTCAACAGCCTGGTGTATTTACAACTATCATGATCGTAGTTTTAACGTTTATGATTCTCTACTATGCTGCGAAAAACCTATTGAAACAAATGCGTGAGGATGACTTTATTCTTGAAGAATCAAAAACGACTGAGACAACAGTCATTAATGTAATGACCTATCGCGTGTAAATCTTTACCTAATAGTTGAGGTGATTGCTTAAAATGAATGAGAATGAAGGATTAGATTTAGCGTTTGGAAAGATGCAGGACTTTATTTTTATGGAGTTAATTGTTTTTGTAACGGTGGTTTTTGGCTTCTTAGTTATTTACAATCTGTTCATCAATCGAAAAAAAAAGAGAGACTAAGAAATTCCCAAAAATATCAGCTAACAAAATTGTAGTGAGTTTGTGTTTATTGTTTTAGCATTAGGAGGGAAAAGATGCAGATTCATCAAATCGTCGGTCTAACTTCTGCCGGGTTACTTACTTTGCTAGTTGCAGCTTATGCCTATTTTCCCGCATGGTTTCATAATAATGAATGGAGAGAGAAAAAGAGGGAAAAACAAGAACGAAAGCATGAGCTCATAAAAAACCATTTCAATATAGAGGAAAAAGATTATGTACTAAGGGAAGATCGAGGAGTTACCAATCAATACACATTGTATGTTGAAGGAAAGCAATATCACGTTCAATTCCAAGAATCCAATGAGGACACATGCTTTAAAAAACTCGTTCACGTACCGTTGAACACCAAATTTAAATAATTGATAACAGGGAGCACCGTATAAGGTGGTCCTATTTTTTTATCTCTAAAAGGAGGTGAGGCCTATTGGAAATGGCAATCAGCACTCATTCCAACGCCTTTTTATAGTGAAAGGCTCAAACCAACAAACAGGAGGAGATCATATGGCAACGCAACGTGAACAGAAAGACGAAAAGGAATTGACGCAACAGCTTCTACGCTACCAGGGGCAAGACTACCAGGATTGGTTGCATGAGAAACACGAAGAGTTTAACCGAGAGAATAGCGATGTGTTCAAGAAACTACTGACAAAGGCCATCAAGGAAAAAGAAAAGCCGAAGGTTGAGCCACCAATACGCCAGGAACAAGAGAAACCGGAAGCACAAGAGACGAATCAAGACCAAAATCAGTATGAAGGAGTGAATGCGTAATGTTATTAGATATGTTGATGCTGTTTAATGTAGAAAATTCGGATTTATACCAGTCAGGGGAAGGGTTACTTCGTTGGATACAAGGATTTGGAGTTCTTGTAGCCGCTGCCGGGTTTATTGTTGGCGCGTACTTTCTTATGGCTGGTGGGGCGCGTGGAAGAATGTCGTGCATCGGATGGTTTCTTGGAGCCGCCATTGGATTGATGATCTTACTTGGAGCGTATGACATTGTTGACGCACTCACGGATAATGCGCAATTTAGTAATTAAGAAAGTGGGGATGAAATGATCACCATCGGGTTTACTAATTCAACGGTTGAAGGCATTGAAAGTTTTGAGAAATACCCTTTTCGCGAAGCGTATGTGCTTACACATGCGCTAAACGTTCAACCAAAGAATGAAGGGAAAACGGTTGATTTTGTGTTACTTCAAGAAGAAGAAACCTTGTATCGTGGCACGTTTGAATGTGGCCGCGATGAAGTTGAAAATATCTATCAACATATTACCTTTCATTTAAGAGAGCTGGAGGTCAAAGGGAACGATCGAGAAATGCGCGATCGATTACTTGCGACGCTGTACCAATCCTTGCACGACGAAGCACAGGCCTATGAAATTCGTCGGGAGGAACAAAAGGCAGCCGAACAACAAGCACAAGAGGAAGCCCAGGGCGAGAAAGCAGAGTCTCCGCCCTGGTTCAAAAATATTAAAGTGATGTACCCCGCGTTTGGCGGTGTGATAGTCGCGCTTCTTTGTGTCATTTTGCTTACAGGGAACCAACCGCACCCCCAGGCGTTAGCCAATCAGATCGAAGAGGAACCACTTTTAATGGATGAAGAAGCCTATCAAGACATTCTCTTAAACAAAGGAAACGGTACGTTAGCGAAATTAGAAGAAGCAACAGAAGAAGAACGCCAGGAACTAACGGAGGAAGAACAAGAGATTGTCGCCAAACTCTATGTTGATCATGCTGATTATGAGCAAGCGACAAACTACCTTCATGCCGAACAGGTTGCGGAACTAGTAAAAGATAAAGGGATGGATACCCTTAAAACGTTCAACGAGTCGCATCCAACAACGACTGGCCAAGTCACGTTAGCCAAGCATTATTTGAAACAGGGTGAGATTGATGCAGCGAAAGCGGAGGCCGAAGGCACAGACAATGACGCGTTAAACACTGATCTATCAACCTATGAAAGCATTCAAAGTGATATCGCTGGCTTACGTCAAGTGATTGAAGATGAACGCGACCAGGACGAAGATGATCAAGACGAAGGCAAGATCAAAGGCTGGGAAGAAGAAATCAAAGCCAAAGAACAAGAGTTAACAGCTATTAAAGAAAAACAATAAGGAGGTGGTTAAATGGATGTTGCAACACGTGAAAGGTATACGATACGTGAACGATTAGCCAGCTTCCCGGTTCTTTTCCTTTTAGGAGCTGGCCTTTTATTCCTGGTATCGCTCTTAGCCAATTTCATCCTTCGTGCCGGATTACATGCGTGGGAGATGATCGGTAACCTAAGCAATCCGCCGCCTCTCTTTTCCTTAAGGGAGGCGGTATTTCAATGGCAGATTCTCGATTATCCTATCTTTTATGGTGTAGTTGGAGTCATTGCCGGAATTGGGATTGGTAAGGTTCTCTATGATTTGCGCCAGTCCTATAAAAAGATTGGGACTAACAATGAAAAAGGGTCGCAGCGGTTTTCAACGGAAAAAGAGTTGCGGAAACAATACAAGGCAATACCGGAACGAACGCGCACGTTCAAAGGGCAAGGGGGACCAGCCATTTCAAGGACGAATAAATGGAACGCGATTGATAGCTGGCGGAATTATCAACAATTAAGCGGCTTTCAGAAGGTCATGAAGCCCTATCAATTGTTTCAAAAACAATCTTATTTATTGGTCGATGATTCAGCGGTCAATAACTTGATTATCGGGACCACTCGTTCCGGTAAAGGAGAAATGTTTGTGTTTCCAACGATTGATGCGTATTCACGCGGTACAGAAAAGCCGAGTATGGTTTTTAATGACCCAAAAGGGGAACTATACCGCGCGAGTAAGGAAACGCTTGAAAAACGGGGTTATCACCTGGAAGTCATGAATTTGGATAATCCAAATGAGTCCATGAGTTATAACTTACTCCAACTCATTAAAGACGCGTATAAAGACCAGGATTACTCAACGGCTCAATTGTTGTGTCAAACACTCACTCACTCGCTTTATCACGACCCGAACTCAAAGGACCCCATGTGGAATAACCTTGCGGGCCAACTAGTCAATGCCATGATCTTGGCCATCACCGATAAATGCGTAGCCGAAGAGCGAGAAGATCAAATTTGTATGTATGCCGTTGCCAATATGTTGACGGAACTTGGTGGCATGAATATTGAGATTGATGATGGGATTTTCGCCAATGCGCTTGATCTCTATTTTCAGAACTTGCCGGAAGGCACAGTCGCCAAGCTCCAGTATGCGTCCAGCAAATTCTCCGAGGGGAAAATGCGCTCCAGTATCTTTGCGACAGCGATGGATAAGCTCCAAATTTTCACCTTCGATGAAATTGCCCGTATGACCAGTCGAAATTCGATTGACTTAGATAAGATTGGGTACGGGAAGAAGCTAAAAGGAACGGCTGCACCTTATGAGCGTGTTCATGTGACGTTCGCGAACGGTGTTACTGAAAAGGCTAAAGCCGGACCGTCGGGACGATGGAAATTGTTATTTGATCAACCTGTAGCCGAAGGTGACACGATTCAGATCGAAGATCAGTCGTACCGAGTGGAGGCGATTGACCATGAAACGGGCGAAGTCGCTTTTAACCAAGTGAAAGAAGAAGCAGCCAGCGCGGTGACGTTAGAGGAGGTCGTATACTTTAACAAGCCAGTGGCTCTTTTTATTATCATTCCGGACTATGACACGTCGGTTCATGTGATTTCCTCTATCTTCATCCGCCAGCTGTATTTTGTCCTGGCGAAAAACGCCGGACAAACGAAAGGCGGCAAGTGTTATCGCCAAGTGGTGTTTATGCTCGATGAATTTGGAAACATGCCATCGATTCAAGATATGCCTAACATTATTACCGTTTGTTTAGGTCGTAATATCCGGTTCAATTTAATCGTGCAAGGCTTCTCTCAACTACCACAAAAGTACGGGAAAGAAGCCGCAGACACGATTATCGGAAACTGCGGGAACCAAATGTACATTCATTCGCTTGAAAAAGAAACGGCCGAGAAATTTAGTTGGCTGTTAGGGAACAAGACACAGCGCACTACGTCGCGTAGCGGGAACCCGTTAGCGTTGGCGAAGAGTGAAAACGACAGTTTAGATGCGAAGCCACTTTTAACACCAAACGAGCTCATGGAGTTAAACGAAGGGGAAACGGTTGTCTTGCGTAATATCAAACGACAGGACAAAAAACGGAACCGAATTCGTCCGCGACCGATCTTCAATCGAGGCAAAACCGCGATGAAATATCGTTGGGAATATCTCACCGATGATTTTGACACCGACGTTTCCATTATGGATGTGGATATCGCGTGTAGTCACCGAGACGTGAAGCCGAAGGATTTAATCATCTATTTTGAGGGATTCTCTACGCCAAGGCCAAATGGTGAGGCAGACGATTCATTTCAAGACTTTATGCAAACCTTAAATAACAACATCCCGGATACCGCTGAACAACCGGAAGAAACGAACGAATCACCGAAACCAGTTGAGGACGCTTTTTCCTTTGATGAAGAGCTTCAAGACGATGAACAAGAAACCGAGGAAGAGGAACGAATCAAAGATATTTTACCTCAAAAAGTATGGGGTTTGATTGAACAAAAGATTATACCTGTTGTACGTATAAAGAAGGATGATGTTGAAAATTGGACATTGGAAGAGCTAGACGAGCATATCAAGGTGTTAGCTAGCGAAGATGTGATTGATAGTCATACATTGCGATTTGTTCAAAGTGAAATTGATGCTTTAACCCAAAATCACGAGGAGGAATTACCCATATGAGTACTTTATACACGATCATTGAAAAGCACAGAGAGTCATTAGAAGAAGGAAACGAAGTTGTGATTGGCACAAACGATAGTGTGGTCTCCATCATAAAAAAAGAGGACCCCAACGCCATGCCGGATTTAGAAATCTATGTGAGTCCATTTAATGAGACGGTCCCTATGTCGACGGACTGCTTACTAGATCAAGAGTAAAACGGCTAGTGAGCGGAAGGAGGCGAGTGTATGGAAGAAGAAGAACTGTTGAAGAAGTTGCTTCAATTTGAGGATGTGATGACCCTCTCAACACCGATCAGTTGGCTGTTTCGTCAAATTGGGTGGGCGTTGATTAAGGGATTAGCGGTCTTAATGGATGCGATGCAAGGCCTAACTAATTCCATGACGGACATGTTAGGCTTTTTTAATGATGATTCGGTGCAGGATTTCTTAGGCGACATGTTACCGTATATGGTTATTGTCATGGCTCTTTCCCTTGCGTGGATAGGGATTCAATTGATGATGAACCGAAAAATTCAAACGCACCAAATTGTTTTTAACGTGTTCGTCGCGGTGTTTGTCATCATGGGGCTTTCAACCGTCATGACTCATTTTGAGACATTCACCAAAGCCGCAAACGATGAAGTGAGCACAAGTGGCGACGGAATGATGTCCGATGCCGTGATCAAAGAAAATCTAACGGACGTAACGCTCTATGATCAAACTGGATGGGAAACAACCGACTTAGACTCACTTGACGATGTTGAGCCAAACAATATTCAAGAGAGTCGCGTGCGGAATATTGATATGGTTGAAGTTATAACCGAAGATACGGAAATAACACCCGGTCAAGAACTATCCGAAGATGGTCAACAAATGATGCAAGCAAAAATAATTACAGACGCAATGGGTAATACAGGACTTGAAAAGATCGATAATGGCGGCATGTTTTCAATGTTTTCGTTCGATGAATATTACTACCGATTTGAGTACAACTTTTGGACGATTTTCGTCACCTTGTTTGTCGGGGCAGCAACGCTGTTATTCGCCACATACAAATTGGCGCGTCTGGCGTATGAAATTGCTTTCAACAAGATTTTAGCGTCAATCTTAGCCTTTGTAGACCTGCAAAACGGACAAATGTTAAAGGCAGTCTTAAAGAACATCGTGAATATGTTTGCGATTGTGATCATGATTTTCCTATCACTCCGGCTCTACAACATTTTCATGGCCTACCTTCCGACAACGGATATGAACCCGGTAGCGAAGCTCATTGCGATGATCGCCGTTAGTGCAGCGGTCGTTGATGGACCGAAAGTGTGTGAACGTATTTTCGGTATTGATGCCGGCTTAAAATCCGGATGGGGCATGGTCGCTGGCGGTTATGCGGCTTCACGCGGAGCCACAGGGCTTGGTAAAGCGGCTGCGGGTCTTGTCACGAAAAGTGCAAGTGGAGGCGTAGTGGCTGCGGCCAGTGCGCTTGGAGCTGTTTCGGGATTAAAAAGTAAAGGCAACCCATCGAATGATGGAAAAGGAGGTCCGGGTCAAGGACAAGGTAACGCACCGACAGGAGGGAACGGGTCCGGCACACCAGGCAAGGTCCAACAGGATATGGAACAAGCAAAGGGAGGCAAACAACCTGGAGGCAAGGACACCGAAGCTCAACCAGCCTTGCATACGCAAATGAAAGGGAACGATCAACCGAATGCACAAGGCCCGAAAGGGAAACCAACGCCTGGAACGACGGGAGATACGAGCGCGCCTTCTTCCCTTCATAGCGATATGAATGAGAAACAGAATACCGAGGGTGCAGGAACTGAACCAGGACAAACGACATCGAATGGAACCAATCCAATCCATTCCGGAATGAACGAGACATCGTCCGGTCCACAAAAGCCGTCGTTACATGCCGATATGAATCAAGGGTTAAAGACAGCCGGAGACGTTGGAAAAGCGGGCGTTCAATCGCAAACAGCACCAGCAAACGCGGCAATAGGAGCGGCTGGAGCAGCTTCAAGAGTGATGCCGACTGGTTCACAGCCGACAACCACGCGTTCAAATGGGTCACCAGGTACACCAAAATCAAATGCACCACTCCATAAACCAAGCGCACCGGCTGCGTCAACAGCACCTGTACAGGGACCGGCGATGCCGGAAGCTCCATCACAGGGTCCAGCGGGTCACGTTTCGAGTATGAATGAACCAGGTGCATCGAGTGAACCTGTACATGGCTCGGCACCAACACCAGGAGCCTTTGATACACCAACAGGTGGTGAGTATGTGCCTCGACCGTCTGACATTCCTTATCAGCCACCGAGTGCACCTGTGAATCATGGAACGGAACCAATGGAGCCGGCTCAATCAGCACCACACCAACCGGAGATGCCACAGGCACCGCAGCAATCGGCACCACAACCACATGTCGAACAACGAACACTTGGCCAATACTTCGGACAACGAAGTCGTGAAATGGTTCAAGGCACGAAAACGTATCAACGTGCGAAGCGCAGCTATGATCTAACGAACAACACCACAAGGAATTGGAAGCAAACGCGTATTAATGCCAAACAATTGGAGGCCAAGCGTCGGCAAGAAATTAAAAATCGAAAACGTGCATAGGGAGACTCTAATGAGTCTCTTTTTGCATCTAAAAAGGAGAATGCGATATGAGACATTCATCTGTAGTGATTGGTACCTTGGGAAAAGGTCGAAAGACCACCATGTTTAAAGAAATGGTCAAACGACATCCACATTCCATTCTGGAACAGTTCTTTCCCATTCAAGCAAGGTACCGTTTATGAGTAAATACATCATTCCAAATGACATCAAAACGGAAATCAAAATGTATAAAGAAATTTATATGTTCGACTTTTGGATGGTCGTTGGTACAGTGGTCATTTCATGGGCTCTTGGACGACTCATTGAGCCAGGGTTTAAAATTCCGTTTTATCTCTTCATGGTGGTTGTCATTGTCACATTATTATGTCGGCCACGATCGAACCCGAAAAAACGGATGTATCAAGCCATGACTTACGCACTGAATCGGTCAAGACAGACCTATCAATCCATCGATGAACCACGGAACCGAGAGGAGGGCTAATATGTTTGATGAAAAACAAATGAAAAAGAAACGGTCCAAGTGGTTTTCAAAAAAGAGAGACCAGGAACAACAGGCCGTTTGGTTTGATGAATCCAGTAAAGGTACACGCGAATGGAATAAGCGGTTTGGTTCGAGACAGGAGAAACCGATCAAACGGAAAGTCGAGTCCTCTACCCGAGATATTCACCCGTTGGCTGATTACGTCGAAGGCGTCTATCAATTACGGAATAACAATGGGTATCTTGATATCTTTCAAGTGACCACAAAAGACCTTTACGCGCAGAATGAACAGGATACGGACTTAGATGTTTATACGTTTGAGCGTCTCATACGAGCGAACAGTGAAGATATGAAGGTCGTCGGCTTAACGTATCCCGTTGATACAGGAGGGCAACAGGGGCATTTGATTCGCAAGCGTGATCGGGCGACAGACCCGATACAAATTCAGTTCCTCCAACAGAAAATCGACGAGCTGGCGTACCTTCAAGCCAACCGTACCAATAAAGAGTTTTTCTTGTTCATCTTTGGAGAAACTCGGCAAATTCTTCAGGAGCGAGTGAAAGTCGCTAAGAACCTAACGAGTGTCAGTTTTCCCTTACAGGAACTAACGAAGAGTAAGCGCGACAATTTGTTGTATAAGCTCGGGAATCAAAATTCTAAACTGGCTATGAGGTGATGGCATGAGTCTACTACAAGAACGGAATCAACCGAACGAACAAGAGAAGAAGAAAAAGAAAAAGCATCAAATGAATGATGCGCTGCTGGCCACGATTCAACCGGCTGGCGGGGTAAAGTTCGAGGAATCGTTTATTAAGAAGGGAGATGGATATGAAGCGTGCTTGCACGTATACAAGTATCCGAAACGTGCGAATGACTTTTGGCTCGCTCCTCTCTTTGATATCGAGAACTGCATCACTACACTTGATTTTGCGAGGGAAGATACATTTGAGATTCGCGAAGCGATGAACAAGTCTATGGCTGAACAAAATGCCCGCTACATTCAAGAGACGGACAATTTAAACAAGATGGAGGCGCGTGATGCGTATGACGAGTTAGCAAGTGTCTACAATGCGATACGAGACGATGGGGATGTGATTAAGAGTATCACGCTGCGGATGTACGTACACGGTCGTACGCTTGTTGAATTGGAACAGCATTTAGCGAATACCGTTCAATTCTTAGAGAACTTAGATTTTCGCGCCACGGTGTTACTGAATGAACAAGAGTATGAGTGGAAAGCCTTGTTTCAAGGCTATAGTACACAATTAAAAGACTATAACAAACGACAAGGTAAGCAACTCCCATCCAGTGTGTTGGCGGGTAGCTTGCCTTTTTATTTTACCCAGCTTCATGACCCGTACGGGTCTTATTTTGGTCAAACGAACACCAACGGCTATGTGATTTTGGATGTCTTTCATAAGGACAAACAAAGACCTTCATACAATGGCGTGGTGATCGGAAGTATGGGAAGTGGTAAATCAACCTTACTCAAAAAAATTGCGTCTGACCGAGCCGATCGGGGGGACTTTATTCGAGGATTTGACGTGACGGGCGAGTTTCGTCCAATGGTTGAGGCACGTGGAGGCAAAATCATTAGTTTAGATGGGTCGGAGGGAAGCATCAATCCTCTTCACGTTTTTAAAACGCATGAAAATCAAGCCACGTGCTTTACGCAGCACTTATCGAAAGTGGCGAACTTTTATCGCTTTATTGCGCCGGAAGCAACCGATATGGAGATCAAAGAATTTGAGAATCTAACCAATCAGATGTATGTGGAATGGGGGCTATGGGCCGAAGATGAGAGCGTGAGGGTGACTGATCGACCAAGTAACGAATACCCCATTTTAAGTGATTTAATGATGCGTATCAAACAAGAATTATATAGCGACATTGAGAAAGAAATCATGCATGAAAATTTAAGTAACAACCGAATGACACGCCTGGAGAACATCATTTTAGTGTTAAATACGATGGTTCGTACGTATGGACGATTGTTTAATCAGCACACGTCATTGGATAATTTCCAGGCACAACAGATCGTCTATTTTGAGATTAAGAGTCTAGCGCAGATGCAAAGCAGCGTGTTCCAAGCGCAGTTGTTTAACGTCATTAATCTTCTATGGGATGAACTTCTGCAGAAAGGGGTTCCGCAGTACGAAACCTTTAACCGAGGGGAATTAGCCGTGGAGGATGTGGTGTATTACTTGATTGAAATTGATGAAGCGCACGCGATCGTCAATACCAAACAAGAATCACAGGCTGCGCTCGGTATGTTAACCAACTTTGCCCGTCAAGCGCGTAAGTATTTTGGTGGGATTATCTTTGCCTCTCATACGATACGTGATTTTGTCCCGGAAGGGTCATCCATGGAAAACATTGCGGCAATCAAGACCCTATTCAACCTTAGTTCGTATAAGTTTTTAATGAAACAAGATGCGGAGAATGTGCAACAGCTGCGAACCGTGTTCAATGATGAATTATCTGATCATGAGATTCAATCGATACCAATGCTTGAAACAGGGAGTACGATTTTGACGATTGCGGGAGCAGGCAATATTCGCTTCTCCATTGAATGTTCACCGGAGGAGTTGGCCTTGTACGGAGGAGGGTTGTAAGTGTGGCTTTTAACACTCATTCCACCCAAGTGGTGGGCGGTCATTATTGGGTTAATCCTGGCTTGTTTGTTCCTTATCGGAGCGACAAGCTTTTTCTTCTTTTCGGCCTTACAAGGTGATCAAAACGAAAGTGAATTGGTTGGTGAAGAAGGTGGTCATGATGGCATCGCGCAAGTGAGTGCAGAGCTGGAAGCACTCCGACCCATCTTTAATCAATACGCGGCTGAACACGATATGGAGGACCATATTGATGTGTTAATGGCGATGGCCATGCAAGAAAGTGGAGGACGATTAGAGGACGTGATGCAGTCTAGCGAGTCGCTCGGCCTACCGGTGAATACACTTGGCCAGGAGGAATCGATTGAGCAAGGCGTGAAGTATTTTAAGCAAGTGCTTGGCGAAGCCAATGGCGATGTGAAGCTCGCGCTTCAAAGTTATAACTTTGGTTCGGGCTTCATTAATTACGCCAATCAACACAACGGCGGCGCGTATTCAAAAGACCTCGCGATCGACTTTTCACGCATGATGTATAACAAGCTAAGTCACACCGGAGCCTTCTCGTGTATTCGACCGGAGAGTGAATCAACGGGCGCGTGCTACGGCGATATTGGCTATGTCGATGCGATTTTCTCGTACCTCTCAACCCCGAACGTTGGTGGTGGTACAGGCGATGGAGAAATGGCGTTTCCGGTCGATGGAGAGGTACGGAAAACGTCTGATTTTGGCTACCGTACCGACCCCTTTGATGAAAAACAAACCGTGTATCACAAAGGAACGGATTACGCGTGTACGGAGCACATTACACCGATTCTATCGATTGCTGATGGCCAGGTAACGAACGTAGAAGTACAAAGCGGCTACGGCAATATCGTCATTATTAATCATGGGGATTACTATAGCGCGTACGCTCATTTATCGTCCTTTGATGTGTCACCAGGTGACCAAGTATCCGCCGGGGATAAAGTCGCAACGTGTGGAAATACAGGGACCTCAACTGGACCGCATTTACATTTAGAAGTGCGTCAAAGTCAATACGGAGATCATGTGGACCCGGTCGAATTTATGGGACTCGCTTCGTAAGAAAGGAGAGCAACATGGATAAACGGTACTTACTATTTGGGAGTGGATTGGTGGTATTGGCTGGAGTCACGGTCCTTAATTTATGGGCGATGAATCAAACGAATGACCCTGTTGATGTGGCTCCGCTACATGAACAAATCCGAGAGTTAAACGAAGATAACACGCTCCTAACGGAGCGACTGGAACGAATGGAACCGGAACAAGTCGCAGCTGAACGTGAAGCGATCACGAACGTTGCCTATGAGTTTATTCAGTTAGCGTATAACCGAGATTTTAATCAGTATGAGGAAGAGAGAGCAGCGGGTCGAGCGATTATGAATGATGAATTGTATGATCGCTTTTTCCCCGCCGATCAGATCGAAGCCAATGAAGAAATTGAAACGGATGTCATCATGAATCACTTGTATTTAGAAGATAAAGAACCGACCGCCGATGTGTTGTATGCGGTAGCAGACTTTCACCATATCATCGATGATACCGAGATCGATCGGCAAGAAGAACGCGACGTTCTCGTGTCGATCACGATCGAAAAAACCGGAGAAAATGAGTGGATGGTGAACGATTTATCCCTCATTCAATCCGAAGTATCTGAGTAACCGAAGGGAGGGTATTCATTGAAATCATTTAAGAAACTCTTGCAGAAAAAGTTACGAACCAGTCGGAATAAGTCCTTTGTGTATATCGTTGTCTTGGCTTTATTCTTTCTTGGATTCACGGTCTTTATGTCCTCCAGGTTATGGGCCGGAAGCGAGAACGAAGTGGTCGAAACGCCTCACCAATCAGCCATTTCTTTAAATAATACAGGTGATATCTACATTGAAGAGTGGGTCTACAATCCGACAACGAACAAGGCTTATCTCACCTTACAAACCGATGGGATGAAAGCAGAAGAGTCGCTCTCCTTTGTCCCCCAAGAGGCAGCCAATCCACGTCAGATGTTGCCGCACAATGTCGTGTTTGAATCGCGTCATGGCTTAGTGTTGGAGATTGAAAACCTTAGTTCCGAATGGGAGGTTCTAGCGGTTGGGTTGGTCGTGAATCGTCCAACGTATTCGATTGTAAACGAAGAGGAAGAGGAGGAAGAGATTGAACAAAGAAGTCCCTTGGATGATGTTCAATACTTCTTACAAACCGATCAACGAATCGTTGAAACGGACTCAACAATAGAAGTCAAAAGTGATGAAGAATACGCCGCTTCGTTCGTTCAATTTGAAATTGATCAAGCCGAACGAGACATTAAAGTAGAAGAGAATCAGCGACAACAAGCACAAGAACATCGCGATCGTTTATATCGAACATTGACTGATTTAGAAACCGATCAAGCGTATCAAACGGCAGAAGAAAAGGAGGAAACCCAAGTAGAAGTTGATCGAATCAAAGGCGATATTCGCACGATCGATGATGCGATCTACGATTATAACATCGCCATTCAAAACCACGAAGCGAAGATCGAAAATCTTCAAGAAAAGAAGCAAGAAACCGCTCAAACAACATCAGACAATGATCAAAATTAGGTCAATAATTGATAAAAAGAACGAAAAAAGAGCCAAAAACGGCTCATTTTGAGACACTTACAAGACACATCAAGCAAGATAATGGAAATTGAGAGACACTTGCAAGACACACGGGAATTCATTTTCCTTTGATTTGGTGTTTATTGTGACACATGAGAGACACACAGACCGAAAGGGATATAAAAATCGTGACACATGCGTGACACATACTTTGAATTTCTTGTACCCGCGGTTTCGTCAGGCTCTGCCTGACTTTCCACGTTATGTGGGAACAAAAACCCCTTATGCTCTTCACTCTCTCTTGCCCTTGTGCAGTTAACTTATGGAGGTGTTCTTATGGAAATACGTGTACGAAAAATGGACGCAGCGGCGGTCAAAAAAATAGATCAACTTGCAAAAGAAATTGGAGTATCGCGGGAAGAATTTTTGCGCCGCCAATTGAACACGATGGCGTTTCATCACTTCAATCAAGATAAGGAAACGAAGTATAACGAAGTCATTCAACAAAACATGGTGATCATGGAACATTGTATTGAAGTCATGCAACAGTATCACGAAACGATTCAAGAGTTGATGGGTACTCATGAGCGTAGATGAACAGGCTCCGGGTGTCGTACTCAAATCACGATTTACAACAGCCGATTCTCAATCGTTTCAAAACTACGTTGACTATGTTGATCGTGAAGTTGCTACGATGAAACAAGATGGAGCGAACAAAATGTTTTCGCTCTACCAGGACTACATGAGCGACCCGGATAAAACGTCATCCTTGTTCACGAAAGAGAGTGACCACCTATCAAAAGCCGACAAGGGAAAAATGAAATCACTGTTCGAGCAAGCACAATCAAATGGTAGTGTCATGTGGCAAGACGTGATCAGTTTTAATAATGATTGGTTGGTGGAGAAAGGCATCTATAACTCCAAGACAGGTTCACTAAATGAACAGAAGTTAAAGGATGTAGCGAGAAAGTCTATGCACAACATGCAAGAGAAAGAAGGTCTTTCCGGTAGTGCGGTATGGTCGGGAGCGATTCACTACAACACGGATAATATTCACATTCACTTGGCGATGGTCGAACCCCATCCAACGCGTGATCGAGGCAAGCGGAAACCACTCACTTTAGATCGAATGAAATCAACGGTTGTGAATGAAATCTCGAATCGGCAGCCACACCAGGAGCGTATCAACGACATGATCAGAAAACATATGGTTCATGGCAAACAGAAGAACTCGACGTTAAGGTTTCGCAATCGTGATCTGAAGGATGGTTTCTTGCAAGTGATGAAGCAACTACCCGCAGATAAGCGACAATGGCAATACGGGTATTCCACGTTAAATCCTGTACGCAAACAGCTTGATCAACTGACGACCGATTACTTAAAAAAGTATCACGGACAAGACCTTCAATCGTTGCACAAGATGCTTGATAAAGAGGTACTAGAAATCAAGAAAGCGTATGGAGGTGGGCCGAAAGATTCGTTCCGGTTTGATCGCTATAAGCAGACCAAACTTGATGATCTATATAAGCGCATGGGGAATGGGTTCTTAAAAGAAATGAAAGAGTTTGCGAAGGACCAAGAGCATATGAAAAAGCTCGCGTATCGATCAGATAAATGGCAAACAGCGTATGATAACTCACGAACCTATCAATCGTTACGGCAAGCCTCTTACCACATGGGACGTGACTATGAAGATTGGAAAGAGCAGCGCGCATATGAACAACTCCAGCGTGAGATTGATCAATCGAAAGAGAGGGATTAGTAACATGACCACTCGTACACGACGCAACTTAAAATTGACAGAAGAAACGAACGTTTATATAGAGGAAGTAATGAAGAAAGAGGGCATCATGAAGCCCGCGGATGCAATTGATCGTATTTGTTCAGAGCATAAGCAATTCAAAGAAAGAGAATGGGACGTTGAGTATTTTTCCAAGATATTCGGTCAAACGATTAACGATTTATTCTCTAATGAATTAAAGAAAATACTAATGGCGGCCAATCACGCTGATAAGACATCGCAGATCAATTTAGAGCTGTTAAATACGATGTTCACCATTCAACGTGAGCTGAAAGATTTAGACGTTTGTTATGTGACAGACAAGGAAGATGGATTTTGGGAGGCAGCACTGACACGACAAGCTAGAGAGGCGGTCGAAGAACGTATTTCAACGAAACGTCAGAAGCGCATTGACTCACAGAAAGGAGCCAATTAGATGCTTGTCGCACATGGAGTCGAGAAGGTAGGAAATGATACTCGCTTCATTAAATCACATTACGGATTTAATTATGTGTTTGTTCATCAATATGGAGAGTATGGACTCGATACACACGCCATTCTCCCTGTATTAAGTGTGTCATCTGATAGTGTGTTAGTTGGAGAAAAGAAAGACCCATCCAGGGCAAACGCGTTTGATTATGCGATGTCGACATTGCTTCATCCTCAAATGTTTGTGGTTGGTTCGTTCTCATTTTTGCCGGGTCCTGGCCCGTATAAGATTGGAGTATGTGATCACTGCGAACGTGATGATCAGCCGTTAGCACCGGGACTTGATTCAATGGATTCTCATGTGATGGATGTTTGTGTCATGGGGTGTACATTTATTCGCAATATGAAAGCCTATTATGCTTTTAAGGAGGTGAAATAGATGGTCTTGTTTTTCGGAGAAGATATGGAAGTCGGCGTTGTTCAATCAGTCTATCAAGATGAAACCAAGAACAGTGTTGTGTTGATAGTCAGAGACGAAGAGTACACAATCTTTCTATCAGATGAAGAGTTTCGCAAACTGCAAATCCATTTTCAAAATCAAGAAAACCTCGTCATTCCTATTAATATGAAAACGAAAGAATTGTTCCTGGATACCGACCAAACGGAACTAGAGGAAGCCCTAGAGGAGCTTGTCGAGGCAGCCGATCGAGGAGGCGAAGAGTAGATGGCCAAGTACAAAAAGAAAACAGCGGAGGAACGAAAACAAGAGATTGAACAGATTACAAGCGGGATGCAAGATCGAATCGATTCCTACTTTCATACGCCGGACCAGGTGAAAGATTATCTTTCCTTTATGGGGAAATTTCATCAATACTCGCTGCGTAACTCGGTGTTGATCGACAACCAGTTTCCTGGAGCCGAAGCGGTCGGTTCGTTTAAGTTTTGGAAAGACAAAGGCTTCCCCGTTAATAAAGGGGAGAAGGGGTTAAAAATCCTAGTCCCGAATCGATTGGAGAAAGAATTTAAGGACGAAGAGGACCAGTGGAAAGGCTTAAAAAAAGCAACCACTACACAAAAACAGAAGATTGAACGTGGCGACCTTCCAACACGCGAGGGTCGTCTTTATTTTTCCGTTGGGTCGGTATTTGATGTCTCACAGACGAACGCAACCGCCCAGGACTTGCCGCAAATCTTCCCTAATCGGTGGCTTGAGGGAAGCGTCCCAAATATGGATTCCTTGCAGCAGGGCATGGAGGATGTGGCCAAAGAAAATGGTATTAAGATCATCCCACCAAAAGAGGAGCTTGGCGCAGCTAAAGGAGTTAGTTACACACTGACGAACGAAGTGGCCTTGAACCCACGGAATTCGGATAAGCAGAATGTGAAAACATTGCTTCATGAGTTGACTCATGCGAAGCTCCACACGAAAGAAACGCATCACAAGTACACGGCACCGGAGAAAGAGTTTCAAGCTGAAATGACGGCCTATACGGTGGCCAAGAAGTTTGGGATTGATACAAGTGATTACTCGTTAAATTACCTCCATAGCTGGACCAGTGGCCGCAAGATGGAGGACAAAGAACAGCTTTTAAAGGAAGTACATGAAACGGCGCATAGCTTCATTGATACGATTGAAAAACGATTAGTCAGCGATCGAGAGAAGGAACAAGGCCAAGAGAAACAACAACTCGCCCAGGAGGGCGTGTATTACGATGCTTTTCCATATCAGTTGAACAAGAACACCCAACCTCAACCAACGAAAGGGAGCGATCACATGAACACGAACCAACTAGAGGCCATGAGAATGTATGCGTTTGAACGAGTGAAGGCGGTTCACGACCCGCGCGACTTAGACCAGGATTATAAGCAAGCAGCCTCAATTAAAGACACAGACAAAGAAGCGACGTATCGTTTGGAATCCAAAGTGAAAAGCCGTCCAGATTTTGAGTTGGTTCATGACAAAGAAAGCAACCAGGTAACGGCGTATCAAGTCAATGAGCGAGACGATTCAAGAACGCGTTTAAATCGAAAGCCTGTTTCCATGGATTATATTTCGAGTAAGCATGAACGGGGCACATTTGAGTTGCAGCAACTAACTCCATTAAAAGAGGAGCCAGTGAAAGAAAAATCTGAACCAACCCAAGAAAAACAAGAGCCAGTGAAAGAGAAAGCCGAGCCAAGCCAGGAAAAACAAGAACCGTCCATGTCCAAAGAGGACTATAAAGAAACGTACAAAGACCAGGTGGCCGCAGCTGTCACGCCAGCCGGAGAAAAGCCGCTGGAACAAGAAAGCGATCAACGTGAGGAGTACAAAGCCTTATTTAAAACGAATGTCTTAAACGTCTTGGAAGGAAAGAAGTCGGAGGCTAAAGAGGCCAAAGAGCCGGAAAGGGAAAATGGCGAGCGTACCAATCCATTCCCGGCGGTATCGAAGGAGCAGCGTCAACAAATGATGGATTTTGAAGCGTCTCATTCGTACCATGACGTATATAAGCTACGCAAAGAAGCCTTGTCCGAGATCAAAGAAATGGATTTGTCACCAAAAGCTGCGGAGAACTTGAAAAAGCTCGAAGCGCAGCTTGATAAGGAGTATAAGCAAGACAAGAAAAAAGACCCGAATGAGAAAGGATTTTTTAAGTTCCGTGGGATGGGTCGCTCACAATCCAATGAACAAGAGTTAGAACGAGCGTAACAATGAAAGACCCCCTTCCCCATCTAGGAAGGGGGTCTTTCATACATCAAATTACATGAGAGGATGATGAACATGAAAACGGTCATTTTAGCGGAGAAACCAAGCCAAGCGCGTGTGTATGCGGAGGCTTTTCAGAAAACGAATAATAAAGGAAAGTACATTGAGGTCCAGGACACGAAGCTCTTTCCCAATCAAACGGTGGTCTTAACGTGGGCGATTGGCCATCTTCTTCAACCGCAGCCACCAAGTGGCTATAAGGAAGAATGGGAAAAGTGGTCCCTTGATCAATTGCCGATGTTTCCGGACTCGTTTGTATTGGAAGTGGCACCGGATAAGAAAGACCAATACCAGGTTGTTGAGCGCGAACTAAAAGCCGCTGATCATATCATCATCGCGACGGATATCGACAGGGAGGGTGAAAACATCGCCCGCAGCATCATCCATAAAGCGGGCTGCATGAACAAAAAAATCTCACGCTTATGGATTAATTCCCTGGAGGCGGAGGAAGTCCAGCGAGGCTTTTTAAACCTTCAACCCGGCGAACAATCAGAACGCTTATATACGGAAGCACAGACGCGTCAGATCAGCGATTGGTTGGTCGGAATGAACGCCTCTCGCTTATACAGTTTGAGCCTACAGCAGCGCAGCGGGAAGGGTGATCGGTATTCCGTCGGTCGCGTACAGTCGAGCCTTCTCATGTTGATTTATCAACGTCAATTAGAAGTGGAGTCGTTTCAATCGAAGCCATTCTTTGATGTGAAAGCGGAGATTCAGACCAAGAATGGTTCGTTTGAAGCGAAAGTCCATGATCGTTTTGAGACGGATGAGGAAGCCAAAAAGCTGCTTACTTCTCATGGTGTCACAGCTGATCAAAAACAAAAAGGAGCTATTGACCGTGTTCAACGCGACATGAAAGAACAGAAAGCACCGAAGCTCTTTTCCCTTTCGGGCCTACAATCAGCGATGGGGAAACGGTACGGCTACTCACCGGACAAAGTGAAACAAATTGCGCAATCTCTTTATGATCAGAAGGTTTTATCGTATCCACGAACAGGTTGCGAGTACATTACGAAAAATGAATTGAGCTACTTAAAGGCGCAGCGTTTCGCGTATCAAGAATTACTGAACGTCGTCGTCGACGTGGCGCATCCGGAAGGGCAAAAACGCCATGTGAACGGTGAGAAGGTCCAGGAACACTATGCCATTGTGCCAACGAAAACGATTCCAACGGACTCGCAGCGGGCGAAATGGAGTGAGGAAGAATGGATTGTGTATCTGGAAGTAGTGGCCACAACCCTTACGACGTTTGCGCCACCGTATGAGTATGAAGAAACGAGCGTGGAGGCTTCTATCAACGGGCTTTCCTTCTCTGCATCGGGAAAGGTACCAAAAAAGGAAGGCTGGAAAGAGCTGTTTTCCTTCCGGAAATCGCTTGACTCCAAACAAGAAGAATCCGCGGAACAAGAACCTAAGCTACCCCCTCTCCAGGAAGGGGAAAACGCGAATATAAAGCCATTCATCCATGAAGGGAAAACGAAGCCGCCTCGCCTGTACACAGAAAGTCAGTTAATTAATGTGATGAAAACATGCGGGAAAGCCGTTGAGGATGAAGAACTGACGGGGATTTTAAATGACATTGAAGGCATTGGAACAGAAGCCACACGCGACGAAACGATTAAGAAGATTAAAAAGGGTCGGTACATTGAGATTAAGAGTAAAAAGGTCCATATCACACCGAAAGGCCGGGTCTTGTGTGCAGCGGTTAAAGGGTCCTTACTCGGTAGTCCGGATATGACGGCCAAGTGGGAACAATACCTGGCCAAAATCGGAGAAGGAACAGGAAGCCAAGACACGTTCCTGGCGAACATTCGCAAATTTATTCGTCATGAGATTAAGGAAGGTAGCTCACGGGTTGTGGGTGACACGCTGGTTGGCCAATATCTTCAAACGATTGAACAAGAGACGTATGTAGGCAAATGCCCGTCGTGCCAGGATGGAAAAATGGTTGATCGTAAGACGTTCTATGGATGCGATCAATACAAAAATGGCTGCAAGCAGACGTTGCCAAAAACGATCTTTGAAAAGAAGTTGACGCAGAACCAAATTCAAACGATCTTATCCGGCCAAACCACCGGAAAGCTCAAAGGCTTTAAAAGCAAGCAAGGCAAGTCATTCCAAGCCAAATTGACGTTAGAAAATAAGCGCATTAAGCCTGTGTTTAACTAATGACAAGGGAGGTGGAGCTGCATGGCCAAGCGTGCTGGTGCAGACCAAATTATGGAGGCTCGAAACGTTGATTTAATCGACTATTTGGAGAGTAAAGGGGAAACGTTCACGAAAGAGGGGAACTATTACCGCCATACCGAACATGATTCGTTGTTAATTCGTGACAATATGTACGCCTGGAACTCCCGTGGCGAAAAGGGTCACGGAGCGATCGATTTTGCGATGATGTATTTCAATATGAGTTTTCCGCAAGCCGTCATGGACTTAACAAATGGAGACTACCGATCTGTAGAGAAACAAACACAACAAGAAAAGGTAGAACCCTACAAGTACCCGAAGCATTACGAAGTAGATTCAACGAAAGAGCTGAAATCCTACTTGATGGAAGAGCGCAAGATTCACCCGAAAGTCGTTCAATGGGCGTTGAAAAACGAGTACATTGTCCAGGACCAAAAGAAAAACATCGTCTTTCCTTGGAAGAACGAAAAAGGAGAGATTGTTGGAGCCAATCGTCAAGGAACCGTCGACATGGGAAATGGTCGTCGGTTTAAGGGCGTTGATAAGCATAGCCAGCAACCAGGAGGCTTTCACTTTGATGTCGGGAAGCCGGAGAAATTGATCGTGTTTGAGGACGCGATCGATGCGCTTAGTTATTATTCGATTAAACAAAAAGACGTTCAGAACGCGCGCCTAGTGAGTATGAGTGGGGTCAAACCAGATGTCATTACGCAACAAGTCAAACAGATGGTAGCCGAAGGTCACCAGGTGAAACAGGTTGTGCTTGCGGTAGATAACGATAAGGGCGGTCATGAGTTCGTTGAGACGATTACAAGTAAAATGCGGCCGAGCGATAAGCTAGTCAAAGACGATGCGGCTAAAGAACAGTTCTTCCAGGTGGAGCAGCCAACTAAGAAGGATTGGAACGATGATTTAAAAGCCAAAGTGAAAAAGCAAATGGCCCGTAAGGAAATAGAGGCCGAGCATGAACGCTAATCATAGACTATAGGAGGCGATAGGATGGTGTTAGAGAGCTTGTTTAGAGTGGTTATGTGGGTGTTTTTCCTTTGGGTGGGGTGGAAGCTGGCCAAGTTCCTCTTTCGCACCATCCAACGCCGTCGTATCCTCAAACGTATGAGTAAATCGGGGATACGGGACATTGATCAAATGGACGGTTTTCAATTTGAGTTTTACCTGGTTGCGTTGTTTAATATGCTTGGGTATCGTCCGGCTGAAACGCAGCAAAGTCATGATTATGGAGCCGATTTGGTGTTAAAAGGACGAAACAAGATCGTCATTCAAGCCAAACGCTACAAATTTAAAAATCGGGTAGGGATTGATGCCGTTCAGCAAGTCTACGCGGCCCAAGCGTATTATAAAGCGCAAGAATCTTGGGTGATTACCAACAGTCGCTATACCTCCGGAGCCAAAAACTTGGCCAAAGCGTGTGGGGTGAAGCTGCTTGATCGGGTGGAGCTTCAAGAGTTTATTAATAAGGTGAATCCGGAAGTCAAAGCGGCCGACGTGTATCACCAGGTCGAGCCGGAGGCGCGTGTTTGTCCGGAATGTGGTCAAGCGTTAGTCGTTCGTCATAGCCGAGACAAAGGGAGTCGATTCTTTGGGTGTACATCGTTTCCTCAATGTCGTCATACCGAACAAATTAATGCTTAAAGGGTGTTAAAAGGATAATAAGAATAAATGGGATATTTTTATTAAAAGGGATAATTTTATCCCTTTTAGCTTGGATATCTGGTGTTACGTTTGATATAGTATAAGGTACAGTTTAAAGTCATGATTCTATCGAGGAGCGTGATAACATGAATGAAGAACAAGAAAGACAAGAGCTATTAAAACAATTAAACAAGGCGGATAAGTTGTTTAAAAAAGCGAATCCGAACCCTAAAAAATTAGAAGTAAACGCGAATGGAAATGTTGAATTAGATTTGCGTGACCCTTCTGATCGTCGTTGGTATGAAGGATAAGTTTGAACGATTCGGAGAAATCCGGAAATGCTATATCGAACACCTTAATGAAAATCGCACCGAACGAGGGAAAAAAAGACCAGTAATGATTGTGTCAGAAGAGGATGGGCTATGCACCATTGCACAAGTCACAACGTCGAGTTCCCCTTTTAATATCATAAACGGGTATAAAGTGAAGGATTGGGAGAATGCTGGCCTTGATAAGCCTTCCTATGTAAACTGTCATCCAAAAGATACCCGACAAATGAGCCTTCAAGACATGGAAAGTGTCGGAAGGCTTTCTTTACGTGATCAGAAGCAAAGTTTCGTCAAAATGGTTCAAGTTGCAGATAAAACCATGAGACGCAACAATCAATTAGATAAGAAACGAAACCGAGGACCGGAGAACGATGGACCCGAATTATAGGTAACGGAGTTGAATGGAAAGTTGATGAATTAGGACCCTTGTGGTCATTACAATGGAACTAAGACGTACCCTAGATATTAAATTGAAAGACCCGTTTGAAACTTATGTCGATGACGAGCACATTATCTTAAAGAAGTACCAGTCTAATAGTTAATGTATGATTACAATAAAAAAACCAAATAGAGCGATTATGGTCTTTTTAATTACGGTGAGAGTATTTCGTAGCGAAAATGAACTGATGATATGTAGTACAAAGAATTTTTTAGTGTTGTTTGATTCATTCAAGTAATTTCATAAAAAAAGACGACTAAATTAGTCGTCTTTTTTCTTATTAAGTCCATGGACCGAACATTGAGTAAGCACAACCGCCTACAGTTACGATGACAAATACAATTATAATTATAGCTATTATCTTGAATGCTTTCTTACTCATTCATTATCGACCTTCTATCTTAGTAATTCTTCACTAAATTTCCTGATACGTGTCCTCTACGGTCAACGTTCATTGTTTGAATTTTCGACCAGTGCATAGGTGAGTGTTTTGCAAAAGTGAATTTCCAAACAACTTGTGATGTAGCCTTAGTAGCCGTATAGGTTGCATTACCAAGAGAACCTGATACAGCCGCACCTGGATTTAAATTTGTTGACCAAAAACTACGACCGTTTATACCAATTATGCTAACTCCTCTTCTTAACACGCCTATCTGCTGGTATAGAGATGTAATAGAAACATCTAAAACCTTTTGTTCAGACTTAAATGTTCTGAATCTTGTTTTGTCCATAGTACTAAATTCAGCATCGTCTTCAACGATTTCATGTGTAATTACAATATCACCGTTGTGCGAGGTTTGAACTTCATTGGTTGAAAGCGTCATTGTAGCGTCAGCAAATTCTTCAATGACCTCTGGATCATTGAGGTAGTTAATGAGTTTTTCCTTATCTTCATCAGATAAGGCATTGAACGTTTGAAGATTTTCAGCTTCCTCTTTACCCTTATCAGCGTCCGCTTCAATAATTTCAGTGAATTCTTCAAGCGTTGTGTCTCCGTGTGGTACTTCTTCGTTATCTTGGGCGAATGCACCAGTAGAGAATAAGATAACACTTCCTAAGCTAATGGACAATGTAGTAAGTAATTTTTTCATATGTTCCTCCTGAAGTATTGGGAATAATTCCACTACAAAGGCTAACATAATTACCAGTAAATTTTTTACCTAATTTAGATACTTTAGACTTTCTTTAGAATGGGAATCAGTATGTTTTTCAGTCAAAAGAACTACATTATCCCCTAAAATATGTGAGAGTGTGTGAACTGATAAGTTGGCTTGTAAAACACCCGATTACAATTATTTAAAAGGTAGGTAAAGATAATGATTATTTTTTCTGTATAGGCTAAAAGTCATGAACCGAGATAAATCACAAAGATTCTTTAGATGTACGTCGTTTCCCCGTTGAACGAAGGACCCGAATTATAATATGTTATAATCAGAAAAAACAGATAATTTAAGAGGAGTGATTAGTATGAAAGCAACGGGAGTTGTACGAAAAGTCGATGAATTAGGACGTGTGGTCATTCCTATGGAGTTAAGGCGTACCCTAGATATTCAAATGAAAGACCCACTTGAAATTTACGTCGATAACGAGCGCATTATCTTAAAGAAGTACAAGCCGAATAGCCAATGTATGGTCACAGGTGAAGTAAGTGATCAGAATATCAGTCTTGGCAACGGGAAGATCGTTTTGAGCCAGGAAGGAGCGGCAGAAGTGCTGCGCCAATTAATGCAATATGTTAAGAAAGAAGGGGCTGTTTAAGCCTCTTCTATTAGGCGTACTATAAAAGGAGAGCATAAAACCGCTCTCCTTTAAACTTATCCTAAATATCCAATTTATCAAATTTGATAAATTTATCCCTTTTATCCTTATTTTCTGTTGACTTATCGTACTATATATAGTACGATATAAATAGATAAAGGAGGTGAAAACATGTTGGACTCTATAGAGCAAATCGCTCGAATCCTCGCTTCTTTAGCAACAACGGTTGGCATCGTAGTAGCGCTTAAGAAAACGGATTCGAACGAAAAGAAAGATTGAGGGTAAGGGGCTTAGCCCCTCCTCATGCTCTATAATACAACATGACATATGAAAAAGAAAACCTTGTATATCTTGTTGTTGATTCTAATATGGGTAGCGTTTATCTTTAGAAATCTCGTATTAGATTCAATCGTTTTATTTGGCACAACGTTGTTTATCATGGACCAGCTAGGAGTGTTTAAGAATGGACGAGGAAGAAAAAACTCTCACACAGACCGAACGTAACAAACGTTGGCAAGAGAAGAACAAAGAACGAACGAAATACTTGCAGAAGCGTTCAACAGCAAGAAGTTTCATTAAGAACCATGCAACCTTAGATGATATAGAGGAACTAGAAACGTTGCTGAAAGAGCGTTATGCAGCATTAAAACAGATTGATGGGTCATAAACTCGGTAAGTGGACAGGCTAACGTTGTTAATACAAGAATCAGGGAATGATGTGCTCAATCACACCCTGGTTCTTATTTTTCCTTTCCGGCATTTTGTTTTTCTAAGTTAAGCTCAAAATATATTGTTGAACATAGAAATGTTAAAAGAAGTGGCTATCTTGGCCTCTTCTTTTTATTTTGTGATTGACTCTAACGTAGCGTGATACTTTACTCTTTAAATCAGAGGAGGTGAAGGTCCTGTATACAACAGGTGATCTGTATAAACAAACTGGGATAACTGAACGATCTATACGGTACTATTCAAATTTAGACTTATTAAATACCATAAAGAATAATAGAGGACAATTAGTTTTAGTACAGTCAGATTTGGTTAATTTAGTTCAAATCCTTGTCTCAAAGATATTGGGATATAGGTTAAAAGAGTTAAAAGGTTCAACATTTCAAATGAATGATTTAGGAATTGAATTACATCAGAAGATCGCAGACCTTGAGAATATACTAATTCATTTAGATAACCAGGAAAATGATGAAACACTACTAAATACGTTGTATTTACTTCATAGATTTAATATTAAATATTTACCACAGAGGTGATGAAATGAAGTATGAAATAATCAATTCATTAGATCAATACAGAAATATATTAACTTTTGCTACGCATGAAGAAAGAAAGAAGTATTTTCGTTATACTATGATGTCTCCGCTTAAAGAAATGTGGAATCTTATCAATGTGCCAATCAAAGCTAAACAAGACAATGGTTACGACGTATTGATGGCTACAGGAATGTTAGGTTACATAGATATTATGGATGACTCTCATATCAGAGAAGGAATTTCTTTATTAGAAGCAAACAGCATTTTTGATACAGCAGAAAGTTCATTGAAAACCTGTATAGAAAAAGCTAATAAAGCTAATTTGAAGGTTAATGCTAATGAAATTATGTTAGGCATTTACCTCGCAGATTCGAACAAATTAAAGTTACAGAAAGGTTATACAGGTTTTGGCGGGATACCTGGTTATATTACGATAAATATATATCCAAATGAATATAATATACCGAAAGTTCCAGCTGTTATTGCTCATGAATTTCATCACAATTTACGCTTCTCTTATTTTAGTTGGGACCATGGAAATGTAACCGTTGGAGAGTATCTTGTTATTGAAGGACTAGCAGATTCGTTCGCAACAGAACTTTATGGTATCGACAGTT
Organism: Alkalicoccobacillus gibsonii; assembly: GCF_016798245.1. Lineage (GTDB taxonomy): Bacteria > Bacillota > Bacilli > Bacillales > Bacillaceae_D > Alkalicoccobacillus > Alkalicoccobacillus gibsonii. The sequence goes on along the minus strand of NZ_JAEUZA010000009.1, from coordinate 23,110 downwards.
TAGGACCCTGGGTAACCAATATTGATAGCGAGGATTTAGAGTATTCCATCAAGGTAATTGAGGATGCTTTAAATGTAAAAGGATTCGCGGAAGTAAGTAGTTATATGTTTGGTGACGAGATCGCTAAACAAGAAGGTTACGCACCGGTTGGTCTTTCTTTTTGTGCTGGATACGCTGTAGGTTACGAGGTTGTACAGTCATATATGAAAAAGAATAATAAGACCATTTACGAAGCAACGTTAGTTAGCAGTGATGAAATTATTAGAGATTGTGGCCTATTTTCTTTAAAGAGGTGCTAAATGCCTCTTTTTTTTCGCCCAACTAATTAATTTCACATACCGTAATAATTATATAAATTACTTTCTGACTCTCTAATTGGTTATAATAACCACTTTTAAGGGAACGTATATTCGTATATACTATAGAGAAATATGTGACGAGGTGTACGATAATATGAGTGAGGTTATTTTTTTAGTGGATATGCAGAGTTTTTACGCCTCCATTGAGGTGGCAAAACATCCTTCTTACGAGGGAAAACCACTCGTTGTGTCCGGTGACCCAAACAGACGAAGCGGCGTGATCTTAGCAGCGTCAAAAGAAGCCAAGAAATTTGGGGTTAAAAACGCAGAACGTCTTTGGGAAGCGCAGCAAAAATGTAGTGATTTGATTATCGTCCCTCCTCATATGCAAGACTACATCGATGCGTCGATGGAGATTACCAGGATATTAAAAGAGTATACCGATCTCGTCGAACCCTACTCAATCGATGAACAATTTATGGATGTTACCCACTCCAACCATTTATTCGGTGGCTATATGCAAACCGCAAAGAAGATTCAACAGCACATATGGGATACCATGCGTGTGAGAGCTAGGGTAGGGATTGGAGCCAATAAAATCTTGGCCAAACTTGCTTGTGATAACTTTGCGAAAAAGAATGAGTCGGGTATTTATGAACTTAAAGCCGATAACCTGGAACAAACCCTTTGGAAACTCCCTGTTGAGGATATGTTTGGCGTAGGGAGCCAAATGAAAAAACACTTATACAATCGAGGGATTCGGACCGTTGGCCATTTAGCCAATACCGATGTCGAGTTCTTTAAGAAACGTTGGGGGATACATGGCCAAGTCTTATGGATGAGTGCCAATGGGGTCGACTATTCGCCTGTCAAAATCTCCACACACGATGGCCAAAAAGCCATTGGTCATGGAATGACGCTTCCTTATGATTACGCGACGCGTAAAGATATTTGCGTGGTGTTACTAGAGTTGTGTGAGGAAGTGTGTTTGAGAGCGCGAAAAAACCACGTTCAAGGTTCGACGGTTTCATTAAGTGTTGCTGGAGCCAGTTATGAAGTGAGAACCGGATTTCACCGTCAATTCACGATGCCCTATGCAACGGATTCTTCCTTAACGTTGTTTAAATATGTCTGTCAGTTGCTCGATCAATTTTGGGACCATCAGCCTGTACGTAGAGTCGGTGTATCCTTATCAAAGTTTACAAATGGCGACGCGGTACAACTTGATTTATTTGATCACCAGCAGCAACAAGACGATCGACAGCTTGGAGAGGTCATGGATACGATCAAAGCGAAGTTTGGTAAGACCTCCATTTTACGTGCCTCTTCCTTGCTTCCAGCGGGTCAAGCATTGGAGCGAGCGGCGAAGATCGGCGGTCACTATAAATAAAAAAGGAAGAAGGAAGCTAAAAGAATAGTTCCCTTCTTCTTTTAGATTAATAACGTATTAACCCTGTGAATATAGACCTAAAATAATAATATTTCACAACCTATATATATCCAATTAGATAAATCATGCAAGATTACAGATACAATCGCCCAGGTAATTATACAGACTTTATCTTTAATTCTAATAAATTCAATTTTTTTTAGAATTAAACGTTTAGAATTACTTATTAAAGGTTAGTCAGACAGTAAATCTGAATGGGAGGGATTTACATGGATGTTAGAAATAAAAAGTTATTTCTATTTTTGTTTGTTGTGACGTTTGCTTTTGCATCAGCATTTTTACTGAACGGTAATACTGGTCAAGCTGCTGGAGAATCAGATTCAGAATTTTTGACGGAGCTACATGTAGAACCACAGGATAATACAATCCCGATTAATGAGAACTTTCATGTAGAATTGCCCGAAGGGAACTATAGCGCAGAGCAAACATCAGAGGGAGCAAAGGATATTGTTAGAATTATCGACAATGAAACAGGGGAATTATACAAGGAGATTACCATTGAAGAAGAATTGCAATTAAACAATTTTGGTGCGTTAAACGAATCTTTTTTTGTGGCCACTTCATCAACTACCCACAATGGACTCACAGTAACACTAAATTGCAGATTACTTTTATATCAATCTGGTTCTTTCGTACAAATTGAAAATGTGGATGATGTTTGGTGGACTACTGGGGGAGGAGCACACACGCTACAAGCTTCTAATACAGCTTATACTCCAACTAGCTTCCCTACACAGCGTGTTGAAGCTACTGGTCAAACAACAATGCAAATTGAAATTGATGTAGATTTAAGCGCAGAGTTTGAGGCGGCCGGTTTCACTATCGGAGCTGGGGCTGGATCATCAGTATTTGCTAGAAAGACTGTAAATGATAGCTTGGTGTATAGTACCGAACGATAGGTATATCAAAGAATAGTGTCCCAACGAGCTTTATTGCTTGTTGGGATATTGTTTTATTACTTTTACTATTTAAAGATTAGGGTATTGATTTATAAATATATAATATGGAGGAGATTTCATGGAGCTTAGAATGGATTCACTCATTAGAACTTTACAGGATCACTTTGAATACTTTAACATTATACTCACGATCTTCCTTGTGCTTTACGCAATAAATACTGGCATTAAAGTCTTAGAAATGTTCAAGAAAAGATAAATTGAATCAAATGCACGTATCTGTACAATTGATATACATTAGCCAAACTGCTTCTAATTCCGGAGTTTGGCTTTATTTATTATGGACTAATGTATCATTGTCCACTTGTGTTACTGTGTTATTGTAGTATTTTTATAAGTAATCCCTGACGCTAGTTGTCAGGGGTTACTTCAATTAAGACCGGAATACATAGCAACCCTTTTTTCGTGAGGTTACGGTATTTCACCCGACATGGCAGCGGGTCGATTTCAACATAGTTTGTATCTTCTTTTCTTACTTTTGCTAAAGAATAGAGGCTTTTACGCAGCGGAATACTTGCGTGTTCAATCGTACCTAAATAATGGCCTTTTTCATCGGTAACAACTAAACCAAACTCTTTTTTGCGTAGTTTTGTGACCAAGACATCACGGTACGAATAATTAATAATCTTATGCCAGGCCTTACTTCTTGTATTGATTTTATAGACCGAATTAGGGTCTTTTACAACTATGCCTTCCAGGTCCATTTCTTTTACTAATTGAAAGTAATTTTGAGCCTGTCCGATTACAAAGTTATGTGCAACAAGGGTTTGCTGATTTTTAGGGAGAGAAATGGCCACTTTTTCTTTGCGCTCGTGTAGCGGTTTGGATGTCATGCGTTTGTACTGGTGGTAAAGGCTATCAAAAGCCACAAATTGGAGAGGAACTTGATGAAAGAGCTTCTTAGAACGGGACCGCAGCTGTAAGGATTCAAAGTCCGGCTTGCCTTCATCATCCAGGGCAACAAGTTCCCCATCTAGCATGGTTCCCTCTTCAATCTCATGTTCCAAGAGTTCCGGATACATTGTCGTAACCTCGTTTTGATGCCTGGTGTACAGTCTTGTTTTTCCTTCAAAGCGGCTCATAATCATTCTATGGCCATCGAGCTTTAATTCTGTGATGCACTCTATATCGTTATCCGGTGGTACCGGTAAGGATTGTAATAGCATAGGAGATTTAAACAATATAATCACCTTCCTTCCTATATTATATAATAAATAAGGAAGGTGAACGGTGGTAAGTAATACCGTATCTTTTGACTCCCAAGTATATTAATGGTAAATTTTAAACTAAAGTATGTCGCTCATTCACCAAGCGACTAATAAACGGTGGGATTCATCATCGCAAACCCCTTACGCGATTCATAAAATGGGGGCCGGAAGGTATATCGCTTGCTCACCAGGCGATCAATAAATCGGTGGGATTGAATATCGCGAACCCCTTATGCGATTCATAAAATAGGGGCTTGTAAGTATCATTAAATGATGTCGCTCATTCGCCAGGCGACGAATAAACCGGCGGGATTCATCATCGCAAACCTCTTATGCGATTCATAAGATGGAGGCCTTTAATGAAAATCAATAAAAGCAGCAACGGTTTTATGCCGTAGCTGCTTTTTTAGTCCTACTATATATAGTGATATCCTTACTCTTCAAACACTCGACTCATAGATATTTTCCGATATAAAGCGATCACTTTTCTGTTGTTACTCTCCCATTCGGGGTTCTTAAGCATAGGTATTTGATACTCTCCTTCCATATAAGTCATGAGCATGGAAAGTTGATTTGTTTTAATATTCTCCGGGCGATTCGAATGAATGATTTCCTCATATCTTTGATTCAGTTCTTTTATATCCATTGAATTGATGCGCCTCCTTGTAAAATAACATTTAATAAAGATGCTTGTGTATTTGATACTCGTTGTACAATAGCCAAAGGTTTTTTTTATTTATAGACTCTTTTGTAGATAAGACATTTAATAATTTCTTAAAACCATCAGCATGATTTTTAAAATCATTTATTCCTGCTGAAGCCATCATGTTATTAAAGCTACTTTCAAACCTTTCAGATTTGCGTACATAGTATTTAAAGTTCATGACCCATAGTTTCATAAGATGAATCCATTTATCATTTTTAAAATCATCTTTATTATAGAATTGCGCCTCATTGTTAATGATACCTATATCAATGAATTTAAAGGGGGTCGTATTTTCAAAGTACATAGATACCAAGAACTTATTTGGCATTAAACTATTAGCATAGTCATACCAAAGTGGTGAATATTTTTCACATAAAAAATAAGAGATTCTTAATAAAGCTTTATCTGCGGGTTCGTCTAAGACATGAACGACTAAATCTACATCAGAGTATTTATCATTAGTGTCGTTGCTATGGCTACCAACAATATCTACGGTGCATACGAAATTCAAGCTAGATATTGATTGTATAATCTGATCGACATGGTTCATTAATAGAGTTCCCTCCTTTTATGCTGTGCTTCTCACAGCATGAATGATTTTAAATTGTTTTCGACCTCTTCTTCCAGGATACCGATATACGTCAAAGTGACTTTAGGGTGCGAATGATTAAAAATCATTTGAAGCTCGGCCACGTCTTTAAATTGCTTATAGTGCCAATAGCCAAAAGTTTTTCGCATCGTATGCGTTCCAACTCCCTCCAGAATATCGGCCATATCTCCCGCCTTAATCAATTGGCGATAAGCTTGAACCCTTGAGATCGGATTTTCTCCTTTTCGACTTGGAAACAACCAGGCGTTTTCCGGAAGAGATTCAACATACTCGGCCAACTCGTCATAAACGTTCGATAAATAGATGGTACGTGGCTTTCTCGTTTTTCCTTCTCGGATTGTGACCTTTTTCTTTCCTTTAATATCGGCTACTTTTAACCGCAGTAAATCCCCAACCCTTAAACCCGTATTAATGCCTAAAAGGAAAAGAATATAATCGCGCTCTGAACAGTGACGTTTGAGCGACCATTTCATGTCTTGGATTAATTCAAGCGATCGTAACGGCTGCACATTCTTAATTTCGTCTGCTTTTGAAGCCATAATTGTTACCCCTTATAAATCAGCGTTTTGAATGTAACTTATTTTAGTCTTTTTAGTATAACACAGACAAAAAGAAAAAAGGCTATAAATTAGCCTTTTCTAATGTAACAAAATAAGTATTTTGTTACATTTGTTCGATTGCTACAATAACACAGTAATCTCATTTCATATTCATGAAACACTGTATTACCTTTAGTGTTAAAATGGTTCATATTGACAACGTTTATTTAAAGGAGAATTTTAATGTACATATATTTAGATGATTCCGGAAACATAGATTCAGAAAATGGCCCACTTTATGTATGGGCCGGTTTTTCTATTGAAAGAGGGTTTAAACGTTTACAAGATAATCTAGATGAAATTTTTAAAAATTTTCCTTATAAAAATGGAGAACTTAAAGGTAAAGATGCTACCCCTCTTCAAAAGAAAGCAGTATTTGAAAAATTAATGGAATGGGAATCCCTAAGGATTTGCTATATAGTGGTTGATAAGCAGTTAGTAACTGAAAATCAAAGAAGTTTCACTGAGGCTACAGCACGTAACAAAGAGCAAAGCGAAAACTATTTTTTAAGCAAAGTGATCAATAGAATTATTGAAGAACCTTACTCCCAAAGAGGTAGACGAGCAATTATCTCTATTGATGGTTCTCCAGCTAGAGGAAATGAGTCTAAAACAAGGCTGCATGAATATCTATCCCTTCGAGTTAATTTCCCAAAGTGGAACAATCGATTTAATTGGAATAACTTCGATATAAAATATAATACTCAAAAGAATGATAGACTTATGCAAACAGCAGATTTTTTGGCAAACTTCATTTTGGAGTACTATAAATTTATGTATTACAAAGATCAAAGACATCCTAATGACGTTCGTAACAATTTAGAATTGTACCACTTAATCCAACCAAAAATTTACCATAGAGTACTTGGAATGCCTAAAACTTCTCTTATATAATTGTTTTTTTTCTTTAGATCGAGTAAAATAGGCTTGTACCTGAAAAAAAAAGGTATAAAGAGAGCATTAGCATCTTATACTAAAGACGACAGACTAAATCCAGTGTAAAGAATGATTAGCACAGCTGTGCTTAAAGTCCTCTTCAAAGACCTTCTTTATAGGGTGCTGTCAAAGCGCGCGAAAATTTTTGTTCTGAATAACAACACAACACGTAAGGATAAGTCCAGTGAGAGATTTGAGAACGCAGCTGTGTTCACGCCGCAAGGCCAACTCTAAGGGCACTTACGTGTAACTAGTTAACTCTTAAACCATTCAACAATTGAATGGTTTTATTTTTGGTTTTACTACTTACTCATAGCCCTGATTTTTATCCCAAGCATCCCATTTAATAAATTAAATTTAGTTAATCTTAGCAAAATTAAGTGGCTTCTTTCATTATTTTAATTATCTTGTTGTATTTAAGGCGACTGAAAACTTTTCCTGTGTAATATTGTAATTGGGATTTACTTACCCTTCGTTTGTGAAAGTTCCCAGGTAACACTTAGTGAATATCTATCATTCTTAGGAGTCGTGATAGGAGCGTTAAATTTAGGACTTTCATTCTTAACTTATATAAGAAAATAAAAAATGTTATCTATGATCTCACTCATAGATAACGCACAGATGATCTCTTATCATTCTGAACAACAAATTAAAAAAGATTGTCTTACATGTAACAATCTCGATTCACCAACATACACGGCCATGTATGTTGGTTCTTTGTTGTCTATAATTAAAAGACTTAAAATCAAATTACTTATCCCACTTATCTTGTTTATCCCGTTTGATTTATTTATCCCTATTTTCCTTTAACAATAATACAAACTTATCTATGTAAAAATTTGTATTATATTAAGGATATTTGACGATTGAAAAACCTTGTAAAACAAAACTATGAATATATAATAAATCTTGTAAGTAGTTTACAAAAAATTGAATATCGGAGGGATTACTGGATTGAAAAAGTTAAACTTTTTTTGGTTGTTGAGTGTTTTAGTAATTTCATTTTCTTTTTTCGCAACTAGTAACCATGCAGCTGCAAGTACAGACCAAAATATTGATGGTTTCTTGACTGATGAAGAGGTCGAGTCTCTAAACGAAGAGTTGCAAGTACTAGTAGAACAAGCCAACGAGCAATTGGCTAAAGGAGAAAATGAAGTTAATTTATCTTCTGAAAATCTTGAATTAGTATTTTCTGAAGCACCTTCCACTAATGGGTTTGGAATTCAATCAGTTGGTTCAACAAGTTATCAAGCTTATGTTTCTAACACAAAGGGTTTTAACTTCACTCATGCAGTTAGTGGCAAGTTTTCCTACAATAAAGATAAATTGACGGCTGTATCTTATAAAGCTGATTTAACGGGGAAAATGTATGATAGATCTTCTACAACATGGGTGACTGGAATGGATGGAACTGTTGGTAGCGGCGCGAAAATTGCGCGAGTAACTAGTCAAGGTTCTTTTAAGGCTGCGAAATACTTTAAAGGCTACTACACAACACTAATGGTTGATGTATTTGCTCCTACCAAGAGTTATAAGATTGTTGAAGCAAAAATTACTAGTTGATAAGGAGATATAATGAAAAATTTTATTGCAAAAATATTAGTTTCAGTTTTTGTCCTTTCGCTCTTTATTGGTGCATTCTCACATATGGCCGAAGCCAATGTGCATATTACTAATTTCACTGGAACTACTAGCTCTGCAACTGATAGAATGCCTTCTCCAAAATTTCACCATTTCTATTCTTCTAAGCCTAAAGTACAAGTGAAAATTAAGGTGGATGATTGGGTAATAAACAAAGGTAAGAAGAATGAGTTAAATGTTCAATTACAAAAAGACAACGGTTTATGGTGGTCAACAGTTGAAACAAAAAAACTAACTAATAAAACGCAAGTCTCATTTACCGTCAATAAAGGTACAGGTGATTATCGACTTAGAGTTGCGGATACTAATGAAGTTACTGGATACGATAAACCTCCATTAGTAAAACAAAAACAAACTAAATACTCGGGTAGTGTGACTGGGTTAGATTGATGAAAAAACCGATGTAAACATACATCGGTTTTTCTAATTTATGAAATCAATAAAGCAAAAAATGTAGAGATTAATGAAATTATTAAAGAAGCTAGAAACCACCGCTTTATATTAGTTCCTGTCTTAAAGATCAAATCAAGAATTCCATTTAAAACAAAAACAACTATAAAAACCATAAAAAAGACATACAAATAACCCATTCAACCTGCCCCTTTTTTTTGGTCGTATTTTCTTCGCATATAATCAGTTTTTAACTTTATAAATGGCGAATTTATTAGTAATTTGTTATCTCTATTATAAAGACATAGTCATTTAAAATCAATAAATTTTATCCCATTTATCCCTTTACTCTATTTTTTTAAAATGGTATACTTTATATAGAAAGAAAAGCAAGAGAAAAGTTTACCTTATATCAAGTGTTTCCATTTTATTTAATTCTTTTTTCCTTCGTTCAGAAAGGGTTTTTCTGCCAGTGATCCATCCTGAAATAAGAAATGCCAAACCAAGTAAAAGTTCATTACGAATTCGGGATCTTTAAAAGAAATCGCTAAGATATATGAGGTCTCTTATCCCACGGTGAGAATTAAGTTAGATAGATTAATTGAGAAAATAAAGTTAAATGATTCTGTAGATAATGAGGAATTTATTCAATTTATCAAAAAACTATCAATAGATGATCGAATTAATTTGGAAGAAGCAAAACTAATTATCGATAAATATAAACAAGAAAGGAATGATAAATAATGTTTGGTTATGGTATTTTAATAATTAAGTATGTTTAATGAGTTAGCAGTTAAATAAACCAGCTAATTATATTCGAGGTGAAATAACATGGCACAAGATCAACCGTATGAAGTCAAATCTACTTCAAATTCTCTGAAAAATCCTCAACGAAAAGAAGAAAAGTCAACTTTACATTTTAGACGCAATATCAAACTTCCTGATAATGTTTTTTATCGTTTAAAAGCTCTACAAAATGTATTACCTTATAAGCAATACGAACTGATTGAGAAGATGATAAATGCAATGGTCGCGGATTTAAGTGAGCGAGATCAACAATATTTTATTGACCAGTTAGCTAAGATAACAGCTATTGAAGAAGAAAAGAAACAAGGTAAATGATTGGGGTTTAGTTTGTTTACATTTTATAAAAAGGCAGGCACTTCCACTTAAGAAGTGCCTGCCTCTTGTTTATGTTCTTTAAAAACTAAAGTGTTCATTGTATTCAACTAAGGGCGATTTTATAATATTTAGCAGCCATTTTATACGCGCGAGCTTCATTATAATGATCTGCTAGTTCTATACTGACTTCCTTGATTAGTAAGGGATATTTACCTTCTTGTGCTAATTGAACAGCTTGTTGCATTTCCTTCTCATACGAAGAGAAATCGAACCTTGTTTTGTAAATTTGAGAACGTAAATGAAGAAGATGGATGTGCATATTTGGAAGGTGGAATTTACTTGTTAAAGAAAACCCATTTTCCAGATAATCATTAGCTTCTTCCCATTTTTTTTGTTCGATACTTATCTCAGCAAGACACTTAATTGCATAGATTGTATTTTCTTCTCCCGATAATTCGTCAATTCGTATGCTATTAAAGTAATGTTTAATGGCTTGGTCGTATTTTTCTAACTTATGATAAACTCTGCCATAGTTATATTCTAAGATTGGCTTATAAAACTCTTCTCTGTAATCAAGAGAAAAAAGTTTTAATTCGTCTAATACCTCAAGGGCCTCAGTATATAAACCATTTCGATGATATTGTATGGCTAGTTCTGTTAATGTAAATCCGATACCCAATTTAAAATTTTCTCTTTTAAAAATATGCAGAGCTTTTTTACTATATATCCTAGCAAGCTCTAAGTCCTCATCCATTTTCGTACGAATTGAAGCTAAGTTGAAATAGGCTTTAGCTTCACGAAGTTGATCATCATCTGTCGGTAAAGATCGGAGATGTAGATCTGCATACAGCAAAGCTTCTGTATAATTTTTTGTGAAATGAAAGTACTTAGAAAGACTATTAAAGTAGTTAGATAACTCACTATCAGATCCTGTTAGATTATGTGAGATGATATTTTTTGCTTGTTCTACGAATGGTTTAGCCTCGATAATATCTGAGTTTATATGGTAAGAAATCAATACATAGAAGATCTTAATTAGTGAGGAATTAGAATGGGTTTCTTTAGTATGCAGTTTTAAGAATGATAAATCCTGTGGATTAATGTTTTCTTTTTCAAAATAATCGTTATATATCCTATTAATTTCTGGTTCTATATTGGTTCTATCCATGTTAATCAAAAACTCTGGCTCTACATTTAAGACCTTTGCTACTTTTAGTATAAAAGAATAAGACGGTTTCGTTTTACCGCTCTCTATCTTACTAATATATGTATTTGAACAAATACCCTTAATTAATTCAGTTTGAGTTAATCCCTGATGAATGCGTATTTGGCGTATTCTTTCTCCGATCTCCAAGTTCTTCACTCTCTTCGTCTCAGTTTAGCAAGGCTTCATCTGAAAAGTAGAAATTCACCTATTACAGTAAAAAAAACGTAATTATAGATAATAATATCTCAATTATACAACATTCCGCCATTTTGCGAAGTATTCGAGTATTAAGATTCGTTATATTATTCAGTTAGCAAGTAAGCACAATCAAAAATTTAAATGATTAGGGGATGAACTTAATGTCAAAAGAAGAACAAATTAAAGCGCTCAAAAATCCTGAAAACCACGGGAAGGTAGAAAGCCCAGTAGGAAAAACGTTAAACGAACTATCACCGGAAGAATTGGCAGGAATTCAAGGGGCTTCGGATGTGAATCCTGAAACAACGCCATTATGTGTTGCCTATTCAGTAGGAGCAACCATCGTCTTTTCGGTTAAACATTGCAGAGGATAATAAACTTAAAAAATTATTGGAGGTATGACAAATGACTAACAAACAAATTATTGACGCGTGGAAAAATCCAGAAATTCGTGAGGCGATTCAAAAAGTACAACCCCATCCTTCTGGAAAGCCATTTAATGAACTAACTCTTGAAGAATTATCTGAAGTACAAGGAGCTTCTGATGTTGCTCCTGAGACAACACCTGCGTGTGCAGCGGCTATTGCTACCGGTATGCTATTTTCTATCAAATTTTGCTAAATTACATAACAGTAGTGGAATCAAGGGTTCCACTACTGTTCATACAATTGAATAGAATTGAGAATGTCTATGAAAGATCCTAGACATTCTCAATTCTATTAATAAGGAGTGAGGACATGAAAAAAGTTAAAAAACAACTTAATTTTGAAGAATCGGTCCATGCATTATTTAGCCATGAAAGAAGAGAAGTATTAGATAATCAAGAATTTGACTCAACTCACGCCATCACTAAATGGCGCAGTCGAGTCTCTATGAACTCAGATTCGATGTTCCAAATAAAATTAAAGAATATGGGTTTAACCGAAAATATTTTTGGTGAAGGAATTATTCCCTTAGAGGAATTAAAACTAACAGATGAACAAGTTAACGAACTCCAGTCTTTATTAAAGACAAAAATGAATACTTCTTTATTAGCTGAAGGATTCAAGCTTTCTGAGATGAAAGTAGACACCGACCAGCCTTTAGATTTAGGATTCTTTATTCATCCATTTCTAGTGTATATCTCAGATAGGCTTGATAAAATGTTTGAAAGCATTCATGCAAAGCTTAAGGTAAACAAAGATAGACTTAAAGAGACATTTCTATACGCAATTGGAAGCCAGTTGTTGACCCAAGCTTCCAGATCAATTGTTTTAGAGATGCACATATCTAAATTAAAAGATGAACTTTATGGTGAAACAGGAGAAGAAAGATTTCAATCATTTATCCGCGAGAAAGCCTTAAATTCGTCTGAACTCTTAAAGTTTTATGAAGAATATGCAACGTTATGCAGAATTCTTACACTTCGTAGTGAATTTTTCCTTGAAAACACAGAAATTGCTTTAAGAAGATATGCTCATGATTTTAAAGAGATGTCAAAAACATTTAATCTAAAGAATAATAAGTTGGAAGCAATTGAATTTGGTCTTGGTGATACTCACCAAAAAGGAAAGACAGTTGGTAGATTTGTCTTTGATGATGGTAAAACGATTATATATAAACCAAAAGGGCTATCAATCTCAATTAAATACCATAACTTATTACAGTGGATTGCAGATAGAGCAGAATTTCCAACACTAAAACCTTATAAGATACTTGATTTCGAAACACATGGATGGGAAGAATGCGTGCCTTACAAGAGTTGTAATTCTGAAGAAGAAGTAAAAGATTACTTCAGACGTTTCGGGGTATTATTAGGCCTAATGCATTCAATAAAAGGTGCAGACTTTCACTTAGAAAATATTATAGCCAGTGGTGATACTCCTTTTATTATTGACCACGAGACACTATTCCATCAGAGTCCGAAATTAGATTTACCAGAGTCGGTCGAAGTCGATTTAAAATATGAACAAGCTAACTCAGTTGTCGGAACCGGATTATTACCTTTTGCTATGTTTAAGAACGCTGAAGGGAAGGGCGTTGATCTTAGTGCTCTAAATGGAAAGGAACAAGACCTGCCTTTCAAAGTGTTACAACTCGAAAGTAATATGACAGATGATATGAAGTATACGATGCAATCAAGTAAATTTTATGGGGCTAATAATCTAACGAAGTTAAATGATGAAGTCATTAACTCTAAGGATTATGTAGAGGACATTTTAACTGGTTTTGAGGACATATTTAGATTCTTTATGGATCATAAAGAAGAAATTTTAAAGACAAATGGGCCTCTTGAAGAGTTTAAAGGCGAAAAAATTCGTGTAGTTGCACGAGCAACCCAACAATATTTTAACTTCCTGAACGAATCTAGCCATCCAGATTACATGAGAGATGCTTTGTATTTAGAAAATTTATTCGATCGTTTATGGTTTTATCCGTATATGGACAAACGAATCGTCCCTTATGAAATTGCTGACTTAATAGAAGGAGATATACCGTTCTTTAACTCGAAGGCAGATTCAACAGACCTCTTTGCGAGTAACGGGAAAAGGATTCCAAACGTCTTCGCTCAAAGTGGATATGCACTTGTGATTGAAAGAATAGAAAAATTCAATGAAGACGAATTAAAAACTCAACTTGATTGGATTAGAACATCTATAGCAGGTGTGAAAGAAGAAACGTCTTCTCAGATCAATTGGGATGAAAAGCTCGTACCAGAAAAAGTAGAAGATCAGTTTTTATCAGAGGCTAAATTAATTGGTGATGAAATTTTAAGCAAACTTCGCTATTCAAACATTAAAGGGAAGTTATCAGCGTCTCTACTTTGTTTAGTACCAAGTGGGGAAGACTGGACAGTAGCCCCGGCAGCACAAGGGCTTTATGAAGGATTAGGAGGAATATCTTTCTTCTTTCAATATCTCTACAAAGAAACGAAAGAGGAGCGGTACAAAGAAGCCGCAGAAGCAACATTACGAGCCGCAATTTCACCAATGAACATCAATCGAGGATTAACTTCAGCTTTCTCAGGGGATTATTCTCTTCTATACCCGCTCATACATTTTCATAAGAATTTCCGGAGTGAAGAGTTTAAGTGGAAGATCGATGATATTAAAAATGGCTTAAGAAATAATGTACAGAACGATGAAACATTTGATTATCTTGGGGGGGCTGCAGGTGTTGCTCACTTATTAATGAACGCCTATGAATGGACAGGAGATCAAGAATATCTCGAGATCGCTGATCTTTATGGTGAACACCTTGTAGCACACAGTCATCCAATTGCACAGGATAGAAAAGCATGGCCGTCTAATGGGGTAGCAAAATATTTGGGTGGGCTATCTCATGGTACAAGTGGCATTGCTCAGACTTTGTATCGTTTATCTTTATTTACATCAAAGTCAAAATACGTGGAAGAAGCAGAAGCAGCTCTAAATTTTGATCAATCTCTTTTTAACGTCAATGATGGTGCCTGGCAGGATAATCGTGATTCAGAGGACACGTATGTACATAATTGGTGTCATGGATCTAACGGTATAGGACTAAGTAGAATTGTTATGTCCAAGTTTGTTAATAATCAATTGCTGGAGCAAGAAGCGCGTCAAGCAATAAATAATGTTAGGGGTAAGGGATATAGTGCAGATGATTCACTATGTCACGGAAACTTTGGAGACACAGAACTATTGATACAAGGTAGTATCTATTTAAATGATGATCAATTGATGCAAGAAGCTAAAAGAAAGGGATATAACCTAATTTTGCAGAAAGAAGCACGGGGGATTTACCAAGTTGATGGTCCTAAAGGATTTATACAACCAAGTTTATTCACTGGACTTTCTGGTATTGGATACCAGCTTATAAGACTTTCAAATCCACAATCAGTACCAGCAGTTTTACTATTAGCCTAAATACAATAAAGAAAACACTCTTAGTAGGTCTAAGAGTGTTTTTTGCGTTTGAAATTTTAATAATTACCATAAAAAGTATATTTAGTTTAAATAGACATCCATTTATTAAGATTTTTGTAGTGTTTTTTCGTTGTATTTTACTTATTCTTTTCACCTTCTCTTTTTCCTTATAGTAAGTGTAGAAAGAAACTTAACTATTCATGGAGGAAAAATCTATGGGAATTAAGGAACTCAGTAACAGAGAACGTGATGTAGCCGTTTTAGTCGCTAAAGGAAAAAAGGATGTAGAAATAGCAAAAATATTGTTCATTAGTCGGAGGAGAGTGGGGGAATTGATTTTCAATATTAAGGAAAAATGGAGACTAACTTCTCGAGTTGAAATTGGCATTGGCGCTTACTACTTTGGTTGGCTCAATGATCGACTAAATGAGGAAGCTGTAGCACATCCATTTTATACAACAACACATATGGAAAAAGTTCAAACTTAGAAGGGGGAGGGTTCCATGGCTAAAAGAGTTCCTTTTATTGAACAAATGGAGCACAGCGAATGTGGATTAGCCAGCTTAGCAATGGTGTTTTCATTTCATGGTAAATATGTTCCATTAGCGGAACTAAGAGAGAAATTTGGTGTTCCCAAGGGTGGGACTTCATTGTACCAATTAAGTATCATAGGCAAACATTACAACTTAGATGTTAAAGGATTTAAAACCAGTAAAGAAGCCCTTGAAGATATGCCTTTGCCGGCTATTATTCATTGGGAGAACAAACATTATATTGTATTAGAATCGATTTCTAAAAACCATATTAAAGTGGTTGATCCAGCATTAGGAAGACGAAAGATTAACCATAGTGAGTTTGACGAAAAATTCACTGGCTTTGCGCTTTGTATTACTCCTACCCAAGACTTCGTGAAAGAGAAAGGTCCATCACATATTAAGTTCTTTTTATCTTTTGCTTTAAGCAAACCAAAATTAATTGTCTTTATTCTTTTTGGATCCTTAATGTTGCAACTATTAACTTTAGTGGTGCCATGGATGACAACTTGGATAACTGACAATATTGTCATCCCAAAGAATGGGGATGCAATGAGCTCAATAGGCATAGGTTTGTTCGTCTTATTTATTGGATTTCTAATCCTTTCCTGGTTTAGAGGATATTTAGTCGCGAAGCTCCAAACCACCATAGATAAGTCACTAATGGAACGATTTATAGGTAAATTATTTAGTTTACCTTATAACTTTTTTGAAAACCGTTCGGTAGGTGAGTTGTTGTTTCGAGCAAACTCAAATGTCTATATCAGACAAATTCTATCTACAAAAGTCATTTCCTTCTTAATTGATGGGATCTTAATTTTTACGTATCTAGCGGTAATGTATCGATACTCAGTTGAAATGGCCACGACGGTTTTGTTGATTGGTATCGCTGTGTTCCTATTATTAGTAACAAGTACAAAAGTATCAAAGAAATTATCGGATCAAGATGTATCAGCACAATCAAAGGTTCAAAGAATTTTATCAGAAAGTATAAACGGAGTTAGTGATGTGAAGGTCATGGGTCTTGAAAAGATGGTGTTTTCTGAATGGAGAGGACTTTTCCATACTCAATTAAAGAGTGCTGAAAAGCGAGCGATCTGGGTTTCATCCATTAATACCGTAGCATCTTCCGTACAATTTATACTACCTGTGTTCTTATTATGGTTTAGCAGTTCAGCCATTCTTAATGGCTCTATGACCTTAGGAACTGTACTTGGATTCAATGCATTAGCTATGGCCTTTATCACACCAATTATATCGATTGGCAGTGGATACGGTGAGCTAACGTATTTAGGCTCATATCTACAGCGATTGTATGATGTCATGCAAGCTAAATCTGAGGTAAATGACCAGGAAGAGTTAGAGGGAAGTCAGGCGCAGTTTAAAGGTGAGATTGAATTTGAGAATGTAACCTTCCGTCACAATCACTTTAGCGATTTAGCCGTTAAAGGTTTGAACTTTAAGATTGAAGCAGGTGAAAAAGTAGCTATCGTTGGATCTTCTGGTTCTGGAAAAAGTACTGTTGTAAAGCTTCTTTTAGGGTTATATGCGCCTACTTCAGGAGCAATCAAATTCGATGGAAAAGATAGTTCAAAAATTAACCTATCTTCTTGGAGAAAATCGATGGGAGTTGTATTTCAAGAGGCTCGCCTTTTTAATAAGACAATTGCCGAGAATATTACAGCCCAGCGACCACACATACAGAAGTCTAGTGTTATGGAAGCTGCTATAAAAGCTAACATACATAAGGAGATCATGGATCTTCCTTTGAATTTTGATACAACGGTCTCTGAATTTGGTGCAAATTTTTCCGGAGGTCAAAGGCAACGATTATTAATCGCTAGAGGGTTAGTTGCTAAACCACCTATTCTCATTCTGGATGAAGCAACGAGTGCTCTAGATACGCTGTCGGAAAGTGTAATTGATAATGAACTTAATTACATGTCATGCACCAGGGTTGTCATTGCTCACAGATTAAGTACAGTCCAGAACGCGGATAAGATCATCGTAATGGATAACGGCCAGATAGTAGAAGTTGGAAATCACGAAGAATTAACAAAAGAAAAAGGATACTATTTTAACTTATGTAAAGCTCAAACTTTGATTGGAGAGATTGAAAATGAACGTACGGCTTAAAGCAAAACCATTGTTAGTTACATTATCATTAGGCACTATTTTTAGTATAAGCAACCCCTCAAATGTGGTTGCTGAGTCATCAGATGAACTGGATTTAGAGAGAATCTATTTGTTTCAAGAAGGTGAGAGTCTAGATGGAGTTGTAGAGGACATTTTAGAGATGAATGCAAGTACAACCGTTGATCTAATTGATGAAATATCAACGATAATGGTCAAGTCACCGACTGAAACTGATGAAGCAGCCATTGAGGAGCTTATTCAAAATAAGTACTCAACTGTACTTGAGGAATCAGGATCAGTTCAATCAATCGATTACGGTGATATCCAGCCAACGATTTTGAACTCTTTTCCTTCTAGTGACTTGAGTCAGTTTAATGGACTTGAGAAGAATGCCTCATCCATGTTTAGTATTCAAACCATAGAAGAGGAAGACGATGATGAATCGTTATATAAAAGCTGGTTATGGGATATTGACCTTGTGACAAATAATGGAGCAAGTTACGAGATTGAAAGCGGCAGTCATGATGTAAAGGTTGGGATTGTTGACAGCGGGATTGATTTTAATCACCCAGACTTGAAAGACAACATCATTTCGCCAGGAGTATCGCTAATTGATGGGATTACAGATACACAAGATTACATGGGTCATGGGACCATGGTAGCCGGATCAATTGCTGCCAACGGAAATTTAAAAGGGATCGCACCTAACATTGGTATAGTCCCTTATAAAGTGTTCCATACTGGGAATGCAAGCACTAGTGACGTGATTGAAGCGATCGTAGTGGCTGCGAACGATGATATGGACGTTATTAACTTAAGTCTAGGAGTATACAAATCTTTAAAAGATAAAGAGGAAAAGGCGGAGTTTAAAGCGTATAACCGTGCCTTAAAACATGCGAAAAAGAAAAATAGTTTTGTGGTTGCTTCGTCTGGTACAGAGTTAGTAGGGCTTGATCTATCAAATGCCAAAAAGTTAGCAGAAGCCAGAGGATTCCCAGGTGATAAACAACTTCATATGCCTGGCGGCCTAGATGATGTATACACAGTGGCAGCGACTAATAAAGAAAACATCTTAAGCGATTACTCTAATTACGGAAAGAATGTATCCGTAGGGGCTCCTGGTGGAGATTATGGCCCCCTAGCGGACCAAGGATTGTATGATGTCAGGCATATGACTCTTACTACCTATCCAACGAATCTACCTCAGTCTGAGATTAGCGAATATGCGGGCTTTGACCCAGGGTATGAATTTATGATCGGAACGAGTTTAGCGGCCCCAAAAGTTTCAGCAACTGCAGCTGTTGTCATTGCTAAATATAAGGAAGTGCATGGTAAAAACCCATCTGTAAAAGAAATAACGAAGATACTAGATAAGGGCGCTACGAAAACAGATTCTAAGAAACGATTCGGATCTGGGATTATAAATGCATATGATTCTCTTGAATTAATTGAGAAAAAGAAAAAATAAATGGGAGGAATGACTATGAATAAGTTTATGTTTGGCTTCTTAAAGAAGAAAGAAGTAACCAGAAAACACCAAGGTCATACATCAATAGAACTTTCGGATGAGGAAATGATGGGGATTGAGGGTGCTTCCAACGATTTTATTGATCACTTTTACGAGCAGGACCGAGTCAAAGGGATACTCGATCCAATCTATCAAAAAACTTTATAGAAAGAAAGAAGTCATTCAGTTTTACAACTGAATGACTTCCAAAAAAATAGTTTTAATTACAAGTGTCCATTGTGAGATCTATCATCATCTAAAATATTAATTTCGCCGTCAGATGCCGACACAAATGCTTTTTCAATAGTAGCAATATTCGTTGAAGCTACGTTAGCGGTTAAAAGAGAAGCAAAGATAGTAAGAGTTACAAGAATGTTTTTCATGATTATTTATCCCCTTTGTTTGTTGTTTTCTTCTTGTAACTAGCATACTGCGATTGGAATGTTTAAAAAAATAAGTAAAAATATCTCTTTTTTTCCTAGTAAAATTCTATTTTTAAACACGTCTTTTTACCCAACATGATTGTAATAGAAAAGGAGGAATATAGTTGGAGATCGCATATCCTTTTAAGATTTATAAAAATATTCAAGAAGAGGTGGGCTTAAAAGAACCTTTAGTTCATATTAATACGCTTGCTCAAATTTGTTTTCGCGCTTCTTCACAAGCACCAGATTACCCCGTACCACAGCTCATACTCTTAGATGAGAGCGTGGTAGAAGGTGTGAATGAATCTGGAGCATTTGAAATAGATTTTGCGAACAACTATCTAAGAAAGCTAGAGAAGATTAATTCTGTTCATTCCAATGAAAAGGGTTATAGGTTAGGTCTATTTTATGAAGGAGAGTCAAGTAACTCCCTTCATCCAATTGCTAAACACTATGAAAAAGCCATTCTTCTACACGGTGAATTAAAAGTAACGCCTCAGAGGAAAGTTTTTCCTTCAAGTACAAAAGACGTAATTATACAATGGATTACCTTATAAAGGAGCTGAAATGATGAAGAATCTACTTTTATTAGGGTTATGTGCATTAAGTGGTGTAGTTCTTGTGGTAATGTATAAAACATTTTTCTAAAAAGAGGAGAGAGAATAACCATGAACCTAACAATTAATAAACTAGATAAGAATTTTGGTCCGTATCATGCGGTTAAAGGTCTTTCACTATCAGTAAACCAGGGAGAGGCCGTTGGTCTCCTTGGCCGTAATGGAGCTGGAAAAACAACGACAATTCGTATGATCTTAGGGCTGTTAAAACAAGACGCGGGACAAATTCAGTGGGGAGGAAAAACATTCTCTCGAGATGAAGTAAAACTGGGGTATCTACCAGAAGAACGCGGATTGTACCCTAAGATGAACATGCTTGATCAATTAATCTATTTTGGTCAACTTGAAGGAATGAGTAAGCGTGCTGCTAAACAAGAAAGCTTGAAATGGATAGATCGACTGGGGATCAACGAGTACATCAAGAAAGATACAGGAGACTTATCAAAAGGAAATCAACAGAAAGTACAGCTTATCGCTGCTGTGATCCACAATCCTGATCTTATTATCCTAGATGAACCGTTTAGTGGACTGGATCCAGTGAATGCACAAATATTTGAGAGTGTTATTGAAGATTTAATCGCAGAAAAGAAAACCATGATCTTTTCAAGCCATCGGATGGAGAGTGTAGAAAGATTCTGCGACAAAGTGTATTTAATGAAGCATGGAGAGGTTGTCCTTTCAGGTTCAATTAATGAGATTAAGAGTCGATACGGTGTTAAGTATGTAAATATTGAATCTTCAGAGCCCTTAGGAGAACATTTGACTGTGTTAGACAAAGCATTTATTAGAAAAGGGAAAGAATATCAAGTTCAAGTGAGCACGATGGAACAGGGGTTACATCTGATTGAACGATTAAAGAGCCTGGCAGATATTCGGAAAATTAATATCGCAGATCCCTCTCTAAATCAAATTTTTATTGAAAAGGCAGGGGATTAATCATGAAAAGTTTTTATTTAGTCTTTAAACAAGCGTTTCAAGAGCGTGTAACATCAAAATCTTATCTCTTAACCACACTCTGTTTAATAGCGATCTCAATTTTAGTCATTTCTCTTCCTACACTCCTTGAAAACATCACTTCCACAAAGGAAGAAGAAGTAGTGGTTGTCCTTAATACGTCGGACATTCAAGTAGAGAATCTTGAAGAACAATTGACAAGTTGGTCTTGGAAGGAGATACAGGTGGACCAAGTTGACTCTTATAAACAAGAGGCTCAAGAAGGCAATATTCTAGGTGTATATGTAGTAGATGAAGGAGCAAGTAATTATGAAGTGAACTACTTTTCTAAGAGCAATGCGGCTGAATTAAATTCGGAACTAGCAATGTTTCTTCAATCCATGAACATGCAACGTATATCTGTTGATAACCAACTATCAGTAGCGGATCAACAAGCACTCTTTGTTCCAGTTGCAATGGAAAGAGGAACATTTACTGAAGAAAGTCAGGTATCAGTCCTGATAACGTATCTTATGCTGATGTTTATCCTGATGGCTGTCATGATGTATGGAAATACAATCGCTACCGGTGTCGCATCTGAAAAAGCGACAAGAGTTATGGAAGTAATGGTGACAAAAGTTCATCCACTAGCGATGATATTCGGTAAAATCTTTGGTATCGCATTAGCAGGTCTTTTACAATTCGTTGCTTTCTTTGTTAGTGTAGGTCTGTTTCTAAAGTCGGGGATTGTAGAACCAGCTCAGAGCATTGGTGGACTTGAATTAAACCTTTCCGCCCTCACTATACAGCATTGCGTATTATTCTTTGTCTTCTTTTTGCTGGGGTATTTCTTATATGCCTCTTTATATGCTGTATTTGGATCGATGGTCAGTCGTCCAGAAGAATTAAACGGATCTACGACGCCGCTTACGCTTCTTTTAATGGCTAGTGCCTTTTCAGGTATTCTTTTCGTCATATCAGATCCGACTTCAACACTAGCAAAATACTTGTCGGTAATTCCTTTCACCTCGCCTTTTAACATGATTATTCTGGTTACTCAAGATGCGGCATCTATTCTGGATATCAGCATATCCATTGGTGTTCTTTTAGTCACAACCTTTGTGGTAGGGTACTTTGCAGCTAAAATATATCCAAAAGGCATTCTTCACTTTGGTGAAAGTTTAAAGATAAGCCAGCTTATTATGAGAAAATAAAAAACGAGAAGAGCAGCTTTAAACCTATAGAGTTTAAGCTGCTTTTTGTTTAGTTTATGTATTAAATTTAAAAATAAAATATCTTAGCAACTTTGCGAAGTATTACAAATGTTGTAATTAACTTAATATTTAAGTAAGCAATTTATGTTATAGAATAAGGAGATGAATAGAATGTCAAAAGAGGAAATGATTCAAGCTTTTAAAAACTCAGAAGCAGGCAACGAAGGTATTAACAGTCCAGTTGGCAAGAGGTTAGATGAACTATCACCTGAGGAGCAAGCATCCATTCAAGGGGCAGGTGATGTAAATCCTGAAACAACTCCGGCTTGTATTTATGGAGGAATTGCTATAACCATAGGTGTAGTTTCTGTTGCAAAGTGTAGAGGTTAAAAGAATAAAAGTATAAGTGCTATTTTAATATTCATTACGATTTATCTATAGCTAGCTTCAATTATGAAATAGGGAGATGAATAGAATGTCAAAAGAGGAAATGATTCAAGCTTTTAAAAACTCAGAAGCAGGCAACGAAGGTATTGACA
>NZ_JAEUZA010000008.1 GCF_016798245.1 Alkalicoccobacillus gibsonii | reverse complement strand
TTTTATACTTATGAGATATCGTGTATCTCTTCGTACGCTTGGCTTTTGTTCAGTTTTCAAAGAACTTATGATCGCTTGTGGCGACCTTTAATACTTTACCGCAACTCACTTTGAAAGTCAACATCTTTTTTTAAAATGTTTTTGCCAACAATGTGTGTCTCAGTGGCGGTAGTTAAGAATATAACACGGTCCGATTAAAACCGTCAATGTTTTTTCAAAAAATTATTTTAAAAACATATTATTATTTTCGTTCAGCAATGGCTAATGCATATTTAATACGGTCTTTGGGTGAGACAAAACGTTTATATAAACCATAGATGAGCTGATACTTTTCCCTCATCACATGTTTGACGATGTCATCGATCCGGGGATCAGATAGATCGAGTAGAATCTCTTCCATCTCTCTCTTTAGTAAGTATTCGACTTCTTGAGCTTCCTTACTCTGCAATACAACACCTAGCATAAACTGCACCCCATCCATTGACATGACTTCTAACACAATAGCATTCAGTCTTTTCTATTTCTTCGCTTTTTATTCATATCTTGTCCCGCTCCGCATAAATTGGGTATAAACAGTGAGAAGGAGCGAGGTTGGTGAAAGGAATCTGGGTTATTCAAGCGAGGAACTGGAAGTCATTATCTATTATATTAGTCGCTGCTTTTTTTGCAGCTGGTTGGATTTATCTAGAACGACACACCATGAGTGTCTTTACAACCGACAGTGGACCACAAGCCTTTTACAGATCAGAAACAGATGAAAAGAACGTTGCATTAACGTTTAATGTAAGCTGGGGAGAAGAACGATTACTGCCTATACTCGAGACACTAAAAAACGAAAAGGTAGAAGAGGCAACCTTCTTCCTCTCTGCTTCTTGGGCAGAACGCTACCCAGAGCTCGCTAGCAAGATTCATGAGAGCGGATATACGATTGGGAATCATGGCTACCAATACAAAAGCTATGATACATGGGATGCAACAAAAGTAAGTCAGGACATTCAAAGAGGTCAGCAGGTGTTAACAGAATTTGCTGAGGAGAGACCGGTTCTTCTTCGTCCGCCAAACGGAGCGTTTAATCAAGAGGTTTTAGGTATTGCAGACAAGCAAGGATTAAGCATTATTCATTGGAGTGTTGATTCAAAGGATTATCAAAACCCTGGAACGGATCAAATCATCAAGAATGTGTTAGAAGAAACAACAGCTGGTGATGTGATTCTCTTCCATGCTTCGGACTCTGCAAAACAAACGGAGAACGCATTACCCGAAATTATTAAAGAGTTAAGAAACAACGGGTTCACTTTCTCCTCTGTTGAATCCTTAATGACTGGTGCCGAGCCTGATAGTGAAGAAGTAGAATAACAAATAAGCCCGCTTCTCCAAACATTGAGAAGCGGGCTTTTCTATTTGTACCCTATGCCTTCTTTTCAGTTCCCGTCAATCGATGCAAAATCAATAGCTGCCATGTATTCGCTGCAAGGAGTGGTGTGAAATAAATCCATAACCACTTCGGATCATTCGCCGTAAGTGCCGGCACCCATTCAATGGTTGTAACGACAACAATAAAGAATACTGCAGGAATAAACGCTTGGCGATTTGTCGCCTTTGCCTTCAGTGCGGCAATCACTATTCCGTATATAAGAAGAAGAACAGGAATGATCATATACGACCATATACTTTCTCCAGATTCCGCAAAGGCTGCGTAACGTAAGTAAAATAAATCAAAGACAACAAACGCAATAATGACGACTTGAATCCGGTTCCATAAACGGACAGACTTAAAAATTCCTAGTCCAAACCGGTGTAAGGTTAAATACGCAAAGAATCCCATTTGTGCGATTAAGCTAAAGGCTGCACTGATTCCAATGGCCCAGACTGCGCCCCAAAAGAAATTTGCAAATCCCCCGCCGAGTAAACGATCGGCGTTTAATATACTACCAACAATGCCTCCGGTTAAACTTCCAACTAGCAATGTACTCCAAAATAAAAAAACGACTTTACGGCTATTCACTCGATATCCCCCAATGTCTATGTTGCTCCTCTACTCCAATTGTACCAACGACCTTTAATTGTTTCCACATCTAATCTGGAACCAATGCATAATCTTTTTTGTTTTTCCTCACATTAAGCATAGTAGATCCTAAAAGGGAGAGATATGTGTGATGAGAAAACGATATATGGCGCTTGGACTTGGTATCCTTCTACTTTTTTCTGGTTGCGCTCAACAAAATAGTGAAGGCTCCCAACCTAGCTATGATGGAACGAAAAAAATGATGGTGGATATGCTTAAAACCGATGAAGGAAAAGAAGCGATCCACGAGTTAATGACAGAAGAAGATATGCGCGAGGAATTCGTGATGGATCAGGATATGGTAAAGAAAACGATTCAGGATACATTAACTTCAGAAGAAGGCAAGAAGTACTGGCAGGAGATTTTGAAAGATCCTGAGTTTGCCAAAACCTTTGCTCAGAGCATGCAGCAAGAAAATGAGAAAATGCTTAAAGCCCTTATGAAAGATCCTGAATATCAAGCCATGCTCATTGATGTATTAAAGGATCCTGAAATGGAAAAATCGGCTTTAGAGTTAATGAAAACAAAGGAATATCGAGAGCAATTAAATACCGTGATGCAGGAGAATTTCGATAGCCCTTATTTTCAAGAGAAGCTGAATGAAATGCTTAAGAAGATAGCTGAAGAAAACAAAGCATCTGAAAAAGAAGGCAATAATGATTCAAAAGGATAATAAAAAAGCAACAAAATCACTTAAGATTTTGTTGCTTTTTCTATTAACGAAGGGGCTTGTCGAGTACCTTTTTAGCAATTTCAGTGTAGATAATACCAATTGGGTGCTCCGGTCCATAGATTGATGGAGCAAAATCATTCTCATCAATGTCAGGTTGTCCAAGCGGCACATGTCCAAGGACTTCGGTTTTTAGTTCCTCAGCAAGTCTTGTTCCCCCACCACGTCCAAAGACATATTCTCTTTCACCTGTTGTCTGGCTTTCAAAGTAAGCCATATTTTCAACGACACCGAAAATTTGATGGTTTGTCTTGATCGCCATCGTGCCAGCACGCGCTGCAACAAACGCAGCTGTTGCGTGAGGAGTGGTTACTAGGATCTCTTTTGATTGTGGAATCATCGTATGAAGGTCAAGAGCTACATCCCCTGTACCTGGTGGTAAGTCCATGATTAAATAATCAAGTTCTCCCCACTCTACCTCGGTAAAGAATTGGTTGATCATCTTTCCAAGCATGGGTCCACGCCAAATGACTGGTGCATTATCTTCTACAAAAAATCCCATGGAGATGACTTTTACACCAAATCGTTCAACTGGGAAGATCCGTTCATTATGTACAACGGGACGTTCTTCAATTCCCATCATATCAGGTACACTAAAGCCATAGATGTCCGCATCAATAATGCCGACTTTCTTTCCTAGACGGGTAAGGGATACTGCTAAGTTAACAGAAACGGTTGACTTTCCAACTCCGCCTTTTCCACTTGTAACGGAAATAAACGTCGTTTTACTGTCAGGTGAAAGCAATGCTGGCCCTTCAAATGCCTCTTCACCAAATCCGCCCTGTGCCTGGATTTCCTCTTCCGTTAGTTCAGTAAATCGCAAGCCAACAGAATCTGCGCCCTCTCCTTTTAGGATTCCGACAACCTCTTGCTGGATCTCCATCTGGTCCGATGTTCCTGTACGAGCTAACGCAATTTTCAAGCTGACATTGTTTTCTTTTATCGTGACTTCTTTGACACCGCCTGTTTCAACAATGCTTTTATTTAGATCGCGATCCCTCACGCGGTTTAGCGCTTCCATAACTGCTGATTCTGTTAACATGATTGATCCCCTCTCCTAATACCTGTCTCTAGACACAGTATAGCATAGAAGCCAAAGTGGCTTAAACCAATTTGGCTCTCTATTTCGGGGCTTCCTCACCAGAATAATAACGCAGAATCCCTTGATAAATGGATGCTGCCACGCTTTCCTGATATTCCTCCGTATTTAGTAGTTCAGCTTCCTCTGGGTTGGATAAGAACCCCGCTTCAACTAATGCGCCTGGAATATCTGCTTCCTTCAACAAGTACACATGCTGAATTGGCTTGGCAATACGATTTGTATTTTCAAGATTCCGCACCATCTCATCCTGAATAAGCTTCGCAACCACTTGATTTTGAGGATTAGATAAATGATAAAACGTCTGCGCACCTCTCCATTTAGGAGAAGGAATCGCGTTCATATGAATGCTGATAAATAAGTCCGCATCGGATTCATTTACGATCTCTACTCTACGTTTTAGATCCTCTGTTTTTCGTGTACGAATTTTCTTTGTTGCTTCGTCCGCCAAGTCCGTGTCCTCTTCTCTCGTTAATAGAACAATGGCCCCGGCTTCCTGCAAATAGTCGCGAACCTTTTTAGCAATCTCAAGTGTTGCTTCTTTCTCGAGTAGCCCTGATTCAGATACAGCTCCCCCGTCCATTCCACCATGACCTGCATCAATCACAATAACTCTCTGTGACAACGGCATATGCCACCCAATCGAACGATCACTTTGAAGCTGGTCCTGTATGATATAAAAGAGGGCCGCTGCGAACAACGATCCAATAATCACTTTCATCCACTTTACCTGCATGCCTCATCCTCCTTGTCCCGTTCCGTAAAAGTATATTGGGACAAGAATCAAATTATGAGCATGACTTCAAAGGAATTAATGTAATTTTAACCGATAGCGTTTCATCCCCGCTTGAAAGCCCCGTTGCCATAACGTATCAACATAGACGTCACTTGCAATCCCTAATGCGTCACCATATCGTTCACCTTGGTGCACCCAGCACGTTAACAGATTAAACATGTCAAAGGACAGATCTGTTAATTCATCTTCCGCACGAGATTTTGCTTGTTGCTCACTTTCACCATATTGAAGAAAACGACTATAGTTTGCACCAAGCAGGTACGAATCAATGCCAATATCCAGACTTGGATCAATTAAAAATGGTCTTTTTGCATGCTCAGTTGGAATAAGGCTAGCAAACGTTTCGTGAAATTGCTTTTCGATTTCCTTCAACGAGATCTCTTGAAGAAGTTTCCGTTCAAAGTTCCAGCGCTTCTCACGCCGTTTATCTGCCAATGTTGTGATAATCTCCACTGTGTACAACCCCTCTCATACGTTTAGTATTAGATGGGACGCATTATCACATGCAGTGGAAATCATTCCATTTTTACTCTGGTTGTTTTTGTTTAACGAGCTTTAAAGTTGCTACAATCAGAAAACTGACGATGACTAATAATAGCCACGAGCTGATTTTACCAAGATGTACTAAACTCCACATATCTGCTTGGTTTGGATATTGCCAAGCACCAAAAAAGGTGGCAATATTCTCGGCGACCCAGATGAAGAAACCAATCAGCACAAAGGATAGAGAAATCGGCATCTTGTAGACGGAATCCCCTACTTTGTAGGCGACCCAGGATCTCCAAAACAAAAGCACGACACCTCCGGATAGCCACCAGCGAAGATCAATCCAAAAGTGATGTGTAAAAAAGTTAAAATAAATGCCAGCTGCAAGAGGGACAACAAGCCAAAACGTTGGCCAGTTGACCAGTTGGATCTGGTGTCTTCTCCACGCCTGACAAAGATAACTCGCGACACTCGCATACATAAAGCCACTGTAAAGAGGGACACCCAATACTTTAAAGAAGCCTTCCTCCGGATAAGCCCACGAGCCCATATGTACCTTAAATACTTCTAAAGCAAGACCTATCAAATGGAATAATGTAATAACCTTCAGTTCACCCTTTGTTTCAAGGCCGCTTCGCACCATCCACCATTGCATACCCAGACAGATTAGAAGCAACCAGTCGTAGCGTGGTAAAAGGGGAAGTGGAATGACTTGTGTTAAAGCCAGTGAAGCAAAGATTACAACTGGGAATAAACAGGACATTGCCTGTTCAAAGCCAAAACGGGTTAGCTGAAGTGTACCTTGTAGCAGCTGAGTCTCAACTTTTTGAAAGGTTGTGTTCATCTTCTTCTCTCCTCGACAGGCTTATTTGTCACTCTTATATTCAAGAATATCCCCTGGCTGACACTCGAGCGCCTCACAAATGGCTTCGAGTGTAGAGAATCTGATTGCTTTCGCTTTGCCGTTTTTCAGGACTGAAAGGTTAGCCATGGTGATACCAACCTTTTCTGTTAGCTCTGTTACACTCATCTTCCGCTTAGCGAGCATCACATCAATATGAATAATAATTGCCATGTTGTCACCTCAAACCGTTAAGTCATTTTCTGATTTGATCTCAATTGCTTGATGGAGAAGCTTTTTAAGTACGGCTGCAAAACCCGCTATAACAGTGGATGCAAATAAAATCACTAAGCCGATTGCCAACAGTCCAGGTGCATCCTCAATTTGAGCCATTGCATATAGCAGTGGTGAGACCATAACGTAAAACACACTGATGGTTATGGCACAGATCATAATGACCCGTAAGGCACCCACTGATTCCTCTGAAAAAGCTTCTTCCTTATCAATCAATCGTAAAAGCATAAAAGCCTGGTACAATGCGATAAAAAAAGCGATCGCTGTGACGTAAAGCCCAATCATCATTGGAGCTCTCCATAAACTCAAATCATGATGGATGATGGAATGTTCACCAATGATACCAGGCACCCAAAACAGACAAAGTGCAAGGATCGGACTCCCAATCACAAAGATCGCTACCTTTAAAAATAAAGTCTCTCGTTTCATAACGAATCCACCTCGTTCAATTTATATCTGTTAAGAATATATCACGTCATTTATCGATTATCAATAAATATATTATGATTATTGATATATTTTTATTGATAATATGCTAATTGAGGGTATGCTCTGCTCCAGTGGGAACTTCCGCTAATGTTGATAAACACAAAAAGACTGATGACTCTATTACAGAATCATCAGTCCTTGTTTTCTACACTAACGCTTTTCCTGTTGTTTCTTCATAATCCTTCTTCATGATCCCCCATGACGTTTCAATAGAGTCATCTAATCCGAATAATCCACTGCGTCCAACGATATAGATGTCCGGTCCGGCTGCATCGATTTTCTTAAATGACTTGCGGTTTGAGGAGCCATCCATCTCAATTACATACTGATAGCCTTTTTCTTCACGTAGTTCCCGTAAAGCCACAATCTTATCTAGTGTGCTTTCAATAAAGCGTTGGCCAGCAAATCCAGGATCTACGGTCATAATTGTAATTTTGTCAACGAGCTCAATGTAAGGGAAAATCGTTTCAATCGGTGTTTCTGGATTTAAAACGATTCCTGCTTTTAGACCTGCATCATGGATCTGGTCAATCAAGCGGAATGCAAGACCATCTAATACTTCAGCGTGCATGCAGATCCACTCACATTTCAAATCGACAAGCTGGTTCACCCAAAAGCTCGGGTCCGTTACCATAAGGTGCGCGGACATAGGCAGGCTGCTTATTTTTCGTACTTCTTCAATAAACCAAGGAGATAACGTGATATTTGGTACATAATGACCGTCCATGATATCAATATGATAGGAATCCACATGGTCATTCAAGAACGTAATTTGTTCTTTAAATTTATCTAAATCCATGGTCATGAGCGATGGTGAAAATTCAACTTTTTTCATTTGGTGTAGCCTCCTAAAAATCTGTATCAGGTAATCTTGATGTCATCTAAATCAATATCGTCTTCTTCCACTTCTTTAGGTGTATCCATCTCTTCTTGAGATACATTTTTCTTAATAAGTGCTAGAGCAACACCTGTTACAACAACATTCACTAAAATGGCTACAGCACCTGTCCAAGGCTGAGACATGGTTGGCAGCATCAATACGCCTCCAAATGGTACGGTCGCATCGGCTCCAAGAACCATGGAAGTGGCTCCACCCGCTGCACCACCAATGGCAACAGCGATCACGCAACGAACGATGTCATTCATAACAATCGGGATAACCCCTTCAACGATATTCACAACACCCATTGGAACCGCAGACTTTAACGTTTCTCTTTCCATTGGTGTATAGATGTTTTTGCCAAACACCTTTGCTAAAAAATATGCGAGTCCAAATCCAATTGGCGTCGCCGTATTCACGAGCTGCAAGGCTGTGATTGGACCGTTAATTCCTTCTGCCTGCATGGTTAGAACAAAGGCAAATACCGTTTTGTTGATTGGACCACCAAAGTCCACTCCACTTAAGATCCCGACAATCCCACCAAATACGAGTAAGGATGAAGAACCAAGACCATTTAATGCACCAGTCAACAGATTAGTAAGAGCTGTGATCGGTACACCAATGATGTATACCATAATTAATCCACCAAGGATGGATGTGATGAATGGAACAATTAAGGTTGGCATTAAGCCTTTTGCCCATTTCGGAACAATTACTCGTTTTAGCACAGCGAGTGCTAAGAATCCGGCGATGTACCCACCTAAAATACCTCCGATGAAACCAGCACCGATTGCGTTAGCCGTAAGACCAACGATGAAACCAGGAGCAATACCCGGCTTCCCAGCAATGGAGTAGGAAATCCCTGTAGCGATAACAACAGGCAATAGACCAAGTCCAGCCCCACCCATTGTTGCTAGGGCATCCCAAATTGTGAATTGACCTTGTACTAATTCACCCTGACTCGTTCCTCCAAATGCCATACCGATGGCAATAAGAAAACCTGCTCCACAGACAATTGGAATTAAATAAGAAATTGCTGTTAATAAATGCCCTTTAAGATTTAACTGTTTAATAAGGCCCATAATCTATCCTCCTAGGTCGCTACTTAGATGTTGTTAGTTGCATAAAGCCGCTTGCACGTCTTCTGCATTGTTTGACTGAAGCATCGCCTCAATCACTTCATCGTTTCCTAATTTTCGTGCAAACAGTGATAGTAACTTAAGATGCGTTTGCGCCCCTTCGTTCTCTTTGCCAACAGCAAACAAAATAATTCCTTTTACCCCTTTGCCATCAAGTGTTTCCCACGGAATTTCTTCATTTGTAATACCAATCGCAACACCGATCTTTTTTACTGTTGCACTGTTCCCGTGAGGAATGGCAATGTAGTTCCCAATTCCCGTTTGCCCTTGCTCTTCTCTTGCATAGATATCCTTAAGAAATTCTTCTACATCTGTGATGTAGTCATTCTTTAAAAGAACCTCAGCAAGTGCTTGAATCGCTTCATCCTTTGTTTTTACATCTAGGTCTGTTTTAATGGTATTTACATCAACAATATCTTTTACTTGCATGTCTCCCACTCCCATTTCCAATGATTATTTCTGTTCGATAACCTCAGCAGCTTTTGCAATGAGTTTGTTTGGTGACTTCACCGCAATCTCGGTTGTCACTTCAATCATGCGTTTTCCTTCAAAGCGTTCTTTGCCTGCAATCTTCACGTCTGCTGCAATAATAACGATATCCGCTGCATCAATTTGTTCCTGCGATAATTCATTTTCTGTTCCGATTGTGCCTTGCGTTTCAATGTGAATCTCGTGCCCCGCCTTCTTACCTGCGTTCTCTAATTTCTCCTGTGCGATGTATGTGTGTGCAATCCCAACTGTGCATGCTGCTACTCCAACGATTTTCATATCGAATTCCTCCTAGTTTTGGTTAACTGTCCTTAGAATGTCCTGCTCGCTCATTGTTATGAGTTGTTGAACAAACTCTTCATCAGCCAAGGTCCGGGTGAACCTAGCGATGTCTTTCTTTAATTGAACGCTTTCATTTTCTGTAAGGGAGATGACAATCAGTAACTGAATGTCTTTTGTTGTCTCGTCCCAATTTTGTATCGGCTCGGCTAGGCGGATGAAGATGATTTCACTCTGCCGCGCGTAAGGACTTTCAATGTGTGGAAGCAAAACATGTTCAGCAATCATCGTGCTGCCGAGCTCTTCTCTTTGTTCTAACTGCTTAATAACCTGACTGGCATCAGTGGGTTTCTCACTTACCAAATCCGCAATAAAGCTAAATACCTCATCGCGATTATCCAGCTTACAGTCGACGTATGTGCGAATGGGAATATTACGACTCATGATAGATCGCCTCAATCTTACTTTGTAGTCGCTTCTGATCATCAAACGTAAACATCGCACTAACAAGTAGCTTGTGAATCGGCATATCCTCTTTGATTCGAATGGTACTCAGAATTAGTTCTGCATCCGGATACGTTTCCTTTACCAATTGCATATCGTGAGAAGCCACAAGTCCAACAATTTCGAGCTCCGGAAACTTCCTGGCAACCTTTGCTTTTAACAATTCTGACGTTCCAATTCCGGTTGTACACATAATTAGTGTTTTAATTGGTCGTTGATGCTGACCCGTAACAATTACCTTTGCAAAGTAAAGAGTGATAAATGCATTCTCATCCTCATTAATCTCAGGTAACCCAAACCGCCTGCTAACAGATGCTGAGACAGCTGTGACTCCTTTGAATACATCTTCATACGTGACTTTAATTTGACTTAACAAACCGTTTTTCACTCGAATTTTATAATCCAATCGGTTCAGCATCGGTTTAATATGGTTTGCCAGATCAACAAAAATGGATTGGCTTTCTATTTCGATCCCAAGATACACACTCATTTCATCAATATAAGCTTGCGTCACTTCTACAACATCAGGTGAGAAGGTTGAAGTAATGGCGAGCGAGCCTTGCATCCTTGAGGAAACAAGGTATTGATACAAAAAGTAGATCTCAATCTCTGGCAAAGAGCTATTTAAGTAGATCTCAATGTTATGAACAATGTCTCTTGCTACCGGATAAAGAATGGCATCCCTTCTCATATTCTCCTTTTCAATATCAGATACCTTATCACTAAAAAACAGTGCAGGTGCCTTTCTAGAGCGACTTAAGAGAATGTACACATGAGAGAAAATGTTTACGTTATACGGATATGGGATCGTAATGTCCAGTTCCTTTTCGATCGTTCTCAGCTGCCCTAAGATAAAGAGCACATCGTATTTGTTAAAATGAAGTTCTTCATTACTCTTCAGATCGTCCAGGTCAATCGTATGGAAGATTGGATTCGTCTGTTTGATTGCTTTTCGAATATCCGCTTCCTCACCCAACACAGCGAGCTTCCGGTCTTTCCGTTCAAGCGTCACATTAAATGCTTTTAGCTCTTCATTCATTACCTGTTCGTCATTTGAAATAACGGAATCTCCGATATAATAATCACTAAACAAATCATAGATTGGAATCGCCTTAGGTGAAGAGAGCAATAACTCCTCCATTACACGACTGCGACGCTCACTGGGAGTAACCTGAGTACCTCTATCGTTTGTATTGCTTTTCTTATAACTGATGAATGTCTCATAATCGAGTGTATATCCTCTCCCTCTTTCAGAACGGATTAAAGGGTGATCCTTATACTCATCATTAATTTTCTTAATTAACCGATACACGGTTTTTTGTGAAACATCGAGTGCTTTGACTAGCTCCTCTGAGGTTACGTAACCCTGGCTTTTAGACAAGAACAAAATGAGATCTTGTTCGCGGTTATCTTTTGTACTCACAGTCACGCCTCCCTTGTATTCATCATAATGGACAACAAAGAAAACGCTTCCTTGTTTTATGACCGTTGCAACGGTCATTTTAGTAATATTTTTCTCGGACTGTTGCTTGCTACGCTTAAGATAAGGCTTCTAGACTCCTTACTACTTTTCCAAAATGTATAGCGGCTTATGCCCATCTGCAAACAAAAAAGCTCCTATCCATAGTGGATAAAAGCTTTATCATGCGGTGCTTTTACTCTAATAGCTCTTTTTTCTTAAAGATTTGCACGGATAAAATAAGTATGAGGATCAAAACGCTTAACGTAACCATAAATGCGGGTACGAACGATGAATCCAGTTCTCCAACTAACACCATTTGCCCTGAATGCTCTGTCATTTTAGCAGGGCTAAAGCTCATCACCTCACCCATAAACGAAGTGAGTGCTGCCAGGGTAAAGACAACAAGAACGGTTAAGAACGCAACACTACCGTTCCCCTTCATGATTGTACTAAAAAAGAGTGTAATGGTCACAACAAAAGTGAGCCACAGACTATAGATCAGGACACTTTGAGCCATCCGATCAAAAGGAACCGTTCCAATCAGAAGATTTGTATAATACCAAGAAGCAATCGATCCGACAAATAAGGAAACTAACGTAATTGTGAGTAACCCTGCCCACTTAGACAAAATGTACGAGGTATAAGAGACGGGTTTAATCATGACCATGGCTGCGACTCCCGACTGTTTTTCAGCAGAAACCACACCCATTGCACTTAAAACAAGAATGAGTACACCGAGCAGCCCATAATTTGATACCACTTGAATAAATACTTCCGCACCAGTGGGAGTAGGCATCTCAAGAACGGTTCCCTCCGGCAGTCCCCCAAAGGTATCTAACAGCTCAGGCATGAAATAGGAACTGATTGGCTGCATTACGCCAAGTAAAATAAAAACGATGGGAATCCAGAGCATCTTATAATTGCGTATCATTTCAAGCAGTTCTTTTCGATAAAGAACAATCCATTGCTTCATGCCTTCACCACTTTCATAAACAGATCTTCAAGTGTCGTGTGAGCCGTTTCGAATTTACGAATAGAAAGGTTTCGCTCCACAATCTCTTTAAGTAAGACATGTTTCCCTTTTATTAAGTCGTCTAAGAGAATCTTCGCAGTGTTTCCCTGGCTATTCACTTCGGACACAAAGCTATATTCCCCTATACTTTTCAGCCACTCCGATTCTTGAGATTCAAACTCGATCTCGATCACTGGCTGTCGGTTTGACTCCATGACCTCACGCAAGCCCCCTGATACGACAATATCTCCAGCGTGCATGATTAGAATATGATCGCTTATTTCCTCTGCATCATGAAGAACATGAGTGGAGAATAGAATCGTTGTCTCCTTCTTAATCTCTCTCATCATGTCTAACACCTCACGCCTTCCGAGTGGATCCAGCGCTGAAACAGGTTCATCTAAGATGAGTAAGCTCGGACGGTGAATTAGTGCCTGCGCTAAGCCAAGTCGCTGCTTCATTCCACCCGAATATCCACCAATCCTACGTTTCATTGCATGAGTAAGTCCGACTCGTTCAAGTAACTCCATACTTCTCCTCTCGGCTTCTTTACGGTTCAGCTTAGCTAACTGACCTGCAAATACTAAAAACTCCTTTCCAGTCATCCAAGGAAAAAACGTAGGATACTGAGGCAAATAGCCAATAAACGGTCTTAAGTCAGAAATCTGTTCACCTTTGAATGTGATGGTGCCCGCTGTAGGTGCGAGCAGTCCAGATAGCATTTTTAACGTTGTTGTTTTCCCTGCCCCATTTGGACCGAGTAACGAGACGCACATGCCTTCTTCCAGCTCAAAGTCTATTCCTTTCACCGCATCCATATGCCCAAACTTTTTTCTAAGATTTCTTATTCTCATCAATCCCATTACACTGATCTCCTTCCAATAACAAAATAAAGAACGGGACCGAGAAGGTTAACGAAAATAATAACCAAGACCCACACCCATTTAGGCCCATTTGTGTTCTCTTCCTTCATACATGAAATCAATGCTATGAACATCAATACAAATTGTAAGACGATGATTGGTACAATTGCTGCCCACGGTATACCACTCAATAGTTCATCCATGTGATCCCTCCATCTTCTTTCGTTAACCGTAATACGAATAGGTCAGGAGAATCGTTCACTCTCAACAAAAAAACTTCAGGAGCCAAGTCCTGAAGCCTTTCTTTTAAATATCTTTCGTACAAATATAAGGTAAATCACTAGATACGTTGGAAATTGAATGAGACCTAAAAAGCCCCATAGCCATGCATTATGACCTCTCTTCCTTGCATCCCAAAACATCCATGAACCCTGACAGATAAGAGTGAGTGCTAAAAGAATCGCTAACCACGGAGAGATGCTACTTAATCCATTTGTATTCATTCGTGATTAACCTTCCTTCTTGGCTTATACAGAGCAATAGGTAAGAGGATTAGTCCAATCAGCTGCACATACAGAAAGACGATCGGCTCACGGTACACAACAGCCATCCCAACGGACAGAATAAAAACGGAAACAATGATAAAGACGAGCAGCTCTTTCCATTGTTTTTTGCGTACTCTTTTTTTCTCAAGCTCTACTTGTTGCTGAAACCACTGAAGATTTGGCGTAGACACTGAATGCCATTGCTCAATCTTGTCTAAACCATCACTCACTTGCTTAGCCGTCATAGCCTCTTCGCTCTCGTAAGGTTCCTGGCTGTTCTTATCATCGTTCTTCAAGACGATCCAACTCCTTTCGCACACGCTTTAACCCATTAGACACTCTAGATTTTACTGTCCCCTCTGCAATCCCCAACATCTTCCCAATCTCCTCATAGGAGTACCCATAATAATGCTTTAACACGATGGGCATACGAATCTCTACGCTGACATCGGCAAGAACATCAAGCACATCCGCCCACTCTTCATTCCGGTTTGCCGCATTCCATTTCATTTTCCTGAGCGCCTGCTCCTGCTCCATCCATTGTCTCTCTCGCTTTTTCCTGCGTTTAAGATCGATGAAAAGATTGGATGCGATCGTAATGAGCCATGAAGAGAACTTTGATTCACCATTATATAGATGAATTTTCTCCACACACTTCATCATCGTTTCTTGAGTTAAGTCCTCGGCCATTTGTGGATGAAGGGTGACTTTCATTAAATACTTTAAGAGAAACGAATAGTTTTGCTGCAACAAGGTTGAAAGTGCTAATGAATCTCCCTTTTTCGCCTTTTGTATCAAGTCCTTTTCATCCATGAGATCTACTCCATACCATCATAGTCTAGTTGTAATACGAACAGCTTAGGGGAATCGTTCATTTTTTTTATAGCTTTCTCTAAATAAAAAAACCTCCCTGCTTTAAAACACAAAGAGGAGCTTTCATCTCTTATTTATTCATCCGCTTGTTCACTTCAATTGATATAAACTCCGGCAAGTAATCAGGCGTACATCCTTTTGAAACCATGTCACCCTTATATAGACCTGTTCGCACGCCTACTTCTATACAACGTGATCGATAGGTCTCATCATAAATGCCTATCCAACCCGCAGTGAAATTCATCGCCCACTGTACTTCAGGCTCTTCCTCTGCTATATTCGCTTCAATAGCAGAGAGTAAGTATTCCGTATTATCTGGTGGCGTCTTACCCATCCATCTTAAACGAGCCTGATAGTACCAGAAAATCCTCCTTTGAAGAGCAGAAGAACTGTGCTCCCATGATTCCATTAATGCGATCGTCTTCTTATCTTTTGAAAGCTGATTCGCCATTAACCAATCTACTATATTATTTCGTTCATCTAGAGGGTGCGTCTGCATATCCCTATCAAGCTGATTAAGCATGTCTTGAGATAGGAGCTTCTTATCCATAATTAATACCGCTAACAGTCTCGCTACATACTCTCCAGATGACCAAAGTTCCATTGCCAATTCATGATCTTTCTTAATGTCCTTTGCCATCTTGCGTAGGTCGCCAAGCTTCGTCTGATGATTAATCTGAGATAGAATGGTTTCTGCATTTGATGATCGTTTCATTTCAGTGCTGTTTTTGTTATCCATCTAATACAACTCCTTATTTCTATAACTAATCATTCCTTATGACTCTTCATTCTTATTATAACAAGATACATGTTGAATCATAGCTGAATCGAAAAGCAATATCAGAAAAAGCACCGGCACAAGTCCGATGCTTTAGGTTAACAGAGAGAACATTTTTCTCTTCGCGTACTCTAGAAAAACAAGATATAACAAACTATAAACACTTAAAATAATCATAAAATGTACAACTATTTCACCATACGAAAAGACACCTTCTGCACCTGCTGCCATTAGTGCGATATAGATTAGCGCTAGTATCGTGCCGAGTAACAGTGGGATTACAAAGAATGTTGTTACCTCTTTGAAAACCAACTTTTTTACTTCCTCGCTAGTGATTCCAATTCGACGAAGCCGATTAACTCTTTCTACTTCTTTATCTACATTTGAAAACAGCTGAATGTACATCAGAGTAAACGCCCCTATAAAAAACAAGATACTAAAGAAAATCGTAACGAAGAACATCATCCCATTTGAGCTTTGAGTTGCTTCGTAGTCTTTCACTCGTGAGGTCATCTGTGTAAAATCCTCTAGATTGTACTGGTCATGAAGCTCATGTGTGGAGATTCTTGAATCATGATCTTCAAACATTTTATCCAGATGAGTGAGTGCGTCCCCCGACTGTTTCCATTCAGCTATATTGATCAAATTAGCTGTTGCTTCTAACCCTTCTAATTTTATCTTTATCCTCTCAAATTCAGATTGATTCAGAATAAACACTTCACTTAATACGGTGAGTCCATTAAAAACTCTTTCATTGATTATACGTTTAGAAGCGTACTCGTTATGAAGTGGAATGTGCAAGCCTTCATCATATGGAGTATTAATCTCTTCTAAAAGAGAAGTTTCGTTTAACAAATAAAAAAACTGATTGTCCTGTAAGGTAAATTGGTTTGAAGTGATTTGATTAAAGTCTGTAAGTGACATAAACGTGTATCGTTCGATTCCGAAATAAGTCTCTTGAGTATAAGAGAAAAGAGGGATAGAATACTTTTCTTGCACAGTTGCTCCATGTTCGTGCAATATTGACTGGACTTCAGGGAAGGGTATAGTGCTCGTTGTTTCCGTCTGAATGTAGCCAATATCAAAAGGGTTATTTTCAATCACTTTCTTTTCTGTCAGTGAATACTCTGTTGCTACAATTGTACTATACAAAAGAGTAACCATAATCATAACCGTTGTGAGGAAGATGATAAATGTGAGTTGTTTATATTTATAACTTAAATTTGTTAGAAACAGTAGATGGCGATGATAGAACTGTTTGCATTCTTTTAAAAACATTATGATCAGGTTTGTAAATTGATATAAGACTAAATACAAGCCTAAAAAAGTCATCATTGGCCAAAGAAAAAAAGTTCCTTCTGTAATCGTACCGATCGACATAAAGTACAGACCAACAAATGAACTTAGGATGAAGATGGTCCCAATGAGACCTATTCCTACACTTCTCTTTGATCGATTCTCTGATGCCTTGTCTTCTTTCAAATTCTCAACAGTATTCCTATTAACCGTTACATAAAGTGAATGTCCTACTATAATGCTGAAAATGAAAAGAAATGAAATGACCGAAAAGGTTATCATCGTTGCATTTACATGATAGTACATGTCTTCTGTGTTCAGGACTTTTGTTAATAATGAGAAGAATAGTTTTGACGAACCCATCCCTACTACTATTCCAGTGACTAGTGCAATAATGGCTATTGCACCATTTTCAAATACAATTAATCTAAAGATATCCCGTTTGCTCATTCCTATTGTCATGAACAAGCCAAATTCACGATTCCTCTTTTTCATAAACAGTTGATGTGAATAGATCATTAAAAACAGGATGAAAACCATAAGTGTAGCAGCGGGTATGGTTAATTCATGTTGAATCAATCCCAATTGTCTCATTTCTCCGACATAATCATTAAAAAAAATGGCCGTAAACATAAAAAGAAATATAACTGCAAAGCTATGACATACAAGATTGTATATGTACCGCTTGTAGTGATATCTAGTCATTTTCCAAATGATCTGATTAAATGTCATGTTACACCCGCCCTAATTGAGCAAGGTTTTCCATAATGACATTCAAAAATGCTTCTTTACTTCCACCATTTTTAGAAATAAAAGAATGTATGGTGCCATCATTAATAAAGTAGACTTTTTCACAATAGCTCGCTGCAAAAACATCGTGAGTCACCAATAAAATCGTCGTATGTAGCTTTGTCACGATGTGGTCAAAGTACTCCATAATAACGGCTGAAGACTTAGAATCTAAATTCCCTGTTGGTTCATCAGCAAATAGGATCTGCGGATTATTAACTAAAGCACGACTCACGGCCGTTCTTTGTTGCTGACCTCCTGAAATATGGTAGGGATATTTATTTAAAATAGCTTTGATATCAAATAAACTAGCAAGCTCATCTACTCTTGCTTCCATGTATAGGTTGCTTTTCTTCTCAAGTATCATTGGAAGCATGATATTTTCTTTCACTGTTAAACTCTCTAGCAAATTAAAATCTTGAAAGACAAAACCTAGTTGCTTCCTGCGAAATTCAGCTGAAGCATCCGCCTTTAGATTGCTAATTGCTTGTTCTCCAATGATAACCTCGCCCGAAGTTGGCTGATCCATCCCACTTAAGATGTTTAGCAAGGTTGTTTTACCACTTCCAGATGGTCCCATGATAGCTATAGACTCGCCTTTTTGTACTGTAAGAGTAATACCGTTTAATACCTTTATCTCCTCTTCGTCATGCTCATTCTTGTAAGCTTTGAAGATCTGTTTAGCTTCTAAGGTATTCATCTCAAACTCTCCTCTTTTCCCTTTTCTGGAATAGGTCCCTTTAATAACTAATCATACTTTATAATTGAATATTTATTAACAAACAAAATAAAAAAAAATTGGCAAAAGTCCAATGCTTTCGGTTAAACAATTGGTAGGAAAGAAGGTAAAAGTAAGTCATCTTATATAGTAGATTTTAAAAGTCACTTTTAATGAAGTTCGAGGAAATCAAAATACACAACAAAAACCCTCTCTGCTCCAAGGAGCAAAGAGGGTAAACATTGATATAGCAAGTATATTAACGTTTTGAGAACTGAGGTGCGCGACGTGCTGCTTTAAGACCGTATTTTTTACGTTCTTTCATACGTGCGTCACGAGTTAAGAATCCTGCTGATTTAAGAGCTGGACGGTTGTCAGGATCAACTTTAAGAAGTGCACGAGAGATACCGTGACGAATTGCACCAGCTTGACCAGTGAATCCACCGCCGTCTACGTTTACGTGTACATCATATTGTCCTACTACGTCGATCTCGTTAAGTGGTTGCTTAACGATAAGCTTTAGTGTTTCAAGACCAAAATACTCATCTAGAGAACGTCCGTTTACTACGATATTTCCATCACCGGGAACAAGGCGTACACGAGCAGTAGAGTGCTTGCGGCGACCTGTACCATAATATTGTACTTGAGCCAATGTAATACCCTCCTATCGATTAACCGCGAAGTGTGTAAACTTCTGGTTTTTGAGCTTGATGTTTGTGTTCGTTACCTGCGTATACGTGAAGCTTCATACCTTGAGCACGGCCAAGAGTATTTTTCGGAAGCATTCCTTTAACAGCTAGTTCGATCATACGCTCTGGCTTGTTGTTACGCATGTCGTTAGCAGTTGTCTGCTTAAGACCACCTGGGTGGTTTGTGTGGCGGTAGTAGATCTTACCGTTTAGTTTGTTACCTGTTAGTTCAATCTTTGAAGCATTGATTACGATCACGAAATCACCTGTATCGATGTGAGGTGTGAAAGTTGGTTTGTTTTTACCACGTAGAATTGATGCTACTTCAGAAGCCAAACGACCAAGTGTTTGTCCTTCTGCATCAACGATATACCATTTGCGCTCGACTTGACCTGGCTTTGCCATATATGTTGTACGCATGGATTGTCCCTCCTAAGAACGTATTTTTCTTTATTCGTTGTTCATTGAATGTATATTGGTTACTTACCATTCCGTAACCCGGGGCTAGTGGGTCT
Source organism: Alkalicoccobacillus gibsonii (assembly GCF_016798245.1). Lineage (GTDB taxonomy): Bacteria > Bacillota > Bacilli > Bacillales > Bacillaceae_D > Alkalicoccobacillus > Alkalicoccobacillus gibsonii. Next base: position 52,325 of record NZ_JAEUZA010000008.1, on the reverse strand, counting down.
TAAGAATTACCATTTAACATCATATAATATCTAGCAAGCAAAGTCAATACCATCTTGTAAAAACTCTGCCGGGTGTTTCATGAATTCTGACCCTGTTGAAACAAAGGCTCCGCATACGTTACAGACCATAAATAAAGCCCGTCCGCTGGTGCGGTTTTCCCTGCTGCGCTTCGATCCTCTGCTGCAATGATTCCTTCCATATCAGCCGGACTCCTCTTCCCTGTCCCAACCTCCAGTAACGTCCCTACAGCAATTCGTACCATGTTGTATAGGAAACCATTACCTTCGAGAATAAATTCGAGCTCACGTCCATCCTGGATGATCTCGCATCTTGTCACAGTCCGAACCTTGTCCTGAACGGATGTGTTTGCAGCACAAAATGAACTAAAGTCATAGGTGCCTACGATCAACTGGGCAGCTTCTCGCATCGCTTCAAGATTAAGTGATACAGGTACATACGTAGCACGATTTCTCATAAAAACGTCTTCCTGCGTCACTACCTTGTAACGGTACTGTTTCCCGGTTGTGCTGAATCGTGCATGAAAGGACTGCGTGACGTGCTGACTTGCTGCAATTCGAATATCTGCGGGAAGCAATGGATTCAGAGCCTTTGGCCACCTGTCCTCTGGAATACTCATGGGACTGTCAAAATGAATGACTTGACCCACCGCATGGACGCCTGCATCCGTTCGTCCAGAAGCAACGACCTTAACAGGGGTTCCACGATGAAGCTTTGTAAGAGCACGCTCAAGCTCTTCCTGAACCGTTCGTCCATTTGGTTGCACCTGGTATCCAGCAAAAGAGGTTCCTATATACTCAACCTTACACGCAATTCGTTGCATACGTCCTGCTCCTTACTTCATTAAAATAATTCCAACTGCTGCAAAAAAAGTGAAGCCGAGCGTCCACGTATCTAGCCTTTTCCATGTTAACTCCCTGAGTGATGTTCTCTTCCCTCCAAGCTGATAGCCTCGTGCTTCCATCGCATGAGCCATCGTATCTGCGCGCTTAAACGACTGGATGATAAGTGGCAGAAGTAATGGCTGTAACGCTTTTAGCCTTGATAGAATGGGTCCTGATTTAATGTCAGCTCCCCTTGCCGCTTGTGCTCTTGTCAGCTTATCGGTTTCCTCTGTCAGAATCGGAATATAACGCAAGGCTATTGACATCATCAGCACCATTTCGTGAACAGGGATCTTTAGTCTTGTCAGAGGCGAAAGTAACCATTCTAACCCATCTGTTAGGTCTGTAACCTTTGTAGTTAGGGTCAGAAAAGAGGCAAACATTAACAGCGTCAGTATCCTTAGAGCAACGAAGGCTCCTTTTGCTGCCCCTCCTGAATAGATCCCAATGGCTCCTACCGAAAACCATTCTGTCCCAACACGAGTAAAAATCAAATGAAATAAGAAAAAGAAGCTAATAAGAACGAGAATCGGTTTTATGCTTTTTACATAGTAGTAGAATGGAATACGTGTAAAATAAGCTAGGACTAGGCTAACCCCTGCCATAAAAAGCAAGGTTGGAAACGTTCCTGCTAAAAATAATACGATTGCCAGTGTGAATACACTAATAATCTTTGAGCGTGGATCAAGACGATGAATAAAGGATTCAGTTGGTACATATTGACCAATGATAGAATAAGCCATTAGTCCACACGCCCCCTGTACTCAGCAATATAATCGACAACCTCGCCCCTCGTTTTTAGAAAAGGAACGTCTTGTTTATTCGTAGCCAGTTTAAATTGCTGCATAAACCGAATGGTCTCTGGTAGTTCAAGGCCAATTGACTCTATTGCTGAGGCATGCCCGAACACCTCTTCTGGCTTGCCACTCAAGTAAACCGATCCCTTATTCATCACAACCATATAATCTGCAAAGCGTAGCGCATCCTCCATATGGTGTGTAACCAGTATAGAGGTTAGCTTATGCTTCATGTGGTAGGTATAAAGCATATCTAGGATCCGCTGCCTGCCTTCCGGATCGAGTCCAGCTGCCGGTTCATCTAAAATTAAAACCTTAGGATGCTGTGCGAGGATGGATGCAATTGCAACCCGACGCATTTGACCGCCTGATAGATTCAATGGAGAATGTGTAAGCAACTCAGTAGAAAGACCAACCTGAGGCAGAACCTCTTTTGCCCTGCTTTCTGCCTCTTCTTTTGATACACCAAAGTTCATTGGACCGAATATTAATTCTTTCTCAACTGTCTCTTCAAACAGTTGATGCTCCGGATATTGAAAAAGAAAACCAGTTGCTTCTCTTAATTTGCGGAGAGACCGTTTATCTTTTTTAGATGTTAATCTGTGTTCCCCTACTTGAACTTCGCCTTCTGTTGGATAAAGCAGTCCATTCACATGCTGCACGAGTGTAGATTTACCTGAACCAGTTGGACCCACTATTACAGTAAAACTACCTGAAGGAATCTCTACATTCACCTGACTTAACGCTAGATGCTGAAAAGGGGTTTTGGGCATGTACAAATGATCTACACCTGAAAATTGTATCTGCATAAGTGATCAATCAACTCCTTTTCAGAGTGACAATCTTGCTCGAATGTGATTCCAGCCTTACTAAGCTCTTGTTGCAATTCAACAATAAATGGTCGCTTTAGGCCTGTTGTTTCTAGTAATCGTTCATCATCAAACACCGCATGTGGAACGTTGTCAGCAACAATGCTTCCTTGATGCATGACGATAAACCGATCCGCTTCCAGGACTTCTTCCATATCATGAGTGATCATTAAAATCGTGATGCCTTGGCTCGAGATCTCTTTTAATGCCACCATGACTTCATGTCGTCCTTTAGGGTCAAGCATACTTGTCGCTTCATCTAAAATAATGATGTCTGGTTTGAGGACGAGGATTCCCGCCAGACCGACACGCTGCTTCTGTCCCCCTGAAAGTTGATGAGGCGCCTTATGAAGTAAGTCCTCTAAGCGGAGCAATCGCACATAATGATTCATACGCTGAATCATCTTTTCACGATGGACCGAGTGATTCTCTAAACCAAATGCGAGATCATCCCAAACGGTTGCCCCAATAAATTGGTGATCAGGATTCTGAAACACGTACCCGATCCTTCGTCGCTGAGCTTGTTTATCTGTAGGAGTGAGAGCTTCTCCACCAAGTAAGATGGACCCGCCTGATGATTGGAGTTGTCCATTTAAGATTCGTGCCAAAGTTGATTTTCCAGAACCATTTCGACCAGCAAGTGCCACAAACTCGCCTTCTTCAATCGTGACATTCACACCAGATAGCACATGTTGACTAGCCCCCGGATATTGAAAGTGCAGATCTTGGATATCTAGTAGAACAGCCATCCACCCAGCTCCCTTTTTTGAATACAAAAAAGGGCAATAGAGTCAGAGCAATAATGCTCACAGTCTCTTCTGCCCTTAGTCGCCTCATATAAACGTTACAGGTTATACAAGCTCGATGTATACCATTGGTGCACCGTCTCCACGACGCGGTCCAATTTTAAGAATACGAGTGTATCCACCTTGACGTTCCTCGTAGCGTGGTGCGATATCAGCGAATAACTTTTGGATTGCATCCTGATTCGTTTCTTTATCAGCTACCTCACGACGAACAAATGCAGCTGCCTGACGACGAGCATGCAAGTCTCCACGCTTACCAAGAGTAATCATTTTCTCAACGATTGAACGAAGCTCCTTCGCTTTTGCTTCCGTTGTTTCGATGCGCTCGTTGATAATTAGATCTGTAGCAAGATCACGGAACAATGCTTTACGACCAGCACTATCACGTCCAAGTTTTGCGTATGCCATGTGTATTTCCCTCCCTTAGCCTGCTCGTTGGAGCAGAGTCCTTAACATGAAAAAATCACCTAACAACAGCATATAATCGCCATTGTATCGGTTGCTTATTAAAGATAGAAGCCGTAAAAGAAACGGCCGGGGCTGGCTTATTCTTCGTTACGAAGACCTAAACCTAGCTCACCCAACTTTTCTTGCACTTCTTCTAATGATTTACGACCAAGGTTACGTACCTTCATCATGTCTTCTTCTGTTTTGTGTGTCAGCTCTTGAACCGTGTTAATGCCAGCACGTTTTAAACAGTTATAAGAACGAACAGATAGGTCAAGTTCTTCGATCGTCATCTCAAGTACTTTTTCCTTCTGATCTTCTTCTTTTTCAACCATGATTTCAGCATTTTGCGCTTGATCTGTTAATCCTACAAAAATATTGAGATGTTCATTCAGGATTTTAGCACCAAGAGAAACAGCTTCCTCGGGACGAGTGCTTCCATCTGTCCAAACATCAAGGGTTAGTTTATCATAGTTAGTTACTTGACCTACACGTGTATTTTCAACTTGATAGTTTACACGTGCAACAGGTGTGTAAATAGAGTCGATTGGAAGAACACCAATTGGCTGATCGTCATTCTTGTTTCCTTCAGCCAATACGTACCCACGACCTCGTTTAGCTAATAGACGCATGTGCAGATTTGCACCTTTTGTCAATGTAGCAATATGAAGATCAGGGTTTAGTACTTCAACATCACTATCGTGAGTTAAGTCACCAGCAGTGACAACTCCTTCACCTTGAATATCAATCTCTAATGTCTTCTCTTCTTCAGAGTAGATCTTAAGAGCGAGCTTCTTCAGGTTCAAAATGATTGTTGTAACGTCTTCCACAACGCCTTCAATCGTTGAGAATTCGTGTAACACACCATCAATCTGAACAGCTGTAACCGCTGCTCCTGGTAGAGAAGATAATAGAATGCGGCGCAAAGAGTTACCTAGTGTTGTACCATATCCTCTTTCAAGGGGCTCTACTACAAACTTACCGTATTTTGCGTCTTCACTAACTTCAACCGTTTCAATATTTGGCTTTTCAATTTCGATCATTAAACAAACCCTCCTTCAAAACGTCGAACTCCGGTAGACCGCAAGGATTGCCTAAATGGTTTCCCATAGGCAAATCCAAACTTTCACCTTCAGGTCAATCGGATTGTGATCGTCTCATCCATTATTGACACTTACAGGAAATCTATACAAACGAGTGATTCTGTTACACTCTGCGACGTTTTGGTGGACGGCAGCCGTTGTGTGGAACTGGAGTAACATCTTTGATCATGTTAACTTCAAGTCCAATTGCCTGTAAAGAACGAATTGCTGCTTCACGTCCAGCTCCAGGACCTTTAACAGAAACCTCAATTGTTTTCATTCCATGTTCCATTGCCGTTTTAGCAGCAGCTTCTGCAGCCATTTGAGCAGCGAATGGAGTAGATTTACGAGATCCCTTGAATCCAAGAGCTCCTGAACTAGCCCATGAAATCGCGTTACCTTGCGTATCTGTGATAGTCACAATTGTGTTATTGAATGTAGAGCGGATATGAGCCACACCAGATTCAATATTTTTCTTCTGCCGGCGCTTTGGACGAGTATTCGTTTTCTTAGCCATAGTTATCCTCGACCTCCTTTACTTATTTCTTCTTGTTCGCTACAGTCCGACGTGGACCTTTGCGTGTACGAGCGTTGTTTTTAGAGTTTTGCCCACGTACTGGCAAACTACGACGGTGGCGAATGCCTCGATATGAACCAATTTCAATTAAACGTTTAATGTTTAGTGAAACTTCACGACGAAGATCCCCTTCAACTTGATGAGCTTCTAGAGCTTCACGGATTTTACCAAGCTCTTCTTCCGTTAGATCACGAACTCGAGTATCTTCTGATACGCCAGCTTGTGCTAGAACTTGAGAAGCTTTTGCTTTACCGATTCCGAAAACGTAAGTAAGAGAGATTACTACTCGCTTATCACGCGGAATATCAATACCTGCAACACGTGCCATACGTTCTGCACCTCCTTATAAATTAACCTTGTTTTTGCTTGTGTTTCGGATTTTCGCAAATAACCATTACGACACCTTTGCGTTTAATGACTTTGCATTTTTCGCAAATTGGTTTAACCGATGGACTGACCTTCATAACAGATAACCCCCTCCTGTAAGGAAGCGCACAGCTGTAACATCCGTTACGCCAGTGCTTGTTTGATGTTATTTATACCTATAAGTGATTCGTCCACGTGTCAGATCATATGGAGACAGCTCGATCGTGACCTTATCTCCTGGAAGAATACGAATGAAGTGCATCCGAATCTTACCTGATACGTGAGCGAGGATTTTGTGACCATTCTCAAGTTCTACACGAAACATTGCATTAGGAAGTGGTTCAATAACCGTTCCTTCTACTTCAATAACATCCTCTTTAGCCATGTACTAAGGTTCCTCCCTTCAGTAAATCGTTCTATATCAACTAGCACGTAATTCCTCAAATTGCACGTTTCATCAAAAGAGGTTTTGCTCCTTGAAACAAAAAACCCCTAACATTCCTATAATAACATTAAAGCCTATTAAAATCGACTATTCACTGATAAAATCAAGCTTTTGTCAAAATTTCATAGCCTGTTTCTGTTATTGCAATCGTGTGCTCGTAATGAGCGCACTTTTTGCCATCTACCGTAACAACCGTCCAATTATCTTCAAGTGTTCGAACATATCTCGAACCCGCGTTGATCATCGGTTCAATTGCTAGTACCATACCCTTCTTAAGGCGAGTGCCCTTTCCAGGCGGTCCGTAGTTTGGAATTTGTGGATCTTCATGTAAGTTTTGCCCGACTCCGTGTCCGACATACTCTCTTACAATCTGAAATCCAAGAGGTTCGGCATAATTCTGAATAGCATGCGAGATATCTGAGATTCTAGCACCAGGCTTCGCTTGCTCTAAGCCTTTATACAGTGCAGCCTCTGTAACCTCACAAAGCTTGCTGTCTTCAGCACTAACAGAGCCAACGGCATATGTCCATGCTGAGTCACCATGATATCCATTATAGTAGGCACCAATATCCAGACTGATTATATCGCCATCTTTTAAGACCCGCTCACCGGGAATACCATGTACCAGTTCCTCATTTACTGAAGCACATACACTGCCTTTAAATCCGTTATAGTCCAAAAATGAAGGAGTTGCTCCGTGAGAGCGAATGAATCTCTCAGCAATTTGATCGAGTTCACCTGTAGTGACTCCTGGCTTAATATGTGGCTTGAGCTCTTGATGAGTCAGTGCCACAATTCGACCAGCTTCGCGCATAATTTCTAATTCCCGTTCGGTTTTTAGAATAATCATGCATGGAGTCCCTTTATCAGGGAATCAATCTCTTCAAATACATGGTCAATCTCTTGATCGCCTTGTATCGTTTGAAGATACTCTTTCTCAGTATAGAAGTCAATAAGCGGCTGTGTTTGCGCAATATTTACCTCTAGACGCTTTTTAACGGTTTCTGGTTTGTCGTCTTCCCGTTGGATCAGATCACTACCATCCACATCATCTTTTCCTTCAACCTTTGGTGGGTTAAAAAGAACATGATAGGTGCGGCCAGATGTAGACACTCTACGTCCTGTTAAACGATCCATAAGCAATTGCTCAGGAACGTGAACATATAGTACGTAATCTAACGTACGTCCTTGTTCAGCAAGAATGTTTTCAAGTGCCTCTGCTTGAGCGACTGTTCTTGGGAAACCGTCTAGTAGAAACCCTTTTTTGCAATCATCCTGAGATAATCGCTCGCGTACTATACCGATTGTGACCTCATCTGGTACTAGGTTACCTGCATCCATATAGGACTTAGCTTCCATCCCCAGTTCAGTCTGATCTTTAATCGCAGCTCGGAACATATCTCCCGTCGAAATATGAGGAATCTCATACTTCTTAGAGATCTTTTCTGCCTGAGTCCCTTTACCGGCACCCGGCAGTCCCATTAACATTAGATTCATTACGAGTCCCCTCTCATCCGTTCTCCCGACAACAAGCGAACGGGGTTTAACCCCCGATGCATGTTTACTTAATGAAGCCTCTATATGAGCGTTTGATTAACTGCCCTTCTATTTGTTTCATTGTATCTAGTGCTACACCTACAACAATTAGTAAACCTGTACCGCCAATTTGAATTGCTTCAGGCAGATTCATTATTTGAATGAAAATAACAGGGATAATTGCAACCGCAGCAAGGAACAATGAACCAACAAAAGTCAAACGATATAAGATGCGTGTTAAGTAACTTTGTGTGGTTTTTCCAGGACGAATTCCAGGGATATATCCACCTTGCTTCTTAAGATTTTCTGCCATCTTTTCCGGATTAACCTGAATGAATGTATAGAAGTACGTAAAAGCAATAATTAACACAACGAAAATAATCGCACCATACGGGTTACTAGGAGTAAAGATATCAACTACCGTTCTTGCGATGCCATTATCTGCTCCAAAGAAACCAGCAATGGTTCCAGGGAAGTAGAAAAGAGCTGAAGCAAAGATAACTGGAATAACCCCAGACGCATTTACCTTTAATGGTAAGTGAGTCGATTGGCCACCTGTAGTTGCACGATTATTCACTTGACGTTTTGCATATTGAACAGGAACCTTACGGAGAGCCTGTTGAATATAAATAACTCCTACGATAATCAAAAGAACAGCGATTGCCAGAACAAGAAGTGTGATAATGCTTAGGAATAACCCATCGCCCGCACCCTCGATCTGAGATGTATATAACTGGTTAAGACCATTTGGAATCCCTGCTGCAATACCTGCAAATATAATAATAGAGATTCCATTTCCAACACCATTTGCGGTGATTTGCTCACCCAGCCACATAAGAAAGGCTGTACCTGCTGTTAGAACCACAGCAATAAAGACGTAAGTCATAATGCCCGGGTTCTGGATCAGACCAGGAGCAAGTGAGTTGAATCCGATTGACATCCCTAGTGCTTGAACAAAACCTATAACGATCGTTCCATAACGAGTTACCTGTGCCAGCTTACGGCGGCCCGCTTCACCTTGTTTTGCCCACTCAGTGAATTTAGGTACCACGTCCATTTGTAACAATTGTACAACGATGGATGCTGTAATATATGGCATAATGCCCATTGCAAAGATCGAGAAGTTTCCTAACGCCCCTCCCCCGAAGGTATTCAAAAAGCCAAAGGCATTCGCTTCATCAAAGAAAGTTAATACTTCGCTATTTGAACCTGGGATTGGAATGAAGCTTCCGATACGAAAAATGATGAGCATAAGAAGGGTGAAAATAACCTTACGGCGCAGATCACCCACTCGGAAAATGTTGGAGATCGTCCGGAACATTAAACCACCTCGGTTTTTCCGCCAGCTGCCTCAATCGCTTCAACTGCTGATGCTGAAAACTTGTTTGCTTTCACAGTTAGCTTTTTATCTAGCGTACCATTACCTAGTACTTTAATTCCGTCTTTAACATTCTTAACTGTTTTAGACTCGATAAGAAGTTCAGGTGTAACTTCTGTACCAGCGTCAAAACGATTAAGTACATCAAGACTGATTACAGAGTACTCTTTACGAGTACGGTTAGTAAATCCGCGTTTCGGTAAACGACGGTAAAGTGGATTTTGTCCACCCTCAAATCCTGGACGAACTCCGCCACCAGAACGTGCGTTTTGACCTTTATGGCCTTTACCAGATGTTTTACCATTTCCAGAACCAATTCCTCGGCCCACGCGATTACGAACTTTACGAGAACCTTCTGCAGGCTTCAACTCATGAAGTTTCAATGTCGACACCTCCTCTTTCAAAAATTGCTAATTAAGCTTCGATTTCTTTAACAGTTACCAAGTGACTTACTTTATTAACCATACCACGGATCGCAACGTTATCACGTTGAACAACCGTTTGGTGCATTTTACGTAAGCCTAGCGTGTTAACGGTAACGCGCTGATCTTCAGGGCGACCAATCAAACTACGCGTGAGGGTAATTTCTAATTGCTTAGCCATTTAAATGTCCCTCCTTATCCTAAGAGTTCTTCTACGGATTTGCCACGAAGTTTTGCAACTTCTTCAGCACGTTTTAGGTTTGATAGCCCTTGGATTGTAGCACGTACCATGTTAATTGGGTTGTTAGATCCCAATGATTTAGATAGGATATCGCCTACACCAGCAAGTTCAAGTACCGCACGTACAGGACCACCAGCGATAACTCCAGTACCTTCAGAAGCTGGTTTAAGAAGTACTTTACCTGCTCCGAAATGTCCTAGAATTTGGTGAGGAAGTGTTGTACCTACAACTGGAACCTCGATAAGGTTCTTTTTTGCGTCCTCAACAGCTTTACGGATTGCTTCAGGAACCTCCTGAGCTTTACCCATACCAAAACCAACGTGTCCGTTTTTATCGCCAACTACAACAAGTGCAGCAAAGCGAAAACGACGTCCGCCTTTTACAACTTTCGCTACACGGTTAACAGTAACGACTTTTTCTTCAAGCTCTAACGTATTAGGGTCAATACGACGCATTTATTTTCCCTCCTTATCTGTTTCTTAGAATTTCAGACCAGCTTCACGCGCTGCGTCTGCAAGTGTTTGTACACGTCCGTGATAGATATATCCGCCACGGTCAAAGACGATCGTTTCGTGTCCTTTTTCCACTGCACGTTTTGCTACTAGAGAACCAACTTTTTCAGCTGCTTCTTTGTTCGCACCGTTCTCAAGGCCAAGTTCTTTATCTAGAGAAGAAGCTTGAGCCACTGTCACACCATTTACATCGTCAATTAGTTGAGCGTAAATGTGCTTAGAAGAACGGAAAACGTTAAGACGTGGACGTTCAGGCGTACCAGTGATGGCGCGACGAACGTGAGCGTGTCTTTTCTTACGTGCCTGATTCTTGTTCGGCTTCGTAATCATTAAACGTCATTCCTTTCGCTAGCTAATTAATTATTTACCAGTTTTTCCTTCTTTACGGCGAACATTTTCACCTTCATAGCGAATTCCTTTACCTTTGTAAGGCTCAGGCAGACGAACAGCACGGATGTTAGAAGCGAGTGCTCCAACAGCTTGCTTATCGATCCCTTTTACAACTACTTTTGTGTTAGAAGGAACTTCAACTTCGATACCTTCAGCTGGTACGATCTCAACTGGGTGAGAGTATCCAACGTTAAGAACAAGTTTGTTTCCTGATTTAGAAGCACGGTAACCTACACCTACAAGCTCAAGTCCACGCTCGAAGCCTTTAGTAACACCTTCAACCATGTTATTGATCAAGCTACGTGTAGTTCCGTGAAGAGCACGGTGCTCTTTTTGATCAGACGGACGTTCAACCGTGATCTCTTTTTCTTCAACGTTAATTTTCATGTCCGGGTGCAAATCGCGGCTCAGTTCACCTTTAGGACCTTTTACTTTAATAAAAGTACCTTCTAGTGTAACTGTAACATCACCAGGAACTTCAATTGGTTTTCTACCAACTCGGGACATACATTACACCTCCATTCGATTCAAACACACTCTTACCAAACGTAAGCCAGTACTTCTCCACCGACTTGCTGTTGACGAGCATCTTTGTCTGTCATAATGCCTTTTGATGTTGATACAAGCGCAATTCCAAGTCCGCCAAGTACGCGAGGAAGTTCCTCAGCTTTAGCATAAACACGAAGTCCTGGCTTGCTGATACGTTTAAGGCCTGTGATTACACGCTCGTTAGTCGAACCGTATTTAAGGAAAATACGAATCACACCTTGTTTGCTGTCTTCGATATATTCAAAATCGCGAATGAAACCTTCACGCTTCAAGATATCGGCAATTTCTTTTTTGATTGTTGAAGCAGGCAGCTCAAGCTTCTCATGACGAACTAGGTTCGCGTTACGAATACGAGTAAGCATATCTGCGATAGGATCTGTCATAACCATGTTTAATTACCTCCTTCCCGTTCTAGGTATTACCAGCTTGCTTTTTTAACGCCAGGAATTTGACCTTTATAAGCGAGTTCTTTAAAGCAAATACGGCAAAGTTTAAATTTCTGAATAACTGAATGCGGACGTCCACATCTTTCACAACGTGTATATTCCTGCACTTTGAATTTTGGCTTACGCTTTTGTTTTGCGATCATTGATTTTTTCGCCAATGTGTTCCCTCCTAATCAAGAAGACTTAATTACTTTTGAAACGGCATACCCATTTGAGTTAGCAACTCACGTGCTTCCTCATCTGTTTGAGCTGTCGTTACGATGACGATATCCATTCCGCGCACTTTATCTACTTTATCGTAGTTAATTTCAGGGAAAATTAGTTGTTCTTTAACTCCAAGTGTGTAGTTACCGCGACCGTCAAATGCTTTCTTTGAGATCCCACGGAAGTCACGTACACGTGGAAGAGAAACACTAACTAATTTATCAAGGAAATCATACATGCGTTGGCCGCGAAGTGTAACTTTAGCGCCGATTGGCATACCTTCACGTAGTTTAAAACCAGCGATAGATTTCTTAGCTTTTGTGATAACTGGCTTTTGACCAGCGATCTCAGTTAGTTCTTCAACTGCTTTATCAAGTGCTTTTGCATTTGAAACAGCTTCACCAACACCCATGTTGATGACAATTTTATCAAGCTTCGGAACCGCCATAGTTGAGCTGTATTTGAACTTCTCAACTAGAGATGGAGCGATTTCCTGAGAGTACTTTTCTTTTAAACGACTCATTTAAAGGTCCTCCTTTCAGACGTGTTGATTACTTGTCTAGCGCTTCGCCAGAACGTTTTGCAACCCGTACTTTTTTACCGTTCTCTTCTTTATATCCGATACGTGTGCGCTCTCCTGATTTAGGATCAACGTGCATCACGTTAGATGAGTGAATTGATGCTTCTTGGTTAAGGATGCCGCCTTGTGGATTATCCTGAGATGGCTTCGCGTGTTTCTTAACAAGGTTTACACCTTCAACAAGCACACGGCTCTTCTTAGGAAAAGCTTCAAGAACAACTCCTTGCTTACCTTTGTCTTTACCAGCGATCACGATTACAGTGTCACCTTTTTTGACATGCATGTTTGACATATTTGCACCTCCCTGGGTCTTACATTCAATCGTTACTTATAGAACTTCTGGAGCAAGAGATACGATCTTCATGAATTGGTTGTCACGAAGTTCACGAGCAACTGGTCCAAAGATACGAGTTCCACGTGGGCTCTTATCATCACGTACGATTACAGCTGCGTTCTCATCAAACTTGATGTATGAACCATCAGCACGACGAGCACCTGTTTTAGAACGTACGATTACAGCTTTAACAACTTCACCTTTTTTGACAACGCCACCTGGTGTTGCTTGTTTTACCGAGCAAACAATAACGTCACCGATGTTAGCTGTTTTGCGACCTGATCCACCTAGTACTTTAATGCATAGTACTTCACGAGCACCAGAGTTATCTGCAACCTTTAAACGGGATTCTTGTTGAATCATATGAGTTTACCTCCCTTCAAATCAAGAGCTTTTATTAAATAATAACCGCTTCTTCCACGATTTCTACTAGACGAAAACGTTTGTCCTTTGAAAGCGGACGAGTTTCCATGATTCTAACGATATCACCAGTTTTCGCAGTGTTCTCTTCATCATGGGCTTTCATTTTCTTTGAGTACTTAACACGTTTTCCGTACAAACGGTCTTTCTTGTATGTTTCTACAAGTACCGTAATGGTTTTATCCATTTTGTCGGAAACAACGCGACCTTGATATACTTTACGCTGGTTGCGTTCCATTTAGCAAACCTCCTCTTTAGCCGTTATTAATTCCAAGCTCACGCTCACGCAAAACGGTCTTTGTACGAGCAATGCCTTTACGTACCTCACGGATACGAGAAGGATTGTCTAATTGACCAGTTGCTAGTTGAAAGCGAAGGTTAAATAACTCCTCTTTCAATGTTTGAGTCTGTTTTTCAATCTCAGCAGTGGTTAAATTACGGATATCATTAGCTTTCATTTGCGTCACCACCCAGTTCTTCACGTTTTACAAACTTAGTTTTGAGCGGTAATTTGTGAGAGGCAAGACGAAGAGCTTCACGAGCAACTTCTTCAGATACTCCAGAAATTTCAAACATAACCTTACCCGGTTTCACAACGGCAACCCATCCTTCAGGTGCCCCTTTACCAGAACCCATTCGTACTTCTAAAGGCTTAGCAGTGTATGGTTTAGAAGGGAAGATCTTGATCCAAACCTTACCACCACGTTTCATGTAACGAGTCATTGCGATACGAGCAGCTTCGATTTGACGGTTAGTCACCCAAGAAGCTTCCGTAGCTTGTAGTCCGAACTCACCGAAATGAACTTCAGTACCACCTTTTGCACGTCCACGCATTTTTCCGCGATGTTCGCGACGATATTTAACACGTTTAGGTAATAACATGATTAGTTGCCTCCTTCCTCTTTTTTAGTTCCTTTCGTTGGAAGGACTTCACCACGGTAAATCCAGATTTTCACACCGATTTTACCATAAGTAGTATCTGCTTCAGCTGTACCGTAGTCGATGTCAGCACGAAGAGTATGAAGTGGAACTGTTCCTTCGTTGTAATGCTCAGCACGCGCGATATCTGCTCCACCAAGACGGCCAGATACTTGCGTTTTAATTCCTTTTGCTCCAGAACGCATAGTACGTTGGATTGATTGTTTCATTGCACGACGGAAAGAGATACGGTTCTCAAGTTGACGAGCAATATTTTCAGCAACAAGCTTAGCATCAAGATCAGCTTGCTTGATTTCAAAGATGTTAATGTGAACTCTTTTACCAGTTAGGTCGTTTAGCGCTTTACGAAGAGCTTCAACCTCTGATCCACCTTTACCGATTACCATTCCTGGCTTTGCAGTAGAGATTGTGATGTTCACACGATTAGCAGCACGCTCGATTTCTACTTTAGAAACGGATGCTTCTTTTAAACGAGTTTCGATATAGTCACGGATTTTAATATCTTCGTGAAGTAGGTTTGCATAGTCTTTATCTGCGTACCATTTAGACTCCCAGTCACGAATAACACCAACCCGAAGACCTATCGGATTAATTTTTTGACCCATGCGTTATCCCTCCTTCTTCTCAGTTACAACAATCGTAATATGGCTACTACGTTTGTTAATTTTGCTTGCACGTCCCATCGCACGTGGGCGGAAACGTTTAAGAGTTACACCTTCATCAACAAAGGCTTCACTAATAACAAGATTATTAGGCTCCATCTCGTAATTGTGTTCTGCATTAGCAATAGCTGAATTCAATAGCTTTTCTACTACCGGCGAGGCAGCTTTTGGAGTATGACGTAAAATAGCCACTGCTTCTCCAACATCTTTGCCACGAATCAAGTCTATAACCAAACGCACTTTACGAGGAGCAATACGAATTTGTTTTGCTACAGCTTTAGCTTGCATGGTCTTAAACCTCCTCTCTTCAATCCTTAACGTCTAGTTTTTCTATCGTCAGCAGCGTGACCTTTGTAAGTACGGCTTGGTGCGAATTCGCCAAGCTTGTGTCCTACCATATCCTCGGATACGTATACCGGTACGTGCTTACGACCATCATAAATTGCAAATGTGTGACCGACGAAATCAGGAAAGATCGTTGAACGGCGAGACCATGTCTTGATTACTTTCTTATCGTTAGTCTCATTAAGAGCTTCAACTTTTTTCATCAAGTGATCATCAACAAAAGGTCCCTTTTTTAAACTACGGCTCATGAGATTTCCTCCTTCCGTGATTGGCAACCGGCTCCCTGGTTTGAGAACCGAAGCCATATCGCGTTATTTTTTGCGACGACGTACAATGTACTTGTCAGATGGGTTGTTCTTCTTACGAGTTTTGTATCCAAGAGTTGGTTTACCCCATGGAGACATTGGAGATTTACGTCCGATTGGAGATCTACCTTCACCACCACCGTGTGGGTGATCGTTCGGGTTCATTACAGATCCACGAACCGTAGGACGTTTACCTAACCATCTAGAACGACCGGCTTTACCGATGTTCACAAGTTCATGCTCAAGGTTACCAACTTGACCGATCGTAGCACGGCAAGTAGATAGGATGTAACGAGTTTCACCTGAGTTCAGACGAACAAGTACATATTGACCCTCTTTACCAAGAAGTTGAGCTTCTGCACCAGCAGAACGAACAAGCTGACCACCTTTACCAGGACGAAGCTCGATGTTGTGAATGATAGTACCTACTGGAATATTGCTAAGAGGTAGTGTGTTACCTACTTTGATATCCGCTTCAGCACCTGATTCAACAACAGTTCCGACCTTAAGGCCTTTTGGAGCTAAGATGTAGCGTTTTTCACCATCTGCATAGTGAAGAAGCGCAATGTTAGCAGAACGGTTTGGATCATATTCGATCGTAGCAACGCGTCCTGGAATTCCATCTTTGTTACGTTTGAAATCGATGATACGGTATTGACGTTTGTGTCCGCCACCTTGATGACGTACAGTCAATTTACCTTGGTTGTTACGGCCGCCTTTTTTGTGTAAAGGAGCTAGTAACGACTTTTCCGGCTTATCCGTCGTTAGTTCAGCGAAATCAGAAACTGACATTCCACGACGACCGGCACTGGTTGGTTTATACTTTTTAATAGCCATCTTTAATTCCCTCCTTCTTTGTTAATGTTACCCTTCAAAGAAGTCTAGTTCTTTACTTTCAGGCGTTAATGTAACAATAGCTTTTTTACGGCGAGCCGTGTAGCCAGTGTAACGTCCGAAACGTTTTGACTTCCCTTTGGAGTTAATTGTATTTACGTTAGAAACCTTAACTTCGAAGATTTCCTCTACAGCTGATTTGATTTGAGTTTTGTTCGCACGAACATCAACTTCAAAAGTGTATTTCTTTTCTTCCATCAAATCAGTTGAACGTTCAGTAATGATAGGGCGCTTTAAGATATCACGAGCGTTTGACATTATGCAAGCACCTCCTCTACCTTTTCAACAGCCGCTTTTGTTAGAACTAGCTTGTCGTGCTTAAGCACATCAAGTACGTTAACAGCGTCAGCAGTTAAGACTGTTACATTTTGAAGATTGCGGCTTGAAAGTTCTACGTTCTCGTTGTAGTCAGAAACAACAACAAGAGCTTTTTTCGCAATTGAAAGTCCAGACAGGACAGCTGCCATGTCTTTTGTTTTGATTGCGTCAAATTTAAGATCTTCAAGTACAACAACATCAGAAGCTTGAACTTTGCTTGATAAAGCAGATTTGATCGCTAAGCGACGAACCTTCTTAGGAAGTTTGAAGCTGTAGCTGCGTGGTGTAGGTCCGAAAACAACTCCACCGCCAACCCATTGTGGTGAACGGATAGAACCTTGACGAGCACGTCCTGTACCCTTTTGACGCCATGGTTTACGACCGCCTCCGCGAACTTCGGAACGTCCTTTTGTTTTGTGAGTTCCTTGACGTAGAGATGCTTGTTGCATAACTACTGCGTCGTGTAACACACTCTCATTTGGTTCAATTCCAAAAACGGAATCAGCAAGCTCGATATCGCCAACTTCTGAACCAGTTTGATTAAATACTGTAACTTTCGGCATGATGTGGCCTCCTTTCTTCTATAAATCGATTAGTTAGCTTTAACTCCGGACTGAATTGCTACATAACCTTTTCTTGCTCCAGGAACATTTCCTTTTACTAGTAAAAGATTACGTTCAGCGTCTACTTTTACGATTTCCAAGTTCTGAATCGTAATTGTTTCTCCACCCATACGTCCAGGAAGAAGTTTTCCTTTGAATACACGGTTTGGAGCAACAGGACCCATTGAACCAGGACGACGGTGGTAACGTGAACCATGGGACATCGGTCCGCGAGATTGGTTATGGCGCTTAATTGCACCTTGGAAACCTTTCCCTTTAGATGTTCCAGTTACGTCTACTACATCGCCTTCTGCAAAAGTTGTTACGCTAAGCTCTTGTCCGACTTCATAGTCATCTAGAGTAACGTTACGGATTTCCTTGATGTAGCGCTTAGGAGTCGTTTGAGCTTTTGCTGCATGCGCTTCAGACGGTTTTGTAGTGTTGTTTTTCTTTTGGTCAGCAAATCCAAGTTGAATTGCTTCGTAACCATCAGATTCAACTGTTTTCTTTTGCAGAACCACGTTTGGTTCAGCTTCAATTACTGTTACTGGGATGACTTCGCCATTCTCAGCAAATACCTGAGTCATACCGATTTTTCTACCTAAGATTCCTTTGGTCATCCGTTACACCTCCTATATTAATAAATCATTTTATTGGTTTGCCATTTTATCGAGAGCGGCCAAGCCGCTTGAAAGCAAGTTAACTATTATAGTTTGATTTCGATGTCTACGCCTGACGGTAAGTCTAAACGCATTAACGCATCCACAGTTTGTGGTGTTGGATCAACGATATCAATTAAACGCTTATGTGTACGCATCTCGAATTGCTCACGAGAATCTTTGTACTTATGCACAGCACGAAGAACCGTGTACACTGATCTCTCAGTTGGAAGCGGAATCGGTCCTGATACACTTGCACCCGAACGTTTAGCCGTTTCTACGATTTTCTCTGCTGATTGGTCCAAAACACGGTGATCATAAGCTTTTAAACGAATACGAATCTTTTGCTTTGCCATTATAGCCCCTCCTTTTTCGTCCATTTTTATAAACAGACATACTCCGCGAAAATTTCATACACTCTGCCATGGCAATGGGGCCGGGTGTATCAGCAACCTTCCGCATCATCGATGTCAATGCACTTACACTTTCTTCTCTTCTTCATCCGAACAAGATAAATATAGTTTGGGCACACTTCTACTATTATAAAGACTAAGACCTGTAATTGCAAGGCTTTTTAAAAAGAATTTTGTTGATAGAGCAGGGTTTTTCTGAATCTGCATGATAAAGGATAAAGAATGAGTGATAGGAGTATGCGGTTCAGGCAATCGCTACCGGGAAGGGGGGCACGCTTTCCTAGGGAGGGCGATGAACTAGTCCTGGCTTTGCCAGTTCTATTTCATCCCTGCCCTTTGCTCCCTTAGGAGTCGGCCTCCCCTTCCCGTCCGCTTTGTAAGTGCGTTCGTATTTAATTTGGATTAGAAAATCATATCGTGCAAACCTATCGTTCTTATATAACCTCGTTTTATCAGATCCTACGTATTATAGTAGAGATTCGTTTAGATGTAAATTCGCGTTTCTTCTACTGTAATGATGGTCGAACTAGATTCTTTCCAAACGTATTTTAGAGAAAAGAAAAAGCACCCCTTAGAGGGATGCTTTTATTCTTTAGTGAAATTACTTCTGGATAGAAGCTACAACACCAGATCCAACTGTACGTCCACCTTCACGAATTGAGAAACGAGTTCCTTCTTCGATCGCGATTGGAGAGATAAGCTCAACAGTCATTTCTGTGTTATCACCAGGCATTACCATTTCAACACCTTCTGGAAGGTGTACAACACCCGTTACGTCAGTTGTACGGAAGTAGAACTGAGGACGGTAGTTTGTGAAGAATGGAGTGTGACGTCCACCCTCATCTTTAGAAAGTACATAAACTTCAGAAGTGAAGTTTGTGTGTGGAGTGATTGTACCTGGCTTAGCAAGTACTTGACCACGTTGGATATCATCACGAGATACACCACGTAGTAGTGCTCCAATGTTGTCACCAGCTTCAGCATAGTCAAGAAGCTTACGGAACATCTCAACACCAGTTACAGTTGTTTTCTTAGCTTCTTCAGCAATACCGATGATTTCTACTTCGTCACCAACGTTAAGTTGACCACGCTCTACACGACCAGTAGCAACAGTACCACGACCAGTGATAGAGAATACGTCCTCAACAGGCATCATGAATGGCTTATCAGTGTCACGTGGAGGAGTAGGAATGTACTCATCTACTGCGTTCATAAGCTCGATGATTTTTTCTTCGTAGTCTGCGTCACCTTGAAGGGCTTTAAGTGCAGAACCTTGGATAACTGGAACGTCATCACCAGGGAAGTCATACTCAGAAAGAAGATCACGTACTTCCATTTCTACAAGCTCAAGAAGCTCTTCGTCGTCTACCATGTCACATTTGTTTAAGAATACAACAAGTGCAGGTACACCTACGTTACGAGAAAGAAGGATGTGCTCACGAGTTTGTGGCATTGGACCGTCAGCAGCAGATACTACTAGGATTCCTCCGTCCATTTGTGCAGCACCAGTGATCATGTTTTTAACATAGTCAGCGTGTCCTGGGCAATCTACGTGTGCGTAGTGACGGCTGTCAGTTTCGTATTCAACGTGAGCTGTAGAAATTGTGATTCCACGCTCGCGCTCTTCTGGAGCTCCATCAATAGCGTCATACGCCATTGCTTGACCTTTACCAGAACGCTTAGCAAGTACAGTTGTAATTGCAGCAGTTAATGTCGTTTTACCATGGTCAACGTGTCCAATAGTACCAATATTGGCATGTGTTTTGGAACGATCGAATTTTTCTTTACCCATGATTCATTTCCTCCCTTTAATTGAACAATTCATTTATTTTTTAACAAGAAAGATGGTTCGCCCGGTAAGGGTTGTACATCATCCTTAGCTTACAACAAAAATCTTTCGGAAACAATCGCGAACGATTACTCTCCAGTTTGTTTCTTGATAATTTCAGCTGCGACACTCTTCGGTACTTCTTCATAATGATCAAAGAACATAGAGTACGTACCGCGTCCTTGTGTGCGTGAACGAAGAGATGTTGCATACCCGAACATTTCTGCAAGAGGTACAAACGCTTTAACGGTTTGTGCGTTACCGCGTGCTTCCATTCCTTCAACACGTCCACGACGAGCTGTAACATCACCCATAATGTCACCCATGTACTCTTCAGGTACAACAATCTCTACCTTCATAAGTGGCTCAAGAAGAACCGGGTTACACTTGGTTTTGGCATTTTTCAGAGCCATTGATGCAGCAATCTTAAAGGCCATTTCGTTGGAATCGACATCATGGTAAGAACCATCAAAAAGACGAGCTTTAATGTCGATTACAGGGAAGCCAGCAATCATACCGTTATCAAGTGCTTCTTCAATACCTGCTTGAACCGCTGGTACGTATTCACGAGGAACAACCCCACCAACAATTCCATTCTCAAATTCAAAGCCTGCGCCCTCTTCGTTAGGAGAGAACTCAACCCATACGTGACCGAACTGTCCACGTCCACCAGATTGACGAACGAACTTACCTTCAACCTGAGCAGATTGGCGAATCGTTTCACGATATGAAACTTGAGGTGCACCAACATTCGCTTCTACTTTGAATTCACGTTTCATACGGTCAACAATGATATCAAGGTGAAGCTCACCCATACCACCGATGATTGTTTGACCCGTTTCTTCGTCAGTGTGCGTTTTGAATGTTGGATCTTCTTCTGCAAGCTTAGCTAATGCCATACCCATCTTATCTTGGTCAGCTTTAGACTTAGGCTCAACAGAAAGGTGAATAACTGGTTCTGGGAAGTCCATTGATTCTAAAATAACAAGGTTCTTCTCATCACATAGTGTATCACCAGTAGTCGTATCTTTAAGACCTACAGCAGCAGCAATATCACCAGAGTAAACCGTAGAGATTTCCTCACGTGAGTTTGCGTGCATTTGTAGGATACGTCCTACACGCTCACGCTTGTCTTTTGTAGAGTTCTTAACATAAGAACCAGAATCAAGCGTACCAGAGTAAACACGGAAGAATGTTAGTTTACCAACATAAGGATCCGTCATTACTTTGAAAGCAAGTGCAGAGAACGGTTGATCATCGCCTGGCTCACGAGTAACTTCTTCTTCAGAATCAGGAATGTGACCAGTGATCGCGCGAACATCAAGTGGTGATGGTAGGTAAGCAAGAACAGCATCAAGCATAAGCTGAACACCTTTGTTCTTAAATGCCGAACCACAGATTACAGGATAGAATTCAACGTTACAAGTTCCTTTACGGATTGCAGCTTTAAGCTCGTCCTTAGTAATCTCTTCACCTTCAAGATACTTCATAGTTAATTCTTCATCAAGCTCAGCTACTGCTTCGATTAATGACTCATGAAGTTTCTCTGCTTGTTCTTTATACTCAGCAGGAATTTCAGTTGTTTCCCACTCCTTACCAAGGTCATCTTTGTAGATGTGAGCTTCCATTTCGATTAGGTCAATGATTCCAGTGAAATCATCTTCTGCACCGATTGGTAATTGAATTGGGTGAGCGTTTGCTTGCAAACGATCACGAAGCGTTCCAACAGAGTACATGAAATCTGCACCGGTTTTATCCATCTTATTGACGAATACTACACGAGGAACACCATAAGTAGTTGCTTGACGCCATACAGTTTCTGTTTGCGGTTCAACACCTGATTGTGCATCTAGTACCGCTACAGCCCCATCCAATACGCGAAGTGAACGTTCAACCTCAACTGTGAAGTCTACGTGTCCTGGTGTATCGATGATGTTAATACGATGGCCTTTCCATTGAGCTGTTGTCGCAGCAGACGTGATTGTAATACCACGCTCTTGCTCTTGCGCCATCCAGTCCATTTGAGAAGCACCTTCGTGAGTCTCACCGATTTTATGAACACGCCCTGTGTAAAACAGGATACGCTCAGTTGCAGTTGTTTTACCGGCATCAATATGAGCCATGATTCCGATATTACGCGTATCTTTTAAGGAGAACTCTCTTGCCATAGTGTATTTCTCCTTCCTCAACGGTTAGATGATGTACAAAAAGTCAGGTTAAATCGCTACGCTCTTTAATCCTGCTTTTTGAAACACCTTATTAGTAGTTTTAATCTTACCAGCGATAGTGAGCAAACGCTTTGTTTGCTTCAGCCATCTTGTGCGTGTCTTCGCGTTTCTTAACAGAAGCACCAGTGTTGTTAGCAGCATCAAGAATTTCATTCGCAAGACGCTCTTCCATGGTTTTCTCTCCGCGTAGACGTGCATAGTTTACCAACCAGCGTAATCCTAAAGTTGTACGACGCTCTGGTTTTACTTCAATCGGCACTTGATAGTTTGTACCACCAACACGGCGGGCTTTAACTTCAAGAACTGGCATGATGTTCTTAAGAGCTTGGTCGAAAACTTCCATAGGATCGTTACCGCTGCGCTCCTTCACTGTTTCAAACGCATTATAAAGAATGGTTTGAGCAATTCCTCTCTTTCCGTCAATCATAATACGGTTGATTAGACGAGTAACAAGTTTAGAATTGTAGATCGGATCTGGCAATACGTCACGACGTGGGACTGGACCTTTACGAGGCATAGTCTCCCCTCCTTTCAAATAATCAATAAGTTAAGATATTATTTCTTTTCTTTAGGCTTTTTCGTACCATACTTCGAGCGTCCTTGCATACGGTTTTGTACACCAGCTGTATCAAGTGCGCCACGAACGATGTGATAACGTACCCCTGGTAAGTCTTTCACACGTCCGCCACGAATAAGTACTACACTGTGCTCTTGTAGGTTGTGTCCGATACCAGGAATGTAAGCTGTAACTTCAATTCCATTCGTTAAACGAACACGCGCATACTTACGAAGCGCCGAGTTCGGCTTCTTCGGAGTCATAGTACCCACACGTGTGCAAACACCACGTTTTTGTGGTGAAGATACGTCTGTTTGGGACTTTTTGAAGCTGTTGAATCCTTTGTTAAGCGCTGGAGAATCTGACTTCTTCCCTTTTGCTTCACGGCCTTTACGGATTAACTGATTAATAGTAGGCATGATGATCCCCCTTCCCTCTAAAATAAGACCACTGATCCTGGTGGTTCATGTTTAGGCAAAAGTAATGTTTTTGCCAAACGGAAGTCACCGATCGGCAAAAACATTATATTACTTCCTTAACGCTACAGTGGCTGCGCCGACATCAATTCCACAAGCTTTTCCAAGCTTCTTCATTGAATCGACATATACAATCGGAATGCGCTTTGTCTGAGCAAGTTGCTCAGCCTGAGTGACAATGCGAGTGTCAGCATCACTGGCAATCACCAGTTCACTAACAAGATCATTGTCTAGCGCTTTAAGTGTCTGTTTTATACCAACAAATGGGTTTGAACCCTGTTCTACTTTTTCATAAGACATACGATATCCTCCAAAGCAACAGGTCTTCAGGCACACTTTGATATCTTAACACCCGTGTATATGCGTGTCAACCACCTATAGCATTTTTTTAGTCTTGTGAAATCATTTCCTCAAGCATTGCTTCTGCCTGCTCTTGCTGAGACTGCTGCGTATGCTCAGAATGAATGCTTAAGTTACGGTAACGTTGCATACCTGTTCCTGCTGGAATCAGCTTACCAATGATAACATTCTCTTTAAGACCAAGTAGCTCATCTCGCTTACCTTTGATTGCAGCATCCGTAAGAACACGAGTTGTTTCTTGGAATGATGCAGCAGATAAGAATGAATCGGTCTCAAGTGAAGCTTTGGTAATACCAAGTAGAACCGGACGGCCAGTTGCCGGGTTTTCACCATTAATTAGAACATTTCTGTTCTCATCGTTAAACTTCTGAATTTCAATTAGAGCACCTGGAAGGACTTTTGTATCACCAGAGTCTGTCACACGGATCTTACGAAGCATCTGGCGAACCATTACTTCAACGTGTTTGTCTCCGATTTCTACCCCTTGCATACGGTATACCTTCTGAACTTCTTTAAGAAGATACTCCTGTACTCCGTTCATACCTTTGACCTTCAGAAGCTCCTTAGGATCTACAGAACCTTCAGTGATGCTTTCACCAGCTACTACATGATCTCCTACAGATACTCTGATACGAGCTCCATAAGGGATTGCATATGCTTTTGTTTCAAGCTCACTCTTCACTGTAATCTCACGCTTATCTCCATCTTTAAAGTCGATGATTTCACCATCTACTTCAGAGATAACCGCTTGACCTTTCGGATTACGTGCTTCAAATAGCTCCTGGATACGTGGAAGACCTTGGGTAATATCGTCTCCTGCTACCCCACCTGTGTGGAATGTACGCATTGTAAGCTGTGTTCCTGGCTCACCGATTGATTGGGCAGCGATGATACCAACTGCTTCTCCCACTTCAACGTCGCTTCCTGTTGCCAGGTTACGGCCGTAACACTTCTTACACACACCATGGCGCGTGTTACACGTAAATACGGAACGGATCGTTACAGCTTCAACACCAGCATCTAAGATAGCTTTCGCTGTATCTTCACCGATTAGCTCGTTTTTACCGATAAGAACTTCATTTGATTCTGGATGACGAACCGTTTTGAATGCCACACGACCAACTAGACGATCATATAGACCTTCAATGACTTCGTTTCCTTCTTTAATTGCCGCAACTTCTAGACCGCGATCTGTACCACAATCATCTTCACGAACAATAACATCCTGCGCTACGTCAACTAGACGACGAGTAAGGTAACCTGAGTCAGCTGTTTTAAGGGCTGTATCCGCAAGACCTTTACGCGCTCCGTGTGTAGAGATGAAGTACTCAAGTACCGTAAGACCTTCACGGAAACTTGATTTGATTGGAAGCTCAATGATACGTCCAGATGGATTCGCCATTAGTCCACGCATACCCGCAAGCTGCGTAAAGTTAGAGGCGTTACCACGCGCTCCTGAGTCACTCATCATGAAGATTGGGTTGCTTCGATCAAGTGTACCCATTAGTTTGTTCTGGATTACATCCTTCGCTTCACTCCAGATGGAGATAACACGATCATAACGCTCTTCCTCTGTGATTAAACCACGACGGAATTGCTTAAGAATGCGTTCAACCTTTTCTTCTGCCTCAGCTAGGATGACTTTCTTCTCAGCAAGTACAACGATATCCGCTACCCCTACTGTGATACCCGCTTTAGTAGAATACTTAAATCCAAGATCCTTCATGCGGTCAAGCATTTTAGACGTTTCTGTAATCTTGAATTTCTTGAATACCTCAGCAATGATGTTTCCAAGGAACCCTTTCTTAAACGGAAGAATAACTTCACGCTCAGCAAGTTCTTTTTTCACATCAGTTGTGCTTGGTACGATATATTTAGCTGGTGTTGCTACGGCTAGGTTGTAATCTGTCGGCTCATTCATATACGGGAATGACTCCGGAAGAATTTCGTTAAAGATTAGCTTACCTACTGTAGTTAACATCAGCATGCTTTGTTGCTCTTCTGTGAAGTTTGACTTCCCTAGAGAAGAAACTGGCACAGCTACACGTGTATGAAGATGAACGTATCCATTCTGATAAGCAGTGATGGCTTCGTTCGTATCTTTAAATGTAGAGCCTTGACCTTTTGCGTCCGCGCGCTCAAGAGTTAGATAGTAGTTACCTAGTACCATATCCTGTGACGGCGTAACAACTGGCTTACCATCTTTCGGGTTCAAGATGTTTTGAGCCGCAAGCATAAGTAGACGTGCTTCTGCTTGTGCTTCTGCAGATAAAGGAACGTGAACAGCCATTTGGTCACCATCAAAGTCAGCGTTATATGCTGTACATACAAGTGGGTGAAGCTTAATTGCACGACCTTCTACTAGAATCGGTTCAAACGCTTGAATTCCAAGGCGGTGAAGTGTTGGTGCACGGTTAAGTAGGACTGGATGCTCACGAATTACTTCTTCAAGCACATCCCATACTTCCGGCTGAACACGTTCTACCTTACGTTTTGCACTCTTAATGTTATGTGCAAGACCTTTACTAACAAGCTCTTTCATAACAAACGGCTTAAATAGCTCAAGTGCCATTTCCTTAGGAAGTCCACACTGATACATTTTCAAGTGAGGTCCTACTACGATAACCGAACGACCAGAGTAGTCAACACGTTTACCTAGTAAGTTCTGACGGAAACGACCTTGCTTCCCTTTAAGCATGTGAGAAAGTGATTTTAACGGACGGTTACCAGGACCCGTAACAGGTCTTCCGCGACGGCCGTTATCGATCAACGCATCAACAGCTTCCTGAAGCATACGTTTTTCGTTTTGAACGATGATGTTTGGTGCTCCAAGGTCAAGTAGACGCTTCAAGCGGTTATTACGGTTAATTACACGACGGTATAAGTCATTTAAGTCAGATGTAGCAAAACGGCCACCATCTAGCTGTACCATTGGACGAAGCTCTGGTGGAATAACCGGTAGCACGTCAAGAACCATCCAAGAAGGCTCGTTACCTGAGTGACGGAACGCTTCAAGAACCTCTAAACGCTTGATCGCACGTGTACGACGCTGACCTTGTGCTGTTAATAGCTCTTCTTTAAGAAGGTCTACTTCTTTTTGAAGGTCAATATCAGCTAGTAGCTTACGAATCGCTTCTGCTCCCATTTGTGCAGTGAAACCACGACCGTATTTATCGTAATACGCTCTATATTCTTTCTCAGAAAGAAGCTGTTTCTTTTCAAGAGGCGTATCACCTGGATCTGTAACCACATAAGATGCGAAGTAAATGACTTCTTCTAACGAACGTGGAGACATATCAAGAACAAGTCCCATACGACTCGGAATTCCTTTAAAGTACCAAATGTGTGAAACAGGTGCAGCAAGCTCAATGTGACCCATACGCTCACGACGTACCTTAGCACGTGTTACTTCAACGCCACAACGGTCACAGACAACGCCTTTATAGCGAACACGCTTATACTTCCCACAATGACATTCCCAGTCTTTTGTTGGACCAAAAATACGCTCACAGAACAAACCATCTTTCTCTGGTTTTAATGTACGGTAGTTAATGGTTTCCGGCTTCTTCACTTCACCTCTAGACCAAGAACGGATCTTGTTTGGTGATGCAAGGCCTATTTTCATATACTCGAAGTTATTTACATCTAGCAAGGGGTCAACCTCCCTTTTGATTTCCGTATCTGTACGAATGTCTATCTATTAATCCTGACAATGCAGAAAATGAAAGCAACAGGGAGAGTGGTTACCCGTCCCCCGGTTGCTTCTTATATTCGTTACGCCTTAGCGCTTGGCTCGAAGTTCAAATTCAACTTATCGTTCCCTTGTTCTTCTTCATCATCAAGCTCTCTCATTTCGATTTCTTCTTCGTTACTTGAGAGCATTTTTACATCCATACCAAGTGACTGAAGCTCTTTGATAAGAACTTTAAAGGATTCAGGAACACCTGGTTCAGGTACGTTCTCACCTTTTACAATCGCTTCGTATGTTTTCACACGACCAACTACGTCATCTGATTTCACAGTCAGGATTTCCTGAAGTGTATAAGCAGCACCATATGCCTCAAGTGCCCAAACCTCCATCTCACCAAAACGCTGTCCACCAAATTGTGCTTTACCACCTAGTGGTTGCTGTGTAACAAGTGAGTAAGGTCCAGTTGAACGAGCATGTAGCTTATCATCAACCATGTGAGCAAGTTTGATCATGTACATAATCCCTACAGAGATACGGTTATCAAATGGTTCCCCAGTACGGCCGTCATAAAGGACAGTCTTACCATCACGAGCCATTCCCGCTTCTTCAAGAGTACCCCATACATCTTCCTCACGCGCTCCATCGAATACAGGAGAGGCAACGTGAATACCAAGCTTACGAGCAGCCATACCAAGATGCAGCTCAAGCACTTGTCCGATGTTCATTCGAGATGGTACCCCTAGTGGGTTTAACATGATGTCGATTGGCGTGCCATCAGGAAGGTAAGGCATATCTTCCTCAGGAAGGATACGCGAGATAACCCCTTTGTTACCGTGACGACCGGCCATTTTATCCCCTTCATGAATCTTACGTTTTTGTACAATGTACACACGTACAAGCTGATTCACACCAGGTGGTAATTCGTCTCCATCTTCACGATTGAAGATCTTAACGTCAAGAACAATTCCGTCTCCTCCATGAGGTGCGCGTAATGAAGTATCACGAACTTCACGTGCCTTCTCACCGAAGATCGCATGTAATAGACGTTCTTCAGCAGTCAGTTCTGTTACTCCCTTAGGTGTAACTTTACCAACTAAGATGTCTCCGTCTTTTACTTCTGCACCAGTGCGAATGATTCCACGCTCATCCAGGTTACGTAGTGCATCTTCCCCTACGTTCGGAATGTCACGCGTAATCTCTTCTGGTCCAAGCTTTGTATCACGAGCATCTGATTCATATTCTTCAATATGAATAGATGTATACACATCATCTTTTACAAGACGTTCACTTAGGATAATCGCATCCTCATAGTTGTAACCTTCCCAAGTCATGAACCCAACCATTACGTTACGTCCAAGCGCCATCTCACCTTTTTCCATAGATGGACCATCGGCTAAGATTTCACGCTTATCAACGATATCACCCTCAGAAACGATTGGGCGTTGGTTGTAGCTTGTTCCTTGGTTTGAACGGATAAACTTTTGAAGACGGTATTTATCAAGGTCGCCTTTTACATCTTGGCCGTCTACTTCTTCAATACGACGAACCCAGATTTCTTTTGCAGTTACGCGCTCAACTTCACCGCGATATTTAGAAACCACTGCAGCTCCAGAGTCTCTTGCAGACACATGCTCCATTCCTGTACCAACGATTGGTGACTCAGGTACAAGTAAAGGCACTGCCTGACGTTGCATGTTCGCTCCCATTAGGGCACGGTTGGAGTCATCGTTCTCTAAGAAAGGAATACAAGATGTCGCAGCAGAAACAACCTGCTTCGGAGATACATCCATGTAATCTAACTGTTCACGAGGAACAGCCGTATTTTCTCCTTTGAAACGAGCAATAATATTATCATCTACAAATGAGCCATCTTCAGTAAGCTTCGCATTCGCCTGTGCGACAACGTAGTTATCCTCTTCATCCGCAGTTAAGTAATCGATCTGCGCCGTTACTTTTCCTGTTTCAGGATCCACTCGACGATACGGAGTTTCCATGAAGCCAAATTCATTAACCTTCGCATACGAAGATAATGAGTTAATTAGACCGATGTTTGGTCCCTCTGGCGTTTCAATCGGACACATACGACCGTAGTGAGAGTAGTGAACGTCACGAACTTCAAATCCAGCTCGCTCCCTCGTTAAACCACCTGGTCCTAGTGCTGATAGACGACGTTTATGTGTAAGCTCAGCTAATGGGTTCGTTTGGTCCATGAACTGAGATAACTGTGAACTACCAAAGAACTCTTTAATAGACGCAATCACTGGACGAATATTGATTAGTGCCTGAGGCGTAATCATATTCGGATCTTGGATTGACATTCTCTCACGTACCACACGCTCCATACGGGACAAACCAATACGGAATTGGTTTTGTAGTAACTCCCCTACTGAACGTAAGCGACGGTTACCAAGGTGATCGATATCATCTGTATCGCCAACACCGTGTAATAAGTTAAAGAAGTAGCTGATTGCAGAAATGATATCTGATGGTGCGATATGTTTTACATCGCGCTCAACCATACCGTTTCCGATTACATCAATGACTTGCTCTCCTTCACGATCGCTTGGTGCATAAATTTTCACAGATTGAATTGTAATTTCCTCATCTTCAATCACTCCGCCAGCTACATAGACTTTCTTGAATCCAACGTTGTTCTCGATGTAAGGAATAATGCGGTCAAGCGTACGACGGTCAAGAACCGTACCTTCTTCTGCTAGAATTTCACCTGTTTCAGGGTCTACTAGCGTCTCAGCAAGGCGTTGGTTAAAGAGACGATTTTTTATATGAAGCTTCTTGTTCATCTTGTAGCGTCCAACATTCGCTAGGTCATAGCGCTTCGGATCAAAGAAACGAGAATCAAGTAGACTCTTCGCATTTTCTACCGTCGGCGGCTCACCTGGGCGTAGGCGCTCATAGATTTCAAGCAATGCTTTTTCAGTACTATCTGTGTTATCTTTTTCAAGAGAGTTACGAAGATACTCGTTTTCTCCGAGTAAATCGATCATTTCTTGATCAGAACCAAAACCAAGTGCACGCAAAAGAACCGTCACTGGTATTTTTCTTGTGCGGTCTATCCGAACGTAAACAATATCCTTCGCGTCCGTTTCAAGCTCAAGCCACGCTCCACGGTTAGGAATGACAGTGGCAGTAAACCCTTTTTTTCCGTTTTTGTCGGTTTTTTGACTGTAATATACGCTTGGGGAACGAACCAGTTGCGAAACAATGACTCGCTCTGCTCCATTAATGACAAACGTACCTGTATCTGTCATAAGAGGGAAGTCACCCATGAATACTTCCTGCTCTTTGACTTCACCTGTTTCTTTGTTAATCAAACGAACCTTCACCCGTAGTGGAGCCGCAAACGTTACATCACGTTCCTTAGACTCTTCTACTGGATACTTAGGTTCTCCCAGGCTGTAATCGATAAATTCCAAAACCAAATTCCCTGTGAAATCTTGGATCGGTGAAATGTCCTGGAACATCTCACGTAAACCTACATCAAGAAACCATTGGTAGGAAGCTGTTTGAATCTCAATCAAGTTAGGAAGTTCCAATACCTCATTGATTCTCGCGTAGCTTCTACGCTGGCGGTGACGTCCATACTGAATTAGTTGTCCTGCCAACTGATTCACCCCTTAAATCTCGCGTTATAGTATCTAAAAAGGCTATTCAATCTCTGATAACAGAGAATTAAATGACCATTGTTCAAAAAAACTGACCTCACTTTACAACCCTACTACATTCAGAACAAACTGATTATAGCAGTATAACCAAATTTATCTAGCTGTATTCCTTGTAAAATCGTTCTTTTACATGCTTCAGCTAGAAAAATAGGCAATTGTACGCATTAAATGATAATACCACAAGGTAGTTTGCGAGTCAATTTTTTCTTGCACGGATAATAAAATATCCCTTGTTTTTTTCAACCGTTTCTACTTCGCCAAATAATTGACCTAATTTTTCTAATGTAGAGGGAGCACCTTGCTTCTTTTGAATCACAACCCAAAGCTCTCCCCCACTCTTTAAATGCGCGTGCGCTTGTTCATAGATTGAGAATACTGTTGCTTTTCCTGCACGAATAGGTGGATTGGTTAGAATCGCAGCGTATTCCTCATGCGGAACCTTATCAAACCCATCACTCTCAAAAACCAGAACATTCTCCACTCGATTTTGACGCGCGTTCATTCGCGCTAACGTACACGCTCGTTCATTCACATCGAGTAGGTGTACCGTCCGCTCGGGATCAGCTTTTGCTAGAGTCAATCCAATTGGCCCATACCCACAGCCAACATCAAGTAGATCCCCCTCTACTTCAGGGAATTGAAAATGCTCAATTAGCGTCCTACTTCCAAAATCTACTTCATGTTTTGAAAAAACGCCTCTGTCTGATGTTAATCGCAAGCTAAATCCACGCAGTTCGGTTGACCACGTTTTTTGTTCACTCGGTGTACTCGGTTTATTGGAATAATAGTGTTCAGACATCGGAATCCTCCATTCTTTTACCTATGGACAAAAAAAGACTCGCTATGGCGCGAGCCTTTTCTTATTCAACTAATTACTTAACTTCAACAGAAGCTCCTGCTTCTTCAAGCTTAGCTTTAACTTCGTTAGCTTCGTCTTGAGAAACGCCTTCTTTAATTGGAGCTGGAGCACCATCAACTAGTGCTTTCGCTTCTTTAAGACCAAGACCAGTTACTTCACGAACTGCTTTGATTACGTTGATTTTAGAACCACCAGCTGATTCTAGAACTACGTCAAATTCAGTTTGCTCAGCAGCAGCTTCGCCACCAGCAGCACCAGCAGCAGCTACAGGAGCAGCAGCAGTAACACCGAATTCTTCTTCAATAGCTTTTACTAGATCGTTAAGTTCTAGTACTGTCATTTCTTTGATTGCACCAATGATTTCTTCATGTGTTTTAGTCATTTGTAAATCCTCCTTGTTTTATAGGCTTTCACCTTTGTGGGTTTTGTTACGAGTTAGCAGGCTACTCTATTAAGCGCCTTGCTCTTCCTTTTGCTCTGCAACTGCTTTTGTAGCAAGTGCAAAGTTACGAACTGGTGCTTGAAGCACACTAAGAAGCATAGAAAGAAGACCATCACGAGATGGAAGTTCAGCTAGCGCTTTGATTTGCTCAAGAGACGCTACTTGACCTTCAATCACACCAGCTTTGATTTCTAACGCTTCATGCTTTTTAGCAAAATCGTTAAGAATCTTAGCAGGAGCAACAACATCTTCTTTACTGAATGCAATCGCAGTAGGACCTACAAGCTGCTCATCAAGAGCAGTAAGTTCAGTCTCAGCAGTCGCACGACGTGTCATTGAGTTTTTGTAAACTTTGAACTCAACACCAGCATCACGTAGTTGTTTACGAAGATCTGTTACTTCAGCAACTGAAAGACCACGGTAATCAACAACAACTGTTGATTGGCTCTCGCTAAGCTTAGTAGCGATCTCAGAAACAACCTGTTTCTTAGCATCGATAATTTTACTCATACATACACCTCCTGTTAGTCTGTTACGTTTACACCGCGCATAAGCATATAAAAAGCCCTCATGCAGACATGAGGGCGTATGGATTCCATTAAGAAATCTATCGCTCACCTCGGCAGGATATTAAGCTATATGCCCCTGCTGTCTACGGTATAATCATATAATAAATGTGCAACCACTGTGCACTTGAAGAAGTATACACAATGGCTGCACCATTTGTCAACGTTTATTTAGAAAGAGAAGAAACGTTCACGCGAATTCCAGGACCCATCGTAGATGCAATTGATACATTACGCATGTAAGTACCTTTAGCAGCACTTGGCTTAGCTTTAAGCAACGTGTCGATGATTGTCTTGAAGTTCTCAACTAGTTTGTCATCTTCAAATGACACTTTACCGATTGGAACGTGTACGTTACCGGATTTTTCAACACGGTATTCTACTTTACCAGCTTTGATTTCATTAACAGCTTTTGTTACATCAAATGTAACAGTTCCTGTTTTAGGGTTTGGCATAAGGCCTTTTGGTCCTAGTACACGACCAAGCTTACCAACTTGAGCCATCATGTCAGGAGTTGCAACGATTACGTCAAACTCAAACCAACCTTGGTTGATTTTGTTGATGAAATCTTCTTCTCCAACATAGTCAGCTCCAGCAGCTTCTGCTTCTTTCGCCTTTTCACCTTTAGCAAATACAAGAACACGTTGTGTTTTACCTGTACCATTCGGAAGCACTACTGCTCCACGGATTTGCTGATCCGCTTTTTTCGGGTCTACGCCCAAACGTACAGCTACTTCAACAGACTCGTCAAATTTAGCTGTCGCTGTTTTCTTAACAAGTTCAATTGCCTCTACTGGAGAATACGAAGTATCCTTATCAACCAGCTTTAGGGCTTCTTGATACTTTTTACCTTTTTTAGCCATGATTCTTTTCCTCCTCGATTGTGGTTTTAACGGATAGTCCTCCCACTACAGAAGGTTGCGCCCTGTTTCACAGGTATGAGGAAGAATCCTCAAGTCGCAACCTCCAGTAAACGGAACAATAAGTCTTAGTCTTCGATCGTAATTCCCATGCTGCGAGCTGTTCCTTCAACCATACGCATTGCAGACTCAACGTTTGCAGCGTTAAGATCTGGCATTTTAGTTTCAGCAATCTCGCGCACTTTATCACGCTTAACAGTTGCAACCTTATTACGGTTTGGCTCTCCAGAACCAGACTCGATTCCAGCTGCTTTCTTAAGCAATACCGCTGCAGGCGGAGTTTTTGTGATGAACGTAAACGAACGATCCTCAAAAACTGTAATCTCAACAGGAATAATTAGACCTGCTTGATCAGAAGTACGAGCGTTAAATTCTTTACAGAAACCCATAATATTCACACCTGCTTGACCCAATGCAGGACCAACCGGTGGAGCTGGATTCGCTTTCCCAGCAGGGATTTGCAATTTAACCATTTTAATTACCTTTTTAGCCACGTGACACACCTCCTTAAGTCCGTGATGTGGTTATCCGGATGATTTTCATCCTCCCACTCAAAAAACGGATGCATTCATGCACCCGATGGCTCATGTTATCAAACCATATCAAACATGAAAATTCTATCACCTTCAAAGGGAGATATCAAGTCATTTATTAAATCTTTTCTACTTGATTAAAATCAAGCTCAACAGGCGTCTCGCGTCCAAACATGTTCACATGAACCTTTACCTTTTGTTTTTCCACTTGAATTTCTTCAATTGTTCCAACAAAATTCGCAAATGGACCTTCTTTTACCTTCACAGATTCTTTAATATCAAAATCAATATCTGCTTTCGGTTGTTCCACACCCATTTGTTTAAGAATGCTTTCTACTTCATCCGGTAAAAGAGCTGTCGGCTTAGAACCTGCTCCAGATGATCCAACGAATCCAGTTACCCCTGGTGTATTACGGACCACATACCAAGAGTCATCTGTCATAATGATTTCAACTAGAACGTAACCTGGAAATACTTTACGAGAAACGGTTTTTGTTTTGCCGTTCTTTACTTCTGTTTCTTCTTCAACAGGAACAAGTACTCGAAAGATTTTATCTGTCATATCCATAGATTCCACACGCTTTTCAAGGTTCGCTTTCACCTTGTTTTCATAGCCTGAATACGTGTGTACCACATACCAATTTTTCTCCATTGTAGCTAGGACCAGTTTGTCCTATTCGCCTCCTTTCTAGTACTCATACAAATCATCTACCATCTTACAACTGTGTATTCCTAGAGAAGACGAACTAACTCTGAAATCCCCAAATCAACCACTGCGAAAAAGATCGTCATGATCGCTACCGTCGCAAGAACAACTAACGTGTAACGTGTCAGTTCTTTACGCGTCGGCCACGTGACACGTCTCATTTCTTGAGCTACACTTTGAAAGAAATTAACTACTTTACCGGCCATGGGAACACCTCCAGCACCAATTCATTATGGTCATGATCTTGTCTATCTAAACAACCGCTCATCAATACAAGATTCTCTGTACAAACAAAAAAAGAACCGCTGCATTCATTCAAATGCGGTTAACTTAAAATAGTATAAAAAAGAACCCTTGTTAGATAAGAGTTCAACTAGCATTACACATGCTCTTTGATACTAGCATGTCAAGTATTTTGTGTCAATCTTTGGTTGGTAGAATAATGAGAAAACGGTACAGGTTAAGCCTTGTACCGTCTACGTTTCTAAAGCGTAACTCCCTTAAGCTCTACATACCGTTCAAGCTTTCGTTTTACACGCTGCAATGCATTATCGATTGATTTTACGTGACGGTTGAGATCCACTGAAATTTCTTGATAGGTACGCCCATCGAGATAGAGAAGCAGAACCTGCTGCTCCAGCTCACTCAGAATTTCGCCCATCTTCAGTTCAATACTCTCAAACTCTTCTTGATTAATTAATAGTTCTTCTGGATCCGTTACCCGATTTCCGCATATAACATCAAGTAATGTACGGTCCGATTCTTCGTCATAAAGTGGTTTATCTAGTGATACATACGAATTAAGGGGGATGTGTTTCTGCCTAGTAGCTGTTTTAATTGCTGTAATGATCTGTCGTGTAATACACAGTTCAGCAAATGCTTTAAACGAGGAAAGCTTGTCCCCTCTAAAGTCACGAACAGCCTTGTAAAGACCAATCATTCCCTCTTGAACAATATCTTCATGATCAGCGCCAATCAAAAAATAAGAACGTGACTTCGCACGCACAAAATTCTTATATTTGTTAATTAGATATTCAAGTGCCAGAGTGTTTCCGAGTCTTACTTGATCTACAAGAAAGCTATCGTCAGCCTGTTCAAATCCGTTACCAGGCTTTGTAAAAGTTGGTTCCAGCTGAAGCTCTGCAGTCACAACAATACCCCCTCGGCCTAGGCCACTGACTTAATGTTTAAACGTATTATATAGCACACTTTTCCAGAAGGTCAACCACTCATCTCTCGCCACGACGCCATTTTTCAAAAATTTCGGTCAGCTCGTCACTAAGGTATGCATGTGTCGGTTTTTGTTGTTTTTTCGTCGTTTCGACCATTTTTTTAATTCCTTTTGTTGCCATTTCTGTCTCGATTAAAAGCTCCCTTGCTGACTTTCGCAAGGCACCACTTCCAAAGATAACAGACTGCTCTGCAAAATCAGAGGTAGCTACATGGATAGTTGTATCTACACGCTTAAGCTCCCTGACTAAACGTTCAATTCTTTCATCTGCCGTCTCAAGCTTACGCGTATAGATTACTTCCACCTTATGGTTTTGATAGGTTTTCCCTACCCCCGTCACCATATGAGCATCAAAAATAACAGTCACCTCTGCACCAGAATAGGCTTGGTACTCCGCCATGCTACTAATTAATAGATCTCTTGCTAGCTCTAGATCCTGATCCTTTAATTCCCGAAGCTTTGGCCAGGCACCGATGATATTATAGCCATCAACCAGCAGAATGGTTCTCATTATTATCGACTTCCTAGCGGCGTACGGTTACGATAAACCTCATACATCAGTAAACTCGCAGCAACAGAAGCGTTAAGTGACGTTACACTACCGACCATTGGAATATAAACAAGGAAATCACATTTTTCCTTTACAAGACGGCTCATTCCTTTGCCTTCACTTCCAATGACAAGACCGAGCGGCATATCAAAAGCTGCACTGCGGTAGTCTTCCTTAGCAGAAGCATCTGTTCCTGCAAACCACACCCCTTGTTTCTTAAGCTCGTCCATTGTTCGCGAAATGTTTGTTACCCTGACAACAGGTACATATTCAATCGCTCCAGTGGAGGCCTTCGCAACGGTTTGAGTCAGCCCTACAGCCCGACGCTTCGGAATAATGACTCCGTGCGCGCCACACGCATCTGCTGTACGTAGGATTGATCCTAGATTGTGCGGATCTTCAAGTTCATCAAGGACTAAGAAGAACGGTTGTTCGTCCTTTTCGGCTGCACGCTCAAAAATGTCTTCAATCTCTGCATACTCATATGCAGCAACTGATGCAACAATCCCTTGGTGATTTTCATTCCCTAACAGACTGGCTAGCTTCTTTTTAGGAGCTGTCTGCACGAGAATATTCTTCTCTTTAGCGATCTGAAGAACCTTCGTCATTTGCCCTTTCTGCGAGCCTTCCGCAATCCAAATCTTATGAATCGGGTGACCGGAGCGGAGCGCTTCTATGATCGGGTTCTTTCCTGCAATAAATTCCTCACTCATGATTATGTGCTCCTTTTTCTTGTTTGTTCTCATATTCTCCAAGTGCCATTTCAATAATCTCATCTAACCGTTCTGATTCATTGGTCACATACAAGTAGCCGAGCAATGCTTCAAAGCCAGTTGAGTAACGATACGTCGTTACACTTGTGTTCTTCGGCACTGAGCCTGACTTTGCATTACGACCTCGTTTAATGACCATCATCTCTTGATCTGTGAATACCCCGTTTTCCTCTAAACGATGCACCATTTCCGCTTGTGCTTTTGCAGAGACATAACGAGTTGCTTCTACGTGCAGAGCATGCGGCTTAACCTTTCCCTGTGCCAGCAGGTAATACCGTACATACATATCAAGTACAGCATCACCCATATAGGCAAGGGCTAACCCGTTTAATTGCTTTAAATCTGTTGTTGGCTTTATGATCTTCATGTGCGCGCTTCTCGTTTCCAGCGTACACCTTGTGGGGTATCCTCAAGCAGAATTCCTTGATTCTTTAATTGATCACGAATATCGTCTGCTTCTTGGAAATTACGTGCTGCACGCGCTTGGTTTCGCTTCTCGATTAGTTGATCCACTTCTGCATCTAATAATTCAGCCTCTTCGTGCAGAGACAAACCAAGCACTCCACCAAGCTCATCAAATAAGCTGATGAAAGCTTCTAGAACCGATTTAGACGTTTGTTTTTCGCGGCTATAAATATTCGCTTCCTTCGCTGCATCAAACAGAACCGAAATACCATTGGCACTATTAAAATCATCGTCCATCTCTTGGATAAACCGTGTGCGAAGCTCCGATACTTTATCTAACCATCCGTCCTGCTCACCGTAGTCTGCACAATCATCCAGTCTGTGCTTCATAGTCGACAGCGCCGTTTTAATTCGATCCAGTCCATTTTTAGCTCCTTCAAGTAATTCAGAGCTGAAATTAATTGGGCTGCGGTAGTGAGCCGTCAGCATAAAGAACCGTACGACTTCTGGTGAATGCTGTCGAATGATATCATGTGCCAAAACAAAATTTCCGAGTGATTTTGACATTTTTTCATTGTCGATGTTAATAAACCCATTATGCATCCAATAGTTGGCCATAGGCTTATCTGTCAAGGCTTCCGACTGCGCAATCTCATTTTCATGGTGCGGGAATGACAGATCGCGGCCTCCTGCATGAATATCAATCGTATCGCCTAAATATTTTTTTACCATGGCCGAGCATTCAATGTGCCAGCCTGGTCGTCCGTTGCCCCATGGACTCTCCCAGGAGATCTCTCCTTCTTTTGCTGCCTTCCAGAGGACAAAATCAAGTGGGTCTTCTTTTCGTGAATCCACTTCAATACGAGAACCGCTTTGCAAATCATCAATAGACTGAGACGAAAGCTTCCCGTACTCTTTAAACTTTCTCGTTCGGAAATAAACATCTCCGCCTGATTCATAGGCATAGCCTTTCTGCTCAAGCTTCTCAATAAATTCAACGATATCCGATATGGTTTCTGTTACTCTAGGGTGAATGTCTGCTGGCTTTACACCTAATGCGCAGGTGTCTTGATGATACGCTTCAATGAAACGATTCGCGACATCAAATACATCTTCGCCTAATTCATTAGCCGCACGGATAATTTTGTCATCCACATCTGTAAAGTTTGAAACAAAAAACACTTCATAACCACGATATTCTAGATACCTACGCACCATATCGTAGACAATCGGCGGCCTTGCATTTCCAATATGAATATAATTGTAGACAGTGGGTCCACATACATACATCTTAACCTTGCCCTCTTCCATTGGAATAAAAGGCTCTTTTTTCATTGTTAAGCTGTTTAAAATTTGAATGGCCATACAATCTTCTCCTTAACTTAACTTGATCATTCTTTTAGCTAGCATAAGCAGATACCCTGCCTAGCGTGACGTATTTTTCTGCCGGTAAAGCTCTTCTTTTAACTCCAGCAGTTCTTCTTCTAATTGTTTAAATTTATCAGCAACTGGATCCGGGAGAATGTGATGATCCAGTTCATTATTCACTTTACATCCATTCTTTACGACAATTCGACCTGGTATTCCTACAACCGTTGAGTTTGGAGGAACTTCCTTTAACACAACAGATCCGGCACCAATTCGCGAGTATTCACCTATCGTAAAGGAGCCAAGCACTTTAGCACCACTTGAAATCATCACACCATTTCCGACGGTGGGATGCCTTTTCCCCTTTTCTTTCCCTGTTCCACCAAGTGTAACCCCTTGATAAATCGTGACATTGTCTCCGATCTCACAGGTTTCCCCAATGACTACACCCATACCGTGGTCAATAAACAATCGTTGCCCAATCACTGCAGCTGGGTGAATCTCAATTCCTGTAAAGAATCGGCTGATTTGGGAAAGGAGTTTAGCTAAAAAGCGCAGCTTCCACTTCCAAAGCCCGTGTGCCATTCGATGTGCCCAAATTGCGTGCACGCCAGAATAGGTAAAAACCACTTCCATCCGGCTTCGTGCTGCAGGGTCTTGATGGAATACAACATCTACGTCATTCATCAACGTTCTAAAAATACCCACTACTCACTCCCCCTTACTCAAATGAAAAAAGCCTCTGTACATCAAGGATGTACAGAGGCGCAGGATGCACGGTTCCACTCTGTTTTAGGAATAGACACTAACTCTATTCACTCTTTATAGCTGTAACGGAGCCGTCCCGCTTTTTCCTACTAACAATGAACCTGGTTTTAGAAAAAGTCTCCTGGGTGCATGTTCAACCGAGTCTGTAACACTGCTCTCAGCATATGCAGTGTTCTCTGTATACAAAACTCACGGTTGCCCCTCCCAATCAACAAGTTGTGATTATGAAGTTGTGACTTACGCTAGTGACGCTGCTTGTTTTAGGCGCGCAGCAATGGTTGCTTTTCCAAGTAATTCAATGGTATCAGGCAATTCTGGACCATGAGTTTGGCCAGTGGCCGCTACACGAATTGGCATGAAAAGCTTTTTCCCTTTTTGGCCTGTTGCTTTTTGTGTTGCTTTAATCGCTGCTTTAATGGCTGGAGCAGTATATTCTTCTAGTGCATCAAGTTCTTGAACAAAATGATTCAGAACGTCTGGAACCTGCTCTTCAGTTAATACAGCTTTCGCTTCTTCATTATACTCAATTTCTTCTTTGAAGAATAACTCTGTTAGCGTCACAATTTCAGCACCATAGTGAAGCTGCTCTTTGTATAGACTAATGAGACGTGTTGCCCATTCCTTACGAGTCTCATCCATTTCCTCAGGCAAACGCCCTGCATGGACAAGATGAGGTAGAGCAAGGTCTACGATCTTCTCTAGAGGAGCTGCTTGAATGTATTGATTATTCATCCATGCTAGCTTGTCTGTATCAAATACAGCTGGAGCTTTTGATACACGCTCTAAACTAAATTGATCTGAAAGCTCATCAATCGTGAAGATTTCTTCCTCTCCAACTGGTGACCATCCAAGAAGTGCTAGGAAGTTTACGAGTGCTTCAGGTAAATATCCAAGCTCCTTGTATTGTTCAACAAATTGAATGATTGATTCATCGCGCTTACTCATTTTCTGACGATCTGGATTTAAGATCAACGATGCATGAGCAAAGGTTGGTTTCTCCCAGCCAAACGCTTCATAGACAAGTGCCTGACGTGGTGTATTTGATAAGTGCTCTTCTGCACGGATGACGTGAGAGATCTTCATCAGCTGATCATCAATTACAACCGCAAAGTTGTACATTGGAACGCCGTCATTACGTGCAATAACAAAGTCTCCAATGCCATCTGTTTCAAATGATACGTCTCCACGCACAGCATCTTCAATTTTAACGACTTGATTTTGAGGAACACGGAAACGTACAACAGGCTTAATTCCTTTATCCACGTAAGCTTTACGTTGCTCAGGCGTTAAATCACGATCACGCCCGCTGTACTTTGGTGCCTCACCACGAGCAAGCTGTGCCGCTCGCTCCTCTTCAAGCTCCTCAGATGTCATATAGCAGTAATAAGCTTTTCCTTCGTCAAGAAGCTGCTGTACATAGTCCTTATAGATATCAACGCGCTCCATACTGCTATAAGGTCCATATTCTCCACCGATATCAATACTTTCATCCCAATCCATGCCAAGCCATTTTAAGCTATCAAGTAGCTTTTCTTTTGCTTGTTCCACGTTACGAGCCTGATCTGTATCTTCAATCCGGAGAACAAATTTGCCTCCTTGGTTACGTGCATATAAATAGTTAAATAATGCCGAACGTGCGCCTCCAATATGAAGGTGACCCGTTGGACTTGGCGCAAATCGTACACGTACGTTGCTGCTCATGTGCTAACACCATCCATTTCTAAAATCTAAATAATCGTTACCTATTTCGTCGGCTTCTATTCTACCACCATTAGAACAAACATTCATCTATGCTTGTTCAATTAAGATAACAGCCTGTGAAGCGATTCCTTCGCCGCGACCAGTAAACC
Organism: Alkalicoccobacillus gibsonii; assembly: GCF_016798245.1. Lineage (GTDB taxonomy): Bacteria > Bacillota > Bacilli > Bacillales > Bacillaceae_D > Alkalicoccobacillus > Alkalicoccobacillus gibsonii. The sequence goes on along the minus strand of NZ_JAEUZA010000008.1, from coordinate 10,091 downwards.
CAAGCTTTTCTGTTGTCGTTGCTTTTACGTTCACCTGAGATGGATCTGCTTCAAGCAATTCAGCAATTTGATTTCTCATCGCTTCAATGTGAGGAGCCATCTTTGGCATCTGTGCCATAATGGTACAGTCTACATTACCGAGCTTAAATCCACGCTCTTTAACCATGGACCATACATCCTGTAGTAATACCTTGGAATCCGCATCCTTAAACTCTTCACTTGTATCAGGAAAATGTCTCCCGATATCTCCTTCACCAATAGCCCCAAGTGCTGCATCCGCAATTGTGTGTAGTAATACGTCTGCATCAGAGTGCCCTAGCAACCCTTTTTCATATGGAATTGTAATACCGCCTATAATTAATGGACGTCCTTCAGTTAATTGATGGACATCAAACCCCTGTCCGACTCGAATCATGTTCCATTCTCCTTTTTCGTAAGATCGCTTCCGCCATTAGTAAATCCTCAGGTGTCGTGATCTTTAAATTGCTGTAATCCCCTTCAACCATCACAATCTTCGAACCAACCCATTCCATAATACTTGCGTCATCCGTTGCTACAAAGCCTTCTTCTTCCGCCCGTTTATGACCATCAAGTAACGAGTCGCGCCAAAAAGCCTGCGGAGTCTGGACAGCCCAAAGCTCACTTCTGTCGATTGTCTCAACGATCTGATTTTGACTGACCCGCTTCACGGTGTCCTTCATCCGAACGCCTACGACCGCACCACCGTCTTTGCTCGTCGCATTGACAAGTTCGTGAATAATTGATTCTCTGATAAATGGTCTGGCTCCATCATGAACCATAACAATTTCATCAGGACCCTCAAGTTGTTTTAATCCTTCATAGACGCTTTGCTGGCGCTCCATTCCTCCAACAGCTATGCGTGTAACCTTTTTAATGTTGTAGGCTCGTACAATATCTTGCATAGCCTCTATTTCATATTCATTTGCAACAAGTATAATTTGCTTGCATTGCTCATCCTCTTCAAAAACTTGCAGTGTATACGCGATGAGTGGTGTTTGATTTAATTCGATGAATTGCTTGTTCTTACCAGCTTTCATACGTTTGCCCTGACCTGCAGCCGGGATCACAATACTATACATCATCCTGCCCTCTCCAATTCTCATACATGCATTCGTTTCATTTTAGCATGTCCACCCCAATGTTTACACTCTTTTAACTGGGATTGCCTATTGAATGTAAAAAGAAAAAGCACCATGTTCACGGTGCTTTTTCACTGATCAGGATTAAAGGGCTTTTTCAAAGACCTTTGGTTTTGCAAAAATCATGCGGCCGGCACTCGTCTGCAGGACACTCGTAACAACTACATCAATCTGCTTCCCAATATATTCGCGTCCACCTTCTACAACAATCATCGTTCCATCGTCTAAATAAGCAACTCCCTGATGATGTTCTTTTCCATCCTTTATAACTTGAACATTCATCTTTTCACCCGGCAGAACAACCGGCTTTACTGCATTTGCTAAATCATTTATGTTTAAAACGGCTACACCTTGTAGCTCACATACTTTGTTTAAGTTAAAGTCATTTGTGACAACAACACCATCCGAGATTTTAGCAAGCTTCACCAGCTTACTATCAACCTCCTGAATGTCTTCAAAGTCACCATCATAGATCTCTACCTTAATCGGAAGCTCTTTCTGAATTTTATTCAGAATATCCAACCCACGTCTTCCACGGTTTCGTTTCAATGCATCGGAGGAATCCGCGATATGTTGTAATTCTGCTAATACAAACTCAGGAATGACTAATGTTCCTTCAAGAAAACCGGTCTTACAAATGTCTGCGATACGCCCATCAATGATTACACTTGTATCTAGGATCTTTAAGCGTTTCGCGCCAGGAGTCTCATCCACGCGTTTTTCTTTTCCACCACCACGATTCACTAGAAAAAGCTGAACAAGCTCGTCACGCTTCTTAAAACCAATTTGGAAGCCAAAGTAACCTAGAATGATCGTTACGAAGATCGGGAGAATGTTCTGCACCCCAAGAAACTGGAGCTGCGCAATCTGACTACTAATTAAGTATCCAATCACAAGGCCCAAAATCAATCCAAGCGTACCGGACATAATGTCAGTTAAGGACGCTTTTAAAATCCGCTCTTCCAATACTTTCATCACATTCACAATATAACGAGCTAACCACATCGACACAATATACATGACAACAATTCCAATAACCATACCCGTGAATTCATTCTGCAACCAGGCGGGTATATTGTTAATAGAAAAAAGTTGGATAAGTTCAGGAATATATATAAAGCCTAAAGCCCCGCCTGCTACCATTAGAAAAATCTTTACAATCCAAGTCATCATAACGGTCCACCTCCTTCTAGTTATTATAGACAAGAATAAGGAATCAAAACCTAGTAAACTGGAATTTTACACAAGTCGTCCATAAAACAACATAAGCTTTTTGTCTAAATATGGCGATCGATAAATAACTGCTCTTGAATTCGATTTAAGCCATTTTTAATCATTCTCGCTCTTGCTTCTCCAATCCCGTCCACCTCATCAAGCTTACTTGTATCAGCAGACACAATGTTTGATAGGCTCTCATATTCATTAATGAGATTTTCAATGATCTGTGAAGGCAACCTCGGAATTCGATGAAGCATCCGATACCCTCTTGGTGAGACAACAAACTCACTAAGGTTCACGTTTTTAGGGTAGCCTAGTGCTTTTATAATTGCCGGCTCATCAAGTAAATCCTCTGTTTGAAGATCCGTCAATTCTTTAAGCGTTTTGGATACATCCTGCTTACTATCCTTTACGTAATCTTTCAGTAAGAACATCGCTTCTTTTTCCGTGTCAGATACAAGCTCCTTTAACTGCATCGTAATTAAACGACCTTCATCTCCAAGTTCATTGATGTAGTTTAGGATTTCTCGCTTAATTCTAAGAACCATCTGTACGCGGTGGATAACCTGGGTAATCTCGGACAATGTTACTAACTCTTCGAATTCAAGTGCTCCAAGGTTCGTAATCGATTGTTCGAGAACGGATTTATATTTTTCAAGCGTCTGAATAGCTTGATTTGCTTTCGTTAAGATCACACCAATATCTTTTAAAGAATAGCGGAATTCCCCTTGATAAAGTGTGATTACATTTCGACGCTGCGAAATAGAGATCGTTAATTGATTCGTTTGCTTCGCTACACGTTCTGCTGTACGATGGCGGATCCCTGTTTCATTTGAGGTAATCCCGTTATTAGGCACAAGCTGCGTATTGGCATACAAGATTTTTTTGCCATCGTCACTTAAAATAATGGCGCCATCCATTTTAGCCAATTCATATAAATAAGCCGGTGAGAACGGGCAATTAATATGAAAGCCCCCATCAACAATTTGTTTCATTTCTTCGGTATGACCAAGTACAATCAGTCCACCTGTATTGGCACGGAGAACATTATCGATTCCGGCACGAAGAGGTGTACCTGGTGCAACTAGCTTTAAAAGGTTTTGAATAAATTCATTTTTGTTTTGTTCATCCATTTTTACTACCTCCCAAGAACAACTTCAATGGCACGCTCCAATGTTGGGACGCCTACTACTTCAATACCTGGTGGTACCGTCCACCCACCAAGATTTTTCTCTGGTATTATGACTCGTTTAAAGCCAAGCTTAGCGGCTTCGTTTACGCGTTGGTCAATTCTTGATACGCGTCTGATCTCTCCTGTAAGCCCAACCTCACCAATTGCAGCGTCCATTGATTGAGTCGGCTGGTCCTTAAAGCTTGATGCAATACTTAAGGCAATTGCCAAATCAATAGCAGGCTCATCAAGCTTCACTCCACCCGCTACCTTTAAGTACGCATCTTGCGTTTGTAGAAGGAGCCCTACACGCTTTTCAAGTACCGCCATTAGAAGCGACACTCGGTTGTGGTCAATCCCTGTTGCCATCCGTCTAGGGTTCCCATAACCAGTTGGCGAGATCAGGGCTTGTAATTCCACAAGTACCGGCCGTGTTCCTTCCATTGAAGCGACAACAACTGATCCTGCCGCGCCCTGTGATCGCTCTTCTAGAAAGATCTCTGACGGGTTTAACACTTCCTCTAAGCCCGCTTCTTTCATTTCAAAAATACCCATCTCATTCGTTGAGCCAAAACGGTTTTTAACTGCCCGAAGAATCCGATACGTATGATGCCGCTCTCCTTCAAAGTACAGAACTGAATCAACCATATGCTCAAGTAGCTTTGGTCCGGCAATTGATCCTTGCTTCGTGACGTGGCCTACGATAAAGATTGCAATTCCTTTTGTCTTAGCAATTTTCATAAAGGCTGCTGTACACTCACGCACCTGAGCCACACTTCCTGGAGCCGAGGTAATCTCATCCTGATACACCGTTTGAATGGAATCAATAATGACGAGGGAGGGTTCAACCTCTTCAATCGCATGCTGTATGAATTGAAGGTCTGTTTCAGCTAAAACAAACAATTCCGGCGCAATCATCCCTAGACGGTCTGCACGCAACTTGGTTTGCTTTACTGATTCTTCACCAGAGATATAGAGCACCTTCTCTTTTTTTTCGGCTAGCTTTGCCGATAGCTGAAGTAGCAGTGTTGATTTCCCTATCCCCGGATCTCCCCCAACTAAAACCAACGATCCTGGTACAATGCCTCCACCAAGTACGCGATTGAGTTCTTGGATGGTTGTATCGATCCGTGGTTCACGATCTCCAACAACCTGAGAAAGTGGTTGTGGCTTAGTCGTTGTCGTTGATGAGGTAACATAGCTCCGACTCGACTGCTTTGTCACAGCTTCCATTTCCTCTACCATCGTGTTCCATTCCTGACAGCCAGGGCACTTCCCCATCCACTTTGCCGACTCGTAGCCGCACTCTTGACATACAAACTTTGTTTTTTTCTTGGCCATGCCATTTCCTCCAAAGACGAACTTTTAAAAATAAAGACCGGGAGCCATTCAAACTCCCGGTCTGTTGTTAGACAACGCAAGCAAACGTAGAAACTTACACGTTGCTCGTTTCTTCTTTTGTTTCAACCGTTTCAACAAAGAGCTCGTTATCTTTTACGCCAATGACTGCTTTTTGCCCTTTAGCGATCGTGCCTTTTAATAACTCTTCAGACAAACGATCCTCTACCTGCTTTTGCAGAGCACGACGTAATGGTCTTGCACCGTATTCAGGATCATACCCAAGATCAGTAATCTTATCTTTGGCTTCCTCTGTTAATTCAAAATCAATGCCTTGTTCTTTTAGACGTGTTTTAAGCTGGTCAGCCATTAACGTGATAATTTCACGAATATGCTTCTTTTCAAGCGCATGGAAGACAATGATTTCGTCAATACGGTTAATGAACTCCGGTCTAAAGCTGTTTTTCAGCTCGCCCATCACGCGGTCTTTCATATCTTTGTACTCGCGACCCTCTGTTTCCGTCGTGAAGCCAAGATATTTGTTTCCTTTAAGTGCACTTGCTCCTACGTTTGACGTCATAATTACTGCCGTATTACGGAAGTCTACCGTACGACCTTTTGAATCCGTTAGACGACCATCCTCAAGCACTTGTAGCAGAATGTTAAAGACATCTGGATGTGCCTTCTCAATTTCATCTAGAAGAATAACAGAGTATGGCTTACGGCGAATTTTTTCCGTTAATTGCCCACCCTCTTCATGACCAACATAGCCAGGAGGAGATCCAACTAGACGACTCGTTGAGTGTTTTTCCATGTACTCTGACATATCAATTCGGATTACAGAATCCTCATCACCAAATAGCGTCTCAGCTACAGCGCGAGCAAGCTCTGTTTTACCTACACCCGTTGGTCCAAGGAAAATAAATGATCCAATCGGACGCTTCGGATCCTTAAGTCCTGCTCTCGCACGACGAACGGCTTTAGAGATTGATAGAACAGCTTCTTCCTGACCAACCACACGCTGGTGAAGAATCTCTTCCATTTTTAATAGACGATCCGTTTCTTCCTCTGCAAGTTTTGCAACTGGGATTCCCGTCCAGCTTGCTACAACCTGAGCAATGTCTTCAACAGCCACTTCGGTGTTTTCTTGACCCTGCTTCTTCTTCCAGTTGTTTTTCATTTCATCCAACTGCTCACGTAGACGCTGTTCTGTGTCACGTAAGGAAGCTGCTTTCTCAAATTCTTGGCTTTGAACAGACGCATCTTTTTCTTTACGCGTTTCCTCTAGCTTCTGCTCAAGCTCTTTTAAATCAGGTGGTGCAGTATAAGAACGTAAGCGCACTTTAGAAGCAGCTTCATCAATTAAGTCAATCGCTTTATCTGGTAGGAAGCGATCTGGAATGTAGCGGTCTGAGAGCTTTACAGCTTCTTCAATCGCCGTATCCGTAATCGTCACACGGTGATGCGCTTCATAACGATCACGTAGGCCTTTTAGAATTTGCATTGATTCTTCTAACGTAGGTTCATTGACTTGGATCGGCTGGAAACGACGTTCAAGCGCTGCATCCTTCTCAATGTACTTGCGATACTCGTCAATTGTTGTAGCACCAATGCATTGAAGCTCTCCACGAGCAAGTGATGGTTTCAGAATGTTTGATGCGTCAATGGCACCTTCTGCTCCACCCGCACCAATTAACGTATGAAGCTCATCAATGAAAAGGATGACGTTTCCTGCTTGGCGGATTTCGTCCATCACCTTTTTCAGACGATCTTCAAACTCACCACGATACTTTGTACCAGCAACAACTGTTCCCATATCAAGTGTCATGACACGTTTGTTTCGTAGTGTCTCAGGCACTTCATTTGCGATGATTGCCTGTGCTAAGCCTTCAGCAATTGCCGTTTTACCTACACCAGGCTCTCCAATTAATACAGGGTTGTTCTTCGTACGTCTGCTCAAGACTTGGATCACGCGTTCAATTTCTTTGCTACGTCCAATAACCGGGTCAAGCGACTCTTCACGCGCAATGGCTGTTAAATCACGCGCTAGGCTATCTAAAGTTGGTGTATTTGCATTGGATACAGCTCCACCTTGTTGCTGTGAGCTACCACCCTCGTTACTACCAAGTAGCTGAAGAACTTGCTGACGCGCTTTATTTAAGCTCACACCTAAATTATTAAGGACTCGAGCAGCTACTCCTTCTCCTTCGCGAATTAAGCCAAGAAGAATGTGCTCCGTTCCAACATACGAATGACCAAGCTTACGAGCTTCATCCATAGAAAGCTCAATCACCTTTTTCGCTCTTGGTGTGTAGTGTTTGGTTTTAGAGCCTTCTTGCCCTTTCCCAATAAGTGTTTCAACTTCTTTTTGTAGCTTTTCTGGTCCAAGCCCTAATGCTTGAAGAGCTTTTGCTGCAATTCCTTCTCCTTCACGTATCAACCCAAGAAGGATATGTTCAGTTCCTATATTATTGTGGCCTAAACGGATTGCTTCCTCTTGTGCTAGTGCCAATACCTTTTGAGCTCTCTCTGTAAATCGACCAAACATCATAAATGGCCACCTCCGTTATAATCAGTTCACTGTTCTTGATCCTTCAGTTGAAGTCTTTCACGTATCAAAGCGGCTCGTCGTTCGTCACGTTGATCTGCCGTTAAGATGTCTCCTGCAAATTGTTGTAGAAATCCAACCTGCGTTAAAATCATTAGCTCATTAAGTATGTTCCCTGATACTCCCTCAATCAATCCTAAATCAATTCCGAGCCTAACATCGGATAATCTGCGTGTGGCTTCTTTTGATTCAATAATCCGACTTTGTGATAAGATTCCATAGGAGCGATAGACCCGATCCTCAAGCTTCAATCGTGAGTTCTGCATGAGCATTTGCCGTGCATTACGCTCTCTTTGAATCAATTGTGTGACAACACCGTGAAGATCATCTACAATATCCTGCTCTGACTTTCCTAGTGTGATCTGGTTGGAAATTTGAAAGAGGTTACCTAATGCTTCGCTACCCTCACCATAAATTCCTCTAACAACTAATCCCAATTGATTAATTGCCGGTAAAATTCGGTTAATTTGCTGTGTCATCGCAAGAGCGGGTAAGTGCATCATCACCGACGCTCTCATTCCAGTCCCTACATTTGTTGGACAACTAGTTAAATACCCACGTTTTTCATCATATGCATAGGTCAGGTGTCCCTCAACCCAATCATCCACAGACTGTGCAATCTCTAGACCTTTTTCAAGCTGTGAGCCTGAGAATAAGCATTGTATTCGTAGATGATCCTCTTCATTAACCATAATGCTTAAGGACTCATCCTTATTCAGTAAAACGGCTCCATGCTTTGATTGCTCAGCTAAGTGTGGGCTTATAAGATGTTTCTCGACCAGTACTCGTTTTTCATTTGATTTCATTTCTTCCATGTATAAAGTGTCTAATTCACCAATTTGCTCAGTAGGAGCTGTAGTTAAGGCATTCACTGTAAAATCAGCTACCTCTTTTGATTGATCAAGTGAGGAGATAATAGGGAATGGATATTCCTTCAGATTTCTTGCTAAGCGAATTCTACTGCTAAGCACAATATCTACATCCGCTCCTGTCTCTTTCATCCAAGGACTAATCGCATCTTTTATAAAGCGCTCAAGCGACATCTTATCCCTCCTCAGACTCTCTATTTTTTTGTTCTAATAAACGAATATGGTCTCTTACCTCAGCTGCTTTTTCAAATTCTTCGCTTTCAATGTACTCTTTTATTTTTAGCTTGAGAGCATTGATTTCTTTTTGACGCTTAATTCCGCCACCAATCCGTTTTGGAATCTTACCATGGTGCCTCACATTCCCGCTATGGACTCGTCGCAAAACAGGATCAAGCTTTTCATCAAATGTTTTATAGCAGGAGGCACATCCAAACCTTCCTATCTCAACAAACTGACTGTATGTCATATGACAGCTTTCACACGTCAATTCTTTAGGAGCCGTTTTCTGTTCATTTTCCTGTATAGATGGATGCTCAAAATGCAGTAACCCGGATAACAACTGATGAATGGAAAACGTATTGGTGCCCGGTACATGTTCACCCTTCTCTTTTGCGCACGTTTCACATAGATGAATCTCCATTTTTTCTCCGTTAATGATCTTTGTAAAATGGAGAGTAGCCTGTCTTTGCTGACACTCTTGGCATTTCATGTTAACTATTCACCTCGTTTTCATCTCGCTTATTTATATTTTAAGGTATTAATCATCGCTTTTAAAATATTTGAGCGCAATTGATCTCGGTAAGGTAACTCAACCTTTAAAACTGAACGATCCAGCACACTCATCATAAGATTTGCTTCGCGTTTGACGATGGCTTTCTCTTCATAGAGCCTTAAAACAATGTTCTCTGCTGTTTGCTGGTCTATAACTGGCCCTATCAAGTGCAGCAGCTGATCATATAAGTCGGCCTTTTCGTGTGTCTCGACTTTTATAATCCGAATGTATCCGCCTCCGCCTCTCTTACTCTCAACAATATACCCTTTTTCTAGCGTAAAACGAGTACTAATGACGTAATTAATTTGAGAAGGGACACATTCAAACCGCTTAGCAAGTTCACTTCGTTTAATCTCTACAAGCTCTTTTCCGCTATTTAATAACGTACTCTTTAGATATTCCTCAATGAAATCAGAAATGTTCCGCACTTCATTCCCTCCTCTCTTGTACATTCATTTATATTTATATATATATATGATTACCTAAATCTTGACTTTGACTATATTTGACTAACTTTATTATAAACAGTTTGGTTAAAAAGTTCAAATTCTATGATGAGTTATGTATGGTTACTATTCAGTTTAGCCAGATTAGTACGATCTAGACTTATGAAGGGATAAGTTCTTAGATAGTGATGAGGTTCCTTACACTTCCTGATAAGGGGAATGCGGCTTTATAGCAGGGGTTAATCTTGTTTCTTTATAGTGATGTTTCTTGATAAAAGAAAATTCCTTCTTAATGTAGTTGACTTCTCTCTTCGTATCGAGGGTTGGTTTTTGATTGAACATGCTGGGGGCTTGGTTCTTTTTTCGTTTTGCTTGGTAAAAGGTCCAGAGTTCTTGGTTCTCACACTATTCTTCTTAGTTACCTACTCTTTATAAAACAAAAAAACCTTCCATCCAAAGATGAAAGGTTTTTAATCAGTGCCCGGCAACGTTCTACTCTCGCAGGGGGA
>NZ_JAEUZA010000007.1 GCF_016798245.1 Alkalicoccobacillus gibsonii | reverse complement strand
CAATGGTAGTTGGGGGCTTCCCCCTGCGAGAGTAGAACGTTGCCGGGCACTGATTAAAAACCTTTCATCTTTGGATGAAAGGTTTTTTTTGTGGTTTTAATTGAAGATAAAAGAGAAGAAAAATAGCCAAAGAACCAAGAGGGATAGCGGAGGAACCAAGAACTCTGGACCTTTACCAAGGAAGATGAAGAAAGAACCAAGCCTCCAGAACATTTAATCAAGAGCAACCCCTCAATACCAAGAACTAAATCAATCTTAAAAAGAAGCAACCCATTATAGTAAGAAGAATAAGGATAAAGCCAAGAAACAAAACATCTTATCAAGAAAAGCTCAAATAAAAAGAGCTTCTTAGCCGAAGAAGCTTACGCCTAAGACATATGTATATGATAAATAATTTCATAGGCACATAGACCGGCTTCTGCGAATATATGTAAGGGAGAAGCTTTTTAATGTTTGGAACGGCTGAGACTGGGTGATACTGATACAAAGGGGTGAGGCTCTAATGAAGAAAACGACGGTATTACGTGTTCAGATGGGGCATAACTGTTTAATCTGTGAAACAAGGAAAACGCAGGGGTATAGACTTCTCCATTCGTTTATATGTCATACGTGTGAGCAAAAAATTGTTCAGTCAGAGGCTGGAACAGAGGATTATAGTTTGTATGTCCAAAAAATGCGTAAGATGATCGCTGGAAACTAGGAACCACATGTGGAGACAAGCTGATGTTCTATCGCTTGTTTTTTTCGTTATTTAGAAATCACTCGACATACGCTAAAATAAAGAGACTATGAGGTTAGAAGAGGAGAAACATGGATGAACGACGAAAAAATTCGGATGCCGCTTGTACATGCCATTCAGCAGCATGTGAAACAGAAACCAGTATCTTTTCATGTACCTGGTCATAAAAGTGGGGGAATCGTACCAGCAGGGATGGAAGCTTTTAAAGATATTCTTCCCTATGATTTAACTGAAATCGAAGGAATGGACGACCTGCATGACCCTACAGGTCCCATTAAAGAAGCTGAAGAACTACTTGCTGCGTGCTACAGTGCTTCAAGGAGCTTCTTTTTAGTTGGTGGGACAACGGTTGGCAACTTGGCGATGGTGTATGCTCTTTGTTCAACTGGAGATCACGTGCTCGTGCAGCGAAACTGTCATAAGTCGATCTTACATTCCGTAGAGCTTGCGGGTGTTACACCTGTTTATGTAGATCCACAGGTTGATGAACAGACAGGGATTGCTCTAGGTTTAAATGAAGATACTCTACGTATGGCACTTAGCCAGTATCCTTATGCTAAAGCTCTTATTCTTACGTATCCTTCGTACTATGGTGTCAGCACACTAATTGCTCCTATTATAGAAGCAGCCAAGCAAGCGGGTCTGCTGGTGTTTGTAGACGAGGCTCATGGGGCGCACTTCTCACTAGGAACCCCTTTTCCACCGTCCTCCCTAACTCTTGGAGCGGATATTGTCGTGCAGTCTGCTCACAAAACGCTACCAGCGCTAACGATGGGGTCTTATTTACATCTTGGAGATAACCTAAAGGAGAGTCAGGTTCAGAAAATCAAACGCGCGTTAACTATTTTTCAATCGAGTAGTCCATCTTATTTAATCATGGCTTCTTTGGATGCCGCTAGAGCCTATCTTCACTCGTACAATAGTGATCAATTGAATGACCTTCTACAAGAAGTTAAAGCCTTTAAGGATGAAATTCGAACCATACCACAACTTGAGCTAGTCGATTGGGAAAAAAGCGGGTATTCATGGGATCCTCTAAAGGTTACAATAAGATCAATGTCTCATTTAACTGGCTACGAGCTTCAGGAGAAACTCCATGATGCAGCGATTGATGTGGAACTTGCTGATGATCAGCATATCCTGCTTGTTTTAGGGCTAGAACGTACGGGGAATATATCTGAGATTATAGATAAGATTAAGGATCTTCTTGCGCCATTTGACATAATTGATCATAGACAAATAAAGGAAGTCACTTCAAACCAAGAAGCTCCTACAATTGAAGAATACTATGGGGATATACATACTTATCATACAAGGAAAATTCCTTTTTGGGAGGCTGATGGAAGGGTAGCGGCGGAAGCAGTTATTCCTTATCCTCCAGGCATTCCACTTCTTTACCCAGGACAGAAAATCCACCGAGAGATTCTTGACAAGATTCACCGGCTACAGCAGGCAGGTGCGAGGTTTCAGGGTGAGGATGTAGTAGTAAAAGGAATTTATGTAGTAGAGCTGGAGGAAGAAAGATGAATAAAGGATTATTTATTACGTTTGAAGGTGGAGAGGGTGCTGGAAAGACCACCGTTCTCACAAAAGTAGAGCAATGGCTCAAAGAAAAAGGACATGCTCTTTTGCGAACGAGGGAACCAGGCGGAATCACCATTGCTGAAAAAATACGTACAGTAATATTAGACATAGAGCATACGGAGATGGATGGAAGAACGGAAGCCTTGCTATATGCGGCAGCCAGAAGACAGCATCTTGTGGAAAAGGTTTTACCTGCACTCAAATCAGGGAATATTGTATTATGTGATCGTTTTATCGATAGCAGCTTAGCTTATCAAGGGTATGCAAGAGGTCTCGGAATAGATGAAGTTCTTTCCATCAATGAATTTGCCATAGAAGGGCATATGCCGGATCTGACCATTTACTTTGATGTGGACCCTGAAGTGGGACTTAACCGAATCCAAGCCGATCATATTCGTGAAGTCAATCGTCTAGATCAAGAGAAGCTTGAGTTTCATCATGCTGTGAAAGAAGGGTATCGACAAGTAAAGAGTAGATATCCAAAGCGAATTCATACAGTGAATGCAAACCAATCCATTGATGAAGTTACCGAAGAAGTGATTCGTGTGATTGGGGAGCAAATAAGCTATAATAGTAGGTAAAAGAAGGAGTGGATGAAAGTGAAATTAATCATCGCGGTCGTACAGGATAAGGACAGCACAAGGCTATCAGACGCTCTAGTTAAAGCAGATTTTAGAGCGACAAAGCTTTCTAGTACAGGTGGCTTCTTAAAAGCCGGGAATACTACATTCTTAATCGGTATTGAAGATGAAAAAACTGCTCAATTAATGGAAATCATAAAAGATAATTGTAAGAGCCGTGATCAACTTGTTGCTCCGATTTCTCCAATGGGCGGAAACGCGGATTCTTATGTACCATATCCAGTTGAAGTGCAGGTTGGTGGAGCCACTGTTTTTACCTTGCCTGTTGAAGAGTTTGAACAATTTTAATGAGCGATGGTAAGGACGTGTGAACATGAGTACTTGGAGTGAGTTACAACAAATACAGCCAAGAGTTGTTCCATTTATGATAAAAAGCCTGGAAAAAGGTCGACTCTCTCATGCATATATATTTGCTGGAGAGTCGGGAACAGGCAAGAAAGAGATAGCTCTTCAGCTGACGAAGAGCTATTTTTGTAGAGAGCGCACGGGTGCGGAGCCTTGTAATCAATGTGCAGATTGTAAGCGGATTGAAAAGGGCAATCATCCAGACGTACATATGGTAGAGCCTGATGGGGCTTCTATTAAAAAGCATCAAGTGGAGTTTCTTCAAAAGGAGTTTAATTACCGTGGTATGGAGACCTCTCATAAGATGTATATCATTGATGAGGCAGATAAGATGACGGCTAGTGCGGCAAACAGTCTGTTGAAGTTTCTGGAGGAGCCGGAATCTCCAACTCTTGCAATTCTTCTAACAGAGAGAGAATCTGCTCTATTACCAACGGTTCGTTCTAGAAGTCAGCAGGTAGCCTTTCAGCCGTTATCTAAATCCGTTTTTGCAAATAAACTTCAAGAAGAAGGAATCTCTCATCTGCAATCTCTACTTTTGGCAGAAATTACGACAAACTTAGCACATGCAAACAAGTTAAATGAGTCAGATTGGATTGCACAAGCCCGAAGCGTAGTGATACAATTGATGGGAGAGCTATACCAAAGACCAAATCAAGTTCTGTTAACGATGCAGGATAAGTGGCTTCCGTTGTGTAAAGAAAAAAGTCAGCAGGAAGCAGGTCTTGATATGATTCTTTTATGGTTAAGAGACCTATTATATATTCAGACGGGTAAGTCAGATACGCTCGTTTTTCCAGATCAACAAGATCAATATGAACAACTCGCGCTCTCCATCTCACAGCAACAGAATGTTACGCATCTGTCTGGCGTGTTGGAAGCAAAACGTCATCTGAACGCTAACATGAATTATCAGCTTGTCATGGAGAAGCTGTTGCTCAGCATACAGGGGGTATAGACGTTGCATCAAGTTGTAGGCGTTCGCTTTAAAAAAGCGGGCAAAATCTATTACTTCTCCCCAGGGGAATTTAAGTTGGATTTGGGCGAGGCAGTAATTGTTGAAACGTCACGGGGAATTGAGTTTGGTAAGGTTGTCATTGCTGAGAAAGAAGTAGATGAGAATGATGTGGTTCTTCCATTAAAACAAGTCATCCGCTTAGCCACGGCAAAGGATAAACTAACTGTGACAGAGAATGAAGAGGAAGCCCTTCAAGCGTTTGAAGTGTGCTCCGAGAAGATTGCTGAACATCAACTAGATATGAAACTAGTGGATGTCGAATATACATTTGACCGAAATAAGGTCTTATTCTATTTTACAGCGGATGGTCGAATTGACTTTCGCGAGCTTGTAAAGGATTTAGCAGCTGTTTTCCGCACGCGTATTGAGTTAAGACAAATAGGCGTGAGAGATGAGGCGAAGATGCTTGGCGGAATTGGTCCTTGTGGGCGAGTTCTGTGCTGCTCATCCTTTTTAGGCGATTTTGAGCCAGTATCCATCAAAATGGCGAAGGATCAAAACCTTTCATTAAATCCCGCAAAAATTTCAGGCCTTTGTGGTCGACTTATGTGTTGCTTGAAGTATGAAAACGACACATATGAAGAAGCTAAAAAGGAACTTCCTGATGTAGGGCGTCAGATTTTGACACCAGATGGGAAAGGAAAGGTTATCGGTTTGAACCTATTGGAGCGTCTTGTTCAAGTTTCAATGAATGAAAACGAACAGGTGCTTGAATTTACACTTGATGAATTGAACGGAACACGGGCTGTCTCAGCTGAATCCGCAGAATGATGGGGTGGAAACGTGGATAAGAAGGCAATCTTTAAGAAGGTTAGCCAGATGGAGGAGGGCATTGGTCAGCTTCACCAGGAGTTAAGTGGACTGAAGGAACAGTTAGCTTATCTTATTGAAGAAAACCATTACCTTCAAATTGAAAATAAGAACTTAAGAGAGCGTTTTGATTGGGAAACGCAGCAAGACGAGAAGCAAGCTCCTGAGGAAGATAAAGGAAAACCAATGATTGGTGAAGGGCACGATAACTTAGCGAGGCTTTATCAAGAAGGCTTTCACATTTGTAACACGCATTATGGAAGCTTACGAGCCGACGGAGAAGATTGCTTGTTCTGCCTATCTTTCCTGCATCAAAAGAAATAATACTTGCCTCCACCCGAAACGTGAGGTCAACCCGTCAGTCGGGTTGACCTCTTTTTTTTAGGAAGGATTTTAACTCATGACTCTTATAGATAATGAACGACTTGATTATATTCCAGGCACATCCTATTCCATTATACAAAGTAGAGACGTGTTTTCCTTTTCAATGGATGCGGTACTACTTGGACGCTTTGTGCATGTTCCGATCCAGAAGGGGAAACTAATTGATCTTTGCAGTGGCAATGGAATTATTGGATTGGTATTAAGTGAGCGAAGCAAAGCGACTATTACCTCGGTTGAATTGCAGGAGCGCCTGCACGATATGGCACAGCGTTCGGTCCTTTACAACAAGAAACAGGAGCAAATTACATCTGTTCAATCTGACATTAAAGACTTACCCTCATCTATTGTAAAAGGTAGTTATGATGTGGTGACGTGTAACCCTCCTTATTTCAAAGCAAATGAACAATCGGATCAAAACCAGAATCCTCATTTTACGATTGCTCGTCATGAGGTTTACTGTACGCTTGCTGATATTATCCAAACAGCTTCCTCCTTAGTGAAACAAAAAGGGAAAGTCGCTCTTGTTCACCGACCAGAACGATTAACCGACATCATCGATTTAATGAGACAATACCGGATTGAACCAAAACGAATGCAGCTTATTCAGCCAAATCAGGCAAAAGAAGCAAACATGATTTTGATTGAAGGAATAAAGGATGGAAAACCTGGGCTGTCCTGTCTTCCCTCCCTCTCTGTATACGGTGAGGACGGTCGTTATACAAAAGCCTTCCGGGAGGTTTACGAGAGAACATGAGCACTGGTCATTATGTGTATATTCTCCAATGTGCCGACAATACTTGGTATACGGGTTATACCAATGATGTAGAAAAACGATTTATTAAGCACTCACAAGGAAAGGGAGCCAAATACACGAGAGGACGAGGGCCTCTTACGTTGATTTGGCAGGAAGCATGTGAAACAAAAAAAGAAGCGTTACAGCTTGAGTATGCACTAAAACGAAAAAGTCGTGCTCAAAAAGAACAATATGTCAGAGAAAAAAAGGAGATGGAGCATGAAGCAACAAATGAGTTATCATGAAGATTCAAGTAAAGGCGTGTTGTACCTCGTTCCAACTCCAATTGGTAATTTAGAAGATATGACGTTTCGTGCAGTCCGAACTTTGAAGGAAGTAGATTTGATTGCAGCCGAGGATACAAGGCAAACAAGAAAGCTCTGTAGTCATTTTGATATTCACACTCCACTAACAAGGTATGACGAACATACAAAAGGAAAAGTAGGCTCTCAATTGATTGACCAGATTAAAGAAGGGAAGTCAATCGCACTTGTTAGTGATGCAGGGATGCCTGCAATCTCTGACCCTGGCCAGGATATTGTAGGTCTTGCTATTTCCGAGGAAATAGCTGTGATTGTACTCCCAGGGGCGAATGCAGCACTGACTGCGTTAGTAGCTTCCGGTCTATCTACCAATGAATTTTATTATCACGGATTTCTACCTCGTCAAAAAAAAGCAAGGGCCACTGAACTGGATAAACTCAAATCGATTCAAGCCTCGCTCATTTTCTATGAATCACCTCATCGCTTAAAAGAAGCACTGCAAGCAATGAAGGAGGTACTTGGCAATCGTGAAGTAAGTATCGGACGAGAATTAACGAAGAAATTTGAGGAATATCAGCGTGGCACGCTAGAGGAAGCGTTAGACTGGGTAGAAACCGGTACGGTTAAGGGTGAGTTTGTCATTGTTGTTGAGGGAACAACTGAAGATGTGATCGAAGAAAAATGGTGGACTGAATTAGGAGTGAACCAGCACGTAGAGCACTATCTCTCACTTGGACTCTCTTCAAAGGATGCAATTAAGAGCGTAGCAAAAGAACGCGAAGTACCTAAACGAGATGTGTACCAATCTTTTCATCAAGATTCAGAGTAATAAGAGAGCTGATTTTCCCATGTTATGTTTAGGGGAAAATCAGCTTTTTTGTGATAAGATAATGTATTGATTATAAAAAAAGACTCCCTTTAAAAGGTAGTCTTTTAATCTACTTATTTATTTTTAGAAACATATTCTTGAAGATCTTTAAGAATATCTTCTGCGCCTTGTGGGCTAAGAATGATTTTGCCGTTAGCGATTGAAAGGTTGTCATCAGAAACCTCTCCTGTGATTTGGCAAGTCATGTTTGGTTTATATTTTTTCAAAATGATGCGCTCGTTATCAACGTAGATTTCAAGAGCATCCTTCTCAGCGATATCTAATGTGCGACGAAGTTCAATTGGAATAACAACCCGTCCTAATTCATCAACCTTACGTACAATTCCTGTAGATTTCATGCTGTATATCTCCTCTCGAGTATATGAGCATTCCTTCCATACTAGATTGCTAGATGTCTAATAGGCAGGACTCATGATTTTTAGGGCGTCATAATTCGACATTTTTTACTTAAGCTAAGAATACCAAGGTTTCCAAATCAAGTCAAATGTTTTTTTAGAAAAAGTTTATAATTTGTTCTACGAAATGATTGGGAAAATGAGTACTTACTGATTTTAAAGTAAAAAAAAGGATGTAAACCATTTCTAGCTGTTTATCGAATTAATCTTCTATACCCTGATATAATAGGATTGAACCATTTTAGTCCAGTGTATAGGTAACTAGTAAAAAGGATGTGTTTCTAGTGGACATCGAACACGATTTGGTGGAGAAATTAAAAAGTGTCGGAGAAAAACTCCGTGCAAGCTATGAAAAAACGAATACTAGTAACGACAATATTCGACAAATGCTTACCGATAGTCTGACTGTTTTTCGACAAATGCAGACACTATCTACAGAAAATCTCGCAGAACTTCTTAAAAATAAAGAAATTGCTGGTGTAGATGGTTCCGTTAATCAAACAAAAGGTGAACCACCGCATGTTATTTACTTATTTCAGTCCCTGGCAAAAACGACGACAGGTTTTGAGGTAAGAAAGTCGGATGTGTACGTGCCTTTACTAGATGAGACGGATGGAGAAGAGGTAATCCAACCTCAAAAGTGGCGCTCGCATCTTTTGGCTAAGCTGGAGCTTGAGGCAGCGATGCAACTAATAGAAGAAAGAGAGCTTGCTTTTCTCTTAATGGACGGAGCTCTTTATCACTACCGAATTGATGCAGAGCAGGAATGGGAGAAGCTACGCCAGATGGCTATTGAAAAGAATGTACTGCTGGTTGGTGTGTCAGAAGAGATTACGACTGAGAACTTAGTTAGGCTTGAATCCTTTTCAAGTTTTGCAAATCGACCTTATTGTTATGATCGTGATCTTTTATTTGGTGCGTTAAAAAAAGGTGAAAGCATTTATATAGAAGAAATCCAACATAAGGCCGGTTTGCAATCTGTTTGGACTAGGTTTGGGTCCGCGCCTCAGATCACGGGATTTGATATGCTAGAGGAGCAAGCGCATCATAGAGAAATCATATCGGATCTTTTATATACGTTAACACCTAAGGAAGGTCGCGGCATTCCACTTTGGCTTGATTATGTTGACAGGGAGATAAGAATAACGGACAAGCTGGTAGATGGATTATTAGACCAATATCTTGATGCAGAAACTAGACACCGTTTTTTTACAAAAAAACGAAGTGATCGTCCATATTAATAAAGGAGGAAACTCATTTGCAGATCGTTGGAGTTACAACACAGCATGAAGTGTATGTTGCCTCAAAGGAACATAAATTTAGAATGAATGAGCTCGTTGTTCTTTGTGATCAGGATCTTTATGACCCAAAAGGGGAAGTTGTTGAGACATTCTCGTACAATCGTTATATTCCTATGGGATTCGATAAAGGGTTAGCCGATCAATCCGTTCTTCAGACACTCGAGCAGATTGGGTATGATATCGGAGCGGATGATATTCATATTGCGAAGGTACGACTATTTGAAGAAGCCGTTCAGCCAATTCAAACGGGTGCAACCGTCCGTCATCCTGCCTTTGAAGAGATAAAGGATCTTCTTGTAACGACCACACCACGCGAGGGGATGGTACTTGGAGAAATCAAATCAACCGATTTTATTGCGCCTTCTCTACCGGAAGACTTAGATGGATTGTTACATATGCAGGAGCAAGGAATTCTTCGTAAACAAAATGGAGTTCCATTTATCTTTGATATTCGCGCGATGCAGCAATATCCGCATATTGGCGTATTTGGAGGTTCGGGATCAGGAAAGTCGTTTGGACTGCGGGTGATGCTAGAAGAATTGATGAAGCTGAATATCCCAACTCTTGTATTCGATCCGCATTTTGAAATGAATTTTTCGGCTAAATCACAAGGGGTGGAGGATGCCCCAGGATATGCTGACCAATATGATGTTGTTCAAATTGGACGAGATGTGGGAGTTGATTTCTCCGCTCTTTCTACACGAGATGTTGAAAGATTGCTGCAGGCATCAGGAAACCTGACAGAATCAATGATTAACGTCATTCAAAGCGTCCATAAACGAAGAGACAGCTATCAGTCGTTCAGTGATCGGGTCGCTAATCTTGCAGAAGCACTTGAGATGGGAAAACAAAAGGTAGAAGCCATGCTGCATGACGGAGGGATGACACGAGATGAGATTAGCCGTTTTTCTACGTTTAAGTCGCTACTCGATCAGTATGGCAGCCTTCCACTTTCCTCTGTAAAAGGAATTCAGTGGCGTGCAAATCGTCTTCACCAGGCAGGATTGTTCCAACAAAACATCCGAGCGATTGAGACCAGCATCCATCAAGGTAAGTTAGTTGTCATCCAAGGTGCAGTCTGGCTGCTGCAAGTGTTCTCAAGTTATGTAATCGGCTCGTTATACGGGCAAAGACGAGCGTATCGTGATGCGAAGCTGCAACAGCAACAGGGCACTTTTTTCCCGCCATTTGTTGTTGTGACGGATGAAGCGCACAACTTTGCTCCGAAGGGCTATGATGCACCAGCAAAGTCTGTGCTTAAGGAGATTGCGCAAGAGGGACGTAAGTATGGGGTCTTTTTAATTTTTGCAACGCAGCGACCTACGTTACTTGATGAAACAATCACAGCACAGCTTAATTCAAAGTTTGTCTTTCGTACGGTACGGGGAACGGATATTCAGACGATTAAAGAGGAGACGGATTTAACGAGTGAAGAGGGAAAACGTTTGCCTTACTTAAAGTCGGGCGATGTGTTTGTGTCTTCGGCCATTATTGGGCGCACGATGGCTGTGCGAATTCGGATGGCTCATTCAACAAGTCCGCATACGCAAAATCCATTTGATGAGCTAGAGCAGATGAACGCACAAGGAAATGAAGCTGTTCTTGAGGCACTTTATCCGCATCTGCCGCTATCAGAGATGAATTTAGTAAAGGATCTTACAGCATTAAATCGTGATTCCGGCAAAAGCTGGGACGTATCTACCTGGAAACAGGAGCTTGAGCGATTATGTCGTGAAGAACTCTTAGTGAAGCAGAAAACACCGTTCGCCACGCTTTACGACCGTGCTTGACACGGCTAGGGATGTTTCTGTATATTCTAGGATATACTGATTATGTTTATATTGATTCCAATGAACGGATAAGTACACATTACAGATTCACACAGAGAGCTGGGGTAGCTGAAAACCAGCTGAGGATGGATGTGGAAGTATGGTCCTGGAGGATTCTGTCTTCGAGTGGAGGTTCCATAAGGGGATAGCGTAGCTGGCGTTAACAGAAAAGTCATGATGACTTTACGAGCCCTTCTGCTGTGAAGCGAGGGGGAACTTGGGTGGTACCACGTGAGCACAGCTCTCGTCCCGACTTTGGGACGAGGGCTTTTTTGTATGGAAAAATGAATTTGAGGAGGGCGCTTCATGCCTGAGGAAAAAAAGAGCTTTTATATTACAACGCCGATTTATTACCCAAGTGGGAATTTACACATTGGGCATACGTACACAACCGTTGCAGGCGATGCAATGGCCCGTTACAAACGTCTTCGTGGCTATGATGTTCGTTACTTAACTGGAACAGATGAGCACGGCCAAAAGATTGAACAAAAAGCAGCAGAACAGGGGCTAACACCGCTTGAATTTACAGACAAAATGGTGAAGCCTATCCAAGCGCTTTGGGAAAAGCTAGACATTTCCTATGATGACTTTATTCGTACAACAGAGGATCGTCATAAGGTTGTTGTAGAGAAGCTATTTGAACAATTATTAAAACAAGGTGATATTTATCTCGATGAATACGAAGGTTGGTATTCTGTACCGGATGAGACCTTCTACAGCGAGAGACAGCTTGTGGATGTAACGAAGGACGAAAACGGCACAGTAACTGGTGGGAAGAGTCCAGATTCAGGCCACCCTGTAGAGAAGGTTCGTGAGCAGTCTTACTTTTTCCGCATGAGCAAATACGCCGATCGCCTACTTGCTCATTACGAAGCAAACCCTGATTTCATTCAGCCGGTGTCTCGTAAGAATGAAATGGTGAATAACTTTATCAAACCAGGTCTTGAAGACTTAGCGGTGTCCAGAACAACATTTAGCTGGGGTGTGAAGGTGCCGAGTAATCCGAAGCATGTCGTGTATGTATGGATCGATGCCTTGGCCAATTACATTACAGCACTTGGTTATGGTACGGAAGACGATACATTGTATAAAACATATTGGCCGGCAAACGTTCATTTAGTCGGAAAAGATATTCTAAGATTCCACACAATCTACTGGCCGATTATGTTAATGGCACTAGACATTCCGCTTCCAAAGAAAGTGTTTGGTCATGGCTGGTTCCTTACAAAGGACGGTAAGATGTCCAAGTCTAAAGGAAATGTGGTTGATCCGGTTCCGTTGATTGATCGTTATGGTCTGGATGCGATTCGCTACTACTTATTGCGTGAAGTACCGTTTGGCGCAGATGGCGTTTTTACACCAGAAGCGTTTGTTGAGCGTGTGAACTACGATTTAGCTAATGATTTAGGAAATCTACTTAATCGAACAGTGGCAATGATTCAGAAGTATTTTGATGGAGAGATTCCTGCGTATGTAAAGAATGGTACGCCATTCGATGAAGATCTACTTGACCTCGTGAGTGCGACAGTTGTGAAAGTAGAAAATGCAATGGAAGAAATGGAATTCTCAATTGCATTAACGGCGATTTGGCAGCTTGTTAGTCGTACAAATAAGTACATTGATGAGACACAGCCGTGGACGCTGGCGAAGGATGAAGGCGAGAAAGAGCGTCTTGGTACAGTGATGTATCACCTAGCAGAGTCAATCCGTATCATCTCTGTCTTAATTCAGCCATTTATGACGAAAACACCAGGTAAGATTTGGTCACAGCTTGGTGTCGAAGAGTCGTTAACAACGTGGGATTCTACGGCTACATTTGGTCAGCTGCCTACCGGTACAAGAGTAGGAAAAGGAGATCCGATTTTCCCTCGTCTGGATGTTGAGGAAGAAGTGGCTCATATCGTTGAATTAATGGGTGGAAAAGTTAAAGAAACACAAGAGCCAGAAGAGATTGAAGATGAGAATCAAATTACGATCGAGGACTTCTCAAAGGTTGAACTGCGTGTTGCAGAAGTGACAGCAGCTGAGCCAGTACAGGGAGCGGATCGTCTGCTTAAAATCCAATTGGATCTTGGCTATGAACGGCGCCAGGTTGTTTCTGGGATTGCGAAATTTTATAAACCAGAAGAGCTAGTTGGTAAAAAGGTCATTTGTGTGACCAATCTAAAACCAGTGAAGCTGCGTGGCGAACTGTCTCAAGGGATGATTCTTGCTGGTTCTAAAGGTAAGAAACTTCAGCTAGCAACGATTGATGGAGCTCTTCCAAATGGTGCTCAAGTAAAATAAGTAACGAAAAGTGGGTGAGACATAATATAAATCACCCACGAAAACACGAACATAGCAACAAATCCGCTACAGGAGAATCCCTCCCACCAGCGGGGACGGCCTCAGCCCCTTTCGCGGGAAAAGCGCCGCTACAGTGTATTCACCGCGTTCTGTTACGCAGGAGTGTCGGGTTCTCCTTTCGCTCATTTTTACAAAAACTCGAATGGCGAATGATTCGCTCGTTGAATCATTCGCCATTTTTGCGTTTATTTTTAGTTATGTTTCAGGCATTTTTCTATTCAGTCATCTCCACTTTTTCAATACGAACACGGCTTACTTTTCTTGTATCTACTTCTAGAATTTCAAACACTAGGTTTTGAAAACTCATCGTTTCTCCGATCGTAGGTAGGTAGCCAAATTGGTCGAGAAGAAAACCTGCTAAGTTATCTTCATCTTCAGGAATCTGAGTGTGGAAGACAATATTTAAACGGCGGAGTGCGATTTTCCCATCGCAAACGATTTCTGTATCTGTCTGCTTCTCAACCAGTACATCATCGACATCTGTCTCGTCTTCAATGTCTTGTCCAATAATGGCTTCAATTAGATCCTCGTGTGTCACAATTCCTTCAGTACCGCCGTATTCATCAAGTACAATGGCAATGTGTTTCTTTTCTTGGATCATACGTTGAAAGACAGAATTAACCGGCTGGAATTCATGGACAAACATTGGATCTAAATCAGCAATGTCACGTGCCTGTTTTTGGGGATCACGGAGCCAGGTGAGAATAAACTTCGAATGGAAAACACCAATAATATGGTCGATGTCCGTTTCATAGACCGGATATCTTGAATAGGGATTATCGGAGACAATTTTTTGGGCCTCCTCAAAGGTCATGTCTGCGGGAATACCCTGTACATCAATTCTCGGTGTCTTTAACACATCAGCTACATTTAATTGTTGGAAGTCCATCATGCTTTTAAGCCGATTCACTTCCTCATTTTCAAAGGTTCCTTCAAGCTGTCCTATATCAAACATGGCACGCATTTCTTCCTTTGAAAACGATGCATGCCCACTTGCGTTTTTACCAAGTAGCTTGATAACTAGTCGTGTGAATGCATTTAAAAGGAACGTCACTGGTTTGAGGATCAATAGTAAGAGCTTGGTGAGTGGATAGACCATATAGGCAATACGTTCGGGGAAGGCAGCGGCAACTGACTTAGGTAGAACCTCTGCAAAAATAATAATTAGAACGGTTAAAACACCGGTGGCAATTCCGACATTTAAGCCGTAATCAAGTGCTACAATGGTCACTAAAGATGGAAGGATGATGTTTGGTACGTTATTAGCGACAAGAATACCTGGTATAAATTCTTCTGCATTTGTTACAAGCTTTAGAAGTCGTTCTGACTTCTTATCACCATTTGCAGCTTTGGTTTGAAGTTTAATTTTATTTGTCGCCGTTAAAGCGGTCTCACTTCCGGAAAAGAAGCTCGAAGCGACAAATAACAAAATGATAGCAATGATCAAGTTGGTTCCCTCCAGTTTAAGTCCAGACATAAAACAAAGTCAGGGACTGCTAAAACCATCATAATAAAGCAAAAGGGCAAAATCAAGGAAGGTGCAAAGCGCCGCAAGAACAAGAAAAGGCCGAGCACCTCTGCGAAAGGAAATGCTCGACTCACATTTTTTAGCATTCGATTTAAAATTCCTCATAGATTGCAGGGTCCTGATCGTGAATTCGACCATCTGGTTTAGTAAGCTTATTAATTGTATGCATCTCCTGATCTGACAAAGAAAAATCAAACACAGCCAAGTTTTCACGCTGACGTCCAGCTGATGAAGCTTTTGGCAGAGGCAATGCGCCTAGCTGAATGTGCCACCTTAAGATAATTTGAGGAATCGTTTTATCGTGGGTTTGAGCGATAGACTGAATATCCTTGTTTTCCAGTACGTGACTAGCACGACCAAGAGGACTCCAAGACTCTGTGATAATTCCATGCTCCTGATGATAGGAGCGTTGTGTTTCCTGTGAAAAATAAGGGTGCAATTCCACTTGATTCATACTAGGTGTAACACCTGTCTCATGAATGATCTTCTCTAGATGCTCAGGAAGAAAGTTTGAGACTCCGATCGAACGAATAAGTCCCCATTTCTTTGCATCGATTAATGCTTGCCACGCTTCGACATACATCTCTTGTTTCGGGTTGGGCCAATGAATTAAATAGAGATCGTAATAGTCAAGACCGGCTCGTAGTAGTGATTCTTGAATGGTTGTTACAGCCTTTTTATAGCTATGGTGCCGACCTGGTAGTTTTGACGTAATTCGTAGCTGCTCTCGTGGAATGGAGCTGCGTCTAATCGCTGCACCTACTGCGCCTTCATTTTCATAATTAAAGGCAGAGTCAATCAGACGATAACCAGTGTCGATTGCACTGGAGATGATTGAAACCCCTGCGCTACCTTTAATATTAGCTGTTCCAAATCCAATAGCAGGAACCTCTAACCCATCATTTAACGTTTTTGAGGAAATACCGTGTGTCAAACGAAAAAACTCCTCTCCATCATGTGATTACCCTTCTATACCCAATGAGTAAAAAGTTAGTCAATGGAATGAATAGCAGAATGAGCTAATTTCGAAATGGTCATATCATCCATAGGGGGATTGTGCAGACCTGCTCGCACATCCCTATAATAGCGCTGCAGTGGACATGAAAGCTCTAAGCTCTTTGCTCCAACGATTCGCATCGCTTTATCTACCACTTTAATACTGTTATTCACAACGGTGTGCTTCACCGCACCGATTTCATGCTCGATTATCGGGCGAGTTTGGCTGTTATCGTATGCTCGAGCAACGGAATAGATCATGTGCCGTGACTGCATCATTAATAATTCGATCTCGCCAATAGCCGTTTGGACATTCGGTAATTCACTAATTTTGCCAGAAATACTATTTGGTGCATGAACCGTTGAGAAGTGCACGGCATAATCACGTGCAGCTTGTGCGATCCCAAGATAATTTGCGGGAATATGCATCATCCATGCATTGACTTCGCGTCCACGAGGACCATCGTTTACCTCCACTAAATAAAAGTCTTCTACCCACACATCCTGTAAAAGTAAGTCGTGACTCTCTGTGCTACGCATTCCGAGCATATTCCAGTTTTCTCTAATAGAAATCCCTTTTGTATCACGATGAATTAGGAAGAACCCAACCGCTTCTTTCTCTTCAATCCATACGCCTACCAAATAATAAGTTAAAAAAGGAGACATCGTAGTGAATGTTTTTTCTCCATTTATGATCCAGCCGTCACCCGAACGAGTTGCAGTCGACCCGGGTCGACCCCCGCGTGTTGGACTGCCAGTCTGTGCTTCACTGACTGCACGGTTAATTAAAGCTCCTTTTTGCACCTCTTTTGCTAAAAAGGATAGCTGTTCCTCTGACCATTTACGTTTTTCGTAGATTTCGGCAACTACACTTTGGTGCCAGCTAATCGAAAGGGCGGTGGCGCCATCCATACTACCTAACGTTTCTTGAAATAAAACAAGGTCCGCTATGGAAAGACTACTTCCGCCTAGTGATTCGGGAATCGGAAGGGTCGTATAGCCACTATCGACAAGAGCTTGAATATGGTTCGTTGGGAAGGTTCCCGACTCATCGTTATCTCTAGCTGTAGATTCAATTTGTGAACGCAAGGCTTCGAGCTTTTTTAACCATGTTTGTTGGAAATCAGTTGTTGCAAATAATGCTTTAGACAAGGTTATCCATCTCCTTTTCTGATTTCTCTCTTTACCCTTATTTTATCATGATCATTCGATTTATTCTTACTTAACGGATGTGTTTGATAGAAATGCCGAAGCCTTGCATCGATCTCTCAAAAAGCGGTAAGATCTTTGGCAGAGACATAGACCAGTGAATGGAGGAACATCATGTTATTTGACACACATGTACATTTAAACGCAGATCAATTTGAGGACGATCTTGAGCAGGTACTCAAACGAGCAAATGAAGCAGGCGTAGAGCGAATGGTTGTCGTTGGTTTTGATGAGAAAACCATCAAAAAAGCTATTGAATTAGTTGAAACGTATGACTTTTTGTATGCAGCTGTCGGTTGGCATCCAGTTGATGCCATTGATATGACGGAGGAACATTTAAGCTGGCTAGAAGAGCTTGCTTCACATCCAAAAGTTGTGGCCTTAGGTGAAATGGGGCTTGATTACCACTGGGATAAATCACCAAAGGATGTTCAAAAAGACGTTTTCCGAAAACAAATCCACCTAGCAAAAAAAGTAAATCTTCCTATTATTATTCACAACCGTGATGCAGACCAAGATATTGTTGAAATCTTAGAAGCAGAAGGAGCGGATGAAGTCGGAGGAATCATGCATTGCTTTGGGGGAAGTGTTGAAATTGCCGATAGGTGCTTAAAGATGAACTTCTACATCTCTTTAGGCGGACCGGTCACCTTCAAAAATGCCAGACGGCCAAAAGAAGTAGCCAAACATGTTCCTGCAGACAAGCTACTTATAGAAACAGACTGTCCTTACCTTGCCCCACACCCAAACCGTGGAAAACGAAACGAACCAGCCTACGTCAAACTAGTAGCAGAAGAAATCGCAACCCTACGCGAAACAACATACGAACAACTAGCACAACAAACCACCGAAAACGCGAAGAAGTTGTTTAAGATTAAAGATTAATTAAGTTTAAATGGTAAATAAAGGTATGATTGTTATTTACTTTTTTCTCGGGTTTTAAAAAGTCTGAGCACTAAACAACGTATTTTCAACTTACGAAGCGGACGGGCTGACCGGCCGACTCCGAAGGGAAAAAGAGGCAAAGTTGAAATACACTGGCGAAGCCAGTTTAGTTCAACGCCTCCCGAGCGAGACTTGCCGGTCAGCACGGTAGCGAATTTAGTGGAACTAAATAATGTGTATTAGCATTCGACACCTTGTCTCAAATCCTGAGACAAGGCTCTTTTGTTCTACAAATCAAGTTTTGGACATAAGGGTAATTGTCGAAAGAATTTTCTTTTCAATTTCTAATTGTCAAGAGATAATAAGGGCAATATTCACGTTAAAAATGAATTTTTTCTAAAGTTTATTTGACAAGAGGAGGGACAATCAGTATACTTCATAGCGTTAAGAGGAGGAATGTATACATATGGAAGCGACTAAGACATATAGGCTTCTTTTGGATCATGTTTCTAATCATAAGTATCTCATTTCAATCGTTGGTTTTGCTTTAGCATTAGCAGCCGTTTTTTATGCGGTTTTTGAAATGACCAAGCATACAGTGACTGTTAGCATTGATGGAACAGAAGAAGTTGTCCTATCAACACACGCAGACACGGTTGCAGATTTATTCGCTGATGAAGATTGGGATACAAACCAATATGATCTCATAGAACCGTCACTCGACACAAAGATAAACGAAGACACAGAGGTTTTATGGAAACAAGCAAAAGAAGTAGCAGTCACGACCGATGGGGAGACAGAAACGGTCTGGACCACACAAGAAGATGTTAAAGGGTTACTTGATGAATTATCTATTGAGTATAAAGAGCATGACGAGTTAGAGCCACAAGTAGATACAGCTATTACAGATAATATGAATGTTCAATATGATTCGGCCTTTCTTGTGACGTTAAAAAGCGATGGGGAAGAGCAGGATATTTGGACAACTTCGACGACTGTCGCTGACTTTTTGGATAGAGAAGATGTTGAACTAGGAGATTTAGATCGAGTCGAGCCTGTGGTAGAGGACCGTTTAGATAAAGAATCAATTGTTCAAGTTACACGCATTGAAAAGGTCACCGATGTGGTGGAAGAGAACATTTCGTATGAGACGATTACGAAAAATGATGACACGATTGATAAGGGCAAGGAAAAGGTTGAAGAAGAGGGCGAAGAGGGAACTCTTGAGAAGACCTATGAGCTTGTTCTTGAAGACGGAGAAGAAGTATCACGTGAGCTTGTGAAAACAGAAACAACGAAGGATCACAAAGATCGAGTGGTTGCTGTTGGTACACGTGAGGAAGCCGTTGTGGCGAAAGCCGAGCAAGAGCCTGTGAAAGAAGCAAAACAAGAGACAAAGATAGCAAGCGAACAAGTTGAGGCTGCCCCGGCAGAGGAACCTGCAGCTGAGAAGTCATTTACCATGACAGCTACAGCCTATACAGCGAGCTGTGCTGGGTGTAGTGGAGTAACAGCTACTGGTATTGATTTAAATAGTAACCGTAATATGAAAGTGGTCGCTGTAGATCCAAGTGTGATTCCACTTGGTTCAAAAGTTCACGTAGAAGGCTACGGAACGGCGATTGCTGGAGATACAGGTGGAGCAATATCCGGGAATAAGATTGACCTACATGTTCCATCTCAAGCAGAAGCGGAGCGCTTTGGCCGCAAGCAAGTAAAAGTAACGATTGTTGAATAATGTACGATTACACGAAGTCGATCCATGGATAAGTTATCCAAGGTGATCGGCTTCTTTTGTTTTAATCAGAATCAGGATACAATAAAGGACAGAAGATAAGAGAGCGGAGAATGGATATGAAAATAAAAGAAGTCATTGTGGTTGAAGGCAGAGATGATACAACGGCCATTCAACGAGCCGTAGATGCGGATACCATTGAAACAAATGGCTCAGCCATAGGTGAATCGGTACTCGCTCGTATTGCACTTGCCAAGGAGAGACGAGGCGTTATTATTTTAACGGATCCAGACTATCCTGGCGAACGCATTCGCCGGATTGTCAGCGACCGCGTGCCAGGCTGTAAGCATGCATTTCTGCCTAAGCATGCAGCCATTTCAAAAAACGGGGATGACTTAGGAGTAGAAAATGCTACGCCGGATGCAATACGTGCTGCACTAACCTCGGTCCAGGAGATTACAGAGGAAGCCCCAGCTCACATTCTTTGGGAGGATTTGCACGCTGCTGGTCTAGTAGCTGGTGCCCATGCTAAACAAAGACGGGAGCGTCTAGGTGAAGAGCTCTCAATTGGGTATGCAAATGGCAAGCAGCTACTCAAACGACTACATATGTTTCAAATCAAACCCGAAGAATTCAGGGAAGCATTGATTTTAGTTCTTAAGGAGGAACAACAGCATGACTAAAGATATAGCCACTCCATTACGTACCAAAGAAATCCTTCAAAAACATGGATTTCAACTGAAAAAGAGTTTAGGACAAAATTTTCTTATTGATACAAACATCCTCACAAATATTGTAGAGGCTGCAGAGATCGATGAAGAAACAGGTGTGATTGAAGTTGGACCAGGGATTGGTGCGCTGACAGAATATCTAGCCAGAAAAG
Organism: Alkalicoccobacillus gibsonii; assembly: GCF_016798245.1. Taxonomy (GTDB): domain Bacteria; phylum Bacillota; class Bacilli; order Bacillales; family Bacillaceae_D; genus Alkalicoccobacillus; species Alkalicoccobacillus gibsonii. The sequence continues at coordinate 51,478 of NZ_JAEUZA010000007.1, read as the reverse complement.
CCAAAAAGGTCGTTTCCATTGAAATTGATCAACGACTCCTACCGGTTCTAGCTGATACACTGTCCCCATACTCGAATGCAGAGGTTGTACATTCAGATGTATTAAAATTAGATCTTGATCAGCTTATAAAGGATAAGTTCTCTGATGTGAAACAGGTAAAGGTTGTAGCAAACTTGCCATACTACGTGACGACTCCTATCCTTATGCGCTTTTTAGAGGGTAAGGTTGATGTAACAAGCATCACAGTTATGATTCAATCTGAAGTTGCGCAGCGTATTGCTGCTGAGCCGGGAACGAAGGAATACGGTGCTCTCTCCATTGCAGCGCAGTACTATGCAGAAGCCGAGCGTGTCATGACTGTGCCTGCAAGTGTATTTGTTCCGCCGCCGCGCGTTGATTCGGCAGTACTTCACTTACGCGTGCGAAATGAGCCTGCTGCTAAAGTGATTGACGAGCGCTACTTCTTTGAAGTGTTTCATGCAAGCTTCGCGAATCGCCGGAAGACCATTTTAAACAATCTAGTGCATAACCTTGGCCCGAAAGAACGTAAGGTTGATATTGAAGAAGCGCTCACAGAAGCTGCGATCGACCCAAAAAGACGTGGAGAGACGTTATCCATTCAGGAATTTGCCACGCTAAGTGATGCGCTGTATTCTCGTTTAAAGGCATAATAGTGCACCGTTTCCTTCTATGAATCATAGGCTGAACAGGAGGGGGGCGGAGCGATGAAGTATGTGGTGGGCGATATCGTAACAAGACATTCGTACCAAAATGACATGCTGTTTCGGATACTTGAACTCACAGACCAAACAGCTATGCTTGCAGGAGAAGAAATGAGACTTCTGGCAGATGCTCCATTAGATGATCTGTTACCAGTTTCTGATATAGATAAGCGTAAAAGACGAGAGCTCGGGAAACAAAAAGAAGATGTATCCTACAGACTTTTCCGGCAAGATGCAAAGTTAATGAAGAAACGTAATGAATATGCCGCGACATCGGGTTACGAATCAGATGCCTCTTTTTTTGAACTGCGTGGAAGAGTACTACACTTAGATGGGGATGCATTTTACCTGCAGCGGTGTACGGAGCTATATGAACGATTTGGCGTGCCTGTATACGGTGTTCATCTTGATGAGAAGAAGATGCCGGATCAGATTGCATCCTTGCTTGAAATGGTTCAGCCAGACATTGTAGTGATTACCGGACATGATGCCTACCTTGAGACCCGAGGCAACCGAGATGATCTGCGAGCATATCGACATACTAAGTATTTTGCCGAATGTGTGCGAATTGCACGGAAGTACTGTGCAAATAGAGATCAATTAATTATTTTTGCTGGTGCCTGTCAATCTCATTTTGAGACGTTAATAAAAGCAGGAGCAAACTTTGCAAGTTCTCCGGATCGGGTGAATATTCATGCTCTTGACCCTGTCTATATTGCCTCAAAGGTAAGTCAGACCTCTTACTTAGATGCCATTAAACTGTGGGAAGTCTTACGTAACACCATTACTGGTGAAAAAGGGTTGGGCGGCATAGAAACAAAAGGCATTATGCGATTAGGGATGCCTCTTAAAACGCCTGAATCATAACCAAAACACCCCATTTACATTAGAAGAACTAATGTAAATGGGGTGTTTTTTTGTTTTTATACATAAAATTCGACAAAAGAAGCATGCTATTTGTAACTAATAGTTGGAAGATTCTTTTTTTGTGCAAAAGCGTTGACATGTTTGAGATGGGATTGTTATAATTAAAAATTTATTTGACGAATTGTGACGAATGTGTTATGATGAGCAAATAGTGAGGTGGGTGTCAGGATGGCAAAAACATTGATTGATATCAAGCGAACACTGGATGCAAACGTAGGGAAGAGAATTACGATCAAAGCAAACGGCGGTCGTCGTAAAACCATGGAACGTTCTGGATTATTAGAGGAAACCTATCCATCGGTATTTATTGTTAAGCTCGACGAAGAGAATGCGTTTGAACGTGTATCCTACAGCTATGCAGATGTATTAACTCAAACAGTTGAACTTCTTTTGACCGAGTCAGAAGAGGGAGATAATGAGGTAGCACTTAACGCCTAACAACAGGATAAGACCTAATAACGTGACTTTCTGTAAGATACAGGGAGTCATATTTTTTTGTTTTTTAAGCAACCTAATACTGTTGTCGTACACAATATGTTTTGGGGAGATGTTCCGGATGAGTAGAAGACGCGGCGTCATGTCTGAACGATTGAAAGTAGAACTGGCAAAAGAGCTTGGTTTTTACGAAACAGTTGAAAAAGATGGCTGGGGCGGCATCCGTGCCATTGATGCAGGAAATATGGTGAAACGAGCCATTGAAATTGCAGAAAATCAATTGGCTAATGAGCATAACTCTAAGTAACAAAAGACGACAACGATTCAGAACAGTCTCGCGATACGCGGGACTGTTTTTTCTTGCAGATGTTTAAACAAAAGAGAGACGGGGAATAATGAATCTAACAAACAATTACTAGATTAGGAGGTTAGGTCAATGAGTTTAAAGGAATACATTGAGTCCATTAATGAAATGCTCGAGGAAGCTAAACAAGAAGGCCAAGTGAACACTAGTGATAGCTCTAAGTAATCGTTTAGACTTATTACGTAACCTATAACATATGTCACGTTACATAAAAACCTCTACTTTCGTTGAGGTTTTTTGTTTTGCAGAAAAAAGCAAAATGGAATGATGGTGGTATGTTCAAGGAACTAGTGATAAAATAGCGTAAGCATATCTATAGAAGGTGAAGACGTGAAATGTTCAGTAAAAGCACCGGCAAAAATCAACCTCTCTCTTGATGTATTAGGAAAACGAGCAGATGGTTATCATGAAGTAGAAATGATCATGACAACAGTTGATTTAGCCGATCGGATTGATTTAACAGAAACGACGGATAGGCGAATTACTGTTGAGGTTTCAGAAGGCTTTGTTCCAAGCGACCACCGAAACTTGGCATGGCAGGCTGGAGATTTGCTTCAAAAGCGGTATAAGGTGAACAAAGGTGCGCATATCTACATTACTAAGCGAATTCCTGTTGCAGCAGGACTTGCTGGGGGAAGTAGTGATGCGGCTGCCACACTGCGTGGTTTAAATGAACTTTGGGGACTGGGTCTCTCCCTGGATGAATTAGCGAAGCTTGGTGGAGAAATCGGGTCAGACGTTCCTTTTTGTGTATACGGGGGGACAGCCATTGCTACGGGTAGAGGAGAAATCATTCGACACATTGATTCGCCCCCTCCTTTTTGGGTCATTTTGGCCAAGCCTCCTACAGGCGTATCTACGGCAGACATTTATCGAGGCTTAAAGCTAGATGCCATAGAACATCCGGATACAAGAGCAATGGAAGCGGCCATTGAGGAACAGGATTTTGATGAAATCTGCAGTTTATTACACAACGTTCTTGAATCGGTTACATTAGACCTCTATCCAGAGGTAGATAATATTAAGAAGCAAATGCAAAAGTTTGGTGCAGATGGCGTCTTGATGAGTGGAAGTGGGCCGACTGTTTTTGGTTTAGTTGCTAAGGAATCTCGATTAAATCGAATTTATAATGGATTAAGAGGATTCTGTGACGACGTCCATGCTGTTCGATTAATTCGTTCCAGTAATACTTGCTTAAAACCGTACAAAGATGATATGTTATAAACAATTATTCGGTTTTTGGCGGAGGTATTATGAAAAAACTTAAACGAAGTGGTCGCCTTGTAGATATGACATACTACTTACTACAGCACCCTCATGAGGTCATTTCTCTTTCTCACTTCTCAGAGCGTTATCATTCGGCAAAATCTTCAATAAGTGAAGACTTGGTGATTGTTAAGGAAATCTTTGAAGAAGAAGGGTATGGTTCTTTACTCACGATTCCGGGGGCTAGTGGTGGCGTAACATTCATTCCTAAAATGAATAAGCAAGACACGATGGAGCTCGTAGACAAATTAATAGAAGAATTATCTGATCCAGAACGGATTCTTCCTGGCGGCTACCTATATATGATGGATTTACTAGGAAATCCGAGACTTATGCATGAAGTCGGCCGGTTGTTTGCATCCGTTCTGTCAGATAAGCAAATTGATGCGGTATTAACGGTTGCTACAAAAGGCATTCCGCTTGCGTATGCAGTTGGCCATTATTTAGATGTACCAGTACGGATTGTTCGCCGTGATCTTCGCGTTATGGAAGGCTCTATGGTTAGTATCAACTATGTCTCAGGCTCATCAAAGCGTGTTCAAACGATGACACTGGCTAGACGCAGTCTCGAGCCAGGTGCTAGAGTCTTTGTAATTGATGATTTCATGAAAGCGGGCGGTACACTTAAAGGAATGGTTGATCTACTAAAGGAATTTGAGGCAGACCTTGTTGCGGTTGGTGTTTTGACCGAAACGGTAGGTGTTGAAGAACGACTCATCGACGATTATATTTCCATTACTCGTCTAAATGAAATGAACTTGCGAGATCGCACGATTACGATTGAACCAGGTAACGTCCTAGACAAAATAGACAAGCAAACAGAATTATAAGGAGGAGAATAAAATGAAAACCGTTTACACTAGTCTTGCTCCAGAAGCGATTGGCCCTTACTCCCAAGGAGTGATCGTAAACAATTTATTTTACAGCTCAGGACAAATTCCTCTAAAGCCAAATGGCGAGTTATTAGAAGGCGATGTTCAGGAGCAAACACACCAAGTGTTCGCCAACCTGAAGGCAGTTCTTGCTGAAGCAGGTTCATCCTTAGATTCTGTTGTGAAAGCAACAGTGTTCATTAAAAACATGGATGAGTTCCCTCTTATTAATGAAGTATACAGTTCATATTTTGATACCCACAAGCCTGCTCGCTCTTGCGTAGAAGTGGCGCGCTTGCCAAAGGATGTACTTGTAGAGATCGAAGTCATTGCATTAGTAAAATAGTTTGTCAGGCCAGAGTGAACAAGAGTGTTCGCTCTGGCTTTTTTAATCCTCTCTGATTGAAAAAACACTCTCTATCATCCTAAAATGAACCTTCCTCAACCAAACTACATATCATTCGACTAATTTCGTGGAAAAATTGGATATTTTAAACGTATTTTTTTAATTTTTTCATTTTTAATGCAGGAAAACGCATTCTTACAGCGAAATGAATGGGTAGTAAGAAAGTATATATCGGAGGGATGGCTACATGGAAATCACAGATGTCAGACTACGACGCGTACAGACGGACGGACGTATGCGAGCGATTGCTTCAATAACAATGGATTTTGAATTTGTTGTACACGATATTCGAGTGATTGATGGGAACAACGGTTTGTTTGTAGCTATGCCTAGTAAACGAACGCCAGAAGGGGAATTTAGAGACATTGCTCATCCAATTTCTTCAAAAACACGTGACAAAATTCAGGATGCCGTCCTGAAGGAATTTGAACGAGTTGGAGCAGCAGAGGAAGTCTCTTATGAAGAGGCAGGCGCCTCTTAATTCAGGATTGTGAGCTACTGCATTTTTTGCAGTAGCTCTTTTTGTTGAAAATCCGTAAAGAACTAGGGTAGTAACAATATATCCCTGTTGAAATAGGTCGATCTTTCCTTGAAAAGACCTGATTTTTAGGATATATTCGTAAGGGATATAGAAGATGGGGAGGAAGCTATGACGAATCGTTATGCGGTGATTTTAGCAGCGGGTCAAGGTACTCGAATGAAATCAAAGCTTTATAAAGTACTTCACCCAGTTTGTGGGAAACCTATGGTTCAGCATGTATCAGATGCGCTTAATCAAGTAGGGTTCGATGAAACGGTGATTGTAGTGGGCCATGGTGCAGAAGCAGTAAAAGCACAGCTTGGGGAAGAGTTTCATTATGTTTTGCAAGCGGAGCAACTGGGAACAGGCCATGCAGTTCTGCAAGCAGATGAACTATTAAAAGACAAAAAAGGAATTACGGTAGTACTAGCTGGGGACACACCTTTACTTACAGGTGAAACCATTGATGCATTAATCGCGGAGCATCAAGCGAAACAGGCTAAGATTACTGTACTTACAGCCCTTGCTGAGGATCCAACAGGTTACGGCAGGGTCATTCGTGGTGCAAATGGACTCGTTGAGCGTGTGGTTGAGCATAAGGATGCAACGGCTGAAGAACAAAAGGTACGTGAAATTAATACGAGCACCTATTGCTTTGATAATGAGCTCCTGTTCCAAGCGCTAAAGCAGGTTGGGAACGAGAACGCACAAGGGGAGTATTACTTACCTGATGTGATTGAAATTTTACAAAAGCAAGGAGAAGTGATTGCAGCATATCAATCTCCTACTTTCTCGGAAACGTTTGGAGTAAATGATCGTGTCGCTTTGTCAGAAGCGGAATCCATTATGAAGAAACGTATTAATGAACGCTGGATGAGAGCTGGCGTGACAATGATTGATCCGGCACAAACATATATTTCTTCTGAGGCTACAATTGGTCAAGATACGGTGATTTATCCAGGTGCTTCTATTCAAGGAACAAGCGTTATTGGTTCTGAATGTGTCATTGGGGCAAACAGTGAAATTCGAAATAGTGTGATCGCTGACTTTGTTGAAGTCAAACAATCTGTTATTCACGACAGTAAGGTAGAATCTCGTGTCACCATTGGACCATTCGCTCATATTAGACCAGGATCTGCGCTTGGTGAAGATGTGAGAATCGGAAACTTTGTTGAAGTGAAGAAATCCTCCCTTGCGAAAGGCTCCAAGGCTGCTCACCTAAGTTATGTAGGGGACGCCGAAGTGGGTCAGAACGTGAATCTTGGCTGTGGTACAATAACAGTTAACTATGATGGAGAAAACAAATATAAAACAACCATTGCCGATGGTGCATTCATAGGCAGTAACTCAAATCTTGTTGCACCAGTACACATTGGTGAAAATGCACTTGTGGCAGCTGGTTCAACAATTACAGAAGATGTTCCACACCAGGCATTATCGATTGCAAGAGCAAGACAGGTTAATAAAGAAAACTATAAGAAATCAAATTGATTCAACAAAAGTGTGGAGGGTACAACAAAATGGCTAAGTATGGCGATCCAAGCTTAAAGGTGTTTACACTTAATTCAAACAAAGATCTTGCCCAGGAAATTACAGAAAATATCGGTGTTACACTCGGTAAGAATTCCGTTATGCGTTTTAGCGATGGAGAAGTTCAAATTAATATTGAAGAAAGTATTCGTGGATGCGATATTTACCTAATTCAATCAACGTCTGCTCCTGCAAACGAACATATTATGGAGCTATTGATTATGATTGATGCTCTTAAACGAGCGTCTGCAAAAACAATCAATATTGTTCTTCCTTATTACGGGTATGGACGTCAAGACCGCAAAGCACGTGCGCGTGAACCGATTACAGCGAAATTAGTTGCTAACTTACTTGAAACAGCGGGTGCGACTCGTGTGTTAACGGTAGATCTACACGCAACTCAAATTCAAGGTTTCTTTGATATCCCGGTTGATCAGCTAATGGGTGTACCAATCTTGTCTGATTACTTCAGTGACAAGCAGCTTGATGATATTGTCGTTGTATCTCCAGACCATGGTGGAGTGGTTCGTGCTAGAAAAATGGCGGATCGCTTAAAAGCGCCAATTGCAATCATTGATAAAAGACGACCAAAACCGAACGTATCTGAGGTTATGAACATTGTCGGAAACATTGAAGGCAAAACGTGTATCATTATTGATGATATTATCGATACAGCAGGAACGATCACACTAGCAGCAAATGCGCTTGTTGAATATGGTGCGAAGGAAGTATACGCATGCTGTACACACCCAGTTCTATCTGGACCGGCAATTGAGCGTATCCGCAATTCAAAAATTAAAGAGCTAGTTGTGACAAACACAATTGCTTTAAAAGAAGAGCAGCAAATTGAAAAAATTACGTCATTATCTGTAGCTCCATTACTTGCAGAAGCAATCATTCGTGTACACGAAAACTCTTCTGTTAGTACATTATTTGATTGATCCATCACCTAAAAATTGATCATTTTTTTGTGAAGTCGGTTTGAAACCTACTGATTAGGGGAACACATACAATAGAGTGTTAATCTAATCAGAGGTGATAAAGATGACAGTTTTAAAAGCAGAAAAACGTACAGATATGAGAGGATCAGGCACTAGAAAAGTCCGTAATGCAGGATATGTACCTGGCGTATTATACGGAAACAAAACAGAATCTACACCAGTTTCAGTAGAAAGCGTAGATTTCCTAAAAACAATGCGTGAAGTTGGCCGTAATGGTCTTTTCTCTCTAGAAGTAAGTGATGGGAAGAAGCATCAAGTGATGGTGCAGGAAGTTCAAACAGATCCACTAAAGGATTCATTTGTTCACATTGACTTCTTTGAAGTAGACATGAAGTCTGAAATAGATGTTGAGATTCCTGTTCGTGTTGAAGGTGAAGCTGCGGGAGTGAAGGAAGGCGGCGTTCTTGCACAAGTGAAGCATGAAATTAGTGTAAGATGTCTTCCGGGAGATATTCCTGAAGAGGTTGTTGTGGACGTATCTGAACTAGGAATTGGCGATGGATTAACGGTTGCTGATGTGAAAGGTTCGCTTTCAGTTGAAGTAACAAGTGAAGATGAAGAAGCCATTGTGACTGTTCAGCCACCAACGATTGAACCAGATCCAGACGAAGAACCAGAAGAGGATGTTTCTCCAGATCAAGTGGAAGCAACAGAAGAACGTAAGGATGAAAATAAAGACGGTCGAGTCGAATAATTTTTATCTCCCTTAAAGGTATAGCCGTTGCGGTTATACCTTTTTCGGGAGTATGATTGGTGGGTGTAGGTTGGCATGAAGCTAGTAGTAGGACTTGGTAATCCAGGGGCTAAGTACGCAGGAACACGACACAATATAGGATTCGATATTCTTGATCATTCGGCACAGGACTTAGGGTTTTCTTTTGATCAATCTAAGTTTAAAGGGGTTTATGGTACATACATTCATAAAGGAGAAAAGATCCTTTTCTTAAAACCTCTTACCTATATGAACTTATCAGGAGAGTCCGTCGCACCTTTAATGAAGTATTTCCAGATACCACTTGAAGATTTAGTTGTGGTGTATGATGATCTTGATTTACCTGCAGGAAAAATTCGGTTGCGTCAAAAAGGCAGCGCTGGTGGTCATAATGGAATCAAATCTCTTATTTCTCACTTAGGTACAAATGAATTTAACCGAATTCGAGTAGGAATTGATCGCCCGGAACCAGGAACACAGGTTGTTCACTATGTACTTGGGAGATATCGCCCGGAAGAAAAAGAAGCCATCCAAGATTCGATTGTTCAATCCTCGAAGGCTCTCGAAGCATGGTTTGATAAACCATTTCTTGAAGTAATGAACGCCTTTAACTAAGCAATTTGTATAGCAAGTCATCCCTCTGCTTATACTACAACGTAGAATAAGCGCAAAAGAGGTGGACGAGTTGGCTATACATTATACATGCAAACACTGTGAAGCAGATATGGGATCCCTGTCACAGACTGTTGAGACGTCTCATTTAGGAATTGATACGTTGGATCAGAGTCATCGTGAGGAAGTATTGACATATGATGATAACGGTGATATACATGTGAGAGCAATATGTGAGCACTGTCATGAGGCACTTACGCGTAATCCAGCGCTCTACGAATTAGATTCATTTATACAGTAATGTAAGTTGATTTATATACATGAAGCTTTGGCTTGTTATGCCAAAGCGTTTTTCTATTCAAACTACCTGTCTGTTGTCATAAGTTTGGGGCAACATGAGTAGCAATAAATAAATAGAAGTGTGTACGACCGATTATCTAAGGTTTTTTTACGAAACAGGGGGATCCAGAATGTTAGGATTGCAATCATATTTTAGTCATAGTCAGGAGCTTAAGACGGTTCTCGAGAGCTTAGAAGCTTCAATGAGTGAGCAGCTTATCTCTGGTTTGAGTGGTTCATCGAGAACCTTAGCCATGGCTTCTTTGTATCGGCAAACAAAAAGAAGTCAACTGGTAATTACACATAACTTATTTCAAGCTCAAAAGATTCATGAAGACCTAGTAGACCTTTTGGGAGAAGAGCAGGTCTATTTGTACCCAGTGAATGAACTAATTTCTGCTGAAATTGCCGTAGCAAGTCCCGAAATGAAAGCGCAGCGCCTTGACCTGTTGAACAAACTGGCTGAAGGCTTTTCTGGCGTGGTGATTGCTCCGTTAGCTGGAGTACGCAGAATGCTCACACCTAAATCGGTTTGGCAGGATAGCTTTTATTCCTTCGACATAGGATCAGACATTGGTTCGATTGATCAAATGCTAACGAAGCTTATAAAAATGGGCTACCGTAGAGTGGATATGGTGTCTGCACCAGGCGAGATGAGTGTTCGTGGTGGAATTATTGATTTGTATCCGCTAACAGAGGCGAATCCTGTTCGAATTGAGTTATTTGACACAGACATCGACTCCATCCGAACCTTCTCATTAGATACTCAGCGATCGATCGAAAATGTAGAGAATCTTAAGGTTGGACCTGCAACGGAGATTATCTTATCTGATCAACATTTTTCGCAGGCGGCCAGCCGTTTAGAGGAGAAGCTTGCGAGTACATTAAAGAAAGTCTCGGCAAAAACAACACGAGCTCAGCTTGACGAAAAAATCACAGCTGACATTGATAAACTTAAACAACGGACTAGCTTCGAAGGTATGTACAAGTATATGTCCTTGTATTTTGATGAGGCAGAATCGCTGCTTGATTATATGCCTGAGGGCACGATGTGTATCGTAGATGAATTAACCAGAGTGAAGGAAATGGCAGATAGCCTACAAAAGGAAGAGGCGAATTGGAGTCTTTCATTGATTGAAAATGGAGACTTAGTACATGACGTGCAAATGTCGATTGATGTGCTACCATCGATTCAAAAATCTCCTTTCCCAGTGGTTTATCTATCTTTGTTCTTAAAGCATGTTCCATCAACCTCACCTCAAAATGTGGTGAGTATTTCATGTAAGTCCATGCAGAATTTTCATGGGCAAATGCAGCTTCTTGAGTCTGAGGTTAAACGCTGGCAGAAAGCGGGCAATGCGGTTCTATTTATCGCAGGAACAAAGGATCGCGCCGATCGTCTATCGTTAAATCTGGAAGAAGAGGGTATCGACGTTCATGTGGTGGACCGTGATACAGAATTGACCGCTGGAAAGATTCACATTATCCAAGGTCAGCTGCACTCTGGATTTGAGTTGCCTTCTCAAAAGCTGGTCGTTTTGACTGAGGAAGAGGTTTTTGCTAAGCAAACGAAGCGTCCTAAACGTAATCAGAAGCTTTCGAATGCAGAACGCATAAAAAGCTACTCTGAGCTAAAAGTAGGCGATCTCGTTGTTCACACGAATCACGGAATCGGAAAGTATCTAGGTATTGAAACACTCGAGATTAATGGCCTTCATAAGGACTATCTGCACCTTCGATATGCAGCCGATGATAAGCTTTATGTACCGGTGGATCAAATTGATCAGGTTCAGAAATACGTTGGGTCTGAAGAGAAGGACCCTAAGATATACGCATTAGGCGGAAGCGATTGGAAAAAGGTTAAACGAAAAGTACAATCCTCTGTTGAAGATATCGCAGATGACTTAATTAAGCTATACGCAGAACGAGAAGCAAGCAAAGGACATGCTTTTAGTCAGGATGGCCATGAGCAACGTGAATTTGAAACGTCCTTTCAATACTCTGAAACAGAGGATCAGCTGCGTGCAGTGGAAGAGATTAAAAAAGACATGGAGCGCATCCGTCCGATGGATCGTCTTTTATGTGGAGATGTTGGTTACGGGAAAACAGAAGTGGCGATTCGAGCTGCCTTCAAAGCCATTATGGATGGGAAGCAGGTGGCAATTCTTGTCCCAACAACAATCCTTGCTCAACAGCACTATGAAACCATTGTTGAGCGTTTCTCTGATTTTCCAATTAACATCGGTGTGTTAAGTCGTTTCCGCTCGCGTAAAGAGCAAACAGAAACGTTAAAAGGAGTAAAAGCAGGATCCATTGATCTTGTAGTTGGTACACATCGTCTTTTATCTAAAGATGTGGTCTTCAAGGATCTTGCTTTACTGATCGTTGATGAAGAACAACGATTTGGTGTAACACATAAAGAAAAGATCAAGCATCTAAAAGCGAATATTGATGTACTGACACTAACGGCTACACCGATTCCACGTACATTACATATGTCGATGCTAGGTGTGCGCGACCTTTCTGTGATTGAAACGCCACCTGAGAACCGATTTCCTGTGCAAACATATGTGGTTGAGTTTAATGAATCGCTTGTTAGGGAAGCAATTGAACGGGAGATGGCCCGCGGAGGACAGGTTTATTTCTTGTATAACCGAGTTGAAGACATTGAGCGGATGTCAGAACGGATATCAATGCTTGTTCCAGATGCAAAGGTTAGCTTTGCCCATGGTCAAATGAATGAACGTGAGCTTGAGTCCATCATGCTCGATTTCCTTGAGGGTAATAGTGACGTACTCGTAACCACAACAATTATTGAAACAGGGGTAGACATTCCAAATGTAAATACACTGTTCATCTATAATGCGGATAAGATGGGACTCTCCCAGCTTTATCAAATTCGCGGACGAGTGGGACGTTCGAACCGTGTCGCATATGCGTATTTTACGTACCAGCGTGACAAGGTGTTAACGGAAGTGGCTGAAAAACGTCTGCAGGCGATTAAGGAGTTTACTGAGCTTGGTTCTGGCTTTAAGATTGCCATGAGGGATTTAACGATTCGTGGAGCCGGGAATCTACTTGGGGCCCAGCAGCATGGCTTTATTGAGTCAGTTGGATTTGACCTTTACTCTCAAATGCTAAAGCAAGCCATTGAAGAACGAAAAGGTGAAACACCTAAAGAGCCGCCATTCCAGATGGAAATGGACATAAAGGTAGACGCGTATATTCCTGAATCTTATATTACGGATGCTAAACAAAAGATCGAAATGTATAAACGATTTAAAGGGATTGAACAGCTCAAGGAGCTTCAGGACTTAAAAGATGAGATGTTTGACCGCTTCGGTGAATATCCAACAGAAGTAAGTGATTTAATTCGTTTAACCGCGATAAAATTAATCGGTGATGCAGAGCGAATTGAAAAGATTACAGAGAACAAGGATCAATTGACCATCCTGCTCACGGAAGAAACATCAGAGCAAATGGATGGTAGTAAATTGTTTGATGTGGTGAATACGCTTGGACGTGAGGTATCCCTTGGTACAGAAGGCAAACGAATTAAAGTTGTCATCAAAACCAGGAAGCTTACTAATGAACAGCTGCTAGATTTATTGGAGAAAGCAGTTCACGCCATACCGCGTTCAAAGAAGAAGAAAAAGTCAAAAACACCTGCTTCCTAATCACTTTCACTGGTTGATCCATCCAAGACACTGAAACAAATTCAAGAATTGGGGAATAGTTCTTATTTCAAGACAAATACTACCTATAACCCGAACTTATAGAAGCAGCCAAAAGTGTCCAGGGATTACATCAGCGAAAGCGAGGAAACACAGCATGAAAGCAACTGGAATTGTAAGACGTATTGATGACTTGGGTAGAGTTGTTATTCCTAAAGAGATCAGAAGAACACTCCGAATCCGTGAAGGGGATCCTCTTGAGATTTTTGTGGATCGTGATGGAGAAGTTATTCTTAAGAAATATTCACCGATCTCTGAGCTTGGCGATTTCGCAAAGGAATATGCTGAAGCTCTTTATGGAAGCTTGAACCACCATATTTTAATTTCCGATCGCGATACGTTTATCGCTGTTTCAGGTGCATCAAAAAAGGAATTCGCCAATAAAGCGGTTGGCGAGGTTGTAGAGTCTGCAATGACCCAACGTAAAACGAAGGTTGAAGCCAACCCAGGAGAATATAATCTTGTCAGTGAGCACCATGATGATTATAAAGGATATGTCATTGCTCCAATCATTGCGAATGGTGATCCCATTGGGACGGTCGTTATTTTTAATAAAGAACAAACGCTGAATGGAACGCTTGAGCAAAAAATGGCGGAAACCGCAGCAAGCTTCTTAGCTAGACAAATGGAATAGAATAAAAAGAACCGTTACCTACATAACGAATAGTAGATAGCGGTTCTTTTTGTTAAGAGGATGCGTATGAATTCATTTCTGATAGGATGGTTTGAATCGCATCGGTTTCATGTGACTCATCCATCTTTTGAATAAAGTCTGTTTCGTTCTCTTTTAACCTTGTCAGGTGGTCAAGCAACGATTCTTTTGTTAAGTTTTCCTCTTCAAGAGTAAGACTGTACCCTTTTTTCTCAAATGATTTGGCATTTAAAATTTGATCACCGCGACTTTGAGACCGTGAGAGTGGAATGATTAGCATCGGCTTCTTTAGTGCTAAAAATTCAAAGATCGCATTGGAGCCACCACGTGTAATCACATAGCTTGTTGCTGAAAGAAGATTAGAAAGCTCATCATGTACGTATTCAAATTGCTTATAACCAGGCTGATCATCTAACGCAGGATCTAAGTGGCCTTTTCCACATAAATGAACAATCTGAAACTCAGTTAAGAGTTCTGGCAGTGCTGCACGGACCGCTTCATTTACAGCTTTTGCACCTAAGCTTCCACCCATGATCGTTAAGACGGGCTTGCCTGGGCGAAACCCAAGAAAGTCGAGGCCGAGCTTAGGATTACCTTCAAGTAACTCACGACGAATAGGTGAGCCGATGGCTGTCGTTTTATCAGCAGGAAAATGAGCGGCTGCTTCTTCAAATGATGTGAAGATTCGTGTGGTAAAGCGTTGAGCGATCTTATTAGCAAGCCCAGGTGTAAGATCACTTTCGTGAAGAAAAACAGGAATCTTTAAGCTAGATGCTGCAATCACAACAGGGACTGTAACGAATCCTCCCTTTGAGAAGACAAGATCAGGCTTACGTTTCTTTAGTACTTTACGAGCGTCTAGTATTCCTTTTAGTACTCGAAACGCATCTGTCGCGTTTTTTAAATCAATGTAACGACGTAGTTTACCGCTTGAGATCGAATCGTATGGAATATTTGTACGTGCGATTAGTTCTTTTTCAATACCAGAATGCGAACCAATATAGGAAATGTCCCACTCGCTTGGATCAAGTGAATCCATAATGGCGATATTTGGTGTCACATGTCCGGCAGATCCTCCACCGGTAAAGACAATTTTTTTCATGTTTAAATTTCTCCTTATGCCACATTTAAGAGGGGCGTACTTTCAGATGATTACTCGTTCACTTTACTTGAATTTTGTGTCTAGCTCAACCGCTTCAAGCATGAATGGCGATTTTCAGATAAATTGAGTATGATAGAGACAGGTACCAATTGTAAGGAGGAAGACGTTTGAACAGAAAAGGCAATCAAAAGACGTCTTTCCTTGGAGGCGCTGTATTACTATCAATCGCTGCGATTATAACAAAAATCATTAGCGCGGGGTATCGGATTCCCTTTCAAAACATGGCTGGTGATTTAGGGTTTTACGTGTACCAGCAGGTGTATCCATTCTACGGATTCATGACCATCATCTCATTATATGGGTTTCCGCTTGTTCTTTCTAGACAGCTTGCCGAAATTCCTAAAAAGCAACAGGCGACAACAGGTTTTTATTTTGTTGGTTTGCTTTTCTTTTCTTTGGTGACGTGTGTTGGAATGTTGGTTCTCGCACCGTGGCTAGCCATTTTAATGGGAGATCCTGCACTAACAGGTGTGTTACGGGTAACAGGACTTTCCTTTCTATTTGTCCCGTTCCTAAGTGTAGCAAGAGGTGCAACTCAAGGGCAACATGATATGTTACCTACCGCCATTTCAAATGTGGGGGAGCAGCTTGGCAGAGTCACAGCAATCTTACTTATTACATATCTACTAATGAATGCAAGTGCTAATGCCTACCAATTAGGAACAGGAGCGATCTATGGCTCTCTTTTTGGTAGCTTAACAGGTGTCATTTTATTATTCATGTTCTTACATAAGCGAGGAATCGCACTAGGTATAAACGAATTACGGCACGTTTCGTTTAAGCAGATGACATCTCAAGTAAGCTTGCTTTTAGGGCAAAGCGTGTTCATTTGTATCAATGCGCTCATCCTGATCCTTTTTCAATTTGTCGATGTGTTCTCTATGATTCATTTGCTTCAATCATTTGGATTATCTGAGGGGGAATCATATGAATTAAAAGGGATTTATGACCGAGGACAACCACTCATCCAACTTGGGACCATACTTGCCACAACCCTTGCATTAGCTCTTGTACCCGCAATGTCAGAAGCAAGGGCCCGAGGCGTGAAACTGGCTGTCTTGCAATATCAGGACATGTCTTTACGACTTGCCTTTTTAATTGGCGGTGCAGCAACCATTGGTCTGGTGATTATTATGGAGCCTTTAAACCATATGCTCTTTACAGACATAGAAGGAGCTGGCTTTCTAAGACTGTTGGTTTTATCCATTGCTCCGGCCGCCGTTTATCTAACCGCAGCGGCCGTCCTGCAGGGGCATGGCCGAATTCGAGTACCAGTCGTCATTTTGGGTATAGGGCTTGTATTAAAGACGCTGGCTAACATTGCACTGATTCCCTCATATGGAGCGACGGGAGCTGCCATTGCTACAACCATTGCCTTTACAACGATGGCTGGCCTCGGGATGATTGCAATCAAGCGTGCAGCGGGCAAAGTGATCTTGCATGTCACTCCTTATATGGCATTAGCAACCACTCTCACCGCACTCGCAGTTGTAACATGCGTTTGTTATGGATTCATGGCACGTTGGACAGAAATAGGTATAGGGCAGAGTCGTATGCATGATGCAGGATTGGCCTTAATGCTGAGTGGGATAGGCGGGCTGGTTGTACTTGTATGTATGCTCATCTTGCCGGTTTTTACAGCATCAGAGTGGGACCAGATCCCAAAAATAAAGAAAATTAGAGGATTTTTTATACGTAGGAAGGAATGAATGAATAGATGGCAAAGATACACATTGTGGGACTTGGTGCAGGTGATTTAGATCAAATGCCAATGGGTCTCTATCGACATCTAAAGGTAGCACGTAACTTGTTTGTCCGGACAAACGACCACCCGGTACTATCTGAACTTGCCGAAGAGAATGTAGCATGGACATCTTTTGATGAAATCTATGAAAAGCACGATCAATTCGAAGCTGTGTACGAAGAGATCACAGAAACCTTATTACAAGAAGCCAGGAAAGAAGACATCACGTATGCAGTTCCAGGTCATCCTTTTGTGGCTGAGCGAACCATTCAACTCTTAGTAAAACACGCTGAGACAGAGGGAGTAGAGCTTCAGTTTCTTGGAGGGACAAGCTTCCTTGATTCCATGTATACCGCTCTTAAAATTGACCCGATTGAAGGAAGTCAAATCCTTGATGGAACTCATTTTAAAAGGGATGAGTTTCAGCTTACACAGCATCTGATCATTGTGCAGGTATATGATGCAATGATTGCTTCAGATGTGAAGCTGACGTTGATGGAGCGTTTACCGGATGAATATGAAGTGGTAGTTGCGACAGCAGTGGGCTCTAAGAATGAAAGCTTGTTGCGTGTGCCGCTTCACGATCTCGACCGAGTTACAACGCTTAATAACCTGACTGCTGTGTATGTGCCGCCTGTTAGGGATGAGTCGTTGTTAAGAGAGGAATTTGCGACACTCAGACAGGTGATTGCAACCCTTCGTGGACCAGACGGCTGTCCATGGGATAAAAAGCAAACGCATGAAAGCTTAAAGCCATATTTGATTGAGGAAGCTTATGAAGTACTCGATGCGATTGATCAACAGGATGATGAACATTTAGTTGAAGAGCTAGGTGATGTCCTTCTGCAGGTAATGTTGCACGCTCAAATTGGAGAGGATGCAGGCTGGTTTTCCATACAGGATGTAGTCGCTGCTGTAACGAATAAGATGATTCGTCGTCACCCTCATGTTTTTGGTGAGGGTACAGCTCATACGGCAGAGGACGTACTGACCAACTGGGACGCCATCAAGAAGGCAGAAAAAGGTGACGCCGAGACGGGCTTGTTAACTGATATTCCCACTGCACTGCCTGGACTGATGAAGGCGATTGCCCTGCAGAAAAAGGCAGCCAAGGTAGGCTTTGACTGGGGTAATGTCGAACCTATTTGGGATAAGCTCGATGAAGAATTAACGGAATGGAAGGATGAACTCGCAGGCGCTGATAAACAAAAGATGGAAGCAGAGCTTGGAGACGTTCTTTTTACGATTGCTAATGTTGCGCGCTTTTACAAGCTAGATGCAGAACAGGCCATTGCCCAAACAAATACGAAGTTCAAAAAGCGCTTTGAATACATTGAAGAACGGGTAAAAGAACAAGGTAAACAAATGCCCGAGCTTAGTCTCGACGAACTTGAAGCCATTTGGCAGGAAAGTAAAAAATACGATTAAAAAGGGAGAACCAATAATGAGACTAGATAAATTTCTTAAAGTATCAAGATTAATCAAACGCAGAACGCTTGCTAAGGAAGTATGCGACCAAGGGAGAATTTCGATTAACGGGAATCAAGCAAAGGCTGGTTCCGATGTAAAAGCCGGGGACGAGCTTGTTGTTCGTTTTGGTCAAAAGCTTGTAACCGTGAAGATTAACGAGGTTCGTGAAACGAGTCGCAAGGACGATGCCGATAACATGTATACCATCGTCAAGGAAGAGCCGGTGAACGGATGATGAAGGCATTTATTTTTGATATGGATGGAGTCATTATTGATAGTGAGCCTCATCACGTCGAGGTCGAAATTGCCACAGCGAAACGGTACGGAGCGACAATTACAGAAGAAGATCTTGCGGAATACACAGGTATGGTGAGTCTCGACATGTGGGAGCGCGTGAAGGAAAAGCACGGCCTAACAGGTGAAGTTCGTGATATTCATGATCATGCGCACACAGAAAAGCTAAAACGCTTAAAGGAATCTGATCTTACACCGATTAAAGGAATACCAGAATTAATGAAGAAACTGTCAGAGCGCAACATTCCAATGGCGGTTGCTTCCTCTTCTCCGCGTGCATACATTGAGGCGGTCCTTCAAAAATTTAACATCGAAGACGACTTTACGTCCGTAATTAGTGGAGAGGAAGTAGATCAGGGCAAACCAGCCCCGGATATTTACCTTGAGACTGCATCCGTTCTTGGTGTTGATCCAAAGGATTGTGTGGTTTTGGAGGATTCTCATAACGGAGCGCGTTCTGCTAAAGCCGCCGGAATGACATGTATTGGGTATGCTGCACCTGATGCAGGAGATCAGGATTTATCAATGACTGATACGGTTGTTCAAGCAATTGAAGAGATTGATGTAGATCAGCTTTAATCTGAAAGAGGGATGGTAATGAAGCCTCATTTGTATGGGTCTGTGCACTTGCTTTTTTATCAAAATGACCAAATATTACTACTCAAACGAAAGAACACAGGCTTTGAAGACGGGAATTGGAGTGTTGTGGCAGGTAAGATTGATCCGGATGAGGACATGCTTACATCGGTTCAACGAGAAGCAAAAGAAGAGATCGGAGTGACGGTTAACCGGGATGATATCAAAGTATGCGGTGTACTGCACCGGTTATCTGAAACATTAAATTGGGTCGACTTCTTTGTGGAAATTAAGAACTGGTCTGGAACACCTTTTAATGCTGAGCCCGACAAGTGCTCGGCTCTCGAATGGTTTCCACTCAACGATTTACCGGATCATACAATTCCATATGTTCTGCATGCAATAAACAAAGACCAATCGTCCATGTGGTATGACAGTGATGGCTGGGGATAACTAGATGGGAGGTGAGGTCTCCTCATGAAAATAGGGTTAGTCAGACACTTTAAAGTAACTCGAGGGTATCCAAAGCAACTGTGGATCACGAGTGCAGATTTAACAAAGTGGGTAAGTGAATATGACGAATCAGACGTAGAGGAGATTCCTGTTGATCTAGGATCTGTGACTTGGAAAAGCTGTTATTCTAGTACTCTACCACGAGCAAGAACAACCGCTGCGACAATTTATCAGGGGAAGATTAAAGAAACGGAAAAGCTACGTGAAATCGATCTCGTTCCACCTTTTCGTCCATCCTTTCGCCTACCTCTATTTCTTCATCTCATTATGATTCGACTCGCATGGCTGTTTAAGCATTCTTCTCAACCGGAGAGTAAATGGGAGACGCGCAGTCGACTTGATGAAATCCTTGATCAGGCTGAGAAAGAAGGGAAGGATTGCTTAATTGTTAGTCATGGTGGAGTCATGGACATTATGAGGAAGAACTTAAAAAAACGAGGATATAAAGGTCCGTACTTTAAAATTCCGTCAAATGGAAAGCTATATTTATTTGAAAAATAAACTGTCAACAGGATCTCGTACTAGAGATCTGTTGACAGTTTTTTTGATGAAAGCTCAATCGTCCTCTGAACAGGTTGCTCTGATTTCTTAGCCACATACCCTTGTTTATAATAACTAATGACCTTTGACGTAACAGCGATAGATAAAACAGAGAAAAAACCTTTTACCCATCCAATCGCATATAAACTTGAAGCAACTACCACACAATCAAAGAGAAAGTTTGTCTTACCGGGATCAAAGCCAAAGCGTTTCTGTAAAAAGAGAGCGAGAATGTTAGAACCTCCAAGCGAGGCCTGGTGACGAAACAAAAGGCTGAGACCTAATCCAATGACTACTCCACCAACTAATGCCCCAAACCAATAAGGGATAGAGAAGTCAGGTAAAAAAGTGTTCACGCTTGTCATCAGCGTTAAGATTGAGACAGATAGAATCGTTGTGACTGTGAAGGACAGCCCCATCCGACTGATTGAAAAAAGATAGAATGGGATGTTAATGAGAAAAAATAAAATGGCAAATGGTAAGCCTGTAAGGTATGCAATACTTAAGGAAAGTCCTGCAGTACCGCCTGTAACTAGATCTGAATGAGTGAGCACAATCACTCCTAATGAAGCTAAAAAACAACCAACAAAAATAAGTAACCAGCGCTTCATACACACCGTTCCTTTCATACATATTCACGACAATGTTCCTTCTACTAGCGTATCGAAAGAAACAAAAAGTGCGCATAATACTTTGAAGGAATATCTAACAAAAAACCGCCTTTATGAAGTCTTTTATTTTATAATTGAGTAAAAGTGAAGGAGGAGCTAGAATGGACCAGTTAGATCGCAAAATTATTGCTGCGATTCAGGAAGATTCAAGGATAACAGTTAGTGAACTATCTAAGCTTCTATCCTTAAGTCGTCCAAGTACAGCAGAGCGGTTAACGCGATTGAGGGAAAAAGGGGTTATCGAGGCCTATACGGCACGAATCTCACTCCCGGCTATTGGTAAAGAAATGATGCTGATCATTCAGGTCGCTGGATTAAAGGTTTCCATTCAAGAGTTTGAAGCGATGATTCAAAAGGATGAAGCCATTATTGAGTGTCACCGGGTGACAGGAGAAGTCAGTTATTTTTTAAAGGCGGCTGTCGCAGATATGCAAGCAATGACCATGCTAATAGACAGGCTCATTCCTTATGGAACGATCAACACGTCCACTGTCCTTAATTCTCCAGTCCCGTTTCGTATCATCTCTCCTGCGCAAAAGGAGAAGTAACTGTGCGTGGCGAATAGATTAAGAATAAAAGAAAGGGTGTTTAACCATGAAATTTGAACAGATCCCATATGAACGTCCAGAAAAAGAAGAAGTAGAACAAATATTTACTGAGCACATCCAGCTTTTTAAAGAATCAGATACAGTAGAAGGGCAAATTGAAGCCTTAAAGTCCCTACAGGATTATTCAAACTGGCTTGAAACTCAGGCGAACCTGGTCTCCATCCGTCATTCGATTGATACTGAGGATGCATTTTACAAATCAGAAAAGGAATACATAGATGAAGTGATGCCTGTTATGCAGGAATTTAAAACAGACTACTACCGGGCAATCGTAGACTCGCCATTTCGCGTGCAATTAGAGGAAAGATGGGGAAGTCAGCTATTTAAGCTTGCTGAGCTAAGTTTAAAAACATTCAGCCCAGACATCATCCCGGAGCTGCAGCTTGAGAATAAGCTAACAACCGAATATGGTCAGTTAATTGCTTCGGCAAAAATTGAATTTGAGGGTGAAGAACGTACACTTGCTCAGCTTACACCGTTTGAACAATCAACGGATCGAGACGTAAGAAAAAAAGCATCTGCTGCTAAATTTCAATTCCTTGCAGACAATGAAGAGCAGCTGGATCGTATTTATGATGATTTAGTTAACGTACGAACTAAAATGGCTCAAAAGCTTGGGTTTGCTAACTTCGTAGAAATGGGTTATGCCCGGATGACACGGACAGATTATGATGCGGAGATGGTAGCAAACTTTAGACAACAGGTACAAGATGAGATTGTTCCTGTTGCGACTAAACTTAGAGAGCGTCAGCAACGTCGAATTGGCGTAGACACCCTGAATTTCTATGACGAGAACTTTACGTATCAGTCTGGAAATGCAACACCAAAGGGCGATGCAGACTGGATTATTGAGAATGGGAAGCTTATGTACAAAGAGCTTTCAAAGGAAACGGACGAATTTTTCACATATATGATTGAAAACAATCTAATGGATCTATTAAGTAAAAAAGGGAAGGAAAGCGGAGGGTACTGTGCATATCTTCCTGAATACGGCTCCCCGTTCATCTTTTCAAACTTCAACGGAACGTCTGGTGACATTGATGTATTAACACATGAGGCAGGCCATGCCTTTCAAGTGTATCAAAGCCGCCACTTAGGTGTACCGGAATATGCGTTCCCAACAATGGAGGCAGCTGAAATCCATTCAATGAGTATGGAATTTTTCGCATGGCCTTGGATGGAGCATTTCTTCAAAGAGGATACAGAAAAGTATAAGTTCGCTCACTTAGCGGATTCTATTTTGTTTATTCCTTATGGAGTAGCAGTTGATGAGTTCCAGCACTTTGTCTATGCGAATCCAGAAGCGACACCAGAGGAGCGCAAACTCTATTGGAGTAAGCTAGAAAAACGATATCTCCCACATCGGAAGTATGATGGAAATGCTTATCTTGAGTCCGGTGGATTCTGGCAACGTCAATCACATATCTACCAGGTGCCTTTCTATTATATTGACTACACTCTCGCACAAATTTGTGCATTGCAATTCTGGAAAAGAATGAATGATGATCAACAAGCGGCATGGCAGGATTATTTAAACCTATGTCAAAAAGGAGGAAGCTTGTCCTTTCTTGAACTGGTTAAGGTTGCAGGCTTGCGCTCACCATTTGAAGATGGCTGCGTTTCATCTGTCATTGGTGAGATTGAAGGCTGGTTAAATGAAGTGAAGGATGAGAAACTGTAAATCCACACGATTGCGAAGTCCTTAAAAAGGGTAAACATAAAGCATAGGTATCAACCTAACCAAAAGTGAGGAGGATATCTATGTTACATCGCTTAGAGCGAGAACTGTTTCATCGAGAGCTAGAATTCCTCAAAACGCTAAAGGGTAAGGCGACGAATGAACATAGTCGCTTTTCAGCAGCACTTGAGGAGGAGATTACACATCTAGAACAAGTTCTCGAGGAAACAGAGATGCACGTACTTGATTAGTTTTCAGGGCGGAGTAATTACTCCGTCCTACATACCACTCTTATTAACGAGGCTGATACACTCCTCACGTAAGGTTGGTATCTAATCATTTTCGCTCTAGGCGCCATCAAGCACACTGTTTGTGTGCTTGATTTTTTTCATGTATCCGAACGTTGTTTCATAACATGATAGAATAGCTCTAAGACGATGTAGGAGGGAATCGATGAAGACAAAGAACAGGAATTGGACCATTCTTATCGTGGGCGGAAGCATTATAATCATTGGAACCATTCTATTACTTGTGCAAATTAGTCGGAATCATCAGGAAAATATGAGTATTATTAATGAATGCTTTGACCGTTTTGACGAAGGGAACGGAGTTGTTGTCCAAAAAGAAGGGTTTTGGTCACCAGTAACATGTGAGAAGCAGTAGCGGTAGCTACTGCTTTTTTCCTATGCAATTGAGAAAATCCTTGTTATAATTAAGAATGAGAATCAATATTAATGAAAAGATCGGCAAATAAAGGATCAATGCACCAATTGGAGGGATCGTTGTGGCGAATCACGAAGAGGTATTTGATGTGACCATTATAGGCGGTGGACCCGCTGGTTTATACAGTGCGTTTTATAGTGGAATGCGCGATATGAAAACGAAAATTGTTGAGTATCAACCACAGCTGGGTGGTAAGATCTTGCTTTATCCAGAGAAAATTATCTGGGATATTGGAGGGCTTCCTCCCACTCCAGGTCAGCAGGTCCTAGAAAATTTAAACCAACAAGCTCGAACTTTCGAGCCCACTGTTTGTTTGAATGAACAAATTCAAACGCTCACCAGACGTGCAGACGGAGTCTTTCTACTGAAAGGATCATCGGGTGAAACGCATTATTCAAAAAGCATTGTATTGGCTGTGGGACATGGCATTTTTAAAACAGCTAAGCTTGAGATTGAAGGTGCTGACCGCTATGAGGTGACCAACCTGCACTACACGGTGCAGCAGCTTGATACGTTTAAAGGGAAGCATGTAGTCATTTCAGGCGGGGGGAACTCAGCTGTTGATTGGGCCAATGCTCTTGAGCCCCTTGCTGCAAGTGTAAAAGTCGTTCATCGCAGAGATGAATTTGGTGGTCATGAAAGCAACGTAAACCAAATGAGGTCTTCTTCTGTTGAAGTCTTTACGCCTTATTGTTTGGAGGAGCTACACGGGGATGCAGCGGGCACGGCAATTGAGCGCATCACGTTAAAACACTTAGAATCAGAGGAATGCACCGAATATCCAGTAGATGCAGTCATTGTAAACCACGGATATAAGATGGATCTGGATTTTCTTTTAGAGAGTCCGCTTCAGTTTGAAACAAATGAAGGCATTTTAGCGGTTAATGAAAAGATGGAAACGAGCGTTCCTGGAGTCTTTGCAGCTGGTGATTTAGTCAGTAATGATGGGAAGCTACGACTGATTGCAGGAGCGTATGTGGATGGAGCAAAAGCCATTAATCAGGCGAAGGTGTTTATTGAGCCCGATGCAACGGCACAGGCCTATGTTTCCTCGCATAATGAACGATTTAAGGAAAAGAATGAAGAGATCCTTAAAAAAGACCAGCTCGTTACTGCTGGAGCAGAATAAGAAAAGAAGAGACGTGCAGCACGCGCGTCTCTTCTTTTGCCTTCGGGCTATCGCACCTCAAAGGTCTTACAATCCGTTTCTGCGGATTCTGTTGCCTTCGACTTATCGTGATTCACCACGTAAATCTCCGTTGCACCACAATGATTTTCTCCAGCCCAATGCACGCAGCTTGAGACTTCACATAGGATCTGTTGTGCCATCGTATTCCCTCCTGTTTGAACAATTGGCCACCAGGAAAGAAACAACTTTAGAACCAAGCCCTTATCTAAATGGCTTTTTTTGTGGGACCAGTTGATAAAACTGGTCTGAGGTATCATATCAAAACAAGATTCCACAAGCAAGAATAGGAAGAAAAAAATGTCAGTATTCATATTCTCTTAACCATTTTAGATATATATTCATACGAGTTTCTATGCCATAATAAACTTACATAGCTAGTTAGAAAAAGAGAGGGGGGAGAAGGGTTGTTTGAAGCAGTCATTGATTTTTTGAGGGATTTTGGCGCCTGGGGATTATTTATTCATTCCTTTGCAGATGCGATTATCTTTCCGATCCCGGCATTTTTCCTTCAAGTCTCCCTTAGTTTATTGAACCCAGCAGATGCGATTTGGCTTGCAACTGTTGGATATGTCGCATGCTTACTTGGTACCCCTGTTGGGTACTTTATTGGGCACTTTCTCGGGGATTCCATACTCCAACGCTTACTTAAGAAAAATGCGTTAGAGAAGGCACAAACCCTTTTCACAAAGAACGGAGAAGCTGCGATTTTAATAGGAGCATTTACACCAATTCCTTTTAAAGTATTTACAATTATGGCGGGGGCCATGAAGTTCTCCATATGGAAGCTGATTGGGTATGCAGCGCTTGGCCGAGCCGTTAAGTTTTATGCAGTCGGCTTTTTATTTTACTTTTACGGTAGAGCAGCAGAGAACTTAATTGATTCGTATTTAACCTATATCTTCTTAGGAATTGCTGTGCTTCTTTTTATCGGTATTTATATGAAGCGCAAACTGCAAAAGAATCGCTCCCAAGAGGCGGGCATACAAAAGGAAAATGGATAACAAAATGGCGAACCCCACTGCAGGTAGGATTCGCCATTTTTGTGTTCAACGATAGACTTACACCTGAGTGCGGAAACGCTCAAGGAAGTTTTTAAGACGCTCGCTCTTAGGGTTGTCGAGCACATCACTTGGCTTTCCGTGTTCAACGAGCTTGCCGTCTGCGATGAACACGATACGATCTGAGACCTGCCATGCAAAGTCCATCTCATGTGTGACTAGAATCATAGACATATCCCCTTGCTGCGCAAGGTCTTTGATGACCTCAAGTACTTCTCCAACAAGCTCTGGATCCAGCGCAGATGTTGGTTCATCAAACAGCATAATCTTAGGCTGCATAACAAGTGCACGGGCAATCGCCACACGCTGCTGCTGACCGCCAGAAAGCTGAATCGGGTAATTGTCTACCTTGTCACCGAGTCCAACCTTTTCAAGCATTTGGGTCGCTCGTGTTTCGGCTTCTTTTTTAGATAAACCAAGTACGTGGATCGGTGCCTCCGTACAGTTGCGCAAGATCGTCATGTGAGGAAAAAGGTTAAAATGCTGAAACACCATTCCAACGTTGGAGCGAACCTTTCGTAAATGCTTTTCGTCCGCATCGACCATTTTTCCTTTTGACTGCATCTTCCACAAGTTTTCGCCTTCTACGATAATGTCGCCAGCAGTCGGTTTCTCAAGCGTCATTAGCATTCGAATAATGGTTGTTTTACCGGAACCACTTGGACCGATAATGGATACAATTTCACCTGGATCAACATCCAGGGTGAAATCTTTCATCACTTCTAATTCATCAAAGGATTTACCGAGTCCTTTAAATTGTACAATAGGTTGTGTCATGCGGATGCCTGCTCCTTTTCAACTTTTTTGGCTTTTCTTTGAATTCGATTATTCATACGTTTTTCAGCATAGCCAACTAATAGTGAGGATGGATAGCTAAGAAGAAGGAATAACAAACCTACAATCGTATACACCTCTGTATATTGAAAGTTTGAGGCGCCAAGCTCACGAGCTGCTGCGAGCATTTCATAAACGGAAATCGCCATGAGAAGCGGCGTTTCTTTAAATAAGACAATCAAATAGTTCCCCATCATCGGAATGACCGGAGGAATCGCCTGTGGCAGGATAACCTTTATCCATGTCTTAGGACGACTGAAATTGAGCGCCCGGCTCGCTTCCCACTGCCCTTTTGGAACCGCGTTAATACCTGAACGATAAATTTCTGATAAATATGTAGCGTAGTGAATTCCAAGAGTCGCAATACCTGCTGTAACAGCACTCATTGAAACACCAACTACCGGGATTTGTGGCCACGCGTAATAGACAAAAAACAGTTGCACGAGCGGCGGAGTACTTCTTACGAATTGTACAAAGCCATATACACACCAGGCAAGAGGTTTAAAAGAAGACCTGCCTAATAGGGTTAAAACCAAACCAAACACAACGGACACTAAATACGCTCCAAGCGTAATTCCAAGTGTGACAAACATCGCGCGAAAAATCACAGGAAACGCGTCTATAGCAACCTGCCAATCAATCATGTGCTAGCCACCCCCCTGGATGCCCGCTTCTCAAAGTACTTAGAGAGAAGAATGAGTGGGAGGGCAATCAAAAAGTACATAACAAGAAGAATAGCAAAAACGGGAAGAGCGCTACTGTAGTCCGCGCCACGTAAGTTCTGTCCCCAATACATCATATCTTGAAGGGTGATTAACGCAACCAAAGAGGTTCCCTTTAGTAGCTCAATTGAATTATTCGTTAAACCAGGAATCATGGTTCGAAAGGCTTGCGGAAGAATAATCCGAAACATTTGTTGTGTTCTTGTCATGTTTAAGGCAATACCTGCTTCGGTTTGCCCCTTTGGTACAGACAAAATCGCACTTCTCACAATTTCAGATCCGTATGCACCATAGTTTAGTCCTAAGGTAATAACCCCAGCAACAAACGGATCTAAACGGATTCCGAAGGCTTCTGGTAGTACAAAAAATAACCAGAACAATTGAATGAGTAAGGACGTGCCTCGAAAGAACTCTACATAAATCATTGTACCAATACGAACAAACTTGTACTTAGATACTCTTGAAATACCGGCGATAAACGCAACGGTAAATGCCAAAGCTGTTGCCGTTAACAGAAGTGAAACGGTTGTGGGCAATCCTCGCATAAGTACTTGTACAATCTCTACTGCGCTCAAATGTTGTTCACTCCTAACGGTTCATTTAAATAAAATAGGGATACCTCGTTGTACGGTTTACGTCTTAGAGATATCCCCCTGATCCATTTAGTTTTGTTTATTATCCTGCACAAAGCTCCTCAGTGGTCATATCGTCCACCATATTATCCTCAGTGAAACCAAATGGCTTCATGATCTCTAGGATTCTGCCAGAATCTTTTAATTCTTGTAGCTTCTCGTTGTAAGCATCTTTAAATTCTTCATCGTCTGGATGGAAGACGGCAGCACCATATCCATATACTTCTTCACCGTTAATAACCGGCTGTTCAAAGTCTTCAACAATCTCAACATTATCATCATCTTGATCTTGTAGAGCCGTACGCAACGTAAGATCAGTCATCGTAATGGCATCAGTGCGACCAGACGATAGAGCGGAAATGTTGTCAGTAATACTTGAAACCTGCTCGATTTGTGAATTATCAACGCCCATTTCTCTAAGGTACTCAATCTCAATCGCTCCAGACATGACGGTGACTGTCAGATCCGGATTGTCAGCGATATCCTGATAACTTGTTATGTTATGCGGATTTCCAGGTTGAACGGCGAGTCCTTCACCAATCCGGTAGTCTGGTTCAGAGAACAACGCATTCTCACAACGG
The DNA here is from genome assembly GCF_016798245.1 of Alkalicoccobacillus gibsonii. Lineage (GTDB taxonomy): Bacteria > Bacillota > Bacilli > Bacillales > Bacillaceae_D > Alkalicoccobacillus > Alkalicoccobacillus gibsonii. Next base: position 22,391 of record NZ_JAEUZA010000007.1, on the reverse strand, counting down.
TCAGGGGTTATGTATACGCCAGCAGTTACGACATCAAAGTTTCTGGAGTTTACCCCGTTAATCAGAGCATCAAATTCTACTACGCTACCTTCAAGTTCATCGACACCTAACTCACTAAACACTGCTCTTGCAACTTCCACTGAAGCGCCCGTTACGCCACCATCAGCTTCCTCATATCCATAAGGACGCTCGTTCGCTACGCCTACCTGTACCTTTCCATTGTCTTGAATATTTTCTAGGGTATCACCACCAACACTGGAACACGCACTAAGAATAGCGACAGAAAGTAAGCCTGAAAGTATGTAACCTGTTTTTACGTTCAAAAAACCAATCCCTTCATATATGGTAATTTTGTTAAAAACATTCTCACTTAGTTAATTTTCCTACGATTTGCACTTATTTAGCGTAACAAAACTTAAATGGGATGACAAAAGCACTATGAGAGCATATTAGCGAATTATGTTGCTTTTTAGCGTGTTAAGTGGGAGGGAACCATACTATTCATAGATTAAGCATGCGATATCGTCCGAATCATCTGAATTGCGAATTAAATGAAAGCGATTTGATTTAAGTCCAATTTAAATATGAAAGTACTTATACCCGTTGATCGTTCAGAGTAAACGCTTTTTTAGTAAAAATTAATTAGCTCTGATAAATAAGATCGTCATGCCAGGTTTTGTAGGTTCATATGATGACATACGGAGGTTTGCTTATGCCTAATAAATCGATACAAGTAAAAACGTCAACACATCAACTAACGCTCTATGAGAATGGCCAAGCAATTAAAACGTATCCTGTTGCTATAGGAAAGGTCGCAACAATGACTCCATACGGACAATTTACGATTGTAAATAAACAAGCGAATCCAGGAGGACCGTTCGGAGCATTCTGGATGGGATTATCTAAGCCCCATTATGGAATCCATGGAACAAATGATCCGTCCTCGATTGGAAAGTCAGTATCACATGGCTGCGTTCGAATGTACAATGAGGACGTACTGGAACTGTCGAAGCAAGTGTCAGTAGGAACACCGGTCTCGATCATTCCGTAACAAGAAGAACCGATGAGTGAAGATGTACTCATCGGTTTCTTCGCGTTCCTTTGAGCTATGTTTACCGTAGTAGGAATGGGGAACATATGAAGATAGCTAGATTCAAATAACAGGAGATGGTCTAACATGGGACATTATATAGAAGTTGATCAAAATGTAAACGTATATGTAGAGGACGTGGGCGAAGGAACACCCATCTTATTTCTTCATGGATGGCCAGTTAGCCATAAGATGTTTGAGTACCAACAAATTGAGCTGCCGAAACATGGTTATCGTTTTCTTGGAATGGATTTGCGCGGTTACGGGAAATCCGACGCACCATGGAATGGCTATGATTATGACACGATGGCAGCAGACGTTGATAAAGTTGTGAGAGAACTAGACTTACAAGACGTTGTCCTCGTTGGCTTCTCCATGGGTGGTCCGATTGCCATTCGTTACTTAGCGAATTTTACAGAAAATCGGGTCCAGAAGCTGGTCTTGCTCGGAGCAGCTGCGCCACTATTCACTCAGCGTGACGAGTATCCGCATGGCCTTGAACAGTCTGGAGTAGATGACATTATCGCAAATCTCAAGTCTGACCGACCGGGGATGCTTAAAGACTTTGGTGGGATGTTCTTTCACCAGGATATGCCAGATGCCTTCTCAGATTGGTTCTTAAACCTAGGACTAACAGCGTCTCCTCATGCAACCATTCATTCTGCTGTTGCATTACGAGATGAGGATGGACGAGTTGATTTAGCAAGTGTACATGTTCCAACGTTAATCCTCCATGGGAAACATGATGAGATCTGTCCATTTGAGTTCACATCATTTATGAGAGAGGGGATTCCGGAGGCTACAGTTGTTCCATTTGAAAATAGTGGACATGGCTTAGTGTTTGAAGAAAAAGAGAAAGTAAATCATGAGATCTTGCAATTCTTAAAAAGATAAGAAGTCCGAAGCTGTGAGCCAAAGTGCTGCAGCTTTTCCCTATGCTTAAGGGCTTGTTCTAATTCGCTCCCTCCCGTCATATAGTGAACTACTAAGTTGTTGGAGGGAGATACGGATGGATCAGTTCGAATTCGGTGCACCAATGGGCAGGGCAAGTGAATCCAAGGATCACGATATTACGTTAAAAGGGCGTAAGCAGCTCGATATTACAGGTGTAAAACAAGTAGAAAGCTTTGATAATGAAGAATTCTTAATGGAAACAACCATGGGATTTTTATCGGTTAAAGGCCAGAATCTTCACATGAAAAATTTAAATGTCGAGCAAGGACTCGTCTCAATAGAGGGTAAAATTCATGACATGATTTATCTGGATCAATCTGGTCAGGATAAGTCCAAAGGTTTTCTAGGGAAGTTATTTAAGTGACGTTAACCATACAGCTTCAGACCATGTTATCGATGCTGGCTATGGGTGCGTGTTTAGGAGCATCATTGGATACGTACAGTAAACTCACTCGCCACCCACACTCGTTTAGCTGGGTGGTAGCAGTGAGGGACTTTTTGTTCTGGTGTTGCTTGGCACTGATCGTTTTTTATGTGCTATTTCTATCTAATATGGGAGAGCTGCGTTTTTATGTGTTTTGTGCCTTATTATGTGGGTACGCCGCATATAGAGCTCTTTTGCAGCGGATTTTTAACTACTTACTGGACAGGCTCATAGCTTTAATTGTTGGCATTGTCCGTTTTGCAAAAAAAAGTTTGTATTACGTTATTGTTAAGCCGATAAAATGGATATTGTATCTATTCCTAAGCTTTTGTATGATGATAGTAACGATCGTTTGGAAGATTTGTCTAATCCTATTTATGATAATTTGGAGACCACTCGAGTGGTTGATGCGGCCAATCAATCGAATAATCGGGGGTACAAAGCTTTGGAAAAGGTTACAACCTTTTTTTATGAAAATAAAGGAGGTTGTCCGTACTGTATGGAAGAAGAAAGACAAGAGGTGATCATGAATGGCCAACAGAAAACCTACGATAAGAGAATTAGATTCTGCTTATATTAAGCAACGCGAACAAGAAAAGCAATTACAGCTTAAGCGTAAGCGGGGATTGATGAGACGATTGACGGTGCTAGGCTTTGTTGGGTTCATTATACTTGGCATTGTATCAGCCACACTAATAACCCAGGCCAAGTCGATTGGAGAGAAAAAAGAAGAACAGGCAACATTACAAGAAGAGCATGATGCCCTCATTGCGGAACAGGAAAAGCTTGAACAGGATATTCAGAATTATAATAATCCTGATTATATCGGAGAAGTTCTCAGAAGGGATTATTTTTTAACACGTCCTGGAGAAACATTATATAAATTACCAGAATCATCATCAGATTGACACCTTTTTTTGCTTTCGGTTATACTATATTTCAAAGTGATTTTTTTACAGATATTTAAGGAGGATCTATCTTTTCATGTCAATTGAAGCAGGCAGCAAGGTGCAGGGCAAAGTGACGGGCATTACACATTTCGGTGCATTCGTAGAACTACCGGGCGGAACAACGGGACTTGTTCATATTAGTGAAGTGGCTGATAACTATGTTAAAGATATTAATGAGTTTTTGAAGGTTGGCCAAGAAGTCCTGGTAAAAGTTGTGAACGTTGAGAAAGATGGAAAAATTGGTTTATCAATTAGAAAGGCTCAAGATCGCCCGGCTAGTGTGCCAGACAAGGCTTCACGTCCTAGTCCTGCCTCACGTCCCTCCAGACCATTTAATAATAGTCGACCTCAAGGGGGAAACCGCAGTCAAAGAGGAAATGTTAGGCAAACTGTTACGTTTGAAGATAAGGTCAGTCGCTTCTTAAAGGATAGCGAAGAACGGTTAACGACCATCAAGCGTCAAACTGAATCTAAACGTGGAGGACGCGGTGCAAAAAGAGGCTAAACTGCTGTTTGGATGAGCTCCTTATAGAATAGACAAAAGAGGCAGATCTTGAATCTGTCTTTTTTTATGCGGAAAACGATTGACATGACCGGCATATGAGGGTATATTAAGTCTTGTCGTCATTTTCATGCGACATACTTGAGGCGGTGTAGCTCAGCTGGCTAGAGCGTACGGTTCATACCCGTGAGGTCGGGGGTTCGATCCCCTCCGCCGCTATAATTGCAAGACATACGAAAGATCGGCAGGATAATTCCTGTCGATCTTTTTTTGTCGTCTTAAAGAAAGCCCACTAGAATGCTAGTTTCACACCTATTATAAAATTAAACAGAAAACCGTATGCCAAATTATCGCAGACACACTGATAAAAGGTGGTTATGTGCGTCTATTTGAACACGCTTTTCAACCTTCTGTGTGCCATTCCTTTGATTCAGGCCGAATGAAGTCGAACGATTCCTTCATTGCCACCTGTGATTGTGACAAATTCTTGCCCGCGCTTCTGTTTATAATGAGACCACGAATCTAATAGGGTGGTGGGTCTCTTATGTTAAAGAAAGCTGTAAAGTTATGGAGTGAACCTGTATGGATAGCGAAAGTCGGACAAGTCTATCAAGGAACCACAGATTCAATGAAGCGACAAGCCATCAATTGGTTTGATACAGCATTCTATAAATGGGGTCTTCTAATAGCCATTATGGGATTCTTACTCGGACGAGCCGTCATCTTAACAGAGTTAACTCCTTTTGTATTACCTCTTCTAGCAGCGGTGTATCTACTTAAACGTGATAAAGCAGCGATTGCCGCATTCTCTCTCTTAGGCGGAGCCATATTCAGTTATCACGGTCAGGTCGGATTTGTCATTACGGCCATCATTGCGTACATCCTCTTACAAAAAGCTGTAGCACGATTTGTCTCGGATCAAACAAGTGCACTGCCTTACCTTGTTTTCTCAGCCAGCTTACTTTCAAGGCTAGGGCTTGTCTTTATAGGAACCGGCACCATATCAGGATATGCATTGATGATGGCAGCTGTAGAATCAGGACTTAGCTTCATCCTAACGATGATCTTCCTGCAGAGCGTTCCACTTTTAACAGCAAAACGAATTCAGCGACCTTTAAAGAATGAAGAAATTATTTGTTTAATTATTTTACTCGCGTCCGTCATGACGGGAACCGTCGGTTGGGCCTGGAATGATATGACCGTTGAACACGTAATGGCCAGATATTTATTACTTATTTTTGGATTAGTTGGCGGAGCGGCGATTGGTTCCACAGTCGGGGTGGTGACCGGACTCATATTAAGTCTCGCTAGTCTCGCCAATTTATATCAAATGAGTCTACTAGCCTTCTCAGGGCTACTTGGAGGTCTTCTTAAAGAAGGGAAAAAAGTGGGCGTAGCCGTAGGTCTTCTTGTCGGTACTCTATTAATAGGTATGTATGGCGAGGGGGGACCGGGTATTGCTGCCACGCTACTCGAGACATTTGCTGCAATTCTATTGTTCTTCCTTACGCCAAATCGCCTAATTCATAAGATTTCACGCTACATACCAGGTACGGTGGAGTATGCGAATGAGCAACAGCAATATTTAAAGAAAATACGTGATGTTACAGCAGGTAGAGTCGAACAGTTCTCCACTCTTTTTCAAACGCTATCAAAAAGCTTTCAGATGCCTCCTCCTACTGATGACCAGGAGCGAGGCGAAAAGGAAGTGGATTATTTCCTGAGCAATGTTACGGAAAAAACATGCCAAACATGCTTTAAAAAAGAGAAGTGCTGGGTGCAGAACTTTTCTAAAACCTATGAAACGATGAATAAAATTATGACTGAAACAGAGAAAAATGGTGAGGTGAAGGATCAAATACTCCAAATGGAATGGAATAAGCATTGTATAAGGCCGGAAAAGGTCGTTCAGGCCATTGTGACAGAGCATAGCCATTATCAAGTGAATCAAATGCTTAGAAAACAAGTGTCAGAAAGCCGGAAGCTTGTCGCTGATCAATTACTTGGAGTGTCACAGGTGATGGGTGATTTCGCCAAGGAAATTCAAAAAGAGAAGGAGGCTCATTATCAGCAGGAGGAGGAGCTTCTAGAAATGCTTAGAGGAGCAGGTATTGAAGTGGGCCATATTGATATCTACAGTCTAAGAGCGGGTCAAGCTGAAATTGAGTTGAGTGTGCCGTTTGACGGGGGGCAGGGAATTGGCGAGAAAGTAATTGCACCGATGCTCTCATCCCTGTTAAATGAAACGATCGTTCTACAGAAGGAGGAGGCGGGCTTCTATTCAAATGGACATAGTCATATGACCTTTGCTTCAGCAAGACAATTTGTTGTAGAGACCGGTGTCGCGAATGTGGCTAAGGGAGGTGCCTGGATTTCTGGTGATAGCTATTCCACCTTGGAGCTTGGATCAGGACAGTTTGCGCTCGCCATTAGCGATGGCATGGGGAACGGGGAGCGGGCACATTTAGAGAGTACAGAAACGCTAAAGCTACTGCAAAAGGTACTGGAGTCCGGGATCGAAGAGATGGTCGCAATTAAATCTGTTAACTCGGTTCTTTCTCTCCGAACCACAGACGAGATCTTTTCCACTCTTGATTTAGCGATGATTGATTTACAAACAGCAAAAGCGAAGTTTTTAAAAATCGGGTCCATTCCGACCTTTATTAAGCGAAGGGATAAAGTGCTCCAAATTGATGCAAGCAATCTACCAATGGGCATGTTCCAGGATTTTGACGTAGATGTTGTCAGTGAACAGCTAAAAGCGGGTGATGTCATTATCATGGTTAGTGATGGAATCTTTGATTCTCCATCGCACGTTGAAAACAAAGATCAATGGATGAAGCGAATGATCGGAGAACTGGAGGGGGCTGACCCACAGGAGATGGCAGATATGATTTTGGAGCGTGTAATCCGGTCAGATAGCGGCTATCAGATTGAGGATGATATGACGGTCATTGTGGCTGAGGTAAAACGGAATACACCTAAATGGGCCTCGATCCCACTTTACCGGCCTTCGCCTCCTTTGAAAAAACGAGCCTGACGACGTACCAATAGGTATAGATTCTCTCTAAAGCGTGAAGGATGGTACCAAACACACACTTGGAGGGATTGTCGATGAAAGGTACGTTGAAGCAAATCCTATTAATTACAGATGGTCATTCAAATCAAGGGGAAGATCCTATTGCGATAGCAGCGATCGGCAAGGAACAAGGAATCACACTTAATGTGATCGGGATCGTTGATGGAGATTCGTTAAATGAACAAGGTATAAAAGAAGTAGAAGCGATTGCTCTTGCAGGAGGCGGTGTTAGCCAGATTGTATATGCGAAGCAACTTGCAAAAACAGTGCAGATGGTGACAAGAAAAGCCATGACACAGACATTGCATGGAGTCGTAAATAAAGAGCTGCAGGATATATTAGGGGGTGGGCAAGAACTCGAGGATCTGCCACCTGAAAAAAGAGGGCAGGTCATGGAAGTAGTCGATGATTTAGGAGAGACGATTTCACTTGAGGTACTTATTCTAGTTGATACAAGCGCCAGTATGCGAGAAAAGCTGCCGATGGTGCAAGAGGCGCTAACAGATCTTTCTATTAGTTTAACTTCGAGGGTGGGGGAAAATCGCTTCGCTTTGTATTCATTCCCTGGGAAACGACGAGAAGTGGATCGTTTACTCGAATGGACACCTCGTTTAGATAGCTTAACTAGTGTGTTTCAAAAGCTATCACCCGGAGGAACGACGCCAACTGGTCCTGCGATTCAAGCAGCCGTTCGTATCTTTACTCAAAAAGGTTCGAAAAGGAGCTTGCTGAATCATGAGGAACAGTTACTCGACGAAATCGCCGATTAAGTTTGCTTCTGGGGCGCGATTTCTTGGTAAATGGAATAAAAAACAGTATACGGTCATCCGCACCCTTGGTGAAGGTGCTACGGGAACCGTGTATCTGACTCAATCAACAGATGGTTTAGTGGCATTTAAAGTGGGAATAGATAGCATGTCGATAACAAATGAAGTCAACGTCCTAAGACAATTCTCAAAAAGAACAGGGGTTGTTCTAGGTCCAAAGTTAATGGATGTGGACGACGTTCAATACAATGGAGCTATCTATTCGTTCTACGCGATGGAATACGTAAAAGGTGAAGCGTTAATTACGTTTATGAACGGCAAGGGGTCAGAATGGTTGGGGCTAATGATTCTACAATTACTTGGAGACTTGGAGAATCTTCATAAAGAAGGCTGGGTATTTGGCGATTTAAAACCAGATAATCTACTTGTAACCGGTCCTCCTTCACGAGTACGATGGCTCGATGTTGGAGGAACAACACTTCTTGGTCGTTCGATCAAAGAATATACGGAGTTTTTTGATCGAGGCTACTGGACGTTAGGTACAAGAAAGGCCGAGCCGTCCTATGATTTGTTTTCCGTTGCCATGATTATGATCAACTGTGCATACCCAAAACGGTTTGATAAGAAATCAGGATCGCCCCTCCAACAGCTCAAAGCATCGATCCATGGCCAGCCTCTTTTAAGACCGTATGAATCGATTTTAGTCAAAGCATTAACGGGCCATTACAATCAAGCGGGAGTTATGAAAAGGGACATGACGAATGCGATGCAGCGAGTGGCTGCGTCTGACTATACAGGAACACCAAAACGTAACCGTGCAAATAAACAAAAGAAAAAACGCGGATTTAAAGTAGAATTAGCCTTAAGTGCAACCTTGCTTTTTATTGGTTGTCTTCTATATATATTCATTCTTACAATGTAAGGGCCTATTTTGTTAAGGCCTTTTCTTTTTTTGAGACATGTTTTTGTTTAAACGCGCTATAATAAACTCAAGTAGGGTGAAAACATAAGGCAAAGGGGTCGTTTTGGTTTGAACATTGAGGAGTCGGTGCATACGTTTATAAAGCACACACAGATGGGTATAGAAGGGCAGCATATTGTTATTGCCGTTTCTGGTGGCCCGGACTCAATGGCTTTATTGCATTTTCTCTATAAAGAAAGGCAAAAGTATAACATACGCATAACGGCAGCTCACATTAACCATCAACTTCGTGGAGATGAATCCGATCAGGATGAACACTTGGTAAGGGCATATTGTGAGCAGGCGGGGATCGCATTTATATCCCAAAGAGTGGATGTTAAGCGGTATGCACAAGAGCAACGAATTGGTTCATCACTAGCAGCAAGAGAATTACGGTACAGCCAATTGGAAAGAATATTGGATGAGGTAAAGGGAGGCTATCTAGCCGTTGCGCATCACGGTGATGATCAGATCGAGACGGTTCTAATGAAACTCGTTCGAAGTGCAAATGCCCTGCAAAAGCCAGGAATGGAAGCTCTACGACCCTTTCATCAAGCGACACTGATAAGGCCCTTTTTATCCTTGTCAAAAGTAGATATCGTCGCGTACTGCGAGGAAAACAGGATTCCTTATAGGATCGATTCAAGCAATACTTCATCAGCATATACACGTAATCGTTTTAGAGAAGTGATTCTTCCATTTGTAACCGAAGAGAATCCAAACATACATATGCATGTGCAACGATATCAGGAGTGGCAATCAGAAGATCAAGACTTTTTAAATGGTCTCGCAGAAGAGGCCATGAAGCAGGTAGTCCTTGATAAACGTGAACAAATTGTTACAATCTCCATTGATTTATTCCTCTCAGTGGCACTCCCTTTACAAAGGAGAATGATTCATCTAATATTAAATTATCTTTACAAGAAGTCTGCCCGTATTACTTCTGTACATATTGAGCAAACGATAACAATGCTAGGAGCGAATAATCCTTCAGCAACGCTTGAACTGCCTGATGGTTTGAAAGTAAATCGCGAATACAACCGTTGTCACTTTGTGCGAAACGAGCAAAACGAACTGAATCACATAACTAAGGAGCTTAAGGTACCGGGTAAAGTGTTTCACTCACTAGGAGAGGTAAGCGCTAGTTCTGTAAGCCAAGAAGAACCAGTCGGACCGCATGAAGTGCTCTTAGATTTGGACTCTGTTCAAATGCCGTTAAGTGTCCGCGTAACCCTACCAGGTGATCGGATTAATGCTTTAGGAATGGACGGTACGAAGAAGCTTAACAGGCTTTTTATTGATCGGAAGTTACCTAAGTCTTTAAGATCAGAGTGGCCAATTGTTACCGATGCAAATGGATGCATTATTTGGGTACCATACTTACAAAGATCACGTATAGCAGTCGTTACAGAAAAGACTAAGAACATTGTGAAGCTGACATTTTTAAGGAACTAAACCGGTTGATACGGTTTAGGAACCGAATTAAACAGGAGGGTCTAAAGCCTTTGATGAAAGATGAATTGAAAGAGATACTGATTTCCGAAGAAGAAATCCAGAATAAAGCCCGTGAATTAGGAAGCGAAATTACGGAACAATATAAAGACGCGTTCCCTCTTTTTGTAGGTGTTCTAAAAGGTGCGCTCCCTTTTATGGCAGAGCTAATTAAGCATGTAGATGCTCATCTTGAGTTAGACTTTATGGATGTATCAAGCTATGGGAATGCCATGGTTTCATCTGGTGAAGTGAAAATTATTAAAGACTTAAACACGTCTGTTGAAGGACGTGACGTCTTGATTGTCGAAGATATCATTGACAGCGGACTTACTCTTAAGTACTTAATTGAGCTGTTTCATTATAGAAAAGCCAAATCAGTTAAGGTTGTCACTCTTTTAGATAAGCCTGATGGACGCAAGGTAGATCTCGTCCCTGATATGTGTGGTTTTACAGTGCCAGATGCCTTCGTTGTAGGGTTTGGACTTGATTACGCGGAACGCTACCGTAATCTTCCTTACATCGGCGTGTTAAAACCAGAGATTTATGAGGGGTAATGTTTGTGGACTTAAAGTCCGTTATGGTACTATTATTGCAGCTTTGTTGGACGTGGGAGGAGGTCTAGAATGAAATATCGGGTGTTTAGAAATACGATCTTTTATCTGCTTATCTTCTTGGTAATTATCGGGATTGTAAGTGTGATTAATACAGATCAGAATACTGTAAAAGATCTAAATTACAATCAGTTTACTCAAGAACTAGAGCAAGGAAATGTAGAAACGTTTAGTATAAAACCAGAACGAGATGTTTATCTGGTACGCGGTCAGCTTGTTGGGGCCAAAGAGGATGAATTTTTCGAAACGTACGTACTACGTAGTGAGCAAACCTCTGAACTACTCGCGCAAGCACAGAGTAAATTAGAGATCCAGCCTGCTGATGAGACAAACAGCTGGGTGGCAATCTTCACGTCTCTTATTCCATTTGTAATCATTATCATATTATTCATCTTCCTTATGAGCCAAGCGCAGGGCGGCGGTAACCGTGTTATGAGCTTTGGTAAGAGTAAGGCTAAAATGGTGAGCGATGATAAGAAAAAAGCTAAGTTTAAGGACGTAGCTGGTGCAGATGAAGAGAAAGCCGAGCTCGTTGAAGTTGTGGAATTCCTTAAGGATCCACGCAAATTCGCTGCAATTGGTGCACGTATTCCAAAAGGTGTTCTTCTAGTAGGGCCTCCAGGAACAGGTAAAACCTTACTTGCTCGTGCTGTTTCAGGTGAAGCAGGCGTGCCGTTCTTCTCGATCAGTGGTTCTGACTTCGTAGAAATGTTTGTAGGGGTAGGGGCATCTCGAGTGCGTGATTTATTCGAGAACGCAAAGAAAAATGCTCCTTGTATTATTTTTATTGATGAAATTGATGCAGTTGGTCGTCAGCGTGGTGCTGGTCTTGGTGGTGGACACGATGAACGTGAACAAACACTTAACCAACTTCTTGTTGAGATGGATGGATTTAGTTCAAACGAAGGGATTATTATCATCGCAGCGACAAACCGCTCCGATATTCTAGATCCAGCATTACTTCGTCCTGGACGATTTGACCGTCAAATTCAAGTAAACCGCCCAGACGTAAAAGGACGTGAGCAGGTTCTTGTTGTTCATGCTCAAAACAAGCCATTAGGCGATGATGTAAAACTTGATGTGATTGCAACGAGAACACCTGGTTTCTCAGGGGCAGATCTTGAAAACCTTCTAAACGAAGCGGCTCTTGTCGCTGCGAGAGATAACCAAACGAAAATTGGAATGTCTCATGTTGAAGAAGCGATTGACCGTGTCATTGCCGGTCCTGCTAAGAAAACACGTGTAATCTCTGCGAAAGAGAAAAACATTGTGGCTTGGCATGAAGCAGGTCACACTGTTGTTGGTGTGAAGCTTGAAGGTGCTGACATTGTTCACAAAGTAACGATTGTTCCCCGTGGAATGGCTGGTGGATACGCCATGATGTTACCTAAAGAAGATCGTTACTTTATGACGAAGCCTGAATTAATCGACAAAATTGTTGGGTTGCTCGGTGGCCGGGTTGCAGAAGAAATTCAATTCGGTGAAGTAAGTACTGGAGCTCACAACGATTTCCAACGTGCAACCGGTATTGCGCGTAAGATGGTAACGGAATATGGAATGAGTGAGAAGCTAGGACCAATGCAATTTGGTCAGTCATCTGGTGGTCAAGTATTCCTAGGACGTGACATCCAAAACGAACAAAACTACAGTGATGCGATTGCTCACGAAATAGATATGGAAGTTCAAAAGATCATTAAGGATGCTTACGAAAAATGTAGACAAATCCTTTTAGAACACAAAGATGCATTAGACCGTGTAGCTGAATCATTAATCGAACTCGAAACATTGGATGCTGAGCAAATTCTTTCCCTTGTCAACGAAGGAAAGCTTCCGGAGAATCATCACGGAAATAAGCTAGGCGATTCCGATATGAAAGTGAATATTAATGGAAAGCAAGATGGTCGTGCTGACGGAACTCCATATGAAGAAACAACAAACCTGGATCAAGGTGAAAATGAACCACCGGCTGATGGTGGAAGCCAGGATACCGATCGTCGGTAATTCAAAAGCCTGAAAGAAGATGCCCATTCGGGTATCTTCTTTTTCTTTTACTAGGCACGATCTTTGCCAAAAAGATCATTTACACGCATAATATAAAACGAATCAGCGAGGATGGTGAAAAGATGATTCTTGTCATGGACGTTGGAAACTCATCCATTGTGTTTGGTGTGTATAGAGAGAATGAATGTATACGCTCTTGGCGCATGGCGACGGATCGACAGAAAACAGCAGATGAATACGCGGTTCTGGTGAAGTCGATGTTTGCGGATGTAGGAATCACGTTCTCAAATATTAGTGGAATAGCGATCTCATCAGTCGTGCCTCCCATCATGCACACGCTCGAACTGATGTGTAAGATGTATATGAATCAGACAGCGCTAGTCGTCGGTCCTGGTGTGAAAACAGGATTAAACATCCTTTATGAGAATCCCCGTGAGGTGGGCGCAGATCGAATTGCAAATGCCGTCGGTGCGTTGACTCATTATGAGACTCCTGCGATCATTGTTGATTTTGGAACGGCAACTACGTATTGTTACATTAATGATAAGGAACAATATGTTGGAGGAGCCATATCTCCTGGAATGGCCGTGTCAGCTGAAGCTTTATATATGAGGGCTTCGAAGCTTCCTAAAATAGAATTGACAAAGCCAAAGACAATGCTTGGGAAAAATACGATACACGCCATGCAGGCTGGTACGTTTTATGGATATATTGGAGGCGTGGAAGCGATTATCTCTCGAATTCATAAGGAATCACGGCTAACCGTAAAGCCGAAAGTGATTGCAACAGGTGGTCTTGCTGAATTGTTAGCACCTGAATCGTCTATGATTGATATAGTAGACCCTTATTTAACGTTAAAAGGGCTCAAAGCTATTTACGAAAAAAACATCTAGAGTGGAGATGAAATAAATGAACGATTATTTAGTAAAATCAACAGCGTTTGACGGAAAGGTTCGTGCGTATGCGCTTGTTGCAACAGACATGGTAAATGAAGCTGTGCGAAGACAAGGTACATGGCCAACCGCATCGGCAGCACTTGGTCGTACAATGATGGCAAGCTCAATGATGGGTATGATGCTTAAAGGTGAAGAAAAGCTAACAGTAAAAGTAGAAGGCGGCGGACCGATCGGCGCAATTGTAACCGATAGTAACGCAAAAGGCGAAACGCGAGGGTATGTTTCGAAGCCACAAACTCATTTTGATTTAAATGAAAACGGAAAGTTAGATGTAGCTAGAGCTGTTGGAACAACAGGATCTCTATCTGTTGTGAAAGACCTTGGAATGCGTGAACCTTTTACAGGAAGTGTACCGATTGTTTCTGGTGAGCTTGGTGAGGACTTTACGTATTACTTTGCAAACTCTGAACAAACACCTTCCTCCGTTGGGGTAGGAGTCTTAGTTAATCCAGATAACACGGTCCAAGCTGCAGGTGGATTCATTCTCCAGTTGATGCCTGGTGCAGATGACGCGGTCATTGATGAGATTGAAAAACGTCTATCTACGATTCCGCCTATTTCTAAGCTTGTGGAACTTGGGATGCCTCCTGAGGAAATCCTGTATTCCCTTTTAGGAGAAGAATCAGTAACGATTCATGAAAAGACACCGGTTGTCTTTAAATGTACATGTTCAAAGGATCGAATTGCTAATGCAATTATTAGCTTAGGTCAAGCCGAGATTACGGCAATGATCGAAGAAGACGGCGAAGCGGAAACCGTATGTCACTTCTGTAATGAAAAGTACCACTTTACTGGTGCTGAGCTTCAAGAATTAAAAGAACAAGCCGTTTAATAAAAATGTAAAATCCTTCTTTTTCATTTCGTAGATTCATTGACTTATAAGTAGAGTTCTGATAGTATCAACTTATAAAACCAATAAATTTACTAGGAATTAAGGAGGCTCATTATGACTGCTGTCAATTCTGTTCTCGATTTAATTGGAAACACGCCTTTAGTGAAATTAAATAGGTTAACGACGGATCAACATGCTGATGTTTATTTGAAATTGGAATATTACAATCCGGGTAGTAGTGTAAAGGATCGTATTGGTCTGGCAATGCTGGAAGCTGCTGAGGAAGCTGGAAAAATCAAGCCTGGTGATTCATTTGTTGAACCTACAAGTGGGAACACGGGAATTGGTCTGGCAATGGTTGCTGCAGCAAAAGGATTTAAAGCCATACTTGTTATGCCTGAAACCATGAGCTTAGAGCGTCGCAACCTTCTTCGTGCATACGGCGCAGAGGTTGTACTCACTCCAGGTCCTGAAGGTATGGGCGGAGCGATTCGTAAAGCGACGGAGCTTGCGAATGAGCATGGATACTTTATGCCTCAACAATTTGAAAACGAAGCGAATCCTGCTATTCACCGTAATACAACAGGTAAAGAATTGCTTGAACAAGTAGACGGTCAGCTTGATGCTTTTATCTCAGGAATTGGAACAGGCGGAACGATTACAGGTGCAGGCGGGTTCTTAAAGGAACATTTCCCTGAACTTAAAGTTGTTGCTGTTGAACCGAAGGATTCTCCAGTCCTATCTGGTGGAAGCCCGGGCCCTCACAAGATTCAAGGAATTGGTGCTGGTTTTGTACCGAAGATTCTTAACCAAGACGTGTATGATGAGGTTATTCAAGTATCTACAGAGCAATCCTTTGAATTTGCTCGTAAGGCAGCAAGAGAAGAAGGCATTCTAGGTGGAATCTCATCAGGAGCAGCCATTTATGCTGCGCTTGAAGTTGCGAAAAAGCTTGGACCAGGTAAGAAGGTTGTAGCAATTATTCCATCAAATGGAGAAAGATACCTTAGTACAGCTCTCTATCAATTTGAAGAAGAGTAATCGTCTATACAAAAAGGCAGTCCAGAACACGGGACTGCCTTTTCTTATGGTTCGATGTCATGTAAAATAGAAGCCATATCTGACGGTTAAAAGGGAGAAGGTGAGATGTCTACATTGAACTCAACGACATCCAGAATCACAAGAGCAAGTTCATTCTCATTAAAAAAAGAAGAGTGGTTTAAGAATTATCAGCAAATGGCAAGCCATTCTCTGCACCATGTTCTACTTGAAAGTGGACGCGGTGGCAGGTACAGCATGATGGGTCTTGACCCATTTGCAATTCTCCAAGGGCACGATCAAACATTAACGTTTGAGATGAATCAAGAAAAGCAGGTATGGCAGGGGCCGTTACTTGAAAGTCTTGAATCAGTGATGAAGCCATATATGATTGATGCCTCTGAAGCGATCGAGGGGATCCCTTTTAGTGGAGGGGCAATTGGTTATTTTAGTTATGATTTGATGAGAGAAATGGAACAGATTCCAACTCAAGCAGAAGATGATCTTCCACTGCCTGAAGTGTACCTCATGCTGTTTGAGGATGTGTTTGTCTATGATCATCATCATGAAGTTCTTTACTTATGTGTGAATGGAGAAGATGAAGCTGAGCTTCAAACTCGTTTAGTTGAGCATAAGAGTCGTTGGCGAATGGAATTAGGTGTTAAGCCAGCTTGGAAGAGATCACACACGGACAAATCATCCAGTTCCAGTATGACGGAACAGGAGTTCGTACAAGCGGTGAACAAAATTAAAGCGTACATCGCACAAGGGGACGTCTTTCAGGTTAACCTGTCACTCAGGTCAACCAAACCACTCACCGTTTCGCCCATGCATGTATATGAAAATCTTAGAACGTTGAATCCATCACCCTATATGGCATATATGCAAACACCTGGGTTCCAGATTGTTAGTGCCTCGCCTGAACTGCTAGTGAAAAAGCAAGGCAATCAGTTAAGCACAAGACCTATTGCGGGTACTCGATCCCGCGGAAAAACAGAAGAGGAAGATCAGCAGCTTGCAGATTCATTGTTTTCTAATGAGAAAGAGCGTGCAGAGCATGTCATGCTTGTAGATCTTGAGCGTAATGACCTCGGTCGTGTCTCGAGCTATGGTACAGTTAAGGTGGATGAACTAATGGTCATCGAGCGATATTCACATGTCATGCACCTTGTATCAAATGTGGTAGGTGAGCTTGCGGAGAAGCACTCTAACTATGATGTGATTCGTGCTGTTTTTCCGGGAGGCACAATTACAGGCGCACCGAAAGTACGAACGATGGAAATTATTGAAGAGCTTGAGCCTGTGCAAAGAGGTGTATATACTGGTGCCATTGGCTGGCTTGGTTTTCATGGAGACATGGAGCTAAATATCACCATTCGAACAATGGTTTGTCATGATAATCTCGCGCATGTACAAGCGGGTGCTGGGATTGTGAGTGATTCCAACCCTCACCACGAATACAAAGAATCATTTAAGAAGGCGCGTGCATTATGGCGTGCGCTAGAGTTGAGCGAAGAAGAGTGTAACACAGAAACACAGATGAGCTGAGGAGGAATTATGATGATTCTTATGATCGATAACTATGATTCATTTACGTATAATTTGGTTCAATATTTAGGTGAGATGGGCCAGGAGCTTGTGGTTAAACGAAATGATCAGATTACCATTTCAGAAATTGAAGAGCTTAATCCAGCTATTTTAATGATTTCACCCGGACCGTGTAGTCCAAACGAAGCTGGGATTAGCTTAGAAGCTATTCGATATTTTGCTGGGAAGCTTCCAATCTTTGGCGTGTGTTTGGGTCATCAGTCTATTGCACAAGTATTTGGCGGGGATGTTGTTCGGGCAGAGCGTTTAATGCATGGGAAGACGTCTGAAATGAAGCACGATGGCAGATCTATCTTTAAAGATCTTCCATCTCCTATCACGGCAACCAGATATCATTCTCTCATTGTGAAGCGTGAAACATTACCAGACTGTTTTGAGATCTCCGCAGAAACAGATGAGGGAGAAATCATGGCTATTCGTCATAAAGAGTTAGCAATAGAGGGCGTTCAATTTCACCCGGAATCAATAATGACTGGTGATGGTAAGCAGCTATTGCGAAATTTTGTTGAAGCTCATTCAGGGAATCAAGCATGTTCGTCTATTTAAATGGCAAGTATGTAGATGAGAGCATGGCTTCGGTATCACTTTTTGATCATGGATTCCTGTATGGATTAGGTTTATTTGAAACGTTTCGTTTATATAACGGTCATCCTTTTTTATTGGATGACCATTTTCAACGTATGGGACAAGGGCTAGAGCAAATTGGAATCGATTGGACCATTTCAAAGGATCACGCTACGGAGATTCTTCAAGAACTGGCTCGTTTAAATAAAGTGCAGGACGCGTATGTAAGATGGAATGTGTCTGCTGGAGACGAGGGGCTTGGACTGTATACAGGCCGCTATTTGGATCCAACTGTTGCAGTTATGATGAAACCACTTCCTCCTATGGGTGGTAGTAAAGCCATTAGTATATTAAAACGCAGGCGCAACACACCAGAGGGGGACTATCGCTTAAAGTCTCACCATTATTTAAACAATGTTCTTGCTAAAAGAGAGCTAGGATCCGTATTAAATACAGAAGGAATCTTCTTAACTCAAGAAGGTTGGATTGCAGAAGGGATTACGTCTAACATCTTCTGGGTAAAAGGAGATACGGTCTTTACACCTTCGCTAGATACAGGAATTCTGAATGGAATTACGCGACAGTATGTCTCGGAGTTGTTAATTAAAAAGAGAATCCCGTTAAAAGAAGGGCTCTATCCACAAGAGGCTATATTCGAGGCAGATGCAGTATTTTTAACAAATTCGATTCAAGAACTAGTGAAAGTAGACAGCTGTGATGAGAAGCGGTATAAAGACCACCCTCTCCTAGATACACTGCAACAGATGTATAAGAAGGAAACAACGTGGCGATGGAGCATTGCCGAATAGGAGTGTGAATGTATGGCAGATGGACAAGCAATTGATCCAGCACAACTAGGCGCTACACAAATTATGGGTATATTAAATATAACCCCTGATTCATTTTCTGATGGTGGTCGGTATAACGAAGTGGAGCTAGCGGTCAAACGAGCGCGTGAATTAGTAGAAGCTGGTGCAGATATCATTGATATTGGTGGAGAGTCCACTAGACCGGGTGCAGACAAGGTTAGTAAAGAAGAAGAATTACAACGAGTGATCCCTGTAATTGAGGCGATTGTACAGGAAGTGGATGTTCCGCTATCTATTGATACATATAAGGCAGAGGTAGCTGAACGTGCACTTCAAGCGGGTGCTTCTATCATTAATGATGTATGGGGTGCTAAGGCGGACGAAAACATGGCCAAGGTTGCTGCAAAAAATGGGGCGTCGATTATTTTAATGCATAATCGCTTTGACCGTGAGTATGAAAACTTTATGGAAGATGTTCTATCGGACCTAAAGGAAAGTATTACCCTATGCAAGGAAGCGGGTGTCTCAGATGAACAGATTATTCTGGATCCTGGGGTAGGGTTTGTAAAATCCTATAAGCAAAACCTAGAAGTGATTCGTAGACTCGACGAAATTGCCAAACTTGGCTATCCTGTGTTACTTGGTGTTTCTAGGAAATCATTTATATCTAAAGCGTTGGACCTTCCTGTAGATGATCGGTTAGAAGGAACAGGAGCAGCAAATTGCCTAGGCATTTCAAAAGGCGCTTCCATCATTCGCGTACATGATGTTAAAGAAATGAGTCGAATGGCAAAGATGATGGATGCTTTGCTTGGAAAGGGGCGTTAAGCGTATGGACAAAATACGGTTAAATAGAATGAAGTTTTACGGATATCATGGGGTGTTTGCTGAAGAGCAAAAGCTCGGTCAACGTTTTCAAGTTGATTTAACTCTTGAACTTGATTTAACAGAGGCTGCATCTACAGATGACCTTACCAAATCAATTGATTACGGAGATGTGTATGCAAGAGTTCAGAAAATCGTAGAAGGGGAACCAAGGCAGCTAATAGAGGCCGTGGCAGACTCCATTACAAAAGAGTTATTGTCTGCATACCCCATTTTAAATCAATGTACAGTCGTACTGATTAAGCCAGACCCTCCAATACCAGGCCACTACGATTCAGTATCTATAGAGATTACAAGGGCTAGAGCAGGTAATGGCTAACGTATATCTATCGCTTGGCTCAAATATGGAGAGTCGTATTGGTTATTTAGAGAAAGCGATAAGCAAGCTGAGGTTAATGAAGGATAGTGAAGTGACAGCTATCTCTTCAATCTATGAGACCGATCCAGTTGGATATATTGATCAGCCGTCCTTTTTAAATCTAGTTGTCTGCTTAAAGACTACCCTGCCACCTTTCGAACTTTTAGCAGAAACGCAGCAGATTGAAAACGAGTTGGGAAGAAAGCGCGAAATTAGATGGGGACCTAGAACAATAGACCTTGACATTCTTCTATATGATCAAGAAAATATGAAGATGGAGAGTCTAACCCTGCCACACCCAAGAATGTGGCAGCGTTCATTTGTGATTATCCCATTACTTGAGGTTGCTCCTAATTTGAGCTTTGACGTTCAGGGAGTGACTTTAAAACAAGTGTACGATCAATTACAGGACAAAGAGGGTGTACGAATGTGGAAACCTTAAACTGGGGCAGGCGTATTCGTGCATTTCGTAAGTTGAAGGGATACACTCAAGAAAGCTTTGCAAAAGAAATTGGGGTATCTGTTTCTGTATTAGGCGAAATCGAACGAGATACACGAATTCCCGATGAACAGTTAATTGGTCACATTGCATCTGTATTAAGTATATCAATTGATGAATTGCGTCCTTAATGCCTGTATAAGGCAAAGGGAGAACGATCATAAAGAAGTAACTGGTAAACTGGCTACTATCATTTAGGAGATGAAGAAAAAATGAGTGAAGAACTAGAATTGCACGATTTGTTAGCGGTGCGTCGTGACAAATTAAAGCAGCTTGAAGAGCAAGGGATAGACGCGTTCGGACACAAATTTGAAAGAACCCACTCTTCTGCACAAATGACCGAAGAGTTTGATGAATACTCAAAGGATGAGTTAAGCGAAAAAGAGGCGCCTGCCGTTTTAGCTGGTCGTGTCATGACCAAGCGTGGAAAAGGAAAAGCGGGATTTGCTCATATTCAGGACTTAACTGGACAAATCCAAATCTATGTTCGTAAAGATGCGATTGGAGAAGACCAATATGCACTATTTAACTCTCTTGATATCGGGGACATCATTGGTGTATCTGGTACGGCATTCAAGACAAATGTAGGAGAACTTTCATTAAAGGTTACTGACTTGAAGCTTCTAAGTAAATCACTTCGGCCATTGCCGGATAAATTCCACGGATTAAAGGATGTTGAACAACGTTACCGTCAGCGCTATGTTGACTTAATTGTAACGCCTGACGTGCGCGATACATTTATTGTTCGTAGCCGCATCTTACAATCAATGCGTAGATATTTAGATGATCAAGGATACCTAGAAGTAGAAACGCCAATGATGCACTCAATAGCGGGTGGAGCATCAGCTAAACCGTTTATTACTCATCACAATACACTTGATATGACTCTCTACATGCGTATTGCGATCGAATTACACCTTAAGAGACTAATTGTCGGTGGACTCGAGAAAGTATACGAAATTGGCCGTGTCTTCAGAAATGAAGGAGTATCAACACGTCACAACCCTGAATTTACGATGATTGAATTGTATGAAGCTTACGCAGATTATAAGGACATTATGGCTCTAACAGAAAATTTAGTAGCTCACATTGCACAAGAAGTGTTAGGTTCAACGGTTATTAAGTATGGTGATTATGAGGTAGACCTTACTCCTGAGTGGAGAAGAGTTCATATGGTAGATGCTATTAAAGAACAAACAGGTGTGGACTTCTGGAAGCGAATGACGGACGAAGAGGCTCGCGCACTTGCAAAAGAGCACAAAGTACCTGTTAAAGAAACGATGAGCTATGGGCATGTGGTTAATGAATTCTTTGAGCACTTTGTAGAAGAAACATTAATTCAACCAACGTTTATTTATGGACATCCTCTGGCGATCTCTCCTTTGGCTAAGAAGAACCCTGAAGACGAGAGATTTACAGATCGCTTTGAATTATTTATTGTTGGCCGTGAGCATGCAAATGCGTTTACGGAATTAAATGATCCGATCGACCAACGCGCTCGTTTTGAGCAGCAATTGGTTGAACGCGAGCAGGGTGATGATGAAGCACATATGATGGACGATGACTTTATTGAAGCTCTTGAATACGGAATGCCTCCAACAGGTGGTTTAGGAATTGGTATCGATCGACTTGTTATGTTATTAACGAATTCTCCTTCGATTCGTGATGTTCTTCTATTCCCTCAGATGAGAAACAAAGAGTAGGAATGAATTCATGGATAATGGCTTCACTCACGGAAGTAATCAGTGAAGTGGAGCCATTACACATGGACTTTAAAAATCTTTTAATTATTTTTCGAAAAGTAGTTGCATTCTTTTTCCCAGGGTGGTATATTATTTCTTGTCGCCAAGAACGAAACGGCGTCAAAAAAATAATTGTTGACAAGCTAAATGAGATTTGTTAACATTGAAAAGTCGCAACGAACAGCGACGTTAAGTTCTTTGAAAACTGAACAAAAGCCAAGCGTACGAAGAGATACACGATATCTCATAAGTATAAAAAAGTCGTAG
>NZ_JAEUZA010000006.1:78960-109575 GCF_016798245.1 Alkalicoccobacillus gibsonii | reverse complement strand
GGCCTTTGAGGCCAAGGCCGGTAAGAGAGGCTTCCAGCCGCAGAGCAAACCACCAGTTCACACTGGTGGTTTTGATTATGTGAAAAAAAGGATTGTGAAGATCCTTGTCGAACATAACCTAAACGTGGAGGTGTTTTTATGCTAACTGCTGTCCTTGAAGATGGGACAAAAATATCAATGGCTGATAAATGGTTTGAAAACGAACTAAAAGAATTAAGAGCAAAGCAACAGTTTTTATGTCCTGCTTGCGATTCAAAGGTAACATTAAAGCTTGGCTTAAAACGCCAATGGCACTTCGCCCACTACAATCATTCAATGTGTCGACTCTCGCTTGAACCAGAATCTCCGTACCACCTAAACGGAAAAATACAACTGTACCACTGGCTTACTAATCAAAATATCCCCGTTTCTTTGGAAGTGTATTTACCACTAATCCAACAACGTCCCGATCTGCTTTGTAAAGTAGGTAATCAACTTTTTGCGATTGAATTTCAATGTTCTTCACTATCAGAGGAACGATACCAACAACGGACAAAAGGCTATCAACAAATTGGCATTATCCCTATATGGGTCATTGGTGGGAACAGACTTCGGCGAAAACAAGGAGATATTTTTCAAATTTTAGGATTTGAGTGGTTAACTACTAGAAAAGATCGAATGGAACAGATGCATCTTACTTATTACTGTCCAGAAAGCTCTCAATGGATCTTCCTAAAACAAATTCGTTCCTTCTCTGCCACTCGAGCCCTCGCCAAAATAATATGTAGAAAAAAAGAAACTGTATCGATAGAAGATATTCTAAATCCATCTATCATCCCTTCCTTTAATCCAATGTCTTGGCTACATCTAAAAAAAGCTTGGCGGTACCCTCCTGTACATCCACATCAATCAAAAGAAAAGCGACTTTATCACAAATGGCTGTATCAACATAAAGTCATTCCAAGTCAATTTCCTGCTGAAGCAGGCTGGTTTTTACCTACTCAACATTTCATTGAAACATCTCCTCACATATGGCAAACACTTATACTTGTGACAAGTATCTTGCCCTTAACTCCAAACCAAAGCATTTCTCTTTCCAAAATCAAACTAAATCTCACCCCTTTTATGTATAACAGAATTCTTACATTTCGCTCCCATCCGTTTAATGACAACTCTGAATTACTCTTTCAGCTAATTGAAGAGTACATGTGTTTATTACGTACATTTGGAAATCTTCATAAAAAAGGTGAACAGGAATTTATCGTGCGAAAAATCATTACTCTTCCTTTGACCCCAAACCAAGCTAATCAATTAGATAATAATCTTTCGAAAATAAGTCAAAATACTCCCAATATCCATCAAATTCAGAGATAATAGAAAGTGAAGCTCTATTTGCTGAGCTCATTTTTTTGGAGGTGTATTCATTGAATAAGAAAGTCTTAGAAAGACATGAAGTACCTGTAGCTGATACATGGGATTTAGAATCAATTTTTAGTAATGACGAACAGTGGGAGCAAGTTGCCCAGCAATTTAAAGAACGAGTTTCCGAGATAGACGAATTTCGTGGAAGGCTAGATGAGTCGTCTAACATTTTATTTCGAGCTTTAAGCAAGCAGCTTGAGCTTGAAGAACAGCTGGGTACATTGTTCACATATGCTCATATGAGACATGATCAAGATACGGGAAACTCTTATTATGCAGCTTTACAGGATCAAGCATATGGTCTGATGTCGATCCTCGAACAAAAGACTGCATTTGTCACGCCTGAGCTACTAGCAATGGATCCGAAAGTGCTTGATGCCTTGGTTAATGAGAAGGATGAGCTACAAGCGTTCGCTCATATGTTCGATCAACTTAAGAAGCAAAGAGACCATGTTCTATCTGAGAAGGAAGAAGAGCTTTTAGCAAGAGCGAAGGAAGCGCTACTAGCATCAAGTCAGGCATTTGGCGCACTAAATAACGCCGACCTAGAATTTCCGACCATTAAGGGAGAGGACGGTAAAGATGTACAAATTACACATGGCCGCTTTGTCTCACTCTTACAAAGCAAGAATCGCGAGGTCCGGAAAGCAGCATTTGAAGCCGTCTATGCTACGTATGAGTCTTATAAAAACACATTTGCAGCTACCTTAAGTGGACAAGTGAAAGGCGATATTTTTCAAGCTCAGTCGAGAAAATATAATAGTGCAAGAGAAGCTGCGTTATCTGAAACACATATTCCGTTAAGTGTATACGATCAACTCGTTGAAACTGTAGATGAACATTTACCACTTTTACACCGATACGTTCGTCTTAGAAAAAAATGTCTTGAAGTGGATGAACTACATATGTATGATCTTTACACTCCAATTGTTAAGGATGTAGATTTCAGCGTTACATATGAGGAAGCTAAACAGAAGGTTATCGAAGCAGTTGGTCCCTTAGGCGAGGAATACGTGAATCGTTTGAAAAAAGGATTTGATGACAGATGGGTAGATGTTCAAGAAAATAAAGGGAAGCGAAGTGGAGCTTACTCATCTGGAGCATACGGCACAAAACCATTTATTTTAATGAACTGGCAGGATGATGTTGATAATCTCTTCACATTAGCTCATGAGTTTGGCCATAGCTTACACAGTGATTATACAAGAAGTAGCCAGCCTTACGTTTATGGAGATTATACGATTTTTGTGGCTGAGGTAGCCTCTACATTAAATGAGGCTTTACTTCACCATCACTTTATTGAAACATTAGATGATAAAGAAAAGAAACTCTATATCCTTAATTATTTCTTAGAAGGATTCCGAGGTACGGTTTTCCGTCAAACCATGTTTGCTGAATTTGAACAACTCATCCATGCAAAGGTGGAAGCAGGTGGCTCTTTATCTGCAGATGAATTAACTCGAGAGTATTATGATTTAAATGTAAAGTATTATGGCGAAGATATGGTGATCGATAAAGAGATTGGATATGAGTGGGCAAGAATTCCTCACTTCTATTACAATTTTTATGTGTTCCAATATGCTACTGGCTATAGTGCCGCAGCAGCTTTATCTAAACAAATTCTAGAAGAAGGACAACCGGCCGTAGACCGATTCCTTTCCTTCCTAAAGACTGGAAGCTCTGAATATCCAATTGATATGCTTAAGAAAGCTGGAGTAGATATGACGACAGCAGAGCCAATCAAACAGGCAATGCAATTGTTTGAGCAAACACTTGATCAAATGGAGGAATTACTTGAGAACTAAGAGCGAAATCCTCTAAATCGATTCGCCTTCACTGAAGGGTACAGTAGAAAGAGAATAGACAGAAAAAATACAAGCCCGCCAATCATTACGGGAAATACATTCATCAGGCCCAGCAAATACAAAAAAAACGACACGATGACGATGCACAGTTTAAAAATGAGCGTCATTGCTTTCACAGCTTTCACTCCTTATAGAGAAAAAACAGGACGCCGGAATGGTGTCCTGTTTTATTCTATGAAATGAACAAATCGTCCATGCTAATCTTTTTTAATGTAGCGCCAGAATGTTCCATACTTATATGGTACAGCTTCAACCTTCTGTTGGAGTTTGAGCAATTTTAATTGCTTTGTGGCTTCTTCCTCTGAAATATCTAGAGCAGCAGCACACTCAACGGTTGCTACAAATGAATGTTGCTTTAAGAAACCTTCTAATCCAATTGGTTCTGCACGTTCAGGTTTAAATCCAAGCATCTCTTCTAGAATTTGAACGTACACGTGATAAGGATACTGACCAGAGACCTTCATGCCTTCTTCTTCAACATTGTCATTAAAGAAAACAAATGTGGGTACAGACTCTACATCCATCTCTTTTGTCGTTTTGGCATCACATTGGAGCGCCTTTGCAGAAGAAGGGGAATGTAGATCAAATGTGAAAGCTTCAAGATCAAGTCCGGCATCTTTCGCACAGTTGTTAAGCACTTGTTCATCTGTAATATTTAACTTTTCGAGAAAGAGATATTCTCTTAATTTCCTTAAAAATCTCGTTCCAGCTTGTGGTCCTTGTAGCTCTGCAGCTTTTATCGCCAACGAGGCACGATAAGGTTCAAGCTCGTCTGCTTTAAAGCGCACAGCACCTTCACAGGACATCCCTTTTGCACCAGGAGGATCCTCTTTAAACCGTTTGTTTTTCTTCGTTGAAACTAACGAAGGACAGGCATTCCAAACTTTTAGCTTTCCGGCCAAGATCACTCGGATACGAAAATACGCGCCGTACTCTAAATATAGCTTTTTCAAAATGGGCTCAATGGCCCAGCATTCAGAACACAGTGGATCAATAAAAGTATAAATTTCAATAGGTTTTAATTGTTTAGTTGGATAAGATACACCTGGATTTAGACCACATACGCCCTGTTTATCATCACACGTTGCTAACATCTCTTGAGGATTCAATGGTCATTCTCCTTTCTAAGGCGTATTTACCATATGATGAGCTGTTAAAGTGAGGCGTTCCATCATATACATACGCACGGTTTGATCTACTTGTACATCTTCGAGTGCCTGCTCCATGCAATGTAGCCATGCTTTGGCATGTTCCTCAGTAATGGGAAATGGAAGATGTCTAGCTCTAAGCATTGGATGACCAAACTCTTCTGTATAAAGAGAGGGGCCTCCTAAGAATTGAGTAAGAAATTGTTTTTGTTTATACGCTGTTTCTGTTAAATCTTTAGGAAATAAATCCGATAATAGAGTATGGTTGGCTACATGAAAATAGAAGGTGTCAACTAATTTAGAAAGCACCTCATCGCCACCTAGAGCATTATACGGAGTCATGTTGGTATCTGGCAAATCAGCTACACTCCTTTGTCAACCTCCTCTACATTGTAGCAACCTTGATAAAGAACTTCAAATAATCTGTACGACAATTGAATATATTGGAATTTAAAGTGGTTTAACGGTTGGATTGGTAGTAAGGCTTTGGTATAGTTAAAAGAGTGAATGGAAGAGATGAGGGTGAGAATGTGGACTATTCATTGTTACATAATCAATTAGTGAATATGAGAAACCAAACACAACTATCCTGGGTTAATCAACGATTTGATGACTCGACGAACAGAACAAATGAGTTATTTTCTGATGTATTACAAAATCAGCTAAACCAACAACCGATGTTGGAACCGTCACGAACGGGAATAAGCGATTTATTTTTATCGCAAACTGCTAAAGAAAGGTTTGAATTACTTCAGCAGCAGGTTACGCAAACGAAAGAGCCCGTAGCCAGTGCTGTCAGTTCAAATGCTTCTGAACAATCATTCCCTTATAAAGATCTAATTGATAAAGCAGCAGCTCGCTACTCATTAGATCCTAAGTTATTGTATGCCGTGATTAAGCAAGAATCAAATTTTAATCCGAACGCCAAAAGTCATGCAGGAGCATCAGGACTTATGCAATTAATGCCTGCAACAGCTAGAGGACTTGGTGTACAAAACATATTTGACCCTGAACAAAACATTAACGGTGGTGCAAAGTATTTAAAGAGCATGCTGACAAAATACAATGGCTCCATTGAAAAGGCACTTGCTGCTTACAATGCAGGACCAGGAAATGTTGATAAGTATAATGGCATTCCGCCTTTTAAAGAAACGATGGCCTATGTTCCAAAAGTGATGAACACGTTTCAAACTGTTTGATTAAGTCTAAGACAGGCTATCCGATTGATAATAAGAATTAAAAAAGACGAGCGAAGGGGTATCACCATTCGTTCGTCTTTTTCGTATTTAAGAAAGGAATCCTTACGTGCGGCCATTCGCTTTTTGTGCGAAAAATCGAGCGACCTTATTTGGAGTCTTTTTTCGTTGGATATTGGTTTGATTTAAAATGGAAGTTAATGTTTGCTCTGCATGGTCCATTGATGTTCCTTCAAATTCAAGCTCATAATCTACTTGACCAAGGTAGCTACTTTTGTCCAGGCAGACCGTCCCTCCACCATAAGGAAGCTCGAGGCGTTCGGTTGTTAAGGTCCCAATAAATCGTAAGTCATTAGAATGAACCATTAAGGATGTTACGTGCTGTAAAACTTCCCCATCAGGTAGTCTATTTTCATTAATGGCCTGTTTCTGTTCGTTACCTGTTATTACTTGATGAGTTTCAAGTAATCCGCCAACTTGGGCAGGTTGTTTTAATGTGAAGGTTGACTTCCCGTTTTTCTCTCGTATGCGTAAAGCAGAACCTGCTTCTTTTAAAGCAAAGTTTGGCGTTTCAAAGTAATGATTATGTTGAGTGATCGCTCGTTGACCTGCTGTCTGAAAAAAGGTATGTAATGTATGAAATTCATCAAGTTCTACCAATGTTTTTGTTTCGAATTCTAATTCTTGAGCCATTTAAGTAAAGTCCTCCTGATCGAACCGTGATTTAGTTATCCACCTATTATGACATAGAGATTTTTTTAGCTCAACATCGTTCAGTTCTGTGGTGAATCAATTCTTTGATGATTAAAAATATGATAAACTGTAAATAGAATACGCTTGATTTTTCATAGGGAATGAGGGATACATACTATGCACAAAATACACATAATAGAAATGATTGAAACGGATGCCCATTGGCGTGCTGTAGGTCATGAGAACGTACCAGTTGAAACCGCAAAAAAGGTGAAACCAGGAAATCGTTTGCTTGTTGACTCTGATGGATTTGCATTTGTATACATAATTGAAGATGATACAGGTTTTCATCACATTGTCTTCCATCAAGAAATGTGGGAAACCGTTAACCAAGCTTATAAATCCAAAAAGCCGATATGGTTGGAACTAGGTGAAAATCAAAGACTGGAGCTTACAGGGTTCCATGAAGAATTCGATTTCCTCTTAGAAAACATTGAAGGCAATGGTAATTATGGTGTTGATTTTGAACAAGCAGTATCAACTGCATTTCATTTGAACGAAACTAATTAGGTGGTGATGAAAAATGAACAGCTGGGATGAACTCCTGTCACCATACAAACAGGCAGTTGAGGAACTGAAGGTTAAGTTAAAGGGGATCAGGGAGCAATATCAAAAGAGCTCAAACCATACACCAATTGAATTTGTAACCGGGCGAGTAAAACCCGTTTCAAGTATTTTAAATAAGGCTGCGCGCAAGAAGATTTCGTTTGATGACCTTGAGAAAGAGATACAGGATCTAGCAGGTGTCCGAATTGTCACCCAGTTTGTTGAAGATATTGAAACAGTGGTTGAACTTATTCGAAAACGGAAAGACTTCGAAATCCTCGAAGAACGTGATTACATTGTCGAGCAGAAGCCGAGCGGATACCGTTCATATCATTTAATTATCTGGTATCCAGTTCAAACAATCCAAGGCGAGAAAAAGATTCAGGTCGAACTACAAGTACGCACCTTGTCTATGAATTTTTGGGCAACAATTGAACACTCATTAAGATATAAGTATAGTGGTGAAATTCCTGAGGATATTAGCATGAGACTCATGCGTGCATCGGAAGCAGCTTTTCAATTAGACGAAGAGATGTCCATCATTCGAGATGAGGTTAGAGAAGCACAGCGTCTTTTATCAGCAAAACATCAACAGCAACAAAATATACAGTAATGAAAAATGAGGTGATCCTTTGAATTATGCAGTTGCATCACGTGGAGATTCAATATCAGATGCATTGGTTGAACAAATCATACGATCACTTAATGAATTTGGTTTAACAGAAAATAAAGAGGAACCAGAGATTGTTATCTCTGTGGGAGGGGATGGAACCCTCTTGCAAGCGTTCCACGACTACAGTCATCGTCTTGAAGAAACGGCATTTGTTGGTGTTCATACTGGCCACTTAGGTTTTTACGCGGATTGGATTCCAGATGAAGTAGAGAATTTAATTATTCATATCGCAAAAACGCCATTTCAAGTTGTAGAGTATCCACTTCTTGAAGTAGTTGTAAGGTATGCAGATGGATCAACACCAAGGCGTTACTTGGCACTTAATGAAGCAACCGTTAAAAATTCTCAAGGCTCTTCTCTTGTCTGTAATGTGGAGATTAAAGGGGAGACGTTTGAAACGTTTCGAGGGGATGGGCTTTGTATTTCCACGCCGTCTGGAAGTACTGCCTATAATAAAGCGCTAGGTGGTGCTATTCTGCATCCATCTCTTGCCTCGCTTCAAATCTCTGAGATGGCTTCTATAAATAATCGCGTCTATCGTACAATTGGATCACCGCTTGTTCTTCCACAGCACCACACCTGTTTGTTAAAGCTCATTCAAAATGATGATGTCCAGGTTACGATTGACCATCACACCATTAATCATCAAGAGATAGCCTCTATTCAATGTAGAGTGGCGGAAGAACAAAT
This sequence comes from Alkalicoccobacillus gibsonii, assembly GCF_016798245.1. Taxonomy (GTDB): domain Bacteria; phylum Bacillota; class Bacilli; order Bacillales; family Bacillaceae_D; genus Alkalicoccobacillus; species Alkalicoccobacillus gibsonii. The sequence goes on along the minus strand of NZ_JAEUZA010000006.1, from coordinate 101,303 downwards.
TAGGTTTGCTCGTTTTCGTCCTTTTCCTTTTTGGAAAAGAGTGAAGGAGTCGTTTATTAGTGAATAATCAACCTACATTTGTTTGGAGGGTTGAAGCATCCTCGGCAGATACGAGTGTACGCGCTTTTTTACGAGTTCAACAGCAGATCTCGAAGAAAATGCTTGCTTCTATTAAATACCACGGTGGCTCAATTCGCGTAAATGGCGAGGAAAAAACGGTAAGAACCATTTTAAAGGAGGGAGATGAAGTCATTGTTCAGCTTTCACCGGAAACTCCTTCAAAAGGGCTCATTCCCGAAGCAAATTCATTCGAGATTATATTTGAGGATGAGCACTTCTTAATTGTGAATAAAGCTTCAGGTATGGCAACAATTCCTTCCCGCGAATATCCACAAGGAACTCTCGCTAATGCGGTCTTGGCCTATTATATGAAACACAATATTCAAGCAACATTTCACCCGGTTAATCGGCTCGATCGTGGAACATCAGGTCTTTTGGTTATTGCTAAGCATCGATACGCTCACGATCAAATGAGTAAACAGCAAAAAGAAGGCCGCTTGAAGAGGCGATATGAAGCGATTGTCCAAGGTGTAGTTGAGCCCCCAGATGGTACGATTAATCAGCCGATTGGTCGAAAGCCTGATAGTATTATTGAACGAATGGTGACACCAGATGGCAAACCAGCCGTTACTCATTACCGAACAAAAGTATCAACCACTTCGTTAACATATGTTCGAATTGCACTTGAAACGGGACGTACACATCAAATTCGTGTTCATTTTTCATCGATTGGACATCCTTTAGCAGGAGATAAACTATATGGTGGAGAATCTTTAGGGTTAGAACGCCAAGCACTGCATAGCTATAAGCTCTCATTCACACATCCTTTTACACAAGAAAGTTTGGTGTTTACAGCTAATCCACCGGTTGATTTTAGTCGATTACTTACTCATCTCGAACAGAAGGATTAAAATATGGTACAATCATTAGGACCAACTACTAGCAACAACCAATAGGAGGAAAATTCATGTTTCAGTTATCTTTAGAAAACCGCACATTCGTCGTTATGGGTGTTGCAAACAAACGTAGTATTGCCTGGGGAATTTCACAGTCTTTAGCAAAAGCAGGAGCACGTTTAATTTTTACATATGCTGGTGAGCGTTTAGAAAAAAATGTCCGTCAGTTAGCAGAAAGCTTAGATCGCGATGATCATCTTGTGTTACCTTGTGATATTACAAGTGACGAAGAAATTGCTTCAACCTTTAAGCAAATTAAAGAAGAGGTTGGTACCATTCATGGTTTAGCTCACTGTATTGCTTTTGCAAATAAAGAAGAACTTGAAGGTGAGTATTTAAATACAACACGTGATGGTTTCTTACTTGCGCAAAACATCAGTGCATACTCACTAACAGCTGTAGCGAAAGAAGCGCGTCCACTTATGTCTGAGGGTGGAAGTATCATTACACTGACGTATCTTGGCGGAGAAAAAGTCATTAAAAACTACAACGTAATGGGTGTAGCGAAGGCAACGCTTGATGCAAGTGTGAAATATCTTGCGAATGACCTTGGTAAAGATGGTATCCGCGTAAATGCCATTTCTGCTGGTCCTATTCGTACGCTAGCTGCAAAAGGAATTGGTGGATTTAACGACGTGTTAAAAACGATCGAAGAAAAAGCTCCTTTACGTAAAACAACTACGCAAGAAGAAGTAGGGGATACCGCTTTATTCCTAGCGAGTGACTTAGCAAGAGGAATAACTGGTGAGATTCTGCATGTAGATGGCGGATACAATATCATCTCATTATAAAAAAACAACAAATCAATGGATTTGCTGTTCAGGCTGGAGACAACGTTTTGAAAAACGGTTGTCTCCAGTTTTTTTTGTATTATCTCTGACTTCCGCCAACTTGATTCCAAAGCCACGGCCAAAAGCCACCACCGCCGCCTTGCCCGCCACCTGGATTCCATGGACCTTGCCCACTACCTGGGTTCCAAGGGCCTTGCCCACCGCCAGGATTCCAAGGTCCCTGTCCGCCGCCACCTTGACCAGGTCTTGGAGGAGTTGGTCCAAAGTATGGACTAATACTAACAAGGTCAGTATTGTGGACTTGAACAAACTGCTGATTATAAAACGGGGGCTGATACACAAGTAAAGAAACCATACCAGTGTTCCGATTAAAATCTGCGACATACGCAATGACACGTCCATAGCCTGGAATCGTTGTGGTCACCCATTGATTTAAATATTGCTCTACAACAACGGGAGGTAAAAGATATACGGATGGTTGTTGACGCTGATTTCGTCTGAAAAATGCATTCATCTTTAGTCATCTCTCCTTTACGGTTCTTCCCTACTATATGCAGCTGACAATAGGCGGGTGTTTGTCTAATGAAAGAATGAATAAGACAAGCGTTATTCCTCATACATGTTGTATAGATGAGAGAAAGGGGGAGAGTCGGTGTTAGGAGGATATGAATGGATTGTCCTTGTGTTAGCTTCTTTTCGCTTAACAAGGCTGTTAATACACGATCAAATTACAGGCTGGTTGCGAAAGCCATTTTTGGAAGTGAAAGAGGATCATACAACCGATCAGCCCTATTATTACATTGAACCAAAGGGAAAGGGACTGAGACGTTGGACCGGGATGCTTCTTAGCTGCTATTGGTGTATGGGAGTATGGACTACTGCTTTCCTATATATCAGTTGGATTTTGTTATCACCCCCTTCTATTTATGTCATACACATATTAGCTTTAGCTGGAGCAGCTGCCATTCTTGAAGCATTTTTCAAACGATACATGGAGTAATGGCATGAGGGAGGTTAGGTATGAAAATACTTATTACGGGGGCAGAAGGAAGAGTAGGAAAAGCATTTCAAATCATGCTTCAAAATGAAGAGGTATTCGCCTTTTCAAAGCAAACATTAGATTGTACAAATCGATATAAAGTAACCCGGGTTGTTGAGCAGATTGATCCTGATTTAATGATTCATTGTGCCGCAATGACGAATGTAGATGCATGTGAACGAGAACCAGTTAAGGCATTTATGGTGAATAGCTTGGCTTTGACTCATTTAGTGGAAGCCGCAGGTACAAGGAAATTAATGCTGCTTAGCTCGGACTATGTATTCGGAGAACCTTCTGTTATTCCGTATCAGGAGAACGATACGCCATCTCCTCAATCAGTGTATGCGTACAGCAAATGGCTAGGGGAGGAATTAATAAAATATCATCCTTCTACGTACATCATACGGACCTCATGGTTATTTGGAGGGGACGGAGATTTTGTAGATAAAATTATACAGAAGGCAAAAGAAATAGATGAAATAACGGTCGTGGACGATCAAGTCGGAACACCAACCTATATTAAGGATCTTGTACAGGGCTCCATAAAGCTATTGCAACACCCGCCGGGGATCTATCATTTTTCAAACTCAGGGACATGCAGCAGATATGAATGGGCGAAAGCAATTGTCTCTTATCTACCAAATGAGGTTTATATCCGAACAGGACCAACGATTCCTCAAAGCAATGTGGCCAAAAGACCTTCTCATACCATTCTTTCAAATGAAAAATGGAAACGCGTCACTGGTGAAGATGTGCGGAATTGGCGAGAAGCACTAGAAGAATACATGGAGGGCCGCTTAGATGATGAATTTTAGTGTACTAATCATTCATCATAATGGTGGAGGTGGAGTCAGTCAGTTTATTTCTCAGTGGAAGAACAGGCAAAAAGATGTAACGATTTATGAAGCGTTTGTTGAACATCAAACCGTCACCTTTCGACTGGAGGGTTCATTGGATTGGCATGTTCCATTTTCTGATCTAAAGAGTCAAATCACACAGTTAGAGATCGGGCACATACACATCCATCATCTTTGGCAGATGGAGCTTCCCACTCTGTCAGCAGTTCTTAAAGAACTGCAAATTCCATACACGTGTTGGATTCATGATTTTTATGCCCTTTGTCCATTTGTGTTTTTCGTGAATCAGAAAGGCACGTACTGTGGTAGACCTAAACAGGAGAGGGTATGTGATGCTTGTGCAACACGTGGAGCGAGACGAGTGCAAATGGAACAAATGCTTGCATCTTGCGTACCAAGCATAAAAAAGTGGAGAGCTATTTTTACGAATTTGTTAAAAGAGGCTGATCAAATCATTGCACCAAGTGATTCTACAAAAAGAATTATTCATGAATATGTACCTGATTTGAAGATTGATGTGTTACCACATACGTTATCCTTCTCAATTACACAAAATCCACTTAAGAAGCCTCAAGCTCCTGTGAGGATTGCACTCCTTGGAAACCTGGCTTATCACAAAGGGGATCAAGAAGTACGAACACTGCTCAACCAGACTCATCAATTAAAAGCACCATGTGAGTTTTACCATTATGGAGCTTTAAGTCGTATATTAGACAAGCTTAGCTTCCCTCATTTTTATAAAAGGGGTAGCTACTCTTCCCCAGAAAAGCTTCCACATCTTCTGAAAGAAGATCATATTGATTTTGTTATTATACCGTCTGTTTGTCCCGAAACCTTTTCGTATACAACACATGAGGCCATTGCAATGGGCTATCCTGTTTTATGTTTTGATTTAGGAGCACAAGCAGAAATCGTTAATCGACTGGGAGCAGGATGGGCTGTTTCAATTCATACGCCTCATTCGCTTTTTTCGAAGGTAACTGAGCTTGTAAACGATCCTTGGAAGATCTATAGAAAACGAGAAGAAACCCTCCAATTTATGATGGAGAGCTTAGATAAATCTGACTAATTAGTCAGGTTTTTTTCTTTGACCCATTTCACTAATTGATTGATTCGGTGTACATAGGAATGAGATGAAAGAGCGGTCTCATAACTATTTAATGAATATTCATTTCGAAGCTTTTCATTATTTAAAAGCGCTTCGGTCATTTCAACAAGCTCTTGTTTTGATTGGAAGAGAGGGATATCCTCCTGATGAAACCATGTAGACCAATCCTTTCTTCTCTCACTTAAAAGACAAACCTTGCACCCAGCCACTTCAAATACACGATTATTTGGACTGATTCCTTCCAAGCCTAATTCATTTTTATTTTCGGGTTGAGTTCGTTTCCGATACGTATTTAGCACAATGCTACTGCTTGTATAATAGGTTACTGCTTCCTCTGGAGTGACCCAAAGCGCGGCAATGGATACGTTTTTCGGTAAGGAATACGGATACCAATTTCCAGCCACAGTCACTTCAATCGGAAGCTGATTAGCCAAATACGTAATCAGCTCCACTCGATCCTCGTACGGGTAACCAATCAAACAGAGATCACTTCTCCTAACTGGATCCGGATGTTTCGGTTTGAAAATCGAATAGTCCGCCCCAAGCGGTAGGTGAAGGGATTGGTAACCAAGATTGGTGTAATGGCTCCAAGCATTTTTCTCAACTGTAATCAATGCAGTTACATTAGGAGCGAGCTTTAACGACTGATCAAGCAGATACGGATCTTCCGTTAACCAGCATAGAACCGGAATCTGTTGACTTTTAGCCCATGTTAAAAAGGCTTGAGGTAATTTGTATCCTAGTACGGTAAAAATAAATGAAGGTTTTTCTGTTTGACATAGCATGACCAGCTTGTGAAAACGAAATTCGTTCATACATTGGTTTTGTATTAGCTTGATCGATTCTGTTTGAAATGCACGCACGATCGACTGTTCGATATACGTATAACTGCCCCGGTAACCAGAGCTTAAAAATAAAACATTCATAACGTTAGGTTACGTTACAAATAATTGTATTTAATGCTTGGCGACCATTTGGTATTTCTAAGCCATAAATGTAGCCGTTAATACTCACAGAAAAACTAGACCCGTTATAAGGAAGTAGGATTTCAAACTGCTGAAAGACTAATTCTTTTTGGTGGTCAAGCTGTTTTACCGTAGGACGTAACCAAAACTCTCCTGTTTCTCTTACTTTCTTTAATGAATGATCAGGAAGAAACGACCACGCTTGGTCCGCTTCATCTGCAACGATATGTTCACTAGCATAATTTCGTTTATTTTGATTCATCTTCCCTGACAAGTTAGCCAAATTGGGTTTACTAAATCTTAAACAAATTAAAGGATCACGAAGCGGAACCCCAGAATCGTTACAAATCGTGAAGTTTCCATTAATAAAACAAGGCTCCTCAGAACCCGCTGACGGCTTTACGGGTAAAAAGGTTGAATACGAAAAGAAAGAATAGATTCCAGCCATTGCCTCGGCATTTTTCTGGATGGGTGGCTGCTTTTGCTGGTATATCGGTTGATTAAATAAAGATTGCTGCTTAAATGCTTCTATCTCTTCTTCTTGAGAATTCAATTTCTTTTTTTGTAGGTGAATAATCCGCTGAAATTTCTTAATCTCTGAACGATAGTGCAGAAGCTTTTGCTCCAATTGAATATCATGATTTAATGGTGCTTCATCTTTTGATCGATTGGACAAGGTGACCCTCCTAACTGACTCCATTTGTTTATATGTATGAATGAAAATCTAAGAAAAGAAGAAAAAATGGAGCTGTATATGAATACAGCCCCACATTTTTATTCTTTTTCTGCGCTTGTTACACCTGGGAAAACAACCGGTGAAACAGGGTGAGGATAGTGGTTTTGATTTCTGCAGATTAAGTCAGAAATCGGGAATTCAAGACGAGGTTTCACATAAGAAGCTTCTACTTCTAAACGAACATCAGCTGAAACGTGAACATCTAAGCAGAATGTTAGAGAGATATCTAATTGAGAAAATGCAGAATCACATACAACCTCTGCATCCCACTGTCCAGATGAAATAAATGCACTAACTACAGTATCATTTGGTGCAGATAAGTAGAACGTCTGGATGGTTGCGAACTCAATTGGATTAGATGTAAGGATGATATTCTCGTTTGCATCTAGGATATCTACTTCTAATAGACCTCGAGCTAGAATTTTTACCTTTTCAAGTACAACTTCTTTACCACTAGGAAGAGTTACTTCAACGCATGCTCGATCTAATGGGTTTGTTACTTCTGAAGTATACAAAGATTCATCTAACACACGAGCAACCGTTGTGTAACCAGGCACAGTTTGAAGGAAAGAGCATAATTCATTCTCACCTGGAGATGGGCCAATTAATCCAGGGAACAAATTAGAAAGCTCTGGTTCTCTGAAGCTAATGGTTTGAAGATCAACTTGACGAGTGACCCAATCAAATACTTTGGGAACATTTATTACGACGCTATGCTTTTTTAAACTCATTATCTTACCTCCTCTAAAGTTTACCCATCCAAACAATTTCTTGCGGGCTGGGTGTTCAAACTACTGTATTGTATGAGTGGCATCTAAATTGGTGCAAAATGTCCCAAGATTTTTTGAAATGGGGATATCATTTTTTAACTAACCATTCTTAGACTCCTACATATCCTATAGAAGAAAGGGAGTGTATGTGATGAATCAAGAGCCAAATGTTAAACCACTTTATGCAAGACCCATTCATCAGGAGAAACCGACTGGGGGACGCAAAGCAAAGCAACGTCCATTCGCTTCATTACCAAAACCTCCTCAACCAAAACAACAGAAGCCATTGAAGTGCTGTGGACAACGCTAATATGTGTTGAAGGGTGAGCTCCATTGAGAGGAAGTTCTCATGTGAGCTCTTACTTATGAAAAAAATGGAGGGTTTTTTATTCTTTTGAGTGGAAGTGCCGTTCCTTTGATTACGTACCTCTCATATAAGTAGACAGAAGAAAAATGAGGCACAAGGAGTGAAAAGCTGTGATCCCACTTATTGATTTAGATCGGCAGTTTCAAACGATTAAAGATGAGGCGCTAAAAGCAATGGCGCGTGTCTATAATAGTGGTCAATATATACTTGGAAAAGAAGGTATGGCATTTGAAGAGGAAGTGAAACAGTACCTAAACAGTCCATTTGCAATCGGAGTTGGGAATGGAACAGATGCATTAGTGCTTGCTTTGGATGCGCTAGAGATTGGAGAAGGAGATGAAGTCATTACTACACCCTTCACGTTTTTTGCAACAGCTGAAGCCATTTCACGTGTTGGGGCTACTCCGATTTTTGTAGATATTGAAACAGACACTTATAATCTGGATCCTGAGAAAATTGTGAAAGCATTAACAGATAAAACAAAGGCCATTATGCCTGTGCATTTATTTGGGTATCCGGCAAATATGGATGCCATTATGAAGATCGCAAGAGACAATCAACTTTATGTGATTGAAGATGCCTGTCAGGCTTTTGGATCATCATACAAAGGGAAAAAGGTAGGGACGATTGGAGATGTTGGCTGTTTTTCATTTTTTCCTACCAAGAACTTAGGAACAATGGGTGATGGCGGGCTGGTCGTTACAAAACATGCCCACATAGATGAACGAATCCGCATGCTGCGCCATCATGGAAGTACAAAGAAATATTTTCATAAAGAAATAGGGTATAACAGTCGGTTAGATGAATTGCAGGCAGCTCTTCTTCGTATTAGTTTAGGGAAAATCGATGAGCTGAACCAGAATAGACAAACCATTGCCGACTTTTACAAGAAGCATCTCGCTTCATTAAAAGGGTTGTCGGTTCCAAAGACTAAAGCAAGCTCAGAGCATATCTACCATCTTTATTGCCTTGAGGTTAACGAACGTGATCGCTTATCAAAGGGGCTAACGAAAGCGGGTATTGCAAATGGAGTTTATTATCCACTTCCTTTGCACCTACAAGAGGTGTATCAGTCGGTAGGGTTCAAGTCTGGTAGCTTTCCAGTTGCAGAAGAGAAATCAAAACGGTTATTAGCGATTCCAATGCATCCGTATGTAACAAAGGAAGAGCAGGCAAAAATTGTTGAAACCATCTCAACATTAATGGGAGAGATCAACAGATGAAGCTTGGGATTATTGGTTGCGGGAGAATAACAGAAAAGCATCTTGTCTCATTAGCTAATGTACCAGAGTTAACAATTGTCGCTTTAAGTGATTTGTCAATTGAACGAATGAAACAGGCTGAAGCCTTAATACCTTTTAAGAGTAGTGAGTTAAAGCTGTATGAGAATTTTCAAGAGCTTCTATTGTCAGATTGTGATCTTATCTTAGTTGCAACAGCTTCAGGTACTCATTTTTCTATTGCCAGAGATGCGTTGCGAGCTAATAAGCATGTGCTTGTTGAAAAACCACTTGCTCTTTCCATCGAAGAGTCCCGTGAACTAAGGGAACTCGCTTCTAATCAAAAGAAAAGTCTATTTGTTTGTCACCAGCTCAGGTTTCGTAAGTCTCTCCACGAGATTAAGCGGTATATTGAAGAGGGATTACTTGGTCGAATCTATACAGCAACAGTAACAATGGCCATTCAACGTCCGATTGAATACTACAAAGCAGCTCCATGGCGAGGGACATGGGATCAAGACGGAGGGATGTTAATTAATCAAGGCATCCACATGATTGACCTTCTATGCTGGTATTTAGGGGAAGTGAAAACCGTATCAGGGCAGTTGCAATGGATTCATACACATAAGGAAACAGAAGATATTGCTCTCGGTACTCTTCAATTTAAGTCAGGTGCTACGGGATTAATTGAAGCAAACTCAGTAACATGGCCTCAAAACCATGGGTATGGTCTGAAGATTTTTGGCGAAAAAGGAACCATCATTTTAGAAGGTAAAAATTATGATCAAGTCTCTGCTTATATGGTGGAGAATGGTCCAAGTGAGCAAGAATTTATTGATCTCTTATCTGAGAGAAATGAACAAAGCTTGATGTACAAGGAGATCGTTAAGCATCTAAACGGGGAGGAAAATGAAGCGGTAACAGCTGAAGAGTCTGAAAGAGCATTAGAAACCATTTTTGCGCTCTACCAATCTCATAAACAAAAAAATCCTGTATCCTTGCCTTTAGTTCAATTTAAAACAACTGACATGAAGGGAGTGACTGAGTAGTGAGTGCCAGGTATAAGCATGTATTAGTAACAGGTGGTGCGGGATTTATCGGTTCAAGAGTTGTTCGTGCACTGCAAAATAAAGCAGACAAAATTACAATCATTGATGACTTATCAACGGGGTCTTATTCGGAAGTTCCAAATGATCCTAATATCACGTTTCTAGAGGATACCATTTTAAATGAGCAGCTACTCGAATCTGTTTTACCTGACATAGACATTGTGTTTCATATCGCTTGTAGAAATCTTGTGTTATCTGTCACTGACATGAGACAAGATTTTGAAGTGAATTTACGCGGTGCCTACACATTGCTCGAACAAATTAGGAAACATGGAAAACAAGTAAAGCGCTTTGTTTACACATCAACTGCGTCTGTATATGGGGATGCAGATCAAATTCCAACGCCTTTAGGAGAAGTAAAAATTCGAATGCCTTATGCAGCAAGTAAGTATGGAGCTGAACAATATGCACATGTTTTTCACTCCCTTCATCAGCTTCCAGTAACGATCTTAAGGCTTTCAAATGTCTATGGACCTGGGCAAGTAGCGACAAACCCTTATTGTGGTGTAGTTGCGAAGTTTTTTGAAGCAAGAATGGCTGGTTTACCTATGACGATCTATGGAGATGGTAGTCAAACGCGTGATTTTACTTATATTGATGATGCCGTTCACGTGATTTTACTTGCTGCAGAGCGGGAAGCGGCAATCGGTGAAACATTAAATGTAGCAACAGGAATTGAGACGAGTGTCTTAGCTTTATCGACTGAAATTGGAAGAGTATTTGGAGATGCACAGGTGAATCAGCAATTTGCAACAAAACGAACAGTCGATACGATTAATCGAAGGTGTTTAGATATTAACAAGACTCGAGAGGTTTTAAAATGGGAGCCTGCATTTACGTTGGAAGAAGGGATTAAACAAACCCATGACTGGATAATGGGAGGACAATAATGAAGATCTTTCAAGGAATTACGGAAATTGCTGGACAAATGGGCATCATGGCAGGTGAGTTTAAAAAAGAAGGTCATGAAGTAAACTGCTATAATACCTTTCAATCCTACTTAGGGTATGAGGAGCATTTGAAGTATATGGAAAAAGGACAGATTGCTCAAATTGCTGATCAACTAATTGATCAGCATGATCTGTTTCACTTTCATTATGCTCAATCATTAAAAAGTAATTATACAGATTTGCAGCGGTTAAAGGGAAGCGGAAAAAAAGCAGTCATGCATCATTGGGGCAATGATGTCAGATTTCACGATATGGCAAGAGTTAAAAACCCTTATGCTTATACAGGTGATTCACCACCAAATGAGTATATTGATTACCGTTTAAAACAAATTAGCTCTGTGATTGAAGATGCAATTGTGCAGGACTATGAAGTATATGATTATGTGAAGGACTATTACAAGAGAGTGCATGTTATACCTATTGCTATTGACTTATCTAAAATTCAACAGGTTAAAACTACACCAAAGAGTGAACCTCTTTTAGTTCATGCTCCAACAAATCCTTACTTTAAAGGAACGGTTCATGTAGAAAGGGCGATTAAACAACTAAAAGAAACGCACTCGTTTCGCTATCAACGCATTGAACATATGAACCATGAAAAGGCAGTAGAACTATATAAGGAAGCAGACATCATCTTAGATCAGATTCTTTGTGGATCCTATGGTTTGCTTTCAGTTGAAACGATGGCCTTAGGTAAACCAGTCGTCACGTTTGTAAGAGATGACTTACTTACAAAATTCACTGAGGTGCCACCAGTAGTAAATGCCAATCCCGAGACTATCTTTGAAACCGTAAAAGGGCTTTTAGACGCTCCAGAATCTTGGCATGAGATTGGACAAAGAGGAAGAGAATATGTTGAAACCTATCATGATAGTAAAGTGGTAGCTAAACAAATTATGGGAATTTATCAAACACTTCCCGCCTTATAAAGAAGCGAATTGAAACAGAGAAAATGTTTCCATTTCTCTCTGTTTCAATTATACTATGAAATTGAAAGCGCTTTTAAAAAGGGGGAGAGTACATATGTCGTTTATAGATATGCCAATTGAAGCACTTAAAGAGTACAAAGGAATTAATCCACGTCCGGATGATTTTGATTCATATTGGGCAGAAGCATTGGAGGAATTAAGCAATACGGATCCTAATGTACAGCTTGAGAAGAGTGAATTTCAGGCACCTTTTGCTGAGTGTTATGATTTATTCTTTACTGGAGTAGGTGGGGCTCATGTTTATGCGAAGTATATTAAGCCAGCCCAATCAAAAGACTCTCATCCAGCGTTACTTCATTTTCATGGATACTCTGGTCATTCACCAGAATGGTCAGACTTACTCGGTTACGCAGCTTCAGGATTTACGGTCCTTGCAATGGATGTAAGAGGCCAAGGTGGTCGATCAGAGGATAATGCACAAGTCCTTGGAAACACATTGAATGGACATATTATTCGTGGCGTTCAAAACCCGAAACATCTGTTCTTCCGGAATGTATTCTTGGATACAGCACAATTAGTGAGAGTGGCACAAGAAATGCCGGAAGTTGACGCGGAGCGAATCGTTGCAACCGGAAGTTCTCAAGGAGGAGCCCTAACCATTGCATGTGGAGCGCTCGCCCCTACGGTAAAAAAGCTAGCACCTAATTATCCATTTTTAAGTGATTACAAGCGCGTATGGGAGATCGACGCAAAAAACTCTTCCTATAATGAAATACACAACTATTTTAGAAGATTTGATCCAAGGCATGAACGTGCCGAAGAATTTTTCACAACACTAGGATATATTGATATCCAGAACTTAGCTAATCGAATTAAAGGAGAGGTGTTAATGGGGGTTGGTTTAATGGATAATAGTTGTCCACCATCCACTCAATTCGCCGCCTATAATAAAATTAAAAGTAAAAAAACATATGTATTATATCCTGATTTTGCACACGAACAGTTACCTGGTCAGCCAGATAAGATCTATCAATTTTTGTTAGATTGTTAGAAGCGAAATTAAGCGGAAACCGTATCTCACGGCTTCCGCTTTTTCTTTATTTAATAAGCTCTTCCTGGGTACTGTTGATCCACATATTCTTTTTTAAGAAAGTGACGGACCTGTTGATATTCAGCTGGATGATTTTCAGCAAACTCTTTACATGTAATGTTATAGAAATTAAAGACGAGAAAATAATCATTTATATAATTGTTGCGAGTGGGAAGTCCCAGATTCAGAAAGTCATAGACATGATAAGGGCTAAACGTCCAGCCTTTTCCAATATTCATTTGAATGCCACAACCAAATACATTTGAGAACATACATGCATAATTAATCCATTCTGTACCCATCATGGTGTTCCCGTAGTAATTTGTGTTGAGTGCTGTGACATCAAACTTCAAATGATCGCCTTTCCATGGTTTCATCGCACCAAATCCACCGTAATTCGGTAGCCACATTGTTTTATATCCATCTTCATGAATATGGGTATTAATATGTTGGATCAACTCTTCATCAGGCTCATTTAATACTTCTTTAATCCAGTAGAACCCTTGAAGCTTTAACTTCGTAAAGCCTGAGGAACTCCACGCCGCTAAAAATTGCTTATACCACCAGGTTAGTGCGGTTAATCGATTAGTCATATTGTTAAAGATCAGCTGAGAATCAGTTCCTCCCAATCCAAAAACGGTTTCACCAACCAAAGGGTAAGGAAGACCAATCCAAATATCTAGCTGGTGTTCAGCAAGTGAATCAAGTGCATGAAGATTGGCTTCCTTTTCAAAGAGAAGCTCGAGGTATCGGATCCAATCCATTTCTGTTGAACGTTCACCAAATCCATCGTAAAGAGGATGTATATAAGAGCCATCCGTTGAAGAAATAGGATTAAAAATAAAGCCTTCAAAATAGGTTTCTCCTGTTTCCACTCCATTCAATTGATAAGATACTGCGGGGCTTAATTCCTCTTTCCCCCATGATCGAATCTTATGGTCATCGAATCCTCCTATATTAATGATTGCGAGATGATTTTTAACCCCTATACTCTCACCCTTCAACAAACCTTTCATATTTTTGCCACCTTTCCCCAAACTCTTCCCTAAGAACAGCTTATGTAAGATCCCATAAAAAAATGATTCGGTTCATTTTGTTCGCTTTTATTAACGAATAGGCGATTGGTTGAATAGATATAGAAAAGGCAGCTAGGTAAAGAATCGGGGGAATGTCGAGTGAAGATTATTCATGTTCCAACTGAAATATCCGGACAAATGGGCATGATGTGTAACGCCCTTAAAAAAAGAGGGCATCAAGTGAATGGACTAAACTGGTTTCACACCTATTTAAATTACCAGGATCATATTGTACCAACGGATGCGTATGAGCTATATAAATATTTACTACCGCTTAGCCATTTTGCAGAGGTGTGTCATTTCCACAATGGAAACTCATTCACTGTGAAAGGCGAAGAACTCCCTTATTTAAAGGAACAAGGAAAAAAGCTAGTGATGCATCATTGGGGAAACGATGTTCGAACAGCTAAAAAGGTTAAAGAGCTGAATCCGTATCCTCTTCCTCCAAGCTATAACACTGATGAATATATTCATGAGAGACTGCTTTATCTCACTCAGTACATTGATACTGCAATCGTTCAAGACTATGAAATGGTTCCTTACGTACAAGATTACTATAAAAATGTCCATGTAGTTCCACTTATTTGCCAAACCGAAAAGTTTGTCCCGCACTTTCCTTCACCCAATGCCACTAAGCCGTTAATAGTTCATGCGCCTACAAATCAAGCATTTAAAGGGACTCAATATATACATGAGGCGCTCGACCAATTAGAAGCGGAAGGCTATGACTTTGAATATAGGAAGGTTGAACAGCTAAGTCATGATAAAGCCCTAGAGCTGTACAAAGAAGCAGATATTATTATCGATCAAGTGTTATGCGGAACCTATGGTGTGTTAAGTGTTGAGGCCATGGCACTTGGAAAAGTAGTGATGGCAAATATTCGCGAGGACGTTCGTTCACACTTACCAGATGATTTCCCAATTGTTACTGCGAAGCCAGACACACTCATTGATGTGCTAAAAACATACGTTCAAGACCCTGTGCTTAGACATGAGACAGGAAAACGATCTCGCGCATTTGTTGAAACATTCCACAATGCAGATCATATTGCAGAGAGTTTAGAACTAATCTATCAGAAGTTATAAGGAGGGAGCTGGTTTGAAAATTTGCCATGCGCCAATGGAGATTGCGGGCCAAGTAGGTCTAATTAATACGAAGCTTCGTGAGGAAGGCTTCATCTCAGCTGCTTTTAATTACTTCCAAACAAGCTTTGACTATCCTGGTACGTATCCAACAGATTCATATGATATGCAAAAAGTGGCTCTCGCCGCCATACCATTCTTTGATATTTTTCACTTTCATAACAGCGGTACGTTTATCGGAGACTTTAGAGACTTACAATGGATAAAAAAACACGGTGGGAAGATAATCATGCACCACCGTGGTACAGATGTGAGATCTCGCCAACTTGCAAGACAAGGCGAAGACTATAGCAATGAGTATGTGAATGCTGAATCTTCCTTACCAGATGAAACGATTCATGAAAATTTAACTGTCTTCGCAGAACTTGTTAATGTAGCTATCGTACAAGACTATGAGTTATACAAATATGTGAAACCCTATTATGAAAAAAATGGTGTACCAATCTATGTCCTTCCGAGACTATGTGACGTGCAAAAGTATACGCCTAGCTATCCAAGTATAAATAAAGAGAGACCACTTGTGGTTCATGCCCCTTCACAACGAGAGTTTAAAGGAACGGATGTCATTGAAGCAGCACTCTTAGACTTACAAAACGAATGTTCCTTTGATTTTCAACTAATTGAAAATACCAGTCATAAAGAGGCCGTAGAGCTATACAAAAATGCAGATCTTATCATTGATCAGATCCTCTGCGGAATGTATGGGAACTTAAGCATTGAAGCCATGGCACTAGGTAAACCAGTTGTCGCATTTATCAGACCCGACCTGTATCAAACGCTTCCGTCTGAGCTTCCAGTTCAGTCTGCAAATCCTGACACATTTCAGTCCGTGGTGAAGGATTTACTTTTACAGCCTGAAAAAAGGCATACACTCGGAATCCAAGGAAGAACGTATGTAGAGAATCACCACCATGCAAATACCGTCACACAAACGTTACTATCCATCTATCAATCTGTTATGAAGGAGACTGAATAGCGAATGAGCATTCACTCAAGTGTGATTTTAGGAACGAATGTAGAAGTAGGCGAATATGCTGTTATTGAAATGGGTGTTCGCATTGGCGATCGAGTTACCATTGGGTCACATGCTGTAATCAAAGAAGGGACAGTTATAGGTGATGACGTGGAAATAGGTGATCATGTAGTTCTAGGAAAGCGCCCAGGATCAAACAAAAAGATGGCTAGAAAACCTGCTACTGAGTTACCTCCACTCGCAATTGATAATGAAGTAGTGATTGGTAGTCATGTCACTTTGTACAGAGGACTTTCCATAGCAGAAGGGGTATTTATCGGAGATCATGTAAGCATTCGTGAACAGATTTTTGTTGATCGACATACGATCATCGGCCGACATGCCATGATTGAACCGAATACCCGAATCGGAAAGAATGTCACGATTCAAACTGGTTGCTATGTAACAGCAGACACCATCATTGAGGATCATGTATTTATTGGACCGTGTTGTTCAATGTCGAATGACAAATATATGGCAAGTGGTAAAGGAACGCATACTGGCCCACACATTAAGGCGCATGCCAAAATTGGGAACCACGCCACGCTCTTACCTGCGATTGTGATAGGTGAACATGCCGTTGTAGGGGCTGGAGCTGTTGTTACTAAGGACGTCCCTGAAAAAGCAGTGACGATGGGTAATCCAGCGAGAGTTAAGAGTTAGGGAGCTAGGAGAGTGGGCTAGTTCATTATTTTATCTTTTCGTCTGATGAATATGGATATTGGCTTTAACGAATCAATAAACAGCCACATATCAATAGTTAGACTGATAATCTAACCATTTGAAAGAAGGGCTGCACGAATGACGACTCAAATTGCTGTCATTGGTCTCGGATACGTAGGGTTACCTTTGGCGACATTATTTCATAAAAGTGGATATGACGTAGTTGGAATAGATATAGATTCTAGAAAGATCGATTGCTTAGAGAAAGGCACATCCTACTTATCTGATTACTCAGATGAAGAGGTGAAAAAGCTAACAGCTTCAAAGCGATTCCGTTTCTCTAATGAATTTAAGAAAATTGAATCGGCTCAAGCCATCATCTTATGTGTACCGACCCCTCTTAAAAATCATCAAGATCCTGATTTAAGTTATCTTGAGTCTGCAGCGCAGGCAATGCTACCTCATCTTCGTCATAGCCAGCTTGTCGTGCTTGAAAGCTCCACCTTTCCAGGAACAACAGAAGAAGTACTCGTTCCACTGCTAGAGAAAAGTGGTCTGAAGGTAGGGACCGATCTGTTCCTTGGATATTCTCCTGAACGAATTGATCCAGGAAATGTAGATTATGAATTAGAAGACATTGCAAAAGTTGTAAGTGGTGTAACACAAGCATGTCTACACGAGGTTCAAGCTATTTACGGGAAGGCATTTACATCACTTGTACCTGTTGATAATACACGAGTAGCGGAAATGACTAAAATTCTTGAGAACACCCAGCGATTAATCAATATTTCATTTATGAATGAGATGAGTCAAATTTGCCATGAGCTGAACATTGATATCTGGCAAGTCATTGACGCAGCAAGTACAAAACCATATGGATTTACTCCATATTTTCCAGGGCCAGGTATTGGAGGACATTGTATACCGGTTGATCCACTTTACTTAAAGTGGAAGGCAAATGAACAAAAGCTTAGCACACCGTTTATTGACCTAGCCAAAAAGGTGAACGACGAGCAGCCTATGTATGTGGTCGATCGATTAGAAAAGGCACTTGGATCAGGAAAGAAAACACCAAGCGTTTTATTAGTTGGATTGACTTATAAGAAGGATGTTAACGATGTGAGGGAATCTGTATCCATTCTAGTTATGGAGGAATTAATCAAACGCGGCTGGACTGTTGATTATCATGATCCATTTGTAAAGGATATTACGCTACTAGGTAAAACCTATAAGGGTATTCAATATGATCAACAAAGTCTTTCTTCTTATGATGGTGCAGTGATTTTAACAGATCACAGCCAAATTGATTACTCTTCTTTAATTAAAGGGAGTTCCTTATTGTTTGACACGAGAAACTGCATTAAAGGAACCTACGATCACGTAATACGATTATAAAAGAGGTGAGAGTGTGAATCTTCTGGTTACGGGTGGAGCAGGTTTTATTGGTTCCCACCTTTGTGAAGAGCTGTTGGAGTTGGGGCATGTTGTCACAGCTCTAGATAATTTCTCAAATGGAAATCAATTGAATGTTGCCCATTTACGTGAAGATCCCAATTTTCGTTTAATTGAAGGGGATTGCAGTCATGTTCCTACCGTGGATCCACTCGTAAAAAAGCATGATGTTGTATTCCATTTGGCTGCTGTGCTTGGTGTAAAACACTGTGTAGATTCACCTTTAAAAGTAATTAAAGAAAATCTATCAGGGACTTCAACGATCTTAGAAAGTGCGGCTCGTTACAACAAAAGGGTTGTCTTTGCATCAAGCTCAGAGGTCTATGGAAAAAGTGAAAGTCTTCCATATAAAGAAGATGGTGACCGCCTACTTGGCTCAACGCATGTGCACAGGTGGTGCTATTCAACAGCGAAGTCGATGGAGGAGCATCTTTGTCTTGCTTATGGAAAAGAAGGGCTACCAGTGACCATACTTAGATATTTTAATGCCTATGGTCCAAGAGCGAATGATTCAATCTATGGTGGAGTGGTTCCGATCTTTGTGAAAGCAGCGATTGAGAACAAAGAGATTACTCTATTCGGAGATGGAACCCAAAGCCGATGCTTTACCTTTGTAAAAGATACAGCAAAGGCAACAGCTTTGGTATTAGAGAAAGATACCGATCAACAAATTATTAATATCGGGACAAATGAAGGTACATCTATCGCGGAACTGGCTACGATTGTAAAAACATGTACACAGTCAAGTTCGCCTATTAAACAAATCTCATATGAAGAAGCATATGGTGAAGGTTTTGAAGACATGAGAAAAAGAATACCCTGCATTGAGAAAGCTCGGAACCTTCTAAACTATGTTCCTGAGACAGATTTAATTGAAGGCATTCAAGCTCTTGTTAATTCTTATCAGAAAACGAATCTTTCTTACCCTTAATAGATCGTAAAAACCAATCCTGGTTTTTTGCGGCTGGCGCAGGTATTTGCTCTTTTTGGAGGATCATTTCTTTGGGGTCCTCCGTTACCTGACTAGATTCTGAATCCTGCATCTGTTGAGTAGGGGCGGGTACTTCGTTTTTTCCTTTTGGGGCAGATGAATGATCTGCCTTTTCTTGTGCTTTAAAGGTAGTGAGTTCGTCTTGAAGAAACTGAATCGTTTCGTTCGCTTGTGAAAGTTTCTGTTGAAGTTCATCCTTTTCTGAAAGCCAATTTTGTTCCTTTTCTTTAAGTTCATCTATCATGTTGTAATAATAATCATTTTGATATTTTTCGACTTGCGCCTTATATTTTTTAAGCTCGGATTGTGTATAAATAAGACGCTGCTGTAATTGAACAGGTGTCAGTTTTGTTCGAAAGGAAGTCTGATTTTTATCCATACGAATCACCTCATTTATATTGTTTATATAGTGTATATGTCCAAAGGATTTGGAACATGCAGATCAATCTAAAAAAAAGGGGGAGCGACTGATGAGAAATAGTTATACTTTTCGTGTAATTACAAATAAAGAAGAGTACTTAAGGCGAATGAACGGGCAAACACCACTGCCAGCTTCGGCTAGTCAGGTTAAACGAAATATGAATTACAAGCTGCACGTAATTGTTCCTGCTATGGATGAGGCTGATACGCTGCCTGGTGTTCTAAAGGAGATTAAGCGACTACAGCCTGATCAAATAATCGTAGTAGTGAACGGCTCTAAGGATCACACCGCGCATGTGGCAGAGTCGCACGGCGCAAAGGTGATAAATTATTCTCAACCCCTTGGCAATGATGTGGGTCGAGCAATAGGTGCGCTCAATGGAGAAGCAGATATTTATTTATTTACGGATGGAGACATTGTGATAAAAGCTGAGGATTATCTGCCATTTATTCAAGATGTAGAAAATGGAATCGATATGGCGATTAATTCGATCGACTGGATTACGAAAGTTGATAAGGCGGATATTATTTCACAATCTAGGTTCTTCCTAAACGCGATCCAAGAGAGGCGAGATTTGCGTGCGGAAAATATTTTAACGATTCCCCATGCCTTTAGTCGTAAGGGACTAGAGATGATTGGAAAAAGTGAATTATCAAATCCCGTATTAGCAAATACGATCGCTATTGATAAGAAGCTTCAAATATCGGTTCCTCATACGATTGATGTGTTAGGAATGAACAAAATGCGAACCAATCATTTGCCGAAGCCTGGAGAGGTCATCGGAGAGGCGATGCAGCGCATGCATGGTGATTTTATTGAAGCGCTTGATTATCTAATCGATACGTATGGACCAACACTACATTATCCCAAGCCAATGGAAGGGTTCCACCTACTTTATTCTGATCGCTTAAAGTGGCAGGCCTTGTCTAAAGCAAAGGAGAAAAGTGTTATTTTCTATGTGCCAAATGGAGCCGAACTTTCAGACATTCGTATGTTGTTTGAATCCAATCAGATTGAGTGGGTTCCAATTGTATCGTCTTCTCATAAAGAGGCTGTTGATTTAATTGCACATCAGTCAATCCCTTATATGACAGTTGATGAAGCATGTTCATTAGATATTGCATTCTACATTGGAAGTCAGCTTGCTCAAGGAAACCGACTGCTATTTCATTCAGCGGAAATACCGATAACGATAGAAGAGATTCAGGTGTTTTTTGATGAAGTTGAAAAGATCGGCGTTGATGTTTGTATCAACGATCAGTCTGGAGCTCAGAATTCAATTGAAAAAATGAGACTCGCTCATATTGGAAATACGCTGTTAAATGTAACTGCTGGTTATCATAAGCAGCCAAATTCATCACTCCTCATTCCACCTTTTGTGATGAAACGTTCAATATTTTCAACATTTAATCGTTCATCTCTTCAATCTTTAGGTGAGAGTCATATGAAACTACTTGAGTCAGGTCATCATATTATTGCACCATTATCGATTTCTGCTAATCGTTACATTGAGAAGAACGAAGAAAGGATTATTGCATCTGTCATTAAAGGATTCAGCTATTGGATTAATAAGACTGGTGCACGAGGAAATTATTCTGATGGTGGACGAAGCAGAAATTTATTAGAAGAACAGCCACTATATTTAAAGAAGGAATTTGGTGCGCATGTAAAAATGGACGGTGAGTATTTAATTGTACCGTCACAGTCTATCGACATCCGTTTGGCGATTAAACATCCTTAATAACAAAGTGGAAACTTTAAACATATAGGCTAGTGTGCAATCCTTTTAGTAAAGGATTCATAGAATAATAAAGCTTCATAGTTTGAAGCATTTGTTGTAAGGGAGGTTTAACGTGGTTATCAATCGAATTGACAATAGTGGATTTGAAACAGGTGCTTTGGCTCCTTGGACTAGTGTAAATGGATTTTTAACAACTACATTTAGTCATACGGGTATATATGCTGTTCAATTACCTGCGCTAACAGGGTCAACTCTGTCTCAATCCATACCTACTAACGAGGGTGAAAGTTTCGAAGTTCTAGTATCACTTGCAAAAACAAGTGTATTACCATCACCTGCTGTAACAATTACAGTAAATTATTTTGATGCAAGCTTTGTTTTCTTAGGATCTGGCTTGCTGGTGAATGTTCTTCCAGAGGGAGTGCCAGAGGCTACGGCGGCTACATGGCTGACAGTCTATGAAACAACGGAAGTTGCACCTTTAGGAACGGCTTTTGCATCCTTAACATTAACAGTTGCCGCTTCAGTAGGAACGGCAGACATAATCGTAGATGATGTTTCAATGATTACCATTGGCGCTCTTTTTGTACCAAGTGGTCCTCCTGGTCCAACCGGTCCAACTGGTCCGACAGGCCCAACGGGAGCGACAGGAGCCACTGGTCCAACCGGAGCGACGGGAGCCACTGGTCCGACGGGAGAAACGGGAGCAACCGGACCAACCGGAGCAACCGGGCCAACGGGAGAAACGGGAGCCACAGGAGCCACAGGAGCCACAGGACCAACCGGAGCCACGGGAGCCACAGGAGCCACGGGAGCCACAGGAGCAACGGGAGCCACAGGGCCAACGGGAGCCACAGGAGCCACTGGTCCAACGGGAGCGACAGGAGTAACCGGTCC
>NZ_JAEUZA010000006.1:0-78863 GCF_016798245.1 Alkalicoccobacillus gibsonii | reverse complement strand
ACCAACGGGAGAAACGGGAGCCACTGGTCCAACGGGAGCGACAGGAGTAACCGGTCCAACGGGAGAAACGGGAGCCACTGGTCCAACGGGAGCGACAGGAGTAACCGGTCCAACGGGAGAAACGGGAGCCACCGGCCCAACGGGAGCCACAGGTCCAACGGGAGCGACGGGAGCCACTGGTCCAACGGGAGCGACAGGAGCCACCGGCCCAACGGGAGCGACAGGAGCCACCGGCCCAACGGGAGCGACAGGAGCCACCGGCCCAACGGGAGCGACAGGAGTAACCGGTCCAACGGGAGAAACGGGAGCCACTGGCCCAACGGGAGCGACAGGAGTAACCGGCCCAACGGGAGCGACAGGAGCCACCGGCCCAACGGGAGCGACGGGAGTAACCGGTCCGACGGGAGAAACGGGAGCCACAGGTCCAACGGGAGCGACAGGAGTAACCGGTCCAACGGGAGAAACGGGAGCAACCGGTCCAACGGGAGCGACAGGAGCCACCGGTCCAACGGGAGCAACCGGAGCAACCGGTCCAACGGGAGAAACGGGAGCCACCGGTCCAACGGGAGCGACAGGAGTAACCGGCCCAACGGGAGCGACAGGAGCCACAGGTCCAACGGGAGCGACAGGAGCAACCGGAACGTCTGTTACAGCAAATAGTATGTCAGCTGTGAACACAGCTGGAGGAATCGTTGCTGTCGTTTTAGGAGGGACTCCTATACCTTTAACAGGGGTTCAAAGTTTAGATGGGTTTGTAGCAAATGGTGCATCAACTTTATTTACTGTGCCTGTAACAGGAAGATATTTCATCACGTACCGTATTAATCTTACAGCTGGATTACTAGCAGGAGCTCAAGCGGTGGCGGGTGGAACGCCAATACCAGGAACGATTATTTCTCCAGTACTAACCTTAAGTAGTTTTGAAGCTGATGTTATCACTACGTTAACTGCAGGAACGACAATCGGATTACAATTATTCGGAGTTATTGCAGCTGCTACATTACAAGCAGGAGTAGGTGCTTCACTTGTAGTAATTAGAGTAGATTAATTTGTAGGATTTAAGCCCATTAATTGGGCTTTTTTTGTTGGGAAATGGATTAAGGTTGTAGGTGAAGGCTCATACAAAAAGCGTAAATACTGAATATTTATAGACTATATTGTGTAAAGGAGGAGAGGAATTGATAAATAAAATCATAAATGGAGGTTTTGAAACAGGAACTATAAGTCCATGGGTGCCTCTTAATGCAGAAGTCACATCTTCGTATAGCCATTCAGGATTTTATAGCCTTCTTTTAAATGATACGTTCAATAACGCTTATATCTATCAAATCGTTGATATTAATCCAGGAGAAACATTTCAATTTTATACATCCATATCAAAAGTATCTGATATGGATGTAGCAGCACCGATAACTATATCTGTTAATTATTATGATGATAGCTTTAATTTTATAGGTTATGGATTAATTATTAGTATACCCCCTCAAAATATTCCAGGTATCTCAACAAACACGTGGTTAGAAATAAGTCAAACTACATCTACTGTCCCTTTAAATGCTACACAAGCAATGATCCTTCTTAACTCGCTTCCACAAGTTGGAGGATCAGATATGCTCATCGATGATGTCGGATTGCTTGTACTTGATGGACCACCACCACCTACAGGACCACCGGGCCCACCAGGACCTACAGGAGCGACAGGAGCAACCGGAGCTACGGGATTAACGGGAGCCACGGGAGCGACCGGACCTACAGGAGCAACAGGGCCAACAGGACCTACAGGAGCCACAGGAGCGACGGGAGCAACGGGAGTCACCGGAGTAACGGGAGCAACCGGAGTAACGGGAGTAACGGGAGCAACGGGAGTCACCGGAGCAACGGGAGCAACAGGAGCGACGGGAGCAACGGGAGCCACAGGAGCAACGGGAGAAACGGGAGCAACCGGACCTACAGGAGCCACGGGAGTAACGGGAGCCACAGGAGCAACGGGAGTAACCGGACCAACGGGAGTAACGGGAGCAACGGGAGCAACGGGAGAAACGGGAGCAACGGGAGAAACGGGAGTAACGGGAGCCACAGGAGAAACGGGAGCAACTGGAACAACTGGACCTACTGGACCAACAGGAGTAACTGGAGCCACGGGAGCAACAGGAGCGACGGGAGCAACCGGACCTACAGGAGAAACGGGAGTAACGGGAGCCACGGGAGTAACCGGACCAACGGGAGTAACGGGAGTAACGGGAGAAACGGGAGCGACCGGAGCCACAGGAGCCACAGGAGCAACGGGAGCCACGGGAGCGACCGGAGCCACAGGACCTACAGGAGCGACGGGAGTAACCGGACCAACGGGGCCAACCGGAGCAACGGGAGTAACGGGAGCAACCGGACCAACTGGACCTACAGGAGCGACGGGAGTAACGGGAGCCACAGGGCCAACGGGAGCCACAGGAGCCACGGGAGTAACGGGAGCGACCGGAGCAACCGGAGCCACAGGAGCAACTGGACCAACTGGAGCCACTGGAGCGACAGGAGCGACCGGACCTACAGGACCTACAGGAGCAACCGGAGCAACCGGAGCAACCGGAACAACAGGACCTACAGGAGCCACGGGAGTAACCGGACCAACGGGAGCGACGGGAGCCACAGGAGCAGCCGGAGCGACGGGGGCAACCGGACCAACGGGAGCGACAGGAGTAACGGGAGCCACAGGAGCAACAGGGCCAACAGGGCCAACGGGAGTAACGGGAGCAACCGGACCAACTGGACCAACTGGACCAACTGGACCAACAGGAGCAACGGGAGTAACGGGAGCAACGGGAGTAACGGGAGCGACCGGACCAACGGGAGCCACAGGAGTAACGGGAGCAACCGGGGCAACCGGAGCAACGGGAGCAACGGGAGCGACCGGAGTAACCGGACCAACAGGAGCAACGGGAGTAACGGGAGCAACCGGACCAACTGGACCAACAGGAGCAACGGGAGCCACAGGGCCAACGGGAGCCACAGGGCCAACGGGAGCAACAGGAGCAACGGGAGCGACCGGAGCGACAGGAACAACAGGAACAACTGGACCAACAGGAGCAACGGGAGCCACAGGAGCGACCGGACCTACAGGAGCAACCGGACCAACAGGAGCAACGGGAGTAACGGGAGCGACCGGACCAACGGGAGCCACAGGGCCAACGGGAGCCACAGGAGCAACGGGAGCAACAGGAGCAACGGGAGTAACGGGAGCGACCGGAGCAACCGGAGCCACAGGGCCAACTGGAGCCACAGGAGCAACGGGAGCCACAGGAGCAACCGGAACAACAGGACCTACAGGAGCCACGGGAGTAACCGGACCAACGGGAGCCACGGGAGCCACGGGAGCAACCGGAGCAACCGGAGCGACGGGGGCAACCGGACCAACGGGAGCGACGGGAGCAACAGGAGCAACCGGAGCGACAGGAGTAACGGGAGCCACAGGAGCAACAGGGCCAACAGGGCCAACGGGAGTAACGGGAGCAACCGGACCAACGGGACCAACAGGAGCAACGGGAGCCACAGGGCCAACGGGAGCAACAGGAGCAACGGGAGCGACCGGAGCGACAGGAACAACCGGACCAACTGGACCAACAGGAGCAACGGGAGCCACAGGAGCGACCGGACCTACAGGAGCAACCGGACCAACCGGAGCCACGGGAGTAACGGGAGCGACCGGACCAACTGGAGCCACAGGGCCAACTGGAGCCACAGGAGCAACTGGAGCCACAGGAGCAACGGGAGTAACGGGAGCGACCGGAGCAACCGGAGCCACAGGAGCAACCGGACCTACAGGAGCAACCGGAACAACAGGACCAACAGGAGCCACGGGAGTAACCGGACCAACGGGAGCCACGGGAGCCACGGGAGCAACCGGAGCAACCGGAGCAACCGGAGCGACGGGGGCAACCGGACCAACGGGAGCCACGGGAGCGACCGGAGCCACAGGACCTACAGGAGCGACGGGAGTAACCGGACCAACGGGGCCAACCGGACCAACGGGAGTAACGGGAGCAACCGGACCAACTGGACCTACTGGAGCAACGGGAGTAACGGGAGCCACAGGTCCAACGGGAGCCATAGGGCCAACGGGAGCCACAGGGCCAACGGGAGCCACAGGAGCAACGGGAGTAACGGGAGCAACCGGAACAACAGGAGCATCCGGAGCGACAGGAGCGACAGGAGCAACCGGAGCAACCGGAGCGACAGGAGCAACCGGAGCAACCGGAGCCACAGGAGCAACGGGAGTAACGGGAGCAACCGGACCAACTGGACCAACTGGAGCCACGGGAGCGACAGGAGCAACGGGAGCAACCGGAGCGACCGGACCAACTGGACCAACTGGACCAACAGGAGCCACGGGAGTAACGGGAGCAACGGGAGCCACGGGAGCGACCGGAGTAACCGGACCAACAGGAGCCACGGGAGTAACGGGAGCAACCGGACCAACTGGACCAACAGGAGCCACGGGAGCCACGGGAGCCACGGGAGCCACAGGAGCAACCGGAGCGACGGGGGCAACCGGACCAACGGGAGCGACGGGAGCCACAGGAGCCACAGGAGCGACAGGAGTAACGGGAGCCACAGGAGCAACAGGGCCAACAGGGCCAACTGGAGCCACGGGAGCGACCGGATTAACTGGACCAACAGGACCAACTGGAGCAACGGGAGTAACGGGAGCCACGGGAGTAACGGGAGCCACAGGGCCAACGGGAGCCACAGGAGCAACAGGGCCAACAGGGCCAACGGGAGTAACGGGAGTAACGGGAGCAACCGGAGCCACGGGAGCCACGGGAGTAACGGGAGCCACGGGAGCGACCGGAGCCACGGGAGCAACCGGACCTACAGGAGCAACCGGAGTGACCGGAGCGACAGGACCTACAGGAGCAACCGGACCAACAGGACCTACAGGAGCCACGGGAGTAACCGGACCAACGGGAGCGACGGGAGCAACAGGAGCAACCGGAGCGACGGGGGCAACCGGACCAACGGGAGCGACGGGAGCAACAGGAGCAACAGGAGCAACAGGGCCAACGGGAGTAACGGGAGCAACCGGACCAACTGGGCCTACTGGAGCAACCGGAGTAACCGGACCTACAGGAGCCACGGGAGCAACCGGAGTAACCGGACCTACTGGGGCCACAGGAGCCACGGGAGTAACGGGAGCAACCGGAACAACAGGAGCAACCGGAGCGACAGGAGCAACCGGAGCAACCGGAGCCACAGGACCAACTGGAGCCACGGGAGCGACCGGAGCCACAGGGCCAACGGGAGTAACGGGAGCCACGGGAGCGACCGGATCAACTGGACCAACAGGAGCCACAGGAGCGACAGGAGCGACAGGAGCCACGGGAGCCACGGGAGCCACAGGAGTAACGGGAGCCACAGGAGCGACAGGAGCAACGGGAGCCACAGGAGTAACGGGAGCCACAGGAGCGACAGGAGCCACGGGAGCGACCGGACCAACGGGAGCAACCGGACCAACTGGACCAACTGGAGCCACGGGAGCGACCGGAGTAACCGGACCAACGGGGCCAACCGGACCAACCGGACCAACGGGAGCAACGGGAGCCACAGGACCTACTGGGGCCACCGGACCAACGGGAGCAACCGGCCCGAGCGTTACTTCAACCTTTGGTTATGCTGGGAACACGCAAGGATCAGTTATTGCGGTTATTCTAACCGGAACACTAGTCCCTTTACCAAACCTACAGCTTCTTTCAAATGTAACAGCAGATGCAGGTGGTACTGTATTTACAGTTTTACAAGCAGGGACTTACCAAATTGGTTACACTGTCAGAACAACTGCGGGATTATTGTTAAACTCTAGAATTTTACTAAATGGTACTCAAGTAGATCGTTCGGTAGTCGCACCAGGACTTGCAACAAATATCTTCACTACTCAATTTATCCAAGTGGTGCCAGCTGGAGCAACGATAAGTCTTCAGCTATATAGTTTGCTGGGAGCAGCCACATTACAACCCGGCGTTGGAGCAAATTTAAATATTGTTCGTTTATCATGATGACTCTGAAACAGCTACTTTTTATAAGTGGCTGTTTTTTCACGTACTTACACTTTCCTCATAGTATACAGATAGTAGGAAGATAAAAGTTAGGAGTGAGCCTAAATGATTACGATCAGCTTATGTATGATTGTTAAAAATGAAGAGAAGTTACTTGGAAGGTGCCTTGATACGGTGAAGCACATTGTAGACGAAATTAATATTCTGGACACAGGTTCTACAGATGGAACGGAAGAATTAGCTCGGACGTACACTGATCGAGTCTTTTTCTATAAGTGGACCGATAGCTATGCAGCAGCAAGAAATGAAGCATTTAAACATGCAACTAAAGAGTACATCCTTTATTTAGATGCAGATGATGTTTTACTTGAAGAAGATCAAGAGAAATTACTTAAGCTAAAAGAGACATTAGACCCCTCTGTTGATTCGGTCTCCATGTACTACGACAATGGAGTCGATGATGAGGGTAATGTTGCTCTTAGATATCGTAGAAATCGCTTAGTAAAACGATCGAAGAATTTTCTTTGGGGAGGAGACGCTCACGAATACTTAAATGTGTTTGGAAACATCATTAATTCGGACATTTCCATTACACATAAAAAAGAATTTACGCCGGAAAAAGCAAGTAGTAATGTAGGTGTGATTTATTCCATATTCCAGCAAAAAGAAGAGAATGGAGAAGAATTCTCTGCTAGAGATTACTTTTACTATGGAAATGAATTAAGAGAAAAAGGAAAGTTTGAAAAAGCTATTGAGCAGTATAATCTTCACATCGAAAAAGGGGATGGATGGATTGAAGACACCTTCCATGCCTGCATCGGAAAGGCAGATTGCTATCGAGCATTAAATCAAGTTGATGAGGAACTTAAAGCATTGTTTGATTCATTTCTTTACACTAGAACACCTAGGCCAGAAGCTTGTTCGAGAATTGGATATAACTATCAAACAAGAGCTTTTTATCTTGATGCTATTTATTGGTATGAAGTCTCTGCGAATTTAAAACCTGATCCAGACCAATGGAGTTTTAGTTACCCAGCTTATTCGACATGGTATCCTAATCTCCAGTTGTGTGTTTGTTATTATCGAACGGGTGATAAGCAAAAATCTTATGAAAAAAATGAAGTGGCTCGTGGATATCGACCAAAGGACACGACGATCTTAGCAAATAAAAAACTTCTTGAGAATGAACTTGGTTTAACGAAGGAAGGTTCAAAAGAATAGGGATTGGGTACTTATTAGGGAGAACGGTAATCGTTCTCCTTTTAAATATGGATATTTTTTACATAGATTGCTTGTATCGCGTATTAAGGGTATGATAAAAATTCAGTTTAAAGGAGGAACAAAAGATGGACAGCTTAATTGATTTAATAGGAAAGTTAAATGATTTTGTATATACATACATTTTAATCATTTTACTTGTGGGAGTAGGACTTTATTTTACAATCCGAACAAACTTTGTTCAAATTCGAATGTTTCCTGAAATGTTTAGAGTACTTGGAGATAAAACGTCAAATAAAGATGAAGTCTCTGCCTTTCAAGCTTTTTGTATAAGTGCTGCCTCAAGAGTTGGCTCTGCGAATATTGCAGGTGTTGCTCTTGCGATTGCTACAGGAGGACCTGGAGCTATCTTTTGGATGTGGGTCGTCGCGATCATTGGGATGGCTACAGGGTTCATTGAAAGTTTATTAGCTCAAGTGTATAAAGTGAAGGATGGAAATCAATTCCGAGGTGGTCCCTCTTACTACATTCAAACGGCCCTTGGAAAAAGAGGACTCGCTGTCTTTTTTGCAGTCTTAATCTCCATAACGTTTGGGTTAATTTTCAACTCATTACAAGCAAATACCCTTACTAATGCACTTAACGAAGCCTTTAATTTCAATAAATTAATTGTCGGGTTATTAGTCGCAGCTGCAACGGGTTTAATCATTTATGGTGGTGTACAACGGATTTCTAAGATATCCTCAATTGTTGTCCCAGTCATGGCAGTATTTTATATTGGTGTTGTCTTTTTTGTTATGATCTTAAATTATACTCAGATACCTTCCGTGTTTTTGCTAATCGTACAAGATGCCTTTGGTTTACGAGAAGCGACAACAGGAACTGTAATTGGAGCACTTGTGCTTGGTGCTAGACGTGGATTATTCTCGAATGAAGCAGGTATGGGTAGTGTCCCACATGCTGCAGCAGCAGCTCACGTTACTCACCCTGTTAAACAAGGTCTTGTTCAATCACTCGGTGTTTTCTTTGATACCATCATTGTCTGTTCAGCAACAGCTTTTGCTATTTTACTATCAGATGTTTACCAAACAGGAGCAGTGGATGGCGTGGCCTTAACGCAAGCCTCATTAAGTGATCATTTAGGCAGCTGGGCTGTTGGATTTGTGGCAATTTCTATTTTCTTCTTTGCCTTCACGTCTCTATTTGGAAATTATTATTACGGAGAATCAAATATCCAATTTATTAAAGAGGGAACAATCTGGCTTCATGTGTACCGGATTGCAGTAATCATTATGGTTGTGGTTGGTTCAATGATTGGAATTGAACTTGCTTGGGAACTGGCAGATGTCTTTATGGCAATTACTGCTGCAGTAAACCTTGTCGTCATATTACTTATTAGCAAGGTAGCCTTTGCAACGATCAAAGATTACCAGGAACAGCGTAAATCAGGTAAGGATCCTGTATTCTTCCAGAAGAATATACCTGGATTAAAGGGTGCAGATGCATGGAATGAAGAGAAAGAAAAAGGAAACTAACCTAAAAGTCATTCGCAGATTAGCTGCGGATGACTTTTTTTATGTAGTGATTTCCGTCTGTCTTGTACAAGAATGATAGATTAGGTATGATTGCAAGGTGATAAGAAAGCGCTATCTTTTATGGGTGGAAAAATATTTTAGCGAAGGAGAGAAAAAGAATGAAAAAAATAATCATTGCTCCAGACTCATTTAAAGAGAGTTTCTCGGCAATTGAAGCTGCACAAGCAATAGAAAATGGGTTTAAACAAGTATTTCCTAACACTACATATCTTAAAATTCCAATGGCAGATGGAGGAGAGGGGACGGTTGAATCATTAGCTGATGCCCTACACGGAGAGATTAAAACAATACCTGTAACAGGCCCATTGGGAACGCCTGTAGAGGCTCATTACGCTCTTTCTAAAGAAACAGGAGTGGCTGTGATTGAAATGGCTTCTGCTTCTGGTTTGCATTTAGTACCACCCGACAAAAGAAATCCACTTATTACAACATCCTTTGGAACGGGAGAATTAATGGTGGATGCGCTAAACGAGGGAGTAACAAAGATTATATTAGGTCTAGGTGGGAGCGCCACGAATGATGGAGGAGCTGGGATGGCTCAGGCCTTAGGTGTAAAACTCCTGGATGAAGAGGGGCATGAGCTTTCATTTGGCGGGGGAGCCTTACATACGTTAGCAACAATTCAAACAAATGAACTTCATCCTGGTCTCGCTCAAGCGTCAATTGAAGTGGCATCAGATGTAGAAAATCCGTTACTTGGTGAAAGTGGTGCCACGGCTGTTTATGGCCCGCAAAAAGGTGCTACAACTCAAGACATTCGAGATCAACTTGAGACAGGACTAGCTCATTATGCACGTGTGATCAAAAATCAAGTTGGACTCACTATTCAAGACACACCTGGTGCAGGAGCAGCCGGAGGACTTGGTGCTGGATTATTGGCGTTTGTTCGGCCTCGTTTAGCTTCAGGGATTACGCTTGTGTTAGAGTTGACAAACTTTGTCTCACACCTAGAAGGAGCGGATCTAGTTATAACAGGCGAAGGGCGCCTTGATCATCAATCTATTTTTGGTAAAACGCCAATTGGTGTAGCTAAAGCCGCAAAAGAAGCTGGTCTGCCAGTCATTGCGGTTGCTGGTCAATTAGGAGAGCGATATGAAGTAATTTACGAACATGGAATTGATGCGGCATTTTCATTAGTTCCAGGGGCGATTCCGCTTGAAGATGCGATGGAAAATGGGTTGAAATACCTTGAAGAACTAGCCAGGAATATTGCTACGACGATGAAACTTCAAGGGTAATAAAGAGAGTCAAAACCGTAAAGGGTTTTGGCTCTTTTCACTACTTCTTAAATGTCCACTCTGAATAAAATTGCTGTAAGAAGGACTTCATGTATTGGGCTCTCTCTTCTGCTAAGGCCATTCCTTTTGGCGTATTCATAAGTGCAGGTAACTTTAACAGCTTTTCATAAAAGTGATGAATGGCACTTGATTGACCGTGTCGATATTCTTCAATGGTCATGGCTTCTCTAGTAGGTAAAGAGGGATCATACATCGGTTGCTGCTTATGCCCAGAGTACGTAAAGGTCCTTGCTATACCAATTGCACCCAATGCATCAAGTCGATCAGCATCCTGAACAATTTGCCCCTCCAGTGTCTCCATAGGAGAACCTGTACCGCCCTTAAAGGACATCGTTGAGATAATTTGAAGGATATGGTCAATGATCTCTTTAGATACATGCTGGTCTTTTAGCCATGTTTCAATCATTTGGCGTCCAACTTCTTCATCGTCAATTAACTTATCGTCAGCTAGATCATGGAGAAGACTTGCAAGAATCACCGTATTTTCGTCTGCTTTAGTATCTTTGCAAAGGTAACGAGCTAGAGTTGTAACTCGCTCAATGTGATACCAATCGTGTCCAGACGTATCGTGAGAAAGCTTTCTACGTACCCACTGTTCGGTTTTAGAAATGATCGTTGAACTCATCTTAATTTCACCTCGGAACGTTTAATTGAAGCTGATTGTCGACTCATCTCACGTACAAATCGAGAGCGCTGTGCTCGTTTTCCTCTATACATCATTGGAACGGAGATTGCTAGAGCTTGTTCCGCGCGAGTCATAGCCACATACATAAGCCTGCGTTCTTCTTCAAGTGGTTGATCATCTCCATCACGCCAAGCTTCCAACGCATAATCATGTGGCATGGATCCTTCAACCGCACCAAGGATATAAACGTTTTTAAACTCCAGCCCTTTTGATCGGTGTATGGTCATTAACTGAACTGCGTCAGCTGGAGTCGCTTGCATACGATGTTCGTCTTGTTTAGCCTGCATATGATTGACATGTTCTAAGAAAGAAGGAATGGAGTTATGTTGTCTTGCGGAAACTTTTAATCTCGCAAGATCATCGCTTCCTTTATCCATTTTATTTCCTTCGCTGCCTTGCTTTTTAAGATAATCCTTAAAGCCGAGCTCCTTTTCAATTCGGTTTAATGCCTCCAAAGGAGTTGATTGATTAATTTCCCTGCATTGAGAGGGCAGATCCTCCATTTTCTTTAACTGGAACGGTTTTAAGCCACTAAGATGCTTTAAGGCTTCAAGCAGAGAACAGTCATGCACGATGCTAAGGCTCTTAATCTCGGCTAATCTCTCTTGTTTTAGAAACAAAGCCCCAATCAGATCAGTCATCGCCTCTGTATCATCTGGCTGCTGTGCAATCCGAAGGTAAGCCAACGCTTTTTTAACGACTTTTCGTCTGTAAAAGGATTCACCATCCTGTTCGATCACAAATGGAATACTGGACTGGACGAGCCGTTCAAATAAAGCCATTGAGTGAACGTTTGTCCGGTAAAGAATAGCGAAATCAGAAGGGAGTGCACCTTCTTGAATACGCTCTTTCATATCTGTCACAATCATTGTTGCTTCCTCTTCCTCATCATAAGGAAAGAAAAGAAAAGGAACGGTGTCTGAAGTCGTTTGAGCCTGCAGTTCCTTACTCATTCTATGCTTATTTGTTTTTACAACGTTATTGGCAAGAGACACAATCGGGTGAGTGGACCGGTAGTTTTGATTTAGAATGAGCGTCTCACCTTCTGGGTATAAAGCAGGGAAGCGGCGAAGGTATTCGGGATCACTACCTCTAAAAGCGTAAATGGATTGGTCATCATCACCAACAACACAAAGATTACGATTTGGCTCGCTTAATAGTTGAATCAGCTTAAATTGTATTTTATTAATATCTTGAAACTCATCAACTGAAACATACGAAAAACGATCCTGGTATCGTTTAAGTAAGGTTTGATTGGTAGTAAGCATGTCATAACAACCCGTTAACATGTCGTCAAAGTCAAAGGAAACCTTAGCAACTCTTGTTTCTTCATATACTTTGTACAAAGAGGCACAGCGCTCTTCCCAGTGGTCCAAAGGTTTTACTTGCTCAGGAGTCATTAAGTGGTTCTTCCACCAGCTTATTTGAGTAAGGGCTTGATCATAGGCGAATTCTTTCTCATCTAGACCCATGTTGCGACCAGCCTCTTTAATGATTTGTACTCGTTGCCATTCCTTTAACAAGTAACGGCTGTCCCATTTCTCAGGCTCATGATGTAGAAGCATTTTATAGAAAATGCTATGAAATGTTCCAATCATTAGTTTCCGCAAGAGTTGTTTAGAAAGACCAGGATAGATCTGCATCCGTTCTTTCATTTCTCTTGCAGCTTTTGCTGTAAAGGTAACGAGGATCATTTGCTCTGGCTTTATACCGACATGCTGAAGCATGTAAGCCGCTCTGCTTGTTAGGACACGTGTTTTACCGCTGCCGGCACCAGCTACAAGTAACAAGGGTCCTTCCGTTTTTGTTACAGCTTTCCACTGTGCCTCGTCAAGGATAATTCCTGACTGCTCGAGAGATTGTCGATAAGGATGTGGCTGATTTTCTTTAACTGAAGAAGGCTTTGTAAAGGACGGAAAGCTGTGAATGGAAACAGGCTCCTTCCATTCCAAATCATTAACTGGTTTAGAATGAGATTCAATAGAACGTCCTTTGGGTAATATAAACCCACCGACACTTGTTTCCGTTTTATTTGAAATCGTTTGTTCTGGTTTTGTATGTATCTGTTCCAGTTTTTTTACCTGTTCCTCGCAATCAAAAACTGAATGAGGATGTTCAAATGAAGGAGCGCATTTAATGCTCATATTCATGCGTACAGGTTCCTGACAATGTGGACAGGTCACCTCTCCTCTTTTTGCAGCTTGGTATACACGCTGCCATTCACTACGGTCTAGTGTAGGTAAGGTAGTTAGTTTATGTTGATAAAATGCTGTTTGCATGCTAAAACATCCTTTGCATCAATCGCTACATCTCTAAAAAGATATTATCAATCGTAGCAAATTTACGTGAGAAAAGGGAGAATAATTTCAGAAGAATGTTGTGAACATTCGAGAATGTAAGAAGGTGAATAGATGAATATCGGTCAGTGTGAGCTCTGTTTGCGAGAAGAAGTGGAACGAACGGTTCATCATTTAACGCCGAGACAAAAGGGTGGGGCTCACCTACAAACTGCCATGCTCTGTATTCCTTGTCATAAACAAATTCATGTGTTGTACAGTAATGCGGAGCTTGCAGCAAGACTATCTACAATTAAGGAACTTCAAGAGGACGGGTCAGTTAGAAAATTTATTAAATGGATACGTAAACAGCCTTCAAGAACCATTCCAAAAACAAGAAAAAAATCAAAATAGACGAGTGCAACGATGGGTGCGCTCGTCTTTTATATTGGGCTAGTTGGATTCGAACCAACATTAGCGGGTTCTGAGTTCGCTACCATCCACTTGGCCATAGCCCATCATGATGTTGACCCCTACAGTATGTCCCATTAACACTATTTTTATGTTGTTAGGAGGAAAAAAGTAAAAGATGTCGAATGACTGTTACAGATGTCAAAGAAAGAAGGTGAATCATTGTACGAAATTGATAAAGAAAGTACTCGTCTAATTGAAGATGCTATTCATAAACAGGGAACCGACATTCATTTTATTCCGCAAAAAAATCATTGTTTTGTTCACTACCGAATTCATGGTGAGATGGTTTCACAGCGGCGCCTCACTCATCATGTAGCTGAACGAATGATTAGCCATTTTAAGTACATGTCAGGTATGGACATCGGGGAACGAAGAAAACCCCAAAGTATGGCTATGAATATGCAATCAACTAGAGGTCTTTACTCCCTCAGATTATCCACTTTACCCGCACATGGAATGGAAAGCATGGCCATTCGATTAATCCCTCAAACCACGCTCCAGTCTTTAGAAGCTTTACCTCTAATAAATACCCAATCTTCAAAACTCCAACGAATAACTAAATTACGAAATGGACTTGTGTTAATTTGCGGCCCTACAGGCTCTGGTAAAACGACAACATTATATGGAATGGCAAATGAAATTATTAAAGAACACACACGATCACTAATCACAATTGAAGATCCAATTGAACGCATGTTACCGTCTACTGTTCAATTGGAAGTCAATCAGCGAGCGGGGTTGACCTTTGAGTCAGGACTCCGAGCCATTCTGCGACACGATCCTGATGTCATTATTGTAGGAGAAATACGTGATCAGCAAACGGCGGCTCTAGCGATCAGGGCAGCGCTAACGGGTCATCTTGTGATTGCAAGTATCCACACGACAGATGCGTATCAGGCCGTTTTACGTTTTCAGGAATATGGTTTGTCTAAGATGGAACTAGCTGAAGTATGCCAGGCGATTGTTGCCCAGAGATTAGTTAATACCATTTGGGCTCACCAGCGTGCTCTCTATGAAATCCTTGATGGGGATTTATTAACGAGTGCAGTAGTAACTGGTACTCGTCCAATCTACTACGAACTCATTCATTCAGCTAGAAAAGCCTGGGCATTAGGATTTATATCTAGTGGAGTAGTTAAACGAATGGAGGAATGGACCTGATTGCATTACGAAGAAAAATCAATCAATTAGAGCAAGCTAAACGGTTGATTCGAATAGGGACCTTGTTACAACAAGGGTATACCATGGAGGCAGCACTTTCATTCATCTCCCTCCACGCAAATGAAGAGATTAAAGAACAACTTAATCAGGTGCAAATGGACTTACACAGTGGTATGCGCATTCATGAAGCATTCGAACGGTTACATCTACCTGCTGATATTCTTTCTTTTATTTATTTTTACGAAGAACAAGGGGAGGTAGCAAACGGATTTATCCAAGCGGGAATTGTGTTTCAGGGAAGAGAGAAAACAAGAGTCCAAATACAGAAGCTCTTGCGTTATCCGCTTGTTTTAGGCTGGGCTGGTGTTATGGTATTAATTATTGTTCAACAATTTATCGTTCCTCATTTTCAGAATTTGTTTGTCTCAATGAATAGCAATCCTCCAGCATTAACAGCCTTTTTCTTTAAGATCTTAGAAAATCTCCCCTTAATTGCTTTCGTATTTTTTATACTGTTGTTTGTCCTCTATCTGTACTACCGTATAAAGATTAAACCAATTCCGCCGCATTTAAAGATTAACAAGTTATTGCAATTAAAAATAACAAGAGAGTTAACTCGTCGAATCCTTACTTATTATTTTTCTTTACAATTTGGAAGGCTCCTTGGAGGAGGAATGTCGATTCAACATGCCTTATCTATATTCGAGGAGCAGACCCATCTTCCGTTTTTTCAACATGAAGCTGTACTAATGAAAAGGGAGTTGCAGCAGGGGGAGTCGCTCACTCAAATGCTTCAAAATCGTTATTACTTTCTTAAAGACCTTTCATTTGTTGTTGAGAATGGAAATCGTACAGGCTATCTTGCGTCTGATTTGCAAAATTATAGTGAATTACTTTTTACGGATCTTGAAGAGTCGTTAAAGAAGGGATTGGCTCTCCTGCAGCCAATCTTCTTTATTGGCATGGGTGGATTCATATTTATTGTGTTTTTATCAGTGATGCTTCCGATGTTTGAAATGATAGGCGCTTTGCGGTAATATAAGGGGGAGAAAACAAGCTTTTTCTCCCTCCTAAAAAAATATTTAAACTTTTTTTCGAAAAAGGGTTGCACAAATCAAAGGTACCATGTTATATTATTAAACGTCGCCGATAGTTATTCGGAACGACAGCGAAACACTAACGAAATACATAGCAACACACATGACCAACGAGGGGCCTTAGCTCAGCTGGGAGAGCGCCTGCCTTGCACGCAGGAGGTCAGCGGTTCGATCCCGCTAGGCTCCACTTTTATACTTTTTTATCTCGGAGGAATACCCAAGTCTGGCTGAAGGGATCGGTCTTGAAAACCGACAGGCGGGTCAAACCGCGCGGGGGTTCGAATCCCTCTTCCTCCTCCATTTTTATTAACTTTATAACGTCGCGGGGTGGAGCAGTCTGGTAGCTCGTCGGGCTCATAACCCGAAGGTCGAAGGTTCAAATCCTTCCCCCGCAATTACTTTTTTGGTTGATGGGCTATAGCCAAGCGGTAAGGCAACGGATTTTGATTCCGTCATTCCCTGGTTCGATCCCAGGTAGCCCAGCCATTTTGCGGAAGTAGTTCAGTGGTAGAACACCACCTTGCCAAGGTGGGGGTCGCGAGTTCGAATCTCGTCTTCCGCTTCGCTGTACTATGTATGCGAATAATTAAGATGTTTGTGAATATGCGGGTGTAGTTTAGTGGTAAAACCTCAGCCTTCCAAGCTGATGATGTGAGTTCGATTCTCATCACCCGCTTTCTAGAGTATGGGCCTGTAGCTCAGCTGGTTAGAGCGCACGCCTGATAAGCGTGAGGTCGGTGGTTCGAGTCCACTCAGGCCCATCATACTCTTCATTAAGATAAGAGCTATGCTTTTTGACTCTTGGAGAAGTACCCAAGTGGCTGAAGGGGCGCCCCTGCTAAGGGTGTAGGTCGTGTAAGCGGCGCGAGGGTTCAAATCCCTCCTTCTCCGCCATTTTGAAGAAAATTAAATACGCGGGTGTGGCGGAATTGGCAGACGCGCTAGATTTAGGATCTAGTGTCTTATGACGTGGGGGTTCAAGTCCCTTCACCCGCATCACTAAAAAACCTTGATTTTATTTTATAAAATCAAGGTTTTTTTCATATGAAGGTTAAGCAGAATCCTTTTTCCAATCTGAAACGTCTATTTCTAAAGGAAGGTTTTTTGAAC
Source organism: Alkalicoccobacillus gibsonii (assembly GCF_016798245.1). Lineage (GTDB taxonomy): Bacteria > Bacillota > Bacilli > Bacillales > Bacillaceae_D > Alkalicoccobacillus > Alkalicoccobacillus gibsonii. The sequence continues at coordinate 61,905 of NZ_JAEUZA010000006.1, read as the reverse complement.
GCGAGATCTTGGCAGAGCGAAAGAATAAGCTTATAAGGATGGCCGATCCGATAACTCCTCCAATCCAGGATGCGGACATAGGTAGTCTGAATCCTATTTGGGCGTTCAAAATATAGGTGATGACCATTATGAGCATAAAGCTACCCGGAACAAGGGCGATCCAATAATTTTTGTTAGCGATATACAAATACATGGCTCCCACGAATAAAGCAATCACTGCAGTAGCTTGGTTGGCCCAACTGAAGTATCTCCACAAAATATTAAAATCAATTTGTGTTAGTCCAACCGAAAGTAAAAAGAGGGGAATCGCTATAAGGAAACGCTTAGAAATTTTTCGTTGAGCGATGTTAAAGTATTCGGCTATAATCATCCGTGCGCTTCGAAAGGCTGTATCACCTGATGTAATGGGAAGCACAACAACACCTAAAACGGCAATGGTACCACCAATCGCTCCTAATAATAGAGTGGATACTTCATTGACGACAGCTCCTGGACCGCCAGCAGCTAGCATTTCATTTAAACCACCATATCCATTGACTAAGCTCATCGCAGCAGCAGCCCAAATCATGGCAATAATGCCTTCTGCAATCATCATTCCATAAAATATTTTGCGCCCTTGTGTTTCATTTTTTGTTGTACGGGAGATGATAGGTGTTTGTGTAGCATGGAATCCTGAGAGGGCTCCACACGTGATGGTGAAAAAGATAAGTGGCATGATAGGTAGCTGATCAGGGTGAAAGTTAGAAAATGAAAGCTCTGGAATTGGAGCACCTCTCACAAGCATCATGATTGCAACTCCACCAGTGCCTATCAGTAAGAGGGCACCGAAATAAGGGTAGACTCGACCGATGATTTTATCTACTGGTAAGACAGTTGCTAATACATAGTATATAAAAATGGCTGAAATGATTAAACCTAAAGCAACTCGACCATCCATTAATAAATGAAGTAAACTCGCTGGTGTTGATACAAAAACGGTTCCGACTAAAAGAAGTAGTAATACAGCAAAACCATTTACAACATGTTTCATGGTGTTCCCAAGAAACTTACTGGCTAAAGCGGGCAGGTGTGCTCCCTTGTTACGGATGGAAATCATTCCAGTAAGATAATCATGCACAGCTCCTGCGAAGATACAGCCAACGACAATCCAAATAAAAGCGACGGGACCATATAAAGCACCCATAATCGGACCAAAGACCGGTCCAGTTCCTGCAATATTTAGTAATTGAATTAACGAATTTTTAGGCGTGCTCATTGGTACATAATCTACGTTATCTGCATTAACGTAAGCAGGCGTAGGACGTTCTTTTTTTATTCCAAAAATTCGTTCTACCACTTTACCATAAGTAAAGTAACCCAAGATTAAAAGTATGATTCCAATTAAAAAAGTGATCATCTCAAAATCCCCTCTCTTCTATTATGAATACGCTTACATTTATAGTGTATTAGAATATGTACAAAAAAGAAATCTTTCTTTTTAAATAGAAGGAGAGAGGCTAATGAATGTCTAATACTAAGGTATATACACGAAAGGAGGTTCGTTATTAGAATTTTTTCTTCCTCATAATCATCCCACAGCTCCATTCCCCCCAAAAAAAAGGAGCGATTATATGATCAAGAAATGGTTACGTTGTAAAAAAGGATTTACGCTTGTTGAAATGTTAGTTGTGTTAATGATTATCTCCATTCTTCTTTTAATTGCCATCCCTAATATGACAAAAAACAATGAAGTTGCGAATGACAAAGGGTGTGAAGCAACGGTGAAATTACTTCAGTCCCAGGTCTCAGTCTATCAGCTTGAAGAGAAAAAAGCTCCGGCATCCATTAGTGATTTAGTAGAGGGAGGATATGCAGATCAAGGTAGCTGCCCAAATGGTGACCAGTTAGAGCTAAACAACCAACTTGTTGTCATAAAGCCCTCTTAATGAATGAGCAAGGTTATACGTTAATTGAGATGCTCATTACACTCACCCTCCTTTCTGTCCTCACTGTCCTACCTTTAATTACGTTTTCTAATGTACGAGAATATCATGAATCAGAGTATGTTTCCTGGCAGTTAAAACAGGACTTCGTATTAGCTCAGCAATTGGCAATGGCTAGAGGAGAAACAATCGTTGTGCAACCTTTAGCAAATGCCTATCAGATTCGCCTTTTTAATTGGGACTCGTATCTTATACGACCTTATGCCACGAGTGACATGCAGATTAGACCTTTGTCATTAACTGGGTCCTCAGTTGTCTTTAATCGTAACGGAAACCCTCGATATGCCGGGACCGTTCTTTTACGAACTAATCATCAGCAATATGTATACACTCTCCATCTTGGAAAGGGGAGAATTCGATATTCAAAGCAAATGTAATGGCTTCACATTAATTGAAGTCATGATTTCTCTTGTACTCTTGTCGATCCTCGTAACGTTTATACTTCCTGTACTCATAAAGATTCATCAAGAAAGAGTAGTGATTAAACAACAGGAAGAAGCGTTATATCTGCTTGAAGATTATGCACTTTCATTTACACACGGTCACGCTCCAGCATCCTTCAGTCACTCGCTCTATCAATTTAAGCAAGAAGTCATTGCTGATGGTTCAACTCAATTTTGTCTAATGTGGGAAGGGGCGAATTTAAGAGATTACGAAAGCTGTCTTTATACTAAAAAATGAAAAAGGTTTTACTCTCCTCGAAGCATCTATTGCGTTTGGTTTAACGCTTCTAATTGTTAGTGTCCTTCCTCTTATTGTCACATCCATTGCATGGTCCCCTTTTTATAAGCACGATTCAAGCTTTGAGTTACAAGTCTTTTATAATCAGTTACATTCAGAGGTGCGAGGATCTGAGGGGATCGTCGCTACGGAAAATAGCTTAAGTTTATTGATAAATGAGGAAGAAGTCCGTTACGATCTTTCCTCTGAATCCATTTACAGGCGCGTCCAAGGAAGAGGTTATGTCCCAATGCTGGATTCCGTTCAATCCTTTACATGTGAGATGGATGAGCTAGAGCGATTAAGCTGTGTAACAATCATGAAGCATGGTTATGTGTTTGAGCGTTCCATGAGTAGTTTGTTTAGCAAGGTGACAAAGAATGAAGAATAGCGAAAAGGGAGTTGCGTATCCTGTTACATTGCTACTCGTAGCGATACTGACACTTTCTTGTTTATATGCTATTCAACTGTATGAGGCAGAGAAACGCTTTGTTTTTGAACAGGAGAAGCTTATGCAGATGGATCATCTTATGCAAATGGCAGTTATTGACTTTGTACAGCAACCAAAAGAGGATACGATTCATTATGAAGTGGGTTCAGTCACGTTTACGATGATTGGACAATCTGACGTAAATCTTCAAGTGGAGTTATACGCTAGAATTGGGGAGGACCATAAAAGATGGTCTATTCTGCATTACAATACGATAACTGAAACCGTCACATATTTTCAAGATATGGACTGATTTAAACATGGGGAATGGGGCACACTATGGGTAAAAGTACGGGGAAGTGATTGCTTGTCTTTACAGGACTTAGTGAAGTTTATAACTCAGCAGGCTGTCATCCAGATGGATAAGCCTACAACGCTTCGGAAGGAAGAACGAAAACAGCGTAAGACAGCCCGTGCATCTTTATCTTTTCGGGCGTTTGGGATTATACCGATGGCAATTGGATGGTTTTTTCGTAGGAAATAGAAAGAATCGTTAAACTGACGCCGCTTCCAACATTCCAAAATGAGAAGCGGCGAAAGCATTTACAAACGGGAAAATTAGGGTATATAATAGAGAAGCAATCATTAGTAATCGCATACATTAATGAAGGAGGCACAGCATATGGAACGGATGTATCGTGTACTCGCTTTTTGGACAGGGATTTTTGCTGTACTGTTTTTTGCTGGAGACATGCATAGTATGGCTTTACTTTTCTTTGCTCAGACAGCGATCCTGCTTGCTTTAAGTTATTTGTATTTATCAGAGCGAGTATATATCTACATATTTGGCGCGTATTTAACAATCTTTTTTGTTGGCTTTACGTATTACTCAACGTTTGTTCTTGTCCCAAGCTTTGGAGGACACCACTAAAAAAAACGGAGCGCTTCTCACTCGAGAAGCCCCGCCGGTTGATTCATTACAGAGCGTTTAAGAAAGGGTTTGAATCCATTTCTCTTAGAATGGTGGTAGTAGGACCATGACCGCATGCCACGATGGTCTCCTCAGGCAAGTCCATTAACTTTGAATGGATGCTTTCTAGAAGCTGTTGATGGTTTCCACCTGGTAGATCTGTTCGACCAATACTGCTTGCGAACAATGCATCTCCTGAGAAGACAATGCCCTCATTTTCAAAATAAAAGGATACGCTTCCAGGTGAATGACCTGGTGTCTCTAATACGCTGCAAGAAAACGAACCAATGTGTAGCGATTGTTCGCCATGGAGGATCTGTTCTGCTGGTCTGGCTGTTACCTTCGTTCGACCAAGAAATGCAGTGGACCTGTTCAGTTCAGGATCCTCAAGCCAATTTTCTTCGTTCTTATGAAGATATACTGGAATGGAGTACGCATCACGAACGGCGTCAACAGCTCCAATGTGATCAAAGTGAGCATGTGTTAGTAAAATGGCGAGGGGTGTAATTTGTTTATCCTGTAACCATTGAAGTAAAGTGTCTGCGTCGCCACCTGGATCAAAAATAAGTGCGTCCCCTTTAGAATTTTTTAAAATGTACGCGTTTGTTTGAATAGGTCCGAGTGGAAGTTGGGTCCAAGTCATGTTGATCCTCCTCATGAAAATAATGATATATACGTATCATAACTGTTTTCTTGGGAGTGTTCAAAACATTCACGTCTGTGAATGGTACGAAGTAAGTGGAAGGAGGAAGTCAATTTGTTTCTTGCCATCGTGTTCTTAATTATCACGATCCTTGCAGTGATTGGTGGAATTCGTGAAATGAAACGGATGAACTTGTTTGCTGTAGGATTCTCGTTTGTAACAGTTTTAGTTTTTGGGTTTTTCTCCGTTATGACATTGTACTCATTAATTACAACTGGAGAAGGAGCACCAGTAAGCACTCATTAAATGAAAATGGACATTCCCTTAATTTGCGGAATGTCCATTTTTTTGTGTGAATACTTGCTGCTGTAAGAAGAAAAGTCCCCCGTTAATCATTTCCACTTCAATGCGAGGTTCGTATTGTTCTCGGAGCGCCTCTTTTTCTAACTGATAGCTTTCTGGTTTCTCTTCGTATTCTTCATAAAAACTTTCAAGTAACTCTTCATCTTGCTGCCACCGTTGTCTCGCTTGAATAGCCCAATCATCTGGCTCATTATTAGCGAAGGTTTGTATCATTTTTTGTAAACGAATGAGGCCGCTGGCAGGCTTAATCAGGGAGGCCATCGTAAAACAATAATCCGGAAGCTTGGGCGTGAGAGGAATTTCCATCATCTTCGTATGAAAATCAGTAACGATCTGTCCGTGAATAAGATTTAGTCCTAATGATAAAATGACATCCTTTTTTCGATCACATTGGAAAGATACTTTTGCGTTTACGTTGATCCAAGGCTGAAGTGGGGTCGATTGAACGCGACTAACATGAACATCCTCGTACATTCTAATATAAGATCCGAGCGATTTTGTAGATTGAAATAGTTGATGAAGACGAGGAGAGCCAAAGTGAATATACTCTCCCTTCATTTCTTTTGTATTGGGCGTAGATTCTGTAATAAGTGTCATTTTCATTGGATTAGGGGAACCGCCTGTTTTTTCTAAGTAATGCCAGTAAAAGGGACGGTTCATGAGTAACTTATCCATATCAATAGACAATTGTACAGTTAAGAAGTCAGATTGGCGCTCGACTGGAGGACAGTCATTGGCTTCAAAATATCGTTCTACATACTTACGAACTTCGGACTGATTCATGATACCCCTCCTCGTTTTCGTCTTCGCTTTCCTTCGCAGCATCATTCATGACCGATGCAAGATGAGACAGTTTGATATTGACCTCGCCTTCGGAATCAGAATGTAAAATCACATCCTTCACATATTCATCGATGTTCGGTAGTTGAATACGTGTTAAAATTTCATCCAATTGCCCAATGACTTTTTCAAACAAGTGAATTTTGTCATAAAGTAGGTCGAGTATTTTTTGTTCAACTGTATTTTGAACAGCAAAGTTGTAGATGCGTACATCATGCTGCTGGCCTAATCGGTGAATACGCCCTATGCGTTGTTCAATTCTCATTGGGTTCCAAGGAAGATCGTAATTTATAATGTGACTACAGAATTGAAGGTTGATTCCTTCACCCCCGGCTTCGGTTGCGATGAGTACCTGAGCATGATTTTTGAAAAGCTCTCTCATCCAATCTTTTTTCCCGCGTTTAAACCCACCTCGGAACGGTACAGATACAATGCCATTTTGTTTTAAATACCATTGCAGGTAAAGCTGTGTGGCCCGGTACTCAGTAAAGATAATGACTTTTCCATCAATTTCTTTAATGAGTTCGAGTGCTTTCTCAGCTTTTGCATGCCGTTCAACCTTAGCAGCTTGTTCTAGTAGAGCCGTAGCTTCTTTATTGTCTTTTCCTTCTTCTTCAGCTTTTTCAATGAGCTTTTTTAAGGTCATGAATGTCGCTTCACGACTCGAGCATATTTCACGCTTTAGTGTAAGAAGAGAGAAATGATTTGCGCCCATTTGAGAAATGGCGTCGTACAACGCTCTTTCTTCTTCACTAAAGGTAATCGGAACCGTTTCAACGATTCGTTTTGTCCACTTAATTCCGGTTTCCTCACGGCGGTTTCGAACCATTACTTTATTAACTAATGCACGTAGCTTTTCATCATTCTTAGGAGAGCGTCCATTGGACCTGAATTCTTTTTCAAAGCTTGTTAAGTCTCCGAGATGACCTGGCTTTAAAAGAGAAACAAGATTAAAGATTTCTTCCAATTTATTTTGAACGGGTGTCGCCGTTAAAAGCAGACAGAATTTTTTCTTAAGACTGCGGATGAATTCATAGTTTTTCGTGTTTGGGTTTTTCAGTTTGTGTGCTTCATCAATAATGACAAGATCATAGGACTGATTAAGTACGATTTCTCTGTGTGGCTGTCGCTTAGCTGTATCAATTGATGCGACAACGACATCACATTGTTCCCACACATACGATTTTTTCTGAGGGATGGCAGGAATATAAAATTTGCTATTTAATTCAACTGCCCACTGAGAAACGAGAGAGGCAGGAACTAGGATTAAGATTTTTTTAGCTAGGCCACGAATCATATACTCTTTTAGGATCAAACCTGCTTCAATTGTTTTGCCAAGTCCTACTTCATCCGCAAGAATGGCTTTTCCGTTCATATCTTCAATGACGGTTTTAGCAACCTCTAATTGATGAGGAAATGGTTCAAGCTGAGGTAAGTGTGCAGGAGCCAATAAACCATGAAAATCTGCAACTTTCTGATAGTGGTGAGCTTCATAGGCTAAACAATAGTTTTCCCAACTGGCCCATTGACCATCAGAATCAAGCCTGTGAAGAAATTCTAAACGCCATGAATCATCAAAATGTATAGGAACTGTCATGAGCTGCGGTCTCCTTTTAACGTAAATCGTTCGACATCTTTTTAAAAAAATCGTTGCGCCACATGGTGACTATTGATAGGATATACAGTGTATAGAGCAACATGAATATTAGTAGTATGTACCAATTTCAAAAAACATAATCGAATCTTTTTTGCGGATGAAGGTAAGGGGAGAGATCGGGCGAAACGGCCCGACGCCGAAGGAGCAAGCAGTGATGTGAATCTCTCAGGCAAACAGACTCTTACGTGACGCAGCTCTGGAGAGAGCTTGCTATGCAAGCCACCCACGAAGACAATTCGGCCACCAGCCGAGTGAAACTTTCTGGTTCAAGGACAGGGTGATACACAAGTTATCGTGTATCAGTCTGTCCTTTTTTGTTTAATAGTTCAAACTATTCGTTCATCAGGAGGAGAAGCATGGCTGACTTAAAACAAACCCCAATATATGATTTGTACCAGGACTATCAAGCTAAAACGATTGATTTTGGAGGATGGGCATTGCCTGTTCAATTTAGTAGTATTAAAGCAGAACATGAGGCAGTTAGAACGAAAGCAGGACTATTTGATGTATCTCACATGGGTGAATTTGAGGTAACAGGAGAAGAGTCACTCGATTTTTTACAGAAACTTCTTACAAATGACTTATCCAAGCTAGTTGACGGCCAAGCGATCTACACAGCAATGTGCTACGAAAATGGTGGAACCGTTGATGATTTATTAGTATATCGAAAATCAGCGAGCGACTATCTTGTCGTTGTGAATGCCTCGAATATTGATAAGGATTGGGAATGGATGATTCAACATAAGCCTAGCTCTGTTGAAATGAAAAATGTGTCAGATCAGACGGCTCTACTTGCTATTCAAGGACCTCAAGCTGAAACCATTCTTCAACAAGTAACAGATGAACCTCTTGCTGAAATCCGTCCTTTCCGCTTCAAGGCCCAAGTAACGGTTGCGGGAGTGAATGCTCTTCTTTCTAGAACGGGTTACACAGGCGAAGATGGTTTTGAGCTTTATGTCGCTTCAGAAGATGCACAAAAGCTTTGGACAGAGCTTCTCTCTACAGGAGAATCTGAAGGACTTGTGCCATGTGGACTAGGTGCACGTGATACGCTTCGTTTTGAAGCGAAGCTCGCATTATACGGACAAGAGTTAACAAAAGATATATCACCACTTGAAGCCGGTATTGGTTTCGCTGTAAAGGTAAATAAAGAGGTTCCTTTTATTGGACAAGAGGTACTAAAGAAACAAAAAGAAGAAGGTCTTACTCGTAAACTTGTCGGAATTGAAATGCTTGATAAAGGCATTCCGAGAGCAGGGTATGAGGTATTTGTAGGTGAAGAGCAGATTGGATTTGTAACAACAGGTACACAATCTCCTACACTTGGTAAAAACATTGGCCTTGCCATACTTGATACTCGTTACACGGAGCTTGGTACTAATGTAGAGGTTCAAATTCGCAAGAAGCGGATACAAGCTGAAGTTGTAGGCACTCCATTTTACAAACGACCACGTCCATAGGAGGATTTGTTAAACATGAATAACCGATACTTACCAATGACAGAAACTGATCGCGATGAGATGCTCCAAGCCATCGGTGTTGACTCAATTGAAGAATTATTTGCCGACATTCCGAGTGATATCCGCTTTAAAGGGCAGTTAAATATCGAAAAAGCATTAAAAGAGCCTGAACTTATTAAATTCTTTAATGGGCTAGCAGCAAAGAATACATCTACGAAAAGCGTACCTTCTTTTCTAGGAGCAGGTGTGTACGATCATTACATCCCATCAATTGTGAATCATGTGATTTCACGTTCTGAATTTTACACGGCATATACACCGTATCAGCCTGAGATCTCCCAAGGAGAACTTCAAGCTATCTTTGAATTTCAAAGTATGATTTGTGAATTAACTGGAATGGACCTTGCAAACTCCTCAATGTATGATGGTCCAACCTCACTGGCTGAAGCGGCGATGATGAGCTGTGGTCATACGAAAAAGAAAACGATCCTAGTATCAAAGGCTGTTCATCCAGAAGCCCGCGACGTGTTAAAAACAAATGCATATGGTCAAGGATTAACAGTGATTGAGATTGATACAAAAAATGGAGTAACCGATTTAGATCTTTTGAAAGAGCATTATAATGATGATACGGCTTGTGTTCTTGTACAATATCCAAACTTTTTTGGTCATGTAGAGCCTTTAGCTGATATCGAAGCCATTACTCATCAAGGTAAGGCACTTCTTGCTGTATCGAGTAATCCGCTTGCACTCGGTTTGTTAAAATCACCAGGTGAATTTGGTGCAGATATCGTCGTTGGCGATGCACAGCCATTTGGGATTTCAATGCAATTCGGTGGTCCTCATTGTGGGTATTTTGCAACAACAAAGAAATTAATGCGTAAGGTTCCTGGTCGCTTAGTTGGCCAAACGGTTGATGATCAAGGGCAACGCGGATTTGTGTTAACTCTTCAAGCGCGTGAACAGCATATCCGTCGTGATAAAGCGACATCGAACATTTGCTCAAACCAAGCATTAAATGCACTTGCTGCATCGGTTGCCATGACGGCGATCGGTAAAAAAGGTGTAAAAGAGATGGCGTATCAAAACGTACAAAAAGCAGCTTACTTAAAAGCAAAGCTCAAAGGGTTAGGCATTAATATTGTTCATGACGGACCAACATTTAATGAATTTGTGATCCAATTAAACCAACCTGTAAAAGAAGTGAATGAAAAACTTCTTGAGAAAGGGTTTATTGGAGGATATGAATTGGAGCGTGACGATCAGTTACTAGAAGGTCAAATGTTACTATGTGTAACTGAGGTACGTACGAAAGAAGAGCTAGATGCATTTGCGAGTGAATTGGGGGCATTACAATGAGCACAGATAATCAAGCATTGATTTTTGAATTAAGCAAACCAGGTCGTGTTGGACATAGCTTGCCGGACCTTGATATCCCTGAAGTAGATCTTAGCTCTCTTCTTCCTGATGAGTATATTCGTGTCGAGGAGCCTGAGCTACCAGAAGTGTCTGAACTTCAAATTATGCGACACTACACAGCATTATCGAAACGTAATCATGGCGTGGACTCAGGTTTTTATCCGCTTGGATCATGCACAATGAAATACAATCCGAAGATTAATGAGGATGTTGCGCGTATCGATGGTCTTGCGAATGTTCACCCATATCAGCCAGTAAAGCAAGTGCAAGGCTCTTTGGAATTACTCCATAACCTCCAAACGTCACTAGCTGAGATTACTGGTATGGATGAGGTTACTTTACAACCAGCTGCTGGAGCACATGGAGAATGGACTGGACTCATGATGATCCGTGCGTACCATGAAGCAAGAGGGGACGCTCGTCGTACAAAGGTCATCGTACCTGATTCAGCTCACGGTACAAATCCAGCTTCAGCAACAGTTGCAGGGTTTGAATCAATCACTGTTCGGACGGACGAGCACGGGTTAGTGGACCTCGCCCATTTGCGTGAGGTAGTAAGTGATGAAACGGCAGCTTTAATGTTAACAAATCCGAACACGCTAGGTTTGTTTGAAAGCTATATCGTTGAAATGGCTTCAATCATCCACGAAGCGGGTGGAAAGCTTTACTATGATGGAGCAAATTCAAATGCCATTCTAGGGATTGCAAGACCTGGAGACATGGGCTTTGATGTTGTCCATTTAAACCTTCACAAGACGTTTACTGGACCTCATGGTGGCGGTGGCCCTGGATCTGGCCCTGTTGGCGTAAAAAAAGACTTAATTGAATTCCTACCGAAGCCTTTATTAGTTAAAACGGAGGAAGGTTACGACTTTGATTACGATCGACCAAACTCCATTGGCCGAGTGAAGCCTTATTACGGAAACTACGGAATAAACGTACGTGCGTACACATACATCCGTACAATGGGTCCTGAAGGCTTACGCCAAGTATCTGAGTTTGCTGTACTAAATGCAAACTACATGATGAGACGCCTAGCTCCTCATTATGACCTACCTTATACACAGCATTGCAAACATGAATTCGTCCTCTCAGGCAAACGTCAGAAAAAGCTGGGTGTACGTACACTAGATATTGCTAAAAGACTTCTTGATTTTGGGTATCATCCACCAACAATCTACTTCCCGTTGAATGTGGAAGAATGTATGATGATTGAGCCAACAGAGACAGAATCAAAAGAAACACTAGATGAATTTATTGAAGCGATGATTCAAATTGCAAAAGAAACAGAAGAGAATCCCGAAATCGTTCAAGAAGCTCCACATCACACAGTGATCGGACGTTTAGATGAAACGCTAGCTGCACGTAAACCAGTGTTACGTTATCAAAAAGCTGAATAACGGTTAAAGGAAAAAAGAGGTTGGGACAGAACATTAATGTGGATAGCAAAACACGAACATAGCAATAAACCCGCTACAGGAGAATCCCTCGCACCCGCGCGGAACGGCCTCAGCCCCCTCCGCGGGAAAAGCACCGCTACAGTGTCTTCACCACGTTCTGTTCCGTAGGAGTCTCGGGTTCTCCTTCCGCTCGTCTTACTAAAATGCGAAAAACACGAATGGCGAATGATTCGATCTTAGAATCATTCGCCATTTTCTAGTTGATTTATAGTCTTTGTCTCAGTCTCTTTTTGGTTATGAATCAATCTCTTTCATTTTTAAGGATTGCTTTTGAGACAGCATCGATCTCAACATCATATTCAACACCGTCTACTAGTAGTTCCATTTCGTATACAGAAAAACCTTCATCCGTATCAAGCTCAATTTCTGTTACAGTTGCTTTTTGTTCAAACTCACCAGTGGCTATTGACTTGGCTTCATCTATAGAGATTAGATCACCTTGCTCATGGAGATTTGCTTTAAAAACATCGTCCATTGAGACAATGGAACCTGTTTCAGCGTTGATTTTAACATCTTCATCTTCGCCATTTACATTAAATTCAATCTCATACACATATAATCCGTTTTCTATTTCAAGTTCAACCTTCTGGATATCCTCTTGATTTACCGCTTTTTTTGCAGCTGTTTCTGCTTCTTCTACAGAAATGATCTCTGGATTTGTAGGATCAATCTTCAAAAGGTTTCCATCGACATTTACAATTTCGCCAGTTTGCTGAAGAATCTCTACATCAAATTCTTCACCATCACGTTTCACTTCAACCTCAATGGTGCCGTCATCATCCTTTTCAATATCTTTCACGTTTCCGCCGATAAAGGCTTCTGCTAGAGCTGCAGCCTCCTGTTCATTAACGAGCTTCTCCTCAGAATGTAAAGCCAGGGTTGGCTCTGTTTCTGTTGCATTTGCTCCTGTTGATGCAATAGCAACTGAGGTTCCTCCGACCGCTAGTAGCGTTGTTAATGTTAAGATCATTGGTTTTTTCATATTCATCTTCCTTTCATTAATTGGCTATACATGCAGTATAGTAACTCAACATGAAAGGAGAATGAATGAAACATTAGAATTTAATGAGAGAATGATTAATATTCAAATTGAATGATTTGTCCGGTTACTGCATCGATAACGACCGTTACGTCCTCATCTGTCTCCTGATCCTCTATCTCAACCTCATAGACCATTCTTCCATCGGACTCTTCAAGGTCCACATCGTCTACTATTCCATTGATTTCTTTAAGCGCAATATCTATAGCTTCTTGTTCTGATAGATAAGACGTTTCCTGGTCTTCTTCAAATGTATTTCGAATGACTTCTCCTGTTTCTGCATGCAGATCAATGTCGCCATCTCTGTCCATGTATTCAATCTCAGCTTGCCAAATAGGAGGATTCTCATCTTCGAGTAACTCTAAATCTTTTATGGAAGCTGAAGGAGGGAGTAGTTCAAAAATCAGTTCCCGAGCATCACTCGCTGAGATAAACTCTCCTATTGGTTGTCCTGGATTTGTTTCAATTGAAACTAATGAAAGAATAGATCCTGTCTCTTCGCTTAGTTTAACCTTATAAAGGCCCTCTTTTCGCTCAATTACAGCAGTATAAACCGAATCGTCTAAAGTGATTTCAGTAGGTGTGCTTCCATATTGAGCTTCAATCTGTTCGGTCGCTTCTTCTAAAGTCAATGAAGAATCAGAAGCTGGAAATAATAAATAGATAACAAAGATAATCGCAGCAAGAGCAGCTACATAGAGAATCATTCGTATGGGATGTTTAATCATGCAAAGACACCTCCTTACATGGTCTTAAGGGAATATTCACGATAAAAGTGGATCCTACCCCAATTTTACTTTGAACATGGATGGTGCCTTCAAATTGCTCTACGATCTTTTTGGCGATAGAGAGACCGAGTCCAGAGCCTCCTGACTCTCGGTTTCGATCTTCCGATACGCGGTAAAAACGCTCAAATATAGCGGTTTGCTCATTCTCAGGAATGCCAATACCTTTGTCTTCAATCTCAAGGATTAGGAACTTTTGATTGGTATACAACCTGATACCAATGTCTTTTTTGCTATATTTTATTGCATTTTCAATTAAGATAAAAAGCAACTGTTTAAACAGATCCTCCTGTCCAAGAAATGAAATGGGCTCTTTTGAAACGAAGTGAATATCTCGGTTAAACGATCGGCTTAATCGTTCAGCTGCCTCTTGTGTAATTTCGATTGCATTTAGTTCCGTTAATGGTTGAATCGAATACTGGTCTCCTTGTGCTAGATCAAGCATTTGCTGTGTCATTCCCCGCATTCTAAGTGCTTCAGAATAGATGGCTTCAACCGCTTCATCTAGAATAGCGGGATCTTTTTTTCCCCAGCGCTTAAGCAGTGTGGAATAACTTTCAATAACAGTGAGTGGTGTTTTTAATTCATGTGAAGCATCGGAAACAAATTGCTGTTGCTTTTCAAAATTTTCTTTTAGCAGGTCAATCATCTGATTAAACGTGATACGCATCTGAGTTAACTCATCTGTGTTTTTCGAAGAGACGTCTATTTTTTTAAACGTTCCATTGCTCCTAATTTCGTTCATTGTCGCAATTAATGCACGTATAGGAGTTAAGATAAATCGACTAAGCCACACACTCGCAGCTACCGAAGGAATTAAAACCAGCACAGAGGCAGCTAGGAGTACTGTTTGCAATAGACTCATTGCATTTGAATAGTGAGAAATCGATTCTACATACTCTAGAGTCACAACGGTCCCATCATTCCAAATGAAAGGCTGTTTATATACTGCGTAATCCTTGTCATTATAACGAACAATCGATGATGCTTCGCTTTCGGAATAGGTAGTAGGGATCTGTCGATACTCACGTGACTTTGTAAGAACCTTTTCAATGTGATCGCCTGGGCGGATAACACGAAGCATACCGTCTCCAATGATATAATTGTCCATTAATAGACTAGGGTTTTGGTGATCTCCTATGGTTTCAACAATTGACTGACCTTGGTCTTTGATCTGAGTAAGTTCAGATTGCTCCATAAATTGTTTGAAAAAAAGATACACAGCACTATTCACGATTAATAAGATCAAAAAAAGTCCGACTGTAGATACGACGATAATTCGACGTTGAAGCCTCATGCGTTCGCTTCCTTTAGCATATACCCTACGCCTCGAACGGTATGAATGAGCTTATGTGATACATCCTTATCAATTTTTTGGCGGAGGTATCGAACGTACACATCAACAATATTGGAGTCTCCCATATAATCATACCCCCATACTTTTTGTAGGAGCTGATCACGACTGAGGACTTGGTGGGGGTGATTGATGAAAAATAATAGCAATTCATATTCACGAGCAGTAAGTGAAATCTCTTTTTTTGCTCGTGTGACCTCATGTGATGATGTATTTATCTCTAAATCAGCAATTTTCAATCGATTCTCTTCATGTTTAAGTGTTTGAACTCCCCTTAAATGGACGCGAATACGAGCCAGAAGTTCTTCAATATCAAATGGTTTTGTTACATAGTCGTTTGCACCTAAGTCTAAACCAGAAACTTTATCAATCACCGTGTCACGGGCTGTTAGCATAATGACCGGAGTTTGATCATTCCGATCACGTAATCGTCTTAGTACTTCCATGCCACTTAACCCTGGTAACATCACGTCTAATAATAGTAGTGACCATGAATGGCTTTGAATCAATTCCCAAGCCTTTAATCCATCTGGAGCAGTTTCTGTTTGGTATCCTTCATGTTCTAGCTCTAACTTAAGGATACGAGCGATACTCACTTCATCTTCTACAATTAATATTCGAGTCTCATCCAACATTTTCGCAAGCCACCTTAACCTACAAGTTTGTAAAGATACTGTACAATGAGTTCCGCGTCTTAGCAAGCGATGGATTATACTACAAAAACGCTCCTTCACATTAAGTGAAAGAGCGTTTACGTTACATTATTTCTTTTTAATCTTACCTGTCCATTTACGGAAACCATCTTTTAATTGATAAATTTCAGTATTTCCACGTTTTTTGCGAATGATGCTTGCAGCTTGTCTACTTCTAGCACCTGATTGGCAGTAGATGTAGATCGGTTGATCCGTACGGAATTCGTTGATACGTTGACGAATTTGAGACATTGGAATATTCCGCGCACCTAGAATATGTCCACCGTCATATTCTCTAGGCTCTCTGACGTCAACTAGCTGTGCTTTGCGATAGCCTTTAATAAATTCTTCTTGGGTTAAATTTTTAATATACTTAGGTGTATAGAATCGTCTAACCAATAAAAACACAATTAGTGCTGCTAAGATGATAATTAAAACAATCTGGAAATTCATAACGGGTGGTGCACGCTCCTTCAACTAAAAAACTTTTCTACTAAATTATAAAGCTCAAAACACGTTTTGGCAACGTGTTCACCGATTTCTTGGCTGATTTGCCACAGTTTTGATACACTGAAGTAGAATGAAAGGGGTCATAAAGAGATGGAAAACACTGAAGTCTGGAGATTTATTGATTCTGGTAAACGTTCTCCTGAGTACAACATGGCTTTAGATGAAGCTTTGTTAAACTGGCATAGCGAAGGTAAGATTCCACCAACCATTCGATTTTATGGGTGGAATCCAGCGACACTTTCAATTGGGTATTTTCAAAAAGTTGAGAAAGAAATTAATATGGACGCTGTAAGTAAACATGAATTAGGTTTTATTAGAAGGCCAACTGGTGGGCGAGGCGTATTACATGATCAAGAGCTTACATATAGTGTCATCGTATCGGAGGATCATCCTAGGATGCCGGTTTCGGTAACGGAAGCATATCGAGTCATTTCAGAGGGATTGCTCGAGGGATTTAAGGCTGCGGGGTTAAATGCGTATTTTTCAATCCCTTCCTCAGAGTCTGACAAGGAAGCATTAAAAAATCCTCGTTCTGCCGTTTGTTTTGATGCGCCTTCATGGTATGAGCTAGTGGTGGAGGGACGAAAGGTAGCGGGAAGTGCTCAAACAAGACAAAAAGGGGTTATCTTGCAGCACGGATCGATTATCCTTGATATTGATGAGGACAAGCTTTTTGATCTTTTTAACTATTCAAGTGAACGATTAAGAGAGAGAATGCAGCGTAATTTTAAACATAAGGCAGTAGCCATTAATGCGTTAAGGGAAGACCCTATGTCTGTAGAAGAAGCAAGCGTACTATTTAAAAAAGGATTTGAAAGAGGTTTATCTATAAAACTTGAACCATATGAGCTTACTGAAGCTGAAGAACGAGAGGTTCAAAAGATCATTGATCAAAGATACTCAACAGATGAGTGGAACTTCAGAAGATAGAAAAAAATCCCCTCTAAAGCAGAGGGGATTAACCTTTATATAAAAAAAGACCTTGCTGTAGCAACGTCTGCATGATACGATAAGAGCTCAAGACTTTTAAAATTAAATCATTTCAGTATATCTCTATTATATCTTAACAAACATCCATCTGGGTGTCAAGTAACTTTTTTAAGGGGCGTGAGTGGATGAGTAAATACAATCATTCTAAAGAGTCAGAACAGCAACGGATCGACCAGATTAAAGAGCAGGTTAAACGGGAGATCACAGCGCTCACACAGCACGATCAAAAAACGAAATCTGAAATTATCCATTTACGCAAAACCTTTTGGGAAGACGTCACAGTAAATATGGACAATCCTGAGGATGCGCTCGAAACGGTATTAAGTATTAAGCAGCAATCAGAGCTTCTTGGAGAACGGGAGCGAACGCATGGAACGATGGATCAAACGATCCGGAGGTTAGAAAAGATCCAGAGTTCACCTTATTTCGGACGCATTGACTTTAAAGAAGAGGGTCAGGATGATTCGATTCCGATCTATTTAGGAGTAGCTTCCTTATTGGATGAAGAGAAACAAAACTTTTTGATCCATGATTGGAGAGCGCCTATCTCTAGTCTTTATTATGATTTTGCACCAGGAGAAGCTTTTTACACGTCGCCAGAGGGAACAACAGAAGGAGAAATGACTAAAAAGCGTCAATTCCTTATCCAGAACGGAACGATTGTAAGTATGTTTGATACTGGTTTAACGATTGGGGATGATCTACTTAAAGAAGTGTTAGGAAATGAAGCGAACCCGCAAATGAAAAGTATCGTCGCAACGATTCAGCTTGAACAAAATCGACTTATTCGTGATGAATCTAGTCGTTATCTCGTTGTACAGGGAGCAGCTGGAAGTGGAAAAACATCTGCGGCCTTGCAAAGGGCGGCATACCTCCTCTATCGTCATATGGATAGTCTGCAAGCGAACCAAATGATGCTTTTCTCACCAAATCCGTTATTTAACAGCTACGTTTCAAAGGTATTACCGGAGCTTGGTGAGGAGAATATTGAGCAAACCACTTTCCAGCAATATGTTCAAAAGCGTATTGGCAAGTCATTTGAGGTAGAGGATGCATTTACGCAAACGGAGAACTTATTAACGCTAACTGATGAATCAGAATACGATCAAAGGGTTTCAAGTATCCGTTATAAATCTAGCCTGGTATTTAAAGCGTTAATTGATCGATACCTATCCCGACTATCGAAACAAGGCATGCAATTTAAACAAGTTCGTTTTCGCGGGGAAGTGTTAATCGATGCTTCGCGTATTAGTGCCTACTTCTATTCATTAGATCAATCAATCTCAATGGCTAATCGAATGAAATTAACAGCAGAATGGCTTTTAATTAAATTAACGCGTCTTGAAGTATTGGAGCGTAAAAATGGTTGGGTAGAAGATGAAATTGAATTACTTGGAGCAGAAGCTTTCCAAGAAGTGCGAAAAGAATTTCAACAAGAATATGAGGATCAAGATGGAGATTTTGATGAAGCGAAGTTTGAACGCAAACAACTGGCGAAGAAGATTGTAGCGAAGCAATTTAAACCGTTAAAGAACGCAGTTAAAAAAATGGCCTTTGTTCATGTGGATCGAATGTTCGTTAATCTCTTTAAGCAAGCTCATGAGGATACGCCCGATGATTGGGAACGTATTTGTATTCAAACACTTACGAATCTAAACAATCGATTGTTACGCTTTGAGGATGTTACACCATACTTGTATGTGAAGGATCAGCTCGCAGGAAGTAAATCAAACCATGCCATTCAGCATGTGTTTATTGATGAGGCGCAGGATTATTCCCCGTTTCAATTTGAGTATTTAAAATTGATTTATCCGACGGCGCAAATGACCATTCTAGGAGATATTAATCAAGCTGTTTATGCACAGTCTCAGCATCAGCTAACAATGCTTGACGAGAGTCTCCATACTGGTAGAGGGCATCATGTCATGCATTTAACAAAAAGCTACCGGTCCACTAGTGAGATTGTTGAATTCACTAAACAAATGATCCCTAAAGGTGACTTGATTGAACCGTTTAATCGTCAAGGGCAGAAGCCGGAAGTAAAGGTTGTTTCCGCTCCAGAAGAGCAATTAGAAGGCATCATTCAGGAAATTGAACGACTTAAAGAACATGGTCATCAATCGATTGCGATCATTACAAAAACAGCAGAGGAAAGTAAAAAGATATACAGAAATATGAATGAACGAATCTCATTGAAATTACTTACGAAAGACTCTTATGAATTTGAGCAAGGTATTCATGTAGTTCCTTCTTATCTTTCAAAAGGCATTGAATTTGACGCGGTTATTGTACATGATGCATCCGATCAAGTCTACGCAAACGAACACGAACGGACATTGTTCTATACGGTCTGTACTAGAGCCATGCACGAGCTCATTCTTTTTTCGCTTGGGGAGACATGTACTTTCTTAAAAGAGGTAGATCAAGCAACATATCATGTGGAGCAAGTTTCGAAATGAAAAAAGACTGTGTGCTCATTACAGGAGCAAGCAGTGGATTTGGGCTGCTTTTAGCGATTGCGTTTGCAGAAAAAGGGTGGAATGTGGTTGCAACAATGCGTGATACTGCAAAGGCCACGTTATTGGTGGAAGAAGCTCAAAAACGCAATGTTGCCAAGCAAATCATCGTTAAAAAACTAGATGTAACAAATGCTACAGAACTCAAGATGCTTAAGGGACAGCTACATTCCGATGGGATAAACGTCCAGATTCTTATTAACAATGCAGGCTATTGTCAAGGCGGTCCTACTGAAGGTGTGGCAATGGAAAAGTGGAAACATCAATTTGACACAAATGTACTTGGAGCGATTGCGGTGACAAAGGCATTCTTGCCAGACATGAGAAAGCGAAGGCAGGGACGGATCATTATGCTAAGTAGTATTAGTGGGAGATTCGGATTTCCTGCGCTGGGTCCGTACTCCGCTTCAAAGTTTGCGCTAGAAGGCTTTAGTGAATCCTTGCGTTTTGAGATGCTGCCTTTCGGAGTGTATGTTAGCTTAGTGGAGCCTGGACCTTACCGAACAAGTATTTGGGAAAAGGGGTTGGAGGAAGCGCAGTTCTCTGATGATGAAGACTATAAAGTGATTACTCAGACATTAGTTGCGCAAGCCACTCATTCGGCTACCTCCTCAAACGACCCTATCAGTGTAGTAAAAAAAATTGTTGCGATCTCTAAAGTAAAGCGACCAAAGCTCAGGTACCCAATCGGTGAAAGCACAAAGCTGATTATTATACTGAAAGCCTTGTTACCTATGAGGGTTATTGAATACGTTGTGCTAAGGAAGCTGAATGGGAAGACGTAAGATTATGGTTCGAATGAGAGGGCGGGACATAACATTAATATTGCGAGTCAAACACGAATATAGCAAATAATCCGCTACAGGAGAATCCCTCGCTTTCCGCGGACACGGCTTCAGCCTCATCCGTGGAAGAACACCACTGCTGAGTCTTCAGACACGTGTTTTTCCGCAGGAGTCTCGGGTTCTCCTTCCGCTTGTTCAAATAAAATCACGAAAGGCGAATGATTCTCCAATCGAATCATTCGCCTTTTCAAATTGATTTTTAGTTATGTCGCAGGCAGTACTTTTCTATTGATTATTCAGCTGTTTCAGATGCTTCTTTACGAGCGAGATTTTGTTCTTTCCGAATGGCTTCTTTGAATAACGTTTGTAAATGCCTCGTAACAGGGCCGACTGGTATCGTGGCCGTGATCTGTCCCTTGAACTCAGTAATAGGCGTCACTTCGCTTGTTGTACTCGTAATAAAGGCTTCTTCGGCATGGTCCAAAACATCCTTTGGAAAAGGTTCCTCCATTACTGAGTATCCTGCATGCTTGGCTAGTTGGATGACAAGCTGACGTGTAATCCCATTTAAAATAAGATTGGTTGCAGGATGCGTGTATAACGTGCCATTGTTGACTAAAAATAAGTTTGAGGAAGAGCCTTCAGTAACAGTCCCTTCGCGGTGTAAAATGGCTTCTTGGCAATCGGCATCAGCAGCTTCGCGTTTTGCCATCACATTTCCGAGTAAATTCACTGTTTTGATATCACAACGCAGCCAGCGCATGTCATCAGTGACCCAAGCTGAAATTCCTTCTTCTTGTTTTGATGCAGGTGCATTCATTGTGAAGCCAGTAACAACAGGTGTTTCCTCACGTGAATACAGATGATTTCTCGGAGTGGCACCGCGTGAGACTTGAATATACAGTGCACCATCAATCACCTGGTTTGCTTTAATAAGGTCATATGTTAATGTGGTTAGTTCTTCAGCTGTAAATGACACGTTCATATCAAGTTTCTTTGCACTTTGGAACAGTCGGTCCCAGTGCTCATCTAATTGGAATGGGGTTTGATCATAAATCCGAACAACTTCATAGACACCGTCTCCAAAGTGATAAGAGCGATCGTTAAACGAGAGTCTAGACTCGCTTTCGGGCACAATTTTCATATGATCTACTACATAATTCATCTGCTTGACCTCCGCAATTGTACTTAGTAATTCCATACAATCTGAACACGATCCAAAAAAATTGTCAATCATTTTACGCTTTGTTTTCCAAAATGAAAAGACATATTGTGAAATTACCAGAACCTTACACAAACATTTGGTTCATTCATGCGCACCCTAAAGGTACGAAAGGATGTGCAAACATGAAAGCTTTTTATCCCCAACTGGTTTACATTGAGCCAGGTGCTCTTGAGTATCCATTAGGTCGTCAGTTAAAAGAAAAATTTGAAAAGGAAGGCGTTGAGATTAGAGAAACAACGTCCCATAACCAAGTACGAAATATACCAGGAAAAAATGATTTACAAAAATATCGTAATGCCAAATCAACGCTCGTTATTGGAGTTCGTAAAACGTTGAAATTTGATACATCAAAACCTTCAGCTGAATATGCAATCCCACTTGCAACGGGTTGCATGGGGCACTGTCACTACTGCTATCTACAAACAACACTTGGAGATAAACCATATATTCGTACGTATGTGAACCTTGATGAGATTTTTGATGCAGCGGACAAGTATATGATGGAGCGGGCGCCAGAGCCTACACGGTTTGAAGCGGCGTGTACATCAGACATTGTAGGGCTTGATCATCTCACTCACTCTTTAAAGAAAACGATTGAACACATCGGTCAGACGGAATGGGGCCGCTTACGCTTCGTGA
This sequence comes from Alkalicoccobacillus gibsonii, assembly GCF_016798245.1. Taxonomy (GTDB): domain Bacteria; phylum Bacillota; class Bacilli; order Bacillales; family Bacillaceae_D; genus Alkalicoccobacillus; species Alkalicoccobacillus gibsonii. The sequence goes on along the minus strand of NZ_JAEUZA010000006.1, from coordinate 39,426 downwards.
CGAAGTATCATCACGTGGACCATTTGCTTGATGCAAAGCACAACGGAAACACACGCTTCCGCTTTAGTGTAAATTCTGATCACGTGATTAAGCACTTTGAACCTGGTACTTCATCATTCCTTGAACGAATTGAAGCGGCTCAGAAAGTAGCTAAAGCTGATTACCCAATCGGTTTTATCGTCGCACCGATCGTTTGGTACGAAGGCTGGGAGAAGGGATATCTGGAACTGTTTGAGCGTTTAGAGTCCATTCTTCCGACTTATGCGAAGAAGGATGTTACGTTTGAGCTTATCCAGCATCGTTTCACTAAAACGGCAAAACGAATTATTCAAAAACGTTATCCGAAGTCAAAGCTTGAGATGAATGAAGAAGACCGTAAAGTAAAATGGGGAAAATATGGTCGTACGAAGTATGTGTATAAGGATGATGAGGCGGGTCAGCTGAAAGACACCATACAAACATACATTGATAAGTATTTTCCTGAAGCAAAATTAGAATACTTCACGTAAGAAGTAAGTTGATCTCGATTTGTACTGTTTATTTACCCCCAAGTATAGTAAAATAGATGGTGGTTTTACTATAAGTTCGGATGCGTGTGTTGTATCTGTGCGTTGATAAATTGGAGGGGACCCTATGCCTACACCAAGCATGGAAGATTATCTGGAGCGAATTTATATGTTGATTGAAGAGAAAGGCTATGCCAGAGTATCGGATATTGCTGAGGCGCTTGAGGTGCATCCTTCTTCCGTCACAAAAATGGTCCAAAAGCTAGATAAAAGTGAATACCTTGTCTATGAGCGTTATAGAGGTTTAATTTTAACTGCAAAAGGTAACAAAATTGGGAAAAGACTTGTGTATCGCCATGAATTGTTAGAGGAATTTATGACGATCATTGGCGTTGACAAAGAGCACATCTATCAAGACGTAGAGGGAATTGAGCATCATATTAGCTGGGATGCCATTGATCGGATTGGTGATGTCGTGCAATTTTTTACGGAAAAGGAAGAACGTATTACCGAGCTACGTGAAGTACAACGGAAAAATGAAGAAGAAACCGATCAAAGCTAAGAAACAGCATCAAAAAGTCTACACTTTTTGGTGCTGTTTTTGCGTTCAATCGGTTTGTAGCCTACATTCATACGAGGCTCGTCGCATACATACGATGGGTATAGGAGGAGATTCCACTTGAAAATTGATGCGGTCTTTGCTGGTGGGGGAGTTAAAGCGTTTGCCTTTCTAGGTTCGTTAAAGGTGCTCGAGGAAAGAGGCTATGAATTTGAGCGCGTAGCCGGAACAAGTGCAGGCTCAATTGTTGCAGCGTTGGTAAAAGCAGGCTACACAAGTGAGGAAATGATGACGATTCTTGATCAGATTGATATCGATTCATTTAAGGATGATCGAATATCCTTCCTGCCATTTACAGTTCTAAAATGGATTAATGTCTATATGAAGCTAGGATTGTATAAAGGTGATGCACTTGAGGCGTGGATCCGTGAATTATTAAAAGCAAAAGGCATCGTTACATTTGGGGACTTACCTGAGCAATCATTACGTGTTGTGGTGTCAGACCTTTCAAGAGGGCAAATGGTTGTTCTGCCAGATGATCTTGATAAGTATGGCATAAGAGCGGAATCGTTTTCTGTGGCTAAGGCGATTCGGATGAGCTGTAGCATTCCATATTTCTTTGAGCCTGTTAAATTATACGATCGCTCTGGGCACTATTCATATATTGTCGATGGTGGTTTATTAAGTAACTTTCCAATTTGGTTATTTCGTGATGGTGAGAAAAATACGTGGAGGCGTCCTGTCATCGGATTGCAGCTTAAACCTAAAATTGAAGACCAGCCTCCACATCGTATCAAAAATGCAATTGACCTTTATAAGGCTGTATTTGATACAATGACAGCTGCTCATGATGCCAGGCATATTGAAGAAGAGGATGCACAGAATGTGATCTTTATTCCTGTAACTGATGTTAAAGCTACTGATTTTGATTTAACACCCGTTGAAAAAGAGGAACTTATTAAGCTGGGTGAAGCAAAAACAACCAAATTCTTAAGTAGATGGTCATTTTAAACATAAAAAAGAATCGTGCTAAAAGGAAGCACGATTCTTTTTCTTAGGTTTCGCTTTATTTTTTTTGCCCTCAATAACCGTTAAGTTTGGTCCGGATCTTCGTTTAGGTGTTTTCTTAAATGGTTTTTGGTTCCGTTTCATTTGAGGTGTACTATTTGGTTTCACTTTTGTTTGGTTTGTTGGACCTGCAGAACGAACAGTGCTGGTCCGTTTAGCCTTCTTAAGCTGAGCTCTAGTGGGACCCTCCTTAGAACCAGAGCGAAGAAACGGCATCCCATATTTTCTTGATAGGTAAAAACGATAGCCAAAGTAGAATAAGGCAATAAAACCAGCAATCAGTAGAATCGATTGCACAATTTGCATCGGGTTATTAATGACGGTAAAAACAAACCCAATAACAGCTAATACAATGATAAATGGGAAGGCCACGTTAAAGAATTTGCGCATTCTACTCACCTCCATGATGTCATCTAGCTATACGATGTCTGCTTTTGCAGAACTAGTGTAAGATTGCTCCCGTGTGAGCATCTCATTAAATGATGCAATGGCTACTTCGGTTTGTTCGTCATTTGGTTCTTTGGTTGTTAGTAATTGAAGAGCAAGACCGGGATACCCTAACCATTTAAGAACTGGAATGTCTCTGAATCGGTTTGTTAGCTGTAAGACTTCATAAGAGATTCCCAACACAACTGGTATTAAAACAATACGTTGCAGAATTCGCTCCATTAAAGAATCGAATGGAAGAAATAAATATAATCCTACCCCAACGATTACTGTAAACAAAATAAAGCTACTGCCACAACGGTAATGTAATCTTGAGCTCGCCTGTACCGATTGTACGGTTAGTGGTTGACCCGCTTCATATGCGTTGATTACCTTATGCTCGGCCCCGTGGTATTGAAACACGCGACGGATTAAAGGGGTAAATGATAACAAGTAGAGATATCCAAGTAATAAAATTAATTTAAATCCACCCTCAAGTAAGTTCTGTGCAACGTGCCCGGGGAGAATGGGTGTGAATAAATTCGCTAGAAATGCAGGAACGAGTGTAAATACTAATTTACTAAACAGGAAGGATAAAACAGCAACCGCTGCTACTCCGAGAATTAAATTTAATTTTGAAGACTTTTCGGTCGGTTTAATTGAGTCATCCTCTGAAGGATCAACATCATAGCGATCTGAAGAAAAATTCAAATGCTTAGATCCGTTTATACTTGCCTCAATAATTCCCGCAATTCCTCTAACAAAGGGAATTTTTTTTGCTTTTGTTACCCAAGCGGGAGAGTGTCGTTCAACTTCAAAGGAATCCAAGCTTCCATCTTTACGTCTGATCATGGAGACTGTGGTATGCTTTCCTCCAAACATAACTCCCTCAACAATGGCTTGACCGCCATATGCTGGTTTTGAAGACTTTTCCATAAGTCACCAACCTATTCTTCTGTGTTGTATATTCACTATTCTACATGAAACAAAACAATTCCTCTATTACAAATCATTGAGGTACTCAATCCGATCTAGCTGAATGAAATTTATTAGGTTAGGGATATACTGAAATGAGGTGATTTTATGGATCAAGCATTCGAACAAAATAAAACAGAGCAGCCAATGAAATTTCATACTAAAGTCATTTTAATTGGTTTTTTTGGTGGGTTACTCAGCTCTCTTCTAGGGCTTTTCAGTTTCTATTTTCATTTTATGACCTTTGGACCAGCGCTCATACTCATGCCATGGGCCTTAGGAGATTGGAAAACAACCTATCTGGGTCAAAGTGTAGGTGTGGCTGTGATTGCTGTTGTTTCCATTCTTATTGCATTTATTTATAAGTGGCTGCTCCAGAAAGTGAATACCATGTGGGCAGGTGTAGGATTCGGAGCCTTATTATGGGTGATCGTTTTTTATATTTGTAATCCATTTATACCTGGGTTAAAAAGTGTACAACAAATGGGCATTCACTCACTCGTCACATCGTTTAGTCTGTTTATTCTCTATGGATTATTTATTGGGTACTCTATCTCCTATGAATATCAACAGCAGCACCAGAGACAGTAAGAAAACGTTTTACTGCAAGTCTTCTTAAAGTGTATGGTACACTAGGTATGGATACTAACCTTGTGGATACATTTAAGAAGGAGCGTGGAATAATGAGCAGATTAGAAGCGATACGTAGTGAGTTTGGTGATCATGGAATTGACGGACTACTGATTATGAGCCCGTATAATCGCAGGTATGTTTCGGGGTTTACAGGGAGTGCAGGAGTTCTTTTATTAACAGGAACGGAAGCACTGTTTATCACAGATTTTAGATATGTTGAGCAAGCGAAGGATCAAGCGAAAGGGTTTACCATTGTCCAACATAAAGCTGCCATTCTTGAGGAAGTGGCAAAACAAGCATCGAAACTTAAGATTAACAAATTAGGTTTTGAACAGAGCTATGTTACATATGAACAACATCAGCAATTGCAAGCTGCGGTTGATTCCATTGAGTTTGTGCCTGTAAGTGGTTTAGTAGAAGGTGTTCGCATGATTAAAGATGAGAGTGAAATTCAGTTAATCCAAGATGCAGCAGATATTGCTGATGCGGCCTTTAAGCACATTACCACGTTTATTCGTCCGGGCTTAACGGAAATTGAAGTATCAAATGAGCTTGAATTTTTTATGCGTAAGCAAGGCGCACAAAGCTCATCCTTCGATACGATTGTTGCTTCGGGCTATCGTTCTGCACTTCCCCACGGTGTAGCAAGTGGAAAATTAATTGAATCCGGTGAGCTGGTGACGTTAGATTATGGTGCGTACTATAATGGGTACTGCTCAGATATTACGCGTACACTTGCCGTCGGAGAGGTGAACGAAGAGCTGACGACGATTTACCAAACCGTGCTTGAAGCGCAACTTCGTGGGATGAACGGAATTAAGGCTGGAATAACGGGCAAACAAGCCGATGCGCTAACACGTGATTATATTACAGAAAAAGGCTACGGAGAGTACTTTGGTCACTCTACGGGTCACGGTTTAGGTATGGAGGTTCATGAAGCGCCAGGATTATCTTTTAAATCAGACACAATTCTTAAACCAGGCATGGTGGTAACTGTTGAGCCGGGCATCTATATTCAAGGTGTAGGTGGAACAAGAATCGAGGATGATATCTTGATCACAACTGACGGAAATCGTTCGTTTACTTCATCTCCAAAGGAATTAATTCACGTCGGAGAATAATCAGATGTAATACATATCCACCTTGCCACAAAGCTGTGGTATAGTAATGGATGGAAACATTCCGCAAACTATGCAGGGAATACGGAGGACAAAACATGATTTCAGTAAATGATTTTAAAACAGGATTAACGATTGTAGTGGATAATGGTCTTTGGCAGGTATTGGATTTCCAACATGTTAAGCCAGGAAAAGGCGCAGCCTTTGTTCGCTCTAAGCTTCGTAATCTTCGAAATGGTAACATCCAAGAAAAAACATTTCGTGCTGGTGAAAAAGTTGAAAAAGCACACATTGAAAACAGACGTATGCAATATCTTTATGCAAGTGGAGATACGCACACATTCATGGATACAGAATCGTATGAGCAACTTGAATTACAAACTAATCAAATTGAACATGAACTGAAATTCCTTAAAGAGAATATGGACGTTCAAGTCATCAGCTATCAGGCTGAGACGTTAGGCGTAGAGGTTCCAAATACAGTAGAACTTGAAGTTGTTGAAACGGAGCCTGGTATTAAAGGTGACACAGCTTCTGGTGGTACAAAACCAGCTACTCTTGAAACAGGTATTACCGTTCAGGTGCCATTCTTCGTAAACCAAGGCGACCGTCTTCTGATTGATACGAGAAATACGTCTTATATGTCAAGAGCGTAAAATATAAACGAATCCATGAGAAGTGGATGAAGAACAGGAAGGCGTGCGATCACGAGAAACGGATCGCCGCCTTTCGTTCGGTTTTTAAGCAAATGATGAAAGAGGTGTGTTAAATTGTGTGCGGGTAAAGTGAGAGTGAAGCAAGTCACTTTTGGTGAGGGGCATAAGGCTGCGGTTTGTTGCTCATTGATTGGTGCAACGGAAGCTGAACTAGTAGATGAGGTGAAACTCATCCAATCAAAAAAGCCGGATGTCATTGAGTGGAGAGCAGATTTTTATAACCAGCTTGATAACACACAAGCAGTATTAAACGTCTTGACAATAGTATGCGAGCATATTGGAGAGACTCCTTTACTGTTTACGATCCGATCTGAGCAAGAGGGTGGGGAACCCATCTCATTAACGACGGCAGAACAAAAAGATTTAATCCAACATGTTCTTAAAACGAAATTGATTCACATGATTGATTTTGAGGTTGCCTCTCCTTTTGCGGAGGATGATGACTTAAAAGCACTTTGCAAAGACCTTGACATTAAGTGGATCGGCTCTACACATGATTTTGAAAAAACGCCTACGCGTGAAGAGATGCTTGCATTTCTTCAAAAAGGAGAAACGCTTGGAGCTGATCTTGTAAAGGTAGCTGTGATGCCTCATACAAGAGAAGACGTACTCTCCTTACTGACGTTGACGAATGATGCATCAAATGCGCTTTCTGTTCCTGTTATAACCATTGCTATGGGTAGTTTGGGAATTTCAACTCGTTTAGTCGGGGATCAATTTGGTTCTGTCATGACTTTTGCCGTTGGTCATCAGGCTTCTGCTCCTGGCCAAGCTCCTCTTGAGCTCATTAAAGAGATACAAACATATACGAATTAAAGAAAACCATCCTTTATGCTTTCGCATGATGGATGGTTTTTGCTATTTTTTCGGCCGTTTGCGGAGGTGTTAATCGACCTGTTTGAATGATGAGGTGAGCTTTAGAATACGATTGTTTTCTCGAGGTGTATAGTTCCTTCATCTCTTCAAGTGATTTTTGCTGAAGCAGCGGACGATCCTTTTGTAACAAAGGAATGCGCTCAGACCATATAGAGAAGTCGATATCAAGGAAGATGACTAAACTGTCATTCAAACAAGCGGCCTGAATCTCCTCTTGTAGGAACGCGCCACCGCCAAGTGAAAAGATGATATCAGATTGCTTTGAAAGCTTATGAAAAAGCGAACGCTCCCGTTTGCGAAAGCCTGATTCTCCTTCCGTCTTAAAAATCGTCTGGATGGTTTGGTTGGCTTCCTCTTCAATCGCTTGATCTAAATCCACAAAGCGCAAACCTAGAATTCGTGATAGCTCTTTTCCTACCGTTGTTTTTCCTGCCCCCATAAATCCGATGAGAACAATATTCCTCTCTACTTTACTCATGTTTGTTCCCCTTTTCCGTTTTCTACTCTTGATCCGTTTTGTCTCGCTCTAAGTATAGCAAAAGGAAGTCGAGCTTAGAAGTCTGTCTTAACTGGTTAGAGATCCTGTTCTGAACTCGTCCACCCCTGCATACCTTTTTAAAGAACGTGGATTCTGGAGGGATGTATGTTGAAATGGTTTGTTGCTGTTGAATGGACCCTGCTCGTTATGGTCCTTCTAAGAGTACTTTCAGGATTAATCGAGATCACCGTAGCAGGGCTCATCCTTCGATTTAATAGTGTAGAGAAAGCAATCTTTTTAAATGGCATTCTCGCCTTGATTGGGCCAACTATTTTTATATTATCCATCGTTATTGGACTAGTTGGTTTATCAGACAAGCTTTCCATACCCAAATTTATGTTAATTGGTACCGGAGCTGCTTGCATTTTAATTGGTGCAAAAATGTAGGAGGAGTCAGAATGGAAGAGATTTTAGCTGTGTTACCACCGGCCATTCGCGCGCGTTTAACGAAGCTACCGAGTGTCATGATTGAGGGCGTGGAGGAGATTCGGATACGTGTTCATAGACCACTCGAAGTAATCTCACAGGGGACTCCAATGTACCCGAGTGTAGATGGCGAAGGGGAATGGATTGTGCAGCCGAGTGATGCGCAATTTATCTTAAATCAGTTAAGTCAGTACTCCATGTATGCCTTTGAAGAAGAGTTAAAGCGAGGATTTATTACCATTAAAGGTGGACATCGAGTAGGGCTCGCAGGCAAGGTGACGCTGGAAAAAGGTGAAGTAAAAACGATTAGAGATATCAGCTCATTTAATATTCGGGTTGCGAGACAAACAATTGGCGCTGCGGATTCGCTTGTCTCCACTCTGTACGAAGGTGGATGGAAAAATAGCTTACTTATTGGTCCGCCACAAAGCGGTAAAACTACGCTACTTAGAGATTTAGCCCGCATCATTAGTACGGGTGTTGCGTCTGCAGGTATTCGTCCATTAAAAATCGGCATTGTAGATGAACGCTCTGAGATTGCGGCGAGCATCAAAGGAGTACCGCAGCATCAGCTTGGTCGCAGAGTAGATGTCTTAGATGGGTGTCCAAAGGCTGAAGGAATGATGATGATGATTCGCTCCATGAGTCCGGACGTCTTAATTGTTGATGAAATTGGTCGACCTGAAGATTGTTTGGCCTTGCAAGAAGCGATTCATGCCGGAGTGAGAGTAATCTCTACTGCGCATGGGTCATCTCTGGAAGAAGTCGCTTCTAGACCCGCCTTGCGAGCGTTATTTGCAGAGAAAGCATTTGATAAGTGTGTGGAACTTACTCGCGGTAAAAACCCAGGTCAAATCCGAAGAGTAAAAAGCTTGAATCACATGCGAACGGTTAAAGGATTATGAAATGGCTAGGAGCGATCCTCATCATCATCACATGTACATGGATTGGTTTTGAGCTAGCGAAACGAATTAGTAATAGGCCAAAACAGCTAAGACAGTTAAAAGTTGGCATTCAGGCACTTGAAGCGGAGATGGTTTATGGTCTAACGCCACTCGCTGAGGCAAGTGTCAGACTGTCAAAGCAGCTGGGCCACCCAGTAAATCTTTTATTTGAACGCTTCGCCCTTAAGCTTGAATTAAAGGGAGAGTCGGCTCATGTGGCATGGGAGCAAAGTTTAGAGGAAACATGGTCACTCACAAGCTTATTAAAGAGCGAACGAGAAATCTTACGTCAATTTGGCCAGACACTTGGACAGCATGACCGGGATCAACAACAAAAACAAATTAAATTAACTATGGTACACCTTGAACGAGAAGAGGCTGAAGCGAGAGACAATCAGATTCGTTACGAAAAAATGGTGAAAAGCCTAGGCTTTCTATTCGGTCTGCTAATTGTCATTCTGATGATTTAGTAGAAAAAAGGAGGGATGACAGTTGGCTTATGACGTAAATACCATTTTCCAAATTGCAGGGATAGGGATCGTTGTGGCAATGATTCACACGGTACTCAAGCAAATGGGAAAAGAAGATTGGGCTCACTGGGTTACATTAATCGGGTTTGTTGTTGTGTTATATATGGTAGCCACCATTGTTGATGACTTGTTTCAAAAAATTAGAGGTGTATTCCTCTTTCAAGGATAGAGGTGAGCGTTGCGATGGACATCATTCAAATTGTTGGAATCGGTCTGATCGCAACGTTTTTAGCGCTTGTTGTTCGTGAACAAAAACCGATTTTTGCATTTTTAATAACCTTGTTTGCAGGTGTCATGATCTTCTTATTTGTTGTAGATGAATTAGTTAAAATTATTCATCTACTTGAAGGAATCGCAAAAGATGCGAATGTTCACATCATGTATTTGCAAACCATCCTAAAGATTATTGGTATCGCCTATATTGCGGAGTTTGGTGCTCAGATTGCCAAGGACGCCGGACAAGCATCCATGGCTTCAAAGATAGAGCTTGCTGGGAAGATTTTAATCCTCGTGTTAGCCATTCCTATCATTAAAGCAGTTATTGAAATGATTTTATCGTTGCTACCAGGTTAGGTGAGGGGAGGAGAGTAGCACTTGCGTCGTTTAATCCTACTTGTCGTGATGGCCATTCTCTTTTTCTTTAATCCGAGTGTGGTACAAGCTGTAGATGAAATGAAACCGACAGATGAAGAGAGCCTTTCAGAAGATCCAACATTTATTGATCGACAAATTGAACGACTTCAACTAGATGAAATTCAGCGATATTGGGAGCAGGTCTCCACGGAATACGGTGGGTTTCTGCCTGAAAGTCAAAAGGGTTCGTTTAGAGAATTTATAACTGGAGAGAAGCAGTTTCAAATTAAAGAGTGGGGAATGGGGCTTGTAAAGTTTTTGCTTCACGAGCTGATTGTAAACAGTAAGCTACTTGGCATGTTGATCTTACTTACGCTGTTTAGCCAAATCATGCAAACCATTCAAAATGCCTTTGAGAGTCAAAATGTAAGCAAAGCAGCATACGCAGTCACATATCTTGTACTCATGATTTTAGCGATTAATAGCTTTCATGTAGCGATCACATATGCAACGGATGCGATAAACAGCATGATTCATTTTATGATTGCGTTGCTCCCGTTACTGTTAGCTCTTATGGCTTCAATTGGAAGCATTGCATCGTCCGCACTGTTCCATCCGCTCATCATTTTTCTTGTAAATACGAGTGGAATCCTGGTAAATCAGTTTGTACTTCCCTTACTTTTTTTCTCAGCTGTACTTGGCATGGTAAGTACACTGAGTGATCAGTACAAGGTTTCAAAGCTTGCTGACTTTTTTCGTAATATTGCTGTCGGCTTGTTAGGGATTTTCATGACAGTATTTTTAGGAGTCATCTCCGTTCAAGGAGCTTCAACTGCGGCAACCGATGGATTGACTATTCGCACCGCAAAGTTTATAGCGGGGAACTTTATACCGGTTGTAGGAAAGATGTTTACCGATGCTACAGATACGGTGATGAGTGCTTCCATTCTTTTAAAAAATACAGTAGGAGTAACAGGACTCGGGATTTTGTTCATGATCTGTGTATTTCCGCTACTAAAAGTACTATCACTAGGAATTATTTTTAATCTATCAGCCGCTATTTTGCAACCACTAGGTGGGGGGCCGATTATTGAGTGTCTATCAATTATTGGAAAAGCAGTGATGTATGTATTTGCTGCACTGGCGCTTGTTAGTTTGATGTTCTTCTTAGCTGTTACTTTAATGGTAGCAGCAAGTAATCTTTCGTTTATGATGCGTTAGGGGTGTGATGGTTTGGGAATGCTGACAGGTTGGATTACAGGTCTCGTATTATTAATCATGCTTGCAATTATCCTTGAGATGCTCCTGCCAAATTCATCAATGAGAGGGTACGTCAAGATGGTTATTAGTTTATTAATCCTAATTGCCATGCTGAAACCAGTTCTTTCATTATTCACAATGGATGCAGATGATTGGGTGCGAAATCTCCAAGCAAGTGACCCTTACGAAACAAATTCAATAGAAAGTCAAATAAATTTGCAGAAAAGTGGGTTAGAAGAGGTACGAGCTGCATATATTTCTGAACAGGTGGCTGACCAACTAGTAGAACAAGCAGAAGAAACAATGAGAGACACCTATTCACTCGAATTTACAAGTGTAGAAGTGTTGCAAGAAACGGAACAGGGAGGTCAGGAAGATGAGGAGGCAGTAGAGGTACATGCAGTTGTTCGAGAGTCAGAGGAGCAAGCTGAAGAGCAAACGACTACACGTGAAATTCAAACGGTCCGAGTTGACCTCTCTAAGCAACCAAGTGAAGAAGAAACTGTCGACCTACTTCCGGTAAAAAAATATCTCGCAGAAAGCTGGGAGATTCCAGAAAGTAAGATCATGCTTTACTTGGAAGGAGGAGAACAGGTCGATGGGTGAAGAGAATCCTAAAGGCTTCGGGTGGTTAAAGAAACTTGGAGGCCAGGAGCAAGGCAAAAAGAAAAATTATCGATACATCTTAGTTTTAGGTATTGTTGGGATCCTATTAATGGTTGCAAACCAAGTGTTTCAGGGATCACCACCAGAACAAAGTCAATCCGTTGTGCCTACTTTTCAATCCAAGGATGACGAGGGTGAAAAAGGGGATGTGGAAGTCTTTAAACAAGATTCAGCAGAGCCTGTCAGCATGACGGATTATGAGGACCGCTACGAGAATCAGCTGAGAGAAACGTTGGAAGAGATTGTTGGATTAAGTGAAGTGTCAGTCATGATTAATCTAGCTGAAACGGAAAAGCAAATTTACGAGAAGAATTCGAGTTCTAAAAATCAGCAAACAAGTGAAACAGACCGTGAAGGTGGAACGCGAGAGGTTACCGATCAAACCATTGACGAACAAACAGTCATTATTCGTAACGGAGACAAAGAGGAACCGTTACTCATTCAGACAGAGAAACCGAACATTAAAGGTGTGCTTGTAGTAGCCGAGGGAGTAGAAAATGTACAAGTTAAAGCTTGGGTGGTTGAAGCGGTAAGTAGAGTACTGGATGTGCCTGCCCATCGTATTTCAGTTATGCCTAAGAAATCTAAGGAGGAATAAAAATGGCACTAAAAAAACAGACAGTATGGCTTTTAACGATGTTAAGTTTAATAATTGTTCTTTCCGTTTACTATGTCTCTTCAGGTAATACAAATTTAGCTCTAACGGACGACGAACCCGCTACTGAAGAAAACGCAGCAAGTGATGGCGAAAACCAAATTGAAGTGCAGGTCACTCAAGATGGAGAAGTGGAAGGGATTCTTGAGGTAACAGGTGAAGATAATGTTGCTAATTATTTTACAGAAGCCCGCATGCAAGTTGTTGAATCTCGTGCAAAACTTGCAGAGCAATACATGGAAACATCAGCTGCTCCAGATGCAACAGCTGAAGAAAAAGTAGAAGCACGTGACAAGAGCATGGAAATTATGAACCTAACTCAAAATGAGGAGACACTTGAATCCCTTTTAAAAACAAAGGGGTATGAGAATGTGCTTGTCATAAGTGAAGAATCAAAGGTTCAGGTGATGGTTGACGCAGATGAGTTAACATCAGCAGAAGCAAATGATATCATTCTTCTAGCGAAAGAGCAGCTAGGGCAAGCAAACAACGTTTCCGTTTCTCATAATACAGGCGGAAACAATTAAACGGTTAAGATGAAGGCTGGCGTACAACCTACTAAAAGGGTGTGCGCCAGTTGTGTTTTCTTTTAATTCTTGGGCTAGTTGGTTAGACTGTTAGGGCAGATTAGATGCATTAATGCATTCATCAAAGAGTCATGTTATAATACTTTAGGTGCAATTTGTTTACGAGGAGCGATAAGTATGGAATGGACAGACCTAACCGAGGGCGCGAAGGCAGTATTAGAGCAAACTCGTAATATCAAGAACGATCATATTCAAATCGTTGAATTTGAAGTAGGGTTTGAGGAGCAATTTGAAGAGCAAGACGAAGATACCTATACAGTCTCCATCCAAGAAGAAGATTACGAGAACTTAAAAAGGTATACTAAAGAGAATGAATATGATGAGAAATACCATATGGCGCGAAACAAGGATATTGTAAAGATTATTCTACTTGAAAATGGCAAGATTCCTGATAATCTTTCGGAATTCCCTGTGTTTCGTCAATACAAAAAAGATGCTCTAGTGAAGGATCAAGTAGAGTCAGAACAAGTAAGCGAAGAGCAAGAATAAGCGGATTGATCCTTTATTCAATGAATGAAGGATTTTTTATAACAGGAAAAGAACTTGTCTAATGTAGTCAATTTTTCTTACTACTTTGAGTGCAGGGGCCATGTTATAATTGTCGCAAGTGCTAACCAATGATGAAGGAGTTGTACATAATAACTATGAACGTTCAAGAGATTAAAGAATTAATAGAAGCAGTCAATCAATCGGATATTGATGAATTAGAATACGAGCAAAACGGGAATAAGCTTGTCCTTAAGAAGGTAAAGGCTGAAACTATTGTACAGGCCCAAGCGTACGAACCTGTTCGTCAAGTGGAGGCACAACAACCTGTTGCTACTCAAACGAGTGAAGCGCCTCAAGAGGCTACTACTCAAGCACAACCTGAGAAGAAAGAGAACCTTCACACAGTAACATCTCCAATGGTAGGAACATTTTACTCTTCACCATCACCAGAAGATGGTCCTTATGTAGGAGTTGGCGATGATGTGAAAAAAGATTCAATCGTTTGTATTGTAGAAGCAATGAAGCTTATGAACGAGATCGAAGCAGATGTGAATGGCAAAATTGTTGAAGTTGTTGCGCAAAACGGGGAGTTAGTTGAGTACGGACAACCTCTATTTGTTGTGGAACTGAAATAATCTAGGAGCTGGGTTAAAGATGATAAAAAAAATACTAATTGCCAATCGCGGAGAAATTGCTGTTCGAATTATCCGTGCGTGCCAGGAGCTTGGAATTGAGACGGTAGCCGTTTATTCTGAAGCAGATGTTGATGCACTCCATGTGAAGCTTGCTGATCAAGCATTTTGTATTGGGCCAACAGCATCCGGTCAAAGCTACTTAAACTTCACAAATATTATGAGCGTAGCCACATTAACTGAGTCAGATGCGATTCACCCAGGTTACGGTTTCCTAGCGGAGAACGCAGACTTTGCTGAGATTTGTGCAGCATGTAATATTACATTTATCGGACCAAGTCCTTCTGCTATTAACCAAATGGGTACAAAAGATGTGGCTCGTGAAACGATGAAAAAAGCAGGTGTTCCAGTTGTCCCAGGCTCAAATGGGATTATTGAAAGCCCAGAGGCTGGACTTGAGATTGCTGAAGAAATTGGCTATCCAGTCATTATCAAGGCAACAGCCGGTGGTGGCGGAAAAGGAATCCGCGTAGCCAGAAATCCAGAGGAGCTTCGTAAAGGTATCAATATTACACAACAAGAGGCAGCCACAGCCTTTGGTAACCCTGGTGTGTATCTTGAGAAATTTATTGAAGATTTCCGTCATGTTGAAATTCAAGTGATGGCTGATACGTTAGGTAATACCGTCCATTTAGGTGAGCGTGACTGCTCCATTCAGCGTCGTCTGCAGAAGCTTGTAGAGGAAACGCCATCTCCTGCCTTAACTCCTGAAAAACGTGCCGAAATGGGGCAAGCTGCTGTTGCAGCTGCGCAAGCTGTTGATTATGTTGGAGCAGGTACGGTAGAATTTATCTATGATCATAATGATGGAACCTTCTTCTTTATGGAGATGAATACTCGTATTCAAGTTGAGCATCCAGTAACTGAAATGGTTACGGGTATTGATTTAATTAAAGAACAAATTCGTGTAGCGAATGGTCAGCCGCTCTCCTTTTCCCAAGAAGATGTGACGTTCCAAGGTGTTGCGATTGAATGTCGAATCAATGCAGAAAATCCTTCTAAGAATTTCATGCCATCTCCAGGATTAATTACTCGTTACCTAGTTCCAGGAGGTTTTGGTGTACGAATTGATTCTGCTGCATACCAAGGGTATAAGATTACACCATTTTATGATTCAATGATTGCAAAAGTAATCGTTCATGCCCCAACGCGCGGTGAAGCAGTTGAACGGATGAAGCGAGCACTTGAGGAATTTGATATTGAAGGAGTGGATACTACCATTCCGTTCCACCTTCGATTATTTGATCATGAAGTATTCCGCTCTGGGGAATTTAATACGAAATTCATTGAGCAATATGAAGTAATGCCATCCGATAAAGAAAAACAATAACGTTAATAAGAGGAGGCCATTATGGAAGATAATCAAATTTTGGAATTAGAGGAACAAAAGTCAGGCTTAGGGAAAGTCGAGATCTCTCCTGAGGTCATTGAAGTCATTGCAGGAATTGCAGCTCAAGAGGTTGAAGGAATTGCGACCTTGCGTGGAAGTTTCGCGACTGATGTTGCTGAGCGCTTAGGGCGTAAGAATCATGGTAAAGGTGTAAAAGTTGATCTGGATGAAAGTGGCATTATTGTTGATGTCTCTGTTGTAATTGTCTACGGAGCTTCTGTTCCTGAGGTTGCAAATCTTGTTCAGATGAATATCAAACAAACGTTACTAACGATGACAGCAATTCAACTTGAGGCGATTAATGTCCATGTTGTTGGGGTTCAGTTTGAATCAACAGAACCAGCAAAAGACGAATAATAGGGTTATCTAACCTGCGTGTAAAAATAGTCTGGCTGCATGTTGGAAAGCATGTATCCAGACTATTTTTGTACAAATTTCGTGAAAAGTACACGAACGTCGACAAAACGATTTTCCACAGACAAAAAAGTGCGTTATACTAGACGTTCATTAGAATTTTTTTAAATGATAAGGAGTTCATATCTATGAATCGACGGGTAGCAAGACTAAGAGCGGCACAAGCCCTATACCAAATTGATGTAATTAAAACAGAACCAGACCTAGCGATGGAAAGTGTACTAAATGATGACGAAGAACCTAGTGATTTCTTCCATCAGTTAGTGCATGGTACGTTAGAACATAAAAAAGAACTTGACGGATGGATCTCGAGTAATCTACAAGGATATACGATCGAGCGTATTGGTCATGTTGACAGAGCCATTGCACGTATGGCTCTGTTCGAAATGAAATATATAGACGATATCCCGGCGAATGTAACATTTAATGAAGCCATTGAATTGTCAAAAGCATTCGGGGGAGAAGAAGCCGGTCGATTTATGAATGGAGTTTTATCAAACTCAGTTGATATGATGAATAGAGAATCAAACGAGTAAGATCAATTATCGTTTATCCACCCCGATTAATCGGGTGTCTTTTGTCTGCAAATTAACTACAACGGAGTGATCATGATGACAGCGGAATTAATGAATGGAAAAGAACTAGCAGCCTCTAAACAAGCAGAAATGAAAGAACGTGTTCAAGCTCTGACGGAACAAGGTATTGTTCCAGGTCTTGCAGTGATCTTAGTTGGGGACAATCAAGCATCACAAACGTATGTGCGTTCCAAACAGCGTTCGTGCGAAAAAGCCGGGATTCATTCAGAGCTAAGACATCTTTCTGAGGAAACGACAGAAGAAGAGCTACTTAATCACATTCGTGAGTTAAACGAGGATCCGACGATTGATGGAATTCTTGTTCAATTACCGTTGCCAAAACAAATCTCTGAACAAGCTGTAATTGAAGCCATTAGTCCAACTAAGGATGTAGATGGATTTCATCCAATTAGTATAGGTAAGATGATGACAGGTGAAAAAACGTTTTTACCTTGTACACCATACGGCATTATTGAATTGCTTAAAGCTTCAAACGTTGATATTGCAGGAAAGCATGCGGTTGTAGTGGGCAGAAGTAATATTGTTGGAAAGCCAGTTGGACAGTTATTGTTAAATGAACATGCGACTGTTACGTACTGTCATTCGCGTACTCCAGATTTAAATGCAATCACAAAACAAGCAGATATTCTTGTTGTTGCGGTTGGAATAGCCAAGCTAATTAAAAAAGAAGATGTGAAACCAGGTGCAGTTGTGATTGATGTTGGAATGAATCGTGATGAAAATGGAAAGCTTTGTGGCGATGTGGATTTTGCAGATGTGGAAGAAGTTGCTTCTCATTTAACGCCAGTTCCTGGTGGTGTGGGCCCAATGACCATCACCATGCTACTTGAAAACACGATTGAATCTGCTATCAATCGCTCGTAAGGAGGAATGACATGTCTGAATCGATTGTTTCCGTTTCAGAATTAACACGATATATAAAAGGGTTACTCGAAACAGACAAGCTTCTTCCTGACGTTTGGATTCGAGGAGAACTTTCTAATTTTAAACAGCACAGTCGTGGACATATGTACTTTTCCGTTAAGGACGAGAATTCGCGAATTCAAGCAGTCATGTTTGCAGGTCATAATCGCTACTTAGCATTTAAACCGGAGAATGGAATGAAGGTCTTAATTCGGGGAGAAGTGAATGTCTATGAGCCCTACGGTCAGTATCAGCTTTATGCAAAAGAGATGCAGCCTGACGGAATCGGTAATTTATATTTAGCATATGAGAAGCTTAAAGAAACGCTTGAAGAGGAAGGTTTATTTTCCGATGAACGAAAAAAGCCCATTCCTATTTATCCAAAGCGAATAGCTGTAGTGACTTCACCAACAGGTGCGGCGGTACGAGACATTCTCACAACGTTAAAAAGACGTTATCCAATTGCACAAATTACATTGCTTCCGGCTTTAGTGCAGGGAGATCAAGCACCGGCCTCTATCGTACGTGCGATTATGCAAGCCGATGCAGCTGGAGTATTTGATGTATTAATCGCAGGACGAGGCGGAGGCTCAATTGAAGAGCTTTGGGCTTTTAACGATGAACAGGTTGTTCGCACAATTGCTGAGGCAAACGTACCAATTATTTCAGCAGTGGGGCACGAGACCGACTTCACCATTAGTGACTTTGTATCTGACTTAAGAGCACCAACTCCAACAGCCGCAGCGGAACTCGCTGTACCGAATCGCCTCGACTTGTTACATAGAACCTTAACTCAAAAGCAACGTCTGTTAGTTGGCATGCGGGAGAGAGTGAAACAAGAAAGAAGGCAGCTAGATCGCTTGCAAAAGTCCTACGCATTTAAGTATCCAGCGCAACTGATTCGTCAAAAGGAACAGGAGCTCGACACTCGGATTGATCAGCTAAAGCGATCGATGAATCGTTTAGTTGAAAAGAAAAAAGGACAACAAGAGCAGCTTGCTAAAAGTGTACTTCTAGCTCATCCAAAAGAACGTATTAAACAAATGCAGGAAAAACTCACTCGTCATGAGCTATCGTTAAAACGAGAAACAAACCAAATCGTGGCAAAGAAGCAACAGCGTTTCCAAAATAGCCTACAACAGCTGCAACTTCTTAGTCCACTTCAAGTCATGAGTCGTGGCTATAGTCTTGCTTACCAGCAGATTACCGGTGAACTGATAAAATCTGTTGATCAAGCAGAACCGGATGAAGTGTTAGAGTTACAAGTGACGGATGGAACTTATTTTTGTCAGATAACAGGAAAAGAAAAAAAGATACCGAGGAGTGAATCACATGGCAAATAAAGAAGAAACCATTAGCTTTGAAGAAGCGATGGAACAGCTAGAAGAAGTTGTAGACAAGCTTGAACAAGGAGATGTGCCTCTTGAACAAGCCATTGAAATGTTCCAACAAGGTATGGATCTATCCAAACAATGCCATGTGAAGCTTGAACATATCGAAAAACAAATGGACCAAATTCTGCATGAAGATGGTGAAATAGAAGAGCTTGACTTAAGTGGGGAGGACCAGGAGTGACAGCAGAACTAGAACGCTTTATCGAATCATCTAAGGTTGAAATTGAAGCTCAACTTATTCAAACAATTGATATATTGCAAACACCTGATTCATTAAAGAAATCGATGATCTACTCCCTGCAAGCAGGTGGAAAACGTATTAGACCGGTTCTGTTAATGGCTGTTCTTAGAGGATTTGGCATGCCAATCAAAAAAGGGATGGACGTAGCCTGCGCGATTGAAATGATACACACATATTCATTGATTCATGATGACCTTCCTGCGATGGATGATGATGATCTGCGTCGAGGTAAGCCAACAAACCATAAAGTATTTGGAGAAGCAACAGCGATTCTCGCAGGAGATGCGCTACTTACACATAGTTTTCAGCTCATTTCAAATATAGATGAAGATCCCGCATTAATTGTTTCCCTTATCCGTGAAATTTCACAGGCTGCTGGTGCACAAGGTATGGTTGGCGGCCAGGTTTCTGATATGGAGGGCGAGAATAAAGAGCTATCCATTGAAGAATTAGAGCACATCCATCATCACAAAACCGGTGATTTAATTATTGGATCCCTCATTTCTGGTGCCATTCTTGCAGAAGCGACGGAAGAAGATATTCTTCACTTAAGGCAGTTTGGAAGAGAGTTAGGTTTGTTATTCCAAATTAAAGATGACATTCTTGATATTGAGGGCGATGCGGACACAATTGGAAAACCAGTTGGAAGCGATGTATCCAATAACAAAGGTACGTACCCAAGCATGCTAGGAATGGACGGAGCAAAAGAAAAATTAACCTATCACCTTGAAGCGGCACTGGCTTCTCTTCGAAATGTTCAGATGGATCACTCATTACTTGAGGATTTAACAAATTATGTCGCATATCGTAATCATTAATAGACGTTGGTCTCAGGCGATTCCACTTTGTTGGGTCGCCTTTTTTCTTGGATATTTTCAATGCGAAAGGATTACATTTGGGGTAACGCTTCAATTTTTGATATACTAAGAACACAATATGAGATTAGATACAGATTACGGTTCGATAAGATTGACGAAAGTGGGGAATATGTATATGAGGTTAGAGGACCTTCAACATCCGGCAGCCATTAAAGGCTATTCCAAGAAAGAACTTCAAGAGTTGTCGCAGGATATCCGGGACTTCTTAGTTCAGCAGTTATCAGTTACGGGTGGACACCTAGGTCCAAACCTTGGGGTCGTTGAGTTAACGATTGCGATGCATTATTTATTTGATAGTCCAAAGGATAAATTCATTTGGGATGTAGGGCATCAAGCCTATGTTCATAAGATTTTAACTGGAAGAGCTGGACAATTTGAGACGTTACGTAAATATAAAGGGCTCTGTGGTTTTCCAAAGAGAAATGAGAGTGAGCATGATGTTTGGGAAACGGGACATAGTTCGACTTCTCTTTCTGCTGCAATGGGAATGGCAACGGCTCGAGATATCAAAGGGACGGACGAGAGTGTCATTGCGGTAATTGGTGATGGTGCGTTAACAGGTGGAATGGCCTTTGAAGCACTTAACCACATAGGTCATGAACAAACAGATTTAATTGTCATTTTAAATGATAATGAAATGTCCATCGCACCAAACGTTGGAGCGCTTCACAGTGTGCTTGGTCGCCTGCGTACAGGCGGAAAGTATAACCGTGCAAAGGATGAAATTGAGGGCTTTATTAAAAAAATCCCTGCAGTCGGTGGGAAGCTGGCTTCTACTGCTGAGAAATTTAAAGATAGCATGAAGTATATGATGATCCCTGGTGTTTTCTTTGAAGAGCTTGGTTTCACGTACCTTGGACCAGTTGACGGGCACGACCTTGATGATTTAATGGACAACCTTAAGTATGCTAAGAAAACAAAAGGTCCTGTGTTAATTCATCTATTGACGAAAAAAGGAAAAGGCTACGAGCCTGCTGAAAATGATGCAAAAGGAACATGGCATGGCCTTGGACCTTACAAGATTGAATCTGGAGAAGTCGTTTCTAAACCAGGTCCACCAAGTTATAGCGGGGTTTTTGCAAACACACTCATCAAGAAAGCAAAAACAGATGAGCGTATTGTGGGAATTACAGCGGCCATGCCTGGAGGAACAAAGCTTGACGCATTTGGTGCAGCATTTCCGGACAGAATGTTTGATGTAGGAATTGCTGAGCAGCATGCAACAACAATGGCAGGTGGACTAGCTACTCAAGGATTAAAGCCTGTGTTTGCGGTTTATTCTACATTCCTACAAAGAGGATACGATCAATTAGTGCATGATATATGTCGTCAGAACCTCAACGTTGTGTTTGCGATAGATCGTGCAGGACTTGTAGGAGCAGATGGGGAAACGCATCAGGGCGTATTTGATATTGCTTATTTACGTCATCTACCAAACATGACCATTCTAAATCCTAAGGATGAAAATGAATTACAAAATATGCTTCATACTGCTTTAGAATACGATGATGGTCCAGTGGCTGTCAGATATCCTCGTGGAAATGGGTACGGGGTACCGATGGATGAAGAGTTTAAAACCGTTGAGATTGGAAAATGGGAAACCCTTCGTGAAGGTACAGATGGCTGTATTTTAACTTTTGGTACGATGATTCCTGTCGCCGAAGAAGCAGCAAAAGCGCTTGAAGCTGAAGGGTTATCTATTCGCATTATAAACGCGAATTCGGTGAAGCCATTAGATATTGAGCTTTTAAACAAATTAGCAGAGGAAGAAATTCCAGTGATGACGATTGAAGAAACAGCTCTTCAAGGCGGTTTCGGTAGTGCTGTTCTTGAGCATTTTAATGAACATGGCTACCATCACGTCCAAGTAAGACGACTGGGAATTCCTGATGAATACATTGAGCATGGAGATGTTCCACAACTACTTGAAGAGATTGGATTAACATCAAAGAATGTGATGAGCCAACTAGTTGAGTTCATTCCTGCTAAACAGAAAAGAGCATAACCTGTGAAAAAAGAACGAATTGATACATTATTAGTGGACCGGGGGCTAATTGATTCACGTGAGAAAGCCAAGCGTGCTGTTATGGCAGGCTTGGTTTACTCTGGTACCGAGCGTCTGGATAAACCAGGAATGAAAATTGATCATGAGGCACCTCTCGAAGTAAAAGGTCAGCTTATGCCGTACGTCAGTCGCGGTGGCTTTAAGCTGGAGAAAGCGTTAAAGGTGTTTGATGTAGACGTACGAGATAAGATCATGCTTGATATTGGTGCCTCTACTGGTGGGTTCACTGATTGTGCCTTGCAAAACGGAGCATCACTTGTTTATGCGCTTGATGTAGGGTACAACCAACTCGCTTGGAAGATTAGGCAGCACGAGCAGGTTGTTGTGATGGAGCGAACGAATTTTCGCTATGTAAAACCTGAAGACCTGCAGGAGGGCTTACCTGAATTTGCAAGCATTGATGTTTCGTTTATTTCCTTAAAACTAATCCTGCCAACCTTGAAGACTGTTCTATGTGCAGGAGGCGATGTCTTGGCACTAGTTAAGCCTCAATTTGAAGCAGGTCGAGAGCAAGTAGGAAAAAAAGGAATCATACGAGATCCTGCCATTCATGAGCAAGTGTTATTAAACGTTAGTGAAATGGCGAATAAGGAAGGGTTTCACGTGCGTGCTCTTGATTATTCACCCATTACAGGTGGGGAAGGAAACATTGAGTTTTTAATGCACCTTACATTGCCTTTAGATGAAAACGAAACGGTAAGTAAGTTAAATGATTCAACCATTCAGGATGTTGTGAAACAAGCACAACAGCTGAATACAAAAGGGTCTGAGTCAGAACAATCATGATGTAAAGGGGGACTAATGATTCTATTATTTAGAGTCATCAGTCCCTTTTTAAATTCAGCTGGTTTTCATTACATTCATGCATAAATCGTACATGTTGCTTTATTTTTATGATGTTAGTTCTTGTTTTCTTTTTTGTTGAAATGGGTTCAGCTATTGTTTTAGTAGGCATTTCATATCATAATGGGTGATAAGGAAATCATATGAAAAAGGTGAGTTTATTGAATAAAGGTCAACGACATATTAAGATAAGGGAAGTCATCGCGAATCAAGCCATTGAAACGCAAGAAGACTTAGTTGATTATTTAAAAGGATTAGGGTATAACGTAACTCAAGCTACGGTATCAAGAGACATAAAGGAATTGCATCTTGTAAAGGTACCTATGCAGGATGGACGCTATAAATATAGCTTACCTGCGGATCAACGGTTTAACCCGCTGCAAAAGCTTAAGCGCAGCCTAACAGATAGCTTTATCAGTATTGACAGTACGGACAACTTGATTGTCATGAAATGCTTACCTGGAAATGCCAACGCGATTGGAGCGTTAATTGACAATCTTGATTGGGAAGAGCTAATGGGAACCATTTGTGGAGATGATACCTTATTGATTATCTGCAAGAATAAAAAGGATGGAGAACTCATTAGTTCTCGATTCTTAGACATGCTATAAGGTGGGGAATCGATGTTAATTGAACTTTCAGTGAGGCATTTTGCCATAATTGAAGAACTGACCATTCCTTTTGAAAGTGGTCTAACTGTTCTAACTGGAGAGACAGGCGCAGGGAAGTCCATTATTATTGATGCCATTGGTTTATTACTTGGTGGACGAGGTTCTGCAGAGTTTGTTCGTCACGGAGAAACAAGAGCAGAGATCGAAGGATTATTTGCAGTTGACGCCAAACATCAAGCGGTCTTAAAAGCTGTTGAACTTGGAATAGAGGCGAATGAAGAACTGATCTTGCGCAGGGAAATAACGAGTCAAGGGAAAAGCATTTGTCGAATCAATGGTAAGCTAGTTACACTTGGTATCCTACGTGAAATCGGTCAGTCTTTAGTTGATGTTCATGGTCAGCATGAGCATCAGTCATTAATGCAACCGGACAAGCATTTGCGGTTTTTGGACCAGTATGCGACGAACAAGCTTAAATCCACATTCCAAGAATATCGTGAGTTGTATGAACGGGCTCAGAAAATTAATAAACAAATATCGGCCTTAAGCGAAAATGAGCAAGAAACGGCTCAGCGAATCGATTTACTTAGGTATCAATTAGAAGAAATCGAGAAAGCTGAACTTAAGCCAAAAGAAGACGATCAGCTTGAAGAAGATCGCAAACGTTTAGCTAATAGTGAAAAGCTTTATACACTGCTTAGAGATAGCTATGAACGACTGTATGGCGATGGGCAGGCACTTGATGCCATGAACGATAGTGCGGCGAATCTCGAAACAGCGAGTGATCTAGATGCCAATCTGAAATCCTTACATGAAAGTGTGAGTAGTAGCTATTATATGATGGAGGAAGCGGCGTTTTCAATTAGAGAGCAAATGGAGCAAATTGAATTTGATCCTGATCGTTTAGAATTAATTGAGAATCGCCTCGCTGAAATCCAGCAGCTTAAGCGCAAATATGGTACAACGGTGGAAGAGATATTAGAGTATGCTTCGCGAATTGAGGAAGAGCTTGATACAAAACTCAATAAGGATGACCGTTTGCATTCCTTACATCAGGAGCTTGACGGTGTTCTTCTTGATTTAACAGTTGAAGCCAAAGCGCTCACAACAATTCGCAAAAAGGCTGCTTTAGAGCTGACTGAAGCCATTCACAAGCAGCTTAGAGCTTTATATATGGAAAAGACCATTTTTGAGATCAACATTCAAAGCTCTTCATTGGATGAAAATAAGGGAATGGCAGCTTTATCTGCAAACGGTGTGGATCAAGTGGAATTCTTTATCTCCACCAATCCTGGAGAACCCGTCAAACCCTTGGCTAAAGTGGCTTCAGGTGGAGAAATTTCTCGAATCATGCTCGCCATTAAATCCATCTTCTCTACGCATCAAGGCGTCACCTCAGTGATTTTTGATGAAGTAGATACAGGAGTAAGTGGTCGAGTAGCCCAAGCGATTGCTGAAAAAATCTATACCATTGCTTCAGGTTCACAAGTGCTCGTCATTACGCACCTACCTCAAGTCGCTGCGATGGCTGATCAACATTTATATATCTCAAAGCATGAATCAAAGGATCGAGTATCGACATCTGTAACAGGACTGAAAGAGAAGTCTAAGGTGGAAGAGCTTGCCAGAATGATTTCAGGTGTAGAGGTCACTGAGTTAACGAAACAGCATGCTCATGAATTGTTGGATCTTGCTAGCCAACATAAACATGCTTAAGGATTATTCATACAAAAGCTACCCAGTTAAGGGTAGCTTTTTCTGATGGTTCCAGTTATAAATGTGCTATTTGGAGGCAACATTAATAGTACAGCCACATGAGGTGTGGGTTGGGAGCTAGGAGAGTGAAGAATTTGAAGGTAGAAGGAGTGCGTATGGTGGTCGGCATCTTGCTTCTTGCAGGAATGCTGTGTATAGGTTTTTGGAACCCATTAAAAGAATGGGCACATATCCCAACATCTATCTCTGTGTTTAAAGGGGAGTCAGTAACGCTAAAAGCACCAAAGCTCTTAACGGTTGATCCGACTCATGGTGACTCTACATTACACATTCAGGATGCCGAATCAATTGCGGCGATGAGTGCAGGAACCGAAGAAGTTGTGTTTAAAGCAGTGGGTGGATTCCCTGTTAAATCAACAACTGTAGATGTACTACCCGAGCAAAAGGTTATTGCAGGTGGTCAATCAATCGGTGTAAAACTGAATACAAAAGGTGTATTGGTTGTAGGGCATCATTTAATTAAGACAAATACAGGGGAAGTATCACCTGGAGAAACAGCAGGTATTGAAGTAGGAGACATGATTACTAAAATTAACGGTGTCTCAATTGAAAAGATGAGCCAAGTAACACAAGTTGTACAGCAAGCAGGCGAAAAGAATCAAGACTTAAACATTGAACTAAAGCGAAATCAACATCCATTAAACACAACGTTGCAGCCGATTAAAGCCAGTGGTGAGCAATCATATCGGATGGGCCTGTTTATTAGAGATTCTGCAGCAGGAGTAGGAACCATGACCTTTTATGATCCCCAATCTAAGAAGTTTGGTGCATTAGGACATGTGATTTCTGATTCTGACACGCATAAGCCTATTGCAGTCCACGATGGAGAGGTTCTCAGGTCTTCTGTAACATCGATTGAAAAGGGAAGTCATGGGGATCCTGGAGAAAAATTAGCGAGCTTTTCTAAGAATCGAGAAATACTGGGCCAAATAAATAAAAATAGTTCGTTTGGAATTTTTGGTACGCTTAACAAAGCGGACTTAAAAAATGATATTATGGATAAGGAGCTTCCTATTGCCTTATCGAATCAGATAAAAGAAGGACCAGCTAAGATTTTAACGGTAGTTAGTGGAGAGAAAGTAGAAGAATTTGATATTCAAATTGTAAATGCCATTCAACAAAAGCAACCGGCTACAAAAGGACTTGTTTTAAAAGTAACGGATCCTAAGTTACTTGAAGCGACAGGTGGCATTGTTCAAGGGATGAGTGGAAGTCCCATTATACAAGATGGAAAACTGGTTGGTGCTGTCACACATGTATTTGTAAACGATCCAACGTCGGGTTATGGTTGTCATATTGGTTGGATGCTTGAAGAAGCAGGAGTGACAAATGAACTTAAACAGGCTAAAGCGAGTTAACTCGTCTAGCCTGTTTATTATTTTCATATAGGTAAGTTTGTGCTAAAGATTATTCGACAAATTTATATATTATCTTAATTAATTAATCGAAAAGAAGCGAATAACGAAGAAAAATTAAGTATTTGTAAAAGAATAAGGTTTATTTTAAAAAAATAAAGGACTTAGAATCAAACTGTCGAATTGATTACATACAGAAAACTTACAATTGAACTCAAGGAGGATATTTTGTGGATAAAATAAAAGTATGTGTCGTGGATGATAATCGGGAATTGGTTAATTTACTCAGTGAATATATTTCGGCTCAAGATGATATGACAATAGCCGGTGTAGCATATAATGGGCAAGAATGCCTGAGCTTAGTTGAAGACAAACAGCCAGACGTTTTATTGTTAGACATTATCATGCCTCATTTAGATGGGCTTGCCGTTTTGGAACGGATCAATTCTGGTAGTGGTCACAAGCCTAACATCATTATGCTTACAGCGTTTGGTCAAGAAGACGTAACAAAAAAAGCTGTCGATCTTGGCGCTTCGTATTATGTGCTTAAGCCATTTGATATGGAAATTTTGGTCGCTAAGGTTCGTGAAATTGGTGGCAAAAAAGCGGGCATCACACAAAAAACATCAACATTTACGATGAATCACTCACCATCACGATCAGATAAGCGCTTTAACTTGGATGCAAGCATTACAGCGATCATCCATGAAATTGGGGTCCCGGCACATATCAAAGGATATATGTACCTTAGAGAAGCCATCACAATGGTTTACAATGACATTGAATTGCTAGGATCAATTACAAAAGTTTTATATCCGGATATCGGAAAAAATTCAATACAACATCCAGTCGTGTAGAGCGTGCCATTCGTCATGCTATTGAAGTGGCTTGGAGCCGCGGGAACATTGAATCCATTTCTAGTTTATTCGGTTATACCGTTAGTCAGTCAAAAGCTAAACCAACAAACAGTGAATTTATTGCGATGGTTGCAGACAAATTACGAATTGAACATAAGGTTGGTTAAACATTAATTCATTCCAGCGTTAAACATCTTATATTCGTACGATAAGCTAGCTTTCAATGTGTAGTATGACCTACCATTGAAGGCTATTTTATTTAGAAATCGTTTAGAATATGGTTGAACTATTTCTCACTCCACATTTATATATATACATTATATTAATGTATTGGAGGAGTATAGTGGGTACAATGCTAAAAAGAAAAGGCGTATGGTTCACCTTATTAGGTATTGCCGCCGTACTTGTGTCCTGTGGTCAGTCAACTAATGTTACAGAAGCATATTTTGTGGCACCTAAGCCAGTGGACAAGGAGTTTTTATCGTACGCTGGTTTAAGTGACCCTTTTCACTCTGAAGCAGTAGTGGATGAGACGTTAAAAACGGTCACAGATGGTCGCGTTGAGATTTGGATGGATGAGTATAGTGGTCGTTATGGTCCGTTGCAAGAAGGAGTTGTTTGCGGAGCTTGGTTATGTTTAGAGCCTGATAGCCTACCATCCTCTGCATATTTTGCAGAGGATGGGTATATTTACGATAGGCTTACCCCAGGTATTTGGGAAGTCACTTGGGATAAAGATCAATATGAGCAATGGGAATTTTATCCCTTTTATCAAGAAGAGCCAGCTGACTAATGATCAGCTGGCTCTTTATCATGAACATTACTTTCCTGTGGACGCTTTATAAGGTCTTGATAGTCGGATTAAGTTGAATACACTAGATAAGGCAATACCGATCCCAAGGATCAAATAAAACATATCACGACCAGATGAAGAATCAGAAAGAAAATATGCTGAAATTACGCCGATAGCAAAAAGGAAAATGAAGCTATGAAATGTAAGTAACAACCGTTTAGACAAGCAGATTCGCTCCTTTTCATTAAGTATGCCTAGTATAGCGTACTTTTTCAATTAGATAAACGGAGAATGTTTACCCACTTGGTGCACATACTAAATGAAAAGGTGTCCAGTGGAGGATTATAGCAATGACTCAAATTATACAAGGGCAAGCATTTGAAGGTAAACGAACAAAAGAACTATTACATAGAATACCTGATCATGCCATTCTGCTAGTGTGGCACGAGGATCTGGACTCAGTCACAACAGATGCAATCCTCGAGAAAAAGGTAAAAGCTGTTGTCAATCGAAGACCTTCAATGACTGGAACATATGAACATGATAACATCACGCGTCTAATACAAGCAGGGGTCATTGTATGTGATGTGTCAGATTGGAATGATTGGGCCGGGGTGCTGGCCGGGGCGACGGTATTAATTAAAGAGAACAAGCTATTCATTCAAGATAAGGGTGAGTGCTTGGAACTAGCAAGGCTCAATCAGTACACGCCTGAGAAGGTTGATCTACTAAATGAACAAGCAAGAGTACATTTTCCAACCATGTTTAAATCATTTATCGAAAATACATTTTATCATGCAAAAAGTGATCTAGCTGACTTTCTAGAGCCAATAAAGCTCCCTTCTTCGTTTCATGAGATTAAACAGAAACAAGTGTTGATTGTCGCACGGAATGGCAAGTACAAGCATGATGTAAAGGCGATGAAGCGCTGGATCATCCTTACTAACCCGGTTATTGTAGCGGTTGATGGCGCTGCAGATGGACTGCTGGAACTAGGGCTCGTACCCCATTTTATCATAGGTGACATGGATTCCGTTTCCCACACTGCGCTTCAATGTGGTGCCAATATAGTGTGCCACTCTTACATGAATGGAGAGTCGCCGGGACGTACGCTTGTAGATAACTTAGGGTTAGAATCGCAAAGTGTGGACCTTATCGGAACAAGTGAAGATGTAGCGATACGAGCGATACATGCTGCCGGTGCTGATCATCTTTTTTTAATAGGGTGTCGTTTTGGAGTAAAAGAATTTATGGAGAAACAGCGACTGGGCATGGGCTCTACCATCTTATCACGTATGGAATCGGGTGACCGTATGACCGATTTAAAAGGGATTCATCTTCTGTTTGAAGGGACATCCTTTGTATCTCAAGTTAAACGCATGCGACAGGAACTGAAGGCGGAGGCAAAGGAGTTACAAAAAATAATTGGCCAAGGGTACAGGTTGTTTGTTAGGAAGGGAGAAATCAGACATGACTAGAGTCTCCATTGTGATTCCTGCTTATAACGAGCAAGAACGGTTAGCTGCCACGATTCAGGCGGCAAGAACCATTCCGTTTGAACACGAAATTATTTGTGTGAATGATGGAAGCGTTGATTTAACTGCTGAGATTGCAGAAGAATTGGCTGATTTGCATATTCTTCTTCCTGAAAACAAAGGGAAGGGATATGCGTTACAAACAGGCTGGACGCGAGCAAAGGGTTCCTACATTATGTGTCTGGATGCAGATCTAGAAGACTCCGCAAGTGAAGCGATCCACTTACTAGAACCTCTAATGAAAAAGGAAGCGGATCTAACCATCTCAAAGGTTCCGCGTCTCAGTCGCGGAGGAAATGGGTTTGTGAAATCAAAGGTTCAGCGGTTGATTCATGAGCAGACAGGGGTCTGGTTAGAAGCTCCCCTTTCTGGTCAACGGGCCTTTCAAAGAAGATGGCTCAGGCTACTGCTTAGCAAGAATTATACAGGCTATGGAATTGAAACGATGATGTGTTTG
Organism: Alkalicoccobacillus gibsonii; assembly: GCF_016798245.1. Taxonomy (GTDB): domain Bacteria; phylum Bacillota; class Bacilli; order Bacillales; family Bacillaceae_D; genus Alkalicoccobacillus; species Alkalicoccobacillus gibsonii. The sequence goes on along the minus strand of NZ_JAEUZA010000006.1, from coordinate 9,081 downwards.
CACATGATTCATGGGGGAGCTCGGCTACTCGAAATTGAATCTCAAATGCAGCATCGTGAAATGGGACGTAATCTCACAGGCGTTATGCATCGATACAATCAGTGGCGTCAGATAAGAAGACAGTTAAAAGGTGAAGCTCAATGATTTTATTAATGCTGACGTTACCTATTATTGCTTTTACGAGTATGTGTGCTTTTTATGAGGCAAGATGGACCGTACGTAATTACGAACAAACGATTGTTCCTTACAGCCTAGGGGCATTTGTCGTTTATAGTTATGCGGTCATGTGTGCCTTCCCGCCGAATGAATCTGCTGTTTTTAGTTACATCTCTTTAGGTTATGTCATAGGTATTTGGATCATTGGTTTTATTGACGACCGTTATGGGAGTGGTGAACCAAAAGGCATTCGTGGCCACATCGGTGTGTTTTTAAATGATCGAAGATGGACAACTGGTTTAATAAAAGCGGTAGGAACCATTTTGCTTGCGGGTGTTTATACTTTTTTAAGTCAGCCTCAGTCTGGAATCACAAGTATTATGATGTTTATGCTTCTATGTTTGTTTCCGCACATCATGAACTTATTTGATACCCGCCCTTTACGAGTGTGGAAAATTTCCTTAATGGTTTCAGCGGTTATTGTCGCATTTATGCCAATTCCAAGGTTTTCAACCTTAGTGTATGTATTAACTATTTTTTATTTAGTGTATGTGATGGAGGGAGAAAGAAAAGCCGTGCTTGGTGACAACGGTGCTACTGCCACCGGAGCGATTCTTGCTATTTGGCTTACACATGAAGGGTCTGCGGAATTACAATACTTTAGCGTAACCATTCTGTTTTTGTTATTGCTTGCAGCAGAGCGGGTGTCGTTTTCAATGTGGATTGCGGAGCGACCGTTTTTTAGATGGATGGATGGGATTGGGGTCATGAAGAAAGAGTGACCCACTCCTATCCTTCTTTTTTTGCAAAACGAGGGGCAACCTTGCCATTTTTGCGGTCACGATGAAGGATAAACCCACCGATAAATGCAAATCCAATAAAAAATAACACAATGCCAGCTAGGAATTGTAAGGATATGGATGAGAAAGGGGGTTGAATGATATGAAAAAATGCATCTCTCATCAACTTAATGCCGAATCCGGCCAAGAAGATAGGAATAAGAAGAATGACTAAAGCTACAAATCGTCCCATAAGAAGCCTCCTTGAAAACGTTCTTTCCATATTGTAGCGAAAAAAAGACAAGAAGTATATGCCTGAATGTTGCATGATTTTTAATTTTGAGTAATAATATAAGAGTAAGTTTTAGGACCTAGTCATAAAACGGATCATAATCCGTTCAATAAATGTTCAAATTATCTGTGAAATCGCGTAGCCATAGGATTTAGGCAACCTGCGTGATATACTTGAATGGCGCATTTTGCTATGGGAGTTTTATGATGAATCGGTATATAAGACTAATAATTCATTATAAATTGAGAGACATTTTGCGAGTAAGCATGGAGACAAAGAGAACATGCTACACCCATTTTGACCTTCCAACAGACTAAAGGAGGAATCGCGATGAATCTTTTCTCAACAATGGAAACATACGATTATGAACAGGTAGTTGTTTGTCAGGATAAAACATCCGGACTTAAGGCTATCATTGCTATTCATGACACTACCCTTGGCCCCGCTTTAGGTGGAACAAGAATGTGGAACTATGCAAGTGAAGAGGAAGCATTTGAAGATGCTCTCAGACTTTCAAGAGGAATGACATACAAGAATGCAGCGGCTGGACTTAATTTAGGTGGGGGAAAAACAGTTATTATTGGCGACCCCAGAAAAGATAAAAATGAAGAAATGTTTCGTGCGTTTGGACGCTACATACAAGGATTAAATGGTCGTTATATTACAGCAGAAGATGTTGGTACAACTGTTGCTGATATGGACATCATCCACGAGGAAACGGATTATGTAACAGGAATTTCTCCTGCTTTTGGAGCATCTGGAAATCCTTCTCCCGTTACAGCATACGGTGTATTTGTCGGAATGAAAGCTGCGGCAAAAGCTGCGTATGGAAGTGAGAATCTTGCAGGCAAGAAGATTGCCGTGCAGGGTGTAGGAAATGTATCCTATCAACTATGCAAGTATTTGCATGAAGAAGGTGCAGAGCTAATTGTAACGGATATCTATGAGGCTTCTGCTAAGCGTGCAGTTGAAGATTTTGGTGCGACATATGTCACACCAGATGAAATTTATAGTGTTTCATGCGATATCTTCTCTCCTAACGCCCTTGGAGCCATCATTAATGACGATACACTTGCTCATATTAAAGCAACTGTGATTGCAGGAGCAGCCAACAATCAATTAAAAGAAGAGCGTCACGGCGAGCGTTTAAAAGAGATGGGTATAGCCTACGCTCCTGACTACGTCATTAACGCAGGTGGTGTCATTAACGTAGCTGATGAATTAAAAGGCTATAATCGTGATCGTGCGATGAAAAAAGTAGAAGGCATTTACGATAATGTGGCGAAAGTATTTGAGATTGCCAGACGTGATGGGTTATCTACAAATGTTGCTGCGGATCGTATGGCTGAGGAGCGTATTGAGAATTTACGTCGCTCTCGTAAACAGTTTGTTCGCGATGGACATCATCTATTATCACGTTCAAGAATTGGACAGCAAAAGTAAAAGGTTTTAAAGGAGGAGACACCATGGCGGAAGATTATGATCTAGTCATTCTAGGCGGTGGAACAGGCGGCTATGTAGCCGCAATTAGAGCAGCTCAAGAAGGGCTCAAAACAGCAATCGTAGAACAAGAGAAGATTGGTGGAACGTGTCTTCATAAGGGATGTATTCCAAGTAAAGCGCTGCTTAAAAGTGCGGAGGTTCTTAGAACCGCAAAAGGAGCAGAAGAATTTGGAGTAACAAACACAGGTGTCTCCTTTGACTTTAAAGCTGCACAAAGAAGAAAACAAAAAGTGGTCGATCAGCTCCATAAAGGCGTTAAATATTTAATGGAACGCGGCAAAATTGATGTATATGAAGGAAAGGGTCGAATTCTAGGCCCTTCTATCTTCTCACCAACTCCTGGAACCATCTCAGTGGAAAGAGCCAATGATGAGAACTTAATGCTTATCGGCAAAAATGTCATCGTTGCAACAGGTTCAACTCCTCGTTCACTTCCAGGGCTTGAAATTGATGGAACCCACATACTCACATCAGATCATGCCCTTACACTCGAGTATCTCCCAGCTTCTATGCTTATTATAGGGGGAGGAGTTATTGGCGTGGAATGGGCATCAATGTTAAACGATTTTGGTGTAGATGTCACAATCGTTGAATACGGAGATCGAATTCTGCCTACAGAAGATGCTGACATTGCAAGAGAAGCAGCTAAACAGCTTCAAGCTAGAGGCATTCATATTCAAACCAATGTGAATATACAAACGGATCAACTTTTGAAAGAAGAAAATCATGTGAAAATGACAGGTGCGGCGGGTGATGAGGAGTTCACATTCGAAGCAGAAAAAATCCTTGTTTGTGTCGGACGAGCTGGTAATACGTCAGACATCGGGTTACACAATACAGAGATTGACGTACAAAATGGCTTTATTCAAGTAAATGAATTTGGTCAAACGAAAGAATCACACATCTATGCAATTGGAGATGTGATTGGCGGTATGCAGCTTGCTCATGTGGCCTCACATGAAGGGATCCTTGCTGTCGAGCACATCGTAGGAGCAAATCCTCAACCGATTCAGTATGAAACCGTCCCAAGCTGCATTTACAGCTTCCCAGAAATGGCTTCAGTTGGACTGACAGAAGAAGAGGCAAAAGATCGTAACCTTCCACTAAAAGTGGGGACGTTCTCTTTCCAAGCCATCGGGAAAGCGCTTGTTCAAGGTGAGACAAATGGCTTTGTAAAGCTTATCGCAAATAAAGAAAATGATGATTTAATTGGGGTTCATATTATCGGACCGCATGCAACAGACTTAATTTCAGAAGCGGCCATTGCAAAAGTTCTTGATGCAGCAAGCTGGGAAGTAGCACATACGATTCACCCACATCCAACGTTGTCGGAGGTTATCGGTGAAGCAGCCCTTGCGGCAAATGGACGCGCCATTCATGGATAAGAATGAAGTAGAGGAGGAGAGTTATGATTACAAATAAACACCATTCACTTGGTTTAACAGATGAAACGGTTATAGATATGTATGAGCATATGCTTCATTCACGAAGACTAGATGAGCGTCTTTGGCTATTAAATCGTGCTGGTAAAATTCCATTTACCATCTCATGTCAAGGACAGGAAGCAGCACAGGTAGGAGCTGCATTTGCGCTTGACCAACAAAAAGATTACATCCTACCATATTATCGTGATATAGGCGTTGTTCTAACGTTTGGTATGACAACAAAAGAACTGATGCTGTCAGCCTTTGCAAAAGCTGAGGATCCGAATTCGGGTGGACGTCAAATGCCAGGTCATTTCGGGCATCGTGTAAAACGAATTGTAACTGGATCGTCTCCTGTCACAACACAGGTGCCACATGCTGTCGGAATGGCCCTTGCTGCAAAAATGGAGAAAAAGGACCTTGTTGTATTTACTACGTTTGGAGAAGGGTCTTCCAATCAGGGAGATTTCCACGAAGGAGCAAACTTTGCAGGTGTGCATAAGCTTCCGGTTATTATGATGTGTGAAAATAACAAATATGCAATCTCTGTACCAGTAGAGAAGCAATTAGGATGTGCCAGTGTATCTGATCGTGCCATCGGTTATGGCATGCCTGGTATAACAGTGGACGGAAATGATCCGATCGCTGTTTACGCAGCTGTTAAAGAAGCCGCAGATCGTGGACGCCGCGGGGAAGGTGCTACATTAATTGAGACGGTTTCGTACCGTTTAACACCTCACTCAAGTGATGATGATGATCGTGCTTACAGAACAAGAGAAGAAGTAGAAGAAGCGAAGAGTAAGGATGCGCTTCTTACATTCCGTGAGTATTTAGTTAAGGAAGGCTTGCTTGAAGAGCAGGCTGAACAAGAAATGGAAGACCGAATTGCACAAATCATTGACGAGGCTACCGAATATGCAGAACAGGCGCCTTACGCTGACCCTGAGAGCTTGCATTTACATGTGTATGAAGAGCAGGAGGGTTCATTATGACGGTCATATCTTACATTGAATCAATTACTCAAGCGTTAAAAGAAGAGATGGAACGCGATGAAAAAGTATTCGTGTTAGGCGAAGACGTTGGCGCGCGTGGCGGTGTGTTCCGAGCAACAGCTGGACTTTACGAACAATTCGGCGAGGACAGAGTTCTTGATACACCACTTGCAGAATCAGCAATTGTTGGTGTAGGTATTGGTGCAGCCATGTACGGGATGCGTCCCGTTGCTGAAATTCAGTTCGCTGACTTTATCATGCCTGCTGTGAATCAAATTGTCTCAGAAGCTGCAAAAATTCGCTATCGTTCAAACAATGATTGGCAAAGTCCAATTACGATTCGTGCCCCATATGGTGGTGGTGTTCACGGAGCGCTCTATCACTCTCAAAGTGTAGAGAAAATGTTTGCTGGTACACCAGGTTTAAAGATTGTCATGCCATCTACACCATACGATGCCAAAGGACTTTTAAAAGCTGCGATTCGTTCAAACGATCCGGTCTTGTTCTTTGAGCATAAGCGCGCGTATCGGTTAATAAAGGGTGAGGTTCCTGAGGGAGACTATACATTACCAATCGGAAAAGCGGATGTGAAGCGTGAAGGAGAAGATTTAACGGTCATTACGTACGGACTAGCTGTTCATTTCGCTATGCAGGCAGCTGAACGCTTAGAGAAAGATGGTTATTCCACTCATATTCTCGATTTACGTACTGTTTATCCATTGGATAAAGAAGCGATTATTGAAGCAGCCTCCAAGACAGGAAAAGTACTCCTTGTAACAGAAGATAACTTAGAAGGAAGCATCATTGGTGAGGTCGCTGCAATCATTGCTGAGAACTGTCTGTTTGATTTAGATGCCCCAATTAAGCGTCTAGCTGGACCAGACACACCGGCTATGCCATATGCTCCAACCATGGAAAAAGAATTTATGATTAACCCAGATAAAGTGGAAAAAGCAATGAGAGAGCTTGCTGAGTTTTAATGCAAAGGAGTTGGTCGCATGGCAACAGAAATGAAGATGCCACAGCTTGGTGAAAGTGTAACAGAAGGAACAATTACCAAGTGGTTAGTGCAACCTGGAGATACCATCAAAAAGTATGAACCGATTGCAGAAGTGATGACGGATAAGGTAAGTGCAGAAGTGCCTTCCTCTTATAATGGTGTGGTTAAAGAACTTCATGTCCAAGAGGATGAAACAGTAAGCGTGGGCACGGTTATTTGTTCAGTTGAAACCGATGAAGTCTCTGTTGAACAAACAAATGCTGCAAATGAGAAAAGTGTTGTTCAGGATGAGACCAAAGCGGAAGAGAAAGACACGTCTAGTCGAACACGTTATTCTCCTGCTGTCCTTAAGCTCGCTCAAGAAAATGAGATTGATTTATCTCAAGTAGAGGGTTCGGGCAAGTCTGGCCGTATCACTCGAAAAGATCTTGAGAAAATCATTGCCTCTGGTGGACAACAGCAAGCAAGTCAACAAACCGAACCAGTTCAACAAACACCAGTAGCTCCAGAAAGAGCGAAAAAGGCTGAAACCACTCAAGAAGTGACAACCTCAGCTGGAGATATTGAAATCCCTGTGTCCGGTATTCGAAAAGCAATTGCTTCAAATATGGTTCGCAGTAAGCACGAAATCCCGCATGCTTGGACGATGATTGAAGTAGATGTTACTCGACTGGTTCAATTCAGACAAAGGAAAAAGGATGCCTTTAAAGAAAGAGAAGGATACAATCTAACATTCCTTCCATTCTTCATGAAAGCTGTAACAGAGGCACTAAAGGAGTTCCCAGAGGTAAACTCCGTTTGGGCAGGAGATAAAATCATTCGTAAAAAAGACATCAATCTGTCAATGGCTGTGTCAACAGAGGATGCATTATTTGTTCCTGTTATCCATGGTGCGGACGATAAGTCCATTAAAGGACTTGCTAAGAGCATTCATGAGCTTGCTGGGAAAGTTCGATCAGGCGCGTTGAGCAGTGCAGACTCTCAAGGTGGAACGTTTACGATTAACAATACGGGGTCTTTTGGTTCGATTCAATCGGCACCTATTATTAACTATCCACAAGCAGCTATCCTTTCAATTGAATCGATTGTGAAGCGCCCTGTTGTTATTGAGCAGCCTGAGGGAGACTCCATTGCGATCCGTCATATGGTGAACCTTTGTCTGTCCCTTGATCACCGAATCCTAGATGGATTAGTCTGCGGACAATTCTTAGCTTCTATTAAGAGAAAGCTTGAACAGTTCTCAGAGGGATCAATCTAAGACTTCAAGCATTTCTATTGGTTTTTGCCGTATGACCATGTAAAATAATAGTCAAAGCAGGGCAAAAAGGAGAGAGCACACATGGATTTTAATTTCTTTATTAATGATGTAGTACAAGGTGCTAGACAAGAAATGGTTGAATCAGGTTACAAAGAGCTTACGACTCCTGAGGATGTAGATACAGCTCTACAAGAAAAAGGAACAGCGCTTGTCATGGTGAACTCCGTATGTGGCTGTGCAGGAGGTATCGCAAGACCTACAGCTGCTTACATGAAAAACTACGAAACAAGACCTGACCGTTTTCTAACGGTTTTTGCAGGCCAGGATAAAGAAGCAACAGCAAAAGCACGTGAATACTTCAAAGGCTATGCTCCGTCTTCTCCATCTTTTGCATTACTTAAAGATGGTGAGATTCAAATGATGGTGGAGCGTCATGAAATTGAAGGTCACGAACCCATTCAAGTAGTACAAAAGCTTGAAAAAGCCTTTGATGAATACTGCAAAACAACAAACTAACAAACATTAGAGGCGGTGGACAACAACTGTTCACTGCCTTTCTTTTGAATGATTTATGGTAGACTGACCATGAGTTATAAAATATGCTATAATAAGCCCGATAGAATTAAAGGAGTGTAGTCAAACATGCAGGATTTATATGATCAAATTCAAGTGTATTTAAATATGGACGAAGAAATTTCATTTAAGGAATTTCAAGATTTCTACAAGAAAGTCTTAGATCGTCTCGCGACTGAAGGAAACGAACTAGAGGAAGAATCTCTCTGGAAAGTTCTTTTTGTTGTAGAAAACGTTATTTCAAATGCAGAAGGTCGCGCGAACGATACAAAAGGCAGTGAGTCCAAGAAATATGCTAAAATGGCTAGCAGACTTCAACTGTGGGCAAAGAACTTTGGTGCGCGTCTAGGTACAGCTGGTTACACAGAAGACGACATCAACGAACGCTTTAGCGAAATGTTTGCAGAAGGCGAAAAGCAACACTCGTAATATTGAGAAGGGAGGAAACCATTGACTGAATCCTCCCTTTAAGCTATACTTATTCATGTCGCAAAAACTACCATGCGCCTATGGTGAAAGGGATATCATTCAAGATTCCGATTCTTGCGTTGTAGGTTCGAGTCCTACTAGGCGCGTACAACAAACACTCCACTCTTCCAATTAAGGAAGAGTGGAGTGTTTTTTTCTGTTTTGGGAAGTGTGTGAAGAAGAAAGAGTGGGGTACCAAGATGGCCTGTTCAATACTCAAGCCCCACGCAGTAGAAACCAAGAAGAATCTCTCCAAACCAAGAGCCTCCACTGACTTAAGGAAAAAAATGAACATTTTTCATTTTAGATGAACGTTAGGGGTAAATCCAAGAAGAACGGCAGACAAACCAAGAACCCAAGCCCCTTACCAAGAAGAACGCTGAATCTACCAAGAAAAAGCGGGGGTCTCACCAAGAAGAGAGGGCCGATAGCAAGAAGTGAGGTACCTAAATTAAGACCCACCCCTCGATACCAAGAAGAAAGAGTCTTATACCAAGCCACGCGCAGTAGGAACCAAGAAGAACATCCTCCCAATCAAGAACCTCCACTGACATAAGGAAAAAATGAACATTTTTCATTTTAGAAAGAACGTTCGGAGTGTCACTAAGAAGAACAGCAGACAAACCAAGAACCCAA
>NZ_JAEUZA010000005.1 GCF_016798245.1 Alkalicoccobacillus gibsonii | reverse complement strand
CCGAACACGGCCGTTAAGCTCTTCTGCGTCAATGGTAGTTGGGGGCTTCCCCCTGCGAGAGTAGAACGTTGCCGGGCACTGATTAAAAACCTTTCATCTTTGGATGGAAGGTTTTTTTGTTTTACGAAGAATAGTGTGAGAACCAAGAACTTTGGACCTTTTACCAAGCGAAACGAAGAAAGTACCAAGCCCCCAGCATGTTCAAACAAGAACCAACCTCCAATACCAAGAAGCAAATGAACACTATTAAGAAGGAAGCTTCTTGTACCAAGAAGCACCCCCTTATAGTAAGAAGAAGGCGCAATACCAATTTATCAAGACCAATCTTCAAATATCAGAAAGCTCCCGCCAAACACACACTAAAATGTTTACAAGAACAATTAAAAGGATCTCACAACGTATCAAGAAAGAAGTTAATCAAAATCCCACTCTTTTCGATAAGAAAAACCTCCAATTGTACTCAGACCACTCCAACATTCCTACTATCATCTCGTTAAAAATCAATTCTAAAAATATACGACAAATTTCGCGAAATGTGTTGCATCGTCTCTTTAGACATGTTATTCTAATTCATGTGTTAGAGAAACTAACATACAGTCCGGTGGCAATAGCGAAGAGGTCACACCCGTTCCCATGCCGAACACGGCCGTTAAGCTCTTCTGCGTCAATGGTAGTTGGGGGCTTCCCCCTGCGAGAGTAGAACGTTGCCGGGCATTAAGATCGCGCATTTCAATAGGAAATGCGCGATCTTTTTGTATGTATTTATCTGAATTTTTTATAAAATGACGATTCGATTCCTTGGACTATGCTAGAATTGAAAGGAAGGGAAAGACTTCCAATCTTACATACACTAAGGAGAATGCTATGATTACGTTTGATCATCCAGAAGCTAAACAGTTTTTTGAGTTAATCAAGATAGGTGTTTTCGCAGTAAGTCCAGATGAGGATCAGATTATTTTTTCTGCAAATTTAAGTGGAGAGCCTGAACTATGGGGGATGGACATAGATTCTCGTTTTCCTTATAAACTGACTTCCATCGGACAAGCTTGTTATGACTTAATATACAGCAAGGACGGTTCGTTCATCATTACATCGTTTGATCATGATGGAGATGAGAACACTCAGATTTATGCACTGCCTCGTAATGGTGGGGTCTTAAAGCCACTTGTGACGCATGAAGGGCAACGCCACATGCTAAGAGGGATCTCTGAAGATGGTACATTACTCTATTATAATACGACGAATGAGAACGAGACATACTTGAATACTAATTCATATCATCTTGAAACTGGAGAGGTGAAGATTCTTCATAAAGGAGAAATTGCACCAACATTCTTAGAAACTAGGAACGAAGACGGTTCTAAGCTTGTAGTCGGAAGGATGTTTGCAAACTCACATACGGTTCCTTATTTAATAGATGGTAGCGCACTGACTCCGCTTGTGGAACACCCCGAGTTATCCTACACCTATGGAAAAGCTATCTTTTTAAATGATTCGACCATTTATTTTACAACGAATTATCAAGCTGATTTTTATTATTTGGCTACTTATGATATTGAAGCAAAGGAAATGAGGAAAGTAGCAGAAGTTGATCGGACAGAGCTACATTCGATAAAGCTTGATCGTGATCAAGGGGTGCTTTATGTATCTGCGACGACAGGTGTGACGGAGAAGCTTTATCAGTTCGTAATAAAAAGGCAGGAGCTCACACAACTAAACATTCCTGTAACGAGCATTTCACAAGTTGTATTAAGTAAAAAAGGAACCGTTTATCTTTCAGGAGGCACGGCAACTTCACCTGATAACCTCTATGTTTTAAAGCAGGGACATGAGTGGGAAGAGCTAACGCAAATCCAGGTACCTGGGATTGAGCGTAATCAGTTGGCTGAGCCTGATGTCTTTACATACAAATCCTTTGATGAATTAGAGATTGAAACGCTGTATTTTAAAGCAAGACCTGAAGTGGATAATAAGCATTTAATTCTTTGGCCACATGGCGGGCCTCAAGCATCTGAGGGGAAATTCTTTAGGGCGATGTTTCAGCATTTGGTCTATGCAGGCTATAACATTGTTGCACCGAACTTCAGAGGCTCTAGCGACTACGGCGCCCAGTTCATGAAAATGGTTGAAGGGGATTGGGGCTATGGACCACGGCTTGATAACATTGCGTGTGTAGACTATATGGTTGAACAAGGACATGTTGATAAGGATAAGGTATTACTCATGGGGGGTAGCTATGGTGGATATATGGCCCTATTGCTTCATGGACGTCACCCAGACTACTTTAAGGCAGTAGTTGATATATTCGGTGTTTCTAACTTATTTAGTTTCTACGAGAGTGTTCCAGAGCATTGGAAGCCAATCATGAAGATATGGATAGGGGATCCCGTGGAGGATAAGGAGCGCTTTACAAAAGATTCTCCAATTACGTACTTGTCTACAATGACGAAGCCAATGCTGGTCATTCAAGGGGCTAATGATCCACGTGTAGTGAAAGCAGAGTCTGATCAGATTGTTGAATCCTTAAAGGAACAAGGAACCGAAGTGGAGTACCTTGTATTTGAAGATGAAGGTCATGGCTTTTCCAAAAAGGCAAATGAGGTCCTGGTTAGCGAAAGAGTGTTAGCGTTTTTTAATCAATACATTTAATAGAAAAAGAACAGGACCAGCTTGTCCTGTTCTTTTTCTTAGTGTTCTTCTTCTGCATCAAAGGAACGCTTACCAAGTTCCGCATCAATCATTATGAAGGCACTGCTGTCGACATCAATTCGACTCACTTTAGCAATCATGTCACGAAACATACTTTCTTCCTCAACTTGTTCTTCTACAAACCAATTCATTAACGCGATCGTTGCGTGTTCCTTATGATCAGTCGCAAGGTCGGCAATTTTATAGATGGCTTTTGTCACATCTTTTTCCTGAGCCAAGGAATGTTCGATCGCCTCTAAAGGAGATTGAAACAGATTCTTAGGTTGTTCTAATGTTTCAATGGTGACTCGTTCACCAACATCAACCAGGAAGTTATAAATTTTCATAGCGTGGAATCGCTCTTCCTCTGCTTGTACTAGGAAAAAATTCTTGAATCCTTTAAAACCTAGGTTAGCAAAATAGGCAGCAATTGCTGTATAGGAATGCGCTGCATACAGCTCGAAGTTTACTTGTTTATTTAAGGCTCTAGTTAAATCATCTGGTAGCATAGGAAAGCTCCTCTCATGTTAAAACCATATCATAGCTTAAGTGTATCGTAGCAAAAGAAACAGGTCAATATAGATTGACCTGTTTAATAAGAATGAATCTAATGTAATGAATACTGTTTCGTTACATTTATTCGTTTATTCTCAATCAGTGAATTGTGTTATCAATTATGGTAGTATTGTCGCCGTTCCTTTCGTCGCCTTTTCACTGTGTGAAACAGCACATAACAAGCAACTGTAAATAAAATGATAAACCCAATCAAGCTACCTACTAAAAACTTGTGGGCAATGATGGAATCACTTAGTTTCTGCCAATCCCATCTCATATGATTCCCTGCAAAGATGAACGTATTCACCCATACAAATGCACCACTATATGCATATAACGAAAATCTCTTATAAGGCAGGTTGGATATACCTGCAATATAGCCTGTTAAGTGCCTGACACCCGGAATAAAGTATCCAATTACGAGAATAAAAGCACCGTATTTTTGAAACAAAACTTGAGCTCGGTCTATTTTCTTATTAGAAAGAAAGAATTTTGAACCGTGTGTTAAGAGAAAAGGGAGGCCAAGTTTCTTTCCTAGGAAATAGCTAATGGAGATTCCGATGATCGACCCTAACAAAGAAATGAGAATTGAAAGGTATAGGTTTAACTCTCCTGAGTGAGTAAAGTATCCAACAGTAATTAGCAGTAATTCATCGGGTATGGGTAGACCCACAATCCCTCCAACTAATGCAATCAAAATGCCAAAGTATCCATAATGGGCAATTAACTCTTTTACAAATTCCATTTTGCTACCCGTCCTATCGCTAGATGTCTACTTACAGTATATCTAGTTTTTGGGTACAGGGCACTACCTTTTTTCAACGTCTACTGTTTGAACATGATCAATGTCTTTGATGAGGTAGTAAATATCGGTAATGTACATTGACTTAGGTATGGATAGTGTAATATCCATTTGTTGATTTCCGCTTGTAAGGTCTTTAATTTGAACATCTCGCACGGTAAGTTGTTTCATGCGTCTCTCTTTTAAGGTTGAACCGCGAACTTGAAGTGCGTCAATGATGCTACTCATTTGTCCTTCTGGCGTGATGACAATCCGAGTGTGGACATCCTTAGAACTTAAAGAAGTCGGTCCAACAGCCGTAAGTATAGCAGGGATAACATTAATGGCAATAAGAATAAGAATAACGGCAAAGGTTGCCTCAATGTAAAAGCCAGCACCAATTGCAATTCCGAGTCCGGAAGCTGCCCAAATCATGGCTGCAGTTGTTAGACCGGAGATAACATCGTTGCTTCTACGTAAAATAACACCAGCACCAAGGAAGCCGACACCACTAACTACTTGAGCGGCAAGTCGCATTGGGTCCATATTTGGTGTATGATCAGAGGCATACTTAGCTACTGCTTCAATAGAGACAATGGTCATTAAACAACTTGCAATGCAGATGACCATACTCGTCTTAAGTCCGAGAGGCTTATGTTTGATTTGCCGGTCTACCCCTATAAGAAATCCTGATAAAAGGGAGGCAACAAGTTTAATTAATAAAATATCCATGGGTATCACCTCAAAAATAGTTTGTACATAATAGGGTATGCTTCGTGCAGACACATTCATACCTCAATCGATCAACTGTAAAGTTAATGTATTTAGTATACAAAAAAGAAGAGTGGTGAGGAAAGGTGCAATGGAAAATCATCATTGCTGTTTTTATTGGGGGCGCCATAGGGACGTATTTTAGGTATCTCGCTTCTTTTATTATTCCAGAGCAGAACGTGTTTTCCGCTACTTTAGTTGTGAATGCTACCGGTAGTTTGCTGCTAGGCTTTATTACGGGGTGGTATCTCATCAGATCGAATCACCAATGGTTAAAATTAGGGCTCGGGACAGGACTGTGCGGTGGATATACAACGATGTCAACGTTTGCTGCTGAAAGTTTCCGGATCGCGGGGGCTTCACCTAGTGGAGCCATTCTTTACGTTCTTATGAGTGTAGTAGGCGGAATGATAGCGGCTGGTATAGGGTTAGTGTTGGGTAGAGGTTGGGCAGAAAAGAGGATGGCCACATGATTTCAGTTTTAATTGCGTGTGCTGGAGGATTAGGAGCACTTAGTCGCTATATGCTAAGCGTTTGGTTAAGTCGTTTACCTTGGCGCACGTCCGTTCCACTCCCTATCCTTTTGATAAATCTTGCTGGCGCCTTCTTACTTGGATTCATTCATGCCCATCTTCGGACCGATTTTGAAAGTGTGGGTTTAATCCTAACGACTGGTTTTTTAGGTGCCTTCACAACTTTCTCGACCTTCAGTATGGAGTCAATTGAGCTTTTCATGCAGAAAAGATGGCAATCGCTACTGATTTATTTAAGTGTGAGCATAATTGGTTGTCTCTTTTTTTATTTAATTGGATTTCATATAAAATGAAAATGCCTCCCAGGAGCTTTCCGGGAGGCATAGAAGAAATCGCTTAGCGATCGGTATGATTGATAAACTCAATAAAGTGAGTCAGAACTGGTACATCGGTCAAAAGTAACACTGGTAATAGCAATAGTGTTAGACCTAGAGCAACAGGAGTAAGAAGCATTGTACGACATGCATTTTTAAATTCAGACATGATTAATCTCTCCTTTTTTAAAACGGAATTGTCACAAAATGTTCATATCTTTTAATCTATGAAATGAATCATACTCCTATTAAATTAAAAAAGCAATCATTTTGTTTGAAATTTGTTCGAAATTTAGAGTTGCTTTAAATAAAGAACCGTGGTAAGATATATCTTGTGTCACAGAAAAGGTATGAGAATAGTGATGTTGGTCATACTGATGACATACATATTTATATAGCGACGCGGGGTGGAGCAGTCTGGTAGCTCGTCGGGCTCATAACCCGAAGGTCGAAGGTTCAAATCCTTCCCCCGCAATACCGAAATGAGAAAAAACCGAGGCGAAAGCTTCGGTTTTTTTGCATGGACTAGCCATTCGCATCTTTTATGAAAATCGGCTAAACTGAATAGGTGAATGAGTCATAAGGGGGAGGCCCTTTACGTGAAGGATGAATTTGAATTTATTGATCAAATTAAACCGACTTCTCACCATCAACCTTCATTAATAATGGGAATTGGTGATGATGCAGCGGTATATACATCCACTCAAGGCATGCGGGAAGTGGTTTGTGTGGATACGATGATTGAAGACGTGCATTTTATAAAGGATACATTATCTCCTTATCAAGTTGGTAGAAAGGCTCTCGCCATTAACGTCAGTGATTTGGCGGCAATGGGGGCCGTGCCTCGCTTTTATTTAGTATCAATTGCTATACCTGCTGTTTGGGAAGATGAAGAAGTAAATGATTTATACAAAGGGATGCAAGAAATAGCGGATCGGTGGAAGATGGATCTGATTGGTGGAGATACGGTGTCTGCAAAAGAGGCACTTGTTATTACGGTTACGGCAATTGGTCAAGTGGAAGAAGGCGTTTCATTGTATCGAAGCCAAGCTGCTCCAGGCGATATTGTATTTGTTACGGGACCGGTTGGTAGCTCTGCTGCAGGACTTGAATTGCTCTTAGAGAAGGGGCGCCATGCTTCATTTAATAAATCAGAGGCAGAGCTTGTTCTCATGCATCAGCAACCAGAACCGCAAGTTGAGGCAGGTCGGTTATGTGCAGGTACACAGGCAAGAATGTCTTTAAATGATATTAGTGACGGCGTAGCAAGTGAAGCGAGCGAGCTTGCAGTGGCAAGTGAAGTATCCATTACCCTTCAAGCTGATAAAATTCCTTTTCATCCAGCGCTCGATGAGGTAGTCAAAGATCAAGAGAAGAAGCTCGCACTTGCCTTTAATGGTGGAGAAGACTTTCAATTGATTGGTACAATAGAAAAAACAGCCTTTTCATCATTTTCGGAGAACGCTTTATGTGCAGGGATTCAAATCCATCAAATTGGCGAAGTAAAAGAAAAAGCGGAGCATCCGGTCTTTATTAAGGACAAGGACCTGATTGAACCTTTGCAGAAGGGAGGGTTTAACCATTTTAAAAAATGACGAAGCGATGCGTAGATACAAAAAGCAGGTTCATTCTCCACTTGAGACGATGGCACTTGCGGAGAATTTAGCTTTGCTTGTTCGGCCTGGTGATGTCATCACACTTGAAGGAGATCTAGGAGCAGGGAAAACCCACTTTTCGAAGGGTCTAGCAAAAGGGCTTGGAGTAAAGAAGGTAGTAAACAGCCCGACTTTTACCATTATAAAAGAGTACGAAGGGCGATTGCCTTTTTATCATATGGATGTGTATCGTTTAGATGAAGAAAGTGAAGAAGACATTGGCTTAGATGAATACTTCTATGGAGAAGGTATTACTGTTGTAGAATGGGCTTCAAAGATTGCAGAGCAATTGCCGGAGGAGCGATTAGATATTACCATTCGTCACGCGGGAGAAGACAATAGATATTTGCTGTTTGAACCACATGGGGAACATTTTGAACAGCTTTGTAAGGAGTTAGCAGAATGGGAATAACGTTAGCGATAGATACATCCTCATATGTGCTCGGAGTTGCTGTATTAAAGGATGGACAAGTTGCAGCAGAACTTACTACTCATATGAAAAAGAACCACTCTCTTAGACTAATGCCTGCTGTGACTGATGTACTAGCAGAGCTTGAACTAAGTCCAAAAGACCTTTCAAGAATCGTTGTGGCTGTTGGTCCGGGTTCTTATACCGGTGTTCGAATTGGTGTAACAACAGCTAAGACACTAGCTTGGACTTTAAGTGTTCCGTTAGTGGGCGTGTCGAGTCTGGAGGTTATGGCACAGCAAGGGCGCTACTTCCAAGGGATAGTTTGTCCAATCATTGATGCGAGACGAAATCGAGTGTACACAGCTTGCTATTCAAGTCTTGGAGACGGAGAACTTGCACTAGAAGGAGAAGAGCAATTAATTGAACGAGATCAATTACTCGAGCATTTAGCAGAAAAAGGACAGCCGGTTTTATTTACGGGTGCAGACATTGCCTTACATAAGGATGTCATTTTCGAGAAGCTTGGAGCCATTGCTCATTTTGCTCCTCCATCTAAGCAACTGCCAAGACCGAGTGAGCTTGCGGCATTAGGTGATGAAAAACAACCGGTTCAAGATGTTCATACTCTTGTTCCAAATTATCTTCAGCTGTCGGAGGCTGAAGCAAAGTGGGAAGAAGCTCAAAGAGGCAAGGCTGATGAGTGAGGGTTCCATCAGGTTGATGACTCATGGGGATATTGACCGGGTGATGGAAGTGGAGATAGATGCTTTCACTTCACCGTGGACAAAAGAGATCTTCGAGAATGAATTAACGCTTAATCATTATGCTCATTACATTGTGTATGAGTTAGAGGATCGCATTGTCGGTTATTGTGGATTTTGGCTCATTGCAGGAGAAGCACAAATCACAAACATCGCTATCCATTCTTCCGCGCGAGGAAAGAAACGAGGCGAAGAATTGCTAGGAGCTGCCATCGCCTTAATAAAAGGCATGGGCGGAACGAAGGTTTCATTAGAAGTGAGAGAATCAAATGTAGTCGCTCAGGGCTTGTATCAAAAGTTTGGTATGAAAAAAGGCGGTATACGAAAAAACTACTATCAAGACAATGCGGAGGACGCATGGGTTATGTGGGTGGATTTCTAATATGACAAAGATAAAACGAATTTTAGCAATTGAAACAAGCTGTGATGAAACAGCAGCATCAGTGATTGAAAATGGCACGATCATTCGTAGTAATGTGGTAGCTTCTCAAATTGAAAGTCATAAGCGTTTTGGTGGCGTTGTGCCAGAAGTAGCATCGCGACATCATGTTGAGCAAGTAACACGGATCATTGAGCAGGCGTTAGCCGAAGCAGAAGTTCGTCCTGATGAGCTTGATGCTGTGGCAGTTACAGAAGGGCCTGGACTCGTTGGAGCTTTATTAATTGGTGTACATGCAGCAAAGGCTATGGCATTTGCGCACGGTCTACCGCTAATAGGGGTCCATCATATCGCGGGCCATATTTATGCCAATCAGCTTGTCCAGCCGATGCAGTTTCCATTGATGGCTCTCGTTGTCTCGGGTGGGCATACAGAGTTAATCTATATGGAACAGGATGGACAATTTGAAACGATAGGGATGACGCGTGACGATGCAGTCGGTGAGGCATATGATAAGGTTGCGAGAACACTCGGCTTGCCATATCCAGGAGGTCCTCATATAGATCGTCTAGCACATACTGGATCTGCTGAGATGGATTTCCCGCGTTCGTGGTTAGAGCCTGATTCATTAGACTTTAGTTTCAGTGGATTAAAATCACATGTTTTAAATGTGGTTCATAATCAAAAGCAACGAGGCGAAGAGCCAAACATACCGAATTTAGCAGCTAGTTTTCAAGAAAGTGTCATTGATGTCTTGGTAACTAAAACAAGAAAAGCTGTGGATCGATATGGGGTAAAGCAATTAGTTGTTGCGGGAGGAGTCGCTGCAAACAAAGGATTGCGTTCTGCGCTTGAGAATGAGTTTAGCGAGACAATGACATTGTCTATCCCTCCACTGCCTTTATGCACAGATAATGCTGCAATGATTGGCGCAGCAGCTTTTTATCAATTGGAGAAGCAATCTTTTGCGGGGTGGGATCTTAACGGTCGACCAGGCATGGATTTATAAATGGAAGAACCAAAAAGATATCATTCTTTTTGGTTCTTTTTTTATGAAATTTGCGGTTACGTGACACACTATAGAAAAGATGTTGAGTTGTGCATAACATTATACACAACGTGTGGATAATGTGGATTAAACTGTGAGCGAAGTAGATTAAGGAAATAATAAGAACGTTATATTCATGTAAAAAGAGAGTAAAAGAAGTGTGAAGTTTGATATCTCCTGTGGAAATGTGTGTGGATAATGTGGATATGTCAGAAAATAGTGCAAAATTCATCAGGTGGTTTGTATCCGTTTTTTTCCTGATGGCATTCATAACAAGCTACCCTAATTCGACAAATGCGAAAACGGCTGATGAAAAAAACGAACATAAGAATCAAGTAATAATCCTCGTTCCAGGGATGAGCTTTGAAGAATCAGAGTGGTTTTTTGATCATGGTGATCACACTTTATGGTCAAGTGCCTATTTAGGAGCAATGAATACAAAGTCAGCAGGCTTGCACTCTGAACTTGGTAGTATGCTTACGCTCTCGGCTGGAAGAAAAACCACAGCTATCCCGCATACAGCCCCTTTAGATATTGAAGATGAATTGGAAGGTCAACGTGCAGGAGATCGCTTCACACAGCTGACGAATAACCGAGTGATTGATGGAGTGGTTTATCCACAGATTGAAGAATTACATAAAAAGAATCAAGAAACTCACTATAACGCTCATTTTGGACAGCTTGGAGACAGGCTATCAAATGCAGGAGTTCGTTCATTCGTTATGGGTACAAGCGATACAGACCAGAAGCATCGTTTTGCGGCATTTCTTACGATGACCAGTAAAGGGACTACGGACGGTTCATTAAATGGAAGTGTTATGTCAGACAACACGCGTGCGTATGGAAAGAAAATGAACTCAAGCTGGATGCTTAATGAAATAGATCAGAAATCGGAAGAGTACCCATTCATCGTGATTGAATGGGGGGACTTGTATCGATTATCTGCCTTGAAAGAGCAAATGACCGATGTCGCATTTAAAAAGCAACGAGAGCAAACGCTACAGGAGCTGGAGGCTTTTATACAGAACATTCGTGAGGAACATCCAGATATGTGGTTAATCTCTCCATTTGTTCATAAAGAGGCTTATTTGAGCAAAAAACAGATTGCTCCTGTTTATGAATGGACCAGTAATGGAGAGGGAGGGGTGTTATTTTCTGATACAACAAGACGGACAGATGTTTTAAGTAATGTTGATTTACTACCAACCTTTATCCAACGATTCGGGCTCGAATCTACCGATGATGATCAAGGATTTCCGTTAAAGAGAATCACAAAAGAGACAAATGATGCACAACAATTGTTTCAGCGGGTGGACCAATCCGTCCATATTTTCAAAACGAGAGCTTGGGTTTTATCCATTTATGTAACAAGCTTAGCTGTTTTGCTGCTTGCAGTAAGTGGGTGGACATGGCTAGATAAGAAAAAAGACACGCAAAAAACGTTTCTTCACATTCTTCTTTTATCTGCGTTAAGCTCTCCTCTGTGGTTTTTAGTATTAGCTAAACTTGAATCAACCTCATCTGCAGGGCTATTTTTTGTTCTATTACTTTGTTGTTCCCTGTTATGGGGAGGGATTGTTAGGTTGCTGCAAAGCTTTGCGTTATTGCTTACGGCTTCATGTACGGTCATTGCTTTAAGCGTGGATCTTCTAACTGGCTCAACTCTTTTATCTCATTCTTACTTAGGATATGATCCATTGATCGGAGCGAGGTATTACGGGATAGGCAATGAATACGTAGGGATTTATATTGTGTTTGTGTTTGTAATCACAGCCTATCTGGCTAAAGTCCGTATAACCTGGCTAAGATGGACAGCGTCTATTTTGTTAATAGCAGGACATTTATTTATTTTAGGGCACTCACAGCTAGGTGCAAATGCAGGTGGCTTCCTTTCTGCCTGCCTAGCTAGCATCTTCTGGATTATGTGGGCTACAAGCATTAAAGTTAGTAAAAAGAGAATGATCCTCTCATTTATCCTAAGTGGCGTGGGTGCCTTAATTTTTCTCTATTTTCTGCAGAGTGTTAGCCAGTCCTCGCATATCGGAGTGGCTTACGAGCGATTACTTGCAGGTGACTATTCGTATATCATTGACACCATCGCCAGAAAAGTAGAAATGAACGTTAAGCTCTTTAAGCATTCAAACTGGACACAATTACTTGTCATTAGTTACCTATTAGCTGGTCTTATCCTCTGGAGAAGGCTGGATCGATGGAGTGATGTGAATAAGCAGGTATTTATTAAAACAGGAGTAATGGGGTCCGTCATACTTTTGTTAATTAATGATTCTGGTGTCGTTGCAGCAGCAACCTCAATGTTTTGTGTAGTGTCGATTTATTTTTATTGGAGGCTGATAGAAAAAACAGACGAATGATTCGTTGGAATCACTCGTCTGTTTTTGGTTCATATCAGATTATTCTTCTATTTGAAGGGCTTCCCACTCTTCCATTAAAGTCTCAAGTGTTTCATTTGCACTATTAATGGATGTCTGGAGCTCAGCTGCGCGAACATGATCTGCGTACACGTCCGGATCACATAAGTCCGTTTCGTATTGCTGAATGGCTTCTTCAAGTTCAGCCATTTCAACTTCAATGGCTTCAATACGGCGAACACGTTGTCGTTCCTGCTTCTTCGCTTCTTTATCCTGAGAGTAGCTTTGTTTCGAAACAGGTATTTCTTCAGATACCTGTGTTTCGTTGTTTTGTTCTTTAAGCTGTTCAAATTGACGCTGCTCTTCTTTTTTCTCTAGGTAATAGTCATAGTCACCTAGATAGGAAGTTGTTTTCCCATCTGCTAACTCAACCGTTCGAGTGGTTAACCGATTTAAAAAGTAGCGGTCGTGTGAAACGAATAAGAGTGTGCCTGGATAGTCGATGAGTGCTGCTTCAAGTATTTCCTTTGAATCCAGGTCAAGATGGTTCGTCGGCTCATCGAGTAAAAGCACATTTGCTTTTTGCATCATTAGCTTTGCAAGCGCAAGTCGGGCCTTTTCACCACCACTTAGAGCTGTGACAGGTTTTAATACATCATCTCCACTAAAGAGAAAATTACCTAAAACCGTGCGTATCTCTTTTTCCGGGGTCAGCCTGTGCTCATCCCACAACTCATGTAAAACCGTTTTATTCGAATGAAGCTCGGCTTGAACCTGATCATAGTAACCGATTGTCACGTGAGAGCCAAAGCGAACCGTGCCGGAGTCTGGCTCAAGCTTGTTCATAATCGCTTTTAATAGGGTGGACTTACCGGCACCATTTGGACCGATTAAGGCAACACTTTCACCGCGGTTTAGCTCAAGCTGCAGGTGATCTAGTATGGTCTGTCCGGAAAAGGATAAGCTCAAATTGTTTACACGAAGGACTTCGTTTCCGCTTTGGCGCTCAATATCAAATGAGAATGAGGCAGATTTCTCAGAGCCAGCTGGACGATCAAGCTTGTCCATTCTCTCTAGCTGCTTACGACGACTTTGGGCACGTTTGGTTGTTGAAGCTCGAACTAGGTTACGTGCGATAAAGTCCTCGAGCTTAGCTACTTCCGTTTGCTGTTTCTCAAATTGCTTTAATTCTTGCTCGTATCGTGCCGCTTTCTCATCTAAATAAAAGCTATAATTTCCAGGATAGCGGATCGACTTTTGTCTTGAAAGCTCCACCACACCTGTAACAATTTGATCTAGAAAGTATCTGTCGTGGGAAACAAGCAAAATAGCACCTTTGTATCCCGTTAAAAACTGCTCGAGCCAAGACAAGGTGTCAATATCTAAGTGGTTGGTTGGCTCATCTAGTATTAACAGATCTGGTTTTTGTAGAAGAAGCTTCGCCAGTGCAAGTCTTGTCCGCTGGCCGCCACTAAGCGCAGCGATACTTGTTGTGTAATCAAAGCTAGAAAAATGAAGCCCTGATAAAATACTTCGAATGTCTGCTTCGTATTGGTATCCGCCCAGGTCTTTAAATGTTAATTGTAGTTCATCGTATTCCTTAATCAATTTGTTATAACTTGTCTCATCCGATAAGACTGATTGATCTGACATAAGGGACTCTAGCTCTCTTAATCGCTTCTCCATGTTTCGGAGAGGCTCAAAAACGGTAAGCATCTCATCCCAAATAGACCGTTCAGATGCAAGCCCACTGTGCTGTTCAAGATAACCAACCCGTACATCCTTTGGAATCATAATCTGTCCTGAATCTGGCTGATATTCTCCGGCAATGATCTTAAGGAGCGTGGATTTACCAGCTCCATTACGTCCAACTAGAGCTAGTCTGTCACCTGTTTGAACCTCGAGTTTCACATTCTCTAAAACAGGGTCAGCCACAAAGGCCTTTGATACATTTATACATTGTAAAACAATCATAATAAGTCCTTCCCGCGTACAGTTCTTTTCCTCTAGTGTAACGTATAACTAAACATCCTAACAACTTATGAATACTTATTTGCGAACCCTTACATTCCATGAAAAATAGTGTACAATGGATGTAGTTCTCTCTTCTAAAAGAGATGAACCGTCTCGGGAGGAAAGTAATGAAGTCAGAACAAATGAAGATACCACAAGCAACGGCAAAAAGGCTTCCGCTTTATTATCGGTTTTTAGAGAACCTACATGCTTCAGGTAAACAGCGAGTGTCATCGACTGAGCTGAGCGAAGCGGTTAAAGTGGATTCGGCAACAATTAGACGAGATTTTTCATATTTTGGCGCATTAGGAAAGAAGGGATATGGTTATAATGTAAATTATTTATTATCATTCTTTCGCGAAACATTAGACCAAGATGATTTAACGAAGGTAATGCTGGTTGGAGTCGGAAATTTAGGCACTGCATTCCTACACTATAATTTTTTCAAAAATAATAATACGCAGATTGAAATGGCCTTTGATGTCGACCCGGATAAGATAGGAGCAGATGTTGGAGGAGTGGAAATCTACGACCTTGATGACTTTGAGGAAAAACATACGAAAGAAATTACAGTAGCGATTTTAACGGTACCAGCAACAGTCGCTCAAAAGATTGCGGACAGGCTTGTTGCTGCCGGAGTGAAAGGAATTTTGAACTTCACACCTGCTAGGTTAACGGTGCCAGACTCTGTGCGCGTTCATCATATTGATCTAGCAGTTGAATTACAATCACTTGTTTATTTCCTAAAGCACTATCCATTAGATTCACCACAATAAGGAGGATGAAATCGTTATGCCACAAATGGGACCATGGAGTTTAATTTTAATTGCCGTTGTTGCTTTATTAATTTTTGGACCTAAGAAGCTTCCGGAACTGGGCAAGGCATTTGGATCAAGCTTACGTGAGTTTAAGAATGCAACCAAAGGGCTTGCAGATGACGAGGAAGAAAAGAAACGCGAGAAAGACCAAGCTTAATATAAGGATGGATCTCATATGAAACAACAGGACATGTCCATATGGGGCCACCTTGAGGAATTAAGGCGAAGACTTTTTGTCGTCCTCGCCTTTTTTATAGTGGCGCTAATTATTGGATTTTTTATTTCATCACCTCTTATCACGTTACTTCAGCAAACACCTGAGGCAAAAGATTTGCCAATGAACGCCTTTAAAATGACAGATCCGCTTCGAATTTTTATGACATTCACGTTTGCGATTGGCTTGGTCCTAATCTTTCCAGTGGTTCTCTATCAGCTTTGGGCTTTTGTGAAGCCAGGCTTGCATGAAAAGGAACAAAAGGCTACACTTGCTTATATTCCAATTGCATTTGTATTATTTTTAGTTGGCGTTGCCTTTGCTTATTTTGTTTTGTTTCCATTTATTCTTTCGTTTATGTCCACCATGGCAGAACGATTAAATATTACAGAGCAATACGGAATTAATGAATACTTTGATTTCTTATTTCAATTAATCTTACCATTTGGTGCGTTATTCCAATTACCTGTCGTTGTCATGTTTCTAACGAGAATTGGATTACTGACACCGGATTTTTTACGTACAATTCGCAAATATGCTTACTTTGTCTTATTAGTCATTGCTGGATTTATAACACCACCAGATTTATTCTCACATTTGATGGTAACAGTTCCGTTATTGTTACTCTATGAATTTAGTATTTGGCTTTCTAAGCTGACCTATCGTAAGTACAAATTAACTGAAGACGTAGCCGATAAGAAGCAATCAGATTAAAAATTGAAACGATATGGAGATGTGATTAGCCATGAGTACAGTCAATCAATCGTTATACGAATATTTACAAAATCATACAAAAGAAGTGACTGAGACATGGTTTAAAACGCTAGAAGAAGACGATGTTGATTCTGTCTATTCAGTAAAAGATGCTGATTCCATCTATAAACTTATGCAACAGAATTCAGACTACATAAAGAATCTCAGCCGTCTTTTCATTGCCCCAGCTTCTGAAGTTCGTCAACACATTCTAAGTTGGATTGGGGAAATCGGTAGCGATCGTGCGCATCTTCAAACTCCTTTGAATCAAATGTTTCGTGAGTTTGTTCGAACAAGGGACATTTATCTTTCTTATATTGAAAAGTTTGTTAAAGAGAGCTCTGTTGAAGTAACTAAAGAACAGCATGAAGAATGGAACTATCAAGTCGTTAAAACATTAGATTTTACGATTCAACACTTTATCAAGAAAATTGATACAAATACAACTGTTCAATTAGAAGCGCAGAAGGAAATGATCAATGAATTAAGTTCACCTGTTATTCTTCTACAAAATAGCAGTGCACTCCTGCCACTTGTAGGAGATATTGATACGGCCCGTGCAAAATCGATTCTAGAAAATACGTTGGCACAATGTGCTGAGAAGGGTGTAGACCACCTGTATCTAGACTTATCTGGAGTTGTCATCATCGATACAATGGTTGCAAATGAAATCTTTCAATTAATCTCTGCCTTGTCTATTATTGGTGTGAGAACGACATTGTCTGGTATTCGCCCGGAAATTGCACAAACAGCCGTTCAATTGGGACTTTCATTTGATCAAATCCGAATTAAATCAACGTTGGCTCAAGCGTTGGCTGAGAATTAATTAGTAAGTGACTGACACGAAAGAAAGACTGATCATCCTGTGATAAGGAGCATCAGTCTTTCTTTTTTTAGTAGCGTAGCCACTTACCTTAAAAGAGTTTGTGAAATTATGAACAAAGTTTGTCATTCTTCTTAAGACCCACACAAACAGAATGAAATCGCTTATACTATGAGTAGAAAGATAATGTGAAACATTTCACATAATAAAAAACAAGGAGGAATTCATATGATTAATCGATTTTTAAGAGAAAGTAAATGGGCTTCAGGAGTACTGGTATTCTTACGTTTATATCTAGGGTGGACCTGGTTAACTTCAGGTTTAGGAAAAGTAACTGGTGAATTCTCTGCAGGAGGATTTTTGCAAGCAGCTGTAGCCAATCCTGTAGTAAAAGGTGAAGAAGTCGTTTATCCATTTTACGTGAGCTTTCTTGAGAATGTCGCATTACCATATGAAGGACTCTTTAGCACCGTAGTTGCCTGGGGTGAAATTCTAGTAGGTCTTGGGTTGATTTTAGGGTTCTTAACCACTGCCGCTGCATTCTTCGGTATCTTAATGAACCTATCATTTTTACTAGCTGGAACTGTTTCTGTTAACCCAATCATGATTGTACTTGGATTCATAATTTTAGTAGCGGGAATGAATGCAGGTAGGTTCGGATTAGATCGTTTTATCCAACCGATCATTAAACGTAAAATAAACAAAAACGATAAGTATATGGATCGTTTAGACAATAGACCAACTGGGCATCCAGCTTAACAAGAAAGCTACCTGATTCATTCAGGTGGCTTTTTTTATATGGAACAATAAAAAATGTTTTGAAAAAATGTGGGAGGGTATATAAAAACATGATAATAAATTTGGAGGAATGAGCGATGAATAAACTTCACGTTTGGATTCCGCTTTTTTTTATGGTCTGTTTGATTGGATCAATTAGTAGTGAGCCTGTAACCACCAGTGTGCATTCTGATGAGTATACGTCTTCATTTCAAATAAATGAACCTTCACAACAACAAAGAGCGGTTTCTACTGAGGTAATGAATACACAAACACTCGTTTTTAAAGATGAAGTAACTGAGAAATCAACAAGTGAAAGAGAATTTACTCATAGAGAACATCTAATAAATAATTGGTCTATTGTTATAAATGAATTGTCAAAAAAGAAAACAAAAATTGCATACGATGAACTATAACAAAAAAGCCCATCTCCATTTTGGAAAAGGGCTTTTATGTATGAAGCGAATTAGTCTTTCTTTTGCATGTTTTTGATGGTTTTTCGAAGCATTAGGAAACGAATAGCCATAAAGAAATCATAGGCGGCTAAAGCAACTAACAATACACTGAAAAAGTTCCAACCATTTCGACCAACGCTATTGGAGGCGAGATAGGTTATAAACAGTCCGAGTATAATGTAAAAGGTTGCAATAAAGATTGGAGAACGACCTCTCATGTTATCCTCCAATCAAACGCAAAATGATGGATGCGTCAAGATTAGTCGCTTGCTCAGCACGCTCTAATATTCGTTGAATTTCATCATAGAATACGACTTGAACAAGGACAACAAATGAATTTAATGATATATGCGCAATGATTGGCACGATGATTCGTTTACTGATGACATACAAGAAAGCAAAGGCATAACCCATAGCAAGGTAAACGAGTAAGTGCTCAAAATCCCAGTGCGCCGCTGCGAAGATCAATGAGCTGATCGTACTTGCAAAGAAAAAATTCATTTTCTTATGTAACGATCCGAAAAGAACTTTACGGAAAACAATCTCTTCGATAATTGGACCTAGAATCGCAATGACAATCACCATAAGAGGTACAGCTCTGCTTAGTTGAACAAGTGATTCGGTATTATCTGATCCTGCTTCGACGCCAAATACAAAGATCTCAATTAAAGCGGCTGCATACTGGGCGATAAAAACAAGAAAGATACCTGTGATAGACCACACAATGGTCATCCCAACACCTGAGCGATCCCGGTCAAGACTTCCTTGACGCATATCAGGCAAGAGCAACAAGAAAATAATTAACGTACCTATAACGTAGCTTGCAACGGTTGAATATCCAATTAACATATTAGCTTCTGAAATCCCAAGTGCTTGAAAGACAAACACAAAAGGAACAGCGCCAAAGAGCATGGCTATAAAGGTTACAAGAATAAACCAATACCTAATGTTCAAAACAATTGCTCCTTTTTTGTGGTTTAATCATTTGTTCATTTTATCATAGTCTGTGCAGAAAATCAGAAGGGATGCCTTATGAATATGCAGAATAGAGTAAAGAAGTACAGGGTATAAGAATTGGGTCAAAGATAGAAGGATTTCGACAAAAAAAAACGAGTAAATGACTTGCAAAAGATTGCTGGAATGATTATCATAATAAATGTGTTAGCACTCAAACCAATCGAGTGCTAATAAAAGACTACTACATAGTACGTAAAGGGAGGGTGTTTTCCTTGTTAAAACCATTAGGTGATCGTATTGTTTTAGAGCAAATCGAAACAGAGGAAACAACAGCAAGCGGAATCGTATTACCAGATTCAGCAAAAGAAAAACCACAAGAAGGTAAGATTGTTGCTGTAGGTGCAGGTCGTGTAACAGATAATGGCGAGCGTGTAGCGCTTGAGCTTAAAGAAGGCGATTCTGTAATCTTCTCAAAATATGCAGGTACAGAAGTGAAATACGAAGGAAAAGACTATTTAATTTTACGCGAGAGCGACATTCTTGCTGTAATTGGCTAATAAAGAGCACATTTTTACGATTTTAATTTAGGAGGCTGACAAAATGGCTAAAGATATCAAGTTTAGTGAAGATGCTCGTCGTTCCATGCTTCGCGGAGTAGACGCACTTGCAAACGCTGTTAAAGTAACGCTTGGACCAAAAGGACGTAACGTGGTTCTTGAGAAGAAATTCGGTTCTCCACTTATCACAAATGATGGTGTAACCATTGCTAAAGAAATTGAGCTTGAAGATGCATTCGAAAACATGGGTGCGAAGCTTGTTGCTGAAGTTGCAAGCAAAACCAACGATATCGCTGGTGATGGTACAACAACTGCAACGGTTCTTGCTCAAGCGATGATCCGTGAAGGACTTAAGAACGTAACATCTGGTGCAAACCCAATGGTAATCCGTAAAGGGATTGAAAAAGCGACGGCTGCAGCTGTTCAAGAGCTTCAGAATATTGCTAAACCAATCGAAGGAAAAGAATCCATTGCACAGGTTGCAGCGATCTCTTCTGGTGATAACGAAGTAGGCCAAATCATTGCAGAAGCAATGGAGCGTGTTGGTAACGATGGTGTTATTACAATTGAAGAATCAAAAGGGTTCTCTACAGAGCTTGAAGTTGTAGAAGGTATGCAATTTGACCGCGGCTACTCTTCACCTTACATGGTAACTGACTCTGATAAAATGGAAGCTGTTCTTGAAAATCCGTACATCCTTATCACTGATAAGAAAATCGGTAATATTCAAGAAGTACTACCTGTTCTTGAGCAAGTAGTGCAACAAAGCCGTCCAATCCTAATCATTGCAGAAGATGTTGAAGGTGAAGCACTTGCAACTCTAGTTGTGAACAAGCTTCGTGGAACATTTAATGCAGTAGCTGTTAAAGCACCAGGATTCGGAGATCGTCGTAAAGCAATGCTTGAAGATATCTCAATTTTAACTGGTGGAGAAGTGATCACTGAAGATCTAGGTCTTGACCTGAAATCAGCAAACATTTCTCAACTTGGTCGCGCAAGCAAGGTTGTTGTAACAAAAGAAAACACAACAATCGTTGAAGGTGCTGGTCAAGCAGACCAAATCGCTGGTCGCGTAAACCAAATCAAAGCTCAGCTTGAAGAAACAACATCTGACTTTGATAAAGAAAAGCTTCAAGAGCGTCTTGCTAAGCTTGCAGGCGGAGTAGCGGTTCTTAAAGTTGGTGCTGCGACTGAAACAGAAATGAAAGAGCGTAAACTTCGTATTGAAGATGCTCTAAACTCTACACGTGCAGCAGTTGAAGAAGGAATCGTAGCAGGTGGTGGTACAGCACTTGTAAACGTACTGAAAGCTGTTAAAGCTGTAGATGCAGAAGGAGACGAAGCAACGGGTGTGAACATTGTCATCCGTGCGCTAGAAGAGCCAGTTCGTCAAATCGCTCACAATGCTGGTCTTGAGGGATCTGTTATCGTTGAGCGCCTTAAAGGCGAAGAAGTTGGCGTTGGATTTAACGCAGCAACTGGCGAATATGTGAACATGGTTGACTCTGGTATCCTTGATCCAGTTAAAGTAACTCGTTCTGCACTTCAAAACGCATCAAGCGTATCTGCAATGCTTCTTACAACAGAAGCTGTAATCGCTGATAAGCCAGAAGAAAATGCTGGCGGCGGAATGCCTGATATGGGCGGTATGGGTGGAATGGGCGGAATGCCTGGAATGATGTAATCATTCAAGAGCCTGAAGATAAATGAAGAAGATGCGTCAGTCAAGGATATCCTTGCTGACGCATCTTTTTCTTTGTATCTTCCTCAAAGCTACAATGTTGTTTGACAATTCAAAAGGTTGAAACTATAATGTAAGCGCATACAAGTTAAAATCGAAAGGATTGAATCGATGAGAATTATTCGTTATCAAAAGAGTGCCGATAAACAATTAGCCGCTGTGACACCCGAACATTTGGTCATTGATCTTCCATGTACTGATTTTATTGCTTTGATTAATGAGGCTAAGGCTCAATCAAAAACAGTTGTTGAATTGATTAATCAATTTCCACCGAGTGACCATGTAGAATCGATTGAGAAGCTGGCACTACTCACACCAATAGATGCTCCAGAGGTATGGGCGGCAGGCGTCACCTATAAAAAAAGTAAAGAAGCCCGTAACTACGAAGCGACCCAAGGTAGGCTTGATGCGGAAACCTTTTATGACAAAGTGTATGATGCAGCGCGCCCAGAAATTTTCTTTAAATCTACTGCTGCACGAACGGTAGGACCTAATGATCCAGTTTATTTACGAACAGATTCTAATTGGCAGATTCCTGAACCAGAACTAGGATTAGTTCTTGATCGGCATGGGGCCATCTTAGGCTATACGGCTGGGAACGATATGAGCTGTCGTGATATCGAAGGTGAAAATCCATTATACTTACCACAGGCAAAGATGTGGAAACACTCGTGTTCAATTGGACCCTCAATCCTTTTAAAAGAAGCAGTTAAAGATCCTTACGAACTAGAGATTATCTGTCGGATCTATCGAGATGAAGAGTTGGCATTTGAAGGAAGTGCCTACGTCAACCAGCTAAAACGAAAATTGGAAGAGCTTGTCCATTACTTGAAACTCGATAATGTCATCTTTGATGGAACGATTCTTTTAACTGGCACGTGTGTAGTCCCTCCAAACGAGTTTACACTTCATAAGCATGACAGAATTGAAATAGAAATCCCAGGTATAGGCGTTCTAGCAAACACGGTATTAGAAAATGAGCACGTAAAAGTAGAACAGTAAAAAGCAAAGATGCTGGGTTTCATTTTTCGCTACTTTCTTTAATCTGGAGAATGGTGCTTCACTCATTACATTGAGAACTCAGTTAAATAAATGAGGAATCAACCCCTTGATTAATTAGTCAAGGGGTTGATGGCGTATTACTTATCTTGTTTGTTTAAGGCTTCTTCCCCTGCGTTTAGGACTTGAATGATTCGATCCACATCATAGGTGGCGCCTTTCCAGGTACCACCGCTCACGTTTTGTAGTGCAGCCCAAAGTCGAGTATCATCAGGTAAATCAGTTGCTGGGTGGATGGCTGGGTTTTGTTCTCTTCTTTTTAAGAGAGCAGCTCCTTGCTCAGGAGATTGTTCGTCCTCAAAGCTCCCTAGAAAATGAAGGTGGCCAGTTAGTTTGCGTGTGTCAATTCGGACTTCAATGAGATCGCCGTCGCGAATACGGCCGATGGGTCCACCTGCTAATGCTTCTGGTCCGACATGACCGATACATGCTCCAGTGGATACACCAGAGAATCTAGCGTCAGTGATGAGAGTGACATACTTTCCAAAAGGCAGATGTTTTAACGCTGAGGTTAGTTGATAGGTTTCCTCCATTCCAGTGCCTAGTGGACCGCATCCTGAGACGACCATGATGTCGCCTTTTTTTATACTGCCCATCTTAATAGCGTCGATCGCAGCGCGTTCACTGAAGAAAACCTTAGCTTCAGACTTATGGTAGTAGACACCATTTTCGTCAACAACATCAGGGTCTATAGATGTCGATTTAATAACCGACCCTTCTGGTGCAATATTACCTACAGGAAAAGTGATGGTAGAACTCATGCCACGTTCCTTCGCTTGATCAGCTGACATAATGACGTTTTCAGCAGCAATACCATCGGCTTGAAAAAGGCGATGCTTCATTTCTCTTCTGCGATCGGAATGTTCCCACCACGTTAAATTCTCTCCAAGCGTTTTTCCTGTGACCGTTAATACATTTAAATCAAGAAGATTAAGGTCTCGTAAGTGGAGCATGACCTCTGGGACTCCACCGGCTAAGAATGCACGGATGGTTGGATGATAGTCAGGACCATTTGGTAGTACGCTAACTAGACGAGGTGTTGTTTTGTTAACGTCACTCCAATCATTTACAGTCGGAATTCTACATTTAGCAGCATGTGCGATCGCAGGAATATGCAAAAGGAGGTTGGTTGAACCACCAAATGCAGCATGAACAACCATGGCATTCCTAATAGATGAATCTGTGACAATGTCTTTTGTTTTTAGACCTTTTTCTTCGAGTGAAAGGATAGCTCTTGCTGACTGTCGAGCGACTTCTTTCCAAATGTCTTGACCGGAGGGAGCTAGGGCAGAGTGAGGTAGCGATAAGCCGAGTGCTTCACTAATCACCTGAGCCGTAGCAGCAGTTCCAAGAAACTGGCAGCCGCCACCTGATGTTGCGCATGCTCGACACCCGAGTTCGGAGGCTTCTTTAAGGGTTAATTCATTATTTGAATATCTAGCACCAATTGTTTGTATTTTTCCGGCGTCTTCACCATGAGCAGGGGGGAGTGTTACACCTCCAGGAACGATGATGGTTGGGAGTTCGTGCATTGAAGAAAGAGCAATTAACATAGCAGGTAACCCTTTATCACACGTCGCAATTCCAAGAACTGCACTTCTAGTGGGTAATGATCGAATTAATCGGCGGTAGACTGTGGCTGCATCATTTCTATACGGCAAGGAATCATACATTCCTACTGTTCCTTGTGTGCGTCCATCACAAGGATCACTGACAAACGCTGCAAAGGGTATTGCATCTTCCTTACGCAATTGCAGAGCGGCTTCTTTCATCAGGAGATCTACCTCCCAATGACCTGTATGATAGCCCAGGGCGACAGGTTCTCCGTTAGAGTCTTTCATTCCTCCCTGAGTGCTGAGCAGTAGAACTTCTTTCCTTAATAGCTTATCAGCCTTCCACCCCATTCCCACGTTTTGAGATAATCCAAATAAATCTCCACTCGGAGAGGTACGTAGCATTTGATCTGTTAGTGGAAGACTTCCTTCTGGACCGGATGCAGAGGTTTGAATCTGATATAAATCATTACTCGTATGCAATAAGTCATCAAGTGAGATACTCAAGTAAATGCCCTCCCTAATTATTAAAGCGCTTACATAAGTATATAGAGAAATAATTAGGATAACAAGAGATAGCAAAACAGCCACAATTAATATCTTGTGGCTGTTGGAGTACGTTATATTTTTACGTGAGCATTTTTTGTCATTACGCGTACTAAAATCATCGTTACGATAACTATAATGAGGATTGCAGGCGCATAGATTAATGGGGAGAGCTCTACTACAGGTAAGAAATTCAAGACCGTTGATTCATTTTCACCAATAAGATAATCATGAAATGCAACAACAATGATTGCGATTCCTATAAATAGAACGCCTATTAACCAATGATATCTATGGAATGCCGCCATGATCAACCAGCCAATAAAATAGTATAACAAAAAGCGTAAAAATAAAGAGATAAATAAAGTGAACGTAATAGCAATTGTTCCACCTGTCTCTAGTCCAAGCTGTGGAAACAACAGATTCTCAAATAGAAACGTTGTAATTAAGGTCACAGCTGATAACAGGAAGCTGTAAAGAACAGCAGAAGCAGCAACTCCAACAAAATAATCCTTTCTAGTAATTCCATTAGATACACCATAAGAGAGCAGGCCCATATTCATAATACCAAGGATTAGCATATAAAACTGTGTGGCTTGGCTGCTTGTATCATAGAATGACCAGATTGTTGTAGCTGCAAAAATAATAGCAAGAAAATGAACAACGAGTAAGGTAACAAAGAAACCAATCGTCCACTGAGTATAAAATGAGTTAAATTTCCTGCAGATAAGCTTTGCCTTCGCGGTCATTTTGAATCAGCTCCTTCTTCTGTTAGATGAATAAATAGATCTTGTAATGAGACAGGACCAAGCTCTAGACCAGCTTCAGAAGCTGCTTTTCGTTTTTCTGCTGTAATTGGTCCATAGACCATCGTTGATTTTGTATGGCCAAGGGATTGTTCCTTTAAAATCATTTGACCATTTGTCCAAGCGTCAACTTGCTCTGATGGACCAGTTATAGAAAGACCTTCTGTTAAGAGTTCTTCTGTATTTTTGTGCAGAAGTAAAGCTCCTTCTTTGATGATTAAAACCTCCTCAAACAACGCGTCCATCTCAGAGATTAAGTGTGTTGATAGGATAATCATACGTGGATGCTCCATATAGTCCTTTAAGACTTCTTCATAAAAGATCTCCCTAGCTGGGGCATCCATTCCGAGATATGCCTCATCAAAAATAGTAATTGGGCAACGACTGGCAAGACCTAGTGTGACAGTTAGGGCTGATTTCATACCACGAGACAGGTTATACACCTTTTGATTCATCGGAATCTTAAATCGTTTAATTAAGTGATTCGCATAGTCATCATCAAAGTGGGGTCGAAAGTCTATGCGATTATTAAGCCATTTCTCTGCTTTGTCATATTCGTACTCAAAGGATTCCTCCTTAATAAACGAAATTTGTTCCATTGCGGTAGCATTATCAAAAATGTCCTTGTTGTCTAACTCAAGCGTTCCTGTTGATGATTGGCGATATGAAGCAAGTAATGAAAGTAAGGAGGTTTTGCCTGCAGAGTTGCGTCCAAGCAAGCCAATGATTTTATTGCCACTCAGTTCAAACGATAGTTCCTTGAGTATAGGCTTTGATCCTATGGTAAGAGACAGCTGATTTGCTTTTATATATGGTTCAGTCATGATCGTTCCTCCCTTTTAAGTCATCCATCATTAATCTGATTTCCTGCTCAGAGATGCCAAGTCGGTTCGCTTCCTGTAGCATGCTCCACACATATTCTTCTTGGAACGTACGCTTTCTCATGCTTCGCAACTTCTCACGTGCCCCTTCTGCAACAAACATTCCGACCCCTCTTTTCTTAAATAGAATCCCGTTGTCCACTAACTCATTTACGCCTTTAAGTACGGTTTGAGGATTAATTTTGTAATACGCCACAAGTTGGTTCGTGGAAGGTGCTTTCTCTCCCTCAGGAAGAATGCCCTCAACAATATCTTCTTCAATCATTTCCTTTATCTGCTGAAAGATCGGTCGATTCTCATCTAATTTCGAACGCACAATGTAAGCACCTCCTGTTATATACTATTATGGTTAGTTGGTTATGTGTATAACCATATAACGAGAATAAGTATGTGTCAATAAGGGTTTGGAAGGGAGGAGTTCAAAAAGATGCATTAAGATGATTTTTTTCATAAAAAAGTACCGATTAAACTTCTAATTAAGTTGCATTTCCCAACTGTTTAAAAGGTAGTCTTAATAAGGTCTTATGAATATTTATCAATCATTTTTGCTTTTAATAAAAATCATCAAACAGCCAGTAGAATTGATTTTTTCCCAAGTTTTAGTTGTTTTATCACGGGTACATTATCCTCGAAACATCAAAATCATAATTAGGAGGAGATTAAAATGAAAAAGACCAGATCATTAGCTTTAAGCAGTGTAGCGGGAGCAGCGATTCTAGGGATTACATTTGCGATCCCTAACTATGGTGGCACTGCTCATGCAAGTCAGGATGTATCAGAGATATCAGAAGAAGCAAAAGGACAAGCATTAAGTCAGGAAGTTGGAACACAAGCCACGAATATTGATGTCTCGATTGACCCTGTTGAAATAGGGAATAGTATCAGAGACGCAATCGTATCATCAAATAATCGTGAAGGCTTTGTGAAAGCGGCGAGAGAAACAATGTTATTCCAATCAGATTATCAATTAAATGTGATGGTTCTGAATATGAGTCTTGATTATGAATCTAGTTTGAGTGGGGTACATTACTTTGATACCTTCACCTATGATGGTGTCATATATGGAATTTGGGCCTTTGAAGAAGGAACCTTTCATAACAAAGGCGATGGCGGTTATATCAACTGGGCATTTTCTGGTTGGTTTGACCGGGATGGTGGAGAAGTTGAGTTTAGAATGCCTTAAGTAGTAATAGAGCAATGAGGCAAAATTGAAATGTTTTATTGACAAGAAAGCAGGCTCTTCCAAGTCGAAGAGCCTGCTTTCTTCTGGATAAAAAGAATTGTAGGAAATCAAAACACTTGAAAGAAACCACAAACCATAGTAAACTCACGTAAGCAAATAAAACAAACGCATAACAACCTGTATAACCTCTAGAATACGGCTGGAGGGTCTCTACCAGGAACCTTAAAATCCTGATTACAGAAATGGTCTTTCCCCATTTTTGTAATCAGGATTTTTTTATGTTGTTTGAAATAGAAAGGAATGATTATAAGAATGAACGCAAAGGTTTATATATTAGCCTTATCGGTTATAGCGGTTGGGTTGGTTGAGCTGATTGTAGGGGGAATCTTACCAGTGATTGCAGACGATATGAATGTTTCGTTAAGTGCTGCAGGTCAACTTATTACTGTATTTGCTCTTGTTTTTGCGATAACGGGTCCGATTTTATTAGTGACAACAAGCAAGATTGAGAGAAAGTCACTCTATCTTACAACACTTCTTGTTTTCTTTCTTGGAAACATCTTAACGTATTTCAGTACTTCGTTTTCGTTTATGATGGTTGCCAGAGTGTTAACGGCAGCAAGTACAGCTCTAATTGTTGTTTTATCCTTAACGATGGCTGTGAAAGTCGTGGATCCAAAGGATAAAGCAAAGGCACTGGGACTCATATACATGGGAATCAGCTCTTCCTTGGTTTTGGGAGTTCCGATCGGAATTTTAGTATCTGACTTATGGGGGTGGAGAGTCATCTTTCTGGGAATAGCTTTATTATCTCTAGGTTCTATGACCCTTATTTACTTCTTCATGGACAAGTTAGAAGGAGAGACCCAAATCCCATTGTCTAAACAACTAAAAGCCTTGGGCCAATCTAAAATGATTGGTGCCCATCTTGCTACGATGTTTATGTTGGCCGGGCATTATACCATTTATGCATACTTCACTCCATTTCTAGAGACGAATATGCAGCTCGATTCTACATGGATTAGCGTATTTTATTTTATCTTTGGAATGGCAGCAATTAGTGGGGGTGCGTTTGGAGGAATGCTTTCTGACCGTATTGGATCCAAGCCAAGTATTTTAATTGTCATTGGAGCTTTTGCAGTATCCTTGTTCCTCCTTCCTTTTGCTGCTTCATCTATGTTGTTCTTTATTCCAGTGATGATTATTTGGGGAGCATTGAGCTGGAGTTTAGCTCCTGCGCAACAGAGCTATCTCATTGAAAGTGATCCAGTTACATCAGATATCCAACAAAGCTTTAATAATTCGGCACTTCAAATTGGAATCTCTATCGGTTCTGCCATCGGTGGGTTTGCCTTGACTCAAACAGGATCGGTTAGTTCCAATGCATGGTTTGGGGGAGGTTTAGTCATTCTAGCTTTCCTTTGTGCGATCTACTCTTTCTCAAGATCCACTACAGCAGAGAAAGAATCAATAGCTGCCTAAGAAGAGGCTGAGACAAAACTAAAGATCAATTAACAAATGGCGAATGATTCAACAATAAAATCATTCGCCATTTGTGTTTTTAATCAAACGAGCGGGTGTGAACCCGACACTCCTGTGGGAAAGTAGGAGGTGAAGACACTGTAGCGGTGGTTTTTCCGCGGAAGGGGCTGAGGCCGTACCACGCGGGTGGGAGGGATTCTCCTGCAGCGGATATCATGCACGTTCGTGTTTTGCAATCTACATTAATGTTATGTCCCGCTCTCTTTACTTTTACCCTTTACCAAGCGATGTGATAAGATTTAAGTGAGGTGGAAAATGTGGAACAATTAACGTATACCCTTTTAGCTTACATAAATAATTCATTAGAGAAAGATATAAATGATTCAATCGCAAGAAGCTTTCTTAAGCATATCCACAACATTGAGACATTCTCTTTAGATTCCGTTGCGGAGATGTGTAATGTCGCCCCTTCAACCATTAATCGCTTCTGTAAACGAATTGGTTTTCGTAATTTTTCTAGCCTACGAAAAAGTGTCACCTTATCAAAAAAGACTGATCCAACAGTAGGAAATCCTCAACAGGTGTTAGACGCCTCTACGTTTAAAAAACAATTCCAAGAAAATATTGATTTAATTAATCAAATACCAGTAGAACATATCAATCGATTGGTTAAGCGTTTAAAGAAATCAAATAAGATTGTCATTTTAAGCTTTGAAAGATATCAGATTCAAACCGTTGAATTACAAAAAAAGCTACTCCTACTTGGAAAGTTTTGTGAGTGTTCAACAAATTTATTTAAACAAATGAAAACGTTAGATGACCTAACTGAAGATGATCTGATTATTATGATCTCCATTCAAGGCCATCTCTTAAACGAGGAGTTACCACTGATTAAAAAGCTTCGAACATCTGGTGGGCATAAATGGTTAATCACCTTTTCAGATCAATTGGCGGATCAGGCTGAATTCGATGATGTCATTCGATGTGGGTTCTCAGAAAACCATGCGGTTAGCAGCCATACGTTACTTCGATTGTTTGATGTACTTGAGCAATGGATGGTAGAGCGAGCGCATTTGGAATAAACAAGCACAAATTATAAGTATAGGCTCACGCAGCTTTCCATAACCTAACCTAATGAATAGACTCCTCGGAAGAGCTAGGAGGGTTGGTATGAGAAAGCTGTTAAGGGTAGTGCTTGTTATAAATATGTTGGTGTTGCTGTATCCTTCTGTAGTGTCTAAAGCCGAAACGAAGGATCGGTATGATTATGAACAGACGGGAAAAGCCATTTGGGATATTCCTACCAAGAAACCGTTGATTGCTTTG
Source organism: Alkalicoccobacillus gibsonii (assembly GCF_016798245.1). Taxonomy (GTDB): domain Bacteria; phylum Bacillota; class Bacilli; order Bacillales; family Bacillaceae_D; genus Alkalicoccobacillus; species Alkalicoccobacillus gibsonii. Next base: position 267,176 of record NZ_JAEUZA010000005.1, on the reverse strand, counting down.
ACCTTTGATGATGGTCCTCATCCGGTATATACAGAGAAGATTATGGAGATTCTTGACCGATATGATGCCAAAGCAACCTTCTTTGTGACTGGAGAGCAAGTAGAAAAGCTACCAGATGTCGTAAAAAAAGCAGCTGAACACGGACATGAAATTGGAAATCATACGTACCATCATGTTCCACTATTGGGGATTTCAAAATCGGAATTACGTTCTGAAATTAAACAAACAGAGAAATTAATTGTTGAGACGACGGGAGTTCATCCTCGTTTATTTCGCCCGGTTGCAGGCTATTACGACGATGTGATTATCGAAACGGCTGCAGAGGAGCAATACCAGGTCATTATGTGGTCATGGCATCAGGATTCTAGAGATTGGGCGAATCCAGGTGTAGGGAAAATTATTCGAAATGTCCTGCCCAATGTTCACCCAGGAGATATTATTTTGTTTCATGATGCCGGTGGGAAGCGGGTTCAAACTGTTCAAGCGCTTGAAGTCATTATTCCTGCTCTGATTGAAGATGGGTACGAACTTGTGACGGTTACTGACTTAATTAAGCTGACAAATCATTGGACATTGTTTGAACACTTATAAAAGTATTGTGGTTTAGTGCAGGATTTTATAAGATTAAGTCGAATGCACTCATAGAGAAATTGGAGGGGAATAGACCTATGGCACACCAGTTATTCGACTATTTAGATAAAGAGCAGGATCGACTTAAGACTAAAAAGTCACCTGTTGAAGAAAGAGAATATCAATTTTTACAAGTGGTAACCGAGCTTTTCAAGCAAATTGATAACGCTTTAAAGCCGGCTATTGAAAAAAATCAGCTTGAGGTAAGTGACGTGTCTGTTGGTCCGAATCGGTTTAATGTGATTGGAAAACAGATTAAAGTATACGGTAAAAAGCCCGTTATTCTTCTGCCGGATGTAACAGGAAGTCAACGTGGTGAGTATAAGATCTCCATTCAGAATGGAGCCTCTGTTTTGCAAAGCACCTACTTCTTCCACGATGAAGGGAAATGGAAATCAACACGTCACGAATTTGGTGGAGTGCAAAAGGCTGAACTAAACGAAGAAACTTTCTTGGATCTACTTTTACTATTTATTCGATAATGCACTTGCAGCCGAACCTAGTGTTCAGGCTGCTTTTTTTAGAGACGAGACCGTTTGAACAAGACACGCCCCATTCGCATATTTATGAAGATACATTTTGAGTGAATAGGATGGGTGATGATGGGAACATCTTCGGGAAAAGACTATATAAATCGGATCGATGCTCTTCAGAATGTGATTTGGCTAAATGGAGAGAAAATAAAAGGGAATGTTTCAGAACATCCTGCATTTAATGGGATTGTTCAAAGCAAAGCCGCTTTATATGATGAGGTACAGCAGCAGCCCGATTTATTAATGGATCATACAAAACAATTTAATTTTGCTTATGAAATCCCTAGGACGAAAGATGAATTAAAGAAACGTGGAAAAGCGATTCGTCACTGGGCTACAAAAACAGCAGGAATGCTTGGAAGATCGCCTGATTATGTTAGTTCTGCCATTATGGCGATGGCAGCATCTTCTACTTTTTTTGGAACGTATCAACAAAATATGGACCGTATTTTTGCTGAAGCACGGGAGAAGGACTACACATTTACGCACACATTTATCAATCCGCAGGTCAGTCGAAAATTCTACTGGCCAGATGGAGATGACGAAACCGTAATTGCAGCAAAAGTGATAGACGAAACAGAAGAGGGCATTGTCATTCAAGGAGCCAGAATGTTAGCTACTCAAGGTGGGTTAACCGATCAGCTACTTGTGCTACCGGCAGGGAGTTTTACCGATCCTTCGTATTTGTTTGGATTTTGTATTGCGTCGAATACTCCTGGTCTTTCTTTTGTGTGTAGACCTTCCTATGCAGAGGGCACAACGAGTTTTAACGACCCACTTGCCTCACGGTTTGATGAGGGAGACGCTATGGTGATGTTTGACCATGTATTAGTGCCATGGGATCGAGTCTTTCTGTATGGTGATTCAGATGCGGCAGCTGTAATCAAAACAGAAACGGGTATGGAAGCTTTCTTATTATATCAATCGGCGAACAGACAAATTGCTAAAACAGAGTGGATGCTTGGAATTGCTCAACTGATGGCTGAGAGCCTTGTTGTCACAGAATATCAGCATATTCAAGAGAAAATTAGCGAAATAGCAATGGCTCATGAGATCATGAAGGGCTTTGTACTCGCTGCCGAGGAGGAAGGTGAAGTAAACGCCAGAGGCTTATTTGTGCCCAACGGATTAAAGCTTAAGATGGCTTTTCATTACTTTCAAAAAGCGTATCCAAGACTCACGGATATTCTTACGCTTATCGGCGCTAGTGGCTTGATTGCAATTCCTTCAGAAAAGGATTTTCAATCTGCTATCGAACCTGCCCTTTCTTTAACATTACGAGGGGAAAAGATTACAGCTGAGAATAAGGTGAAGCTTTTTAGATTGGCATGGGATCTAACCATGAGTGCATTTGGCTCCAGACAGACGTTATATGAGCAAATGTTTTTTGGCGATCCAGTCCGTACTCCTGTTTCTTTATATGGCTCGTACGACAAAGATGTAGCAAAAGAAAAGATTTCATCATTCTTAAACATTCAAATTGAAGAAGAATAACAAAACAAACGCCTCAATCTTTTTGGGGCGTTTCATTTTGTTTGTTATCATGAATGTGATTGTTCTGGATATTGTAAACGTTCGTTCCGTATGTACCTTTCAAACAATTTATCATACATATAAAGTATTTCAAACCTAAGGAGGATGAGATGAGTCAGGCAGAGCAGACCATTAAAGTTCAGGGGGAGGCTATTCTTTCCGTTCGGCCAGATCAGCTTTCTATCACACTCGGAGTGAAGACGGAGAACCAAACCGTTCAACAAGCTCAAACAGAAAATGCCGATGCGATTCAAGCCATTATTCATTCCCTCATGTCATTGGGCATACCAGGAGATCAGATCCAAACAGTGGTCTATCAGATAGACCCACAATATGACTATGTTGATGGGACACAAGTGTTTCGAGCCCATCTTGTAACGCATTTACTTGAGATTACGGTTAACGATCTTACCTTAGCAGGCACGATCATTGATCAGGCGGTAGCGAATGGAGCAAACAGTATATCTGGCACTCAATTTACTCTTGCAAACACCTCCGGGGCAACGCTTCAAGCATTGGATCAGGCCATGAATGATGCCTATCAAAAGGCACAAGCCATCAGCCGTACCCTTTCTGTATCACTTAATCCCTTGCCAGTCTGGGTGCGAGAGGTCCCGGTTAATGAGGCAGGTGTCGTTCGTCCGCTTGCGTTATTTGATGCCACGCAGCAAACCTCCATTCAACCAGGTTTAATTGATATTAAAGCTGTAGTGGAAGTACTGTTTAAATATGGTTAAGTAGATCTGGTACGAATAAAAAGAGCAGGCGTGCTATACTAACAAAGGAGTGATTATAGACAGATAGGGTGGAGAAATGACATGATTAAATTAATTGCCATTGATATTGATGGTACGCTACTTAACGATAAGCACGAGGTAACAGACGAAGTGCAACAGGCTTTGCACTCTGCAAAACAAAAAGGAGTTAAGGTCGTATTATGTACCGGTAGACCAATTGGCGGGGTGAAGCAGTATCTTGATGCGCTTAATTTAACGGAAGACGGAGACTTTGTCATTGCTTATAACGGGGCGTTGGTTCAAAATGCATATACAAATGAAGTTGTGTCTGAGCTTACGCTTGAATATAAAGACTTACAAACGATTTACAATATAAGTAAAGAGCTAAACTCACCGATGCATTATTTTGATTCAGCCAATCTGTATTCACCGAATCGCCAAATTAGTGAATACACTGTGTTAGAGTCTTACCTGACTACCGTTCCGTTAAGCTATATGCCTGTGGACGAGGCACCAGAAGATATCATTATTCCTAAAATGATGTTCATTGATAAGCCTGAAACATTAGATCAAACGATTGCCAATATCCCGGCAGAGATGAAAGATAACTATATGCTTGTAAAAAGCTCACCGTTTTTCTTAGAAATTTTAAATCCAAACGTAAGTAAAGGTAATGCAGTTAAGCTACTTGCTGAAACATTAGGAATCAAGCAGGAAGAAGTTATGGCTATTGGCGACAATGGAAACGATGTAACGATGGTACAATTCGCTGGATGTGGAGTAGCCATGGGGAATGCCATTCCAGAATTAAAAGAAGTAGCTAATCATATCACAGCCACAAACAACGAAAATGGCGTAGCAAAGGCAATTAATGAATTTGTGCTTCAGTAAGCCATAAATGATAAATAGAAAACGTAAAGGCTAATAATTCTAAGTAAGGCAAGAGTTATTAGTCTTTTGTTATATCACCTTCCATTGAAATAAAAGAACCTTTTTGAAAGGAGAAATCCTATGAAAGGGATAGAAGTTATTCGGGCCATTCAAACCACACTCAACCTTTTAGCGATCTTTGTGTTGGGATATCTACTCTTTTCATTAGATGATCCTGATCGCGGGGGAACGGGGATGTGGTTTTTGCTTGTTGTGATCTGTCTTAGCATTTATTTCTTATCACAGATCACCAAGAAAGCTCAAAAACAAGGTAGGAGAGGGTAACCATGATTCATCACATTGAACTGTATGTATCAAATTTAAGTGAATCAAAAGCGTTTTGGGGTTGGCTTTTAGAAGATTTGGGTTATGCGTTATATCAGGAATGGGACGAGGGTTTTAGCTATAAACAGGATCACAGCTATGTTGTGTTTGTTCAAGTAGAGCAACGCTTTTTGGAAGAGGGGTACCATCGTAAACGAATTGGTTTAAACCATCTCGCTTTTTTTGGTCGTTCCCGTCTACATATTAATGAATTAACCACAACGTTGAAAGATCGTGGCACACGCCTTCTATATCAAAATACTCACCCCTATGCTGGAGGAGACAAGCACTACGCCGTATATTTTGAAGATCCAGATCGAATAAAGGTTGAAGTTGTCGCTCCTTGACAGGTTTTAATTTCTTCTAAGCGGGTACTCATTTTTTATCTATTAATTTAACGTGTCCCGGAAATTACTAGACATAATCTAGTAAAACACTGCATAAACTATAGTGTTGAAGAATAAAAGGAGTGATTAATGTGAGATCATTATTTGTGCATGTCTTTCACCCTCTGTTTGTGAAGCTATTCGAAAAAGAGATTGAGCAACATGAAATGATTTTACATGATGACCTTGGCTGAGAAAAGCTAAGGTTTTTTGTTTGCAAAAAATAGTTTCGGGAAAAGATCTTGTAACAACAAAGGGGGCGAATCGAGTGAGTCAGACGGAAGAAACAGCGTATGATCATGTGATTGAGCAAATTGAGGAAGCAACAAAGTTGATAGAGATTGATCCTATTATTAAAGACTTGCTCAAGACCCCAAAACGAGTAGTGCACGTTTCATTTCCGGTGGAACGTGACGACGGTTCAACGACTTTATTTCAAGCCTACCGTTCTCAACATTCTGATGCACTTGGTCCGTATAAAGGAGGATTGCGGTTTCATCCAGAGGTAGATCTTGAGGAAACAAAAGCATTATCTATGTGGATGAGTTTTAAGTGCGCATTAGTAGAGATTCCCCAAGGAGGAGGAAAAGGAGGTGTAGTTTGCGATCCAAACGAACTAAGTGAACGAGAAGTGCGTAGAGTCAGTCGAGCGTTCATGGAAGCAATGGGTGATGTAGTCGGTCCAACACAGGACATTATGGCTCCTGACGTCAATACGAATCCAACAATCATGGGTTACATGATGGATACATACTCAAAACGTCAGTCGGGTTTTATTCCTGGCATTATTACAGGAAAACCATTGATTCTCGGTGGATCTGAAGGTAGAAGTCAAGCTACTGCACAAGGAGCTGTTTATCTTATTGAACGCATGTTACAAGACTCGAACATGGAGGCAAGCTCGACTTCCATTGCCATTCAAGGATTTGGAAACGGAGGCCAGATCGCAGCTAAGCTTTTGTATGACCTTGGATTTAAAGTAGTCGCGGTCAGTGATTCCAAAACCGCCTTATATGATCAAAACGGATTGGATATTCCAAAGGCACAAGAAGCGAAGGAAGGTGGGGATCTCGCTTCGTATGGTGAGGATGATTGTATGAGTTCACCAGATGACTTACTGTACGTGGAGACAGATATTTTAATCCCAGCTGCACTTGATGGAGTGATCCACGAAGACAATGTCAAGCAAATAAACGCTCAACTAATTGTTGAACTTGCAAATGGTCCTACGACACCTGCTGCGGAGAAAGTGCTGGTGGAACAAGGTATACGTGTCATTCCAGATATTCTAGCAAACAGTGGTGGTGTGATTGTTTCTTATTTAGAGACAGTACAAAATCAAATGAATTATTACTGGGAAGAAGAAGAGATCCTTAAGCAATTAAAAGGTCGAATCGTAACTAGTTATGAAAAAGTAGTGCATCATGTAGAGACATATGAGACAAGCTATCGTACAGCAGCCATGATTTTAGCAATCGAACGTTTACAGGAGGGGATGGTTGCAAGAGGTTGGGTTTAATGTTTGTTCTTACATTAGACGGGGTATTTTGATAAGAGTACTCACTTTTTTATAAATGAAAGGAATGACTAAATAAAAATGAAAGTATTAGTAGTAGGAGCAAACGGACAAATTGGGAAACAAGTAGTAGAAAAGATTCAAAAGGAAGGCAAGCACACAGCCAAAGCGGTCGTTCGTAAAGAGGAGCAACTATCTCAATTTCAAGATCTAGGTGCAGAAACAGCTCTAGTTGACCTAGAAGGTAGCATTGATGATATTGCAGAAGCAGCAAAAGGGACAGATGCTGTGATCTTTGCTGCCGGATCCGGTGGTCATACGGGTGCAGACAAAACTATTTTAATTGACTTAGATGGTGCAATAAAAACAGTGGAAGCGGCTAAACAAGCAGGTGTGAAGCGTTTCTTAATGGTTAGTGCGATTGGTGTTCACAGACGTGAAAATTGGAGTAGTGAAATCCAGCACTATAGCGCGGCGAAACACTATGCTGATGTATGGCTAGAGAACAGTGGTCTGGACTACACGATCGTGCGTCCAGGTGGCCTTACTAATGACGAAGGAACAGGCAAGGTTGTTGCAGGGAAGGATCTAGATCGTGGTTATATTCCGCGTGAGGATGTAGCAAATACACTTGTTGCAGCGCTTGATGAAGAGTCAGTTATTAATAAAGGCTTTGACCTAGTTTCAGGTGAGCGATCTGCTGTAGAGGAAGCATTAAAAGAAGCATAAGTCTTAAATAAAACAGGTAAACAGCTCGGGCTGTTTACCTGTTTTTTAATTTGACGACTCTTTAACAAGTAGAGTTGGATTGGTTTTCTTTAAGTGCTCCAATCTCTGCGTAAGCGTCCCTGTATGAAATTCAATAAGATGTCCATCCGGATCCCGTACGTATATGGATTTACCCTCACTAGATGGATCACGGCTTCTACCTGAAATGACATTTGCCTGAAGTGAGGAAAGTGTATCATGCATCTGAACTATGTCCTCAGTCTTGATAGAAAAAGCAACATGAGAGTACGAGTTGTAAATTTCATCTCGCTTAATATCCGCTTGGAGATTTAGTGCAATCCAAATGCCACCAGCTTCAAAATAAGCTGTCTTCTCTCCCAACACGATGGGTGAAACACCTAAAAGAGTTGAATAAAATGTAACAGAACGTTCCATGTCTGAAACAGAAAAAGTAATATGGCCGAGTCCTTGAATCATGACATCACTCCTTCAGTGTAGGCTAGCATAGAATATTTAAGAAGGAAATAGAAAGAAGCATTGTCCTTATATGGAAAAGAGTGAAAATATAAAATATTTATAAAAGATTACGGATTTTAGATTAATTTTGTGAGAATTGTGGTATTAAGTAGAATAAAAATGATCGTAGCAGAGGAGAGATGTTTGGTGCTCATTGATCAAGAGTTATTTCTTCAGATCATTCGAGATTTCGAAGAGAAGCTTGACAGGCGTTTAACGAAAGATGAGATTGAGTTACTGTATACAGTCCTCCAAACGAACAAATGAATGAACTAAGGTTTAGACCAACGGACACGGCTTCTATTATGAGGGCCGTTTTTGTTTTGTGTGCGTTTACAAAGAATTAATAATAATAAGATCTAAGATTCACATTTCATCAAACATAACAAGGTAGCATGTATATAAAAGCTGAATATTTTGAGGCTATTCGGAGGTGACTGACTGTGAAGATTCTGGTGACGAATGATGATGGGATCTTCAGTCCAGGAGTAGCAGCCTTAGTGGAAGTACTGCAGCATTTTGGAGAGATCTTTGTCGTGTGTCCTGATCAAAAGCGTAGTGGCATTAGTCACTCTGTTACATTACGACAACCTCTTAAAGCAACTGCAGTGAAGGCGTTTGGAGACAGTGTGAATTCTTGGGCGGTGAAAGGAACGCCGGCAGATTGTATTAGACTTGCACTGGATGTGCTTATGGATGAAAAACCTGAGATCGTCATCTCAGGAATGAATATAGGAGCAACAATCGGACGAGACATCTATTATTCCGGTACAATGGCAGCTGCATCAGAGGCATCTCTTTACCAAATCCCTGGCATGGCGATTTCGATCGATCATTTAAATGACTCAGAAATTAAGTTTCACAAACCGAAGATCTTGCTATATGGGTTACTTGAAACGATGCTTGCAGAGAGACTTCCACGGAATGTCTTTTATAATATCAATGTTCCCTATTTAGAAAAGAAGGATTGCAAGGGAGTTTATCCCGTCGCAGCAGATAGCAGTGTAAGTCGTTATAATTATGTTGAGTTAAACGATCCAGACGGATTTGTTTATTATTGGGTAAAGGATCGATTAAATCAACCAGTCATGTATCAGGATGGATTGGACTTTTCTAAATTAAAAGAAGGCTACATCACCATTTGTCCAATTGAAAGTATGGTCACACAGCGAAAGCAATTAAAACGATTGGAAAAATGGTTTCCGCGTATGAATGAAACACACAAAAAAGCGAGCGAATGATCCTTTTAAGGACATTCGCAAAAACGGCTACAGAAATGATTTTGTACCTGGCATCTGGGCTAACTCTATTGGATAGTAGAATAAGATTTTATTTCACACAACGTAGAAGGAAAGTGAATGTGACGTAAGATGTATACGAAGCCTGCCGTGGAGAACGGTGGGCTTTTTCTCATCTGAATAGACCTTTATTTTCTTCTCCAATCAACATTTTAAAAAAGTCTGGAAATGTTTTTCCTTGAAACCTTAGTTAAATGTTTTGTCTTCTCAGTCGATAAAAAAGATGTTGCAATATACATATCATTTTACCCGGGGGAAATGAGTAGATATGTATGATGCAAAATCAAACATATAGGGTAGGTTTTAAACAAAATGAAGAGCAACAGAACGAAACAATCATCTGGCAAGACGATGTCGATGCGCTCAAAATTAATTATTGCCTTTTCCATCGTATTGCTTTTACCTAGTCTTATCATTGGCTTCAGTTCCTATCAAAGTGCAAGCTCGAATATTGAAGCAAAGCTACAAAATTCAACAACAGAAAGTTTATCGATTATTGATAACACAATTAGTAATTTTATTCAGTCGCAAAAAGAAAATATTGCCTACATTGCAGATGCTAGTGATGTAGCAAATGGATTTCTTGAAGAAGAGACAGAAGAGCAGAGAGTGTTGCTCGATACATTTCAACAAACTAAAGCAGATGTAGAACAGACCTTTGTTGGTACTGAAGAGGGGAATTTTATGAATTCGCCTACATCATTTCAAAATCCACCTGATTATGATCCGCGCGAAAGACCTTGGTATCAAACAGCTATGGATGCAGGACAAGAAATTATCATTACTGCTCCATATATCTCTGCCTCATCAGGCGAGCCAGTGACAACGGTTGCAAGAACGACCGCGGATGGGCAAGGAGTAGCTGCTCTTAATTTAAAACTTAGTGTTATTACAGATATGTTAAATGATATTACGATCGGTGAGAAAGGCTACGTCTTTCTTTTAGATCAGAATAATATGTATGTATCACACCCAACGGAAGAGCTTGGAGAGCCTGCAGATAATGACTTTCTAGCATTTCAAGATTCAGTAAGCGGAGAAACAAATTTTGTATACAACGGAACGGAACAAACATTAAACTACTTAACAAATGAAGAAACAGGATGGAAGATCGTTGCGGTCATGGATCAGGCTGAGATTCAACAAGCCTCAACCCCTATCCTGAACACCACATTAATCGTAATGGTCTCATCATTAATCGTCGGTCTCATTGTTATTTTCTTTTTGCTGCGTTCAATTGTTGGACCAATTACACTCTTAACAAAAGTAGCGGAGCGAATGAGTCAAGGGGATTTGAGTTCGAAATATGAAGTTCATCCTAATCGTAACGATGAGATTGGACGTTTGGGTAAAGCATTTGAGCATATGAGGTTCGCATTATCAACCATGTTAACGAGTGTTCAAGATAAAGCACAGCATCTTGCAGCTTCATCCGAAGAGCTTTCTGCAAGTACAGAAGAGAATACACGTGCTACCGAACAAATATCGAATGAAATGCAAGAAATGGCAGCTGGTGTGGAAACACAAAGTGAAAAGGTTAAACAGGGAAGTACCATTTCCACTCAAATGACACAGTCTGTTCAAACCGTCTCACAGCGAACAGAACAAGTTCAAAACACAGCATCTAATGCAGCACATTTAGTTCAGGACGGGAACAAAGCGATTCAAACAAGCGTAGAACAAATGACTCAAATTAAAGATACCGTCCAAGAATTATCCGCAAGTGTTCAGGGGCTAGGTAAAAGCTCGGATGAAATTAGTAAGGTTGTTGATGTGATTAAAAGTATTGCCGAACAAACAAATCTGTTAGCTTTAAATGCAGCGATTGAAGCGGCTCGTGCAGGTGAACAAGGAAAAGGGTTTGCCGTCGTGGCTGAACAAGTAAGGAAGCTCGCTGAACAGTCAGCAGAATCAACACAAGTCATTGGTGGAATTATACAATCCATTCAAAAAGAAACAACGCACACGGTGAAAAAAATGAGTGAGAGTACGAATCAAGTTGAAAAGGGAATCGAAGTAGTTCACATTGCAGGTAAAGCGTTTACAGAAATGAAGCGATTTGTAGACGAGGTAGCTACAGAGATAGCGGAGGTTTCAGAACAGACAAAGCAAATGGCTTCAGGAACTGATCAGTTTGTAAGAACCTTTAATGACATTTCTATCATATCTGAAAATACAGCAGCTAGCACCGAAACAGTTTCTGCTTCCACGCAAGAGCAGCTTGCTTCCATGGAAGAAATCTCTGCATCAGTTGATACGTTAACGGGTCTTGCTGGAGAACTTCAAGAATTGGTTCAGCAATTTGAAGTAAAAGAAAGTGAATAACATAAATAACTTAAAAGAATGCATAAGTCTAGCTTTAAAGATTACCGTTCGTATTACATCATAAGATTCATTCTGTATCTACGAATCTATTTTTGCGTTTTTTGAAAAGAAGATTCGCACGTTAAAAAAAATAAATGGCCTCAATCTTTGCAGTTTTATTACGAATGTTCCATGTGCCTTTTCATTCTATGTGATTTCATGTATGATGGCAAAAGAACAAATAGGTACTTTCTGCAAAAGAGAAAGGATGAATGATTTGAAAGAGATAAAGCGAGCGTGTCTTTTAGCAATGGCAACGTTTCTGATTGCAAGTCTTGGATTTAGTCAATCCGTTCTTGCTGAAGGATCAGAAGGGCAGACTTTTTTCTATAAGGAACAAACATTACTTACGCCGATCGAAGCAGAATGGTCTTATGAGGGAAAGAATGGTCCTGATTATTGGGAAACGTTAAGTAATGAATACGAAGCTTGTGGAAAAGGGGAAACTCAGTCTCCAATTGATATTGAGACAGAACCGGCCTCTAAACTAGATGGAGCAGATCTTGATCTGGCATTTGATTATAATGAAACGATCTACTCTGTTGAAGATCATGATGAGATCTTCCAGGCTAATTCATTTGATTTAGATAATAATACACTTACTCTTGATGATGAAGACTATAGATTAAAACAAATTGCCCTACATACTCCAAGTGAGCACACCATTGATGGAGAAGAATACCCACTTGAAATTCAGTTGGTTCATGAAAATGAGGATGAAGAGCAATTAGTTATTAGTGTGATGGCTGAAGAAGGAAAAGAAGATAAGGTGCTTAAAAAGGTTTGGATGGCGTTACCGGAAGCAGATGGGATTGCAAACCGAGCTGTTGACTTTGATGCATCTGAGCTTATTCCGGAACTAGATAGCCTTTACACGTATGAGGGATCTATAACAACACCACCATGTACAGAGAACGTGACGTGGTTTGTATCAGATGAGCCAATTAGCTTATCAGATGAGCAGATTGAGGCCGTACAAAAGGTTTCATCTGAAAACAACCGTCCAATTCAGGATCTAAACAAGCGTGATATTTTAAAAGTACAGCCGTAACAATAGGAGCCACCAAGGAATGTTTTTCTTTGGGGCTTTTTTTGTTCTTATGAATCTCGTAATAGACATCCTTTGTCTCGTAGAGTGGTAGTACGCTATACTTTAATAGAAAAGATCAGAATGTTTTTACAATGCAGGGAGGCGTTAAGTGTGTCAAAAGCAAAAAATGCATATCAGATTGATAAAGAAATTGAAACAGTGTATTCTCATTTGTCATCTCATCCTAATGTAAAGAAGAGTCTAGCTTTCTTAGAAGCGGATCAAACAAACACATTACATGAACAAATTGAATTAGCTCAGATCAGTGCTCCTCCTTTCCAAGAGGAAACCCGAGCACGTGCGCTTATGAATAAGTTAGAAGAGCTAGGGCTTGAGGAAGTTCAACAGGACTCGGAAGGAAATGTGTTCGGACGGCTAAGAGGGGAGCGCAAAGGACCAACTTTGTTTGTCAGTGCGCATATTGATAGTGTGTTTTCGATGGAAACAGACGTCACTGTTACAGAAAAGGATGGCATCTACTATGGACCCGGAATTACTGATGATGCGAGAGGGCTAGCTGCCTTGTTATCCATCGTCCGTGCTTTTAATCACTCTGGTATAAAACCGGAAGCGGATATTATCTTTGGTGGAACAGTAGGAGAAGAAGGACCAGGAGACTTACGTGGCGTAAAGGCATTTTTTAATGATCATCCAGAAGTTGAAGGCTTTATTTCAATTGATGCAGTGTCACCAACTGCGATCGTTTATAAAGGGACGGGAAGTTATCGTTATGAAATTACATACACCGGTCCAGGCGGACATAGCTTTGGCGCGTTTGGGACACCAAGCGCTGTTCACGCAGCAGGAAGAGCGATTTCAGCGATTTCAGATTTAACACCTGCAGTGGACCCTAAAACGACATTTAATGTAGGGGTCGTACAGGGAGGGACAATTCCAACTGCCATTGCAGAGGAAGCGAAACTATTTATAGACATCCGTTCTAATGGAAAAAAAGAATTGGATCAATTGGATAGTCGTATTCAAGTCATACTTCAAGAAGCGGCCGAAATGGAAAACCGTAAAACGGGGCATTATGGAGACGCTGGTATTCGCGTGGACATAAACAAATTAGGCGATCGTCCAGTGGGTGTGCAAGATGATCAAGCACGAGTTGTCCAAACTGCGTGGGCGGCAACAGAGCAGTTAGGTCTTGTTCCAACATTAGAGGATGCACTAAGTACAGATGCCAACCTTCCAATTAGCATCGGCGTTCCTGCATTAACACTTGGTGCAGGTGGTGATGGCGGAGGATATCATTCATTAGATGAATGGTTTGACCCGACCAATGCTCATTTAGGACCACAAAGAGTGTTTCTGACGATTCTTGGGTTAAGTGGCATCTCTAAAATGACTTTACCATTATTACCGGAGAAATAAGATGGATACCGTTACCCATACTCTTTTTGGTTTGACCACTTACGGAGCATTAGATAAATCTAGAAAGGATAAGCAGACTAAACGCGCATTGCTTTTTACTGCTTTATTATCAAGTCAGGCTCCAGATCTAGATGTCGTTGCCAGAGTAACTGAAACCGGTCGAATTATGGACCAGATGTGGCATCGAGGACTGACTCACTCTGTTTTCGTTGCCCCAATCTGGGCTCTTCTAATCTATGCACTGATGTGGGTCATTTGGCGAAAGAAAGATAAAATAATTTTTTACTTAGCATTGGTAAATGTCATCATTCACATCGGTACCGACTCTCTTAATGCATGGGGGACGGGGTTTTTTGAACCTTTCTCAAGTATAAGAATAAGCATAGGGGTATTACCCATACTCGATTTTGTTATATGGGGTATTTTTCTTGGTGCATACATATATAAGAAAGTGAAAAGGAACCAATCAACGTATAAGATTTGGCGTGTAGCATGGATGATTGTTCTTGCTCATATTAGCATCCAAGCTGCACAAGGATTATGGATTCACCAGGAAGCTCGTACTACATATGAACAAACGACGTTAACGGCAAGCTTTTTACCTGCACACTTCACAGTACTTGCCAAGGAAGACAATCGCATCCTTATCTATGATCAAACCTTGTGGTCAAAGCAGGAAGAGCCTGTTGTCATTGAATCAAATGAAGAGGAAGACTTAACACCTTTGTTTGAAGAGAATCCTCGAGCTGAAGTATTAATGACGTGGTCCCCTTTTGTTGTTGTCACAACAGACGATGGAAAGCTAGGGGTGTACGATCCGCGTTTTAACCGTGGGGGTGGCCCGATGCTCTTTGAATCAATTGATCTGACAAATTAGGAGGCAGTTCAATGAGGATAAAGATCTTAAACCAATGGAACGAGCTAGAACCCTATATTGAAATGTTGCAAACAAAAGAGGTCGCTCATAACTTAGCAATCGGCTTAATTAAGCGAAATCAAGAAAGCAATGAGCAGGATCCACTCCTTTTTTCTGCCGTTTTTTACGAAAGAGATGAGCCAGTTCTACTTGTGTTACAAAGCATTAAAGAACAGGCAATTCTCGCAGTTTTGAGTAAAGTAGCTGAAGTCGAACTAAAAGAAAGTGCGGGAATCTTAGCCGAGCAGAAGATTACTCTCCCCGGGATTATGGGGGAAAGCCCTTATGCTGATGCATTCTCTCTTCATTATAGTGAGTTAACTAAAACAAAACGAACCCTTCATACAGCTCAACGTATTTATCAGTTGCGAAATGTAAGGCGTCCAAAAGATATGACTGGCCAATTAAGGCTTAGTACAGAGGAAGATACCGAATTCTTAATAAAGTGGGCAATACAATTCGGTGAGGATGCAAATGTTCCGCTAACGGAGGATGAAGCACGGGAGCGCGTGGAACGATTTTTCAGTCAGCAATCGATGTACATTTGGGAGAATGAAGGAAAGCCAGTATCAATGGCTGCGTCTTCTAGACCAACTCAAACAAATATTAATATTTCCTTGGTATTTACACCGGCAAGTGAACGGAAGAAGGGATACGCTTCAGCATGTGTAGCTTCACTTAGTGAAAAAATGCTAGAAGCCGGGTATAAGACCGTTTCACTTTATACAGATCTAGCTAATCCGACGTCCAATCATATTTATCAAGAGATTGGGTATGAAATGGTCGTAAATTCAAAGCTGTATTATTTTCAATCATAATGGAAAAAAGAGTCATTCGGTGATAGCAGACGAATGACTCTTTTTTGTTAGGCTGGAATCTTCTCTTTTGCCACATGATCATGCATGATATTCGCTGAAATAAGTCGCTTGCGAACGGTAATACCGATCCAACTAGCTAGAGATGCTTTGATTATCCCAGGGATGATGAATGGAGTCACACCTGCTGCGATCGCTCCAGCCCATGGGAGGGAGGCTGCATATTTTAACCAGATCGTACCGAGAGTTAATGCAAGTGTGGCTGCTAAGGTGTTGGCAATCATGGCGTGAACGAGAGTGAAGGACGTTTTTTCTAAATAATAGCCTGTAAGAAATGCAGTAAAGATAAAAGCAAAAATATATCCACCAGTTGGCCCAAATAAAATATGTACGCCACCACTAGCTCCAGCAAAAACCGGTAATCCAACTGTACCAAGTAAGACATAGCAGAGCATCGCTAATGCGCCTTTGCGGCTGCCGAGGATCGTTGCTGCGAGTCCCACAGCAAGGGTTTGTCCACTAATAGGCACAAGTGGAAGAGGGATTTCGAGTTGTGCAAGTACGGCTGTAATGGCTGCGAAAATTCCGCAATGGATCAAATCTCTTAGCTTGTTTGATTGTTCATTCACGTCTAGTCACTCCACTTCTCTTTATTGTTAACCTTATTTTATTGAAGGTTAACATAAAAGCACAGAGAGGTGTTAGCTTTTTTTACACGTTTCAGTATGTTTTTATAGTGCTTGTGAATATAAAAAGCGGATGTACTGTATTCTCATGTTGCTCCTAGAGGCAAAAAGAGGGTAAGATCAACCAGCGATGATCTTACCCTCTATCTCTTGACTTACGATGATTCGCGATGATTAGTGTGGTTAGCTAGCGTTAGGATACCAATTAAACCGCACGGAACAGTTAGAAGCAATGTTAACAAAATGTTGGCTTCAATAAAAAAATGGAAAAAGAGAAACGCTGCAATGGCAACGGCAATATACGAAAAACCAATTCTTTTTGAGAATTGAAATGGATTAGCCATTAAAGCCACCTCCCTCGTTAATCAAAACAGCTTGCAGCAGCTCCTGTTAGGCCACCAGATACGCCACCAACAATTGCACCAGCACCTGTTCCAATAACGGGTACTGCACTACCCACTCCTGCTCCAGCAAGACCGCCAGTGCCTGTTCCACCTGCTGTACCCAGAACACATTTCCATGCACTCATTGACTCAATAGCATCCGGATTGATGACTTCTACCTCAACAGATTCATCTTTAATAACATAGTTTAAGTTAACTTCGTTTCCATCCTGATCAGTTGTTGTTGCAGGTAGAACTTCTTCTTCATTAGATTGAGTATTATGCAAATATACATCACCATTTGCATCTGTTCTAGCCTCAATATCATCACCATAATAAACTTCCATCGTACTTTCAGTTGTGTACTCAAAATACAATTCATCGCTACTGATATCATCTTCCACAGATTGGGCAAAAGAGCCTGATGGAATCACCGCTAACGATAATACGACAGCGATAACTGACATAACCCATTTCTTAGTTTTCCCTTTTACGTAAAGTTCCATCATGAATTTCTACCTTCTTTTGTGTGTAATGATGTTTCTTATAACAGACTAACATCTTAAAAAAGGAACAAAAAGGTACTTTCATTGATTCATAGCTTATTTTATAATTCATAGATTTATCCAATTTTTAAATATATAGTTCAACGATAGTTAATGCCATTGTAACAAGAATGAAATAGTTGTTATTCATTATACATAGTAATTAACAAATCAGACATGTAGAATTGATTAATCATTGTAGAAGCTTTTAAGAGGGTTATTTATTTTACAATCTATTTGGTCATTAAAATTAACAAACAGCCTGCGCACATGCAACAGACTGTTTTAAATGTATATCAACGTTTACGTCTTCGGTACACATACCAGCCACCAGTTAGCAATAAGCCAGCTATAGTAACTGCACTTGACTCGATAAAATAGGGTGGGTAATACAAAAAGGTTATTTCGTTTTCTCCATCTTGAAGTGCAACCGCCATAAAGGCGAAGTTGGCCTTCTCGACAGGTACTTTCTCACCGTTTACGTTTGCTGTCCAACCTTTTTCAAAAGGAACTGGAATCGTGAGGTACTCGTTTGCGTTTGCATTCTCAACCGTAAATGACATCTTGCGTCCGTCAATAGAAACAGTGGCATCAGATTCAGCTGCACGTTCAACCGCTTCATCTAACTTCTCATAGTTTTCTTGATAGATCGAGAACTGATCGAGCTGATAGCTTCCTTTACGCATCCGGATCGAGATCGTTTCATCCATTGGTACACGTATCGTTAAATCGTTTACGCCTGTTTTGTAAATAGACTCTCGTGATTTTCGATCGGTTACGTAGTCATTTACCTCAAGCTTAAACAGCTTGGCTGTCTCTGATTGATTTAAGAGATGGAAGGATACGTATAGGTCACTTTGCTCATTATCTGAAATGGACGTGGGAATCTGTAAATCAAGACCGCCGCGATCATCTGTGATCGTGAGGATTCCATCCTCGTATGATCCTCCAACCGCTTCAAACTCAACGTCTTGAATAAAGTTTTCACTATCGCTTGGACTAGCTACATCCTCAAGCGTCTTCTCTAAAATAACACCATCCAGCATCGCATGTTCTCTCGTTAACATCGGTTGATCCTGCATCTGCTCTTCACTGAAAACCGTTGATGTGACACGAGCAAATGGAAGCATATTCTGATTTTGATAAACAACATACGATTCATTTTCTTCAAATGGCTCAAATCCATAAGGTGCATGAATCTCTTGATTCTTAGGGAAAAGAATGTATTTGCCACCAAGTAGGCTGTACAAGTTCGCTCGATCGCCAAAGCCAGAGTAACGGCTGACGCTTTCTCGTTTCATATCAATTTGAAGGTCATTGTAGTAGAAAAAGAGCATGTGTTGATTTAATACACTTGAATAGCTACTAACGCTAGGAAAACCTTGTACCATTCCAGTGTTATTCCGGCCACTTCGACCACCAATCACCCACTCAAGTCGGGCCAGAGGATCGTCGTCTTGATCCAATACAGAATGAATCAGTTCAACCTGCTCATCCGGTTGATATTTTTCTGTAATATACGATTCATTGGAGTTAGTTAAGTTCCCGGCCTGTGACAGCTGCTTATCTTGGTAGTGATACGCAAGAAGAAGCTGAGTGACAATGACCGAGGTCGTAAGGAATCCAATGGCATACCTCGGTCGCTTCCAAATAACCCATATAAAAGCCAGAAGCATAATAGGAACAAGAATGAAGAATTCTTCCATTCCCACTCGACTTAACTCCAATGATCGATCTGTAAAATACACAATGATAAACAACAAGAGCGTACCAATGGCGGAGGCGATCATTTGTTTTCGCGGCAATTGAGAAACTTTTGATAAAGCAACAGCCACCGCACCACCAATGGCGAAAGATCCCATATATTCAAACCGATTCTGAGGAGCAGAGAAGCCATTAAAGATACTCGCTATAATCGGAATATAATGCATGATGATATAGAGCAAAGATAGAATAGCAAAGAACCGAAACATCTTATCTTTGTACAGTGATTTTATAAACACGAATAAAAGGAAGAGTGCAGGTAAGATCAAAGTCCGACTTGTATAAAAGATATTGTCATGTAATGAAAACCAATCAATCGGGTCTTCAAAGGGAGGGCGATAATTGTTTAAGAACCCATAGACAGCTGGAACAAATGAGATCGCTCCAATGGCAAAGCTTATTAGAATAGAAGGTATGTAGTATTTCACTTGTTCACGTATCGTTGCAAGGTCATCAGAAGAGCGAATGAACCAACGCAACAAAACATAGATTGCCACAAACAGACAGCTCATATAAGCAAAGTAGAAGTTGTTAAATAACGCAAGGCTTAACCCGAGAATAAACCAAAATGGTTGTTTTTCTCGAATAATTTTCTCAATTCCTATCACAAGTAAGGGAATCCAAAGATAGGCATCAGCAAAAAATTCCCAAAAAGCAGCATGACGATAATACATAACGCTACTAGCATAAAGCAATGCCCCTGCAAAAGCAGGCAGATATCCAAGCTTAAACGTTCGGAATGCAGCTGTTGATAAGAGAATGATGATCGTCATTCTAAACACACTAACGATGACGCTTGATTGCGCCCAGAATAGAAGGTCAGGACTACTTATGAAGGAGAGTGTTTCCATCAACCAAACAAAAAACACGGTTGCGAGAAACACCATGTTTGTGGAAAAGTAATAAGCTAGCTGACCGAAAGTGCCACTACCAAGTCCAAAGTCATGGGAGTAGAACCACTCTCCACTTGTGTAGTTTTGGTATAGAAAATGCTTAAACGGAACCATTTGTGAGAGCCCATCATTGGGCCCTACCATAAACCGCCCATTTGAAAGCTCTTTTAAGAAGAAAAAATGTGCAAGAATAGCAAAAGCAAGACTTCCAAAGATCAGTAACCAAACTGTACTTTTACGTTTCATGTTGAGCTCCATTTTGTTTTAAGATTTTTCCGGTGACGAGAAACGTGACAGGGACCGTTATAAACATCGCAGCAATGGGAGCAATATTACTAGAGAGCGAGAAAAGCTCAACAAAGACAAATACTAAACTGGATGAAACGGTTATATTCACAAGCTGTGTCAAAGGAAACTGAAAGAATTTGCGCCAGGTTGGTTTAACCCCGTAGGTAAAATAACAGTTAAGAAAATAAGAAATAATCATGCTGATTAATATACCAGTGATGTGCGCAACCATATAATAAACATTAAACACATTGTTAAAAAGAAGGAAGATAAGATAGTAATTTAAAGTATTAATCCCTCCAACAATGACAAATCGGAAAAATTCGTTATTTAGCTTTTTCATACCTGATGCCTCGATCCAGATTTGTTTCTTTGACTAAATAGTGTGGACGTCTTTTCGTTTCATTATAGATCCGCCCGATATATTCTCCGATGATCCCTAAACTTACAAGCTGAATGCCACCTAAGGCAAGTATAGCTGAAATCAACGTGAAATAGCCCGGAACCTCAACGCCTGTTCGCATGATTTGGAAAAAGGTAAAAACAATATAAGCAAGTGAGAAAAGAAGGATCCCTGAGCCTGCGTATAAGCACAAACGCAACGGCTTCATATTAAAAGATACAATCCCATCAATCCCGTAGTTAATGAGCTTTTGCATCGACCATTTTGATTGACCATTCTTCCGAACAACATTTTCGTAATGAACCACTTTCTGATCAAAACCAATCCATGAGAACAAACCTTTAGAAAAGCGGTTGCCTTCACTTAGTACAAGCAAGGCATCAACAGCACGACGGCTTAATAGACGGAAGTCTCCCACTCCGTTTTCAAGTTTTACATCAACCACTTTATTCATTAATTTATAGTACAATGTAGACAAGGTACTACGAACAAAGCTTTCACCCTTACGATCTCGCTGGGCAATGACTTGGTCGTATCCCTCTTCAAAACCAAGCAGGAGCTCATGTACGAGTTCAACAGGGTGTTGAAGGTCAGCATCGATTACAATCAAGCAGTCGCCTTTTGCATGTTGAAAACCAGCTAAAATGGCTGACTCCTTACCGAAATTTCGCGTAAACGATACATATTTAACATTTGAATGCCACTTAGAAAGACGTTGAAGTTCTGTAAGTGTTCGGTCAGAGCTTCCGTCATCAACAAAGATTACTTCTAGGCGATAGTGTGTAGATGCCACTTCATCTCTCATTGCCCGGTAAAATGCATCGACGTTTTCTTCTTCGTTATATGAGGGAACAATGACTGATAATAATGGTTTATCCATAATATAAAGGCCTCCTACATGTTATGTTTAGTTCAAATTTGTGGCCGTAAAAAAGTAGTGGTAAGCAATAACATAATACCCTTTTTCACAAAAAGAAACCTACATTGCCCCTTGTTAAAAAAACTAAAATTATGGTTGAAACAAGAGAGAATATGGAGAATGTTTCAAGAAAGCCCAAGGGAGGCTCTTACTGTATGAAGCAAAACCGTCTATTAATAAGTGTCATTCTTGGATTGCTTGTCGCAGGAGGAGTGTGGTGGATGTTTCAACAAGAAAATGAGACGATTCGTTCTTTAGCCGAGGACCATTCACTTTTATTTGGAACGGCCATACGGTATCAGCCCTTCTCTGAAGATCCGGAATATCTCAGCCTAATCAAAAATGAATACAATGCTGTAACAATTGAGAATGAATTAAAAATGGAAATCATGATGCCTGAAGAAGGTGTTTATGATTTTAAACAGGCAGATGAAATGATTCAATTTGCGACAGAGAACGAACTGAGTATTCGAGGACACACCCTTGTTTGGGAACGAGTTCCTTGGTGGCTTGAGAATGGTAACTATTCGAATGAAGAAATCACCAGCTTATTAAAACAGTATGTCCAAACGACAGTAGAGCGATACAAAGGAAAACTGTATGCGTGGGATGTGGTGAACGAGGCGTTTGATGCGGATGGCAACTTAAAAGATAACTTTTGGTTACGCCACATTGGACCTGACTACATTGCGCTTGCCTTTCAATGGGCTAGAGAGGCAGATCCTGATGTATTACTTTTTTATAATGATTATGAAAATGACGTATGGTCTCCTAAAACGGACGTAACCCTTTCATATCTCACTTCACTTCGAGATAGTGGCGTGCCAATCGATGGAATTGGACTACAAATGCATTTGGACCTAGCGAATGATTTTGACCCAGAAGAGCTGCAAGACGTGATGAATATGATAGGGCAGGCAGGATTTCTTGTGCACATTACAGAATTAGACATTAAGCTTCAACACAGCGGTGAAGATATCGAAACAAAAAGGAAAAAGCAAGCTGACCGTTATGCAGATATCATGGGCGTCTGTCTGGGAAATGTTAGGTGCGATACGTATACGGTTTGGGGTGCGGCAGACCCTTATAGTTGGATCAGATTTACTGATGAAGCATCAGCTGATCAGGCAGACCCTTTGCTTTTTGATCACGAATTGAAGCGAAAACCAGCATATCACATGATAAAAGAGGTTATGAAATAAGAATAGTAGTTTAAAAGGAGTCGGATACCAATGATAGAACCTGATCAATTTCTTGAAAACCTTTACAAACAGAGAAATCAAACTGTACTAGAGCCTTCTTTAGCTAGAATGGAGTTAGAAAAACGTCTAGGAGATGTCCCTGAACCAAGTTTAGATGTCGATTTAACAAAGCTGGAAACGGTAGAATGTATCGGATACACAAGAGAGCGCTTTCGGTTTAAAGCAAGTGATGATCTGTTTATCCCTTTTTATGTGTTAACTCCTCATACAACAAGTCATACACAGTTTGCGAGTATTTTAGCTCTACATGGACATGGGTATGGAAGTAGAGAGTTAGTTGGGTTAAACGAAGATGATACAGAAGAAGAAGGGGAACCTGGCATTCATCGGCAGTTAGCTGTTCAACTTGTCAAAAAAGGTTTTAAAGTATTTGTCCCTGAAATTCTAGGGTTTGGGGATCGCAGACTTACGAAAGACAAGGAAGAGGATAACAAAAACTCGTGCTTTACACTCGCGGCTGCATTGATGATGTCAGGTTCAACCCTAGCAGGCATGAGAGTATTTGAAGCAAGACGAATGATAGATGTGATGGCTACATTTCCGGATGTATCTGAAGAACAAATTGGACTTGAAGGATTTTCAGGTGGAGGACTTGTCTCTGCCTTGGTTTCTGCTCTTGATACCAGGGTAAAAGCAACAGTATTAACAGGTTTCGCAAATACATTTAAGGACAGCATACTTGATCGGAATCATTGCCTAGACAACTACATACCAGGCATCCTCTCCATTGGAGAGCAACCGGATCTGCTTCGCCTCATCGCCCCAAGAGCCTTATTTTTAGAAGCAGGAGACGAAGATAAGGTATTCCCGCTTCGTGGAGTAGAAGTGGCTATTGAGCAAGTGAAAAACGTATATAAGGAAAACAATATGCAGGACCAATTCGATAGCGATATTTTCTCAGGTGGTCACATTATTAACGGTCGCAAATTTATCGATTGGTTTGAGCGTGTGTTGACTAGAGAATAGTTAAATCGAGGCAATGAAAAAAATTCAACTGCTGTAGACGAAACATAAAAGACTGATGACACCACCTAGTCATCAGTCTTTTTAGATAAAGTATTTGCTCATTTCCTTAAATCTTCTTACTAAACCCCGTGCTTTTAGCCTGAAAGCCCATTTTCTCATAAAAGGCATGTGCTGCTGCTCGTTCCTCGCGGTTTCCGCTGTTTAACACGAGTGTGTCAATACCTTGCCCCCGAGCCCAGTCTTCGATAGCCATAATTAACGCTTTTCCAACACCATTTCTTCGCTGATCTTCGTCAACCACAAAGGCAACAATTCGGACGTATTGACCGGTCGCCTCATAAAAGAGACCACGGTGTAAACCGGCAAAGCCGATACATTGATTGTTTGATTCAACAACCAATGTATGATAATCCGCGTTTTTTGATAGGGTATTAAATCGCTGAATTAAATCTTCCTTTGTTGTTGGGTAACCAAGCTGTTCCATTAAATGAACTAGCTTATGGGGATCATTTTTGTCTATTGGTCTAATATTCAAAACGGAACTCCTCTCATTAACTCGCTTCATTTTTTTGGAGACGATACATTTGGGCATAGGAACCGTCTAGCTTCATTAGTTCTTCGTGATTTCCTTGTTCAATAATCTCTCCACGGTTTAAGACTAAGATCTGATCAGCGTCCTGGATCGTAGACAGGCGGTGAGCGATGATAAATGTGGTGCGCCCCGTCTTTAAGGATTCCATACCCTTTTGGATAAGTCCTTCCGTTTCCGTATCAATACTGGATGTCGCTTCATCTAAAACAAGGATAGCAGGATCGGCAACGAGAGCCCGTGCAAAGCTTATCAATTGTCTCTGACCGCTAGAAAGTGTATTTCCTTTCTCCTGTACCACTTCATCAAGTCCGTTAGGTAAGCTTTTAAACAGCTCAGTACCACCAACTAAATCAATGGCACGTTCAATTTGCTCTCTTGTAATATCAGGGTTTTCCATTGCTACATTTGAAGCAATCGTGCCGGTAAAAAGATAGGGCTCCTGTAACACGATTCCCATATGCTCACGTAAGCCTTGTGGAGAGATGTCTTTTGTACTTTTGCCATCAATCAGAATCTCACCTTTTTGACAATCATAGAAACGAAAGAGTAGATTCATAATCGAGCTTTTACCTGAGCCCGTATGTCCAACAAGGGCAATCGTTTCCCCAGGATCAGCTTGAAATGTTAGATCTTTTAATACGTATTCCTCGTCCTTGTACGCAAATGATACATGATTAAAGGCTACTTCTCCACGAGGGCGTTCGATCGCTGAATCATCAACATCAGTGCCATCTTTATCCATTAGCTCAAACACACGGTCACCAGATACACGTGCTTGTTCTAGATTAGCTAGCTGATTCACAATTTGGCTGACTGGCTCAAACAATCGGTTGACATAATCAACAAACGCATAGATTACTCCTAGTGTTAAGAAGCTAGACCAACCGCCGCCTCCAGCCCCACCCATTATCACAACAATTAAAGCGACAAAAACGAGGTTTCTTAGCACACCTGTTAAGTTGTGAGATGTTAAAGAATTTAAGCGAAGCATGTTTGTCTGGAATCCATAATGCTCCTTATTCAAACGCTCAAATTCTGTGGCCTGCTGTTTCTCTCGATTAAAGGCTTGGATGATTGGCATGCCTTGAATGTTTTCGTTCATGGCAGCGTTAATCTCACTAATCTTCGATCGAATGTTTCGATTGTAGTCAACAGAGTACTTCCGGTAAAGCTTCATCCAAAGATATAAGATGGGAAGCAGAACGAGTGTAATTAGACCAAGTCTGACATCTAATAAAAATAATGCAATATACACACCAATAATTGAAATGGCACTTGAGAAAAAGTTAGCCAAAACGGTCATATATAATTCACGAATGGCTTCCGTATCATTTGTCACACGAGAAACGATTTTACCCGCTGGAAGATGATCAAAGAATCGAACCGGTAAGCGAGACAAATGATTAAATGCATCTGTTCGGATTCGCTGAATGATGCGATTTGCTGATTTTTGCAGCAAGTATCTTTGGCCGTATTGGAAGAAAGAAGAGCCAACGATTAGAGCGAGATACAGCCCAAGAAGCATGATGATCGGTTGAATCTCAGGCTGGTAAAAGGCCATGACTTGATCGGTTGAGAGCGTTTGGGCTGCTGCTTCAAATGTACCGTCTGGATTTGTGACTTGAAGCACGTCATCCTGATACACTATTTCACCGTCTGGTAATGGAGTGGACGTGACATAAAAGTCCAAGCCGTCTTGATGAATATAGATGGCTTCTCCCGTTTGTTCTGCAGCAGATAGATTGCCACTGCGCGTGTAAGTCGTTCCCGCGTATTCAACAGATTGACCTCCGCTATCTGTCACATACCATGCCTCATCAATACTAGAGATGTGATTATCAATAATGGTCTTAGCGATGAATGGACCCGTTAACGATGCGGCTACTGATACACTAAGTAGGAGTAGAGCAATGATGATCGTGTTCTTACTTGTGAGTGCGTATTGATATAAACGTTTTTCTGTACTCATGATTACACCCCCTGTTCCATTCCTCTTGTTTGTTCACGAACTTGTTCGAAATACCATCCACGTTCGTTCATTAATTCGCTATGAGTACCAAGCTCAGCTTTTTCTCCATCTTCAAGAACAAGGATTTGATCAGCTTGTTCCACCGCGGACATTCGATGAGCTGTGATAATTGTTGTTAAACCTTGACGTACCGCGCGTAGGTTCGAGACGATTTTAGCTTCCGTTTTAGCATCTACCGCTGATAACGAGTCATCAAGGATTAAGATAGGTGGTGCCGCAATGAGTGCACGTGCAATTGAGATCCGTTGCTTTTGTCCCCCCGACAACGAGACCCCATTCTCACCAACGAGAGTATCAAGACCATCCGGCAGGAAGGCTAGATCCTGGTCAAAAGCAGAGACCCGAATGGCTTCATCAAGTTCATGGTCTGTCGCATCTGGTTTTCCAAATAAAATGTTTTCTCGAACCGTTTTCGAAAATAAGATATGGTCCTGAGGGACGTAGCCAATCTTAGAGCGGACCTGAAGCTTGCTTTGATTAGTAATCGGTTGTTTTCCAACATGAACGTCTCCAGTTCCTGCTGGATAGTATTTTAACAATTGCTTGATAAATGTCGATTTACCGCTGCCTGTTTTTCCCACAACGCCAATCGTTTCTCCTGATTGAATCATAATGGAGAGATCCTTCAGTTGTTTCTGACTAGATGAAGGATAGCCGAATGTCACATGATGAAATGCTACATTTGCCAGTGGGTCTGATTGAGCTGAATGACTCGGATCAGGTACAGCTTGCTCGACCGCCAAGGTTTGATCCACTCGCTGCAAGGAAGCCGCGCCTCGTTGCATAATGTTTATTAACTCTCCAATCGCAAACATCGGCCAAATCATCATCCCGAGGTACACGTTAAAGGTAATGAGCTGACCTAAAGTAATGGTTTGCGCAAATACAAGATAAGAACCATAACCAAGACCAATGACATAGCTAAGTGCAACAACAATGTTAACAACAGGCTCAAAAAACGATTCAATTTTTGCAACCTCTAGATTACGTTTATAAACATCTTCACTCATAGTTAAGAATTTGTTTTCGTCATGTCGTTCCCGTCTAAATGCTCGAATGACTCGCATTCCAGCAACGGATTCCAATACGCGGCCATTAAGAGATCCAAATGCTTCTTGCGCCTTTGTGAAGCGGGCGTGAATCTTTATGCCAAGGATGGAGATCATGATTCCAATCAGAGGAAGAGGAAGGACCGCCGCTAAGGTTAGCTTCCAATCCACAAGGATCATCATGGCACCTAATATAATGAGCATAAATACAACTGAATCAACTAACGTTAAGATTCCAAACCCAGCAGTCATACTCACCGCTTTTAAATCATTCGTTCCCTGAGCCATTAAGTCTCCTGTTTTTCGTTTTTCATAAAATGGAATGTCCATACGTAATAAATGATTCATAAAACGGGATCGTAATTTCCGTTCAACAAGTAGGGCTCCTCCAAAAAGCTTAGACATCCAAGTATACGTCAGGCCGTAGCTGGAAAATGCGATAACCAGAAACACACCAATGTACATTAACCCTTTGTCTACCGAAAGAGCACCACCTTGAAAGTCATCAACAATGAGGCCAAGTAATCGTGCTGGCATTAAATCGATAAAACTGACAATGACGAGTAGAATAATGGCAACGGTATACCGCCTCCACTGCTCTTTAAAAAACCATGATAATTGACTAAACACACGCAACACATGCAACACATCCCCTGCAAATAAAGTAAAAAGACAAAACAAAAAGGGGCACCGCTATACACGGTACCCCTGAATAAATGAGTTCATTGTAAGCTGTTAAAACACAGCTCACCTACATCCTTAATGGTTTAAGAATAGAATCGTAGTATGGCGGAGCTATGCGAGTATGAAATTAATGTATGATGCTGATGTACGTTTTCCATGACTCTTCGCTCCTTCCTTTTAATATCTTGAATGTTTTTAATCTTCTTCATTCTAACGAGACTCTTTCCAGATAGCAACAGTTTTTTACAATAATCAATGCAAAAATTTTCTTGCAAACATCGACAGAGTGAGTTAAGGTTTAATTGAGAATGATTATTAGTGAGCTTTAACTAGGAGGAACATAGATGAAGATTGATGAAATTATCCGTAATAGACGTTCCATTACAAGCTTTAAACCAGATCCGGTATCAACAGAGGAAATCATTGATTTACTTGAAGTGGCAAAATGGGCACCAAATCACAAGATGACTGAGCCATGGCGCTTTCTTTTATATAATGGAGAAGGGACGGAAACGTTTGTTCAAGCATTTATTGATGCACAGCCCGCTCCAAATGGGGAAGTATCAGAAGGTGTGAAACGAAAAGCAGATCATTTTCGATCGATTCCAGCCCATCTCGTGGTGGTTATGCCAGAAGATCCACGCCAAAAAACATGGGATGAAGATCATGCAGCTGTAAGTGCACTCATTCAAAACTTCCAACTAGCAGCCTGGGCACGGGATATTGGTATGATCTGGCGCTCTAACGATTGGATCTACAATCCAGCTTTCAGAGAAAAGATTGGTGTAAAACCTGGAGAGAAGATCGTTGCAACACTTATGCTTGGATACATTAAAGATGTACCAAAAGCGAAGAAACGGACAGATATTCGTGAGAAACTAACGATTATTGATCAACATCACTAGAGAGATGGTTGTGACCGATTGATTCTGAGTGAGAATCAATCGGTTTTTTTGTATGGAGTGAATGTGGATGTATGAATGTGAGATCCTGATGTATTTGTGAATGTTTGTGATGTATTTAGCACGCGATCGGATGTATTGCCACATTTCTCGATGTATATGCTCAGTATCTGGATGTAATCTCTCCTTTTTCCGATGTATTTGCGTAAATGTTCTTGGTAAACACCTACAAGAATTTCTTTGACAAAAAACGCCAATAAGTCTATAAGAATGTGATAAACTGTTTTCAGATACATAGATTGATTATTTTAGGCATCGAAAGGTGAGATAGACGTGCGTCATACTAGAAACGGATTAATAGTGACAGGTCTCGCAACAAGCCTCCTATTAACAGGTTGTTTTGGAGACGAACCTGATCCAAAGGAAACGTTGAATGCATTTTTAGAGAATTGGTCAGCTGAACAATATGAAGAAATGTATGCAAAGCTTGATGAAGCAACAAAACAGGATGTAACGCAGGATGAATATATAGAACGAATGACTACACTGTATGAGCAGATGCAAGCAAATTCACTTCAACTGGAAGCGGTTTACCCAGAAGATGCGGAAGAGGACGCTCCAGAGGATGGCGTTTATACGGTTCCTTTAAATGTTGAGGTTTCCACGCCAATTGGTGAGCTGGCATTTGAAGAAGACATTTCCTTAACCCTTGAAGAGCAAGAAGAAGGGGATCAATGGGTGGTTAATTGGCAGGATACACTCGTCTATCCTACTTTGTCTGAAGGAGGTGGATTTGAGCTTGCTTCCATTCAGCCAACTCGAGGGGAGATCTATGATCGAAATGGGAACGGACTTGCAGTTAACGGGAAGGTTTTACAAATTGGTGGCGTGATTGAAAGAATGGAGAATCGAGAAGACTTTGTCAACGAGTTTTCAGAGGTAACGGGCGTATCTCGTGAAACAATCGAGTCTAGGCTTGATCAATCATGGGTCACGGATGAAGCGTTTGTGCCTATCCATTTTGCACCGGCTTCCCAGATTGACTGGGCTGAAAAAGAATTAAGAGAAGGTATTCCTGGAGCAAGTTACAGTGAGATTGACGGACGCGAATACCCTTACGGAGAGAGCGCGGCTCATCTAACAGGGTATATCCGTGACATTACTGCGGAGCAGCTTGAGGAATTTAAAGATAAGGGCTACGGACCAAACGATAAGCTAGGCCAAACGGGACTCGAGCGGGCATATGAAGAACGACTTCGTGGCAAAAGCGGTGGCGTTCTCTATACGACCAATGGTGAAGAGAGAGAAGAGGCTATTTTGGAGACGGAAGCGGAGGATGGAGAAGACATTACGCTGACTATCGATATGGATTTACAACAGGAAATCTCTGATGAAATTGGAGATGATTCAGGTACGGCGACAGCGATCCATCCGACAAATGGACAGGTGCTGGCACTCGTTAGTAAGCCTTCAATTGATCCTAATTTATCTGCTGTTGGTTTAACACAAAGGCAGCGTGAAGATATAAATACTGAGGATGAGCCTCAGTTAAATCGTTTTGCACAAACGTATTCACCAGGATCAACATTTAAGCTATTAACCGCTGCTATGGGTCTTGAAGCAGGGACGCTTGATCCAAATGAAACGATGGATGTAGACGGGAAAAGCTGGCAGCCAGAAGGATCTGATTGGGGTGGCTATGAGGTCACTCGTGTTAATGATTACGGTGAGCCAATTGATCTTCGTAAGGCACTAGTGTATTCAGATAATATCTACTTTGCACAACAGGCCTTAAATTTAGGGGAAGAGGAATTTACAAATCGGGCCAATGAATTTGGCTTTGGTGAAGATCTTCCCATCCCGCTGTTCCATACATCTTCATTAACGGCTGAAGGCAGTATGACAAATGATATTCAACTGGCGGACAGTGGATATGGACAGGGTCAAATTCAGATGAATCCTCTTCATCTTGGATTAACATTTACAACATTAGTGAATGAAGGAAACATGATTAAACCAGTTCTTGAGCTTGATGAGAAATCAGGAATGTGGAAAGAGGGACTCATGACACCAGAACACGCGGAGCTACTTCAACAGGATCTGGTTGATGTCCTTGAAGATTCAAAGGGAACAGCAAAAGCTGCAGCAGTTGAGGGTGTTCGAATTGCTGGTAAAACGGGAACAGCTGAACTGAAGGCGACAAAAGATAAGCCAGGACAGGAGCATGGTTGGTTTGTAGCTCTTGAAGCAAACGACGATCCAGAGCTACTTGTTGTGATGATGATTGATGATGTGAGTGATAAGGGAGGAAGCGGGTATGTGGTCGATAAAGTCGCTTCCATCCTAGAATCAAATCTTCGTTAAGCCAGTCACCTTCCTTAGGCAAATGGCATAGCATACATGGATTGCCCTAACAGGGAGGGAAGAACATGTATCCAATGAATCATTCAAGACAATTCAGACGTCCTGGGTATGGTCGTCCTCCATTTGGAGGTTTTGGAGGGTTCGGTGGTGGATTTGGCGGTGGATTATTAGGTGGTTTCTTAGGAGGATTTGCTGGAAGTACACTTTTCCAGCCTCAACCATACGGTTATTATTATCCTCCTTATCCATATCCCTATCCGCCTTACTCTCCGTACCCTTATCCATACTACCGGTCATAACAAAAAGGCTGTCAGAACACTGACAGCCTTTTTCTTTAGTAATAACCGACTCCTCCAATAATGACGAATAGGATGAAGAGAAGGACGATTAGTGCGAAGAAAAATCCTGTACCTCCGCCTTTTTTGTAGCCTGGATAGCCACAAGGCTGACAAGGAGCTCCGTAGCCGTAATATGGTTGACCATAGAATGGCTGAGCGTATCCTCCACCATAGTAACCCATATGAATGTACCACCTTTCCTTTTAGTACAACATATGGAATGGTCCTATGTTTGGTGTGCCTTAAATAAAGAATTAGGCGAGCTGTAAACTAGTTTCGAAAGTAAACTTGGATGCCATCATGAATGGCATTAGCCGCATTTTCTCTGAAACTAGCTGCTTTCATTCGTTCTGCTTCACTAGCATTTGTTATGAAACCTAGCTCGAGTAAGGTTGCAGGCATCGCCGTATTACGTAAGACACTAAAGTTGGCATCCTTGACCCCACGATCGCGAGTGCCTAGGTGACTCACGAGCTCGTTCTGGATATTCGCAGCAAGACGTCGGCCGTTTGTACTTGTTGGAAAA
This sequence comes from Alkalicoccobacillus gibsonii, assembly GCF_016798245.1. Classification (GTDB taxonomy): domain Bacteria; phylum Bacillota; class Bacilli; order Bacillales; family Bacillaceae_D; genus Alkalicoccobacillus; species Alkalicoccobacillus gibsonii. Next base: position 234,889 of record NZ_JAEUZA010000005.1, on the reverse strand, counting down.
TGATATGATTCAGTTCCTGTGGCGCTGGTCGCTGCGGCTGCATTTGCATGAATACTGACAAAGATGTCTGCATTTGCTCGGTTTGCAATGGCGGCTCGTTCTTCAAGGGCGATAAACTGATCAGATGACCGTGTCATGATGACGTTGGCTCCAGACGCTCGAAGCTTGTCCGCTGCTCGTTGTCCAACATCCAGAACAACATCTTTTTCTTGAAGGCCGTTAGCAACGGCTCCTGGATCATTTCCGCCGTGACCTGGATCAATAACAATGGTTTGTCCAGATACGGAGGCTGAACTTCCTCCATTTGAGGAACCAGATGAAAGGTATTCAGTTGCTATGTAACCCGTTTGTCCATTATAATCAATCGATGCCCAACCACTTGCGACATCAACATATGTAACTTCTTCTCCTCTTGATAATGATCCTATAATCTTACTGGATGTAGAAGGTTCGGCACGAACGTTTAATGTACCTCCTACATCAACTACCCCGGTTTGTGAAGCGTGTGCTAAGGCAGGTGCTACAACGGATCCGATCATGAATACTAAAAATAGTAGACCGACTAGACGGCTTAATTGTTTCACAGATTCAACTCCTTTTTCACTTTAATACGAGAATGTGGGTTCATTATACAGAACCATGTGATGGTTTCAAAGAATGCGAGAAACGTAGTAAAATCGAAGAAAGAGTCGAAAGTCCCGCATAGATATGCTTTTCATGTCAAGTTAAAAGCGTGTAACAGGTAAGGATTTTGAAGGAGGAGACGACTTAGAAGGAAACGATTGAATATTGGGAAAAATATAAAGGAGTGACCCTCCTGCTTCAAGAACTAGTAATAAACAATAATTGGATAATAGAATATACAAAAGAACGGTTTTAAAAAATTTGCAAAAAAGCGTCGTTTTTGAACAAAGAAGGATGTGTGGAGATGTATGTTAAGTTTACTCTTTACCTATTAATTGGATTAGCTGTTTTATATGTTCTTTTTTTACAATTCAAAATTTATCAACATAGTCACCAGGAGCAACCTGATCAAGCAGATTACTTGATTATTCTTGGAGCAAGAGTCAAAGGGGAGAAGCCATCGTTAAGTCTACAATATCGAATTGATGCTGCAGCTGAGTATCTATTAAAGAATGAGCAAACCATTGCCATAGCTTCCGGTGGTCAAGGACCTGATGAAGGAATATCTGAGGCATTGGCGATACAACGTGGACTTGTACTACTTGGTGTTGAGGAGGAACGGATTTATTTAGAGGATCGTTCAACATCTACATATGAAAATCTCCAGTATTCAAAGGAATTCATCGATGATTCAAATTCAAAAGGCATCGTGGTAAGCAACAGCTTTCATCTATATCGAGCTGTCCTTATGGCTGAAGAACAAGGTATGAATGTAACTGGACTTCCTGGCAAAACTCCAAAAATCTCAGTTGTTCAAATGCATGTCCGAGAATATGCAGCCTTAACAAAACTATATCTTGATCTATTATTGAAATAATAAAGAAGGCAAATGATTCTTAGATGGAATCATTTGCCTTCATGCTTTTCTATAAACCATACGTTTCATTTCACAGACAAAGGAAGATGGATCGTAAATTGGTCTTTCTCTAATTCAGTATCCTTATAAAAATTGTACTGATCAAGAAAAGGAGAATAGGTTTTTACGGTTACCTCTGTGCTGTTTGATGGAATGGACAAAAGGCGTAAATACCCTTGACCACCCATGGGGCCACTTTGGTAATCGGCAAGTAACTGGTATACCGTACGGTCAGGCTTGCCATCCCCGTCATCGTCAAAGCGGTCCACTTTTTTATTCGCACCGTGATAGTGCCCACATAACACAACGTGAATAGAAGCGTGCTTTGCTACAAGCTCTTTAAAAAGAAGCTCGCCTTGTTCAGAACGGGTTCCATCTGCTTTTAAGTATTCATGAACATTTAAAAATACGATCCGGTCCGGATAATTGTTAAGCACTGAATGAGCCCACTCAAGATCCTTATCCGTCATTCCCCATCCTAAATAAAGCATGAGTAAGTCCCGGTCTCCGACTGTGACAAGATCAAAATGATTTCGGTTATTTTGATCCGATCCTGCGAATTCCTTTTGATGCTTAAATCGTTTATCCCCAAAATAGTGGCTATATTTTTCATAATCAACTCTGGAATGACCGACATCATGATTGCCGGCAAGCACACCATAAGGAATTGGTGAATGATCAAGCTTCTTTAAGGCTTTATGTGCTGTTTTCCATTGATCCTTTTCTTGATACTGATCAATAATATCACCTGTGTGAACGGCATACTTGATTTGATGAGGGACTTGATTTTCCTTTATCCAATCGGTCATTTTAAAAAAGATCTCTGGATATTCTTTTGCGTAATATTGTGTATCCGTCATCCAGACAATGGTGTCGGATGTTGAGCTTGCTTCTGCGTGATCCACTGATGATTGGCAAACCGTAATCATGCTTATAATAAAGAAGATTAAGCAGATGCGAGTTCCCATAAGCGTCATTTTTTTCAACCCTGCACCTCCATTCATATTCTTAGGATGAACAGGACGAGGACTGGTTATGTATAATCGTTTGGTTGTTACGCAAAGTAACGTTATTGATCTAAGTTGTATTTCTCTGTTAAATACTGAATGAATTCCCCTGAATGAAAGTCTTCAACTAATGCATGTAAAAACGTGTAATATGTTAGCGCCTCTTTTGTTTTTTTGAGCATGCGTAAAGCCTCCTCATAATCCGCTTTTGACTTAGGTGCACTCAGTACGGCTTCATACTGTACCTGAGCTTTTTGGTTGGTTTCTACATTTATAGCAACGTCAGTACCCCATAGCTTTGTAAAAAAAGCAGAAAAGACTTGAAAGAAGTCTCCTCTCGTCTGATAAAGATCCTTGCGCTCTTCTCGTCTATAGACACGCTCGATTAGCTTGTCATCTAATAGTCTGCGTACTCCAAGACTCATACTTCCTTTACTCATACCTGTTTGATTTTTTAAATCGTCTAGAGTCATCGGTCCACCGTGAATGTATAAAGTAGAATAGATCTGTCCTAGGGAACGATTGCCCCCATACAATTCAACTGTTTGTGCCAAGCTTTTTTTAATCATCTGGTGAGTGGCAGTCATTTCATTACTTAAGTTATCAGCGTTCAATAAAATCACCTCATATTTATGAAAAAGATGAATAACTTTCATCGTTTAGTAGCCATAAGTATAGACACTAGCTAATTCGAAAATCAATATATGGATTAAATTCCATCATACAGGATATTCAATTGTATATTTCATTTTCATTAAGGTTGTCTCTTTCTTTTGCCTGATAGTGGGGGTCATGGTACGATAGACCTTAGAATTAGATAGGAGGCAAGACTATGGAAGAATTAAATCAATGGTTCGAAAAAGGATTAAGTCGCTACGCATATATCCATTCAATGCAAGTGAATCAAGAGAATCTATTAAAAATATATAACTCTTTTCATTTAGATCCATTTGAAAAGGAATCCTTACAATTACTTCAACCTAAGAAATACAGAGCACTTATTATCACTGCTGATTGGTGTGGCGATGCCATGGTTAATCTTCCTATCTTCATGAGAATTGCAGACGAAGCTCTCATTGAGACACGTTATTTTATTCGTGATGATCATCTTGAATTAATGGACCAGTACTTAACGAACGGGACGGCAAGGTCTATTCCAATCATAGTACTTATTGATCAGGATGGTAAAGAAGTCATGAGATGGGGTCCAAGAGCGCCGGAGCTTGAAGAGTTTGTTTCAAAGAAAAAAGCTCAGTTGCCTGAGAAGGAAACTGAGGGTTATGAAGCTGCATTTAAACAGTTTGTGAAAGATATGACAAACACCTATACAGAGGACCACACTAGCTGGGACTGGATAAAAAATGATCTTTTAAAGGCTCTTCAAAAAACGGTTTAAGCAGGACGAATAGCCTTGGACAAGCTAATGAGACGAACGATCCCAAAGAGGGACCGTTCGTTGTTTGCATAGAGTGAAACGTACCCGCTTACATATACGTCAACTCGTCGTGTACCTAAAATCTTGATCTTGTTAGATATGAGAGGAGGCAGCTTATGCATGCAGCAAAACAAATAGAAACGATTATTGAGAATATCGAGCGTGTGGTTGTGGGAAAACGACAAGAAATTAGCCTGAGCTTAGTTGCGATACTAGCAGGGGGGCATGTCCTTCTAGAGGATGTTCCTGGAGTGGGTAAAACAGTGATGGTGAAAGCCATTGCCAAATCATTTGGAGCACATTTTAAACGAATTCAATTTACTCCAGACCTTCTGCCTTCTGATGTTACAGGTGTATCGATCTATAATCAAAAGTCGCAAGAGTTTGAATTTAGAAGAGGACCGATTATGGCAAACATTGTTCTCGCCGATGAAATTAATCGTACATCTCCGAAAACACAATCTTCTTTACTTGAAGCGCTAGAGGAAGGGCACGTCACAATCGATGGAGACACACATGCGATTGAACAACCATTCTTTGTTATGGCTACACAAAATCCAATTGAATATGCAGGGACCTTTCCTCTACCTGAAGCACAGTTAGACCGATTCCTACTAAAAATTAAGCTTGGGTATCCAAATCCAGATGAAGAATTAGACATATTAAATCGCTTAGAGAACCATCACCCTTTGGATCAGATTACACCAGTACTGGATACAGCCGATTTACTAGAACTCCGAGCACAGGTGGGATCGGTTTATATTGATGAAGCCATGAAGTCTTACCTCGTTCAAATTGTGCAAGAAACGAGAAATGATGAATTAATTAGTCTTGGAGTTAGTCCTCGTGGCTCAATTGCTCTATTAAAGGCAGCTAAAGCACTTGCACTCGTTAATGGAAGAGACTATGTGCTACCTGACGATATTAAGTATTTGGCTATTCCTGTATTATCTCACCGTTTAACGCTTTCCACGCAGGCGCGAATGAGTGGTGTGTCAGCACACGAAGTGATTGAAAAATTGATTAATCGAATACGGGTTCCTGTTCCAAAAAGGAGGCTTACTTCTTCGTGAGGAAGAGGAGACTTTTCATTCAAACGTTTTTAAAAGGACTAGCAGGAGTACTAGTAGTAGGAGGAAGCTTCGCCTACGCGATGTTTCAAGGGGGATTTGTGAGTTGGTTTTTGTTCTATAGTGTGATGATTGTAGGACTTGTTATGACCATCTCCATTCTCATTCCTGCTACCTTTACACCAAGCCGCACATTAGGTAGATCGACGTGTTATTCGGGTGAAGCGGTTGAGGTGACCATTACAGTTAAGAAGCATAGGTTTCAACCTTTTATGTATTTAACTGTAGAGGATGTTGTTCCTTCTCATCTTGGACAGGCAACTGACACGCGAGCTATGTTCTTCTTCACAGCTGCTAGAACCTTAACCTTTACGTATCGTTTATCAAGTTTAAAAAGGGGTTCTTATGTCTTTCATGATATTCATCTGACATCTAGTGATTTTTTTGGATGGTTCGAACGAAAGCAGAAGATCAGGGTGGAAACAGAGTTTGTTGTCTATCCGAGATACTATCAGCTTGGAGATGTTCAAGCCTTTCAAACACCGAATCATTCAAATGGAGTGTCTGCAACATCTTCATTTAAAGACGAAGAGAGATCCCTTGCAGGCGTAAGGAGTTACGTTCCAGGAGACCGGTTAACAAGTATTAATTGGAAGCAATCGGCTAGAAGAAAGGAACTTATGACGAAAGAGTTTGAAACCTACGAAGGCAAGCGAACAATTATTGCGTTTGATCCGTATCGATCAACAGTCAAACCAGAACAATTTGAAGATGTCGTAGAACAGGTTGCATCCATTGCGTCGACATTTATTCAAGCGAACGTTGAAAGTCAATTAGCTGCCTTTCATAAGAATCAACATTGGATAACCGAAGAGTTGCAGGCTTTTACGTGGGAAAAGGTCTTGAGGATGCTTGCATCTATTCAAGCGAATCAACAACCAGCACCAATAATCCACCCAATTTATAGACAATGGACCAATCAAACGGTTATTTATATCTGTGCAGAGTTGGATCAACAGGTGATTCATACGATTGAAAGACTCGCCTTAGAGGGTATCGAAGTAAAGGTCTGCCTTTTAGAGTTTGAACCTGATCAAATTAGCTTGGCAGAACAGCTTCGCATAAAAGGCATTGAACCAATCTACATGACGTCTTAGCAAGGAGGAAGGTATCTATTGAATCAAAGAAGAAAACATATCCATTATGGTAGAGATGGATTCCTTTACGGCTTAAGCTTCTTGCTACTACTGGAGTGGTTGTTACCTTTACCGCTGATGACAGACACAGGCTCAATCAGATTTTTTTTGATTGCCACATTTCTCTTTTTTGTTGTTTCTTTTTTACAAACACCACTTATTGTTAGTTTTCTAGCTAGAGTGGTTATAATCTTAGGAAGCTTATATGTATTATTTCCAGCAGGAGGAACCACTCCAATTGAGTGGATTCCATTGTTTTTCTCAGACTTAACCACAAGTATATGGAGTATTTTAACCGGGAATTGGTATGACTTATCTGACGTATTTCGTAGCTTTTTGTTTCTTATCCTGCTATCAATCATGAGTTTTCTGTTATTTTACTGGACGGTTTATTTGAGAAGAATCTTCTTTTTTCTCTTATCAACCGTACTTTATGTCACAGTTATTGATACATTCACGATCTACGATGCAACTGTTGCCATTGTTCGTGTCATAGGAATTGGGGTTTTGTTGCTTGGCTTTATGTACATGTATCGAACAATTGAAGCGAATCGTTATGCGAATATTCCACGCTTATTGCCGATTCGAATGGGACTGGTGATTACAGGATTATTCGTTGTAACAGGTTTTATTAGTTTGATTCTTCCAAAGCCTGTCCCTCAGTGGGACGACCCTGTTCCGTTTCTCCAGGCTGCAGTCTCAGGTGAAGGAATGGGTCAAGGTGGCCCCCGCAGAATTGGATATGGAAATAACGATGAGCGGCTTGGCGGTGGTTTTATTGATGATGATACACCAGTCTTCCGTGCAACAGTAGAGAGAGGAGTCTACTGGAGAGGTGAGACGAAAGATTTTTATACTGGAGCTGGATGGGAGCAAAGAACTACAGCTGCTGGAGGATACAGGGGTACCAATAACTTTGGAACGACAGAAGCCGCTGAACGTACCATTAAACAAGCAAATGTAAAGATGTACAATGAGATGCGATTTTCACACATGTTTTACCCAGGCGAATGGTATTCTCAAACGATTGAGGAGCATCAAAACGATCCTGTAGTTTTAGATGAGTTCACGGAAAAAGCTGAAATTCTCTCTGGTGGAGAGGCGCTTTCCCCTCAGGAATATACCTTTGAGTATGTAGATACAAGTTACAATATTGATGGTCTTAGAAATGTAAATGGATCGGATAATAATTCAGAAATACATGAGTATTACACTCAGCTCCCCGATACCATTCCAGAAAGAGTGTTTGAGTTAGCGGAGGAGCTGACAGCCGATGCAACAAATCGATACGATCAAGCAAAAGCGATAGAAGATCACTTTCGGGGTCCTGAATTTACGTATGAAACGGAGGATGTTGCCGTTCCTGCGGCAGGTCAGGATTACGTTGATCAATTTCTTTTTGAAACGCAGCAAGGCTATTGTGACAATTTCTCTACATCTATGATTGTTCTACTACGGACACTTGATATCCCAGCTAGATGGGTCAAGGGTTTTACTGCAGGTACAATGGTTGATGTGGGGGACGAGGCAAACAGCTATACGATTTCTAATTCAGACGCTCACTCATGGGTAGAGGTCTACTTTCCGGGAGAAGGCTGGGTTGCCTTTGAACCAACTAAAGGTTTTACCAATACGTACTCATTTGATCAAGAATTTGAAAATGAAGCGGATCCGATAGAGGCACCTGATCGTGAAACAAGCCAAGAGGAAGAAGAAACAGAAGAAGTAACTGAAGATGAAGTAGAGGAAGAGGTGGAAGAGGAAGATCAAACGGAGGCTGCTGTTGCAGAGGACCAAAGTACTCCTTCTTCACCAGTTGGATTATGGGTAACAGCCTTGATCCTGCTTGCGCTCATCGTGTTATTCTTTTTCTATCGTAAGAGACTCATTACTACATTTGTTTTACTGTATTATCGTTCGAAAAAAGACGATCGCGTGTTTAATCAAGCGTACGAGAGACTATTATGGCTCCTTGAGTTGAATGGTTACAAAAGAGAATCAAGCGAAACATTAAGTGAATTTGCAACACGTTTTGATCAGCAATTTGGATTTTCCGATATGAGTGTATTAACGAGTGAGTATGAGCGCACATTATATAGTGGAAAGCCGGCTGCTAATACATGGGCTAGGCAAAGACAGCATTGGGAACGAATTGTCATGAAAATCAAGCCTTGACCACTTAAGGTTTGCCTTGTTAAAATAAGTCGGTGTATAGCAGAAGCTACGAATATCAGATGTTTTAACTTCTTAAGGCCAATGCAACGTGCATTCTGATATGAAGCTGCTGGTATTCTGCCAAAGATTCACAATAAGGCAGAGTATCAGCTTTTTTCTTTACGTATGACTTCATGGCAGAATTGTACAATTTAATAGGAAAAGGATGGAAGATCATGACTGAATTTGATCAAGAAATGATTGTTGTTCTCGACTTTGGAGGACAATATAATCAGCTGATTACAAGACGTATCCGTGATTTTGGGGTGTATAGTGAGCTTCACTCACACAAGATTACAGCTGAGGAAATAAAAAAATTAAATCCAGTAGGAATTATCTTCTCTGGTGGACCAAATAGTGCGTACGTGGAAGGATCTCCACACTGTGATCCAGCAATCTATGATCTAGGTGTACCAATTCTAGGGATCTGCTACGGAATGCAGTTAATGACCCAGCACTTCGGTGGTAAGGTTGAAGCAGCTTCTCATCGCGAATATGGAAAAGCAATCATTAGTGTTCAAAATCAATCTGAAGTATTTAAAGGACTTCCTATTGAACAATCCGTATGGATGAGCCATGGTGATAAGATTGTGGCACCACCTGAAGGATTTGTGGTCGATGCATCCAATCCATCTTGTCCAGTTGCGGCAATGAGTAATGAAGCAGCGAACCTATATGGTGTACAATTCCATCCGGAAGTTCGTCACTCTGAGTTTGGGGACGAGCTCCTTAAGAACTTTACCTTTGAAGTGTGTAAGGCAAAAGGTGAATGGTCAATGGAAAACTTTATTGAGGTTGAAACGGAAAAAATCCGTGAGCAAGTTGGAGATAAGCATGTACTATGCGCACTTAGTGGTGGTGTAGATTCTTCCGTTGTCGCTGTTCTCCTGCACCAAGCGATTGGCGATCAATTGACGTGTATGTTTATTGATCACGGACTTCTTCGCAAAGGTGAAGCAGAAAGCGTGATGAAGACATTTAGCGAAGGATTCAACATGAACGTCATTAAAATTGACGCGGCCGATCGTTTCCTTTCTAAGCTTCAGGGTGTATCTGATCCTGAGCAGAAGCGTAAAATCATCGGTAACGAGTTCATTTATGTGTTTGATGAAGAATCCGCAAACCTTAAAGATATGGATTTCCTAGCACAAGGAACTCTTTATACAGATATTATTGAAAGTGGAACTGATACAGCTCAAACGATTAAATCTCACCACAACGTGGGTGGTCTTCCAGAAGACATGCGTTTTGAACTAATCGAGCCACTAAAAGCATTATTTAAAGATGAGGTTCGTAAAGTAGGAACTGAGCTTGGTATTCCGGATGAAATCGTTTGGAGACAACCATTCCCAGGTCCAGGTCTTGGTATCCGAGTACTTGGAGAAATTACGGATGAGAAGCTTACGATTGTTCGTGACTCAGATTACATTCTGCGCGAAGAAATCAAAAAAGCAGGACTTGACCGTGAAATCTGGCAGTACTTCACAGCCCTTCCTAACATGCGTAGTGTAGGTGTGATGGGTGATGCGAGAACATACGATTACACAGTCGGTATCCGTGCCGTAACATCAATTGACGGTATGACAAGTGACTGGGCTCGTATCCCATGGGATGTACTCGAGCTAATCTCTACACGTATTGTAAACGAAGTAGCTCACGTGAACCGCGTAGTGTATGACATTACGAGTAAGCCACCAAGCACGATTGAGTGGGAGTAAGAAAGAAATGTTATCTGCCTCTGAGAAAGTATTCTCAGGGGCTTTTTTGTTGTGAAGGCTCGTCATTTTTTAATATCACATTATCCCAATTGATACATGGGGTTAATGTTGCTAGTCTACACTAGACATAGATAAAAAAGGAGGAATGGAAATGAATCGAATGAAGTTATTACGTTATGCAAGTTTGACGGGCATTCTATTTGTTGTGTTAAGTGCTGAGGCTAAGGCAGAGGAGACAACCATCCAGATCCTACATACGAACGATGCACATGGACGTGCCTTTGAGGGAGAATTTGACGGCATGGGATATGCAAAGCTAGCAGCGCTCATTGACGAAACACGATCCGAGCATTCCTTTTTACTTGATGCAGGTGATACGTTTCATGGCACAACATTTGCGTCTCTTGAGGAAGGTGAAACGATTGCACAATCCTTAAATTTGCTAGGCTATGATGCACTTGTCCCTGGGAATCACGATTTCAATTATGGATTAGAGCGACTTCAGGAACTTGAAGGCACGTTAAATTTTCCGATCCTTGGGGCTAACCTTTTAAATGATCAGCAAGAGATATTCTTTGATCCTTATCTGATAAAAGAAGTAAATGGAGTCAAGATAGGCATCTTTGGCCTTTCCACTCCAGAAACGGAATATAAAACCCATCCAAACAATGTGCGTGATGTAACGTTTGAAGATCCGTCCATCGCCGCTATTCGAATGGTCGAGCAGCTTGAAGAAGAGGGTGCTGATCTAATTATTGCATTGGCACATCTCGGTATCGACAAGTCGAGCGAATTCACAAGTGAGAAAGTAGCAGAAGATGTTCCGGGTATTGACGTGATCATTGATGGACACAGTCATTCCGAACTACAGATTGGGATGGAGGCAGGGAATGAAACGCTGATTGCTAGTGCCGGGGAATATGTCCAAAATCTTGGTGTGGTTGAACTTGTTGTGGAGGACGGTGAACTTATTGATCGAACCGCACGTTTAATCAATCAGACTGAGGTTGAAGAGATTGAACCAGATCAAGAGATGCAATCTCTATTGGAAGAGCTAGAAGAAGCCCAGCAAGAGATTCTAGCAGAACCGGTAGGTGAAACAAAAGTAGAGCTAAACGGGGAACGTGAACAGGTGCGAGTAGAAGAAACAAACCTCGGTAATTTCATTGCTGACGTATTACGTGAATCGACTGACGCAGACATTGCCTTAACAAACGGAGGGGGTATTCGAGCTTCTGTCGCTGCGGGTACGATCACAAAAGGGGATCTTGTGGAAGTCTCACCATTTGGAAATTACGGGGTCACAAAAGATATAACAGGTGAACAGCTACTGGAAGTCTTGGAAATTGGAGTAAAAGAGTACCCTGAGCCAAGTGGAGGATTTCCCCAAATAAGTGGCTTCTCGTTTTATATTGATGAAGCGGAGGAACCAAGAACTCGTGTTCACTCAGTCACTGTAGACGGAGAGCCACTGGACCTAACCAAGACCTATTCTCTTGCAACCAATGACTTTTTAGCTAGTGGCGGTGACGAGTATGAGCTATTGGCGGATCTCCCTGTCACTAATGAGTATAATGCGCTAGATGAGTTATTAATCTCGTACTTAAGAGAAGCGGGTGAGGTCTCGCCCAAGGTTGAAGACCGGATACAATTCGGAGAGGATGAGAAGGAAGGTTCAAATCACTCTGCTCAAACTGGGTCAGACTCTTCGCTTTACGTTATTCAGCCAGGCGATACGCTGTTTGAAATCGGATTACGGGAAAATGTAACATGGACTACATTAATAGAGTGGAATCCCACCATTAAAGACGAAGACCTAATTTATGCAGGTGGAACCATCAAGTTGTCAGAAGGAATTGGCCATAAGTAACAATCTCGTAAAACACACAAGAACGTCATCCCCTTCTTGTGTGTTTTTATTTGTTTTCCGAATGATGCATATGAAATCGCACTCATTGTTCGGTTTTTATTGACAAATTGAATAAAGGTTGCTAAAATCAGTTTCATAAACAAACCACATATCATGTTCGTATATTCGCGGAGATATGGTCCGCGAGTCTCTACAAGCTGCCTTAAAGAGCTTACTACGATGTTATCCCAATAGAGGACGTTAGGTCTTCTATTTTGCTGATAATGTGTACGCTCGGAGCAGGATGCTCGGAGCTTATTTTTATGGGGAAAACCCCCAAGGAGGAGCAGCATGGATCGATTTTTTGGATTAACGGAAAAAGGTACGACTATTAAAAGAGAGGCAATTGCTGGACTTACTACATTCCTAGCTATGGCATACATTTTGGGCGTAAACCCAATGATTCTTGGTGATGCTGGTATGGATGTGAATGCAGTATTTGTAGCAACAGCTCTTTCTGCTATGATTGGCTCACTAATCATGGGACTTGTTGCAAATTATCCAATCGCTGTCGCTCCTGGAATGGGATTAAATGCGTTTTTTGCTTATACAGTAGTTCTTGGAATGGGTTTAAGCTGGCAAGCAGCATTGTTTGCTGTATTTGTTTCAAGTATTATTTTTCTACTTATTACTGCATTTAAAATTAGAGAAATTATTATTAATGCAATTCCCGCAGAGTTAAAGCATGCGGCAGGTGCAGGTATTGGTCTATTTATTGCGTTTATTGGTTTAAAGAACGCAGAGATCATTGTTGCGGATCCAGCGACATTTGTTGCATTAGGTGATTTAACATCAGGTCCTGTATTACTTGCTGTGTTTGGTGTTGTTCTCACTGCCATCTTTGTGGTTATGGGTCTTAAAGCAGGCGTATTTTATGGTTTGGCTATTACAGCTGTAGTTGGTATTATCTTTGGTTTAGTAGGGCGTCCTGAGGGTATCGTAGCGTCAGTTCCAAGCTTGTCACCAACTCTTTTTGCAGCGTTTGACATTAGCAGTTCTGAAATTTTTAGTGCTCAAATGGGTATTGCTATTTTAACTTTCTTATTCGTTACATTCTTTGATACAGCGGGAACATTATTTGCTGTTGCAAACCAAGCTGGTTTCGTGAAAGATAATAAATTACCACGCGCAGGAAAAGCACTATTCTCCGATGCAAGTGGTGGAACGATTGGTGCCCTTTTAGGTACATCAACAACAACAGCATATGTTGAATCAACTTCTGGTGTAGCAGTTGGTGGACGTACCGGTCTTACTGCGGTTGTCACTGGAATTCTATTCTTAGTAGCACTATTCTTCTCCCCATTACTAGCAGTTGTTACGGGTCATGTGACTGCTGCCGCATTAATTATTGTTGGAGTGATGATGGCCTCATCTCTACGCTTTATTGACTGGACACGTATGGAAGTGGCAATCCCAGCCTTTGTTACGTTTGTAGCAATGCCATTAACGTATAGTATTGCAAACGGAATTGCACTTGGATTTATCCTTTATCCAATCACAATGGTTGTGAGTGGAAATGCGAAAAAAATGCACCCGATTATGTACTTCCTATTTGTTGTATTTGTTCTTTACTTTGCATTTTTGAGTCATTAATTAAATAAAAAACCGTCTCTCCAAAAAGAGGCGGTTTTTTTGATGTTACCGTATCTTCGCATACACACATGTATCTCGTAACTCATCACTGTCAATCGCCTTTGCTTCCTGCTTCAATACTGCCTCGAGTTCAAAGTTCAGCCTCTCGGCAATCGCGCGGCTTTTCACGTTTTTCGCGTCGCATCGAATTTCAACTCTACGTGCATTTAATTCTTGAAAGGCAAAGTCTGTAATACCCTGAACAGCTTCAGTCATATAGCCTTTTCCGCTATAATCCGTTCGAATCCAGTAGCCTATCTCCACTTTTGGAACATCCCAATCAATACGATGGAGTCCGGATGATGCGACGAGTTCTCCAGTTTCTTTATGGAAGACGAGTAAGCGAAGGTCTTTTCGGGTTAAAAAGTTTACGTGAGCTTCGCGAATATTTGCTTCTGTGAGCTCTGGTGATTGTTCAAAATGAGCAAAAGGTAACCACGGTTTTAACTCCTCAATCGATGTGCTTACCGCCTCGTACATTTTCGCACCGTCACCCGGTTTTGGAGCTCGAATCAATAATCGTTCGGTTTCAAAGCTTTCTGGAAAATCAATCATTAAGGGGTTCATTCGGTTCACCTCATCTTCAGTTCTCTTCAGTTTACTTGAATGAAAGGTTCCTGCCAATAGAATAAAATGAATATTTTCCCTATTGTGAGGCACGATAAGTGTATTAAAGAGTGAGGTGGACAAGACATGCCTTCTATCTATTCAGTTAGTACATACGCGCCTCCACACAAGCTTCGTCAAGAGGATACGATGGAGTTTGCGAGAGAGTTATTTAGTGAAAGCTTTGAGGATATTGAACGTCTCTTAACCGTATTTGGGAATGGCCAAATCGATGAGCGTTATTTTGCGGCACCGATGGAATGGTTCCACGCGCCACATACGTTAAAAGAGCGAAACGACTTATTTATTGAACTAGCTGTTAAGTATGGTGTAGCGGCAATCCGAAATTGTCTTCAAGACAGCACCTTTTTAAAGAGAAGAGTGGGTGTGGATGAGGTTGATGCCATTATTTGTGTCACCAGTTCAGGTATGTCGACACCTGGACTAGAAGCACGAATGATGAATCATCTTTCATTCGATAAGCATACGAAACGAATTCCGATATGGGGACTGGGCTGTGCTGGAGGAGCTGCGGGATTAAGTCGAGCCTTTGAATATTGTCAGGCTCATCCTAAGGAAAATGTGCTGCTCATCTGTGTGGAGTTGTGTAGCCTAACCTTTCAACAGAATGACCATTCTAAGAGTAACTTGATTGGGACCTCGCTTTTTGCAGATGGAGTGGCCTGTGCTTTAATTGGTGGAGATGAGAGTCCACTTCGTTTTGATCTTGTAAAAGAAACCTCTCCACGTTTTCTAGGTAGCAGATCAACATTGATGCCTCAATCAGAGGATGTGATGGGCTGGGATGTGCGTGACTCGGGCTTACACGTTGTCTTTTCACGAAGCATTCCGGGAATTGTGGAGAAATGGCTTGAACCTAATGTGAAGGAATTTCTGCAGGCAGAGGAGGTTCAGCTCTCTGACATTGATGCCTTTATTGCACACCCAGGCGGGAAAAAGGTGCTGGAGTCCTATGAAAAAGCATTAGGGTTCTCAACTGAAAAAACAGCCGTTTCGAGAGAGGTATTACGAAAGTATGGGAACATGTCCTCTCCTACGGTGTTATATGTGTTAAAAGAATTTATGGAAGCAGACAGACCACTCGGTTATCGCGGGTTAATTGCAGCACTCGGACCAGGCTTTTGCTCTGAGCTTGTACATGTTGAATGGGAGGGAATGGTTCATTGATACTCGTTTATCTCTTTATTGGACTTGTTGTTGTGCAACGATTAGCTGAAGTTGGAGTAGCCAAATCAAATGAACGGTGGATGATGGAACGTGGTGCGTTTGAAGCAGGAGCGAACCATTATCCTGTCATGGTTGCTCTTCATGTTTGTTTTTTCCTTTCATTACTAACTGAGGTGACGATTCGGCAATCAGAATGGACAATGTGGAGCATTTTGCCGCTTGTTTTCTTTTTGATTGCACAAGCGATTCGAGTATGGGCACTTGCCACACTCGGCAGAAGCTGGAATACCAAGATTATCGTTTTGCCTGGAGCGGAGCCTGTGAACCATGGGCCATACAAATGGATTCGCCATCCTAACTATGCGGTCGTCGTTTTGGAGATTTTCTTCCTGCCACTCGTTTTCCAGGCCTACGTAACGGCTATCGTATTTAGTCTGTTAAATGTAGCCATGCTAAGTGTTCGAATTAAAGCAGAGGAAGAGGCGCTTAACCATGAAGATGGCTATCAGCAGACATTTAAACATGTGAGACGGTTTATTAGTATACGAAAGAAGTAAAAGAATCGGCGCCAATCCGTTCGGAATGGCGCCGATTTTGTATGATTTGAGTCTGTTCTAGTTCATTTAACATCTTTGCATTTTGTCGAATGAAAGAGGTCCTCATGCTACAATTATAATGAAGATTATTTAGGGGGAGTTAGGTTGGCTAAGAAACGTAAACAGCAATTTAGTGTTGGAACAGAGGAGAGTATAGCAGATTGCCTCGATCGTATGAAGAAGGAGGGATATCGTCCTGTTCGTCGGATGGAGAAGCCTGTTTTTAAGGAAAATGGCTCAAAAACTCCAGTTATCAGCCATCAGCAGATTATTTTTGAAGGAATATTGGAGGAAGACGAACAATAATTCTTTAATTAGATATAACCGTTCGACTTTTAGTTGACACTCTTAAAGATACCTTGTAAGATTAATGTGCATTGTCGATAAAAAACGAAATAACACCTCATATAATTTTGGGAATATGGCCCATACGTTTCTACCTGATAACCGTAAACTATCAGACTATGAGGGAAGATATCGCGCTTTCGTCTACTTTTTTCTTGTAGTGAGGGTGCGTCAAGCGCGGAATTAGCTGTCTTTCTCTCATTGTGCAGATTAGGATCTGATTCTGCGTTTTTTTGTTTGAAACAAGCAGTCATACGAGGGAGTGAATGATGGTGATGGAGCCAGTAGTTGGCGTAATCATGGGAAGTACATCTGATTGGGAAACGATGAAACACGCGTGTGACATGTTGGATGAGTTAAATGTTCCGTATGAAAAGAAAGTTGTTTCTGCTCATCGTACACCAGACCTGATGTTTCAATATGCTGAGCAAGCTGTTGAACGGGGGCTAAAAGTTATCATTGCTGGAGCAGGAGGAGCCGCACATCTACCAGGTATGGTTGCTGCTAAAACGCCAATACCAGTGATTGGTGTTCCGGTTCAATCCAAGGCACTTAATGGACTTGATTCGCTTTTGTCAATTGTTCAAATGCCAGGCGGTGTTCCAGTAGCGACTGTCGCCATTGGTAGGGCAGGTGCGACTAATGCAGGAATCCTTGCAGCACAAATTGTTGGGACAACGAATCAAGCAGTACAGGATGCCGTGCTAACCAAGCGTAAGGAAAAGGAAGAAGCAGTCCTTGCGAGTAGTGATACGCTATGAGCGATGTATTAGTAAAACCTGGAGCAACCATCGGCATGATCGGTGGTGGACAGTTAGGAAGAATGATGGCTCAATCAGCGAAGCAAATGGGTTATCGTATTGCGGTTTTGGAACCAGGACACGATTCCCCGTGTGCTCAAGTAGCTGATCATGTGATTGAAGCAAAGTATGACGATCTTGACGGAGCAGCTAAGCTTGCAGAGGTAAGTGATGTAATCACATATGAGTTTGAAAATATAGATGAATCAACGGCGAAGTGGCTGACAGAACATGTTGATTTTCCTCAGGGGTTTGACGTGTTACGGGTCAGTCAGCATCGACTAACAGAAAAACGAACAATTGAATCATTAGGCGTACCTGTGGCACCCTATGCAGAGGTTTCGTCACTCTCTGACATTCAATCAGCTTATGAAACCGTTGGACTTCCGGCTGTTTTGAAAACGTGTCGAGGTGGTTACGATGGAAAAGGCCAGGCTGTTGTTCATACGTTTGAAGAGCTAGAGCAGGCTGCGACAGAGCTTATTCAAGCAGGCGAGCTTGTTTTGGAAGGGTGGATTTCATTTCAGTGTGAGGTTTCAGTTATTGTGACTCGCACGCGTAATGGAGAATCGAGTACCTTCCCTGTAGCCGAAAATATTCATAAGAACAATATTCTGCACCAGTCTATCGTGCCAGCACGTATCTCTGCGGAAACTGCTAAAGAAGCACGAGCCATTGCTTTAAAGCTTGCTGAAGGCCTTGAAGTAGTTGGAACACTTGCAGTTGAAATGTTTGTTCAAGAGGATGGACACATTCTAGTGAATGAGATTGCTCCACGTCCACATAACTCAGGGCATTATACGATTGAGGCTTGCCGGACATCACAATTTGAACAGCAAATTAGAGCTGTGTGTGGGTTACCACTTGGTAGTACGGAGCTTTTAAAGCCAGTTGTGATGGAGAATCTACTCGGTGAGGATATCGAGCCTTTATATGAGAAGCTACATCTACTAGGTGATATTTCACTGCATCTGTATGGGAAGGCCGAAGCCAAGGAAAAACGGAAGATGGGTCACCTAACTGTTCTTGCAGATACAGTAGAAGATGCACTTAGTCAGCTTGAGCAATTTAAAAAAGAAGCAATGAACTAATTTATAGATACTATATGGAGGCTTACTTACATGATTGAACGTTATACTCGTCCGGAAATGGGCGCCATTTGGACTGATGAAAACCGTTATAATGCGTGGCTAGAAGTTGAGATTGTTGCGTGTGAAGCTTGGTCTGAGCTAGGAATGATTCCAAAGGAAGATGTACAAAAGATTCGCGAGCATGCGAGCTTTGACATCGCACGTATTCTTGAAATTGAAGAAGAGACAAGACATGATGTTGTGGCATTTACGCGTGCGGTATCTGAGACACTTGGAGAAGAGCGCAAATGGGTTCATTACGGATTGACGTCAACGGATGTTGTAGATACGGCCCTTTCTTATTTACTTAAACAAGCGAATGATATTTTAGCTGCTGACTTAGATCGTTTTCTTGAAATCTTAAAAAATAAAGCCATTGAGCACAAATACACGGTAATGATGGGCCGTACTCATGGAGTTCATGCAGAGCCAACCACATTTGGTTTGAAGCTTGGCTTATGGTATGAGGAAATGAAGCGAAACATTGAACGCTTTAAGCACGCAGCAGAAGGTGTACGTTTTGGTAAGCTGTCTGGTGCTGTTGGAACCTATGCCAACATTGACCCACAGATTGAGCAGCTTGTTTGTGAAAAGCTTGGACTGAATGCAGCACCAATCTCTACTCAAACCCTGCAGCGTGATCGACATGCAGAATACATGGCAACTCTTGCTCTGATTGCAACATCTGTAGAGAAATTTGCTGTTGAGATTCGAGGTCTTCAAAAGAGTGAGACGCGTGAAGTCGAAGAATTTTTCGCGAAAGGTCAAAAAGGATCGTCTGCGATGCCACACAAACGTAACCCAATCGGTTCTGAAAATATGACTGGGCTTGCTCGTTTAATTAGAGGCTACATGCTGACAGCCTACGAAAACGTACCACTATGGCACGAGCGTGATATCTCTCACTCATCTGCTGAACGAGTGATTTTACCAGATGCCACAATCGGTCTGAATTACATGTTAAATCGTTTCTCAAATATCGTGAAGAATCTTACAGTTTTCCCTGAAAACATGAAGCGTAATATGACGCGTACATACGGGTTGATTTACTCTCAACGCGTACTCCTTTCTCTTATTGATAAGGGCATGGTTCGTGAGGAAGCATATGATCTTGTCCAACCAAAAGCTACACAAGCTTGGGAAGAGGGTATTCAATTCCGCGAGCTTGTTGATGCAGAAGAGCGCATTACAGCGGTGCTAACTAAGGAAGAAATTGACGAATGCTTTAACTACGAGCACCACTTAAAGCATGTAGACACGATTTTTAGTCGCCTTGGCTTACAGTAAACCTTAGGAGGTCCACACCAATGGAAAAGCAGCAACAGCTTTACGAAGGAAAAGCAAAACGAATTTATCAAACGTCTGAACCGGGTGTTCTTTGGGTCACTTATAAGGATGATGCAACAGCATTTAATGGAGAGAAAAAGGATACGCTTGAAGGTAAGGCGAGATTGAATAATGAAATTTCCACGTTAATCTTTACTCACTTGAATGAAAAAGGGCTTCAAAGTCACTTTATTCGGAGATTATCTGACACGGAGCAGCTTGTGCGTCAGGTGGAGATCGTTCCACTTGAAGTGGTTGTCCGCAATGTCGTAGCTGGAAGCATGGCGAAGCGTCTTGGGATAGAAGAAGGCACGCCACTTGTTGAACCAATCGTTGAGTTCTATTACAAGGATGATGCATTAGGAGATCCTCTCATCACAGAGGATCATGTGTATCTCCTTGAAGCAGCAACAGCCGAAGAGGTTGAATCTCTTAAAATACAAGCAAAAAAAGTAAATGAGTTATTAGTAGAGTTGTTTGCAGGAATTGGTGTAAGGCTTGTTGATTTTAAATTAGAATTTGGTCGTACGAACGAAGGAAAGCTCCTTTTAGCTGATGAGATTTCACCTGACACATGTCGCCTATGGGATATAAAAACAAACCAGAAGTTAGATAAAGATCTGTTTCGTCGTAATCTAGGAAACTTGCAAGATGGATATCAGGAAATACTAACACGCTTGGGAGGCCAATAATGTATAAAGTTAAAGTCTACGTAACGTTAAGAGAAAGTGTTCTTGATCCACAAGGAGTAGCGGTTCAAAATGCGCTACACACGATGGAGTATAAGGAAGTACAAGAAGTACGTATCGGAAAATACATGGAGCTGACACTTGCAGATACAAGTGACGTGGACGCTCGTGTAAAAGAAATGTGCGAGAAGCTTTTAGCGAATACCGTTATTGAAGACTATAGCTATGAAATTGAGGAGGTTGTCTCTTCATGAAGTTTGCGGTCATAGTATTTCCAGGCTCGAACTGCGACGCGGATATGTACCATGCTATCCGCGACCAGCTTGGGGAAGAGGTTGATTACGTGTGGCACAACGATACCTCACTTGATGGGTATGATGGCATTCTCTTGCCGGGTGGTTTCTCACACGGTGACTACCTGCGTTCAGGTGCCATTGCTAGATTTGCTCCAATTATGAACGCGGTTATTGAAGCGGCAAATGCAGGCGTACCCGTTCTTGGTGTGTGTAATGGGTTCCAGGTTCTCTTAGAGGCTGGTTTACTTCCGGGTGCAATGAAGCGTAACGAAGGACTAAAGTTCATCTGTCGTCCAGTACAACTATCAGTAGAAAATGCAGATACATTGTTCACAACAGCTTATACAAAGGGACAAGAGATTACGATCCCTGTCGCACATGGAGAAGGAAACTATGAATGTGACGAGGAAACCTACCAAGCACTTGAAGCAAATAATCAAATTGTGTTCCGATATAGCGAGAATGTAAATGGATCGCGTCATCAGATTGCAGGGATTGTGAACGAGGCAGGAAATGTACTTGGTATGATGCCTCACCCTGAGCGTGCAGTAGAAGAGCTTCTTGGCAGTGACCAAGGGCTACCATTATTTCAATCTATTCTAAAAAACTGGAGGGACTCTCATGTCACTACTCGTTGAACCAACATCTGAACAGGTAAAAAAAGAAAAGCTGTATCAGGCTATGGGTTTAACTGATGATGAATTCCAGCTTGTTGAAGAGATTTTAGGACGCACCCCTAACTACACAGAAACCGGATTATTCTCAGTTATGTGGTCAGAGCATTGCAGCTACAAAAACTCAAAGGTACTTCTTAAGAAGTTCCCTGTAACAGGTGAAAAAGTTCTTCAAGGACCTGGTGAAGGTGCTGGAATCATTGATATTGGTGATGAGCAGGCGGTTGTTTTCAAAATTGAAAGTCACAACCATCCTTCAGCAATTGAACCATATCAAGGAGCCGCAACCGGAGTTGGCGGAATTTTGCGTGATGTGTTCTCAATGGGTGCACGACCAATCTCTATTTTAAATTCCCTTCGATTTGGTGAACTAACGTCTCCAAAGGTACGCTACCTTTTTGAAGAGGTTGTTGCAGGAATTGCAGGATACGGAAACTGTATTGGTGTCCCAACAGTTGGCGGAGAAGTACAATTCGATCCTTGTTATGAAGGCAACCCTCTAGTAAATGCTATGTGTGTTGGATTAATTGATCACAAAGATATTCAAAAAGGCCAAGCAAAAGGTGTAGGAAACACAGTGATGTACGTTGGAGCAAGCACAGGCCGAGATGGGATTCACGGTGCAACCTTTGCATCTGAAGAGTTAAGTGAAAGTTCAGAAGAGAAACGCCCAGCCGTTCAAGTAGGAGATCCATTTATGGAGAAGCTTTTACTCGAAGCATGCCTTGAGTTGATTCAAAGTGACGCATTAGTCGGAATTCAAGACATGGGTGCGGCTGGACTGACTTCATCTTCAGCAGAGATGGCAAGTAAAGCTGGTTCTGGAATTGTGATGAATCTAGACCTTATTCCACAACGTGAAAAAGGCATGACAGCTTATGAAATGATGTTATCTGAATCCCAAGAGCGTATGCTGATCGTTGTCAAAAAAGGAAGAGAAGCAGAAATTAAAGAAATCGTGGATCGCTGGGGACTTCTTTCGGCAGAAGTTGGTTATGTAACAGATGACAAACGTCTTCGTCTTATGCATAACGGTGAAGTAGCAGCGGATGTTCCTGTAGATGCATTAGCTGAAGAAGCACCTGTTTATCACAAGCCTTCATCTGTACCAGCTTATTACAAGGAGTTCCAAGAACAAGCTACTTATGTACCTAAAGTAGAAGACTTTAATGAAACATTACTTAATCTATTAGCTCAGCCAACCATTGCTAGTAAGGAATGGGTCTACGATCAATACGATTATATGGTTCAAACAAATACGGTGGTATCACCAGGCTCTGATGCGGCTGTTGTGCGTATCCGAGATACACGTAAAGCACTTGCAATGACAACAGATTGTAATTCCCGTTATCTATACCTAGATCCTGAAGTGGGTGGCAAAATTGCAGTTGCCGAGGCAGCGCGTAATATCGTTGCATCTGGTGGCGTACCCCTTGGAGTTACAGACTGCTTAAACTACGGTAGCCCAGATAAGCCTGAGATCTTCTGGCAGCTTGAAACATCAACAGATGGAATGAGTGAAGCTTGCCGTACGCTTGAAACACCTGTTATTGGAGGAAACGTATCTCTTTACAATGAAACAACGGGTGGAGCCATTTATCCAACGCCTGTTATTGGCATGGTTGGTTTAATTGAAGATCTTGATCATATTACTACGCAGGACTACAAGGCAGTAGGAGATCTAGTTTATCTTCTTGGGGAAACAAAGCCTGAATTTAGCGGAAGTGAGCTTCAAAAGCTTCAAGAAGGACGTATTTTCGGTAAGGCACCTGAGATTGATTTGTCACTTGAGAAAGCTCGTTTAGAACAACTTCTAAAAGCGATCCAATCAGGACTTGTTGCATCAGCTCATGATGTGTCTGAAGGTGGACTCGCGGTTGCATTAGCAGAAGGGATGACTTCTGGTACCGTGGGTGTTCGTGTTCAACAAGAAGGAACAAACCCGGTTCATCTTTTTGCAGAGAGTCAATCTCGTTTTGTTGTTACCGTTTCTCCTGAACATCGCACAGCATTTGAAGCGATTGTGGATGCAGAATGTATTGGTGAAGTAACAAATGAAAATCAATTGGTCGTATGTGATGAGAATGGCAAGGCTGTTCTCGATCTGTCTCAAGAAGAAATCGTTAAGGCTTGGAAAGGAGCCATTCCATGTTTGCTGAAATAAAAGGCTTAAATGAAGAGTGTGGAGTATTTGCTGTTTGGGGACATAAGGACGCAGCGCAAATTACGTACTATGGTTTGCATAGTCTTCAGCATCGTGGTCAGGAAGGAGCAGGTATCGTTGTTTCTGACGGAGACACGTTAAATGTTCATAAAGGCCTAGGACTTGTAAATGAAGTCTTTGACCAACAAACCTTACATTCTCTTCACGGCTCGGCGGCGATCGGTCATGTTCGTTACGCAACGGCTGGCGGCGGTGGATTCGCGAATGTCCAACCACTTATGTTTCGCTCACAGGTAGGCGGACTGGCCATTGCACATAACGGAAACATTGTGAATGCCAATAACCTTAAGCTTCAGCTTGAAAACCAAGGAAGTATCTTTCAATCAACATCTGATACAGAAGTACTCGCGCACCTCATTAAGCGTAGTGGCTATTGGTCTTTAGAAGACCAATTCCGCCACGCGCTTGCTATGCTCAAAGGAGCCTATGCATTTGCGGTGATGAATGAACATCAACTCATTGTTGCTATGGATCCAAACGGACTGAGACCACTTGCGATTGGTCGCATTGGTGAGGCGTACGTTGTCGCTTCTGAAACCTGTGCCTTTGACATCATCGGTGCAACCTATGAACGCGACGTACTACCTGGAGAAATGGTCATCATTGATGACAATGGATTACGTAGTGAACAATATGACAAATCTCCAAATCCTGCGATCTGTAGCATGGAGTATGTGTACTTTGCTCGCCCTGATAGTAACGTAGAAACGATTAACGTTCATACAGCAAGAAAACAGCTAGGGAAACAGCTTGCCATTGAAGCGCCAATTGAAGCAGACGTGGTGACAGGTGTGCCAGACTCTAGTATTTCAGCAGCCATTGGATATGCAGAGCAAACGGGGATCCCGTACGAACTCGGGTTAATTAAGAATCGCTATGTTGGACGTACCTTCATTCAGCCTTCGCAGGAGCTACGTGAACAAGGTGTGAAGATGAAGCTCTCTGCCGTTCGTGGTGTAGTTGAAGGCAAACGAGTGGTTATGATAGATGACTCGATAGTTCGTGGAACAACAAGTCGTAGAATTGTGAACATGTTAAAGGAAGCCGGCGCACTTGAGGTTCATGTGCGTATCAGTTCTCCTCCAATTAAGCATCCTTGCTTCTACGGGATTGATACATCTACCACTTCAGAACTGATTGCCTCGCAGCATTCGCTAGACGAGATGCGAGACATGATGGGTGCAGATAGCTTAGCCTTTTTAAGTACGGACGGTTTAATGAAGGGAATTGGACGGAATCCAGAGATGAGTAATTGTGGTCAATGCTTGGCTTGTTTCACAGGAGAATATCCTACAGAAATTTACGCAGATACAGTTCATCCACACGCAAAGGTGTAATAAAGGGAGGCAGCATTCGCATGTCAGATGCATACAAACAAGCCGGCGTTGATATTGAAGCAGGCTATGAATCAGTGAAACGAATGGGACAGCATGTTAAACGAACAGCTCGCGCAGGTGTTCTTGGAGGGCTAGGTGGATTTGGAGGCAACTTCGATCTATCGTCCTTAAATTACAAAGAGCCCGTCCTTGTATCCGGAACAGACGGTGTAGGAACGAAGCTTATGCTTGCTTTTATGATGGATAAGCATGACACAATCGGTGTAGATGCCGTTGCTATGTGTGTAAACGATATTGTTGTTCAGGGTGCAGAGCCGCTTTATTTCCTTGATTATATTGCATGTGGAAAGGCTGATCCAGCGCGAATTGAAGCCATTGTTAAAGGAGTGGCGGATGGCTGTGAACAGGCTGGATGTGCTCTTATTGGCGGTGAAACAGCGGAGATGCCGGGGATGTATGATCCAGAAGAATATGACCTAGCAGGGTTTTCTGTTGGAGCTGTTGAGAAGTCCGCACTGATTACGGGCGATGCAATCAAGCCCGGTAACGTTGTTATTGGACTTAGCTCAAGTGGCTTACACAGCAACGGGTTCTCGCTTGTAAGACATATTTTACTAGAGAAATCAGGATATGCTCTTACGGATCAAGTAGATGGACTAGAAGACTCACTCGGTGAGGTATTGTTAACACCAACTAAGATTTATGTGAAGCCATTACTAGCTGCAATCAAACACCATACTGTTAATGGGCTTGCCCACATTACAGGTGGCGGTTTCTATGAAAATGTCCCAAGAATGCTACCAGCTGGTACTAAAGTAGAAATTGATAACGGCTCTTGGCCTATTCCTGCTATTTTTAATGTGCTAAAAAGAGAGGGAGAACTGAGTGAAAAAGACCTCTTCTCTACCTTTAATATGGGAATTGGGATGATGCTTGTTGTTCCAGAAGAGGAGCACCTTGATGTCATTCGTACACTTGAAGCAGAAGGTGAGCAGGCATACATTATTGGTCGTGTAACCGAGGGCGAAGGAGTAGCTATTGGAGGCATTGATTCATGAAGATCGCCGTATTTGCTTCAGGAACAGGCTCAAATGCTGAAGCTTTAATGCAAGCCGCATCCCAAAAGCAATTAGGTGGCGAGGTGGCGCTTCTTGTCTCTGATAAACCTGGTGCTGGTGCGCTTGATAAGGCTGATCGGTTTTGCGTACCTTCAATCGCACTAGCACCAAAGGACTTTGCAACAAAGGCAGACTATGAAGCAAAGGTAGTCTCTCATTTGCAGGAGCACGGTGTGGAATTTGTCTGCTTAGCAGGTTACATGAGATTAATTGGTTCTACCCTACTAAACGCATACGAGGGTCGTATCGTGAATATCCATCCATCCCTATTACCAGCTTTTCCTGGATTAGATGCAGTGGGCCAGGCATTAGAAGCAGGGGTAAGTGAAACAGGCGTAACGATCCATTATGTAGATGCTGGGATGGATACTGGTCCAATTATTGCCCAAGAAAAAGTTCTAATTGAAGTGACCGATACAAGGGAAGATGTTTTCCGGAAGATTCAAGAGATCGAACACAATCTTTATCCGCAAACGGTTAAGCAGATCATGGAAACAAAAGTTGTAGGAGGAGACGGACAAAATGAGTAAGAAACGAGCATTAGTCAGTGTATCTAAAAAAGAAGGATTAGTACCATTTGTTCAAGGACTCGTGGAACAAGGCATTGAAGTCATTTCAACAGGTGGAACCAAAAAAGCACTTGAAGAAGCAGGTGTGCCTGTTATTGGTATTTCAGAAGTGACTGGATTCCCAGAAATTTTAGATGGCCGAGTCAAAACCCTTCATCCGAATATCCATGGTGGCTTACTTGCCATGCGTGAAAAAGCGGAGCACCTGGAAGCTCTTGAAACACATTCAATTGATCCGATTGACTTTGTTGTCGTCAACCTTTATCCATTTGCTGAAACCATTGCAAAGGAAAACGCTACGTTTGAAGACGCCATTGAAAACATCGACATCGGTGGTCCAAGCATGCTTCGTTCAGCAGCAAAGAATCATAACCATGTAACGGTAGTTGTTGATCCTACTGACTATGAGCATGTATTAGCTGAGCTAAAAGAAAACGGATCAGTTAATGGAGACACTCGTCGCCGTTTAGCTGCAAAAGTATTCCGTCATACTGCTGCCTACGATGCAATGATTGGAAGCTATTTAACAGAAGCGGTGGGAGAGGAATATCCAGAGTCTCTAACCCTTACATATGAGCGAAGTCAATCTCTTCGTTATGGAGAGAATCCACACCAAAAAGCAGCGTTCTACAAGTCTGCTCAAGGAGATAAAAGCTCAATCGCAAATGCCACACAGCTTCACGGGAAAGAGCTTTCGTACAACAATATTGGAGATGCAAATGCAGCTCTTGAGATTGTAAAGGAATTTTCTGAGCCAGCTGCTGTAGCTGTGAAGCACATGAACCCATGTGGAGTCGGTACAGGCGAAAAAATTGAGCAGGCCTTTAACCGTGCATACGAAGCAGATTCTGTTTCTATTTTTGGTGGAATCATTGCACTGAATCGTGAAGTAGACGCTGCTACGGCTGACAAAATGTCTGCAATTTTCTTAGAGGTGATTATCGCTCCGAGCTTTACAGAAGAAGCAAAAGCGATCTTAACAAAAAAGAAAAACATCCGCTTACTTCAATTAGCAATTGAAACAACGGAAAAAGCAGTGAATAAAGTGACATCTGTTCAAGGCGGATTGTTGGTTCAAGAGGAAGATAAACCAGAAGTGGACGAAACGAGCTGGACCGTTCCAACGAAACGTCAACCAACAGAAGACGAGTGGACAGCATTAAAGTTAGGCTGGAAAGTCGTGAAGCATGTGAAATCGAATGCTATCGTAATAACAAATGGTGAGATGACTGTCGGTGTTGGAGCTGGTCAAATGAATCGTGTGGGTGCGGCTGGTATCGCAATTGAGCAAGCGGGTGAGCGCGCAAATGGCTCAGCGCTCGCATCTGATGCGTTCTTCCCAATGGGGGACACAGTAGAAGCAGCAGGAAAAGCTGGAGTGAAGGCGATTATTCAACCGGGTGGATCGATTCGTGACGAAGAATCTATTCAAAAAGCAGACGAATATGGCATTGCCATGGTCTTCACTGGCACACGTCACTTTAAACACTAAGAGCGGAGGATACCACAATGAATGTACTTGTAGTTGGAGGCGGTGGACGAGAGCATGCCATCGCGTGGAAGCTCTCACAAAGCACAAAAGTTGAGAAGGTGTTTGCAGCACCAGGGAATCCAGGAATGACGGATGTAGCAGAAGTTGTATCCATTGGTGAAACCGATTTTGCTGGTTTGATTTCCTTTGCTAAAGACAATAACGTAGAGTGGACTGTGATTGGTCCCGAGGTGCCTTTAAGCCTTGGAATTGTTGACCACTTTAGAGAAGCTGGATTAAAGGTGTTTGGTCCGAACCAAGCCGCAGCTAAAATTGAAGGCAGTAAGTCCTTTGCGAAAGATCTTATGAACCGGTATGGCATCCCTACAGGTGCATCCGCAACATTTTCTGACTACGTGGAAGCCGCATCTTATGTAAAAACACAAGGTGCGCCAATCGTCATTAAAGCAGACGGACTTGCAGCTGGAAAAGGCGTAACCGTAGCCATGACAGAGGAAGAAGCACTTGCTGCTTTGTCTGACGTATTAGAAGCGAATCGCTTTGGAGATGCAGGAGCGAGTGTGTTGGTTGAGGAGTATTTGGAAGGGGAAGAACTATCCCTGATGGCGTTTGTTCATAACGATATCGTTGTGCCAATGGTCGGTGCACAGGATCACAAGCGTGCATTCGATGCGGACAAAGGACCGAACACAGGCGGGATGGGTGCATACTCCCCTGTTCCTCAATTTAATGCTAATCAAGTAGACGTGGCGGTTCGTGCCGTATTAGAGCCAGCGGCGGCTGCAATGGTTGAAGAAGGTACACCATTTACCGGAATCCTATACGCAGGCTTGATGATGACAGCCACAGGACCAAAAGTCATTGAGTTTAACGCCCGCTTTGGAGATCCGGAAACACAAGTGGTGCTTCCACGATTAGAGACAGACTTAATCGACGTGATGGAGAAACTTCACAATGGTGAAAAACCAGAGCTCCTCTGGTCAGAAGAAGCAGTTGTCGGAGTAGTCATGGCGAGCACTGGTTACCCTGGAGAATATCCAAAAGGTGTAGCTATTGCTGGACTCGAGGTAGCTGCTAAAAAAGGACTCGTTTTCCATGCAGGAACGGCTCTTCATGATGGCATCTGGCAAACAAATGGAGGCCGCGTCCTCCTAGTTGCAGCCAAAGGAGAAACCATTCAAGAGGCAAAAGAAAAAGCCTATGAATCTCTAATCCATATTAAGAGCGAAGGCCTATTTAACCGAACGGATATCGCGGATAAAGCGATCAAATAGAGAAAAGGACAGCATCAGCTTAGGCGGGTGCTGTTTTTTTGGGGATGAGGGGGATTGATGTGATAGAGTGCGGGATCTATGCGATAGAGGAGGGATTGGTGTGATAGGGAGCGGGATCCATGGGATGGAGGAGGGATTGATGTGATAGGGAGCGAGATCCATGCGATGGATGGGGGATTAATGTTATAAGGTGCGGGATCCATGCGATAGAGGAGGGATTGATGTGATAGGGTGCGGGATCCATGTGATGAGGAAGGATTGATGTGATAGGGTGCGGGATCCATGTGATGAGGAAGGATTGATGTGATAGAGAAAGGGATCCATGCAATGGAGGAGGAATAGATGTGATGGAGTGCAGGATCCATGCGATAGAGGAGGAATGGATATGATAGAGAGCGGGATCCATGTGATGGAGGAGGAATGGATGTGATAGAGAGCGGGATCCATGCGATAGAGGAGGAATTGATGTGATGGAGTGCGGGATCCATGTGATAGAGGAGGGATTGATGTGATAGGGTGCGGGATCCATGTGATAGAGGAGGGATTTGTGTGATAGGGTTCTGAACCCATGTGATGGAGGAGGAATGGATGTGATAGAGTGCGGGATCGATGTGATGGAGGAGGGATTTGTGTGATAGGGTTCTGAATTTATGTGATAGACGCTAGGATTGAAACGCTAACCCCGTCTCCACTCAAAACCAACTATTGCCCAACTCTTACTTTCCATGTTTTACTGATCTTATCAATTAAAACGAGCCTGGAGGAAACCGATGATCAGACGCCTCGCTTTGTTTCTGCTTTTTGCTTTGATGCCTTATGGTTATGTTGGCATGCAATTAGATTTTTCGTATCATGCTCTCAGTGGCTACATCGGGTGGGGCGTTGTCTTCATTTTAATCGGCTTTTTAACGAGACGTAGGATACTCGGACTAGAATGTATAGCCATTCCTTTTATTTCGTACGGCATTTCCTACATCTGTGTTCAGGCGTTCCAAAATGAACGTTGGTCCTACTTCTTTATTCCTTTTGGAGTTGAAGGGTCACTGCTTCTATTTTACATTCTTAGTCTATTTGGGTTAGGTATAGGGCTGTTAATTGGAAAAAAGAAAAAGAACCCAGCGTTATGATGGGTTCATTACACGTCCATCTTGATGATGTTCGTGTTTTTTTGTTTCTATCTGATTTGCTTTGTTCATATACTTAATAGGGCAAAAGCGGGTCATTCCTTCCGCTACCTTTAATGCACCGAGGATAATGCCGATAAACCCAATAAGGGATGCTTGTTTCTTTGCTGAAAATAAGCTGAGCAATGTGAGCCCGCATGTGATGCGAATAAATGACTCAATGAGATTTAAATTTGGCTTCATGTTCAGTTCCTCCACTTTAAAAAGTTATTTAATGCTTTTCACAATTAATGTGTGAAAAGATGTCACAAGTTTTTCCTATATAACCTTGATTTTGTGATAACATATAGACAAAAGAAAAATGAAATGGGTGATCTGCCAATGACGGAACGTATATATCGCTGGACAAAGAAACGCTTGCGCCAGCACCTGGATGTCGTCAGGGGAGAAAAAGCGCCTTCTATTGTTCTCAAAAATGCTACGTATCTCAATCACGCCAGACGAAAATGGCTTAAAGCAAATATTTGGATTGCGGATGATCGAATTGTTTATGTTGGACAGGAGCTTCCCCCGGTAACAGATAAGGATACTGAAATAATTGAATGTAAGAACTCAGTCGTTGTACCTGGGTATATTGAGCACCACGCTCATCCGTTTCAATTATATAATCCCCATAGCTTTGCAAGATATGCTTCGGCTCGTGGGACAACAACATTGATCAATGATAATTTATATTTCTTTTCGAATGTTGAAAAAAAGAAAGCGCTTTCTCTGATTGAAAAGCTGGAGGAAATGCCTGCAAGTATGTACTGGTGGGCAAGATACGACCCTCAGACTGAGCTCCAGAGCGAGGCTCATTTTACCAATTCTCGGATGAAAGCATGGCTTGAGCATCATCTGGTAGTTCAAGGCGGAGAGTTAACATCTTGGCCAAAAGTTCTAGAAGGTGATGATTCTACGTTACATTGGATGCAAGAGACCAGTCGCTTGCGTAAGCCAATTGAA
Organism: Alkalicoccobacillus gibsonii; assembly: GCF_016798245.1. Classification (GTDB taxonomy): domain Bacteria; phylum Bacillota; class Bacilli; order Bacillales; family Bacillaceae_D; genus Alkalicoccobacillus; species Alkalicoccobacillus gibsonii. Next base: position 203,375 of record NZ_JAEUZA010000005.1, on the reverse strand, counting down.
GGACACCTGCCGGGAGCGTCAGAGCGGACGTTATCTCAAATGGCCCTGCTTGGTGTGACATGCGATCATGAGGCAATCAACGGAGAAGAAGCTGTTCGACGTCTGGATATGGGGTATATGACCTCTTTACGCCATTCCTCTATGCGACCTGACTTACCGAATCTACTTCGAGAAATGCAGGAGCTTGGCGTTGACCACTTTGTTCGCTGTATTATGACAACAGATGGGTCGCCTCCTTCATTTTACGAGGACGGTGTCATGGATAAATTAATTAAAATGGCTCTTGATGCAGGACTATCTGACTTTGATGCGTATGGAATGGCCACGTATTATGTAGCTAGATATTATAACCTGGATCATAAGCTAGGAATGATTGCGCCGGGCCGCATTGCACATCTTAACTTCCTTTCTGACAAACATTCACCAAAACCAATTGGTGTTTTAGCAAAAGGGCAGTGGATTGTCCGTGATGGCATTGAATGTCAAGGGGAAGAGTCGTTTGGCTGGAACGATTATGGGATAAAACCACTAGATATTAGCTGGGACTTAGATGAGAGTGAGTTACATTTTTCAATGCCGATGGGAATTGAAATGGTGAATGCCGTTATCTTAAAGCCTTACCGTATTACAGTTGAAGGTACTGTGAACGAGCTAAGTGATACTCATGATGAGAGCTTCTTTGTTCTAATCGACAAGAATGGTAAATGGATGATTAATACCATGATAAAAGGTTTTTCGAATAAGATTAAAGGTTTTGCTAGTTCTTTCTCTAACACAGGTGATTTCATTTTAATCGGAAAAAATGTAAAAGACATGGTCGCAGCCTTTCGCGCTGTAAAGGCACAAGGCGGAGGTATGGCAATTGTTGAAGATGGAGATGTGATTGGAAGTATCGTCCTTTCCTTAAATGGAGCGATGTCCGATAAGTCGATGGAAGGTATCATGGAGGAAGAGAAGAAGTTCGTTTCGCTTCTACGCGAACGAGGCTATAAGCACGAAGATCCAATCTATAGTTTACAATTCTTTTCATCAACTCATTTGCCATATATTCGCGTTACGCAAAGAGGAATCTATGATGTAACAAAGAAAAAGATACTCTTTCCTGCGATTATGCGCTAAAATGATAAAGTATAAGTTCCTGGTCAACAGATCAGGCATGCCGAAATTTTTGGAAAGGCGTGAAATGATTGCAAATCGATAAATTACGCGGTAAGGAACTTGATCAACTGTTTAAAGCCGTTCTTTCACTAAAAGATCTAGAGGAATGCTATGAATTCTTTGATGATCTTTGTACAATTAATGAAATACAGTCACTGGCACAACGTCTTGAAGTAGCAAGAATGCTTCAAAACGGATATACGTATCACAAAATTGAGACAGAGACTGGAGCAAGTACGGCAACCATCTCCAGGGTCAAGCGTTGCTTGAACTATGGAAATGACAGCTACACGATGGCTCTAGACCGTATCAAGGAAGAGCAAACGGGATCAACTGAATAAGTAAAAGCTATCTGCCATGGTTCGGCCATGAACAGATAGCTTTTTTTTGAAAAAAAGTGTGCATCCGTTGCTAAAATAGACTACAATAGTTCAAATATAAAAAACGTGTTTGAAAGGGGCTTGCACGATGAATGCAGAAACACTCAAAACAACGATTGCGGCTTCTTCTAAGCAGAGCGTACCAGATCTTGTGATTACAAATGGTAAAGTAATTGATGTCTTTAATTTAACAATTATCGAAGCAGATGTAGCAGTCAGCGATGGACTTATTGTGGGAATTGGATCCTATCCAGAAGCCAAGCAACGGATAGATGCTAAAGAAGCCTATATAAGTCCAGGGTTGATTGATGGTCACATCCATATTGAATCAGCAATGGTTCCTCCTGAGGAGTTCAGTAAAATTGTGGTGCCAAAAGGTGTAACAACAGTCATTGCCGATCCTCATGAAATTGCGAATGTTGGGGGAGCAGACGCTGTTCGTTACATGATGAATGCTGCAAAGAATCTCCCACTGGACATTAAGATGATGATTCCTTCTTGTGTACCCGCTGCACCTTTTGAACATAACGGAGCAGATGTAACGTCAGCAGATGTGAAAGCCTTATTTGAAGAGGGGAACGCATTTGGGCTTGGAGAAGTAATGAACTATCCGGCTGTTTTGTCTGGTGAAACGGATATGCTTGAGAAAATCTTAAGCGCTCGTGCTGGGGGTCATGTGATAGATGGGCATGCTGCAGGTTTAGACATCTATTCGTTGAATGCGTATCGTACGGCAGGTATACGTAACGATCATGAAGCCGTGACAGCGGAGGAAGCGTTAGAGAGAATACGCAGAGGGATGTACGTCCTAATACGTGAAGGCACAGCAGCAAAGGATTTAGAGGCGCTTTTACCTGCAATTACGCCGGCGAATGCAAGGCGTTTTGCTTTTGCAACAGATGATCGTCATTTGGATCACCTTATTAAAGAAGGCAGCATTGATGGAAGCATTCGTAAGGCAATCAAGCTTGGAATGTCAGAGCTGCAAGCCATACAACTTGCTACACTCAATGCGGCAGAAGCATTTGGACTACAGGATAAGGGGGCAATTGCACCAGGCTATGAGGCTACGTTTCTTTTAGTAAATGACCTAAAAACATTCTCGGTCGAAGCTGTCTTTGTCAAAGGTGAACAGTATGCAACGAATGGTCAGCTTGTGCAAAACATTCGTGAATCGATTGATGCACCTGAACATTTACTTAAAAGCATGAACATGGCCCCAATCTCACTTCAGGATCTGAAGCTTCCGGCAAAAGCAGATCAAGAAGCAACTATTATTGAAAGTAGCCCTGGTTCCATCATTACTAAATCAATAAAAGAGTCAATTCAAGTAAGTGAAGGCTGTTTTCAACCTGACCCAGAAAAGAATCAATTAAAATTAACGGTCGTTGAGCGGCATAAGCAGCGCGGAAATGTAGGTCTAGGCATTGTGAAGGGAATTCCTATTCAAAATGGGGCGATTGTCTCCACTGTCGCACATGACTCTCACAATGTGATTGCATGTGGTACGGATGACGAAAGTATTCTTGCAGCGATTAACCATGTGAAGGAAATGAATGGTGGAATGGCTGTAGTGAAAGAAGGAACAGTTGTGGCAAGCCTATCACTTGATCTGGCTGGACTAATGTCAACAAAACCACATAAGGTCGTTCAGAAAGAAATCCAAGAGTTAGAACATGCGCTAAAAGCGATTGGTTTCCATGAAAACTGGGACCCATTTTTAACACTCGCCTTTTTAGCCTTGCCTGTAATTCCAGCATTAAAATTAACGGATACCGGCTTATTTGATGTCCTTCAATTTAAACACATTCCCATACAGTCTTAATACATGCCAGCTATTTTTAAATAGCTGGTTTTTTCTTTAAAAAAGTGTTAAAAAAACTGCCATAAAACTGTCAAGATTTTTTGACAAAATCAGCGGAAAGGATTATTCTATATACGGTAGTCAGTAAGGCCTTGCCCATATATTGTAGTGTTTTTTTATTTATGCTTGTGAGTAAATTCACATTTGATAAATTGCAAGAGGCTCTACATAATCCTATACAAGCTAGGAGAAAATAGCTCAAGGCTATAAAGTAAAGGAGAATTGTACATGTCAGAAACGAGCGAACAACAACAAGTTTCACTAAGCAAGCAGCAAGTAGAATTACTTGATCAGCTTTTGAAACCAGAGGTACAAGAATCACTCACAACGCTAGTTGATCAATTACCAAAATTGACTGAAATGATTACAGTGATGACGAAATCATATGATTTTGCTCATTCTGTTGCTACTGATGATGTGCTGAAAGCAGATACAGTTGGAGCAATTACTGAAATTCTTGAGCCGGTTAAAGAGACAGCGAAGGAAGTCGCTCAAACAGCGATTGAAGCAAAAGAGCGTGCAGAAGCAAGCAATGAAGTCATTGGTATTTTTGGCCTAATGAAGCTTCTAAAAGACCCTCAAGCTCAAAAGTTATTCCGCTTCACTCAAGCTTACCTTAATGTCATGAACGAGCGTGAGAATAAGAAGTAATTCAAGTGAACGGCTGATTAGTTGACTTAAAAACGGAGGAAAAAAGAATGTCAAAACATATTGTCATCCTAGGCGCAGGTTATGGCGGACTTTTAGCTGCTTTAACTGTTAGAAAATACTATAGTGAATCTCAAGCAAAAGTGACAGTGGTTAACCAAACAGGGACTCACCAAATCATTACTGAGCTTCACCGTTTAGCAGCAGGAAACATTGCTGAGGACGCTGTGGCGATGCCACTTGAAAAGCTATTTAAAGGAAAAGCCATCGATCTTAAAATTGCAACAGTTAACTCGTTCTCGGTTGATAACAAAGAAGTTTCGTTATCAGACGGAAGCACGCTTAGCTATGATGCATTAGTGGTTGGGCTTGGAAGTAAAACAGCTTACTTTGGCATCCCTGGACTTGAAGAAAACAGCATGGTTCTTAAATCAGCAGCTGAAGCAAATCAAGTTCATAACCAAATTCAAGATCGCATTCGTGAGTATGCAAAAACGAAAAATGAAGCAGACGCTACCATTGTAATCGGTGGTGGTGGACTAACAGGTGTTGAGCTTGTTGGTGAGCTTGCTGATACATTACCTGCTTTCGCTAGATCACTTGGTGTAGATCCACAAGATATTAAATTAAAACTAGTAGAAGCTGGTCCTAAAATTCTTCCTGTATTGCCAGATCATCTGATCGAACGTGCAACGAAGAGTCTTGAAAAACGTGGCGTAGAGTTCTTAACAGGTCTACCTGTTACAAATGTTGAAGGCAACGTTATTGATCTAAAAGACGGTCAAAAAATTGTCGCAAACACATTTGTTTGGACGGGTGGCGTTCAAGGAAATCCTCTAGTTGGAGAATCTGGTCTTGAAGTGAACCGTGGTCGTGCAACGGTAACAGAAGGACTTCAGTCGACTTCTCATGAAGATGTTTTTGTGGTCGGAGATAGTGCTGTATACTTTTCACCAGATGGTCGTCCATACCCTCCAACGGCTCAAATTGCTTGGCAAATGGGTGAATTGGTTGGTTACAACTTATATGCGTATCTTGAAGGGAAAAAATGTGCACCATTTAGTCCGATTGATTCCGGAACTCTTGCAAGCCTAGGCCGCAAAGATGCCGTAGCAACAATTGGTCAAAATGCAACGCCTTTAAAAGGAATGCCTGCTTCCCTAATGAAAGAAGCAAGTAATGTTCGTTATCTAACGCACATTAAAGGTTTGTTTAGCTTAGCTTACTAATGATTGATCTGAAGGCTCAACCTTGAGCTTTCAGATTTTTTTTGTTTGCCTTATAATAAGAATATACGAATAAAAGGAGATGACTGATATGGCACGTTCAAAAGCCCAAAAGCAACGTAAGAAGCTAGAACGAGAGGGAATGCGTAATCCTAGTAAGAACCGTAGTCCTTATGCATTTGCTGATCTAGCAACGAGAAAAACCAAAACCAAAAAAGACTATCTATATAAACGAACATCACTGAATCATTCGATCCGAACGGGAGACGATGATTCTTTTTTTATGAACAGTTTTAGAAAAAGCTTTATTAATCGTTTACTTGGATGGAATCATACGGTATGATAATGATTATCAATGTTACTACAGATGAATGAGAACATACGTGTAAAAATCACAATTTGAATAGTGTAAATGTCAAGATAGGATGAACAGTATGGTAACTCCTGAAGAAGATCAAACAGTAGAACTAAAAAAGATAAAAAAACGTCCGTTTGTGGCTACGTTTATTTTGGTATTAGGACTTTTCGTTTTATGCTTAGCAATAGGGGCCTCCATCGCTTTAGGAGCTGCAGACATTGATCTTCAAACGGTCTGGCAAGCGTTGGTGCATTTTAATCCAGAGCTGACCCAACACCAAATTATTCAAGAATTACGTATGCCAAGAGCATTGGGTGCCGCTTTAATTGGTGCATTTCTCGCTGTATCTGGAGCGATTATGCAAGGGATGACTCGAAACCCACTCGCATCTCCTTCGATAATGGGCGTAACGGACGGAGCGGCATTTGCTATTGCCATCGCATTTGCTTTTTTCCCGCATACTTCATCACTCCAATTAATGCTTTGGTCATTTGCTGGAGCCGGGCTTGGTGCCTCACTCGTTTTTGGAGTTGGATCGATGTCGCGAGGTGGGTTAACACCCGTTAAGCTTGCTTTAGCTGGAACTGCGGTCGGTGCTTTTCTTAGCGCTATCTCATCTACCATTGCCATCCGTTTTGATGTAGCACAAGATATTAGCTTCTGGTTTGCAGGTGGGCTAGCAGGTACACGCTGGGTAAGCATTCAAATGATTGTGCCAGTTGCCATCATTGGATTAACACTCGCTTTTATACTCGCCAGGTCGGTAACTGTATTGAGCCTGGGGGACGAGGTAGCAAAGGGGTTAGGGCAACGCACCCGTTTGATTAAGATTCTCGGAACCATTGTTGTGTTGCTTTTAACAGGTGCTGCTGTTTCTGTGGCCGGTTCTGTTGGGTTTGTTGGACTAGTCATTCCACACATTACTCGTTTTTTAGTTGGAGTCGATTATCGTTGGATTATTCCTTGTTCGGCAATACTTGGAGGTCTCTTACTGGTCCTTGCAGACATCGGAGCCAGAATGGTGAACCCACCTTTTGAAACACCGGTTGGGGCCATCACCGCTTTAGTTGGTGTTCCGTTCTTCCTTTACCTTGCTAGAAGAGAAGGGAGGGGATTGTGATGGACTCTTATAATCTTACAAAACAAAGCAAAAAACCTTTTATCATATTCGGCATTTTAATAATCGCTATTATTGGGGTGTTTCTTTTAAGTTTAAATCTAGGATACATTCGTATCGCACCCTTCGATGTACTTAAAACCTTCTTAGGTATGGGAACAGACAAGGACGCACTGGTGCTCTTTCAATTTCGCTTACCACGTATGGTTATTGCTCTCTTAATTGGTGCGGGACTTGCGGTATCAGGTGCCATCCTGCAAGGCGTATCGCAAAATGGACTCGCGGATCCAGGAATTTTAGGCATTAATGCAGGGGCTGGCTTTGCAGTTGTCTTATTTATTTTCTTTTTCCAAGGATCGCTTACGGGTCTCGGAACTCTTTCCATTTTTATTATGCCTTTCTTTGCTTTACTTGGTGCCGTGCTAGCTGCTTTTTTAATTTATGTTCTAGCATGGAAAAAGGGCGTAACACCTGTCCGACTAATCTTAGTTGGAATAGGGATTAATGCAGGCTTTGCCGCTGCTCTGCTCGTATTTCAATTAAAAATGAACCCGCGTGACTTTATGCAAGCAACGATATGGTTATCAGGTAGTATCTGGGGAACAAATTGGAAGTTTGTTTTAGCGACATTGCCTTGGATTCTAATCCTCATACCGTTTACACTTTATAAAGCTAGGTATCTAAATATCTTAAATTTAGGTGATCAAGTAGCAACAAACTTAGGTGCTCGTGTAGAAAAAGAGCGGAGAATTCTCTTGTTTTTATCTGTTGCACTTGCAGGAGCGTGTGTAGCTGTTGGGGGAGGAATTGCCTTCCTTGGACTAGTTGCACCTCATATTGCACGAAAGCTAGTTGGTCCGAAGCATCAATATTTAATTCCTGCCTCAGCGCTTGTTGGCGCGTTGCTCTTGCTTGTGGCAGATATGCTCGGGCGTAATGTCTTACAGCCGTCTGAAATCCCTGTAGGTCTCGTCGTAGCAATGCTTGGCGCACCTTACTTTTTATATCTATTAATGAAAACCCCATAATTTGAGGAGTGAGTAGAATGGTTAGACTTCAAACAGAAGCTTTGGATATTTCATATGGTGATCGCGATATTGTTAAGGGACTTGATTTAGAGATTCCCGAAGGACAAATAACCACAATCATAGGTCCAAATGGATGTGGGAAGTCTACGATTCTTAAAACGATGGCTCGAATTCATAGTGCAAAAAAAGGGGCAGTCTACCTTGATGGGACTGCGATTCATAAAGAATCGACAAAAACCATTGCGAAGAAGATGGCTATTTTGCCTCAAACGCCTGAAGCACCAAGTGGCTTAACAGTAATGGAGCTAGTATCGTACGGACGTTTCCCGCACCAAAAAGGATTCGGAAAACTAACGAAACAAGATCATGACCTGATCTATTGGGCACTTGAAGTAACGGGGATGCTTGAATTTCATGATCGTCCAATTGATGCACTATCGGGAGGCCAGCGTCAACGCGTTTGGATCGCTATGGCACTCGCTCAGGAAACAGATCTGCTTCTGTTAGATGAACCTACAACTTACTTAGACTTGGCTCACCAGCTTGAGATTCTTCAGCTGCTTGAAAGATTGAATAAGGAACAAGGACGCACGATTGTTATGGTTATTCATGACTTAAACCATGCGGCACGTTTTGCTCATCATATGGTTGCTCTGAATGCGGGCACCATTATCAAAGAAGGTATGCCTGAAATGGTTATGACAAGCGAAGTGCTTGAGCGTGTCTTTAACATTGATGCAGAAGTCGTTCGGGATCCAAGAACGAATAAGCCCGTATGCCTAACGTACGATCTACTAAGTACAAAAGTGATTGGTTCTAAACAAACATACGCCTATGCTTAATACGAACATCGCATAATCTTTACATGCACTTTATGTTCTATTAACACGCGCCCTCTATACTTAGGTTAACCACAAGAAGAGGGGAGCCGTGTTCATGGAGACAGAAGAGAATATCGTGATTGGGTCTGGTTGGGCGTTACTGATTAGCTTACCTTGCTGGGCGGCTTTAATTGGAATTGTTAAAGGAATCTCGCTTCTACTGTAAAGAACTCTTCAACTAAATAGAATCTCAGAACACGACCCTAAGCGAATGCGCTAGGGTTTTTTGTTTTATCAGATAATTTAGCAACACTTTATAGCGTTATAGTATAAAAGAATGTTAGAATAGTTTGAACGATTAGAGAAAGGATTGTGAACAATGCAAGAAGTAGAGAGAGTAGGACAAATTATTAGTAAGTATTTTGCACTTATTGTTATTTTAGTTAGTGTTATCGCGTTTTTATCGCCTGGGGGATTCACATGGATCGTTCCGTACATCACACTATTACTTGGTATCATTATGTTTGGTATGGGGTTAACGATGAAGGCAACTGATTTCGCCATTGTCGCGAAGAAGCCAATCCCCGTTATCATTGGGGTTGTCGCACAGTTTGTATTTATGCCTGGGATTGCCTTTGCGCTCACTCAGATATTTGATTTTCCTTATGAATTAGCTGTTGGTATCATTTTAGTAGGTGCGTGTCCTGGTGGTACAGCATCTAATGTCATGGTGTTTTTATCAAAAGGAGACTTACCACTATCGGTAGCGATGACATCAATCTCTACATTACTCGCTCCAATTATGACACCAGCCATTGTCTTACTTTTAGCCAGTCAATACGTGGATGTAAATACAGGCTCTATGTTCTTATCGATTGTACAAGTGGTTATTATTCCAATTGTACTCGGGATCTTACTTCGCAGGTTCTTCCCTAAAGTCGTCACAAAAAGTGTGCCTGCCTTGCCACTCGTTTCAATCTTGGCGATTCTTGCCATCGTGACAGCGGTTGTGTCTAACAATAAAGAAAACTTAGCGACAACGGCTTTTATTCTATTTTTAGCTGTGTTACTTCATAATACGTTTGGGTTACTACTCGGATATATAGCCGCATGGATGTTTAAGCTTGATGAAAGTAAGAAGCGAGCGGTTTCCATTGAAGTTGGAATGCAGAATTCAGGACTGGGTGCTTCACTTGCCACACAATATTTTGAGCCGATCACAGCATTACCAAGTGCAATCTTTTCCGTTGTTCATAACATTACTGGGCCAATTATGGTGTCAATCTGGTCAAAGAGACCAATTAAAGAATAAGGTAACGCAGGTACATGAGATCCACGATGTACCTGCGTTTTTTGACGGTTTTAAGCAATTGGTTAGACGACAACCTTCTTATTCTTTGTTATAATGAACGTACAAAAGTCTCATTTTACGTAGTATGAAAAGGTCCGCAGTCGCGGCTTTTTTTGTGTAAATGTCCTCTCAGGAGTTGATGATATGGCTGAGTATCAGCATTGGAAACATCTATTTAAACTTGATCCAAATAAAGAACTATCTGACGAAGCATTAGAAGCAATATGTGAGTCAGGTACAGATGCAATTATAGTGGGTGGCACAGATGGAGTGACACTCGATAACACCCTTCAGCTACTCGTGCGGATTAGACGTTACGCTGTGCCTTGTGTACTTGAAGTATCGAATGTAGATGCGATAACACCGGGATTTGATTATTTCTTTATACCAACAGTTTTAAACAGTCAGAAGGTCGAATGGATTACAGGGCAGCATCATGCAGCCCTAAAAGAATACGGGGCTATCATGAATTGGGATGAAGTGATTCCAGAGGGCTATTGTGTGTTAAACCCTGAAGCAAAGGTTGCGCAACTAACAGATGCCGTGTGTGATCTTGATACCGAGGATGTACTCGCCTATGCAAGAATGGCAGAGCATATGTACAAGCTTCCGATTTTTTATTTAGAATATAGTGGAACCTATGGAGATCCTAATATCGTTAAGCAGGTATCATCTGTTCTTGAACAGACGAGGTTGGTTTACGGTGGAGGGATTGAATCTAGAGCTCAAGCAGAGGAAATGGCAGCCTACGCGGATACAATTGTTGTCGGCAATGTGATTTATCATAATCTACAAGAAGCCATAAAAACGGTTCAAGCGGTAAAAGGAGACTTGCTTTCTTAGAAGAATTTAGTAAGATAAAAATAAGAACATTTGTTTGGTGGTGTGAGTATGCAAGGAAATATAATTGAAAAGATGTTATCAGGACTAAATCCAGAGCAACGCGAAGCGGTTACAACCACAGAAGGACCATTGCTATTAATGGCTGGTGCGGGAAGTGGGAAAACGCGTGTGTTAACTCACCGAATTGCGTATCTTCTTCGGGAAAAAGAAGTGGCCCCGTGGAGTGTACTAGCTATTACATTTACAAATAAGGCAGCTAGAGAGATGAAGGACAGGGTGGCTGGTCTTGTAGGACCAATTGCTGAAGATATTTGGATTTCTACGTTCCACTCCATGTGTGTACGTATTCTGCGCCGGGATATCGACAGAATGGGATACAGCCGAAGCTTTTCTATTCTAGATTCAACGGATCAGCTTTCAGTGATCAAACAAATCCTAAAAAAGCAGAACATTGATCCTAAGAAGTTTGATGCGAAGAGTATCTTAGCTACAATTAGTGGTGCGAAAAACGAACTGCAAAAGCCAACTGAGTTTGCAGCAAAAGCAACAGGCCCGTTTCAGGAAGTAGCATCAGACGTGTATACGGAGTATCAGAAGCGATTAAAGCAAAACAATGCACTGGATTTTGACGATTTAATTATGAAAACGATCGAGTTGTTTAAGCTTGTTCCAGATGTATTAGAGTTTTATCAACGAAAGTTTCAATACATCCATGTTGATGAGTATCAGGATACGAACAGAGCTCAATATATGCTTGTAAAAATGCTCGGAGATCGCTTGAAGAATGTGTGCGTGGTAGGGGACTCTGACCAGTCCATCTACAAATGGCGCGGAGCTGATATCGGAAATATTCTTTCGTTTGAAGAGGATTATCCGAATGCAGCAGTAATTCTTCTTGAACAGAACTACCGCTCAACAAAACGAATTCTCGATGCAGCGAACAAAGTCATTAATAACAACGGCAATCGTAAGCCTAAGAATCTTTGGACAGAGAATGACGAAGGTCAAAAGATTGGTCATTTCTCTGGTTCAACTGAGCAGGATGAAGCACATTTTATCGTGGAACAAATCAAAGATGCAGTCCAAAACAAAGACTTCTCTTATTCTGATATTGCCGTTCTTTATCGGACAAATGCGCAATCGCGTATTATTGAGGAATTTTTCGTGAAATCTAATTTTGACTACAACATTGTCGGCGGGACAAAGTTCTATGATCGTAAAGAGATTAAGGACGTTCTTGCATATCTGCGTTTAATCTCAAACTCAGATGATGATATTAGCTTACAGCGTATTGTGAATGTACCAAAGCGTGGACTTGGTGCAACAACTGTGGACAAGGTGCTTGCCTATGCACTACAGCACGGAATGTCTATGCATAAAGCGTTGTTTGAAGTAGACGAAATGGGTGTGACCGCACGAGCACTCGGTAAGCTAAAGGAATTTAGAGATCTAATTGCAAACTGGGTGCAAATGCAGGATTATCTAACAGTGACCGAGCTTGTTGAGGAGGTTCTTGAGAAAACAGGCTATCGCGATGCGCTGAAGAACGAACAAACACTTGAAGCGCAAAGCAGATTAGAGAACATCGATGAGTTCATTACAGTAACACGTGAGTTTGAAAAACGGAGCGAAGACAAAACGCTGGTTGCCTTTTTAACAGATCTGGCTCTTGTTGCTGATATTGATCAGCTTGATGATCAGCCAGAAGAAGGACCTAAGGATGCCATTACATTAATGACGCTTCACTCTGCAAAGGGACTTGAGTTCCCGCTTGTCTTTTTAATTGGACTTGAAGAAGGAATTTTCCCTCACAGCCGTTCGTTGTTTGAGCAAGATGAGATGGAAGAAGAACGTCGTTTAGCATATGTAGGGATTACACGTGCGGAAAAACAGCTATTTATGACAAATGCACGACTTAGAACGATTTTCGGGCGTACAAATGCTAACCCTCCTTCTCGTTTTATCAAAGAGATTCCAGAGGAATTCATTGAGGTACTAGGCGAACAAGCTGATCAGGGACTTCGTCAAAGAAAACCTGTTTCACAAAGTGCAAGTAGACCATCGAGACCAGCAAGACCACAGATTACATCCACTGGCGGAGAAAGCTTTGAATGGAAAGTTGGAGACAAAGCTAATCATAAGAAGTGGGGCACTGGAACGGTTGTAAGTATAAAAGGAGACGGGCAGTCGGTTGAATTGGATATTGCCTTTCCACCACCAACTGGCGTGAAACGATTGTTTGCCCAGTTTGCCCCGATTACCAAGGAATAGAAAGGACGAGCTGAATGGATAAGAATCAAGCCACAGCACAGCTGAAGGAATTAAGAGAAAAGCTGGAGAAGTATGGCTATCACTACTATGTATTGGACACTCCAATCGTACCGGATGAGGAATATGACCGGTTATTACAAGAACTTTTAAAGATTGAGGAGCTGTTTCCCGATCTGGTAACTGAAGATTCTCCTTCCGTTCGTATCGGTGGGGCCATTTTGCCTCACTTCACTAAGGTGTCTCATAAGATACCGATGATGAGTTTAGGGAACTCATTTAACGAACAAGACCTTCGAGACTTTGATCGACGTGTCAGACAGTTTGCTGGCGATACACCTGTATCCTATGTGTGTGAATTAAAGATTGATGGACTTGCTGTTTCCTTAACCTATGAAGCAGGTAAGCTTGTTCGTGGCGCAACAAGAGGGGACGGAACAACAGGTGAGGATATTACTAGTAATTTAAAAACTGTCCCTGCCGTTCCCTTGCGCTTAAATAATGAAGTTGATCTTGAGGTGCGCGGTGAAGCGTATATGCCTAAGCGCTCGTTTGAGTCATTAAACAAAGCAAAAAAAGAAGCGGAAGAGGAGCCTTTTGCGAATCCTCGTAATGCTGCAGCCGGTTCCTTGCGTCAGCTTGATCCTAAGATTGCAGCAAAACGTAATCTTTCACTGTTCGTTTATTCGATCGGTGAATTAAAAGGACGTGACATCGACTCTCATTACGAGGGTCTGTCATTCTTAAACGAAACAGGCTTTAAAGTGAATAAAGAAACAAAACGTTGCGAATCCATAGATGAAGTGATTGCCTATACAGAAAAATGGGTTGAAGGTCGCCACGAGCTTGATTATGAAATTGACGGGATTGTCATAAAAGTAGATTCCCTTAAGCTTCAAAAGGAAATGGGCTTTACAGCAAAGAGTCCTCGCTGGGCAACTGCATTTAAGTTTCCTGCAGAAGAAGTGATAACGAAGCTGTTAGATATTGAGTTAAATGTTGGACGAACAGGTGTAGTGACTCCAACAGCTATACTCGAGCCTGTCAGTGTAGCAGGAACAACTGTGAAGAGAGCATCGTTACATAACGAAGACCTCATCCGAGAAAAGGATGTAAAGCTTGGTGATTCGGTTGTTGTGAAAAAGGCCGGAGACATCATTCCTGAAGTAGTGAATGTTCTCGTTGATCTTAGAAGGGGGGAAGAACAAGACTTCCACATGCCTACGCATTGTCCTGAGTGTGAGAGTGAGCTTGTTCGTTTAGAGGGAGAAGTAGCCCTCCGTTGCATTAACCCAGAATGTCCGGCTCAAATCCGTGAAGGCCTGATTCACTTTGTCTCTAGAACAGCGATGAACATTGATGGGTTAGGAGAAAAGGTCATTACCCAATTGTTCTCTCATCAGTTAGTCCATAATGTGGCTGATCTCTATGATCTAAAAAAAGATGAATTATTGAATCTTGAACGAATGGGCGAAAAATCAGTAGACAATCTGTTACAATCAATAGAGAATTCAAAGACAAACTCTTTAGAACGTGTTTTGTTTGGACTTGGGATTCGATTTATTGGTTCAAAGGCTGCACGAACACTTGCTATGCACTTTGAATCGATGGACCACATTCAGCAGGCATCAAAAGAAGAGCTTATTGCTGTTGATGAAATTGGTGAGAAGATGGCTGATTCCATAGTAAGCTATTTTGAGAAGCCAGAAGTGCTTGAATTGATTGATCAATTAAAGCAAGCAGGCTTAAATATGAGTTATACTGGACCTAAGCCTGTCACAGTAACTGATGCGGAAGAGTCGAATTCTGCTCTTGCTGGGAAAACAGTTGTGCTAACAGGTAAGCTTGAACAACTGACTCGAGATGAGGCAAAGGAAAAGCTGGAGTTACTCGGGAGCAAGGTCACTGGCAGTGTTAGTAAAAAAACAGACTTAGTGATTGCTGGAACAGATGCTGGTTCCAAACGAGCAAAAGCGGAGGACTTAGGCATTGAAATTTGGGATGAAGAGCGGTTAATACAAGAGTTTAACCAAGGATAAATTAAGGCACGAGCGAGAGGAGCAAGGCGGTTCATGTTTAAAAGATGGGGATTGGTTACTTTACCTTTGGCACTTCTCATGGCGGGGTGCTTCCCTTTTTCTCAGGATGAGCCTGAGAATACAGAGGTTGAGAATCCAACAAATGATCAAGAAATTACGATTGTCCCACCTGTAAGTTCGCCAGAGAACTACTATCAGGCCATTTTAATGGATGGGCAATATCAAAGTGGGAAAGCTCGTGGATTTGGGACGGATGTTGTTTATAATCGCTTAGATCTAGATGAACTTGAAATGGGATTAACGCGTATTGCAAAAGAACATTTTCCACAAAGTGAATACTCCTTAAGAGAAGGACAGTTCATTAATAAAGAGTTACTGAATAACTGGTTAAGACGCTATGATGAAGAAGAAAATCCATTGGGATTAAACCCGGCACTTGGATCAGGAGATGATCTGAGAGCACAGGAAGAGAACAGTCCTAGAACACTCTCTCATATTTTAGAGCAAAACTACATGGTAGAAAATGAAGATGGTGAGATAGAGCTTGGTGCCATAGTTATTGGTGTTTCCTTAAATAGTGTGTACAACTTCCGAATCACAGATGAGAACGGGCTATATGAGTTTTATTCTACTCCTTTAGAAGATTCTGTTACTCAAGAAGATGGTGAGCGAATCGCAAACGAGATTGTTAATCGTCTTCGTGATCAGGAGTTTTTAGATTTAGATGGAGCATTTAACAACATTCCAATTGTTGTCGGCTTATTTAGAGAGCAGCCAAGAGAGTCTATTATCTCAGGTACTTATTTTCAAACAGCGATCGCTGAGCCGAACTCTGACTTAGGAAGCTGGTCAGGTATTGATGAGAGCACCTATTTGTTCCCGTCAGATCGCGCGAATCAAGATGTGCGTGACGATTCAGATGAGTTTGGTCGGTTCCAAGAGCAAATTCAAAACTTCTTTAGTACATACGTTGGAGTTGTCGGGAAAGGTTTTTATCAAAACGATCGTTTAACGGAGCTAACAGTTGATATTCCCTTACGCTATAATGGAAAAACAGAGATTGTGGCCTTAACTCAGTTTATTGCTTCCATTATTCCTAACTATTATGATGATATTAAAGTAGAAGTGAACGTCAATTCTGTGAGTGGTGAACAAGAGAGTTTAATCGTTGCAGAGCCTGGTGAAGAGCCCTTTATCCATGTGATGGACTAAAGAAAAGCCTTGTTTCTTTCCTGTTTTTGGGGAGAAATGAGGCTTTTTTGTGTAAATCTCTAACATTCTCAAAAAACTATTTTTCATTTGGTCATTCGTATGATATATTAAGTGCGGTTGGACATGAGAGAAGGGTGGTCATCAGACTTCTGATGACTAGGGCCGCTCATTTACTACTACTCTTTAAATAGACAAGCATCTGTTAAAAAAGAGTTGGGACGTATAAATAAAAGGGGGCAATTTATTTTGAAAAAGTGGTTACAAACACTTACATTATCAACCGTGGCAGTACTAGCATTATCCGCATGTGGATCAGGTGATGACAACTCATCTGGTGGAGGAGAAGCTGGAGAAGGCGAGTCTACCGAGCCTTCAGAATTTAAAGTAGGTATGGTTACAGACGTTGGTGGAATTGACGATAAGTCATTTAACCAATCAGCATGGGAAGGTTTACAAGCCTTTGGCGAAGAGCAAGGACTAGAAGAAGGAACGAATTTCAGTTATCTTCAATCTGGTAGCTTGGATGAATTCGAACCAAACCTTCGTCAACTTGTACGTGAAAACTATGATCTATCATGGGGAATCGGCTTCTTAATGGAAGATGCGATCCGTACAGTTGCAACACAAAATGAAGATGCTCAATTAGCTATTGTTGATACAGTAGTAAATGATGCAGATGGAAATCCAATTCCTAACATTGCTAATATTACATTTAAAGAACATGAAGGTTCATTCTTAGTTGGAGTGATTGCTGGACTTCGCTCTGAAACGGACAAAGTAGGTTTTGTTGGTGGCGTAGAAGGTGAGCTAATCAAAAAGTTTGAGAACGGCTTCAAAGCAGGCGTAAAATCAGTGAATCCTGATGCTGAAATCGAAGTTCAATACGTTGCAGACTTTAACGACCCAACAAAAGCACAACAAATCGCGAACACAATGTACTCAAATGGTACAGACATTATTTATCACTCTGCTGGTGACTCCGGTAACGGGGTATTCACTGAAGCAATCAACCGTGCGCGTAACGGGGAAAACATCTGGGTAATCGGTGTTGACCGTGACCAGTATGCTGAAGGTGAATATGGTACAGACGAGTCTGTTACTCTAACATCAATGGTTAAACGTACAGACCAAGCGGTTCAAATTGTTTCTGAAGATACAATGAACGGAAACTTCCCTGGTGGAGAGATTCTTGAGTTTGGATTAGATGACTCTGCAATTGATATTGCAGAATCTGAACAAAACCTAACGGACGAAGATCTAAGTGCTGTTGAAGACTACAAAGGTCAAATTACAGCTGGAGAGATTGAAGTTCCAAAGACAGATGAAGAATACGAGACGTTTCTAGAAACAGTTGAGTAATCCACACATCTAAACAAAACAAAGGCTAGTGACTGCTAGCCTTTGTTTCATGTATATAGACGGAGGGAAGGGTCATTGATGAATGGCATCGGTCCTGTTCATCAGTTTTACCCTTTTGGTTTGATCAAGCGTTTATTTGGGAGCAAGGAGTGAAAAGTATGAGCTATGTCATTGAAATGAACGGCATCCGCAAAGAATTCCCGGGCATCGTTGCAAATGACAATATCACGCTTCAAGTTAAAAAAGGCGAAATCCATGCTTTACTAGGTGAGAATGGTGCCGGTAAGTCCACACTAATGAACGTGTTGTTTGGACTCTATCAGCCTGAAAAAGGTGAGATTAAGGTGCGCGGGGAAAAAGTGAATATTACTGATCCCAATGCAGCTAATCGTCTAGGAATCGGAATGGTGCACCAGCACTTCATGTTAGTAGAAAAGTTTAATGTAACGGAAAACATTATTCTTGGAAGTGAGCCTACTAAGGGTGGAAAAATCAATTTGAAGAAAGCAGCAAAAGAAGTTGCTGAGATCTCAAAAAAATACGGTCTTGCCGTAGACCCTTATGCAAAAGTGGAAGATATATCGGTTGGAATGCAGCAGCGTGCTGAAATTTTAAAAACCCTCTATCGCGGGGCCGATATTTTAATCTTTGATGAACCAACAGCCGTTTTAACTCCACAGGAAATTAAAGAACTGATGGGCATTATGAAAACACTTGTGGCTGAAGGTAAGTCAATCATTATGATTACGCACAAGCTAAAGGAAATTAAAGCGATCTGTGATCGTTGCACAGTCATTCGTCGAGGTGTGGGAATTGGTACGGTCGATGTGGCTGACACCGATACACAGCAGCTTGCTAATATGATGGTCGGACGCGAAGTGAATTTTAAAGTGGACAAGACTCGTTCGAATCCAAAAGAAACGGTGTTAAATGTTTCTGATTTAACGGTGAAGGATAGCCGTGGAATTGAAATGGTTAAATCACTGAGCTTAAACATTCGTGCTGGTGAAATCGTCGGACTAGCGGGTGTTGAGGGAAATGGTCAGTCTGAATTGATTGAAGCGATTACGGGATTAAAGAAAATTCAATCAGGAACAATCGAATTAAATGGTAAAAAACTAAATGGACTATCTCCACGAAAAGTAACGGAAGCAGGAGTGGGGCACATCCCAGAGGACAGACATAAACTAGGCCTGGTTCTTGACTTTACCGTAGGAGAAAACATTGCATTACAAACCTATTATAAAAAACCATTATCCAAATTCTTTATGATGAGTTATAAAGCTGTTTATGAAAAAGCTGAAGAATTAATTAAGGATTACGACGTTCGTACGCCGAGTGCCTATACGCCAGCTCGAGCTCTTTCGGGGGGAAATCAGCAAAAGGCGATTATTGCCCGGGAAGTCGATCGCTCGCCAGATCTATTAATTGCTGCTCAACCTACACGAGGTTTAGACGTAGGGGCAATTGAGACGATTCACCAACGACTAGTAAAAGAACGAGACAAAGGACGAGCTGTGCTGCTTATGTCTTTGGAACTCGATGAAGTATTAAATGTCAGTGACCGAATTGCTGTAATCTACGATGGTGAAATTGTAGACATTGTTAATGCTCACGAAACGAATGAGCAACAGCTAGGATTATTAATGGCTGGCGGAAAAGCGAAAGCAGGTGAGACAGAATGAAGTCGTTTTTCATGAGCCGCGGCCGAATTTTTAACATTGCCATTCCGCTCATTGCCATTTTACTTGGTATGCTTGTTGGCGGAATCATTATGCTTGTGAGTGGCTATGATCCAATTAGTGGATACAGTGCTCTTTTTAATGGAATTTTAAGTGAGCCGTTTTACATTGGTGAAACCGTTCGAGCGATGACTCCATTGATTTTATCAGGTCTGGCTGTCGCGTTTGCATACCGCGCAGGGCTGTTAAACATTGGAGTAGAAGGACAAGTACTTGTAGGCTGGTTGGCCGCTGTCTATGTAGGGATTGTGGTTGAAGCACCAATGATCATTCACCTACCACTTGCTATTCTTGCAGGAGCAGCAGCCGGTGCACTGTGGGCCTTTGTTCCAGGCTTATTAAAAGCCAAGTTTCATGTAAACGAAGTAATCGTTTGTATCATGATGAACTATGTCGGATATCATGTCGTAAACTCCATTATTCGTGCCTATTTAATCGTGCCGGGTGAGCGTACAGATAATATCCAGCCAACTGCTTCTCTTCAGTCTGCATTTTTAGAATCAATTACAGACTACTCTCGTATTCACTACGGAATCATTGTGGCGATCTTAGCATGTATTTTCATGTGGTTCCTTCTATGGAAAACGTCACTTGGATACGAGCTTCGTTCAGTAGGATTTAACCAGCACGCCTCTCGTTATGCGGGAATGAGTGTTGGTCGGAATGTGATGATTACGATGATCATCTCCGGTTCTTTTGCAGGACTCGCAGGAGCCATGCAAGGACTTGGAATGTATGGATATATGACGATTTTAACTGGATTTACGAATATTGGATTTGACGGAATTGCTGTTGCCCTTCTTGGAGCAAACTCTTCCATTGGAATCTTTTTATCTGCCTTCTTATTTGGAGGACTTAAATCAGGTGCCAGCACTATGCAATCACAAGCTGGTGTACCAGTAGAATTAATTGATATAGTGATTGCGTTAATTATCTTCTTTGTAGCATCAAGCTACATTATTAGATGGGCATTATTGCGAATTCAGAAGAAAAAGGAGGGGAATCAATAATGAGTTTGATGGCTGTTTTAGCTCTTGTTGTTCCTGCTGCGATCTATGCTGCAGCTCCCCTTATGCTTACAGCACTTGGAGGACTTTTCAGTGAACGTTCCGGTGTCATTAACATCGGACTTGAAGGACTTATGGTTGTTGGAGCCTTCTCTGCGATTGTGACAACCTTAACTCTTGAAGCAGCGGGAGTGGGGGCAGCATCCACATGGATTGGTCTCCTAGCAGCTGTTGTGATTGGAGCTCTATTCTCTTTAATTCACGGGGTAGCATCCATTCATTTTCGTGCGGATCAAGTAGTAAGTGGTGTAGCGATTAACCTTTTAGCTGTAGGACTGTGTGTATTCTTAATTAAACTAATGTATGGAAAAGGACAAACGGATTACATTTCAAACCGTTTCTATCGCTTTGATGTTCCGGTATTGAGCGATATTCCTGTAATTGGACCGCTTTTCTTTTCTAGTACGTATATTACATCCTTTATGGCCATTGCCTTAGCCGTTATCGTGTATTTTGTTATCTATTTTACCCCGTTTGGCTTACGAATTCGCTCAGTAGGTGAGCACCCGCAAGCAGCAGATACAATGGGTATTAATGTGACACGCATGCGTTATATCGGTGTGATGCTAAGTGGAGCCTTTGGCGCACTTGGAGGAGCTGCACTAGCTGTTACGGTAACAGGTAATTTCTCAGGAACAACAATTGCTGGTCAGGGATTCATGGCACTTGCTGCCTTGATCTTCGGTAAATGGCATCCGCTTGGAGCGATGGGTGCAGCCTTGTTCTTCGGATTTGCTCAAGCACTCAGTATCACAGGTGCGCAAATTCCAATGCTATCAAGCGTTCCATCTGTCTTCTTACTCATTGCACCATACGTGCTAACAATCCTCGCACTAGCAGGATTTGTCGGACGTTCAGAAGGACCAAAAGCATTAGGATCCGCGTATTTAAAAGGATCAAGATAGGAAAGATTTGTGGAACCCCCATCGTTTATGATGGGGGTTTTTGTTTGGGTGCGGGAGGGATTTGTGTGATGGAAGCAGGGTCGATGGGATAGGCGGGGGGATTCATGTGATAGAGGACGGGATCCATGGGATAGGCGGGGGATTCAAGTGATAGAGGTCAGGATCCGTGGGATAGGAGTGGGATCCATGTGATAGAGGTCAGGATCCATGGGATAAGAGTGGGATCTACGCGATGGAAGGCAGGATCCAAGGGATAGGCAGGAGATCTGTACGATAGACGGGTGGATTGAAATGATAGAGGTCGAGATCTATGGGGTGGAGGGATTAATTGTAGCAATGGAGGGTGAAGCGAAATGATAGAGCATTAAAGTGAACAGTTGAAAGACAAAGTGAAACGATAACAGTCTAAACCCCTTCATTATAAAAACCGAACTGACTTACCCCCTCAGTTCGGTTTCATAGCCTATTTAATTCCTGACATCGTAAACCCATTTACAATATATTTCTGGAAGATCGCAAATACGATTAAGATTGGAACAACCATGACTGCTGAGCCAGCCATTTGAAGGGCATAGTTTTCACCGGCTTGACCTTGAAGCAGGGCAAGTCCAACAGAAAGGGTATAGAGATCCTGAGAGTTTGCGACAATTAAAGGCCACAAGAAGCTATTCCAGGCTCCGATAAAGGCTAATATTCCTTGAACAGCGAGAATGGGCTTAGCCATTGGCAACACAAGTTTGAAGAAGATGTAGAACTCACCAGCTCCATCAAGTCTTGCTGCTTCAAGAAGAGCATCTGGGATAGTCGACATAAATTGTTTAAACAAAAAGATACTGAATGCAGCGACAAGACCTGGTAAAGCAATTCCAGTCATTGTATTCGTTAAACCGATTTGGTTCAGAATTAAATAGACAGGGATCATTGTTACTTGACCGGGGATCATCATCGTAGCAAGTACAAGAAAAAATAAGGGGCGGTTCCCTTTGAATTGAAATTTGGCAAAACTGTAGCCGGCCATTGCGTTAAATAATAATCCAATTAATGAGCATCCAACGAGAATTAACGTATTTCGAAGGTAAATAGCGAAATTCATCTCGGTGAAGAGTCTTGTGAAATTTTCCAATGTCCACGTTTGTGGTAGGATACGCACTGGCAGTTGAATAAGCTCAGCATTTGGTTTAAATGCTGATAAAAGCATCCAGATAAAAGGGATGGATAAGATAAACCCGACCACAAACAGTAAAACGGTTACAATTCCTACCTCAGTTTTAGAGCGCTGGTTAACAGCCACACAAATCCCTCCTTATAGATCTTCTTGCGTTTTGCGTAATTTAAATTGAATTAAGGTCGCTATGATAATGATGACAAATAAAACGAATGAAGCTGCTGCGGCGTAGCCAAAGTTACTATAGCTAAACCCTGTTTCGTAAATAAAGAGCGCAATGGAAATGGTTCCGTCTAATGGTCCACCTTGCGTCATAACAAACGGTTCCTCAAAGAATTGAAGCCAGCCAATTAATGTTGTGACCGTGATAAAGAAGGTGGCGAATCCTAAGAGAGGAAACGTAATCTTAAAGAATTGCTGGCGGCGACTCGCACCATCGATGGTTGCAGCTTCATAATAGTCTTTTGGAATGGCTTGTAGCGCAGCTAAATAGATCAGCATATTGATTCCAATGCCCTTCCAAACAGCGAGAATGATTAAAGAAAGCTTTGCAACGGTTGGGTCTTCCAACCAGAGGACAGGACCGGAATGAAGAAAACCAAGAATCTGATTAAACAATCCATAGGAAACGTTGTATAAAAATCCCCAGATGACGGCGATGGCTACAATGTTTGTAATGGCTGGCATGTAATAGATGACTCTAAAGAATTGAAATAATTTATTGGATCCATAGTTTAGGAGTAACGCAGCTCCAAGTGAGCAAATGATGACAAGTGGTACTCCAATGATTACGTAGAAAAACGTATTGTATAAGGAGGTCCAAAAGATCGGATCACTCAGCAACACACGATAATTTTCCAAGCCAATAAAGGAAATATTTGACCAATCAGTGATTCCTCTTAAGTCCATATCAGTAAAGCTAATGACTAAGGCAATCAGTATTGGCAACACAGCAAAAAGGATGAGCAGCGCGATGGCTGGAGTAATAAAATAATACGGTTCAGGTTTAAGCCGTTTTTTGGCAGGTTGATTTGAGTGCAACGTCTTCTTTCGTGCCATTTCCATGAACGATTCCCCCCTTAGTCCTCTTCTGTTACAATCATTGGTTCGATTCTTGAACGGAAATCTGCAATCTCTTCCTCAACTGAGTAACCAGCACGTGTAATTCGTTGTTCTGAACGTTTCCATTCATCATTAATTCGATTCCAATTTAAAACTTGTGGTTGCGCTCGAGAGTGCTCAAGCTGATCAAAGTATCGGTAGAAGCGCTTATCCTCTTGCAAAGCAGGGTCATCCCAGGCATCTACTCTAGGTGGTAATACTTTTACATCCTTAAAGTAATCAATTTGGGTATCTCGATCTGTTAAATAAGAAAGAAAAGCCACAGCTTCATCAGGATGTTCTGTCCATTCAAACACGGCCATGTTAGATCCACCAATAACAGAGTCGTTATTCTCTTTTGATGGCATGACCTTTGTATCCCATTCTTCGAAATCAGGATAGTTATCAATCAATTGTTGATAGCGAAAAGGGGGTTCAAAAAACATTGGTTGAATCCCATCAACAAAGGACTGCATCGGATCAAGTCCGAGACCTAATGGAGCTAAATCTTCTTTAAAAAATCGTGTATAGTAATCTACAGATTCAATAAAAGCAGGGTCAGAGAAATCGACTCCTTTGTCGTCAGTTTCAAATTCCACACCGTTTTGCCATGCAAAAATGTAAGGGAGGGTATCATCGTTTTCCGGTAACGTCAGAGCGTATAACCCATCTCCTCTATCATATAGACGAGTGGCGGCATCATACAGTTCTTCCCATGTTTCAGGCCCTTCAGGATACCCGACTTCTGCTAAAAGATCTGTACGATAGTATAAAACCCGTGTCTCCACGTACCAAGGTACCGCCATCATGTCATCGTTGTACATGATTGAATCAACGGCTCCCTCAAAGAAATGTGAGGGGTCAAGATTTGGAAATTCTTCTACATAGTCATTTAAGGGCATTAAAGCCCCCGTACTCGAAAAATCTGCCATATATGAAGTACCAAGCTGAACCACATCTGGTCCACTTCCTGAGGCTACCGCAGTTAATAAATTGTCGTAGATGTTGTCCCATGGGATGGCTTGTAAGTTTACTTTTACACCTGGATTCTCGTCTTCAAATGCCTTAATATATCCTTCATTAACGAGTTGTTCGGCTTCCCAGCCAATTGCCCATACATCTAGCGTGATATCGCCTCTTGCACGATCGTTAGAGCATGCTCCTAGAACAATAGAGATAAGAGCCACAGCTGAAGCCGTCAGAGCTAATCGTTTTTTACCCACATCATTACCCCCTTATTATAAATCTAACAGTGTAAAAGACAGCTTGGTTAGGTTGGAATTTTCGCTGCTGCTACCAACATAGATGTGAAAGGTTCCAGAGTCACTTTTATAAGATAGATCACTGTGATAGTAACGAAGCATGCTCTCAGTCACTTCAAATTGAATCGTTTTCGTTTCTTTAGCCTCTAAAAAGATTTTCTGAAATCCTTTTAGTTCTTTACCCGGACGGACAACCTCGGCAACAGGATCTTGAATGTAAAGTTGAACAATTTCTTCTCCCGAGACTTCGCCAATATTTGTAATGTCTAGCGTAATTGTTAACGATTCATTCGCAGTTAATTGGTCTGAAGAAAGATGAAGCTTACTGTATTTAAACGAAGTATAGCTTAGTCCAAACCCAAACGAATATAAGGGTTCATTTGCTACATCAATGTAACGAGAGAAAAAGCGCTCATCACTCCCTGGTGGTAAGGGTCTACCAGTCGTATACGCATTGTAATAGACAGGTACCTGACCAGTGGTTCGAGGGAAGGACATCGTTAACTTTCCACTTGGATTGGCTTCTCCGAGGAGCAGATTTGTAATGGCGCTGGCTCCTTCAGACCCGGGATGCCAACATTCCAGGATGGCATTTACATATGGTTCAAGCTCTGTTAAATCGAGCGGACGAGCATTAAAGAGTGTGACGACTATGGGCTTTCCGAGTTCATAAAGCTTTTTAGCTAATTCAAGTTGGCATGGTGCTAGAGTGATAGACGCGCGACTTCTTCCCTCGCCACTCCGTTCACGTCCTTCACCTAGAGCGAGAACGATCAAATCAGCATTTGAAGCGGAATCTAATGCTTCGTTTAATAGTTTTTCATTTCTTTCATACATTTCACTGCCCTTGCTATAAGCGAAGTGTGAAAATGTCTTTTCCATACAATCCTTAAGTGTATCGGTTTCTTCTACTTTCCCGAAGATTGACCATTCTCCGAGGAGATCTTTGTTGTCTGCATAAGGCCCAATAAGTGCAACGTTTGTGCTAGTAGAAAGTGGAAGCGCGTTATCATTTTTTAATAGAACAGCACTTTTTTCGGCCGCTTTTCGTACAAGTTCTTTATGCCTGGAATTCGTTAATGTCTCTTTTTCTCGAGTGACACTGGTTTGACGGTATGGGTCTTCAAATAGGCCTAATTCGTTCTTGAGCTCCAGCACTCGCTTTACTGCTTCATCTAAAAGGGCAAGCTCGACTTTACCTTCTTCTATAAGCCTTTTTAAAGAATGGGAATAGCATAGGCTCATCATATCAATATCAACGCCCGCGTCGAGTGCTTTTTTGGCGGCTTCAGCTTCATCCTCCGCAACACCATGTGGAATCAATTCTTGAACCGCACTGAAGTCAGAAATGATCACCCCATCAAAGCCGTATTCCTCTCTGAGCATGTCACGTAGTAATGCTTTGTTACCTGTAGCTGGAATGGAGTCGACTGTGTTAAAAGCAGTCATTACGAGCTTTACGCCTGCATCTAGAGCTGCTTGATAGGCAGGCATATGCATCTCTCTTAGCTCACGCTCTGAAAGATCAACCGTATTGTAATCTCTGCCACCTTCAGATAATCCATAAGCAGCAAAATGTTTAACACATGCAGCAAGATGCTGAGAATCGTTTTTTAAATCTGAACCTTGTAAGCCACGAACAGTGGCTTTAGCAAATAAGCTGTTAAGGTAAGGGTCCTCACCAGTGGACTCCATGACTCGTCCCCAACGAGGGTCTCGCACGAGGTCTGCCATTGGAGCAAAACTGACATGAAGTCCAGCGCTTGTTGCTTCTTTTGCTGAAACCGCTTGCAATTCTTCGACTAAAAGGGGGTCCCATGTTGCTCCTAGCCCAAGTGGGATCGGAAAAATAGATTCAAACCCATTAATTACATCAGCCATAAATAACAGTGGAATGCCGAGTCTGTTTTTTTCAAGATGATTTTTTTGGATCTCTAGTAGCTTCTCGGCACCTGCAATTCCCAATACCGATCCACTTGCATCAATCATTTCTTGATTAACAGGAAATTCAATTCTCCCTGTAACTGGTGTGCTCGAGTGACTAGTAGAGTAAAAGACGCCAGCAAACTGAGTAAGCTGTCCGATCTTTTCTTCAATCGTCATTTCTTCTAAAAGCTGTATAACTTTATCATTAATCATAAAACACCTCACAAAGAAAATAGAGTGAAACGTTTCACCAAATAAGTAAAAAAATATAGATTATATTTATTTTATCGACTTATGACGTTTTGAAACGTTTCACCTGTTTATGTACCTACAGTATAAATCGACGGTAAATTAAATTGCAAGAAAAAAATAAGAACCTCTATCCTTACAGGTTATCCTGTAGTTGAGGTTCTTATTTTTAAGCTGGTAGGAATGAGTTCGTCATGGGTATCATCACTTTGAACGAGTTGGAGCAAGACCTTAGCTGCAATGTTTCCCCAGAGTTCTGTTGAATAATCAACAGTTGTGAGAGGAGGGGTAACGTACTGGCTGAGTAAACTGTTATCAAAGCCTGCGAGCAAGATATCCCTACCAATCACAAATCCCTTTTTTTGAAAATATTCCTGCATACCAATTGCAGGACTGTCTGAGAGGGCTAAAACGGTTGTTGGCTCACCATTCCATTCTCTTTCAATGATTTTAGCTGCCTCTAATCCGCCATTTAACCTGAAGTCTCCTTCTAACACTGAAATTTCTCGATTGGGTGCAAGGTCAGAGAAGGTGGCAAGGGCAGCTTTTGAGCGAATTTGGTTATCAAAATTTTGATTACTTCCAGTCACAAGATAGGTCGTTTGAGTAGGCAAGTCTACAAGATGCTGAATCATCTGTTTCATTCCGTTCTCATTGTCGAGAAGAACCTGACGTACGTGTTTGTGATAGAAGGTTCGATCAAGGACGACTAGCTTACGTCCGGCGTCCGCTAAGCGCATCACTTCTTCTGATGTAATGCGGTTGTCCATAACCAATCCACCATCAACAGATCCATTATCTAAAGAGTCCAAAGCTTTCTCTCCTGTACAAACGACAACATCGTAGCCAAATTTCGAACAGGTTTCAATGACACCGGAAAGAATATCTCCAAAGAAGATTCCACGGTCTTCACGAATAAAAATACCAATTTTTTTTGTTAGTCGGGTTTTTAACGTACGTGCGGCTGCATTAGGTCGGTAATTTAACTCTCTTGCTACTTGTTTGATGTGCTCTGTTGTTTTCTTAGAAACTTTTGGATTGCCATTGAGTGCATAAGAAACAGATGTAACGGATACACCAGCTTTTTTTGCAATGTCTCGAATGCTCACCATTCGCATCCGCTCCTTTTTAATCACTTTTACATAGTTTAACTTTTACAGAGGTTTGTTTAATTGTCAACAGAAGCAAAATCATAGATAAACAGTTAGAGTACACCTCTACACCACCACGTCACAGAAATAAAGTATCATCTATATAATCTCAATAAATCCTATAACATCAAGGGTTTCTCACTTCATTTCATCCTCAAGCACCTGCAACCCTCTGTTGCTTGCCGGTCTTTAATTTGGTATAGTTTAAAGTATTGTCAACATGCGATTTTGGAGGTGTAATGAGATGTCTCGAATCTCAACAGATCAAGTGAAACACGTGGCAAATTTGGCGCGTCTTGCGATTTCGGAAGAGGAAGCTCAAATGTTCACAAAGCAGCTGGATGATATTATTTCATTTGCAGAGCAGTTAAATGAATTAGATACAGAAGGTGTAGAGCCAACAACTCATGTACTTAACATGAAGAATGTTCTGCGCGAGGACAAGCCTGACGCTGGGTTACCAGTTGAGGAAGTCTTGAAAAACGCTCCTGACCATGAGGATGGTCAAGTGCGAGTGCCGTCTATAATGGAATAGCAGGGAGGATCCAGAATGTCTTTATTTGACCATTCAATTAAAGAGCTTCACGCGAAGCTTACGCAAAAAGAAATAAAGGTAACGGACCTTGTAGATGAATCCTACAAGCGTATTGCAGAGGTCGATGGAAAAGTTCAATCATTCCTGACACTTGATGAAGAAAAAGCTCGTGCGTATGCAAAAGAGTTAGATGAAGTAGCAACACCTGAAGGCTTGCTTTTTGGTATGCCAATTGGTGTAAAAGATAATATTGTTACAAAAGATCTTCGTACAACGTGCTCAAGTCGTATCCTTGAAAACTTTAATCCGATCTATGATGCAACAGTTGTTCAAAAGCTGCGTCAAGATCAAGCCGTGACGATCGGTAAGTTAAACATGGATGAGTTTGCGATGGGTTCTTCTACTGAGAACGCAGCTCTTGCAAAAACAAAGAATCCTTGGAATCTTGACTATGTTCCAGGTGGATCAAGTGGTGGGTCTGCAGCCGCAGTTGCAGCAGGAGAGGTCCTTTTCTCACTAGGCTCTGATACGGGTGGTTCCATTCGTCAACCAGCAGCTTACTGTGGTGTGGTTGGATTAAAGCCTACATATGGCCGTGTGTCTCGTTTTGGATTAGTGGCATTTGCCTCTTCTCTTGATCAAATTGGTCCTGTTACACGTCGTGTAGAAGATAATGCGTATCTTCTTCAATCAATCTCAGGAGTGGATCCAATGGATTCAACATCTGCTCAAGTAGATGTTCCTGATTTCCTGTCAGGACTTACTGGTGATGTAAAAGGTCTGAAGATTGCTGTTCCAAAAGAATACCTTGGTGAAGGTGTTCAGCCTGAAGTGAAACAATCGGTTCTTGATGCGCTTAAAGTGCTTGAGGCACAAGGAGCAACATGGGATGAAGTTTCACTTCCACATTCTAAATACGCGCTTGCAACGTACTACCTGATCTCTTCATCTGAGGCTTCAGCTAACCTGTCTCGTTTTGATGGAGTGCGTTATGGTTATCGTACAGATAATGCAGACAACCTGCTTGAGATGTATAAGCAAACACGTGCGGAAGGTTTCGGTAACGAAGTGAAACGCCGTATCATGCTTGGTACATTTGCTCTTAGCTCAGGCTACTATGATGCGTACTACAAGAAAGCTCAACAGGTTCGTACGTTAATTAAAAAAGACTTTGAAGATGTCTTTGAAAACTACGATGTCATTGTTGGACCAACGACTCCAACACCAGCGTTTAAGATTGGTGAAAAGACGGATGATCCATTAACGATGTATGCGAATGATATTTTAACGATTCCAGTAAACCTTGCAGGGGTACCAGCGATCAGTGTACCGTGTGGATTCCAAGACGGACTTCCACTAGGACTACAAATTATTGGAAAGCACTTTGATGAAAAGACTGTGTATCGTGTAGCCCACGCCTATGAGCAGGCAGCGGATTTTGCCGATGCGAAGCCAGCGTTGTAAAGGGGGTCCATTGACATGACAAATTTTGAAACGGTAATTGGACTAGAGGTTCACGTAGAATTAAAAACGGACTCAAAGATTTTCTCTGCGAGCCCAAACCATTTTGGAGCAGAGCCAAATGCGAACACAAGTGTAATCGATCTTGGTTACCCTGGTGTGCTTCCAGTTTTAAATAAAAAAGCAGTGGAATTCGCAATGAAGGCTTCTATGGCGTTGAATTGCGAAGTCGCAACAGATACAAAGTTTGACCGTAAAAACTACTTTTACCCTGATAATCCAAAGGCTTACCAGATCTCTCAATTCGATAAACCAATCGGTGAAAACGGCTGGATTGAAATTGAAGTAGAAGGTAAGAAAAAGCGTATCGGTATTACACGCTTGCACCTGGAAGAGGATGCAGGGAAGCTCACTCACTCAGCTGGTGGCTATTCTCTTGTTGACTACAACCGTCAAGGAACGCCGCTTGTTGAGATCGTATCTGAGCCGGACATCCGTACACCTGAAGAAGCGTATGCGTATCTTGAGAAGCTAAAAGCGATCATTCAATACACAGGCGTATCTGATTGTAAGATGGAAGAAGGGTCGTTGCGTTGTGATGCGAACATCTCTCTTCGTCCGGTTGGACAAGAAGAGTTTGGAACAAAAGCAGAGCTTAAGAACCTGAACTCCTTTAACTTTGTTCGCAAAGGATTAGAGTATGAGGAAAAACGTCAGGAGCAGGTTCTTCTATCTGGCGGAATCATCGAGCAGGAAACACGTCGCTTTGATGAAGCTGGCGGAAAGACGATTCTGATGCGTGTAAAAGAAGGATCTGACGACTATCGTTATTTCCCAGAGCCGGATCTAACCGCTTTACACATTGATGATGAATGGAAAGAACGCATCCGTGCGGAGATTCCTGAGCTTCCAGATGCTCGTAAACAACGTTATGTGGAAGAGCTTGGTTTACCAGCATATGATGCGAAGGTTCTGACGCTTACAAAAGAAATGTCTGATTTCTTTGAAGCAACCATTGAACTTGGAGCAGATCAAAAGCTTGTTTCAAACTGGTTAATGGGTGGCGTATCCGAGTATCTGAATGCAGAGCAGAAGGAACTTGGTGAAACAGCCATCACACCTGAATCACTAGCTGGAATGATTAAGCTAATTGAAAAAGGAACCATCTCCTCTAAGATTGCGAAGAAGGTGTTCAAAGACCTGATCGAAAAAGGTGGAGACGCAGAGAAAATTGTTCAAGACAAAGGGCTTGTTCAAATTTCTGATGAAGGCGAAATCCGCAAAATGGTCGTTGATGTATTGGATCAAAACGAACAATCCATCATCGATTTCAAAAACGGAAAAGACCGTGCTGTGGGCTTCCTTGTTGGTCAAATCATGAAAGCTTCCAGAGGAAAAGCGAACCCGCAATTGGTGAACCAATTCCTAATGGAAGAAATCAATAAGCGTTAATCAAGGAATGGAGCTTGTCCTAAGGGGCAGCTCCTTTTTTTGTGCATACGAAGAGTACAGGAAGGGTACAGTTTAGGGTAGGAGGGGTTAGATGTGGCGTTTTAGTACAAGCGAAGTGATTCTCGGGATACTAGCCATTCTACTCTTTGTGGCTAGCCTGTTTCAGCCGTGGTTTATCATTGGGATGAATGCAGCCTTTGTTGTTCTCTTAACAGTAGGAGTGATTGCCGGATTTAAGGGGAAGGAAAGCAAATACAATCGAGTGGTCCTAATTTTGATGATTGCCGTTGTGGCAAATGGATTAATTCGTGCCATTCTTTAAATGAAAAGCCAAATTCCTTCGTAGAGGAATTTGGCTTTTTTTATAGGGCTGGAATGAGTAAATCCAACTCATTTCCATCTACAATACTTTTAAAGGCATACACAGGTTGATAGAAACCTTTTGAGTCAAGTACATACGTAACATTTAGCTCTTTAATTTCTATTTTGTCATAGTGCTCAGCATATGGATAAAAGGAGCCTTCCATTAATTGATTAAAGGCTTTTTGTTCAGACTTAAGCCGTTTGTCTATCACTTTATCATAAGTAATCATTGATTGCTCAATGGATTTTATTGAATCGTCTGAGTAATACTCAACAGTTAAAGTGCCATCAATTAGTTGACCATCCTTTTCTAGCAGATCGGCTGTCCACTCATATCTACCTGTGTCCAGTTGGTGAAAATTAGTTTGATCTAGTGGAGTAATGCCGAATTCGGAAAGCTTTTGAATTAATATCTCCTGGTCGGTATCTTTAGGCATTACGTTATCTTCAAAGTCTAAGCCCTCATTATATCTATAACTCCCGTCTTTAAACTCAAACCATACGGAATAATACGGTTCGCTTTGCAATGTATAAACGCCTGTTTCCGTATAAATATCCTCATTTATCTCGTGCGGGTCAATATTTTTATTTATTAACAACTCTTTAACTTCCTCTAGTGCCTCAGCATGTGAATACGGTGATACTTGATATACAGGTGTTGCTGAATCAGTCTCTCCATTGAAAAACACATCTAAAATAATTGTTGTTTCATTCATATTAACCTTTTTTGTCGGAGCAATACTAAGATTACCAAATTCCTTTAATGAATAGGTGCCAAAGACGATTCCGAAAGCCAGTAACGTAAGAAGTAAGGGGGAGAGATAGCCAATAGTCGGCCATAATCGTTTGTTCCGTACCTTCAGTACACTCATAGTCATTCCATATCCAATAATGGCCCCTAATGTGTTGTTAAACAAATCATCTACCTCAAAGACACCAAAGCCTGTAAAGTACTGAAATGTTTCAATTGCTAACGTAAAAAGAATTGCCGCAGCAAGTGTCCAAGCTGCATGCTTAAATCGATCTTGAAGTAGCGGTAAAAGAATGCCTAATGGAAGAAACATCACGATGTTCAAAATGACGAACTGCCAACTTTTTACGCTAAATTCGTTCCACGCCTCTACGTACGAACTAAACAGTGTAAGGTCGATGGAACCAGCATAATAAGACCCTCTTGAAAATACGGTGACCCCAAGTACCATGAGAATATATCCGACCAACATAAAAGTAACAATGGTGGGCTTAATGGAAATGCTGGCAGTCCCTCGTAATAGCTTTTTGTACACGAGGAAGTAAGCGATGGAGAATAGTAAAGCTAACATGATAATGCCCATTAGTGAGGTGGTGAAGTGATCTTTGATGAGAGAAAAAATAGTGTCTGCAGTCATAACGTTGATGGGATCTTCCTTTCCTATAAGTTCAGGTTCTATTATCTACCAATATGGAAAATAAATCTAGGTGTGAATGAGAGAGTTGTAGGGATTTGCTTAGTTGAAGCGATGGAGGAGGGATTAATGTGATAGGGTGCCGGATTCATACGATGAAGGAGAGATTGATGTGATAGGGTGCCGGATTCATGCGATGGAGTAGAGATTGATGTGATAGCCCGCGGGATCCATGTGATGAAGGAGAGATTGATGTGATAGCCCGCCGGATCCATGCGATGGAGGAGGAATCAATGCGATAGCCCAGCCCCAAACTGCTACGCTATCCTCTCACTTAATCATAAGTTTATTCAACTTTTCTAAAGGGAAATACTCTACATAAAGCAACTGATCAAATTAGACTTAGACATTTAATCATTTCTTAACCTCAAATCAAATCGTCCTTAACTTTTGTAACAATTTGAGAAATAGGCAGAAAGGATTGTTTTTCGTCTTTTTTGCGATACAATACAAAGTAGAGATTTCTGAGCGGTATACCTTGAAGCAAAGTGGGAGAGCCATATGAAAACAGCACGTTTAATTTATAATCCAACCTCAGGGCGTGAGCAGATCCGTAAGAATTTAGCCTATGTGCTAGATCGTTTGGAGAAAGCAGGGTATGAGACGTCAGCGCATGCGACAACGCCAGAAGAGGGTTGTGCCAAGCGAGCAGCTAGACGCGCGGGTGAGCAGGGTTATGATCTAGTCATTGCAGCCGGTGGGGATGGTACGATTTTTGAAGTCGTAAATGGTTTGGCAGAGCTTGAGAATCGTCCAATGCTTGGGATTATTCCAGCTGGTACAACAAATGATTTTGCGCGAGCACTGGGGATTTCGAAGGATATTACCA
Organism: Alkalicoccobacillus gibsonii; assembly: GCF_016798245.1. GTDB lineage: Bacteria > Bacillota > Bacilli > Bacillales > Bacillaceae_D > Alkalicoccobacillus > Alkalicoccobacillus gibsonii. The sequence goes on along the minus strand of NZ_JAEUZA010000005.1, from coordinate 169,050 downwards.
AAGCGTGTGATGTCTTATGTGGTGATCACATTGAGCCGATTGATATAGGAAAAATTAACGATAAGTACTTTGTGAATATAGCAGCAGCGGGTGCGCTGACTGAACTAACGTATGAAGTTCCTATTAAGCTAAAAACACTCGTTGGTCAGCTTGCTTATTACATTAAAGGTCTTGAGAAGCTACCTCAAATTTCACCGACTTCTGTTCGGATTGAATATGATGGAAAGCTATTTGAAGGCGACATCATGATGTTTTTAATCGCAAATACGAATTCTGTGGGTGGCTTTGAAAAGCTTGCACCACGGGCGTCTCTTCAGGATGGGATGTTTGATTTTCTCATTGTGAAAAAGACGACGTTTGCGGAGTTCATTCAAGTTGGTGGGCTTGCCTTACGTGGCGAACATATTAATCATCCGAAGGTAATGTACATCCAAGCGAACCGCATTAAAGTAGAAGTACTGGATGGCAATGCCGAAATGAAGCTGAACTTAGATGGGGAACGAGGCGGTAGCTTACCGGCCGAGTTTGTGAATTTATATAGACATTTTCAAATGCTTACGCCAGCTGCGCGTGATCAAAAGAAGCTTGAAAATGGAGAAACCGACCAATAAGTGGCCGGTTTCTTTTTTTTATGCTTTTACATGATAACGACCTCTTGGAACTACCAAGGGAGTATGTGAAACTGGGTCGGGGATTACTGTGCAATCTAATCCGTAGATTTCTTTCACGGCCTCACTTGTAATCACATCTGTTGGCGCTCCTTCAGCTATGAGCTGACCTTTTCTTAAGGCAAAGATATAATCTGCGTACCTAGCTGTTAAATTAATATCATGCAACACCATAACAATCGTTGTTCCATGCTTCTTATTTAAATCTGTAAGAAGGTCTAGGATTTCTACTTGATACGTAATATCGAGGAACGTTGTTGGTTCATCAAGGAACAGGATATCGGTTTGCTGCGCTAAGGCCATGGCAATCCAGACACGCTGTCTTTGTCCACCTGAAAGCTCGTCAATGCTTCGATTCGCAAGCTCTGTGATATTCATCATTTCCATTGCTTCTGCTACAGCCGCGTAGTCTTTTTTTGACCAGGTACCAAGTAAGGACTGGTGTGGATAGCGGCCACGTCCAACTAAGTCAGCAACAGTAATGCCCTCTGGAACGGTAGGTGATTGCGGTAGCATTCCAATCACTCGTGCAAATTGTTTAGGAGAGAACGTGGCAACTGACTTCCCATCAAGTGATACCATGCCATCTGCTGGCTTGAGTAAACGTGCCATCGTTTTCAGTAGCGTGGACTTACCACAGGCATTCGCACCAATAATGACATTGATCTTGCCATGGAGTATGGATACATTAATCTCATTTAAGATGATTTTTTCATCATACCCCGCGCTAATTTGTTCCGCTTGCAATGTATGAGTAGGTTTCATTATAAACTTCCCTTTCGATTCATGCGGATAAGTAAATAAATTAAATAAGGTGCACCTAGCAACCCAGTAATAATGCCAACAGGGAAACGTACTTCAAAGGCAAATTGACCAATTAAATCAGCTGCAAGAACAAGGTTTAATCCAACTAAACCCGCAGGCAGGACATTGGAGTAGCCAGGACCGACTAACCGCTTTGCAATTGGACCTGAGAGAAACGCAACAAATGCGATTGGTCCTGTTGTTGCAGTGGCCACAGCAATCATAGCAACAGAACTTAAGATTAGCAGCATTCTCGTTTTGTTTGTGTTTAATCCAAGTGAGGTAGCTGACTGTTCGCCAAGTTCTAACAAGCTTAACTGACTACCAAGAAGCATAACAATCGGTGCACAAATTACAACGGTGATCATTAATGGAGTGATCGCTTGAAGCTGAGATCCGTTCAAGCTGCCGCTCAACCAACGCAGGGCTGTTGCTAGATCCTGCTGAGCTCCTATTAATAGAAGATAAGAGATCACAGCACTAAGCATGGCTTGAATGCCGATTCCAACTAAAATAAGGCGACCGACTGAAAAGGATTTCCCTTTTGCCAAAATATAAATGATAACTACAGTAGCTAAACCTGCAAGGACCGCAGCAATAGAAATCGTTGTATTGCTTGTTCGAAAAATAAGGATACAGATAAGAGCGGCTACACTTGAACCAGCTGTAATGCCAAGAATATCAGGATTCGCGAGTGGATTACGCAACATCGTTTGAAATGTATTCCCGGCAATACCAAAGGCAATCCCAGCAAAAAGCCCGGCAAGCATTCGCGGAAGACGAATGGTATTAACTGCAAAGGTTGCACCATCGACTGATTCGCCCATTAATACACGAATAACATCACTGGCTGGATAGATGGTATTCCCTATCATCAGCATTGCAATGCAAAGGACACATGCAAGTAAGATCAATAGACTATTAACAAGAATCCAGCGCCTAAGCCGGTTACGACGGCCGCTTTTGATTTGAGTGATTGTATGTTCTCTCATAATGATCGCACTTTCATTCGAGTGGCAAGATAGATAAGGATTGGGGCTCCTAAAAAGGCTGTTAATACTCCAGCTTCAAGTTCTCCAGGACTCCCGAGCAACCTTCCGCACACATCGGATATTGTTAATATGCCAGCCCCTGATAAGGCGGACATCGGGATAATAAAACGTAGATCAGCACCAAGTGTTAACCTCATTAGGTGCGTGGACAATAGCCCCACGAAGCCAATGGGGCCAGCAAGTGCTGTGGCAGCCCCGCAAAGAATCACACCGGCAAAGGCAGCAACCAATCTTAGTACGCCTGTCCGCACGCCCTGACTTGTCGCAACTTCATCTCCAAGTGCTAGTGCATTAAGTGCAGGTGCCGTAATAATAGCAAGAATCACCCCAACAAGTAAGAACGGGATGAAGAGTGTATTAGAACTCCAGTTTGCTGAGCCTAAGCTACCAACCTGCCAAAATCGAAACTGATCCATCACGTCTGAGCGAGGCAGCATAATGGCACTCACTAAAGAGGAGAGGGCAGCGCTCGTTGCTGCACCTGCAAGAACAAGCTTAAGAGGTGTCGGACCAGACCGCCCCATAGACCCAACTCCATATACAAAGATAGCCGTTAGCATCGCACCTGTAATAGCCAGCCAAATATACTCACCTGCTGTACTAATGTTCAAAAATGCTAAGCCGGCTACCACAAAGAGAGAAGCACCTGTATTTACACCTAGAATACTCGGATCTGCAATCGGATTTCGTGTCACGGCTTGCATTAACGCACCTGACACACCGAGAGCAGCCCCACAGAACAAGCTAAAAATGGTTCGCGGAATGCGCTCGCGAACAACACTTGCCCCATACGATTCGTATTCAGGTTGAAACAATCCAGCGAACAGTTCCTCTCTTGTGACAACCCTTGAACCAAAGACAAGAGAGGCGATCATACAGGCAAAAAGAAGGACAAGAGAAAGAAGGAGCACCTTCCAAAAATGCTTTGGAAGATGCACGTTTGATTTCGTATGTGTCCTCACTTCATTATTCCTCGTTTTTTTGGATCGCTTCATCAATGAGGTCAACATACTCATCGATTGTATAAGAAATAGAAAGTGGGTTTGGTGTACCAGCAGCAGCTAGATCAGAGTTACCGTCAATAAAGACAACCGCACCATTTTCAATAGCTGGGATTTGCCCCAAACGAGAATCATTTTGAAGTGCTTCAAGTAGCGAGTCGTCTCCGTATCCAACAATCACATCCGCTTCATTTAACGCATCAGCATTTTCCGCACTTAAATTAAGTGAGTAAGCCGTATCATCTTCAATCATTTCCGATACATTATCCGGGAATACTAAGCCTAACTCTTGTAAAAAGGATACGCGTGTATCAACAGGCGTGTAAAGATGAAGCTGTGATAAATCATTAGCCGAGAAGTTTACCCAGAGAACATTTTTTCCTGCAATTTCAGGATGTTCTGAGACCGTTTCATCAATTAATGCTTCTGTATCTTCAACAAGCTGTTCACCCTCAGCTTCCATTCCCATACCCATTGCGTTATAGGTAATCTGTTCGCGCCAAGTTGTTGTCCATGGAGAAGTTGGGTAAGCAACAACAGGAGCAATTTGAGTCAGTAAATCATAATCCTCTTGAGAGATACCAGAGTAGGCAGCGAGAATGACATCTGGATTAGAGTCCGCAATCGCCTCAAAATCAAGACCGTCCGTATCCTGGTACACATTTGGATCTGATTCTCCAAGCTCTTCTACTTTTTCTGCCGTCCAAGGAAGCATTCCTTTGTCATCAACGATTCCAAAGTTAGCCGCAGAAAATCCAACTGGAACGGTGTCAAGAGCTAGTGCGATATCCTGATTTCCCCACTGAATCGTAGCCACTCGTTCAGGTTTCTCATCTAAAACGGTTTCACCAAAAGCGTGCTCAATCGTGATCGGATACTCAGAACTTGTTTCATCTGATGCTGTTTGAGTATTCGTCGATTCTGATTTTTCATCTTCACTTCCTGTTGTCTCAGAAGACTCACTTCCGCATCCTGCTAAAGCAACCGTTAATGCAGCCGAACCAATTAACCACTTGAATTTCATAAATAACCCCTACCAATCTATTTAATTTATATGTATCCAATAACAATAATCATTCTCAATTAGTGTATAGGTAAATGAGAGTGTTTGTCAATTAAATTTTGGTTTTATTATGACAATTTTAGAAAGTGGGTAAGAGAATCGTACTAATAAGAAAGGTCATAAATTTATATAGTTCGCTTTTAGAGTTTATACAATGACAAAAAAAGAATCATTAGAATAAGATTATAGAGTTATATTAAAATTTCAGTAAAAAAAATAACCACCCATGAACAATTCGTTCTGAGTGGTTATTTTTGTAGAAGAATGATACTAGTAGTGATTCAATTTCATATCAATTTAAACGCAGATCTTAATCAACTACAATTAATTCAGCTTGTTCAAAGTCCTTTTTATATTCAATTGGTACAGTATTGAGTTTCTGACCATCTATTAATTGAAAAGTAGATATTTCCCCTTGGAATTCAGAAGATGAATCTTTATAAACCATAAACGATATCTGATCTTGGTTTACATCAAAGTCCATCACTCTAGTAAAATCAATTTCCAAAGTATATTCTTCAACTTCGTTATATTCGCGATCAAGTATTTTAACTACTCCTGTTTCACTGACGACAATTAAAGTTTCTTCGTAAGGTATAATTGTAATTGGACGAAGCGGTTGAGGGAACGTTTTGACGACTTCTGTTTCTTCCGTTTCCCAGTTGAATGCTATAAGTTGATTTTCTTTTGATTGATTGATGTTATCAGAATAAGAGATAACAATAGTATTATTAAAAATAGTGTACATATCATTCAAAGTCGTTGTCGGGTACATATCTTCTTCAATAGGAAGAACATTAGTGTCGTTCACTTCTCCTGTTTCTTTGTCCACTAAAACAAAGTTATGAAAAGATTCAGCGGTTAGTTGATCATCATCACCTGTAATGAGCTCACTTTCAGTATAAACATAAAAATAATCGTTTAATAGAAATGCTGTGTGAACCGTTCCTTCTAGTTCGGTTACTATTTTCTCTTCTTGATTTTCTTTCCCAAAGACAAAATAGCTTATATACTTTCCACTACTCTCTTCCATTGAACCAACATTTACATCATAGAAGATGTAACCATCACTAACGTTCATTTGGTAAGCCCCACCATAGCCGTCCACACTCTCAGGATGCTTAAGCACAGAAAGGTTACCCGTTGATCGTTCAATTTTTGCGTGTTGATATCCTCGATGACCTGCAATATAGATATTGTCAGTTGTCTGCACACTATTCAATAGATCAAAACCGGGGAACGCTAGATCTTCTAATTGTTCGCCTTGATCGTTGTAAAGGGCAATTTCGCTTCCAGGTTCAAGAATATTTGAAAATCCAATAACATATTTACTGTTACCTAGTTCTGAGTAAGAACCTAAGTCTTCACCAGAACTAGAATGAGAACAAGAGGATAAGTACAGAAAACAACTAACTATAGCTAGACTTTTCTTTATCATGTTAGACCTCCATAAAAGGAAACAAGATTTCTCTTACTCCCCAAAGGTTATAAAGCTTGACGCTTTACTTGAATTGAAAACGCAGCCATTTATTCTAGGGGGGCTCTAATATTAACATTGAACTTTTCCTAAATAATTTGATTCAATTTATCTCTTTCCTCTAAAGGTAAATCCTTTGGTTGGATGATGAATTACAAGATTCTCCAACTATCTTTCAAACGCTTCATTGTCTTATTCATAAGAAAAATTCCTTTTCTCTCCTAATTTATTTTATGATCCCAGTGTAACATGAATCAATCACTTGAGATTGACTAGAATAATGATAGCAAAGGGCTTCTAGTCAGCTATCTAATGCTACGTTATACTTTAATTAATACATACCCAGCTAGACCATTATGCTGTGATGAGATAATTTTGGTGTTTTATATGAACCAGGTATAAAAAATAATAACGTAAGAATAGATTAGAGGTAAAACCAACTTTTAGTTTAGGAGAGTGCTAATGGGTAAATATTGTGTGTATATTGACAATGCAATCAGTTGGGCTGAAGATCGATTAGGTTCCATAGATTACGCATACATTTGTTTGGCTTTTGTAGAAGATGCATTAGAGAGAAGCAATCATATAGAAATTTTTGGAGGAGATAGTGCAAAAGAATCGGCTAACTTATATGCTGAAAGTATAAGTGAAGGTATCCCTCAAAAAGGCTCTTTTGTTTTTTATGATTGCTCAGGTCCAATTAATGGGGATTATAAGAACTGGGGTCACGTAGGGTTATCAATAGGTCATGGCAAGGTAATTCATGCTTGGGATAAGGTTCGAATTAACGGATATCTTGACATTGAAAATTTAAGTGGTGCTCCTGGGTGGAATAGTCCAAAAATAATTGGGTGGGTACCTCTTGAAAGAATTATGCAGGGCTATCAAAAGAAGGTATACGAGTGAGGACACTCATTACGTACACATAATGAAGAGACGAATAACCCCAACTAGGATTATTCGTCTTTTTTTGCTTCTATATCATTAGAAAGTCCGATGTTCTAGGACCCTACTAGAGACATCGTTTAAGTTGCCAATACTCCAATGTCAAAGTTAGATCCAATGAAAAGAAAGCAAGAGATCTTCATGCAGGTGAATATCTGAAAGGCATAAATAAAGTAGCTACGCATGTATACGTAGCTACTTTTGTTTATTAAAGACTGTTAGTGGGGCTTCTTAATTTGAAACTCTCTGTAATTCGTTAACTTATACCTAATCCGGCACTTGCGTAACCGGCAACAGCATTTACTAAGCTTACACCCGCTGCCGTTGCTGAGAAGACAATTAAGAGACGGTCTCCAGCAGTGACTGGTATAGCAAGACCTGTCGCGTTTCCAGTAGAAACGGTTCCAAGTGCTACTAACCCCGTTAATGGTGGTGTCAAGGTAACAGATGCTCCAGGTATTGCTGTTAGAATATTTGTTGCCGCCGGACCTGGAGAACGGAAAACTTGTGCTGTGATTGTTACTGTAGTGCCAACTAATGCTAGTGCAGCAGTGGTACTGAATAAGGCTGATAATGAAGTGATTACCCCATCCCTTGGTACGATAAATGCAAAGTTTAGTAAGGTCCCTGCAGCCCCTGTTAAATCAATTGTGTTCCCGCCTAATAAACTGATCCCTGTTACAGAGTTTCCAAAACCTACTAGACTTGTAGTGCCAGTAAGTCCGCCAAGAACTGTAGTTAGGGCGGTTGGAAGTCCAGATGCAAATGGGATAATTGCTCCACTTCCAGCTAATCCAGTTGCCCCAGTTGGCCCAGTTGGCCCAGTTGCCCCAGTTGGCCCAGTTGCCCCAGTTGGCCCAGTTGCCCCAGTTGTTCCAGTTGGCCCAGTTGGCCCAGTTGGCCCAGTTGCCCCAGTTGGTCCAGTTGGCCCGGTTGCCCCAGTTGGCCCAGTTGGCCCGGTTGGTCCAGTTGGTCCGGTTGGTCCGGTTGGCCCAGTCGGTCCAGTTGGTCCAGGGGGTCCACTTGGAACAAATAACTGAGCGGAAGAAATTAGTGCAACATCATCAATGACAATGTCAGATCCACCAACAATGGGAGCAATAGTAAATGTAATGGTTGCCGAGGCTGCTCCCACTGGTGCGATAGGAGTGGTTTCATACACAGTTAACCATGTTTCGTTTTCAACAACTGGTAACCCAGATGTTTCAATGATCACTGAAGTCGTTGTTCCCACTGCATTAAAGACTGAATCAAAAAATTGAACTGTTAAAACCACCTGTGGAGATGGAAGTCCGGTTGTTCTCGCAAGTGAGGCCAATACCTCAAAGCTCTCACCTGGTTCTATCGCAACATTTTGAGAAATACTTGCACCTGTAGCGCTTGATAGTTGAACTGCATAAAGACCGGTATGGCTGAATGCTGTAGTAAGAAAACCATTTGTAACAATCCATGGAACCAATGTCCCTGTTTCAAAACCACTATTTAAAAGACGGTTAATTAACATCTATACCTCCTGAGTTTCTTCCTTTTTTTAAAGCTTTGATATCATATGAGGAAGATAGATGTTGGAAACTCGATGTGCCTATAAACTGCAAATATGGTGTATGGGGAACTCAAAAATATAGAGGGGAGAAAAGGAAATGCTTGTTTTGTAAATTTTTCAAGGTGGGTAACGACAGAACAGTAACTGCGTGGCGTTTAAAAATAAAACGTACTGGAGATAATCAGAATTGAAGCCTCAAAAGGTCTTAATATTTAACTTAAGGTATTCTTAGCTGTAGAATGTAACTACGCTATAAATAAAGGAGAATTACTTATGTCATTGAACAACACTTATACTAAAACCCCACAGCAACCTATTCAATCAGGTTTTGAAAAACATTCGACTGCAAAAGAGGTACTTGAAGGACTTAATTTGGAAGGGAAAACGTGTATAGTAACAGGAGGTTATTCTGGAATCGGACTCGAAACTACTCGTTCTTTAGCAGAAGCAGGTGTAACAGTTATTGTTCCTGCTCGTACACTTGATAAAGCTCGCAGTGTGCTAGAGGGTGTTCCGAGCGTAGAAATATATGAAATGGATTTAATAGACCCTAATTCAATCGATGCATTCGCAAAACGTTTTTTAGATTCAGGAAGACCATTAGATATACTTATAAACAATGCAGGTATAATGGCCGCGCCACTAACTAGAGATTCTCGAGGTTATGAGTCTCAATTTGCTACTAATCACTTAGGTCATTTTCAGCTAACGGCACGACTTTGGCCAGCTTTAATACAAGCAAAGAATGCTCGTGTTGTTTCTCTCTCTTCTTCCGGAATTGTTTTTGGCGGAATCAATTTTGAAGATCCTAACTTTGAAACATCAGAATATGATAGATGGAGAGCATACGGGCAGTCTAAGTCAGCCAACGCATTGTTTGCTGTCTCACTAGATAAATTAGGATATAAGCACGGGATTCGAGCATTCTCTGTACATCCTGGTGCCATCTATACTGATCTTTCACGTTTCTTAACAAAGCAGGAACTTGATAGCTTAGATTTTGGGGCAGATTTAAAGACTGAAGAACAAGGTGCAGCAACCAGTGTATGGTGTGCTACAAGTCCAACCCTAATGAACAAGGGAGGCGTTTACTGTTTAGATGTTAATATAGCTAAAGCAGTAACTTCCCCTGAGGACATGCCTGGCGTGCTTCCTTGGGCTACTGATTCTGATTCAGCTCAACGTTTATGGCAGCTTAGTGAAGAATTAACCGGAGTGACTTTCAATGATTAAACACTCATAAATGCAGGATATAAAAGAACGTGGCCCTCGTTGAGTGAGAGTCACGTTCTTTTGGATATCATCTGACCGATCTAACTAATTAAAATAAATCATAACCCCAATAATAACCAAACCAACAACCAAAATACTTATATCCTTAGTCCAATCCTCACGCCACCTCTTAGCATCAACAGAAGAAGAAACGTTTTGAATGGATAGCAGCTTCTGATAAAGGGAGTGATAATAAAGAAGAAATACAAGCCAAAGAAAAAAGTAAAAGCTGAATGTACTCCAGTAAATATAATAGTCAATGAATTGAAACATAATAGCGAGTGCAACAAAGACAACTAATAAGCTAAAAGACGTATCACGAAGTCGTTTAACAACAACCCGATTCCAGCTATCTACTTTTTGTTCGTGGTCCCACCTGAGTGTGACGAAAAATGGGATGAGAGTGAGCACGATGGTTAGGCTTATAAAGACAATGGCAAAAAGATCCGCTAGTGAAAAGCGTATGACCTGAAAGGATGACATACTTGAAAGGAGATATAGAAGATGAAGCTTACTTTGCTCATCGTAATAAGGAATCGGATCATTTTTACTCATGTCCATCATTTCCTCTCATTTAAAAGATCCAATAAAACATGACAAAAATAAAGACGACATATGCAGATCCTGCAATAGTGAGTTGCCTATAAAATGTTTTCTTATCATGTTTGTCTTTAACCGCAGATGCATTTTGAAGAATTAACAGACGTTTATACACAACACGACTGACAATACCAAAGAAAATCCAGAAGCAAACGGCGAGAGTTCCAGCGACTAGCCGATCTAAGGTAAGCTCAATCGTTTCATGAAATAAACCAATAAAGATGGATGTGAAAAGTAATGCAGCCACTGTAAAAGCAACTTCAGACGCTTCCTTTGTAGCAAGACGTCTACGCTGCTCCAGACTTTTGCAAGCATGCCAAATAGAGAACAGAGGAATCAAACCTGTCATTATACCGATAATTGTGTAAATAAGTACATCAGGTCGGTTGCTTTCTAAAATAAATCCGTTATTCATAAAAATGGCTATACCTATAATAAGAAAAGTAGACCAGTGTTGTCGTTCTCGTGCTTTCTTGCGATTTTCCTTTCGTTTCTCCTTGTTCGGCCACATCCAATCAACTCCTTAAAATTCCAATACCTTCAAACAGGGAGAGTTAAACACAAATTTATAGTTGAAAATAATTCTCATTCTCATTAGAATGGAGGTAGCAAGAAAGGAAAAGAGAGGGTGAGTCGATGTCTAAAATCGTATTAGTCTTTGCGAGTATGTCAGGTAATACAGAGGATATCGCTGATTTAATAACGGGAAAATTGCGTGCAAATGGATTTGTTGTAGATCAAGAGGAAATGGAGGAGTATGATCCAGTCAATCTTACCGAGTATGACGGGATCATTATTGGTTCTTATACATGGGGAGATGGGGACTTACCTTATGAGGCAGATGACTTTTACGCAGCAATGGATGATGTGAACTTAACGGGTAAACAAGCTGCTGTATTTGGTTCAGGCGATACGGTCTACCCAGAATTTTGTGAAGCCGTACATATATTTGAAAAGAAGTTAGTTGAACGAGGGGCCGCTCTTTTAACTGAAGGATTAAAGATCGAGTTTACACCTGAGACAGAGGAAGATTTTCAGGCATGCGACAGGTTTGTAGAAGAGTTTATTAAAAAGATGACAATTCACGCTTCATTTTCTAGTTGACGAACATGCGACTGTCGGTTAATATGCAAGTAACTACTTGCATTTCTTTAAAGGATGGACAGATATGTCAGCAAAGGATAAGACAAAGAAGCGAATTCTCAGTGCTGCTCTCGAGCTGTTAAAGGAGCATGGCTACCAGGGAACAACCACTCGTTTAATTGCTGAAAAGGCAGGGTGTAATGAGGTTACGCTTTTTAGACACTTTGGAAATAAGCAAACAATCCTTGAAAAAGTCGTAGAAGGGCAAAGATTTGGTCCTGACTTAAAAGGAATCATTGATCAGTCAATCGAATGGGATCTTGAGTCTGATCTGTATAAAATTGCGAAGGGCTATCTTGATTTTATGCGAAGTATTGAGGATTTTGTGATGCTTGGGTTTAAGGAATTTTATAAGATTGAAGAATTAAACGATGAGATTTCACGAGGGCCTGTAGAGTTTAAACTATATTTAACTCAATACTTTGAAAAGATGAAAGATAGAGAGCTTATTATCGCAATTGATTGCGAGCAACTGGCACTTCATTTTATCTGGATGAACTTCGGTTATTTTATATCGAAAGCGAGATTTGGTGATCGAGTAACGTCTTTGCCTGATGAGGCATTTCTAAAAGGAAGTGTACAGCTTTTTGTCAGAGGTGTCTCGCCTTAAAAGCATTCAAACGAATGCTTTTTCTTAAGAAAATAGATGCAAGTAAGTACTTACATTACTAGTTAGGATTGGGGAAACAGAATGAATACGTTTAAACAGTTACTTAAGCTTCCACAAACAAAAGCAGGAATTGTCACAGCACTGGTGTTCCAGCTTGTATTCTTTTTTGTATGGTTAACAGCATACGACGGGGTGCAAGAGAGAATTACAGAGCTTAAAGTAGCACTCATTAATGACGATGCACAAGCAGGACAAATGGTGGCCGAACAAATTGAACAACACTTACCTCTTACCATTGAGACATCAATGTCAGAGGACGAGGCAACTGAAGCTCTAAACAATCGTGAGATACAAATGATTGTCCATATTCCAGACAATTTCACAAACATGCTGAGATCAGACGAGAAAGCTGAAATCACCTACTCTATTAACCAAGCATCTGCTACGGTTGGAAAACAAGCACTTGAGCAGATCGCGACAAAGTTTACAACAACAGTGAATGAACAAGTAGCGAAACAACAGCTTGTCATGGGTGGAGAGCAACTGGCCACACAGCTTGAAGAGAGCGGGTTACCTGAGCAAGCAATTGCGGCAATTGGAGAGGAGCTTACAACGTCATTAGAAGCAGTTGATGTGGCTCCAATCCAAGCCAATATTAATAAAATTAATGATACAGAAGGCTTTGCAGCTACAATGATTCCGATGATGTTAGTCCTTGCTTCATTTGTAGGGTCAATGACAATGAACATGCAGATCCAGATTGCGGACATTACGCTGAACCGTCAAGGCTTTAAAAAATGGAACGTGTTCTGGTCACGTCAGCTTTTAAATGTAATCGTAAGTGCAGGACTTGCCTTTTTAACGTATGGACTGATTGCGTTTTTTGATATTCAAGTGACCCTTCCATTTTGGACAGTGTGGTTCTATCAATTCTTAGTCTTCCTATCTTTCTTAATCGTTTCGCAGGTCTTCTTAATTTTGTTTGGACCAGCTGGAATGATGGGGAACATCGTTCTACTTTCCATGCAGCTTGTCACATCAGGCGTCATTGTGCCAATTGCAATGCTATCAACCTTTTATCAAACCGTTTCAAGTTTGCTGCCCGCAACGTATGCAGCTGATGGGTATTTTACCGTTATCTTTGGTGGCACAGGTGTGACACAGGAGTTTATGCCATTGATTTTAATTATGGCGGTGGCTCTTGTGATCTGTATGGCTAGAATTGCACTCAAAAAACAAGCACCAGTCTCAACAACGAAATAAAAAGTGAGCCAGATGAATGAATCAATTCATCTGGCTTTTATTTGTGGCAGAGGCTGCGCGAATCCGATGTATTCGACAGGAAACTGGATGTATTACAGCTCAATCTGGATGTATTTCGTATGAAACCGGATGTATTCACAGATTTTTCGATGTATTTTAGTCTAAAAGAGATGTATTTCAATTCGATCTCTTGGTATTTAGTCGTTCTTTCTTACTTAGTGTGCCAATAGATCGCGAACAATATCGTCCCCATCATATTCAGATGGATAGTACGTTGGCCAATGTGTCACTTCGTTTAAAAGTTCTGTACGATCGTCCCCCCAATAAAGGTGATAGTGATGGGATTCTGATGGAAAAATAATGTGATCACTGAATTGAATGTATTGAGGTAAGTCGTCTGACTCAGCATCATCCGCTAGCTTGTAAATAAAACGAACCCCGCGATTTCCTTTTTCATACGTAAGAATTTCGTATCCGTCGTATTCATAATCTCCTGATGCTTCTTCACCATTTGTATAGAAGCTAACATGTCCGTTATCAATCACAATGCGTTCAACATCTGTTTCATATCCTACAGTGTAGTAGTCTTTGTATTCTTCAGCCGTCATGTCTCCATGCCGAGCCTTATGTTCAAACACTTCATCAAGTGTTCCATTTTCAAGGTAAGGGTAAACAGATTGCCAGTCGCCTTCCCAATCAGATAACTCACGATCTTCTACTTGATCATCTTCAAAGTACCCCTGATATATTTGCTTATTTTCATCATCATGACCGTGGTGATCATCGATTTTAATTGAGACTGGATCCGATTCAGCAAACACTTCATGATTATTGTTATAAAGAGTTGCTTTTATATGTAATCCATCGGTTGTTGCTTCTCCTGAATAGGTTTGAACTTCTTGACCGGAGGCAGCTTCCCACTCGTCCTGTTCTTCTTCTTTCGTATACCAATGCCAGTGATCATAATCGACATCCTCACTGAGAGATGCGGTTAGCTCTACCTGATCCCCCGTGTGATAATGATCGGCTAAGCCCTCGATATGAATCTCGGCCGTTTCAGGTGCTTCAGTTTCTTCCGAAGTTGTTGCATCGGTCTCTTCGGGGGTAGACGTGGACGTGGGCTCATTTTCAGAACCGCAGGCAACAAGTGCAACTTGTAAGGCAAGTACAAATGATATGAAAGCTAATTTTTTCAAATAAATCTCCCTCTCTATTAATTGTTAATCGTAACGGTTACGATCGTAATTATTACGTTTTATAGATTAAAGAGATTTCCCCATATTGTCAAGAAATCTTTTGGAGATATAGGTAATTATTCGTAAAGAGAAGACAGATACAACAGAATAGTGTGATATCCTAATAGAAAAATAGTGAATAGAGGAATGTGATGGCAAAGAAGGTCTTCTACCTAACGTCTGTTCTTTTTATCATTACTTTTGCTCTTGCAATCTATGCGTCCAACACCTGTAACAATGTGTTCCTAAGTAATTTATTAGATTCAAGCTATAGTTCAATGATTGTTCACTCAGATCAAGGTGAGGAGATCATATTAGACACAGAAGAGATAGAGGCTTTTATTAAAAAAGTGAATCAATGTCCTAGAAGTGAAACATATGAAATGTCATTTGAAGATACAGGACTACCGATCATTCTTGAACATGAAGAGAGCCACTCAACGGAGGAACTCTATTATTTAAACACAGACAATATGCATTTTTTATACAAGGGTTACCTCATTAAAACGGATTTGAGTCTTGAAGAATTGTTGACTGATTAAATGACTAGAAGCAAAGGAGGCCGCGACATGAATAGGAACATCTTTATCATAGAAGACGATACTCAACTCTTAGATGCGTTAACAGAGGGGTTAAGACAATGGGCTTTTAACGTTAGTAGTCCAACTGATTTCTCAAATGTCATGGAAGGCTTCATTGCAAATCAGCCGCATCTTGTAATGATTGATATACAGCTACCTCAGTTTGATGGCTTCCATTGGTGCAGAGAGATTCGCGCAGTGTCTAAAGTACCAATTCTTTTTCTTTCGTCGAGAGACCATCCGATGGACATGATTATGGCGATGAATTCTGGTGCAGATGATTACGTTCAAAAGCCCTTTCATATGGACGTTCTTCTTGCAAAAGTAAATGCAATCCTTCGTCGGACATATACGTACGAAGATGCACAGTCTGATGTAATTGAATGGAATCAAGCAATGATTGATTTAAAAAGAGGCGATATTTATAAGGATGGAACATCTGTTGACCTAACGAAGAATGAGTTTTTTATTCTTTCCGTTCTCGTCAAATCAACGAACCAAATCATTTCGCGTAATGAGTTGATGAAAATGCTTTGGGAGGATGATCAATATATTAATGACAATACACTTACGGCCAATATAACGCGGCTACGGCAAAAGCTTTCTACGATTCATTTATCTGATGGGATCGTGACTAAAAAAGGGCTTGGCTATATGGCTGTTACACTTTAGGAGGGTGAGTATTGTTTGTTTCTTATCTTATTTATAAGAAGAGTTGGATTGGTTTCGTTGTATTACTGCTTCTACTGACCAATACCCTATTATTCGTTGATTCGGGAATTCAAGTAGAACTCGATTCGATCCTTTATTTAAATGGTTTATTTTTACTATTATCAATTGTATTCTTGCTCGTTCAATATAAAAAAGAAACGAGCTACTATAAAATCCTGAGATCTCAAATGAATGAAGTAGACGAGGGGTGGTTTGAACGTATCCCTCAACCGAGTAGTCGTTTTCCGGAAGGAGAGATGTATTCCATTCTGAAAAACGTATATGAATACGAAAAAGCGAAACGTTCGGAAAATAACGCCTCAAATCAAGCTAACCAGACCGATCTCGCAGCTTGGGTTCACGAAATGAAAACTCCTCTAACGACAATGAAGATTACGTTGGATGCGCACCAATCAAACGAATTAGCCCAACGTCTTCAATCCAATTGGTTGAAGGTGCATTTATTGCTCGACAGACAGCTCTACATATCAAGACTTGCAACCTTGGATACGGATCTACTTCCAGAACAGCTAGAGGTAAAAACACTATTGCGCATGGAAATTCGTGAGTTGTCGAGTTGGTGTCATGATAAAAATATATCGATTCAGCTAACAGGAGATCCCGCGTCTATTGTACATACGGATAAAAAGTGGTGTGGGTTTGTGATTCGGCAGCTTCTAACCAACGCAGTAAAATACAGTCCAGTTGGCGGGACAATCAGTATTCATACGGAGCAGAATGATGAGCAATCTGTGATGGTCACAATCAAAGACGAGGGACCAGGGATTAAAGCTCACGACTTGCCGCGTATATTTGATCGTGGATTTACGGGTGATAATGGACGAGTGCAGCACGGTGCAACGGGAATGGGTTTGTATCTTGCACGAGTCATTAGCAAAAAGCTACAGATTCAGCTTCATGTTTCGTCCGTTTTTAATGAGAGCACATCAGTCTCTATGATTTTTCCACAAATTAATTCCTTTGATCAGATCAATCAATCATCTATGTAGCATACGTTTTGGGAGTCAGGTCAATCGTTTGGCCAGACTCCTTTTTTACATAAAGTCAACGTGACAAAAATATCACATTAAGTCCTCTTTTATCATCTAATTGATACGATTTTACGCCAAATTCCATCTACACTGTTTATAGAACAACTTGATTGGAGTGTGAAATATGAATTCTCACAAATCGCCACAAACCGTTTTACTAGCTGAGGGCGTTCGTAAATCCTTTGGAACAAAAGGGAGTGCACAACAGGTCTTAAAGGGGATTGACCTTCGTGTATTGGAGGGTGAATTTGTAGGCATTATGGGTCCATCCGGCTCAGGCAAAACAACCCTTCTAAATACATTAGCAACCATTGATCGTGCCACAGAAGGCCAAATCTTTATCAATGACCATGAACTATCCAAGATGAAAGATCGACAGCTTTCAACCATTCGTCGACGTTATTTAGGCTTTATTTTTCAGGATTATAACTTGCTTGATACATTAACCGTAAAAGAAAATATCCTGTTGCCTGTTTCACTTACAAAGATAAGTAAAGAACAGGCTGAGAAAGAGTTTCAAGCCATTGCAGGACTGCTCGGAATCTCAGATCTAGCTGATAAGTACCCAACTGAAATTTCTGGAGGTCAAAAGCAGCGAACGTCTGCAGCGCGAGCTCTTATTCATTCGCCTTCACTTGTGTTCGCTGATGAACCAACCGGTGCTCTTGATTCGAAAGCAGCTTCGAATCTACTTGAAAACTTGCATGAAATTAACCAGGTTCGTCAAGTGACAATCGTGATGGTCACGCATGATCCACTTGCTTCAAGCTATTGTAACCGAGTGATCTTCTTGAAGGATGGACAGACTTTTTCAGAATTGTATCGCGGAGAAAAAACAAGAGAAGCCTTCTTTAAGGACATTTTAGATATGCAAGCGGTCCTAGGTGGGGGGAAATAGACATGAATACACAAAAGCTAATTTTTCGAAGTATGCGAAAGAATATTAACATGTATTATCTCTATTTTTTCGCAATGATCATTAGCATTAGTTTGTATTATATCTTTTCCACTCTTCAAAATGACCAAATGATCATTGAGATGAATCAAGCGAGCATGAATTTCTCAACAAGCTTTCAAGTGGCAGGCATTCTACTTATTCTAATTACCATCGTATTTACGATGTATGCGACGACGATCTTTATCAGAAGGCGAAGTCAGGAAATTGGTTTGTATCAATTGATTGGCTTGTCTAAGGCATGGGTTGCGCGGGTATTCATTACGGAGCATGCCGTTCTTGGACTCTGTGCATTAGGCATTGGTTTGATAGTGGGGACGGTTCTCTCAAGACTTTTTATGCTTCTTTTTATGAATATGATTGGTTTTGAGACAGTGATTGGTCTTCCTTTCTCAGGAATGGCGGTTATACAAACTCTTATTGTTTTTACGTGTCTCATCATCCTCACATCGCTACAGATCATTTGGACGATCTATCGTAGTACATTACTGCAGCTGTTTCAAGCAAGTCATAAAAAAGAAGAAGTGGTCAAGCAACCAACTATCGTCTCCATTTTTCTGGGGGTTATGGGATTTGTGTTAATTGGATTTGGTTATTACATGTCTACTTTCATTGTAGAGCAGGCAGATATGCTGATGTTTCTAATGATTATCGTTCTAGCTAGTACAATTCTTGGAACCTACTTACTCTTTCATACAACCATCAGTTGGTTATTCAATACATTTCGAAAGAAGAAAAATGGTCATCTTGGCTTGTATCATAGCCTATCTGTTGCATCGTTTATGCACAGAATTAAAGGGCATGCAAATTCGTTAACACTGATTACTGTGCTCTCAGCGATGACGATTACAATGATTTCTCTTTCGTATTCTTTGTATTATTCAACCGAGAAAGATGTTAGGCTCGCCATGCCTTTTGACTTTGCTTTGGAAAATATGCAAGACGAGGCCGAACAAATATCTTTTCAATTAGATGAAGCAAATATTGCATATGAGACAGATCAATTAGAGGCCATTCGTTTCGAAGGGACATGGGTTAACCAAGGTTCAACTCTAGATCGAGCATTCATGCTTTTCTCCGCAGAGCAGTTGGTACATGCAGGATTAGATGTTGAAACACCGAAAACGGGAGAGGCAATCCACTATAATACACGAGCAATTATTGAAGGAAATGATATTTCGCTCCCTAAATCAATTGAATACAATGATGCAAGTCAGATCGTTGTGACTGAATTCAAACTTGAGAATGTGATGAATTATCGGTTTTACGGGGAGCAGATCGTTGTTTCTGAGGAAACCTTCAGAAGTATAGAGAATCATCTTCAAGAGGGAGAGACATCAGAGTTGGTGAGTTTTAATATCTTTCAATTAGTTGATACAGAGAATGCTGAGGCGGCTTCTACAATTTTTTTGTCAAGTCTTGACCCCGACGCATTTATCACAGACTTTTACTCTGCATATGAAGAATCTCTCCAAACCTTTGGTCTCCTTATTTTTATCGCCGGTTTACTTGGCTTAGTGTTTATCCTTTCAACGGGTAGTATCTTGTACTTTAAGCAAATGACAGAAGCTGAACAAGAAACAAGCCACTACCGAACATTGAGACAGCTTGGATTTCAAGTAAGTGACATTCTTCGGGGAATCATTCGTAAACAGGTTTTTGTCTATGTGATTCCTCTTGTTGTTGGGTTGATGCATGCTGCATTTGCGTTAAATGTCGGTTCGGTTCTAATGGCTACAAGTATGGTGACGCCAATAGTCATTAGTATGACAGTGTACATCGTCATCTACTTACTCTTTGCACTCTTCACGATCGGATATTACAAACGTATCGTTAAGCGTGCTTTATAGAAAGGAAAATAAATGATGAAAAAAGCGTTGATAACAGCTGTGATTTTGATTGTGGCAGTAGCAAGCCTGTACTTTATCTTTCGCGAGAGCTTTGATCGGTTTAATCCTCTCATTTCCCAAGAGTATGTGTATGTAGAGGTTCAAGAGGCACCGGCAGACGATAATGGACGATACAAATATCGTTTGCAAGGTGTAAATGAAGAGGGAGAGACTAAACGAGTGGTGTTTAGCACAAGTACAATTCTAGATAATGGAACCTTTGTAAGGGTACTGGCCAAAGGATCTTATACAGAGGAGTACGAGTTGATTGATAAAGAAAATATGCCATAAAAGCTAAAATAAAGGATCAAATGATGCTCCAAAAACGAAGGAAGCACTTTCAAAAATGACTTTTCCACAAAAACAGAACAAATCATTTGTCTATTCTGTGAGAATACATGGTAGAATGGAATCATAAAATAATTCCATGCTTCTGTGCTAGTCAATTGAGTGTTTAGCCAAGGTTGGAGGAGAATGATTCATGATACGATTTGAAAATGATTATAGTGAAGGTGCTCACGAAAAAATTCTGAAACGAATTGTGGAGACCAATGAAGAACAAACCGCTGGATATGGAACCGATGAGCATTGTGAGAAAGCTAGAAATGATATAAGAAAAGCGTGTAATGCCAATGATGCAGATGTTCACTTTTTGGTTGGTGGAACTCAAACAAATACAACGGTCATCTCATCTATCCTACGTCCTCATCAAGGCGTGGTCTCTGCAACTACAGGACACATTGCCGGTCTTGAGACGGGAGCCATTGAATCCACGGGTCATAAGGTTCTTACGGTGCCAAGTGAAGATGGCAAAGTCCAAGCGGGCCAAGTGAAAGAGATATATGACGCACATATGAGCCTAGGGACACCTGAGCATAGGGTACAGCCTGGGATGGTTTATATCTCACATCCAACTGAGATGGGAACAACCTATAGCAGGTCAGAACTTGAAGAATTAAAACGAGTATGCCAAGAATGTGATTTGCCATTGTTTCTGGATGGGGCAAGACTTGGGTATGGCTTAGTCTCTGAAGGTACAGACCTAACGTTAGAAGATATCGCCAGACTCTGTGATGTTTTCTACATAGGGGGAACAAAAATAGGCGCATTATTTGGTGAAGCAGTTGTCATTACGAATGAACGCTTGCAGAAGGATTTTCGTTATCTAATCAAACAAAGAGGCGGATTACTGGCAAAAGGAAGACTTCTTGGAATCCAGTTTGAAACCTTGTTTGAAGATGGCTTATATCTTAGGATCTCCAAGCATGCCGTGGACATGGCGTTAATAATCCGAGAAGCGTTTGTTGAAGGAGGATTCTCCTTACGATATGACTCTAAAACCAATCAACAATTTCCGATCTTGCCAAATGAGGTGTTAACGGAGCTCGGCAAACACTATTCTTTCTCCATTTGGGAAAAGATTAATGATACCCAGAGCGTCGTGCGAATCTGCACAAGCTACGCCACGAAAAAAGAACATGTTGAAGCGTTTATTCAAGATATAAAAAAATGTCAATTAACTGCGGTGCATTAAACAAACGTTAAAGGCGGCGAGCGATCTGGTGGAACTGGGTTGTTCGTCGTTTTATTTGTTTTAAGAATGAATACGGAGTGAACAGGGTACACGTATCTTAAGAGAAAAAGCTAGGTTTAGAGGTGGAAGCATGAAGATCGTTATATTAGGTGCAACAGGTCGAGTTGGAAATGAATTAGTCCAATTAGCTCTAGAAGATCAACATCAAGTGACAGCACTCGTACGGACTCCAGAAAAACTAACAAGCACGGATGAACATCTACACGTAGTTCAAGGGGATGTACTAAACAAACGAGACCTACACACTGCAATCTCAGATGTAGACGTAGTGATTAGTGCACTAAACACAGATGGAACAACAACCTTATCTGAAAGTATGCCACTTATCCTTCAAGTGATGGAGGAAAAGGGAATCAAGCGGATCATCACGATTGGCACTGCAGGTATCCTGCAAAGTCGAACCCATCCAGAGCTATTGCGTTATCAGTCACCAGATTCCAAGCGTAAAACAACTCGTGCAGCCGAGGAACACCATAAAGCGTATCAGACTATCGAGCAATCGAATCTTGATTGGACGATTGTGTGCCCAACCTACTTGCCTGATGGAGAACGGATAGGGAAGTACCGAGTAGAAAAGGACTTTTTACCAAATCAAGGAGTGAAAATCTCGGTTAAAGATACAGCCCAATTTACGTATGATCAGTTGACGGATCCATCTTATGTACGTGCGCGTGTGGGGATTGCGTATTAAGTTTAGGAGGGGAGATGCTAATAATGGAGCAGCAAAAGTCATTTTATCTCTTTATAAGTATGATCTTTTATTTTTGCTTCATTGGTGGTTCGTTATTTCTTCTGATAAGGGGAAGGGAACTGCTAGAATACAATGTTAGTGCTGGCGCAGTTCCCTTTATCACCTTGTTAAGCTTGGTATATGCTATATTTTGTACGTACAGATATAAAAAATTGTAAATCAAAAATTATGAACAGAAACCATAGTATTACATGTAAACCCTCTAAGCGTATTATAGCAAGAGGGTATTTATTTTACATTAAGCCCCTCAAACGAATAAAAAAAGAAAAAACACATTACACCCCACGAGTGGTATTGTATAGATTGAGATTAAATTACATAATAAAGGTAGATTAGTATACGTGTAGGAGGTGTGAATGATTGCTGAACGAAATATATGAATACGTAAGCAAAAAACAGTTAGCAAAGTATGCAGAGCTTGCTGTTCAATTAGGTGTAAACGTACAGAAGAATCAATTAGTGATCATTCATAGCGATATAGAACATGTTACGTTCGCACGACTCATTCAACGATTTGCGTATGAATCGGGTGCTTCAAACGTCATCATTGATTGGACAGATGAACAATCTACAAAAGAGTTTTATTTACATGCAGCAGATCATGCGATCGATCACATTCCTAACTGGAAGGTAGATCGCTTTAATGAATGGAACGCAGCCGGGGCTGCCTATATTCATATTCGTTCTGAAAACTTCGAGGCCTTCACAGGCGTTGCCTCTGAACGGATAAATCGATATGAGAAAGCATACCGTACTAGATTATATGAACACCATAAAAAGATTAGATCACATGAGATACGATGGTGTATTCTAATCGTACCTTCCTTCGTATGGGCAAATAAAGTGTTTCCTCAATTACCTAGAGAAGAAGCCATTCAACTGTTATGGGAACGGATGCTACATGGAGCTAGGGCTGATGGAGAAGATCCAATAAAGGACTGGACACATTATAATAAAGCATTTGAATCTAGAAAGAAGGTTCTAAATGAAACCCAGCTTAAAGCCCTGCATTTCACAAATAGCCGTGGGACAGATTTAATGGTTGGCCTGCCAAAAAATCATCTATTTCTTGGCGGTTGTGTAAGAGATAAAGAGGGAGTACCTTTCTTTCCAAACATTCCTACTGAAGAAGTGTTTACAGCCCCCCATAAGAATAAAGTGAATGGCAAGCTAGTAGCTTCTAAACCATTAATCTATGGTGAACGTATAATTGAAGATGTGTCCATCACTTTTAAAAATGGTAGAGTTGACCATTACCATGCCACCTCAGGACAAGATGTGTTACAAAGTCTTATCGAGACAGAGGAGGGTTCCCGGTACCTGGGTGAGATAGCCTTAGTTTCTAACCGATCGCCTCTTGCTCAACTAGATACTCTCTTTTACAACACGTTGTTTGATGAGAATACGGCCTGCCATATTGGTATTGGAAATGCGTCCCCTTCCAACCTTAAAAATGGTGATAATTTATCAACAAACGAATTGAAAGCAGCCGGACTTAACACATCCATTTTGCATGTCAATGTAGCTTTTGGTACGGAAGATATGAAAGTGATTGGTGTTCAGAAAGATGGAAAGGAAGTGCTGCTGATGAATCAGGGTAAGTTTCAGTTTTAAATTCAAATCGAAAATACTTAGCTGCCACAACAAAGCACAGATTGACAGGATCCATTTTTTATTTGTTGCTAAGATGACTTTAAGGAGTTGAAAGCCATGGCATGGGTGGAGTCAATACAAAGGGCAATAGAGTATATGGAAGAAAATATGCTGGAAGATATCACAATAGAAAGTATTGCTAAACAAGCCAATGTGTCGCCTTTTCATTTCCAACGAACCTTTTCAGTGCTGACTGAATGTACGGTTGGTGACTACATACGGCGTCGGAGATTAACATTGGTCGGAAAAGAACTACTAACTACAGACGCGAAGATTATTGACCTTGCCTATAAATATGGCTATGACACTCCTGAGGCTTTTTCGAAAGCATTTCGTAGACAGCACGGGTTTAATCCAAGTGAAGCACGAAAGCATAAAGGGAAGCTGCAATCCTATAATCGCCTGATGATCCAGGTAACCTTGAAAGGGGCAGAACCAATGAAGTATAGCGTAGTAGAGAAAGGTGAGTTTCAAATTATTGGCGTGAAGCGAGAATTTTCTAGTGTGGGGGAGGATGAAAACGTAGCAGGTATTCCAGAATTTTGGGAAGAGGTTAATGGAAATGGAACAAGCGAGTTGCTATTTCAATTGAATGATGGGGTAGTAAAAGGAGTGTTAGGTGTTTGTGGAGAAGTCAGTGAGGAACAGAAGAAGGCTAATGTGTTTGAATATTGGGTGGCAACCTCCCATGCTGGAAAGGTACCTGAAGGGATGGCAAGCTTAAAACTTCCAGCTTCCAAGTGGGCGGTCTTTGAAGTACATGGACCCATGCCTACTGCAATGCAAAATGCGTGGAAACAAATCTTCTCCGAATCGTTCACTTCCACTGGATATGAGCATGCCGGTACACCAGAATTTGAATTATATACGGAAGAGGATCCAAACAGTCCAGATTTATATTCGGAGATCTGGATCCCAATTAAATAAGTATTTCTGTACATGAACATATATCACAAAGCCTAATCTCTCGCATGTCCTGCTGAGAGGTTAGGTTTTTTACTATCAAATTTTTCGTAAGGCAGTTCACTTCGTGTCTCAATGACCAGGTTCTACAACATCAATTAACACTTGAAAACGTTCCTTCGTTTGTCTCCATTCCTGTTTATTTAATGAAAATGAACCTAATTCAATAATCTTGCTTAAATGTTTATAGCGGACATTCACATGATCTTGAGACTCGTGACTATCAGTCATTAGCAAAAGATCTCTGTTAGGATAGCTGATTTTGTTCACACCGATCTGATCTTCAAATGAAAAGAGGGTAGGAAGTTTCCCTAAAAATGTTGTATACTCCTCGTTGTTTTGATTAATGATTAGAGATTGTTTCCTAATTCCATTACTAAAATGAAATTCAATCGTAGACATCTTCATTGTTATCCCATCCATCCTTTAATCTGATACCTTTCATTTTCTATGATACGCCCAATTAGTTGAATAAACTGATCTTATTTAGACTAGAAAAATGTTCTTATCATCAAAAAAATATATAATAAAATAGATTCAGCTATTTATCATCATGGTTTGTACTGGGGGTAGCTATGAATGTAGAAGGGATTTCAATGAAAAATAATTTGTATCTATCAAATGTTCACATAAAACAGATTGCGTTTACTGGGAACGAACAAACGTATATGAGGAAGATGCATAGTTATTGCATGATCTATATGAAGCAGGGACGTGGTGATTTAACCATCAACCAAGAGCTGGTTTCAATAGGAAGTGGAGATTCACTTATCCTTACACCTGGTATGAACGTGATGTGGTATTCAGATGAGGATACTTTTGTTGAATGTGTAGCTATTTTCTTTCATTGTGCTGAAATAAGTAGGAAAAATAAGGAATGGGTTATCACTTCACCTACATATCCGATCATAGTCGATCCTTCTGCTGATATAAGATTGGCGTCTAATGGGTTGTTTTTTCTTAGTACGTATGAGAAGCATAATCGGTTGAAAATAAAACAGGTTCTAGGTCAATTGTTACACCATATAAAAAAGAAAGCACAGATGACTTCGTTTCGATCAATGGAAGATGTCAAACTGTATATGGACAAACACTTTACAGATAACCTAACCGTGTCATTTCTAGCGTCATATTCTGGATACAGCATCACACAATTTAGTAAACAATTTAAACAAGCGTATCATATCACTCCTTCAAGCTATTTAAGGGAAAAAAGAATGAAGCTAGCAAAGCAATTATTGTTCTCAAGAGTGAAAGCGAAAGACATTGCAGCTTACTTAGGGTATACCGATGAATATTACTTTAGTAGAGTATTTAAAAAAGTAGAGGGCGTAGCTCCTTCACATTACATGAAAAAGAAGAACCTGAATATCGCTTCAGTTTATTACGGATTTGATGATCATCTCTCTGTACTTGGACTTAATCCGGTATCATCCCTTTCATATAAGCAAAGAGTTTCAAAACGTACGATTAATAATAGTCAACACGGGATTTTAATTGATAGTGTGGTCCCTAACTACATGAAACTAAAAGATGCAAATCCAGATATCATATTAGCTAGTGAATCCTTCATTCCAACTACTGAGTTAGATCATATTGCTCCTATTATGATTCTTCAGCAAAATAGAAATTACAAAGAAGTCTTAGTTGAATTGGCTTCTATTTTTGGGCGTGAAGTTCAAGCTGAGAATTGGATCGAACAATTCGAAGAAAGAAAAGAGAAAGTAAAACGGATTTTACAAGATACATTAGGTGTAAAAACGGTTTGTTTCATCAGGGTAGGGCCTCAAGGGTACCGAATGTACGGTGAAACGAGTCAAATGGGACATTTATTATACAAAGATTTAGAGCTTAATCCTTCTGAACTTATTACTGGGACTCATCGAGAATTTGGATTGGAAGAGCTTAACTCAGTGCTTGCCGATTATATTTTTATCATGGTTGATTCAAATGTTGAGGCACATCAGAGAATGAAAGATTTTAGAAGTAGCTTAAATAAAAAGAGCAATCTCATAGAAGCTCACGATTTGTTCTATCAGACCCTAGGACCAAGAGGATATCAATATTCATTGGAGTTTATCTATACACATTTGATCGAGCAATAATGCTTGTAGAAAAAATGTCCATCAAAACATGCAAGTAAGTCTATTGATCGAATCGTATTCATAAGTCATGATAATGATAATTATTATCATTATGAGGTGGAGAATATGAACAGGAAAACAAATTTAGTGATTTTAACTTCTTTAATCGGATCTTTAGCGATGATTGGTGCGTGTAGTAATCAAGAGGATGTTGCAGAAGATCAAGGTGCAACGGCTGTCGAAGAGACACAAACAATCACGCATCTTAAAGGAGAGTCAGACGTTCCTTTAGAAATTGAAAAAGCCGTTGTATTATCAGCAACATACATCGACCATATGTTAACAATTGATGAAAAACCGTATGCTGTAAATGTGGAGGCTCGATATGGTGGAGACTACCCAGCTTATCTAGAAGATCAATTAGAAGGAGTGCAATTAGTTGGTTCGGCAGATGAGCCTAATCTAGAAGCCATTACATCACTCAATCCAGACGTCATACTTGTTGAAAGTAGAACACCAGATGACACCTACAATCTATTAGAGCAAATCGCACCTACGATTGTTCTTGGTAATGAGTGGCTTGATTATGATGAGGATCCTGATTTCTGGACAGAAGATTTATTAGCGATAGCTGGTATGTATGACAAAGTGGATCTTGCAGAGAAGAAAATAGATGAGTTAAGTCAAAAAACAGAAGATGCGAGAAAAATCATTGAGACATTAGAGGATCGTAAACTTGCATACCTGCGCCTAAGAGATGATATGGTTCAAATCTACGCCGAGAACGGGCACCCCATGAATACACTTTTATATAATGAGTTAACCTTTTCACCATCGCAAATGACGCCGGTTGATCAACGTGAAGATCTTTCATTGGAAACGATACCTGAGATTGACGCAGATTATATCTTTTTAGAAGGTGATGTGAACAGCTCTGACACAGTGGAAGAAATGAAGCAAAGCGAGCTATGGAACCAAATTCCTGCCGCCCAAAAAGATCAGATCTATGCAACGGATTCATACTGGCTTCTTAAAGGGTGGGGTGCCATTGGAAGAGGTCAGATCATCGATGAAATATTGAATGACATCGAGTGATTCACGGAGGTTATCGAAAATGATACTACCTGATGAGACGAAACAATTTTTATCTGAACAGTTTCATATATCTGTTACTCACGATCCCGAAATGGCATATCCGTACACCTTAAGTGATTATGTCGACCCGGCCAAACGAAAAGAGATCCTAGATACACAATCATCTCTTTTAGATAACCCTCCTAAAATTGTAGTTGGTTCTTTATTTGCAAAACGGTTCTCGGTCCTTGTGACCGCTGCCATGATATCAGTTAGTTTATATGATCTTAAACTCCCTATAGTACCTAGCTCTATTCACTTTAATATCATTAGGCAAGCTCAATTCACCTACAGAATAAATGAGAGTGACCTTAAGCCTCTTATTTATAAACGTTTGTCTGAAAGAGATCGTTTGGTCAGCAGTTTTCTTCAGGACTTAATTGTTCAAGTTGAAAAGATCTTAGATGCCGTATCAACATATACAGGGTGTAAAACGAACATCATGTGGTCACTGGTGTGGCATCAAGTATTAAATTATTACTTAAGAATAAAAACGAGATACAGTAACGAATTAAACTATGATAAAGTAAATGTACTTTTACATGATGAAAAACATCTTCATGAAAGTTCACTCATTCCAAATCAATATAAACGACTTACCCATTTTAAGTACTCAGATAATGAGACCTTTTATTTACGTAATCATTGTTGCTTAGCATTTAAGCTTTCCACTGGTCACGATTATTGCGAAACCTGTCCAAGACTAACTGAAAGTGAAAGAGAAAAGCTGTTAAAGGCTTAGGAAAGAGGAGGAACAACATATGGATCTTCGTTACCCAATTGGGCAGTTTACAGAACCATCGGTGATACATTTAGATCAGATTACTCATTGGATTAAAGAGATTGAGATGGCTCCGATAAACGTTAGGAAGGCAGTAGAAGGATTATCGGATACTCAGCTTGATACACCGTATCGCCCAGATGGATGGACTCTAAGGCAGGTTGTCCATCATATCCCTGATAGTCATATGAACTCTTATATTCGGTTTAAATGGGCACTTACTGAGGAAGAACCAACGATACGCCCTTATTTTGAAGATAGATGGGCAGAGCTCCCTGACTCAAAGCTTGCGATAGAAGTGTCATTGAATTTGCTTGATTCATTACACGAGCGATGGGCAAAGCTATTGCACTCTTTGGATTCAGCGGCGCTTGACCGAACCTTTATCCATCCGGAGAGTGGTGAAGTGAAGCTATCTGCTGCGATCGGCATGTATGCTTGGCACGGCAATCACCATATTGCTCATATCACCTCTTTGCGGAAACGAATGGGTTGGTAGGGAAGAGGGAGAACGAATGAATAAAGAAATATTTAAGTACTTTATGTTTGGTAGTGTGGTTCTAACGGTTGTAGGGTTAATACTCATTTTATCTAGTACCAGCCTAGGGATGGGGATGGCAGATAGTTGGATTAACAGTTTTATGAACAAGTTCCCTGAGGAAAGTATTGAATTTAGTGAGTTGGAACTGCGAAGAACCATGCATATTCAGCAGATAATAGTTATTGGTTCAATTCTATTCTTTGTAGGGCTACTAACAACGTTTGTCACGCTTTTTAAACGCTTTGCTAAATAACTAAAGAAGCAATCGTGTAGGCTATATACACGATTGCTTCTTTATTCTATTGATATTCTCACGTTCCAACTCCGTTTAGAAAAATATCAATCATTTTTCTAAGAAGAGTATATGAGTCGATCTCGTTTCCGTAGTATTCTTTAAAATTTATACTCACAAACTGGGACATTAAAATAAAACCTAAGACTTTTGGATCTTCCTTCTGGTCAATCAAATTAGTTTCTTGGCAGTCCTTAACTATTTCTACGTAGAAGTTTAAATAAGCCTCATCAATCTTTTTCATTCTCGAAGTTGTTTGTTCAGAGTTAAATGTACTAGCATAGAACTCTTCTGTTGCCTGATGGAAAAAACTGTTTAGACTATTTGTTGAAAAGAACTTAGCGAATGTATATAAACTATTTTTCTCTTGTGATTTGTTGTATTTCTGCCAATCCATTAGCCATTTATTCAAATCCTCTTCCAATATAGAGAGGTAGAGAGTCTCTTTACTTTCAAAATGGTAGTAAAGGTTGCCTTTACTTGTATTTGCTTTTTTTATTATTTCACTCATAGAGGTCTCAGAATACCCTTTTGCGTTAAAAAGCTCTCGAGCAGCTAAAATAATGTTATCT
The DNA here is from genome assembly GCF_016798245.1 of Alkalicoccobacillus gibsonii. GTDB lineage: Bacteria > Bacillota > Bacilli > Bacillales > Bacillaceae_D > Alkalicoccobacillus > Alkalicoccobacillus gibsonii. The sequence goes on along the minus strand of NZ_JAEUZA010000005.1, from coordinate 138,821 downwards.
TTCAAATTTACCTTTTTGTCCACCTAACCTCAGTCCCTCGCTTTTGTCCATTTACTAACAGCCACATTCTTATCGTATCAAATGTGGCTGCCTATAACTAGACATAGCTTGTTGTTAGCTAACTAATATGCTTAAACTCTTTGCCTCTCCAGTAAATAATGGCGGTAGCAGTAAGGCCAATGATACTAGACACCAGGAGAACGATCTGTATGTTGAGTCCTGTAGCCACAAAACCACTCACCATTCCATAGGCAATAGGATCAAAACCATTCATCGCTAAAAAGATGAGGCTCATCACTCTACCCATTAAGTGTTCTTGAGTATTTTCCTGTGCAAGTGTAAAGACAGGAATGAATACAAAAGCCATTGAGAAACCAATAACAAACAGGAGGATTGTTAGTAACGTTAAGTTTGGAAGCATACTAAATATCAAAAAGAAAATGAGGGTAGAGAATAAACCAATGAGTGAAGTAAAACCTTTTCTTTTTAATTTTATAAAGCTCAGTATGAGAGTACCTACTACCATACCCACACCTAAGCTGACTTCCATATAACTTAAGTTGATTGGGCTTCCACCGTGTACATCCACTAGTAATGGAATCGCAATATGCAACGATCCAAAAACAAAGAAATTTAAAACGACTAATACAAGAATTCCAGTTACCAAAAATCCCGAAGAGCGTACAAAATGAAATCCTTCTTTTAACTCTTTAAGTGGACTCTGTTTCTGACTCCATTCAACAGCTTTTTCTTTAATTAATGGTGGAAAGACAAAAATAGCTGAAACAAGTATTAATACCGTTGCTACAAAGTAACTATCGGAAACGCCTCGTGTTTCCATTATGACTCCAGCAAGGATGGGACCAATGATAAAAGCAACCTGATCAACACCTTGAAAGTACGCATTCGCTTGTTGCAACTGACTCTTCGGAACAATCTTAGGTACCATCGAGGAGCTGGCAGGGCCAAAAAACGCATCTAGCATACCAAATAAGGCAGCCAGAACAAGCAACAAGGATAACGTCATAGAATCATTCGCAATCAACAAGTAGATAACGAACATAAGAATGGCTTGAATTAAGTTTGTGCTAAACATAATTGTTGTTTTCTTATATTGATCTGCTAGCACTCCGCCATACGTAATCATAATTAACCTTGGAACAGTTGCTGCTATTAACACAATGCCTAACATACTTGGCATGTTCAGCTCGGTGACGACATACCATGTGGTTGTTGTTAAGAACATGCTAAAGCCCATAACCGCAAAAATCCCTGCCAAGAGGATTAATACATAGGTTCTATTTTTAAATAGTGACTGGTTTGTATTTGTTTCCATATCAATATTCCTTTCAAAATAAACCGACTGATCGGTCTATATGGTGTATATTTTATTTTATAGTTCAAGCTTTATTTTCTCAATAGCGACGCGATCGACTATTTTATAAATCTCGGTTCCATTTTTAATTGAGGTTAGGAATAGTCCGTTCTCAAAATCAGTTGAAAGTCTTCTAAAATAGAGTCCAGAATTCTCATTAGGTTCATGAGTACAAACTAAAGTAAGATCACCATTGACCTCTTCATTCAAATAAGCAAATTTTCCAGATTCAAATTCGTCTTTCTTGAATAGTAATAGATTAATAGAAAGAAGATGCAAATCACTTTCTGGAAAATGCTTTTGAACCATTTGACTCATAGAACTATGAATCATGGTATCTAGAAAATGTTCTTCCTCGTTTACCGAAAGTAATTGTGAGTACGCTTTAAGCTTGTATTTCTCCTTCAAGATCTTTAAATAATCAGACTCACTCCTTAACTCTTCAAACCAAATATTCTTAGTCAATTGACTAGTAGTTGAGAAGCTTTCTAAGTCGCTTTTAATAAATTGTAATTCGTCTTCTTGATCTTCCTCATATACATCAAACATGATCACAATATCTATCGTTGTATTAAACGCCATAGCTAGTTTTTCTGCTTTTTTCATCACAAGGGGGTTGTAATGATGTTTCTCCAGAAAAACAAGTAGGTTCTTTTTTGTTTTAGTCACTTTAATCACCCTTTTTATATTATACCGACTGATCGGTCTGTGTATCAGATCATACATAAAAAGAAGAGCTTTGTAAAGTTGCTAGACTTATATGAATTGATGTCAAAATCGGTTGTTATTGGACAAATTACATCGACATACCATAGTGGGAAGGAGGGGGAATGATGTCAAAAAGCAGCAAGGATCAAACCGTGTTTTACAGTATAGAAGGTTCAACCATACGAAATTTCATCATTATCGATTGTATTTCTGGAACAGGGATTTATTATGTGGTTAAAGTAGTGACGACTAGTATTGTTATAGGCATGATAAGTAGTATTGTAGGTACTGTCGAAATGAAGAAGCTTTCAAAAAGGAAACTTCTTAAAAATCCATAAGTTTCCGATTAATGAAATGAAAACCGATGCTATATCAACGGATTTCCATTCATGCTAAAATAACGATACGATCAAATTTAGAAGCAAAGGAATTAACATAGATGAGTAAAATCACACCACCCGTACAAAAGAATCAAACACTTGATGTCACAATCACTGACTTAAGTCACCAAGGAGCAGGGGTTGCAAAGCATGAAGGCTACACATTGTTCATCCCAAAAGCACTGCCCGGTGAAACCTGTGAAGTGAAGGTGACAAAAACAAGTAAAGGCTATGGATTTGCACGTTTGATGAAGATTCATAAACCAAGCCCTGACCGGACAGAGGCACCCTGTCCGATCTATGACCAATGTGGAGGCTGTCAGCTGCAGCATATGACCTACGCTGGTCAGCTGCGCTATAAGCAAAAGCAAGTACAGGATGCCTTAGAACGATTAGGAGGAATTACCGACGTTCCTGTTCTTCCAACACTCGGAATGGACGAGCCTTGGCGCTATCGCAACAAATCACAAGTACCAGTCGGCGAACGTGACGGAGAAGTCATTGCAGGATTTTACCAGGAACGAAGCCATCGCATCGTTGATATGGAAGAATGTATCATTCAAAACAAACATAACGATGAGATCGTACAAAAGGTGAAAGAGCTAGCTAACCAGTATGGGATCCGTGGATATGATGAAGACAAACACCGTGGCACATTAAGACATGTGGTTGTTCGGTATGGTCGTCAAAGTGGCGAATTAATGGTAGTTTTCGTTACTCGCGATGAAGCTCTACCAAACAAAAAGAACCTAATCGAAGAAATTCGTTCAGCTTTTCCATCAGTAAAGTCGATTGTTCAAAACATCAATCCAAAACGCACAAACGTTATTTTTGGAGATAAAACCAAAGTTCTCTGGGGCGAAGAGTACATCTATGACTCCATCGGGGATATTAAATTCGCGATCTCTGCCAGATCCTTTTATCAGGTCAACCCGGAGCAAACCAAAGTTTTATACGATAAAACCTTAGAGTTCGCAAACCTGACTGGCTCAGAAACCGTGATCGACGCATACTGCGGCATCGGAACCATCTCGCTGTTCTTAGCCCAGCAAGCAAAACATGTCTATGGAGTCGAAATTGTTCCCGAAGCCATCAGCGATGCGAAGCGCAACGCCGAACTAAACGGATTTACAAACACCGACTTCGCAGTAGGCGAAGCCGAAAATGTCATCCCATGGTGGGCAGCCCAAGGCATCCGCCCAGACGTCATGGTTGTCGACCCACCACGAAAAGGCTGTGACGAAAAGCTACTCAACACCATGCTTCAAATGAAGCCAGAGCGAATTGTCTATGTGAGCTGTAATCCTGCCACACTAGCACGAGATCTGAAGGTGCTTGAAGAAGGTGGATATAAGACAAAGAAAGTGCAGCCGGTGGACATGTTTCCGCAGAGTACGCATGTGGAGTGTGTGGTGGAGATGGAGTTGGCGAACTAGAGAATAGAAGTAAAAAAAGTGTATCAAGAATGCCACTCCTTTAAGTTTCCGGAGTGGTATTTTTAATACAAAAAGAACAAGAGGAGGATTATATGAAAGACCTTCCTAGTAAAATTCACATCATTGGGTCCGTAGGTAGTGGCAAAACAACTTTTGCTAAGAAATTATCCATTCAAACAGGTATACAACATTACGAACTTGATAATATGGTGTGGGAAAGAGTAGAAGGGAGTAGAGACATAAGAAGAAATGTGGAAGAGAGAGATGGACAACTATACAACATTGTGAAATTTGATAAATGGATTATAGAAGGTGTTCATCATACATGGGTCAAGGGCAGTTTAGATCAGGCCGACCTCATTTTATTTCTAGACATACCCTATGGGAAAAGGAATTATCGGATTATCAAACGATTTATTCGTCAAATAGTAGGAATTGAGAAAGCCAATTATACTCCAACCTTTAAGATGTTTATTAACATGTTTAAGTGGAACGCTTATTTTGAGAACAAGAGTAAGCCTGAGATATTAAAGCTATTAGATCATTATGGAGATAAGGTAGTTATATGTAAAAATAATGTTGATTTGAAGAATTTTATTAAAATGGAGCTGAGGCAATGAGAGATCGTGGATCAATTGTTCTCATGAAAGATCACAAGGTTGCTCTTATTAAACGAATAAAAGGACCAAGTACTTACTATGTGTTTCCAGGTGGTGGAATTGAAGAACAGGAAACTCCAGAGGTAGCTGCGGTAAGAGAAGCATTTGAGGAGCTAGGTTTAGAGGTGCGTATTAAAGAACTTGTAGAAACTGTTGAGTGGCAGGGAACTCAGTACTTTTACTTAGCAGAGGTTGTTTCAGGTACTTTTGGTACAGGATGTGGACTTGAATACATAAGTAAGGTAGAGGAAAAAGGTCGGTATGTACCTTTATGGATCCCTATAGATGACTTACCTGAATTAGACGTGAGGCCTAGAGAGGTCGTTCGTAAAATTCTTGAATTGAACACAAGTAAACATACAGAACCTTCACTATCTAAAAAACACTTGCGAGACACACCCTGATTTCGGTAAAATCGAATTCGGGGTTCTTTTAGTGAAACCCGCTTTGTGATAGGATTATGAGAGTTTGATACAATCGATTGATGCACAGCTTCATAGATGAAAGGATCTGAATGAATCAATGAGTACAAATTTCTGGCGTGACTTACCACGGCCATTTTTTATATTAGCACCGATGGAGGATGTGACGGATGTTGTGTTCCGTCATGTTGTCGCACAGGCCGCTGCTCCAGATGTGTATTTTACGGAGTTCACGAACTCTGAGAGCTACTGTCATCCAGACGGGAAGCAGAGTGTTCGCGGGCGTTTGACCTTTACCGAAGATGAGCAGCCGATTGTTGCGCACATTTGGGGAGACAAGCCTGAATACTTTAAGCAGATGAGTATCGGTATGGCTGAGATGGGCTTCAAAGGAATCGACTTAAACATGGGATGCCCAGTGGCGAATGTCGCTGGAAACGGAAAGGGTAGTGGCCTTATCCGTCGTCCTGAGGTAGCAGCAGAGTTGATCCAAGCGGCTAAAGCCGGTGGTCTACCTGTCAGCGTAAAAACAAGAATTGGTTATACGTATGTGGATGAGTGGCGTGACTGGTTAACTCATGTCTTAAAACAAGACATTGCGAACCTGTCTATCCATCTTCGTACGCGTAAAGAGATGAGTAAGGTGGATGCGCACTGGGAGCTAATTCCTGAAATTAAAAAGCTTCGTGACGAGATTGCGCCTGACACGTTGTTAACAATCAATGGGGACATACCGAACCGTCAAGTGGGGATGGAGCTTGTTGAGAAGTACGGTGTTGATGGTGTCATGATTGGGCGTGGTATCTTCACTAACCCATATGCGTTTGAAAAAGAACCAAAAGAGCATACAAGCGAGGAATTACTAGGACTTTTAAGAATGCAGCTAGATCTTCATGATCAGTATCATGAAATTGAATCACGTGCATTCAAGCCGCTACATCGCTTCTTTAAAATTTACGTTCGTGATTTCCGCGGAGCGGGAGAGCTGAGAAATCAGCTTATGAATGCGAAGTCTACGGATGAAGTTCGTGCATTGTTGGATGCATTTAAAGTAGAAGAACAGAAGGAAGTATTACAGGATTAATTGAGACAGCGTGCCTAAATTGAGGGTGCGCTGTTTTTTGGTGGAAGAGGAATAAATCGTTTGCTGTGGAATAAGAAGTAACATAAGTTGATGAGGGGAGTAAGAGCCATGTTATACGTGATATATGGAATCGTCGCTGTCACGATCTTTACGCTTTTACAGGTGATCTTTACTTATTTCGGTCTAATCGGAAACATCGTGACGACCTTAGCAGTCAGTTTTATCATTTGTACCCCAATTACATTACTATATATGATTTGGTTAGAGGTCGTTGAGCTTAAAGAATTAAAGTTTGAAGAAATGAGAGAGAGGCAGCGACTGTTGATGAAAAAGAAATTGGAAAGCCGAGAGTAATTTTGGGAGAAGCTCGGTCCGGTCAGTCGATGCTCAAAAACGTTGAGAATGCGCAAAACCCACATCGTGTCCCCACGCCTATTTCTCCCGCTCAACCGACTTCCACCCATGCTCAGCTAAATGCTCCTGGTATTCATCAAATGAAATCTCATGCAGCTCCACAACCAATGGCGACAGCGATGCAAGACATTCATTAGTAGAATAATCAATGGTCACCTTCGCCACTTCATATCCGTTATGAAATTTTGGGTGGAAGCCGGGATCGTGAATGATGTCGCCGACCACCGGGCGGATGTCTGATTGATACGTTTTGCTCATAAGCTCCTGCTTTGCGTCATCAATCGAGTGAAAAAATACGAGTAATGTAATGTTCATCGTCATTAGCCTCCTCTATTTTTCTGCTTTCTCTACCTTCGCTTCAAGCTTCACTTCTACGTTTCCTTGAATGGCACGACTAATCATACAAGAAGTTTCTGCTTTTTCAGCAAGCTTGCGGGCAAGCTGAATGTCCTTTTCTGTGGCTTCTGCAGTTAACACGACTTGTGGTCTATGTATGATTGTTTTGTAGGTGATGACGCCTTTTGTGACATCCACAATTCCCTCGGATTCCATGGTGAGCGAAGTTTTATCTAATTTACTGCGTTCCATCATTGCAGCAAGCGTGATGATGTAACAAGTGGCTGCGGCGCCAAGCAGCATTTCGTCGGGGTTTGTCCCAACTCCGGGTCCATCCATTTCAGGAGGGATCGAGACTTTCGTTACAAGGTTTCCTGATTCAATCTCTCCTACATCATTACGTAAGCCTGGCCAGTTGGCTTTTAGGTGAAAGCTATGTTCTGCCATGTTTATGCCTCCTACATTCTCGTCTTTAGTACGTACAGTTTACCATAATAGAAATGAAGAGGAAAAAGGCGAATCTTATTGAATATTTTTAGGTAGTGAGGTGAGAGAGCCAATGTGGATTAAGGATTGGGTTAGTAAGGAGACGGCTTTTATTGAAGTGTCATTTGAGAATGTGGAACAGATTGTGATCCCGATTGGCCGTTTACTCCGCTTAGAGGCAAAGTGTATGATAGCTTCTAAGTTGGGTTATGAGAATAACTATAACGAAATGGTCGTTCAATTTGAAGCGATGTATTTTCACATGCAATTATCCTATGAAAGTGAGAATGAGCTTGTCTACCAAAGTCGAGCAGAAGCCCAACCTTTAGGGATGTTTACTCATAATCCTCTAAGCAACTGCACGTTAGATCGTCCGCATATCTTTGGTCGGCTATTACATTTTAGAGACGTGGTTAGTGTGTTGGGATTGAGTGAAAAGAAACAGAGATTGTGGGAATTATACCTCCCTTGGGATGATTCAGATCAGTATGAGAATGGGTGGGTAAATGTAAATGCAAATGCAGTTAATGGAGCACTAACCTATGAGGCTGAAATGAAGAGGCGCCGCCTGAAAATCAAGACAACGCAATAATCAAGCACATGACAAACATCAGTCCTGACAATGGTGTCATCACTATGCGTTCCTTTTTGCTTTGAGAAGCCAGGTTACCTACTGTATTCAATGCAAGAAATCCTGTGAAAACCCAGACTAGAACCGTAGTGGGAAGGAAGCTTGGAGCGTCTAAGACCTCAGCTTTCATCAGAAAAACTGTCCCCATTAAAAGTAGTACAATGCCGTTTACCACACTCACTATGCGAAGCTTGTTAGGCAAGGTTCGATGGTAGCCACCCATGGCATACTCACCAAATGGAAAACCAAAAGCAAGAAGGAATTGGAAGATGGAAACTAGAATGAATAAGATCATAACAAAAATTGCAAGATTAGTAGTTATATCCAAAAATAAGCTCTCCTTTATTTTATAATAGAAGGGAAAAAGTTGATGAAAAAGTGGTGTCTCCCTCTGCTTATCCTGTTCATAGTAAGTGGCTGTGATCAATCGTTTCCTAAGCAAATGCCCGATGATTTTGCCTTTTCCCTTAAGTATGGAGTGATGCTCGCGAACGAACTTAATACATATGAGCATACGTTTACAAAGGATCTTGTTGCTGACGGTAAGGCTGAGACTGAAATGATTCTTACGGATGAGGAACTCTCACACATTTATAATTTGTTTAGAGAGGTCGATGTGTTTAAGGTATCAAAGGGCTCAGGACCTCCATGTATGGAACCTTATGAAAAATATGAGCTGAAAATGACGATGAATGAGCAAGATTATGATCTTAGTTGGAACACGTCGTGTCATTTTCAGAAACAATTAAAATGGGAAACCGTTTTAAATGAAATACGTATAAATATTATTCAAACGAAACCAGAGTATCAGCAGCTACCGGAAGCGAATGGTGGGTACGAATAGAAGGAGTGGGGAACATGTTAATTTTAAATATACTAAAAGAAATGACTCTTGATTTGTTCGCGATGGCAAAGGGTTTTCTTTATGGCTTTGTGATGGTTGGTGGGTTTATGTTCGTTGCAGGAGCGTTACTTTATGCCATCCTCATGCTATTTTAAACGGTTCCTCGTTTAATGAGCTCAAGCTTAATTTCATGCCTTGTTGCCTCAGACTCCAATGCTTGCTTAATAAGCTGTTCGCCAATTTTGTTAAATGGGATCTGTACAGTCGTCATGTCTAAGGCTTTGGAAATGGATTGATTGTCAAAGCCAATAATCGCAAGGTCCTTTGGAACGTTCCATCCTGCACGAACGAGTGTTGTGTAAAGTCCAGCAGCTACTTGGTCATTTGTTACTAAAAAAGCGGTTGGTCGAGCAGCAGATTGTATCAGTTGATTGGCCAAATTGATGCCATCCTCAAGGTATAAACAATCCGTCACAACGTCTTCATCTAAAAATGGGAGCTGATGTGCGTTTAGGAAATCGGCAAACGCTTTTTTACGTTGCAGGCTGCTTGTACTATTCTCTCTATTAAGACAGATGCCGATCCGCTTATGCCCATTTGCATACAAAAACGCTAGGGCGGCATAAAACGAGTCATAGTGATTCATGTAGGTACAGCTAATCCCCTCGACTTGAATATCCTCAAGCACCACCATTTTTCCGCTTTGACTATAGCTTTGTAAGACATCCATCTGAACACTCCGAGAGCAAAAAATTAAACAATCGATTTGCTTTGTTTTTAAGAGCTCTAGTGCTTCTAGCTCTTTTTCTTCAATGTATTGCGTTTGGATAATAAGCAAATGACAGTCTGTTTTGGAAACAGCTCTAGCAATCCCGTCTACGAGCTGACTGAAATAGATTTGATCCATAAATGGCACAACGATCCCAATTAGATTTGTTCTGCCCTTTTTTAAATGGACCGCATGAATGTTTTTTGTATAGCCAGTTTCATCAATGGCTCGTTGCACCGCTTTAACGGTTTCTTCATTCACATGCGGATGATGATTTAACACTCTAGATACCGTTGTAGCAGAAACACCAGCCATCTTAGCAATGTCATGAATGTTGGTCACAATAAACAGCTCCTACGTCATTTACTAAGCCTCATTTTACCTTAAGTAACGACGTAAAAACCACTAGTCGTTACGCTTCTCTAAGAATCTCGCCGACTAGTGGCATCTTGAGCATAAGGTATGAAATGCATTTCAGGTCAACTCTTTTCTTAGACGTTTTGAGAAAAGGAATTCTCCTAGGTTTGTCGAATAGTAGGAGGGAGGTGACATAATGGAAAAAATAGCAAGAGACATTGTGCATACAATGCAGCATGATTACGCAGGAGGACAAGACAAAAAGGGCTGGGATTTTCCTCAAACCTTGATTCAAGGAGCAGATCAGCAAACAAGAGAAGAGTTTGTACATAGTGTTAGGGATTATCTACTTGATTTTAATGATTATCACATACAATTTATCGATACATCCATACATAAAGAAGCAAAAAAAGATCCAGGTTTTCGAGTGAGACGATATCAGGATCATTTAATTGTAACGGACATTTTAGGAGATACATTTTTGGAAAAAGGGATGAGTATCTATTCATTGGGCGGCCATTCTGTGACTGAACTACTTAAAATTCATCAACGCATGCTTCATGAATCTCAAGCGGAGAGAGAGAATTGGTTACCTGTTTTATTGCGATATTCCTACGGTGAAATCATTGATAAAGAAGGAGCGCAAAAATCTTTTACCTATCAATTGGTGGAAAGATCCATCGCTCAACCATCGTATACGCTGGAGTCTGTATCTGAAGAGACACTTCTTCTAACCTTCTCCGACTTCGCGAATCCAGATGCAATCATGACATTGGTCTTAGAGCATCAAGAGCAGCTCACCCAAGCAGAAAACTGGATTATTGACGTTCGAAACAATGGAGGAGGAAGTGATTCAAGCTTTTACCCACTCATGCCATTTCTAATGCCAGAAGAAGGAGTGGAGCTTCGCGGACCCGAGGATCGGATGCTTTATCATTGCACAGAGGCAAATGCAGAGCGTGCCCTGCGTGATCTATCTCTTGATCTTGAGCAGGTAGAAGATCCAAACGCACGATTGTTCTTAGAAACCTATCAGGATCAATGGTCGAGGCATCGTGGGAAAGGATTTGTAGAATTTAAGTTTGACGCGTTTTTACCGGATACGTTTATAAAAGGAACTGAGTATCCAAAATCGGTCGTTGTATTAACTGATGTAGAGTGTGCAAGCTCAGGAGAATCCTTTGTTGAGCTGTGCAAAAAGTCACCCAAAGTAACTGTGATTGGAAGGCCCACACTTGGCGTAAATGATTACACTAATTTGGTGAGCCAAGAATGGGATGAAGGGTATGTTCTTCACTATCCTAGCTCCAAGTTAGCACGAGTTGACGATGGATTGGGTATGACTGGCAAAGGGATTGAACCTCATGTTTATATACCTTGGACGCCTAAGCATGTTGAAGTGGATGTAGACCTTAATAACGCACTAGAAAGATTGGAGAATCAACTGAAATGATTACTTTTAAAAAAATTACCTGGGAAAACCTTGATCAATGTTTGAAGCTTGAAGTAGCAGATAATCAGAAAACCTTTGTTGGATCAAATGAATATAGCTTGGCGCAAGCATATGTGGCCCTGGAAGAAGGGAAACTAACCGTTATGCCTTTTGCAGTTTACGCGGGTGATACGATGATTGGCTTTATTATGATGACGTATAGCGAGGAGCATGAATTTGGAGGAGGTCCAAGTTACACCATTGCCAGACTGATGTTAGATAAACAATTTCAAAGCAGGGGATACGGGATGCTTGCTACTCATGAGGCGATAGACTATATTCGCACATTTCCAAAAGGTGCTGCTGATTCTATTTATCTCTCATATGAAGCAGATAATAAAGTAGCGCGAGCATTGTACACTTCTTGTGGGTTTGTTGAAACGGGGCAGGTTGATGAAGACGGAGAGCTTGTTGCTGTGTTGAACTTAAAAGGAGCTGAATGAACATCGAAATCAGACCATATCAACCATCAGATGAACAGAGCTGGCTTCGTTGCAGGGTTCTGGCCTTCCTAAATACAGCTTATTTTGACAATGTTTTAAAGGAAAAAGAAACGTATGAGCATCCGTCCATTGAGTTGGTGGCAATCGAAGATCATCAAGTGGTTGGACTTATTGATGTGGAATATGAAGTCGCAGAAAAAACAGTATGCTCCAGAGGAGAAGGATTAGGCGGAATGATCTGGCACATCGCCGTACATCCGGACTACCGGCGAAAAGGTATTGGTAATCAGTTGCTAGTAGAAGCAGAAAAATTGGCCAAAGAAACGGGACTTAATCGATTTGAGGCATGGACAAGAGATGACGTGTGGGTGAGTGAATGGTATGTACGGAACGGATTTCAGAACGTGGATTCCTACTACCACGTTTATATAGACAATAACGATCAAGTCTCTGTAAAGGCAAAAGGATTGCACTTTATTCAAGGATTCGCTCATTATACGGGAGACAATCTTGAGCAGATGAAGAGCAGATACGAGCGAGTTCATGAATGTAGGTGCTATGAGAAAACATTTTCTTAAAAAGGAGTTGTAACTATTGGCTAACCAAATGCACCCACTTATGTCCTTCTTTGAAGGCTATGTTCGAAACTTTCGCAGGCTAAATCTTTCTTCCTTACATAATCGTTCAATGTTCACAAGCAGAGAGATAGATTACTTTGCTCGTTTAGGTGAATGGCTAGGCTTTGATGCATATGTGGAAGATTCCAAACGAAATGATTTAACCGGTCGCTCAAGACCAATGGACTTATCCTGGTGGAGATGGGATACACGATTAGATAAAGAAAATTACGTTTCCCTTTCACTGCACTTAGAGCGTGAGTCATTGCCTCAAAAGGCGGAGGACACAATTGAAAAGCTTTTTACTGAGTCAGCTGAAGGTTATCGTCCAGAACATGTGATAGGCATTCAATACGTAGATTCATTGGGTGATATCGATTCATTAAACAATAAAATTTTTACTCTAAATAAACATCAGAAATCGCAAGTGCTTATGATTTATCGGGAATTGGATCGAAAAAAACAGGTTGAGAGAATCAAAGCATTTGAAGGGAACAGTGAGGACTGGACCGAAACAAGAAGCGCTGTTGCTCTGCTTGATCCCTCGTATTACTGGTATATGTGTTTTGAGGAAGAGTGGGAGGGTTAACAGTGAACTTTAGTTACACCGCCCCAACAATAGCGAGATCCACCGACTCCTTCTCAATTTACGATGGACAAGCTAAAATTGGCTCCATGGAGAGGTTCTTTACGAAACAAACACGTAATCCAATCTATGATGTGAACATTCGTACCTACGATGATAGGAATCAGGATACATATACAATCTCACAAAAGAAAATCAAACTCTTGGGTGAAACGAAGTGGGAGATTCTTAAGAATGACCAGACAATCGGTGAAGCGGAATATCCAAAAGGTTTTTTCAAAGCGCACCAGGTGGTTGTGTATCTGGAGGGTCATCCTACATTTACATTTAAGATTCAAATGGATCGGACTGCGGTTATTCTGGATAAAAAAGAAGAACAAATTGGAAGCACAGAGCGTACGACCAACATCCAACATACCTATGAAGGAGAAGTGGACGGTCATTTTTTTCAGATGCCTCTCATTCTTTTTTATGGACTTGTCCATACGTTTTGGTGTTCGTCAAATCTGAGCTAAGTATTAAACGTAGTGTATACGCAGCGCAAAAATGTGAGTAGAATAATGGGAGAGTACTGTACAGAAAGAGGGACACACATGACGATCCTAGTTGTAGAAGATGACCGAGCCATTGCTGAAGGACTAAGCTATTCTTTAAAACAAGAAGGCTATGATGTTCGGTTATGTGAGAATACAAAAGCGGCGAAGCAGGTTATTGAGCAGGAACTTGAGTCGATTACACTTTGCTTACTAGACTTGACGCTCCCTGATGGAAGCGGGTATGAGCTTTGTCAGCTCGTCAAAGGGAAGGCAGATCTTCCTGTTATTTTCTTAACAGCAATGGATGAAGAAGTGAATGTGGTGATGGGGCTTGATATGGGAGCCGACGACTATATCACGAAGCCCTTTCGAGTGAGAGAGCTTACCTCGCGGATTAAGTCTGTTCTAAGACGGTATTCCAAGCAAACATCCTCGCCGCAATCAAATACCTTATCCATAGGACCCATTGAAGTCCATACATTAGAAGCAAAAGTATACAAACGTGGTCAGGAAATTGTGCTGACTGCTCTGGAATATCGGTTGCTCATGATTTTTGCTGCGCATCCTGGACAGGTTCTCTCGCGTGCACAGCTTTTGGACCGGATTTGGGATGTGGGTGGAGAGTTTGTAAATGATAATACGTTAACTGTTTATATAAAGAGACTTAGAGAAAAGCTTGAAGATGATCCGCATCAGCCTGAGATGATTCAAACAGTTCGTGGACTAGGTTACAAGGCAGGTGATAGCCATGCTACGCCATAGAGAAGTAAAGGGTTTACTGTTTTATTTCGCTTTGGTTATTGGCGGTGGTTTGCTTTGTGCAATGCTTCTCCAGGCTCCTGCTGTTTGGCTAGTTCTCATCCCTTCTATTCTTATAGTAGGAGGTTTTTTTGTTTTCACAAATAGGCGGTATAAGGATATTGAGCGGCTGTCCGAATATGTGCGCAGTATTGCTGCAGGGAGTGAAACGCTTGATATCCGAGATAACGAGGAGGGGGAGCTGAGTATACTCAAAAACGATATCTACCGAGTGACACGAATGCTTGCTGAGCAAAGTGATGATTTAAAAGGAGAAAAGAATAAGCTAACCGATGCGATCTCAGACATTTCACATCAGTTAAAAACACCTCTTACGTCTATGACTGTTATGGCTGATCTTATGTATGAGCCAGAAGTAAGTGATAACAAAAGGCGTGAGTTTGCCCGTCATCAGCTTGTCCAACTTGAACGAATGGAATGGTTAGTGACCTCACTGTTAAAGCTTTCAAAGATGGATGCCGGGGGGATTGCGTTTAAGAGGGAGAAGGTTTTAGTGACGGACCTAATTGAACGTTCGCTTCAACCCTTGCTGATCCCTATTGAGTTAAAAGAGATTCATGTTCAGATTGAAGGAGAGACAAATGTTCAATATGTCGGAGATTTTCAATGGAGTATGGAAGCAATCGGGAATGTGTTAAAGAATGCAGTGGAGCATACGCAACCGGGTGGAAAGCTAACAATTTCCTATACAAGTAACATTTTATTTACGGAAATTCAAATTGCAGATAGCGGAAGTGGCATTCCAAAGCAGGAGCTTCCTTATATTTTTCAACGATTTTACAAAGGAACACATGCAAAAGAAGGAAGTGTAGGCATTGGTTTGGCCTTGGTTCAACAGATCATAAAAAGCCAAAATGGAGAGATTGATGTTCAAAGTAAAGAAGGAGAGGGCACGGTGTTTCGCATCACGTTTTATAAGAACAATCGAAAGTGACTGAATTGTCACCTGGTGAGTCATTAAAGCGTCATCTTCTCTTTGTACACTTAGGATATCAACTGCTGGAGGGAATTATATGGAATTAGTAAAGGTTGAAAACCTATCTAAAGTGTATGGCAAGGGAGAAACAGCTGTTAAGGCATTGGATAACGTCTCATTTACTGTGAATAAGGGAGAATTCGTAGCAATTATTGGTCCCTCTGGATCTGGTAAGTCTACGCTCCTACACTTGCTTGGCGGGGTGGATCGTCCTTCAAGTGGGAATGTGTTGATTGATCAAACGAATATCTATGATCTAAACGAAACGCAGCTGGCGATCTTTAGACGACGTCAGATTGGACTCATTTATCAATTTTATAATTTAATTCCGATCTTAACGGTAGAGGAAAATTTAACGTTGCCTCTCTTACTAGATGAGCACAAGGTAGATCAGCAGCACTTCACGGACTTGATTGGTCAGCTTGGCCTAGATAGTCGATTAACCCATTTACCGAATCAATTATCAGGAGGTCAACAACAGCGGGTCTCTATTGGACGTGCGTTGATCAGTCACCCTTCAATTATGTTAGCTGATGAGCCGACTGGAAATCTTGATAGTAAAAACAGTAAAGAAATTATTGATCTTCTGAAACGATTTAACCGAACGTACAAACAAACCTTAATTATGATTACGCATGATGATCGGATTGCCCTACAGGCAGATCGTGTCATTACAATTGAGGATGGCAAGGTTGCTAGTGATGAGGTCATTCGGCCATGAACATTGTGAATAAGCTGACGATTCGTCATTTAAAAGAAAACAAAAAACGAACATTGGTGACAATCCTCGGAACCATTATCTCAGCAGCGATGATTATGGCAGTAGTGACGATTGGTGTGTCTTATGCGGACTTATTAAAAAAAGAAGCAATTGAGAATAACGGGAATTGGCATGTTTCCTATAAAGATCTTACAACCGATCAAATTGATAGTCTTCTTCAGGATGAGCAAACAGACTCACTGTCACTGATTCAAGGTCGCGGATATGCGGAGCTTGATGATTCAATGAGTAGTTTTAAACCATATATTTGGGTAAGAGGAATGAACGATGAAGCCTTCACCCAATTTGATGTGCAGTTGCTAGAAGGGCGCCTGCCTAAGACCGAAAATGAATTGATCGTAAGCTCGTCTTTAGATGAAGAAGTTACGTGGTCCATTGGAGATGAAGTGACACTTGCCACTGGAAAACGATTCACTGATGCAGAATGGGCAGAGCCACAGGACGGTTTATTGACAAGTGAAAATTGGCTGGAGCAGGATGACGAAGGCAATTTGAACGAAACACTCATTGAAGTGGAAGACGCATCCTACACAATCGTAGGTTTCTTTGAACAACCGAACTGGGAATGGGGCTGGACGCCAGGATATATGGTGCTTTCGTATATTGATGAAAGTGATGAGCACTATCCAGTGGATAGCTTTGTGTATGTAGACAAACCTGATCGATCCATCTATGACCATGCTGATGAACTCTCAGATATGCTTGGTATCACAAATGTGCAGTACAATAGTGATCTTCTGCGTCATTCAGGAATAACAGCAAGTGACAGTATCGACCGAACGATGAATGGAATGTTAGGGGTCATTATAGTTGTGATTATTGCGGGATCCGTTGCATTGATTTTTAATGCATTTGCGATTTCAGTTTCAGAGCGTTCAAGATACTTAGGAATGCTTTCAAGTGTTGGAGCAACAAAACGTCAGAAGCGTAACTCCGTCTTTTTTGAGGGGGCCATAATTGGAGTAATAAGTGTTCCAATTGGGATTGTTGCTGGGATTGTTGGAATAGGTATTACGTTTTTAGCGATTAATCCGATGTTAGATTCCATTGGGCTAGATCAGCAGCTAAGCTTAACGGTTACTCCTTTTTCCATTCTAATCACCATTCTGTTGTCTGCATTAACGATCTTTATATCTACTTGGTTTCCTGCGCTCCGCGCGTCTAGAATTACGGCGATGGATGCGATCAGGCAAACACACGATATTAAGCTTAAAAATAAAACGATTCGTACGTCCAAATTAGTTCGACGACTGTTTGGCATTGAAGCTGAACTCGGACTTAAGAATCTAAAGCGTAACAAAAAAAGATATCATGTGACGGTACTTTCTCTCATCGTCAGTATTGTTCTGTTTTTAAGTGTCTCTTTTTTCACTGATAGTCTAAAGCAGTCCTATCAGATCGCTGAGTCTGGAGATGCTGTGAGTTATGACTTGGAGATTTATTCAGATGATGCTGAATCGGTGAGTGAACTAAGAGAGAGTATGGAAGACTCTGCAGAGGTAACAGACGTTTTAACTCAACGAGAAATGAATGTCTCCTTGTATTTGGATGAATCAGAAGTGGCACCTGAACTACTTGAATCTGGTGGTTACGACCGAATGGATGATGGACAGTATAGGTATTATGCCAAAATTACCTCAATTGATAAAGATAGCTTAGATGAATATGTGGATGGTGCACAAATTCCTGATAATTGGGATGATGAGTCGATGTCTGCAATCGTGCTTGATACCATTACGTATGAGGATTTCGAACAAAGTAAATATGTTCGTACAAAATCAATTATCACAAACATCAATGATTCGTTAAATATCGTAGAAACCAATTGGGATACAGAAGAGACAAAAGAGTTACCTACGCTGACAGTCACAGCCTTAACGGACAAAACACCAATGGGAAGTTATAACGCTTATTTAGGATCCGTAAACATTTTTGTTTCCAACGAAACATTTGAAGCAATACTTAATGAATCAGATTTGGAAGCAGAGGATAACTTGATGTACGTAAAAAGTGATGATCCAATGGCTACGGAACAAACGCTTTCAGAGCTTTCAAATCGTTCAATAAATAATTTATACGATCAAAGAACACAAGGCGAGCAAATGATTGCCGTCATATCCGTATTCACCTATGGGTTTGTCACATTAATCACGCTGATTTCCTTGGCAAATATCCTGAACACGATCTCAACAGGGGTTGCTCTGCGTAAGCGAGAATTCGCCATGCTACGGTCGGTTGGATTGACAAACAAATCGTTTAAAAAGATGATGATGTTTGAGAGTGCTTTTTACGGGGTGAAGGCTCTTCTCTATGGGTTGCCACTAAGCATTTTGGTTATGTACATGATTTATCGCCAAACTCAGTATGCTTTCTCGTACAGCTTCACGATTCCTTGGCTTCATATTCTAGGCGTAATCATAGGTGTCTTTGTGATTGTTGGGCTAGCCATGCTTTACTCCTTAACTAAAACGAAAAACGAAACGATTATTGAAGGATTAATTCAAGAAAATCAATAATTAATGAAGACCAGACCAGCTGATATGAACGTATCAGCTGGTTTTTTAAAGTAAGAGAATCCATTGCAATGTGAACTTGCTATTTTTTGCTAAGATCTTGAACATTTTTACCGATCTATGGTTAAAAAAGGCTACAGAGATCTCGCTTCGTTCGACACTTCAAAAGAATTCCAGATCCCCTTACCATTTTATGTGTAGATCATTTTCAAACTTTTAGGAGGTTTTAGATGATGAACAGGATGAGTTTTCTATCCATGATGAGTGCATTAATGCTGGTTGCCTCATTAGTATTTCCAGCAGGGCAGGCCAATGCAGCAACAGACGAGGAGCCGTTGCAATTCCCGCCAGAGGCTCTTGAAGCATTAGAAAGTAGTGTATATGTAGACACAAATTCAAGAACGGCACACATTGATCAAGAGAAAGCATTAGAACTTTACTCGTTTACAGATGAAGAATTCACGCTCATTCAAGAGCGACTCGATCAGTTAACAGATGACCAAATACAAGAGATGATTAACTATGCTACACCTAACTCTGGAGATGTTTCAACACAAGTGGCTCCGGCCATCATTTGGGGAGGAATTGCGGTAATTGGGCTCTTTACAGGGGCAGCATTGTATTTTTCTTCAAAGTATATGACTCACCAAGAGAAACAAAACTTGATTAATCGCTGCTATGACATGGGTGGCACGCCTTCCATTGATTCTGGTGATGTAGGTGGAATGGGTGGAGAACCTCAGAAGGCCTGGTGGAAGATGTCAAATGAGTATAGCTTTGAATGTGTTCAGTAGCATCAACCCTATAGAAAAGAGGTGATACAATGGATTTACTTGATCTATTTATGTGGCTCATCATGGGCGTCATTGTATTTAGTTTAGGGATGCTAGCGTATTCGACTTTAAAGGATCAAAAAAATAAATAAGATAGTGTGGAAGAGTTGGCCGAATAATGGTTCAACTCTTTTTTTGTACATTTGCATTTCACACATGGTGTGAAGTAGCATAGATTTGAATTTCTTATTAGAAACTGTTATTATAGTGGAAACAATATGAGAGGGCTGATTTTATAAAATGATTAACTAATCTATATTTTATTCAAAACGAATCTGTTTGATTATTAAAATATAGGATTAGTCTATTCATTGTTATACATTCAGCTTTAACCTTTTTTATAATGTTATATGATAATAAGGGTGTATAAAATACAAGTAGCACGCAAACGACTAATCCTTTCAATTTTTTATTGGAAGGATTTTTTTTCGCATTGTAAGGTAGTATCCCCATTCTTATTAAAGGAGAGTTGATATGAGTTTAGATACGTTGGTTACACATGACAAACTCCGTATAAGTCGTTAGTATCCATCAAGTTTATGCGGAGTATCTTAAGAATTGATGGATGTGCCGACCTTGTATAAAAGAAAAGAGAGATGTACAAAGGAGGAACAAACATGTCAATGATTCAAGTGCAAAATCTTACTTTTTCATACCCAAATAGCTTCGACAATATTTTTGAAGATGTTAGTTTTCACATAGATACAGATTGGAAGCTAGGTTTTATAGGTCGTAATGGACGTGGGAAAACGACCTTTTTCAACTTATTATTAGGTAAGTATGAATATAGCGGGAAAATTAGTTCAACAGTAGAATTTAATTACTTTCCTCAACCTATTCCGAATAAAAGGAAGTTTACACATGAGATCTTAGAAGAGATTTGCCCTCAAGCAGAAGATTGGCAATTCCTTAAAGAGATTTCTTATTTAAATGTCGATGCGGAAGTGATGTACCGACCATTTGAAACATTGTCAAATGGAGAACAAACTAAGGTTTTATTGGCAGCGCTTTTTTTAATTGAGGATCAATTTTTATTAATTGATGAGCCGACCAATCACTTAGATACGCATGCACGTATAATAGTATCTGATTATCTTAAAAGAAAAAAAGGTTTTATTTTGATTTCACATGATCGAAACGTTCTAGATGGATGTGTGGACCATATCTTATCAATAAACAGAACGAATATAGATATCCAAAGCGGAAATTATTCTTCCTGGAAGTTAAATTTTGATAGGAAACAGGAACATGAGGAATCGACAAACGAACGTTTACAGAAAGATATTGGTAGATTAAAACGATCATCAAAACGTTCAGCAAGTTGGTCTAATCAGGTGGAAGCCTCTAAAAACGGTACTACCAATTCGGGTTCTAAATTAGACAAAGGGTTCGTAGGACATAAAGCTGCAAAAATGATGAAACGTTCAAAAAATATTGAATCAAGACAAGAGAAAGCGTTAGAGGAAAAGTCAAGGCTTCTAAAAAACGTGGAAAAATCAGAGTCTCTAAAGTTGAAACCATTACAATTTAAATCGAAAGAATTGATACACTTAACAGATGTATCAGTTATGTATGATGGAGAAGTAGTGAATGAGCCAATTAGTTTCAAAGTTGAACAAGGTGATCGAGTTGTACTTGATGGTAAGAATGGTAGTGGAAAAAGTAGTATCCTAAAGTTAATACTCGGAGAACCAATTCAACATAAGGGTACGATAAGTATAGGTTCAGGTCTTGTGGTTTCATATGTTCAACAGGACACTTCTCAATTAAAAGGTTTATTATCTGACTTTATCCAAGAAAGTCAGATAGATGAGTCCTTATTTAAATCGATTTTACGTAAAATGGACTTTGACAGAAATCAATTTGAAAAAGAAATATCAAGTTATTCCGGTGGACAAAAGAAAAAGCTACTTATAGCAAAAAGCTTATGTGAGAAAGCACATTTGTACATTTGGGATGAACCGCTCAATTTTATAGATATTTATTCGCGTACGCAAATTGAAGAACTTCTCCAGACCTTTAATGTAACAATGGTCTTTGTTGAGCATGATCAGGCATTCCAAGCAACAATCGCAACGAAAACTATAAACTTATAGTTTAATTTGAAAAGGTATAGAAGACGAAGCTTCTATATCTTTTTAATGGTTTTGATTCGATTAAATTTATTAAAGGATTTTGAAGACCGTTTCGAGAAGTTCTCTAAGAAAAAGGGGGATACAAAGGATGGAAAGAGAAAATACACAAGAAACGCGTGGAAAACGCTTAGCATTAGGATCAATCGCTTTAATGCTTATTAGTATGACCATTTTTTATACTCAATTAATTGCAGATGCGGGCATTTATATAGAAATAATCTTATTTGCTGCATTATCCATCACGGGTATCACACTCGCCATTTATTCTGGGAAAGAATCAAAACGTTCTAAGCTATTTGTTATAGGTGTCGTTGGCAATAGTTTCATGCTAATGATCAGTGGATTATTATTTTTTGTTATGTTGGCGGTTGAGTCTAGCACATAACGGGAGGCGGAATCTTGAATAAACAAGGAGTAGGAAGATGGTGTGGAATTGGGTCACTTATTTGTATTGTTTTCTATGTGATTAGTTTCTTTGTGCTGAGAGGTCCTGATGTAGATATCTATTTCGTTATCAGCCTTGGTGGAGTCCTTTCTCTGCTTGGAATAGTACTCGCCATTGTATCTGCCATTCTTTCGAAAAGATATGTTTATTTGATTATTGGTTTCTTGGGGAATGGCGCTGTACTTGCTAATACGTTCTTGTTATTGTTAGCAATGGGTATCAGCGAGCCTTAAACGAATAGTAAAGCGAGGAAAATAATGAAGAAGAGTATGATGGCAGTTGTTCTATTTTTAATCATAGGCGTATTAGGGGCATGTAACCAACAACAGCAACCCAATCACGGAGTACAGGAAATTAAGCTGTATGAATTGGTTGATTATGAACAGCTTGAAGATGAACCTATTGTAGAATGGACAGAGAAGGAAGACATAGATGAGATGATGTCTATCCTGCAATCAGCTAAAAAGATGGATGGTATTCTTGATATTGAGCCTGCATCTTACCGATTAGATCTTATTGAACAAGAAGTTAATCCCATGTTTCTATGGTTAGATGAAGAGACAATCGAAGCCATCTTAATGGAACGAACAGAGGATGGAACTGAAGTATATTATACGTTGCTTGAAGACGAAACCTCGAGCTTAAAGGAACTGTTTAATGAGAAAGGAGTAATAGATGCAGAATAAACCAGCTATTCATGTCTCGCCCATGCACGGTTTAATTGATGAATTAACAACCATTACAGTGACTGGCTGTACGCCTTGTGAGACGCTTAAAGTTGAACTGAGCCTGACTGACCAAAAGGAAAATGAGTTTAAATCAACAGTAAGCATTAAAACAAACGAAAGTGGTGAACAAACCCTTCCCGAACTAGATGTGGAAGGGTTGTTTTGGTCTGCAGAAAAAGTCGGAGAGGTACATGGTGATTATTTTTATAAATCGGATGCGTCTGAGCTTAAAATGAAGTGGACATTGAAGCGTGATGGAGAAGAGGTAGGTCAGGTAACAACTGTACGAGCGTTTGGGCGGGAAGATGTAATGAGGGAGGTTATTCTTGAAGAAGGCGTTGTCGGTACACTTTTTTACCATGAGCAGGAGCCAGCAAAGCCTGTTGTGGTTGTTTTAGGGGGATCCGATGGTGAAATTCAAGAGCATGCGGCCGCGCTACTCGCTACAAAAGGGTACAACGTGTTTGCTTTAGCTTATTTTGGTCAAGAGGGTGTGCCAAAAGATCTGGACCAGATTCCTCTAGAATATTTCGATGGAGCCATTCAGTGGGTGAAGGGACGATTTGGTGTAGAGGGTGTGACACTAATCGGTTACTCCAGAGGAGCAGAAGCGGCGCTGGTACTCGCCTCCGTTTATCCGGATGAGTTTAAGGCCGTTGTGGCTGGAGCACCAGGTGCATACGTGACCTCGGGATTGAAAAATACAATCTATGCCCCTATCCCTTCTTGGACACTGGGAGGGAAGGATTTATCGTACCTCACCTTTAAATATCGACCTTCACAAATGTTCTCGATGCTTGGTGGAATGATTAAGCGTAAACCCATTTCGTTTTTATCCATTTGGGAGAACAGTTTGTCTAAGCCTGAAAAAGCAGAACCGAGTCGAATAGAGGTAGAACGAATCAAAGCTCCTGTTCTTCTTATTGCCGGTGGTCAGGATCAAGTGTGGCCCTCAGAGAAATTTGCGAGACAGATTGCTGAGAAAACGGAGACAGAGACACGCGAACTCCATTATGAGGAAGCTGGACATTTTCTCGCTTTCCCTTACGCACTACCTGGAATGCCCGCAAATGTGCTTATGCATGTGGGGAGTCGAATGATCATGGATTTTGGAGGGACCAAAGCGGCGAATGCAGAAGCGACAACGGATTCGTGGGAGGAGCTGCTTGGTTTTTTGGAGGAGTTTGCATGAGCGCAGTGAAGAATTTTTGAGGAGTATATAGTTTAGGGGAAGAGCATGGAGGCGCTGAAGAGAGCACGGAATCGACGGAGAGAGCACGGAATCGACGGAGAGAGCACGGAATCAACGAAGAGAGCACGGAATCGACGAAGAGAGCAGGGAATCGACGAAGAGAGCGTGGAATCGACGGAGAGAGCACGGAATCGACGGAGAGAGCACGGAATCGACGGAGAGAGCGCGGAATCGACGGAGAGAACAGGGAATCGACGAAGAGAGCGATTAAGTCCATATAATTGTGTAAAAGAGAATAAGCCATCATCAATCCGACCACAATGTTTTTACCCATAAAAACAAAACGTGAAGGAGAATGATGATGACTCAATTTCAGTTTAACCTAAATATGGATACCTTAAAAGAATCGGTGATGAATTCTTCCATTGAACCTGTTATGAAGTCCATGATTGTTTTAATTTTAAATGAATACATGGAAAAAGAACGAGATGATTATCTCCAAGTGGATCACTATGAACGCTCAGATCTTCGAAAGGACTATCGTAATGGCTACTATGAGCGGGAGATGATGTATCAAATTGGACGTGTTAAACTCCGTGTTCCTCGCACTCGAAGTGGAGAGTTCTCACCGTCTATCTTTGAGAAATATCTGCGTTGCGATCAATCATTCATCATGTCGATGCTTGAGATGTTCGTCAACGGAGTTTCTACTCGCAGAGTGAATCATATCGTTCAAGAGCTTTGTGGAGAAACCGTCTCTAAATCTTTTGTTTCTTCTCTAACCAAGAAGCTAGATCCCATCGTTCGTGAGTGGGCTGAACGTCCTCTTAACACCGAATATTATCCGTATGTGTTTGTAGATGCGATGTACATTAAGGTGCGTGAACACCATAAAGTCGTATCTAAAGCTGTCTATATTGCCACGGCGATTAATGAAAATCACAGCCGCGAGATTCTAGGTTTGAACGTAAGTCATGAAGAGAGTTTTGAGGCGTGGAAAGCGTTCTTTGATCAATTAAAAGGTAGAGGTCTACAGTCTCCAAAATTAGTGATTTCAGATGCGCACGCTGGATTAAGAAAAGCCATTCAAAAAGAATTTATCGGTACAGCTTGACAACGCTGCACGGTTCATTTCAAAAAAAATATCATTCAGTCCCTTCCAAAGAATCATATGGATGAGGTTAAGCTGGATCTTAAGCGAATCTTTCAAGCCATCAACCCAAAAGATGCACGCCTATTCAAAGATCAATTTCTATCCAAATATGCAGACCATCCCAAATTAGAGAAGGCCATCGTGAAGCTGGAAGAAGGATTTGATGATTCGATTCAATACATGAATGAACCTCATCATTATCATGTGTTCTTAAGAACAACGAATTCAATCGAGAGATTGAATCAAGAAATTCGAAGAAGAGAAAGGGTTATTCGTATTTTTCCAAATACCCAGTCGGCTTTCCGACTCATCGGAGCGGTCTTGATGGATGAAGCCGACTCCATGAAAAAACGTCAGTTAATCTTTAAAGACAGTGTCAATCCATCGTCATGAGAACGGCCGTTTTTTGGAGGAGGGGGAAGGGCCCTTCCCCCTCCTCCAAAAAACAAAAGATAAAAACAAACGAAAACAGTACTCTGTGGTCGGAATTTACACATACATATGGACTTGACTAAGAGAGCAGGGAATCAACGAAGAGAGCGCGGAATCGACGGAGAGAACAGGGAATCGACGAAGAGAGCAGGGAATCAACGAAGAGAGCGCGGAATCGACGGAGAGAACAGGGAATCGACGAAGAGAGCACGAAATCGACGGAGAGAACAGAGAATCAACAAAGAGAGCACGGAATCAACAATAACCACACAAAAAGCTCCTTCATGACATCATGAAGGAGCCTCTTAATTCCCACCTCAGCCCACTTTCTTAAAAGGCGCGTTCGAACATTTTCTCCAGATCCATTCTAGCGGTCCTACGCCAAAATAGTTTACGAACAACTGAGCGACAATCATCATGATGGCTGTGATTAGTACCCAGGCCCCTAGTACTTGATATACATTTACGACGGGTGCGAGGCCAAATCCCCAGCTGTAAAAAAGGATAGAGCCTAAGATATTTTGCAGGACATAACAGCTTAAGGCTGTTTTGCCGATCATTTCAAAGCGTGCAAGGATCCACTTTAACACATTTTTTTCTAATAAAAAGGCAAGGAGTCCGATGTATCCAAGTGATAGCACGGGGGCGAAGAGATAGCGACTAGCTAGGTCAAAGATGTTACCGGGTACAAAGACAAGTGCATTTAATGGAATGCCTAGTCCGAGTCCCCATACCATCAATCGTTTACGGATCGCACGTCCCTTTTCGTCCTGGCTAAATGCGCCGGCGCGATATAAGCGAATCCCTAAAAGATAAAGAAACAAATTCATACAGATAATGGCGATTGCTTCAAAGCGTAATCCGATAAAACCGGAGAGTCTGAATTGAACTTGTTCGAGATATGTACCTGTTGTATAGACTACTTCTGTTTCTTGGAAAACCCCTATGACTTCTTCAAGTATAGTTTCATCATTCATAATCCAAACCCAGGCAACGGTGATTAACATGAGACCAAGGATGTGGATGGTAGCGGCACCTGCCATAATCCAGTTTAATGTTTGATGGCGAAGCCCTACGAGAAATGCGACGATAATACCGGTAAATGCATAACTCATTAATACGTCATATTCGAATACAAAGATAAAATGTAGCAGACCGTCT
This sequence comes from Alkalicoccobacillus gibsonii, assembly GCF_016798245.1. GTDB lineage: Bacteria > Bacillota > Bacilli > Bacillales > Bacillaceae_D > Alkalicoccobacillus > Alkalicoccobacillus gibsonii. The sequence continues at coordinate 112,078 of NZ_JAEUZA010000005.1, read as the reverse complement.
AGCCCAAGTAAGGTCATCGTCCAGATATACATACGCAGCCAGGGTCGGTCATTACGCATGGCCTTCTGATACTTCAGTTCAAGCCCAATCCCAAACATTATTGTCAGGAGACCGAGGAATTTACCATTTGTGAAAATGGCGAGAAAACCATTTACCAATGCATCCACTGTGCCTATTCCTTCTTGCAAAGAGAGTAAAGAGAGCGCTGCACCAGGATCGGCGAATAACCAAATGTTTGTGCCAAGTGTGCCGATGATGGCAAAGCCTCGGAGTATGTCTAATAAGCGAATTCGATTTCCTTTTGAGCTGGTACTTATGGTTTCCACGAGTTCCCCCAAGTGTTATGACTTCTTCCATATATTCGGTTGATACTCAAAAAAGTTTCAACATCTACCCATTGAATTGTTATGCGCTCCTTAGATATAATAAAGCTATAAATATTCGAAAAAACTGCCCCCATCAACATGGGAGCAGGCAGCTGATCTTTTTTGAGACTGGCGCAATAGAGCACAAATAAGCCCCGTGAGCGGTCAACTCATATACGGGGCTTATTTTTCATTTCTGAAAGACAGAATGGCAAGAACGAGCATGGAAAAACCGATCATGGTCGATAGTGCCTCATAAACTGTCATGTATGGCCTCACCCCCTTTATAAAGAGGTGCTGCCAGCCCCGTATGAAAAGATCTGCTAGGGTAAGTATACATAGATGTGGGGTGGAGAAATAGATAACTTTTGTCCCGTTTTCTGAGGGGGAACTTGACTTTTGATTAAAAAGCCTTCAATGTTAGTCTATTCGATTTAAAAAAAGGCAGGTGTCATTCTGCAACTCAGCAGGTTTAACTATGAAAGAACAATGGTCTTCTAAACTAGGATTTATTCTTGCGTCAGCCGGGGCAGCAATAGGGCTTGGTGCCTTATGGAGATTTCCGTATTTAACGGGAACCAACGGTGGTGGCGCCTTTTTCTTGCTCTTTATCTTTTTTACTGTACTTATAGGAATGCCACTTTTAATTGCTGAATTTGTAATTGGTCGTGGGTCAAAAAGGGAGGCAGTATCGGCATATAGAAAGCTATCCGCCACTGGCTTATGGAAATGGATTGGTCACTTTGGTGTAGTCGGATGCTTTTTACTCCTTACCTTTTATGCCGAGATCGGAGGATGGGTTCTCACCTATACATTCCTTTCTTTAACAGGATCAATTTTGGAACCAGGAAGGGACTATGAACTGTTATTTGGCTCCATTGTTGGGAGTCCACTGATTAGTGCGGTCGGTCTTATTGTGTTTATTGGTTTAAATGTTATTGTGCTCTCGTTTGGAATTAAAAACGGGATCGAACGTGTAAACAAGTATTTAATGCCGCTTTTATTTCTCTTTTTACTTATTATTATTGTTAGAGGATTAACGTTAGATGGCGCGATGGAGGGAGTAAAGTTCTTCTTAAGTCCAGACTTCTTTAGCATTACAACCGCAGGGACGCTCGAGGCGCTGGGGCAGTCATTCTTTTCTTTGGCCGTCGGATTTTCGTGTATGGTGACCTATAGCTCTTATCTTGGGAATGAACAAAGTCTTCCGAGGTCGGCAGGATCCATTGTAATTTTAAACCTTCTTGTTTCTCTCATGGCAGGACTTGCCGTTTTCCCTGCGGTATTTGCCTTTAACCTTAGTCCGGATTCAGGACCAAATCTCTTATTTGTTGTTTTGCCTACTGTATTTGAACAGCTGCCTTTTGGTGGATTGTTCTTAAGCTTGTTCTTATTGCTTTTCTTTTTTGCGACAATTACGTCATCATTTAGTTTGATGGAAATTATGATATCGGCATTTACGCAGAACAAAAAGCATAAGCGAAATCGTGTCGCATTAATTAGTGGAATACTGGTTGTGATTGCAGGAATTCCAGCTGCCTTGTCCAACAATGTTCTTGCTGATGTACTCATTCTTGATCGGACCGTTTTTGATCTGACAGATTTCTTCGTCTCAAATATCATGCTTCCACTGGGATGTTTATTTATTGCTTTATTTGTAGGCTTTAAAGTAAAGAAAAGCCTATTGATTGAGCAATACCGAATGGAAAGTGGCAACCTAAGTGGGACAGCAAATCTATGGTACCTTCTTATGCAGACCATTGTTCCATTGGTCATTGTGATCGTATTTATATTTGGATTGTTTTAAAACGGAGAGGCCTTGCACACGCTGTGCAAGGCCTCTTACTTCATTCGTTAGCTTGTAAAGAAGTTCTCTGTGTAATAGGGCTGCGATTGTTCATTAAAGGCAACCCCTACACCTAATCGTAAAAATCGATCCTGAAGAATGTTTTCCCTGTGTCCTTGTGAATTCATTAACCCTTCATGCGCAAAAATACTACTCATCTGACCGTAAGCTAGATTCTCGCCAGCTGTTTTAAATGAAATATCATCCTGTTCCATTCGATCAAATGGAGATTGACCCTGAAGGTTAGTGTGACTAAAATATTGGTTTTCAGCCATATCCAAACTGTGATTACGCGCAGTCTCTCGTACTTGCTCATCCCAGGTTAAGACTCCCAACCCATGATTCACGCGCGATGCATTTGTTAAATCAAACAATTGATACTCAAAGCCTTCTTTTAGCTCGTTGCTCGCCTGTGTGTAGAGTTCTTTTTTTGATTGCTCTAGGTTGGAATCAATCAACTGAATCGCTGTAACCATGTTATCCTGATGCTTGTCATAAAAGACAGTCACATAGCTATCATCTAATTGGAATAAGTCATATTCCTGATCTTGATTCACCTCATAGCGATACAGACCTTTTCTCATATAGGCTTCAGGTTCCCCTAGTTGTTCCCGTACAACATCCTTAGACGTACCATACTCAATAGGAGTAGTTGAGCTAATTAAGTCCTGATTTGTGTAAAGACCTTTTACAGAATCTTGTGCGTCATACGCTACCATGACAAATTCATGATAGTCATCATGATAAGCCACCCAATCTAGGCCATACTCATTTCTTGAAGTCCTCATTGGTTCGCCGAGCTCATTCTCAACATCTGTCCGGGAGTCTCCAAGCTCGGTGTTATGAACAGAGAACAGTTGGTCAGGTGTGCCGAGCTCAGGTGCAGGTCTTTCTATTTCTTTGTCCTCTGTTTGTGAGAGGGAGTTTTGATTTGGAAGAATCGATTGAACAAGATCTGATAAATGGTCAACCGAACTATCCATGTCACGTTGAATTGGGTCAATAATAGAAGCAGGAAGAAGTTCCTTTGCGGGTTCCATCCATATATGTCGAGTGGTGAATACAATGACCACCACGGCAATTAACAAAATAAAGCGTCTCATCTGTCACATCCCTTTTTGTTCGGTGTGTCTGTAAATTATACTTGGTCAAGGGGCACAGTCAAATCTTTTAATGTGGGAAATAGTGAAGCTTATGTGTCTGATGTATCAGTCCAGGTCTCATCTAAGTGTGCTGCATAAAAGGTTAAAGCCTTCTTGTAGGTTTGTAACCAGTCATTAGTTGGCTCTTCCATTAGCACTGTCAAAAGACGTTGGGTCGATTGACGAGTGTATCCAAGGTTATACTCTGTAATCGCTAGAAAGACAGACAACGCTGCATTTTTGGGAAACTCCTTTAGACCACTGTGAAAAATCTTCTCAGCTTCCGCGTATTTTCCAATGCAACGTAAGCTACTTCCTAGCTGAACATATGCTTTTTCATAATTGTTTCCAGTTAAGCCGAGCTCTATCGCTTGCTGGTAATGTGGGATAGCCTCTGTTTCCTGACCGAGTCCGTCGTAAGTAGAGGCCAAGTAAAACTGTAGTTCGGCTTCGTTTGGTTTCTCTTTTACTAAAGTGAGTAACAAAGTCTGCGCTTTTTTGTATTCGCCATGATCCAAGTGGGTTATCGCTTCTCTAAACAATCATACACACCAGCCTTTATTGAGGTTACGAATCTAGTTGATAAAATGGGGTAAAGACACCATGTTTTCTATCTAACCGTAATGCTTTATACAGCTTTGACATGCATTGGCTAGCTGATACATCGTCCATCCATTGAATGTCTATAATATCTTGATCTGGATCTTTATTTTGCAAGCTTCCTCCTATAATCTCAGCGAAAAATGTAAAGATGATGGCATGCTGTCCTCTTTCCTGGAAGGTTCTCTCACGAACAGAGTGGAGTTCACCCACTTGCACGTGGTAGCCTGTTTCTTCAAATACCTCGCGAATAACAGCTTCTTTGATCGTTTCACCTGGTTCAACCGCTCCACCAGGTGTACTCCAATATGTCTTTGCTTCTTTTTTATTTTCCACTAGTAAAATTCGTCCATCTCTGTCATAGATAATAGCAGAGGCAACATCAACACGTTTCAAAATCGATCAGCTCGTTTCTATCGAATATATACAAAGTTTACTAGTTCTATATAAACAAATCTACAGCAAAAGGATGATGGTCATGATTATTGGAAATCACCAGCTTCGTATACGTCCGCTTATAAAAGAGGACGCACCCTTTCTTGCAAAATGGTTATCAGATCCAGCAGTCTTAGAATTTTATGAAGGAAGAGATAATCCGTTTGATCTAAATAAAGTCCTAGAAACGTTCTATAAACAAGAAGACACCACAAACAGGTGCTTAATAGAATGGGAAGATCAAGCGATTGGTTATATCCAATATTATGTGATTGATGATGAAGAGAGGATTGAATATGAGCTTCAAGAGGTGGAGGGTATCGTATTCGGCTTAGATCAATTTATCGGCGAAGAGAGATATCGTGATAAGGGGATTGGGACATTACTTATCCAAACAATGGTTGAATATCTCAAGAAAAAAGAACACGTGCATTCCATCGTTATGGATCCACAGATACAAAATCACCGTGCCTTGGCCTGTTATGAAAAATGTGGGTTCACTAAACAAAAGCTTCTGCCATCAAAGGAATGGCATGAAGGAGAATACCGTGATTGCTGGCTCATTCAATACACGGTATGATCAAGAGGAACAAAAATTAAAGCTATATGTAGCTGACTAGCGCTCAGCTGTGATGAGTTGATTATACGGATTGATGGATATGCGGAGGATATTTTTATCTCGGGAAGATCATATCCTGTTAAAAAAGTAAGAGAAATGTACAGACACGCCATGACGATGACCTATGAAATGGAGCATTTTCCCGATTTGTTTTGTCGGTTGTATCGATTTGATCGGTTGGACGAAGGAGACTTGGATTCTGACGTTGTCATGGATGTAGATACTGACTTAGTATATAGGCCGGGTTAAGAGCATTTATTAACCATACTGCTCCTGCAAAAACTCAATGGACTGCGTAATCAGTTTACGTAATACGTCTTCATCCACATCAGCAAGCTTGTTAATGTACACGCACGCTTTTCCTGTCGTGTGCTTCCCGAATACTTCAAGCAGCTTGTCGCGTTCTGTATCACCTGTTGCAAAGTAGAGACCAATCTTTGCTTTGCGAGGTGAGAAACCAACGAGTGGGGCGTCACCTTCGTGTCCAGATTCATAGCGGTAGTGATAGCGACCAAACCCTATGATGGAGGGACCCCACATTTTGGCTGTGTACCCGCTCGTTTCTGAAAATAGATCTAAGAGCTTGTACGCATCTTCGCGCTTTTTGGGATGTTCAATCTGCTCTATAAATTCAATGACACTTTGATCGGTTTCCTTTGTTTTTAGCTTGTACATGCAATCTCTCCTTTTTATGTTTGAGAACGAATAGAGATGGTAAAGTAAAGTATATGTTCATTATGAGGGAGTGAGCGCATGAAATCTATTTATTTAATTCGTCACTGTGAAGCGAGCGGACAGGAGCCAACTGCACCTTTAACGGAAAAAGGGAAGCAACAGGCACTGGAGCTAGCGGAATTTCTTACACAGGAAGAGATTGATCGAGTGATAACAAGCCCTTATACACGTGCAGTGGAGTCGATTAAGCCTTTTTGTGATCAAGAACGTTTAGAATTAACGCTTGATGAACGACTAACGGAGCGGGTGCTGAGTAAGCAGCCGTTAGATGATTGGTTAGATAAATTAGAAGCATCTTTCACTGATATGAAGCAAGTGGTCGGAGAGGGAGAGTCCAGTCAGGTGGCTCAGGACCGGATTGTTACGGTGTTAAAAGAGTTATTAGACGATGATTCTTCGCAAGGAATTGCCCTTGTCTCACATGGAAATCTACTCTCATTGCTCCTTCATTATGTTGATTCAAGATTTGGGTTTAGAGAATGGAAGCAATTAAGTAATCCAGATGTGTATTTAATTACAGCTGGATCTGATGAATCATTATCCATGACAAGGCTATGGAACTCGTGAGGAGGAAGCAATGAGCAAAAAACATCTTATTTTCTACGATGCATCATGTCCATTATGTCAATCCATCAAGTCCATTATCGTGAAGTTAGATTGGTTTCACCGATTAGAATGGCTTCCCGTACAGAAGATCCATCAAACGAATTACCGGTTCTTACGTAATCGAAACCTTTATGATGAAATTCACATGATCACGTCTACTAATGAGATCAAGGCTGGCTTCTATACGGTTAGAAAGATCCTTCTGAATCTACCGTTAGCCATGCCTTTAGCCTGGATCTTGTTTCTCCCTTTAGCAGATAAGCTTGGAGTACCGTTATATCAGTTTGTCTCGGAGAATCGATATGAGTGGTTCGGTCGATTGGAAGAAAATCCATCCTAGCTGGTGGATTTTTTTCTTTGCAGTCCAACCCTAAAAAGCGTATACTATTAGAAAAATCAGAAAATAAACAGGGGAGGACTTTTGATGATGAACCATCCAAAAGGACAGAGAGACCTAGTATCGTTTTCAGGGTTTATATGTGATCAGAAACTGCAAACAGCAGAATGGTCACAAACGAAGGTGAAAGAAAGAGACATTCATGACGTTGTATTTGAAAATTGTCGATTAAATAATGTGGCGATCGAAAATTGTGATATTCAAGGACTAACAATCAATGGAATCGACGTGCAGGATTTATTGACTAACTATTATGAAAATAAAGCACCGTTAATTGATATGGCTCGTGAATTATAATAAGAAAAAGCAGCTTCTCATTGAGCTGCTTTTTTTGTGTAGTTAGATAAATGAACGTAGCAGCGATACGAGAATAAACACGATGTGAGTAAACATATGAGCGATCATTGCTGCTTCAAGACCTTTACGCCAATAAAGCCACCCAAAGATAAGACCTCCAAACCCATTTAAAAAGATCATTCGAAGAAAGACAACCGGAGTCATCTCAGTTATTGCAGCCGTTGCACCGTAGTGACCTAGTCCAAAGAGCAGAGCGGAAAGAATAATTCCTGTCCAAACAATGGCTGGGCCTGGATTTGGAGCACGCCGTTGAAAGATCTTCCACATGAGGAATACAAGAAGAGTCATGACTCCAAAGCGAAGCATAAGTTCTTCTGCGACACCACCATATAAAAGCCTTGTGCCAAGATCGAGTACTGAAAAAGTGGCTTCCTCCGCTAAACCGTCTAATTGCTTTGAAATGTAAGGCAGGAACAAATAATCAGCAATGAGAATAATCACCCCTGTTAAAACACCATACCCAATTGATGATGGAAGAATTGCTTTAAAACGACTAAAAAAGGGCTTTCCGTATCGATCTCTTTCATAAACCAACGACGTAAAACCTGTCTTTTCAGCTAGGAAATGACCAATTGTTAGTCCGATTATAATAAAAAGTAGGGGATTAACCAATGACAATGCCGCTAAAAACTCAATTGGAAGACCAACAGTGATTCCAAGTTCGTCTATTTGAGCATCTACTTGTTCAAGGATTATTGGAAATAAGAATAAGACCGCTGCTATTCCGATTAGCAAGAAAAATAAGAATGAGCGCCAAGCCCTTCTTTTGTTTTGCATGTTTTCAGCCCCTTTGTTATATCTGTTATACTTATCGTATAACAGATATAACCTTGAGTCTACCTTTTTCAGGAAAATAATATAAAAAAACAAGCAGCTCCAATTTGGAACTGCCTGTCTATAAAAGGACTAATCAATCAAATCCGTAACGCTCTTTAAAGCTCTTCGCATACACATCTACTGCCTTAATGGCTTGAACCACGTCATCTGCAGTAACCTTTTGTGGAAGGTTGTGAATGGTTTCTCCTTCTTGTGTCGCCAGTTCGGCAATTTTCAGTAAGTCTTCATCTGATGCATCATGTAGATGAATTTCCTCAAGTGTTACAGGCAAGCCTAACTGAACATAAAGTTCTAGATAACGATCTAGCTCGTCTAATGGTTTGTTTTCAAGGACAAGCTGAGCGATTGTTCCATAAGCAACTTTTTCACCATGAGTCAGGTTGTGAATATCACCGTGGATGGCTGTAAATCCATTATGAATCGCATGTGCCGCAGCAAGTCCAGCTGTTTCAAAGCCAAGACCACTTAAAAGTGTGTTTGCTTCAATAACTGCTTCAAGCGCTGGCGTAACGAGTTTATTCTTATTCGCTTCTACAGCTTGAATACTGTATTCAAATAGAACTTCTTCTGCTTTTTCTGCGATCGCTTGACCAGCAATGGTTGGTTGTCCACCAGACATAATTTGTCCATTTGATTGCTTAACGGCACGAGCTTCAACCCAAGTAGCTAATGCATCAGCGATACCAGATATTAAGAAACGTGGTGGAGCACCTGCGATAACGGCTGAGTCTACAATGACTAGATCTGGGTTTTTATCGTAGAAGGAGTATGTTTCAAATACACCTTCATCAGAGTAGATCACAGATAGTCCAGATGTCGGTGCATCGGTTGAAGCAGTGGTTGGAATGATTACCACTGAATACCCTAGCTTGTCTGCTACACCTTTTGCGGTATCAAGTGTTTTTCCTCCACCTAATCCAATGACCACATCAACTGAGCTTTCTTTACCAAGTTTGATGATGCGGTCGATCTCATTAAGTGAAGATTCTCCACCAAACGTAACTTTTTCGGCTTCAATTCCATCTTGTTTAAGCGTATCGACTAATTGGTTTCCTGCCATATCCCATACAAATTCATCTGCAATGAGAAGAGCATGTTTTCCTAACTTCTGTATGTAGCTACTTGCGCCACCTTTTAAAATATTTTTCCCTTGTACATAACGGCTTGGACTAATAAATACTTTTTCCACTTTTGTTACCCCCTAAATGATCGTTCCTATATCTATTCCTCACAGATAAGGACTTAAAACGTATAAACACCCCTACTAACGTCTCCAAAATGAAGGATTATTATGTGAAAATGTAGACTTCCATTAAAAGTCTTCTGGATTCTAGGCTTCATTTCTGTTAAAATAATGCCGGTCAAGGAATTAAGATTAGAGAGCCTACACATATAGGCAAGCCTAAGATTTGTATCCTGCAAATATAAATGAATAGGTGGTTTATTGAACATGAGTGAAACAAACGAAACGTCGTATCGAGTATTACTTTATTATCAATATGTAACAATTGAAGACCCAGAGGCATTCTCTGCTGAGCATCTTGCTTTCTGTAAAGAGCTTGGCTTAAAAGGGAGAATTCTTGTAGCAACAGAGGGTATTAATGGAACAGTATCTGGAAGTATTGAACAAACAGAAGCGTACATGGAAGCGATGCATGCAGATGAGCGATTTAAGGATACGGTATTTAAAATTGATGAAGCAGACAAGCATGCATTTAAAAAAATGCACGTACGCCCTCGTTCTGAGCTAGTGAACTTATCACTAGAAGACGACATTAATCCTAAAGAGCAAACAGGTAACTACCTGGCTCCAAAAGAGTTTTTTGAACAAATGCAGGATGAAAATACAGTGATCATAGATGCACGAAATGACTACGAATATGAAATTGGTCATTTCCGTGGTGCGATTAAGCCAGACATTCGCACATTCCGCGAACTTCCAGAATGGGTTCGTAACAATAAAGAGATGCTTGAAGGTAAGAAGCTATTAACGTATTGCACAGGAGGCATTCGTTGTGAAAAGTTCTCTGGCTGGTTAAAGCGTGAAGGGTTTGAGGATGTTTCTCAGCTTCATGGAGGAATTGTCAGCTACGGGAAAGACCCTGAGGTTCAAGGGGAGCTTTGGGATGGACAATGCTACGTGTTTGATGAGCGTTTAACCGTTCCAATTAATCAAAAAGAGCATGTTGTCGTAGGGCGTGATCATTTTGACGGTGAGCCATGTGAGCGTTATGTAAATTGTGCAAACCCAGAGTGTAATAAACAAATTATCGCCTCTGAAGAAAACGAACATAAGTACATGCGTGGATGCACACCAGAATGTCGCGTGCACCCGCGTAACTTATATATTAATAAAGAACACAATCTTTCTGAAGCAGAGATCGATGCAAGACTTGCAGCGATTGGTGAGAAAAGAGAAGTAAACGCATAACGCGTGAAAACGTGGGACTTTCCTTAAGTGGTGAGTTCCACGTTTTTTTATTCATGAAGAATTTTATACATAACCTTCTCTAAAGTGGGAATAGGGAGGGGAGGAGGGTCGGACATGGAAAATATGCAAGAAGAAATCCTAGAATACTTAGAGAAGATTATTGAAGAAGAAAAACAGCTGGCTAGACGTGGTGAGATTCCTGATTATATTGAAGCAGTAGATAATAATGATCACGGAGCAGTCACGGTGTCATTAACCTCAACTAATGGAACAACGGTGCGTGCTGGAGATTATGAAGGTCGTTTTTCCTTGCAAAGTATTGCCAAGCTTTTTCCATTAGCAATTGCTTTAATGGATCATGGGAGTGAGGAAGTGTTTAAGTATACAGGGAAAGCACCAACGGGTAACGTCTATCACTCCCTAATCCAAATGGAGATGCAGGAGAAGGAGAAGCCGCTGAATCCGTTAGTGAATTCAGGCGCGATCGTCATGTGTGGCTTAATGAAAGGCAAGGATGCAGATGAAAAGATAGAGCGTATCTTATCTCTAGCCAGAAAAATGACTGGTAACCCTGACTTATCTTACAACGAAGAAGTGTACAAGGCAGAGGATCAGGACTTAAATCGCGCGCTCTTTTACTATAATCGACATAATGGATTTATTGAGGGCGAGTTTGAAGATACGCTCCCTGTTTATTGGAAGATGACTGCGATTGAAGTGACCATCGAAGAGCTATCAAACATGGCTGCTGTTATTGCTAATCATGGAATCTGTGTGCATTCGGGAAAAGAATTAATACCACCTGATGTAGTAACAACATTAAAGGCATTTATGACCACATGTGGCATGTATGATCAGTCAGGCTCATTTGCATTAGAGGTTGGAATCCCAGCCAAAAGCGGCGTATCAGGGAGCATCGTAGCCGCTATACCGGGTAAACTCGGAATAGGCGTCATGGGACCAGACTTAAATAAATACAGTAATAGCATCGCAGGTATTCGTATGTTGAAGAAGATCTCAGATAAATGGAAGCTGAGCATCTTTAGTAAAGATGAAACTAAATAAAAAAAGGAGAATCCGAGGTTGGCCGAGGATTCTCCTTTTTTTATTTACTAAGCTAAAACAGCCCGTTGGTAAACGTATTTCGTTAGTAGGTAATAAAATACTTGGAAGACAAAGTAGATACTTATCACAAGCACTCCACTTCCCCAAAGCTGGATGGAAAGAATGCTCCCAAGCATGGCATAAGCAAAAGCTGCATGGATCGATCCAACAACAAATGGAACAAAAAACAAAAACTGAACCTGGCGATTAATGATGCGCGCTGATTCTTCTTTCGTAATACCAATCCGGTGCAGGGAACGAAGCTGTTGCTTTGTGTCCTCAATTTCCGTGAATAATTTAAGGTAGATCATACTCCCTTGAACGATAAAGAAGAGTAAGCTAATGAATACCCCAATAAAAATGGTCAGAGCAGATGCTTGAATAAGCATTTGATACTCAGGAGCCCTTGTTTGTAATGAATAAGCAAACGCTGGGTTAACTTGTTCTTTAATTTCATTCGATACGTCTACTGCATCCTTCCAGTTCTCTAGCTCATAGCCCATTAACCGCAGCATCTCAGATTCATTAAATGAAGCTGCAAGTGTTTCATAAACAGAGTCTCGTACAACAATGATAGAGCTAGCTGGTCCTGCTGAAGAGAAAAGAGCTTCTCCAAAAATCTCCGAAACGATGTGGACAGACAGTTCTTGATCTTTTACATGAATAGTTTCTGTTCGGTCATCATCATGAACTGTAGCCATAGTTGAGAATGGCGTATTTAAGAGAATCTCATCTGTGTTAAGTGAAATGGTATCTAACCCTTTCTGCTGAGCTACCCTGTTAAATTCACTTTGTGAAACAATCATAACGTCTGTATCTTGAATTAAGTTTGAATATGGGACAGGTAGTGACATTTGGCCAGGTAATGCTAATGTATTAACCGTGTATTCAACTTCTTGATTAGATGAAGCGATTGTCTCTTCAACCGCTGAAGGGTGAATCACTTGATACTGAGTAGCATCCTCTTCAACCCAAGCAATCGCTTGCGGCACGATTTTTGTCCCTTGGTCGATAAAGGTTTGAAAGAACATGAATACAGTCCCGCCTGCTGTTAAAAGAACTGCACTAATGATCGATGTGAGAAACAGCATCCTGGCATGATCTTTTAAGCGGAACAGAATGTTTGTCCGTGTAAGTAAAGTAGTGCCTCGAAATAAGTTGTTTTTATTTGCATATAGGCGTTTGAATAAAGACAGCATCCCTTGCGTGAACAAGAAATAGGTTCCTATCATTACAAGGATAACAATAGGTATGACTAAGAAGAATGCACTAAACAAGTTAGCCGTTGCCGCAAGGGTGTAGCCTAGAGCTAAGGTCGTAATAGACAGAACTGTTAACCACTTTGAAGCGAGTGGCATCGGCTTTGGTTTCTTCTTTGCACGAATTAGATCAATAATGCGTCGATTTTTTAAGCGAAACAGACCAAAGAGGGTTAGTGCCTGAAATAAAATTAAAAACAATAGCCCTGTTTCAATAAAAGCGCGGGGGATAATCTGAAATTGCATCGGTGTTTCCACAGCTAGAAGAAAATTCATCAGCATTAAAAATAGCTTTGAAAATAACAGTCCAAATCCGATTCCTGCACCAATCGCAGCAAGAGAAAGAATTGTTTGTTCCAAATAAATGAGTTTTCGTAGTTGGTTGTTTGTCATACCGAATAAAGACAATAAACCAAATTCTTTTTCTCTTACTTGAAGAAAAGCTGAATTGGAATACGCTATAAAAAAGATAGAAAAGACAACAATTATTAATTGAGCAGCAATCATTCCTATCCGAACAATGTCTGCAGCAGGGATCGAACCATTTACAACTTCCGGGTGGAGTGTAAAAGTGGCATAAGCAAAATAAATGGTCACTGCAAAGGAACAACTTAAGAAGTATGCAAGATAACGCTGAAGATGTCCTATTACATTTCTACGGGCGAGAGTGCTGATTTTCATGAAAATCTCCTCCCAAAAGTCTAAGTGTATCTAGGATGCGTTGGAAGAAGTCTTCTTGGTTTGCCCCTTTATAAATCTCAGAGAAGGGTTGCCCATCTTTGATGAAGATCACTCGCTTACAGAAGCTTGCTGCTGTTGGGTCATGAGTGACCATGAGGATGGTTGCCTCTTTATCTTGATTAAGAGAAGCAAGGGTGTTCATTACTTGTCTTGCAGACTTTGAATCGAGGTTCCCCGTCGGTTCATCAGCTAAAATGATCGAAGGATTATGAATTATGGCTCTTGCACACGATGTACGTTGCTGTTGTCCACCTGAAAGCTCGAATGTCCGTTTAGATAAAATATCTGAAATACCTAATATGTCAGCGAGATTTTCAAGCCTTCTTTCCATTTCCTTTATTGATATTTTTTCTAATGCAAGAGGAAGTAAGATATTTTCTCTTACGGTTAACGTATCGATTAAATTAAAGTCTTGGAACACAAATCCAAGCTCTCTTCTTCTAAACAATGAAAGTTTGGCATTCTTTAAGTTGGCTGGATTGGTTCCATTAATTAAAATCTCACCTGATGATGGTTCATCAATTGTTGCTAATAGATTAAGTAGTGTCGTTTTTCCACTTCCAGAGGGTCCCATGATTGCTGTGAACTCACCTTTTTCCACAGTAAGATTCACGTGCTTTAACGCCTGATAAGAGACCCCTTCTTTCTGCGGGTAATATGTTTTTGATAGATTTGTTACGTTTAAGATCGACATAATTGCGCCTCCTCATATTCTCTATTTGTAGTATAAGGAAGGCTTTATCCTGCTCCCATAGAACTAGCTTTCATTTGTAGGTAATTACCTTACAAAATTGTCATGTAAGGTTGTCGTTTTAAAGGTAAGGGTGAATGTAGATCCCAATCCAACCTTTGATTCTACTTCAATTCGATGGCCAAGCTTCTCGCAAATTTGCTTTACTAGATATAGTCCCATCCCTGTAGATTCAGCATGAGTACGCCCGTGATCACCAGTAAAGAACGGATGAAAAATCCGAGGAATATCGTAAGGTTGTATTCCAATTCCCTCATCAATCACCTTAAGTGTGGTTTGTCCTGGTTGTGTACAGAGGTCAAAATAAAGAAAAGCGCCTTTTTGTTGCTTAGAGTACTTTAATGCATTAAGTAGAAGCTGATTAATTAGTACATGCAACCACTTTGAGTCACTCGTTACTATTATTGGCGTTTCACTTTTAAGGACTACCTTGGGATAGATCTTTCTACGGATAAATTGTTTCTTCTCTTCATTAATAACTTTATGTATGAGATCTCCAAGGTTTATAGATTCTGATTTTAAATCAACAGAAAAATGATCAAGACGCGCCAGTTGAAGCATTAAATCAAGTCCACGGCGAAATCTTTCATTTTCCTCATTAAGCTCGTCTAAAAAAGAGTCAGTTGCATGGTTTTGACCTGTTTCTTTTTCTTGCTGAATCATTAAGGAAATGACAGAAACAGGAGTTTTCATATGATGAACCCATTGGTTGACGAATTCAGTGTGCTGTTCTCTGTCTAATTCCTGTTGGCTGATTGCGAGTTGATAAGTAAGATGCTGCTTTTTTATTATGTTTTGCCAAAGCCTTGCCTCAGTGGAGTGAGTTCTCATTTCAATTAATTCTTCAACCGTTGTTCGTTCGATAGAGGGAGTTTGTCCTGCTTTTGTTAAACGTTTTAACATATAGCGCCTTCTAAACCAATCAATAGCTAACCAGGTCAACATAAAGAACACGGAGAGTATAAACAGATAAAATAAATCTGAGAATGAAATGGTTAAACCAGCTTCATGAATGATCAGAAATGTCGTTAACATGATTACGGTTGTTTGAATTAAAAAGAGTAGTAAGAAACTAGAATTGTCTTTTAAATATGCTTTCATGAAGATGATTTCCAATTTACTAAAAGTCTGTAGCCTTGACCGCGTACCGTTTGAATCGCGTCATAAATGCCAATATCAGCTAAACGTTTTCGCAGTCTCGTTACATTAACAGTCAGAGTGTTATCATCAACGAAATCTAGGTCATCCCAAAGGGCCTCTAGCAGATCATCTCTAGTGACAATTCGCTCAACCTTTTCAGCGAGTTTGTGTATTAAGCGATACTCTTTATTTGTCAGAGAAACTTTTTGATCTTTCCAAGCCATTTCATGTTTCTCTTGATAAAGAAACAGTCCTGAAATATCAAACGTAGGCTGTTGAAAGGAGTTTAGGGCATACTCACCATACGTTCGTCGAAGTACGCTTTTCATTTTTGCTATAACAACATCTAAATGAAA
Organism: Alkalicoccobacillus gibsonii; assembly: GCF_016798245.1. Lineage (GTDB taxonomy): Bacteria > Bacillota > Bacilli > Bacillales > Bacillaceae_D > Alkalicoccobacillus > Alkalicoccobacillus gibsonii. The sequence goes on along the minus strand of NZ_JAEUZA010000005.1, from coordinate 96,357 downwards.
TGGTTTAGTTATGTAATCATCCCCACCGTTTTCAACGGCCATGACTTGATTCATTTCATCGGTGCGAGCAGAAATGAAGATAACTGGCACATTCGAAATTGAACGAATTTGTCTACACCAGTAGAAGCCATCATAATAAGGCAGGTTAATATCAAGCAATACAAGATCGGGAGAGAGTCTAATAAATTCATCTTTAATTTGATCAAACTGCTTGATAAGCTCAACTTGGTATTCATATCTCGTTAGATATTCTGATAAAATGGACGAAATCTTTGGATCATCCTCGATCATTAAAATCCGATACAACAAAATCACCTCATTATTAAACATAGCAAACCTTAGCAATTAGTCCAATAAAAAAAAACAAATCCGTGTGAACTACACGAATTTGCTTAAATGTTAATATCCCTTTGCATAATCAACGACATTAATCGTTGGCTTTTGGCCTTCAATGTATTTCTTCAGATTAGGAATAAAGATGTCCTGAATGACTCGCTCTTGATAATGCTCTGTCGCTCCAGCCGTATGTGGCGTAATGATGACTTCGTCCATTTCCCAAAGGGGACTGTCGTCATCTAAGGGCTCTTTCTCAAATACATCGAGTCCGGCTCCGGCGATTTGACCGGATGTTAAGGCGTCGATCAGGTCCGATTCCTTCACAATCTCGCCTCGACCGATATTAATAAAAAAGGCTGTATCCTTCATTGCTTGGAATGCGTCTTTATTGAATAGTTGATGTGTCTCACGTGTTAAAGGAAGTGTGACCACAACATAGTCGCAGGCTGGAAGCATCTCCTGAAGTTGATCTGTTTTATACATCGTATCAACATACTCATTTTCTTTCCCGGAATGGCGCAGGCCAAGTACATTCATGCCGAAAGCTTTCGCAATCTTAGCTGTTTCTTCACCAATTGCACCAACACCAATCACTCCAATGGTTTTGCCATGGATCTCAAGCTTTAGGCCTTCATTTTCCCATGTTTTTGTTTGTTGGTTACGGACATAGGAATGAATTTTGCGCGTGAGTCCAAGCATTAAGGCGAAGATGGTTTCAGAGATTGGGTAGGCATGAACACCATTTGCGCTTGTTACAGTAATCCCACCTTGATCCATTTCTTCGAGCGGTAAATAATCTACTCCGGCACTCCACGTTTGAAGCCATTCTAGCGAGGTTGGTTGACTGAAGTTTAATTTCTTCAATTCTTTTTTCCATCCTACGATGACACTTGCATCTTCCATTTTAGATTCCCACGATTCAGGATCTTTTCCATAGTGAATCGACCAATCGGGAGCGACTTCTTTAATTTGTTGAAGAGATTCCTCTGATAAATTGTGTGTAATGACTAATTGTTTGGCTTGTGACATAATCAGTCCTCCGTATCTTCTTTTTTACTTAGTGTACCAGAATAAACAGAGAATTTCGTTCTTTTCAACTTACCTCACAAGTGGATAACGTCGAACATAGAAAATGATGCTCGCCAGAACAAGTAGCTCCGCGATAGGAATTGCAAGCCAAACTCCTTGAACTCCAAGAACATAAGGGAGTGTAGACAAAATAATGAGCATAAATAAAATTTCGCGCGCGAACGTAATCCAGGTGGCCATTTTAACATTTCCAATTGACTGATAATAGGTCATCATGACGAAGTTAGCTCCCATAAACAAATACGCAAAAAAGAATAAACGAATACCCGTTGTTGCTAGGTTTGTGACCGTTTCATCAAAATCACCAAAGATACTTACGATCGGACGGGCGCCTAGCTGACCAATGAGGAAGAAGACTAGACCTGCAATGGCTGCTGTACGTAAAGCGATCTTAATCGTCTGACGTTTGCGATCCTGCCTGCGCCCTCCGTGATAATAACTAATTAAAGGCTGAATCGCCGACCCCATGCCAAGGAACATAAGAAGCATGACACCATGTACATAATTTAAAACAGAAAAGGCAGCTACCCCATCTGTTCCAGCTAGCCTCTCTAATGTCACGTTGTGCGAAACGGTGAAAACAGAAATGCCTACTTCAGCAAGAAAGCTAGGAAATCCTAGCATAATGGCTTGAACGAGTAGCGGTCGTTTTAAGCGAAACTTAACTAGCTTCAATTGATTGTCTTTTCTAAAAAAGTGAAGGCCTAAAACGCAAATGCCAAGAGCAGCTGAAATAATGGTTCCATACGCTGCACCGGCTACACCTAAGTTTAAAACGTATAAAATAATATAGTTTAAAATAACGTTTGTCACAGCTGTCACGATTAATGCGCTCATTGCAAGCGTCGGATTACGATCATTTCGAACAAAGACGCTAGTCGCATTTTCAACAGTAAACACAAAACCAAAGAGGAGCATGACATTTAGGTATGCTGAAGCGTAAGGGTACGTCTCTTCATTTGCACCAAGGGCATACACAAGTGGCTCTCTAAAAATAAATGCAATAATTCCAATCACAAGTGTAGCCGAAAAAATGACAATCAATGATTGGGTGAAAATAAATTGTGCCTTCTTAGGATCTTTGGCTCCCATCGCTTGCGAAAACAAGGTTGCGCCGCCAATTCCGATCCATAAGGACATCGCCACAAATACTGTATAGACAGGACCGGCAATTCCAACACCAGCAAGCGCCACAGGGCCAAGGCGGTTTCCGACCATAATCCCATCGGCAACGAAGTTTAATGCCATGAGTAACATCCCAACAAGAGAAGGAACGAGATATTTAACAAAGATCTTTCCAACGGGTTGAGTATCTAATGGATTCGTGAATGTTTCTTGAGTAGTCATGTAAGCATCTCCATCATAAGTTCAAATTATTTAACAACACCACGCCAAAAAATGGACCAGGATGCCTTTAATTTCATCTGCGCGCGTTCTTTGTTTCCATATACAAGTTCTATAAAAATCGCATCGACGATCGATAAGTACGCCAGGACACCTGATCGAGCATCTTCAATTTCTATTAAGTCTTCTGAGAGAGCAGCTTGAAATCTAGGCATAAAAGCCTCCTCAAATTTAGACTCATACTGCGCAACTTGTTGCATGACTTTTTCATTTAAATGAGTAGGAGGGAAGAAGGACATTCGTAGTCCAAAACGATAGCTATCCTCTTCGTGAAAACGACGAATCAATAAGTAGAGATTTTCTTCTAAGAGATCATGTATTGATTGTTCTTGATTTTGAGCGATCCAGTCTACGAGAAAAGACCAATCAGTTTCTAAAGAGTCTTCAAGAACTGTTAAAAAGAGATCATCCTTATTTTTAAAATGTGTATAGATCGATTGTTTCTTAATACCTACTTCATCAGCGATTTGAGCTAGTGATGCACCTTCAAATCCATTCTGCCCAAACGAAAACAAAGCAGCTTTTTTTATCTCATTAGCTGTCATAAATCATCCACCTTCCGAACGTTCGTCAGTTTATCCTAGCAAAGATCTTCATGCATGTCTATCATAAGAAAAAAAGGTCTATTTGACACAGAATTGTCACAAAGTAATATGGAAAAAGTAGGACTATTTCTACTAATTTTTGATTATACTAGTACTAGACAAAAATCGAGTTTCATAACATACGAGAAGATAGAGAGAAAATAAGAGTAGGAGGAATGAAAGACGTGAAGGGCGGTCTCGGAATCAAAATTATTTCAGCAGTATTTCTAGTTGGTGTCGTCGGAATGGTAATCATGGCTAGCGTACAAGTATCTTCATAAGAAGATCGATCATATAAAGAGCTCCAAGCGCGATCGCGTTTGGGGCTCTTGTTTGTTGTGAGTTGGTTGGTACGGAGCAAGAGTCGCGCAGGAAGGATGGATGTATGATGGTGGCAAAGTCGCGCAAAAAGGATGGGGGTCGCGCGAGACGAGGCCAGAGTCGCGCAGAAAGGATGGGTGTCGCGCGAGACGAGGCCAGAGTCGCGCAGAAAGGATGGAGGTCGCGCATGATGAGGCCAGAGTCGCGCAGGAAGGATGGATGTCGTGCATGATGGAGGTAAAGTCGCGCAGAAATGATGAGGGTCGCGCGAGACGAGGCCAGAGTCGCGCAAAAAGGATGGAGGTCACGCATAACGAGGTCAGAGTCGAGCAAAAAGGTTGGGAGTCGCGCGAGACGAGGCCAGAGTCGCGCAGGAAGGATGGAGGTCGCGCATGATGAGGCGAAAGTTGCGCAGAAAGAATGGAGGTCGCGCGAGACGAGACCAGAGTCGCGCAGAAAGGATGGATGTCGCGCATGATGAGACCAAAGTCGCGCAGAAAGAATGGAGGTCGCGCACCCCAAGGAACTTCCGCGCATCAAACTCAGGGCGCACTTTCTAACCTTCACCTCCCCATGCTTACATCCATGTAAGGTTCTTGAAAGTATAATCGATAGGCGCAGAATTGTTTGCTTTTTATACTAGGGGTATACTAAGTGAACAGGAGTTGGACGGAATGAGAGGAAGTCTAGGGATTAAAGTGATATCAGCTACATTTATTATTGGGGTTATCAGTATTTTATTTATTGCGGCAAATGTTCAGGCTTAAGAGGGGGAAGTAGGATGCTAACAGTGAACCACGTTTCCAAAACGTATAGTGGAAAGGTTGCTTATCGTGCACTTGAAGACGTTTCGTTTGATGTGAAGGATGGAGAATATGTTGGGATTATGGGACCTTCTGGTAGTGGGAAAACGACTCTTCTCAATATCATGTCTACAATTGACTCCCCAACTTCAGGGACTGTTCAATTGGACGGGGAAATTCCTCATACATTAAATGAAAAGCAGCTGGCATCCTTTCGGGCGAAAAAGCTTGGATTTGTGTTTCAAAACTTTCAGCTGCTCGATACATTAACAGTTGAAGAAAATATGGTCCTGCCACTTACGCTTGACGGAAGCTATTCGATTTCAGATATGCAAGACCGAGTTTGGCAACTAGCTGATAAACTTGGCATTCGTGAGATTTTAAATAATCGAATATACGAGTTATCAGGAGGACAAATTCAACGCACGGCTATTGGACGAGCGTTAATTCATAAACCGAAGCTTTTATTGGCAGATGAACCTACAGGTAACTTAGACTCCAGAGCAACGACTGATGTGATGGAGCTTTTACATAAAATGAACAAGGAAGAGCAGACAACGATCCTCATGGTGACACATGATCCTGTGGTTTCGAGTTATTGTGATCGGATCTTATTTATTAAGGATGGTCAGCTGTTTAACGAGTTGTACAAAGGAGAGCACCGAGAATCCTTTTACCAAAACATCGTTCAGGTGCTTTCACTGATGGGGGGAGATAATCGTGACCTTTCGTCAGTTCGCTTACCGTAACATTATTCGTAACAAACGAACGTACTCTGCTTTTTTACTTAGCTGTGCGTTTTCTGTGTTTGTCTTTTTTGTATATGCTGTATTTGTGTTTCATCCAAGCATTGATGCAGGGTTGATTACGGATGTGGCTGTTATTGGCATGACTGTGTCACTTTATGTAATCTTTGGGTTTTCTTTTTTATTTGTGTTGTATTCAATGGGAACTTTTTTAACCTCAAGAAAACAGGAATTTGGCATTTTAGTCCTGCATGGTTTAACGAAAAAAAAGCTCAGACAGCTGCTATTTTTTGAGAGCTGTTTAATCGGGTTTGGGGCTATCCTAATTGGGGTATGTGTAGGGCTAGCATTTGAAAAGCTGTTTTTAATGGCTATTAGCAATGTCATTTTGTTGGACCATATGCCATTTTATATGCCTTGGGAGGCACTTGGATTAACAGTTGGTGTCTTTATTTTATTATTTGCAAGCATTTCTTATTTTACGTCCTTTATTGTACGTACAACGAAGGTTCGAGAGTTACTTTTGGGGACGGAAAAGCCTGAATCGTTCCCAATCGCTTCTCCTATCTTTAGTGTCCTTGCTCTAGTCCTAATAGGTGGGGGATACCTTCTCGCTCTCACAGCGGAAAATGACCAAGTGGTTGTTCGTTTTTTTCCAGTAACATTGATGGTGGTTGTAGGAACCTATTTTTTCTTTACTCAATTAAGTGTTTTCGTTGTGAGAAGACTTCAACAGAATCCTAGAAAGCATTGGAAAAGCTATAAGCTAATTAGTCGGTCCAATTTAATTTATCGCTTGAAGGATCATTCACGTGTTTTTTTTCTGGTCTCCATCATTTCAACGATTGCCATTTGTGCAACAGGAACCATTGCAACCTTTGGAACAACAATGGATCAGGAGTTTGACCAGCCATTAGCGATGACATATCTCAGTCTGGACCGGGAAGATGCGATTCAAGTTGGTCAACAGTTGTCTGAAGAACTAAGAGATAAACAGATTGAATATCAAGAAACCATGCTCACTCTAAAAGAAACGACTGGTAGCATTCAAAGCTCTGAATGGGAAGAGGATTATACGTATGATTACACCCTTGTTTCGTTGACAGAGTTTAATCAGCTAGCAAAGCAGCTAAATCTACCCCAACTTAATCTAACAGACCATCAAGTCAAACCTTTAGCTAATTATGACCGTGAATGGGAAAATGAAAGAGAAGAGGAAACATTAACTTTCAAAGGGCAAGCTCCCTTGGTCGTAGAAGATATGTACCCTTATCAGGTATTTTCTACTTCTTACTTTATCAGTGTAAATCCGGTAGTAGTATCGGATTCTATATATGAAGAGGTTCAAAACGTTAATGAACAATTCTTTGTAGGCTACAAAATTAGGGATTGGGAAAGAACAGAGTTAATAGGGCGAGATCTATATGAAAAAGAAGTTCAACTAGAACGTGCATACATTCAGGATAGGAGTAATCCCATTCCGACGTTTAGCTTTCATTCGAGTGGACTGAATTATATACAAGCAAGTAGTCTTTTTCAAACCACATTACTCATTGGTTCGATTATCGGAATTGTCTTCTTTATAGCGACTGGTAGTTTTCTTTATTATCGTCTTTACACTTATTTACCAAGAGACGCTGAGCGGTTTATTATTTTAAGGAAGCTGGGCTTTACATTTAAACAGATCAATCGAGTCGTGACAACCGAGATGAGTTTGTTGTTTTTCATTCCTTTTGCACTTTCACTCATTCATTCAAGTGTAGCGTTTGTATCACTTCAATCAATGTATGCGCAAAGGGTGAATATTTCTCATTCGGTGCTTCTAGTTATTGCTGGTTTCGCAGCTGCGCAGATGGTTTATTTTCTATTAATGCGTAAACAATACATTCAAAACCTACGCCATCTCATAGAAAAAGCATAGGTCAGGAGGAAAGCAAATATGGCAGAAACGGTATTAATCATAGAGGATGATGAGAAACTGGCTTCGGTCTTAAAAGAGAAACTCGTTCGTTATGGATTCACCGTTTTCACCCATAGTGGAGAAGCGGATTTGATTTCTTTTTTTGAAAAAGCGAACCCTAGTATTATCTTACTAGATATTAACCTTCCGACTTTTGATGGATTTTATTGGTGTCGACAGATTAGGCAACGATCAACTTGCCCAGTTATTTTTATCTCCGCACGAAGCAGTGAGATTGATCAGGTCATGGCTTTGGAGCATGGTGGGGATGACTACCTCCCAAAACCTTTTCATACAGATGTTCTGGTGGCAAAAGTAAGAAGCCATATTAGGCGCGCGTATGGTGAATATTCGACGGCGCCGGAAGAGAAAACAATTGAACTGAATGGTCTTGTGTATCATTCAGAACGTATGGAGCTTTCTTTTGAAGATGAGACCGTTATGCTATCTAAGAAAGAATGCCAACTGATTGAGTTGCTGATGAAAACCTATCCTAATGTAGTTACACGACAAGCGATTCTCGATAAGCTTTGGGATGATACACATTTTATTGATGAAAATACGGTGAATGTGAACATGACAAGAGTCCGTAAGCAACTACAGTCACTAGGTATCCATGATGCAGTTGAAACCATACGTGGAGCAGGCTACCGGATGCACGTGACCTGGGAGCGTCAAGCATGAGGTTATTTTGGCGAGACCATCGACTTTTGTTAATGATACAAGTCATCCAAGCTTTAATCATTGGTTCCATTCTTTATCTTGATCCTGGCGCTCAAGGATCAAGCCTTCTTTACGCCATGTTTTTGTCTTTGTTATTGATGGCTGTTTATTTAGCTTACAGATATATAGTGTTAGCTCCATACTACAAGAAGTTAACGAACGAAACCGCGGGCCATCACGACTTTAAGATTGAAGGCAATCATCCGCTTATTCGTGCTCATAATCAATTATTAGCGCGTTATTATAATCAGCATCAAGCAGAACAGCACCAGCTTGAGATTCGAAAAAATAAACAGGTTCAGTTTATGACTCAATGGGTGCATCAAATGAAGACACCAGTTTCTGTCATGAATTTAATTACACAAAATGAAGGGGATTATCATGAGTATCCTAACCTAAGAACCGAATTAAAACGATTAGAGAAGGGCCTTGACCTTGCCTTACATACAGCCAGGTTTGAACAGTTTGAACAAGACTTTCGTGTAAAATCGGTTCATTTAAAAACGCTTGTTCAACAAGTTGTTCAAGAAAATAAGCGTTTATTTATCTTAAAGGAGATGTATCCGAAAATTGATGTGGATGAGGACATTACCGTATCATCCGATCCTAAATGGCTTGTATTTATGCTAGATCAACTAGTTGTGAATGCCATTAAGTATACAAAGGATTCCGGAAAACAGCTGCAAATCACAAGTCAAACAGATCAACAAGTGCCGACCCTCCTCATTCAGGATCAAGGAGTTGGTATTCAAGCATCGGACTTACCGATGATCAGCCGACCCTTTTATACAGGAGAGAATGGGCGAAAATATGGTGAATCAACGGGTATGGGATTACACCTTGTCTATGAACTGTGCGAGAAGCTCAATATTCAAATTGAAGTCGAATCAAAAGTTGGAGTAGGCACAACGGTTTACCTCACCTTTGCAAGCTTCTAGAACCAATAGAGGTTGGGCCAAAAATAAAAATCAATGAGAAAATGGCGAATGATTCTACCACCAAATCATTCGCCATTCATGTTTTAATAAGTAAATCGAGCGGAGGGAGAACCCGAGACTCCTACTGAACAGAACGCGGTGAAGACACTGTAGCGGTGCTTTTCCCGCGAAAGGGGCTGAGGCCGTTCCCGCAGGTGCGAGGGATTCTCCTGTAGCGGATTTGGTGCTATGTTTATGTTTTGCTAACAACATTAACGTTATATTCCAGATTTTGGCCTGCTATTTAACCGGAAAGATCATCTAGCAAAACTCATCAGTTGTCATAATCGTCTTCATGCACGAAATAAGATATAATTAGATTATCGAAATAGATGCCGGGGTTGGGGGTTAAGGAGTAGATTAAATGAAACATGTATTTTCATATTTGAAGCCTTATCGAATAGCTGTGTTTATTGCCCTATTTTTAATGCTGCTTGAGCTTACGGTTGAGTTAGCATCACCATTAATTCTGGCACGGATCATTGATGATGGTGTTGTGGCTGGAGACTTAAACGTTATTTTATTTTGGGGAGCCATACTCATGGGAAGCTCTTTGATTGCGTTCTTTGCAGGGGTCGTCAATTCTTTTTTTGCTGCTCATGCGGGTCAGAGTACGGGACTTGATCTAAGATCATCGATGTATCGGCGTATTCAGTTATCTTCGTTTGAAAAGCTAGAGAAATTCTCAACTTCTTCATTAATTATGAGACTAACAAATGATGTCACTCAAATTCAGAATACTGTGTTTATGGGCTTGCGCATTATGATGAGAGCTCCACTTTTGATTATTGGGGGGATTGCTTTATCATTTTTTGTGAATGTCCAATTGGCACTCGTCTTCGCCGTTGTTATTCCTTTACTTGTTTTAACAATTACCATTTTAATGAGAAAAGGGGCTGTGTCGTTCGGGTGGGTTCAACGAAAGCTTGATCAAGTGAATCATAGTATGAGAGAAAACTTATTAGCCATTAAGTTGATCAAAGCTTTTGTACGACGTGGTCACGAAGCGAAACAATTTGTTACGAAGAATGAACAACTTAAGGATCAGACGATGCGCGCATTGCGGCTAATGGAGGTCACCCAACCTATCCTATTACTTCTTATGAACGCATCAATTATTGCCGTCTTATGGTTTGGTAGTGTTCAATTGGGTACTGGCGGAGCTCAAGTAGGAGAGATTGTAGCGATTGTGAACTACGCTACGAGAATTACAGGGGCCCTCACTGTTCTTTCCATGATTATTATGGTTGTATCTAGAGCGAAGGCTTCTGCCGAACGAATTGAGGAAGTGCTCACGGAATGTAGCGGTGATGAGGAACTAGCCATTCAGAAGGGTGAAAAATCCTACGTTCAAAAAGGTGATCTCACGTTTGAACATGTATCATTCGCTTATCCTGAGTCTAATCGTAATGCCATTCATGACCTATCTTTTCATGTACCAGCTTATCAAACGGTTGCTGTTATTGGAGCTACAGGCTCTGGGAAGTCTTCTCTTTTCCAATTAATCCCTCGCTTATATGAACCGACTGATGGGCGTATATCTATTGATGGAACAAACATCAATGAGCTAGATTTACGTACATTAAGAAACACTATCGGCTACGTTTCTCAGCAAACGATGCTTTTCTCGGGGACGATTCGCGAAAATATCTCATGGGGAAAGCCAGATGCGACATTAGAGGAAATTATTCAGGCAACAGAGGCGGCACAAATACACCAGACCATTTCCAGATTGCCAGATGGATACGATACGAGAATTGGTCAAAGGGGTGTAAATCTTTCTGGTGGACAAAAGCAACGGATTGCGATTGCACGAGCACTTCTTAGGAAGCCAGCAATTCTATTACTAGATGATAGTACGAGTGCGCTTGATAATAAAACCGAGGCTGCATTTTTTAAAGCCTTAAAGCAATATCCATGCACGACTATTCTCATTACACAAAAGCTTTCAACTGCCATGGCTGCAGATTCGATTCTACTTCTTGAGCACGGGGAACTAGTTGATGAAGGTAGACATGAGCAGCTTCTTGCGACATCATCCTTCTACCAAGAGTTGTACTATTCGCAGTATCGAAAGGAGGCGTAGGTATGGGATCTCCTCTAAAAGAACCATTCCAATATGAGAAGATTAAGATTGATCATTCAAAGAATAACAAGAAGAAAAACAATAAAAAGGCGAAGGACTGGAAAGGAACACTCCTGCGAATTTGGACATTTCTTTCTGTTTATCGCTTGAAATTAGTGCTTGTTGTAGTGATGGTTGTTGTTAGCTCTATTTTAAGCTTACTTGGACCGTTTCTTGTAGGAAAAGCGATTGATGATTATTTTATTGCTGGGAATTTGGGTGGATTGCCTTCGCTTCTACTTGCTCTAGCAGCCATTTATTTGGGACTATCACTTGCCACATGGTTTCAAAATTATTGGATGATTGGTGTATCACAGCAAACCGTTCAAGAAATGAGAACATTATTATTTCTGCAGATACAACGGTTACCTTTGTCTTATTTTGATAAACGACAACATGGTGAATTAATGAGTCGTATGACAAATGATATGGAGAATGTTAGTAATACCTTGAATAGCTCAATTATACAGCTACTTTCCAGTGTGATTACGTTCATTGGAATATTAGCTGTTATGCTTTGGTTAAGTCCATTACTGACCGTTGTCACACTGATGGTGGTCCCATTAATGTTCATTGGCTTGAGATGGATCACCAAACGAACTTCTGTCTTTTTTAAGGAACAGCAAAAAAATCTTGGGAACCTAAACGGCTATATTGAAGAAACCATTGCGGGTCAGGCGATGGTCAAGACGTTCTCAAGAGAAGAGCCAATCATACAAGAGTTTGAAGAAAAAAACCAAAGGCTGCGGACATCAGGATTTTGGGCGCAAACATACTCAGGTTTTATCCCAAAAGTCATGAACGTTTTAAACAATGCTAGCTTTGCGATTATAGCAGGTGTTGGTGGTTTGCTCGCATTGAATCCGGCCTCTGGTGTTACGGTCGGGACGATTGTCATTTTCGCGGAGTATTCTCGGCAATTCACACGGCCACTGAACGATTTAGCCAATCAGTTTAACACATTACTATCGGCCATCGCTGGGGCAGAGCGCGTGTTTGAGGTCATTGATGAACCGTCTGATCTAGATCATGAAGGAGCTAAGCCTATTGAGTCCATCAAGGGTGATGTCAGGTTTGATCGTGTGTCTTTCTCCTACGACAATGAACCCATCTTAAAGGACGTTTCCTTCTCTGTGCGATCAGGTGAAACGGTTGCGTTTGTAGGACCTACAGGTGCTGGAAAAACAACGATTATTAACTTGCTCTCGTATTTTTACGAAACCGATCATGGCCACATTTTCATAGACGGAATTGACATGAAGAAGATTCAAAAAGAAAGCCTACGGCAAAAGATGGGCTTCGTTTTACAGGATTCCTTCCTGTTCCAGGGGAGTATTCGTGAAAACATTCGCTATGGGCGATTAAATGCGACGGATGATGAAGTGGAAGAAGCAGCTAAAAAAGCAAATGCTCATGATTTTATCGTAAGGCTACAAAATGGATATGATACAGAATTGAAGCAAGATGGTGGGGGAATAAGCCAAGGGCAAAAGCAACTTCTTTCCATAGCAAGAGCGATCCTCGCTGATCCTTCTATTTTAATTTTGGACGAAGCCACATCAAGCATTGATACAATTACTGAAATGCGTATTCAAGAAGCGCTTCAACGGTTGATGAGGGGACGAACTAGCTTTATGATTGCTCACCGATTAAATACAATTGAGCAGGCTGATCGTATCTACGTTTTACAGGATGGTGAGATTACAGAGCATGGCTCGCATGAAGATCTAATAAGCCAAAAAGGATTTTACTTTGGATTACACCAAAAACTTGAGCAACAGCAAACGGGTTAAAATAGATTAAAGTCTTAGAAGACTCGTTCTTCTTGGACTTTTTTTGTGCTTAAACAAAGTAATATTTCTCCTGACTCAAAAGGATTCTGTTAAAACATGTCGAAATATACAACAAGAAGGAAATTGTACAATACGTGGGGAGCGCAGACAACATGATATTAGGAATATTTGAGAAACTAATCTTGCATGTTCTTATTGTTCTAGTTCCAATTATTCTGTACTTGATGATTTACGAGGGACAACCTAAAAAAAGAAATCAACTAGTTCTAATAGGTTTTATGTCTATATCTTCATTGCTTTGTCTATCCTATCCCTTTCATGACAACGGCTTACTATGGGATTTACGATATGTACCAATCGTTATCGCGTTTATGTATGGAAATCGCACTTCTGGTTTAATGGTCAGTCTAATTGTTCTATTTGCACGAATATATCATGGAGGTGATATGGTCGTCTACGGAGTGATTGGACTTGTTATAAATTCCGTTTTCTTTTTATTGTTAACTTACATTATAAAAGATCAGAAGTTTCAAAGCAGCCGCTTAAAACTATCGATGCTTGGAATTCTTCTCCCAATTGGGCTACAACTTATATTAGCAATGGTTAAACTTTTTAATGAAGGAACGCTTCAAGCTGATGTGGACGAATTATTAACATTCTCAGCTGTGTTTACCTCACTTATCTTATTTACAATGTTTATAGCTGCGTCATTATATGAGATGTTTTTAAAGAGAGAGAGAATGCAGGACGAATTATTATATGCTGTAAGACAGCAATCAATAAGTGAGCTTTCAGCCTCGATTGCTCATGAAGTACGCAACCCACTAACGGTTGTGAAAGGATTTCTTCAGCTAATGAAGGAGGACGATACACAAGCAAAACACGAATATTATCAGCTGATTTTAAGTGAATTAAATCGAGCTGAGAATATTATTCATGAATATCTTACCCTCTCAAAGCCACAGTTAGGAGAGAGTCGGACGGTCCCTATGAAAGAGTGCTTGGTTCATACGATAACTTTACTTACACCGTACGCTTTTAAAGAAGGTGTACTTTTAAAAGAACTTCAGACAAATGAGGAAGAAGCATTTGTTTATACAGACCGATCAAAGTTAAAACAGGCTATCATTAATTTCTTAAAGAATGCAATTGAAGCATCCGCTCCAAGTGGTGAGGTTGAAGTAACAATGAACATTAGAAAGCAGTTCGTTGAAGTAGAGATCTGCGATACCGGAAAAGGAATGAGTAAAGATGAACTAGCTAAGATTGGGACCGTTTATTATTCAACGAAAGAAAAAGGTACCGGACTCGGAACAATGGTTTCTATTCGTTTGATTGAAGAAATGGGAGGAAGCATCTCCTATGCAAGTGAAGTGAATAAAGGAACGACGGTTCAAATTTTACTCCCTTTAAAAAAGGATCATGAGTAAAGTGAGAAAGGGTTTACAAAATAAAATGTATGCGTTATAGTGAACCTAAGTTTATAATGCCAAGCTGATGAGCCAATGAGAGTAGCTTTTTATTCCATAGTGTGTAAGCACTACGGGGATAGAAGGCTGCTCTTTTTTGTGTTAGAAAAAGATGGAATCAGGGTAGGTTATACAAGAGGGGGAAACAACATGTTTGCAGAATTTTTAGCTGAGATGATAGGAACGATGGTGTTAATTATATTTGGTGGCGGTGTTGTCGCTGGTCACTTATTAAAAAAGTCAAAAGCAGAGGGTTCAGGATGGATCGCTATTTCCGTTGCCTGGGGTTTAGCTGTTACAATGGGTGTTTATGTGTCAGGTACAGTAAGTGACGCCCATTTAAATCCAGCTGTAACGCTCTCATTTGCGGCCATTGGTGAATTTTCTTGGGATCTAGTACCGGCCTATATTGGAGGTCAACTACTCGGTGCTTTCCTTGGGGCTTGTATAGTGTATTTGAACTATTTACCGCATTGGAGAGAAACAAAGGACCAGGGAGCAAAGCTTGGAGTATTTGCTACGGACCCAGCTATCCCGCATTACCCATCAAACATTATTAGTGAAGCAATTGGAACCGCTGTTTTAATCTTTGGTTTACTTGCAATTGGTGCAAATCAGTTTTCAGAAGGACTTAATCCATTTATAGTAGGGTTGTTGATCACAGCCATTGGTTTCTCACTTGGAGGACCAACGGGATATGCGATTAACCCTGCCCGTGACTTAGGACCGCGTATTGCTCATTTCCTATTACCTATTCATGGTAAAGGACCATCTAATTGGAGCTATGCATGGGTACCGATTGTCGGACCATTACTTGGTGGTGTCATCGGCGCAGTTGTTTATCAATATGTATTTTTAGAAAGCTCAGTTGTAGGGATTATTATCGGAGTCATCGCACTCTTGGCTTTAGTTGCTCTATCTACAACCTTCTCAATTGTGAAATCGAACCAAGAAAAATCTAACAAAGCAGCCATGAAACGCGTTTAATCAAAGCTAAAGGGGGAAACAGTAATGGAGAAAAAGTACATCTTATCACTAGATCAAGGGACAACAAGCACAAGAGCCATTCTATTTAACAAAAAAGGGGAAATTGTTCATTCCGCACAGCGTGAGTTCACTCAGCATTTCCCTAAGCCAGGTTGGGTAGAACACGATGCCAATGAGATTTGGGGATCTGTTCTATCCGTTATTGCAGGTGTTCTTTCAGAATCAGGAGCTACAGCAAAAGAAATCGCATCAATCGGTATTACCAATCAACGTGAAACAACCGTTGTATGGGATAAAGAAACAAGTAAACCGATCTACCATGCGCTCGTATGGCAATCTCGACAAACAGCGGGTATTTGCCAGGAGCTTCGCGAGGCTGGCCACAATGACCTGTTCAGAGAAAAAACAGGACTACTAATTGATGCGTACTTCTCAGGAACAAAAGTGAAATGGATTTTGGATAACGTTGATGGCGCTAGAGAGCGTGCAGAAAAAGGAGAACTCCTTTTTGGAACCATTGATACATGGTTAATTTGGAAGCTAACAGGTGGAAAGGCACATGTAACCGATTATACGAATGCATCTCGTACATTAATGTATAACATTTATGATCTGAAATGGGATGATGAGTTACTAGAGATTTTAGACGTGCCGCATAGTATGCTTCCCGAGGTTCGTTCTTCTTCAGAAGTATATGGGGAAACAGTTGGTTATCACTTCTTTGGTGAAAATGTACCGATTGCAGGTGTTGCTGGAGACCAGCATGCAGCCTTGTTTGGTCAAGCGTGCTTTGAGCCAGGAATGGTAAAAAACACATATGGAACTGGTTGTTTTATGCTTATGCAAACCGGTGAGAAAGCCGTTAAATCCGATAATGGTCTATTAACAACAATTGCTTGGGGTATTGATGGCAAGGTTGAATATGCACTCGAAGGAAGTATTTTTGTAGCAGGATCAGCTATTCAGTGGCTACGTGATGGACTAAGAATGTTTAATGATGCGAAATTATGTGAAAAGTATGCAGAGAGAGTCTCAAGTACAGATGGCGTATATATGGTTCCTGCATTTGTAGGCCTAGGTGCTCCTTACTGGGATAGTGAGGCAAGAGGTGCTATTTTCGGATTAACAAGAGGAACAACGAAGGAGCACTTTGTTCGTGCAACACTTGAATCACTTGCGTATCAAACACGTGATGTAATGAGAGCAATGGTTGCTGACTCTGGAATTGAAGTGAAAAAGCTTCGAGCAGATGGTGGAGCGGTTAAAAACGACTTCCTTATGCAATTCCAAAGCGATATCTTAAACCAACCAGTGGAAAGACCAGTAATCAACGAAACAACGGCACTTGGTGCAGCGTACCTTGCAGGACTTGCAACAGGCTTCTGGGAGAGCAAAGATGAAATTGCACAAAACTGGAAGGTTGAAAAGTCTTATGATGCGAACATGGATGAAGAAGAACGCGAAGCTTTATATGATGGCTGGAAGCAGGCTGTCAAAGCAACTATGGGGTTTAAGCCAAACGTAAAATAACGTTACAGCAAAATGTGGAAACCTCATCAATTATTTAAATAAGTCTACTTTGAGCAAATTCCTTTACGTGAATCAGAAAGTGGACTATAATTTAGATAAGTTAATAACGGTCTGAGATGATGAGGAGGCCACAGCATTCCAATGTTCCTAGCGATAGGACTCGGAATTTGCTGTGGTCTCCTTTTTTTCGTCTTTGGCACACTTACATCAGGGGTGGGGCAAAAATGAGTTTTTCATATAAGCAAAGAGAAGAGAATATGCGCAAGATGAATGAAACGGAATTAGATTTGTTAATTATCGGTGGAGGAATTACTGGATCAGGAATTGGTCTTGACGCTGCATCAAGAGGATTGCGTACCGGACTAATTGAAATGCAGGACTTCGCAGCAGGTACGTCAAGCCGCTCAACAAAGCTTATTCATGGTGGACTTAGATATCTGAAGCAGTTTGAAATAAAGCTCGTTGCAGATGTAGGGAAAGAGCGTGCGATTGTTTATGAAAATGCACCACATGTAACAACACCTCTTTGGATGATGCTTCCGTTTTATAAAGGTGGAACGTTTAACTACTTAACGACTTCATTTGGTCTTAAGGTCTATGACTTCCTAGCTGGTGTAAAAAAAGATGAACGTCGAAACATGCTGAAGTCAGAAACAGCTCTTTCAAAAGAACCGTTACTCAACAAAGAAGGATTAAAAGGTGCAGGGGTGTATGTTGAGTATCGTACGGATGATGCAAGACTGACAATTGAAGTGATGAAAAAAGCGATTGATCACGGACTACTCGCTTCGAACTATGTCAAAGCAGATACGTTCATTTATAAAGATGAGAAAGTTGTTGGAGTTCAAGCAACAGACTTAATTACTGGCGAGAAACGAGAAATCTATGCCAAAAAAATTGTGAACGCAACAGGTCCTTGGGTAGACAAGCTTCGCGAAGAGGACAACTCAAAAAAAGGGAAAACCATTCATTTAACAAAAGGAGTTCACCTTGTAGTAAGTGGAAAACGATTCCCATTACGTAGTGCTCTGTACTTTGATACACCGTTCAAAGACGGGCGTATGATGTTCGCGATCCCACGTGAGGGAAAAACGTACATTGGTACAACGGATACGAATTATAAAGGCGATCAAGCGGATCCAGGTGTAACGAAGGAAGATGTTGATTATATCTTAAATGCTGCCAATGGCATGTTCCCAGAACTCGATCTCCACGCAGAGGATGTGGAGTCAAGCTGGTCAGGCCTGCGCCCGTTAATTCACGAGGAAGGAAAGGATCCTTCAGATATCTCTCGTAAGGATGAAATCTTCCGTTCAGATAGTGGATTATTTACAATCGCTGGAGGAAAGCTGACCGGCTATAGAAAAATGGCTGACAGTGTGGTTAACATGGTCATTGATGAGCTTCCTGGTAATTACCCTTCCTGTAAAACAGAGAAAATGCTTTTATCAGGTGGTGATGTTGGAGGATCTGACCAGTTCGAGACATTTGTTAAAAAGCATGTAGCGAAAGGTCAAGAGCTTGGATTATCTAAAGATGAAGCAACAGAGCTTGTTCATCGCTATGGTTCAAACGTGAATACTGTTTTCGATTATGTCGGTCAAGGTAGAGAGACTGGATTACCGGCTTATCTCCAAGCTACCTTAGATTACGCACTTGAGCACGAAATGGCCGTTACGCCTCTTGACTTTTTTGTTCGTAGAACCGGATATCTGTACTTCCATATCGATCGAGTCTTAAAATACAAGGACTTAGTTGTAAATGAAATGGCAGATCGTTTAAACTGGGATACAGAACAAAAAGAACGACTTACTCGAGATTTAGATCAACAGATTGATGCGGTATCCTTTAAGCACACTGTGAACTGATCCGTCTCAAGAAGTCAATGAGGAGAGTACGTCATGTTTGATGGGCAACGAATTCTTCCCGCGATCAAGCGGATGAAGGACTTTGAGAAGGTACTTGAAAGTGAGTATACGTATATTGTAATGCTTGACCTCCATATCTCACAGCTTGTTGGAGTGGCTAAATATGCGAAGGCTCACAATAAGAAGCTCCTTCTTCATGCAGATATGATCCAGGGAATGAAAAGCGATAAGTACGCGGCTGAGTTCCTGTGTCAAACTCTTCGTCCAGCAGGCCTCATTTCCACGCGAGGAGAAGTGTTAAGAACAGCAAAGAAAAATGGGTTGCTTGCGGTTCAACGCCTATTCTTACTTGATACCATCGCACTCGAGACAAGCTATAAGCTAGCCGAAAAGGTGGAACCAGATTTAATCGAGGTTCTTCCGGGGGTTGTCCCTGATCTTATCTCAAAGGTTCAAAAAGAGACTGGGATATCCGTTATAGCTGGTGGATTAATTGAAAATGAGTCTGATTTAAAAAGAGCACTTGATGCAGGTGCCCACGCGATCACAACCTCACGTCAGGATTTGTGGGGAACGCATTAAAGATGAATAAGGGTTCATGAATACCGATTCCTGCTTTATTTATGGGTTGTACCATATTTAAAGGACATCCTTCATATATCTAATATGAGAGATGGATAAAGGAGTGGACGGTAGCATGAACCCTTTTTTTCGTGGGGCATTGCTGTTAAGTACAGCAGCTCTAGCTGGAGAATCATTGGAATTTCTAATAAATATCGTTTTAGCGAGAGAATTAGGTGAGCATAACTTCGGCTTATACATGGCCATTCTGCCAACCTTAGTCTTTGTTGTTGTTCTTTCAAGCTTAGAACTTCAAGTTTCTGTGTCAAAGATGGTAGCAGAACGAGAGCAATCAGAACACATTAGCTTAGTGAGCATTGCCTTAAAGCTTGCCATCATTGTTGCTGTCACTTGTTTAATCGCTGCTTTTTTCGTCTTACCGAATCTTTCCGTGTTAAATAATTATCATCCTTTGGTTAGGTGGATGCTCGTTCTTCTGATTCCGATTGTTACGTTTTCATCGGTTGCACGTGGGTACTTTGTAGGCGCCCAGCATACTAAAAAAATCGCAGTCATTAATTTAATGAAGCGTGGAGCACAGTTAACCTTTTTGTACGGCGTTTTTCAATTATTTCAGTTCCAAAGTCAAACAGCGATTTTTGTGGCATTGGGCACGGTTGTTTTAAGTGAAATCCTTGTATTATTTTACATGGGAACCGCTTTTACTTTGCATATGAACAAACTGAGGAAACAGCCACAAAAAGAAGTCGAAAACAAAGAAATCTATCAATCGCTATTGGCTGTCTCCCTGCCGACCACGGGGCTCCGTGTGTTTCATGCGATAACCTTTGCAGTGAAACCATTTTTAATCACCACCGCCTTGTCTAAGGCTGGATTAATGGAAAGTATGGCACTAATCCAATACGGGAAGCTCGCTGGAGTAGCATTTACAATTGGTTTTTTTCCAGCCTTTATCGCTCATTCGTTGCTGACTGTCATGGTGCCACTCGTTTCGTCAGGCTATTCAAGAGGAGATTTTCATTCGCTCGCCAAAATGCTTAGACAGGCGATGGGTGTAACTCTTGCTTATGGGTTACCTGTGGTTATGGTTTTTTATTTCTGGGCTGAACCAATGACCGATTTGTTCTTTGAGCATTCACCTGCATCAGGGTATCTCACACTTCTTGTTCCTTACTTTCTCTTTCATTATTTTGCCATTCCAATGCAGGCTTATTTAATCGGAATTGGACTCGTTCGAGAGGCATTTATGCATTCCGTCTGGTCAACTGGTGTATCCTTTCTGTTAATGTTTACGTTAGGGTCTCTTCCGTCTCTTCAAATGGATGGCATTATCATCGGAATGAATGTCGGCGCTGTTTTACTAACGCTTATGCATTACTTAACGATTACTGAAAAGCTAAATTTAACGTTATATTTAACCCAGAAAAAAGCTGCTTAAGTAAGGATGGAGTGGTGTGAAGTGTCTCTTCACATCACTTTTTACATAGAAAAAAGCTGGACGGATATGACTTGTACGTATAACATGTAAGTAAGAATGTAAGCGCTATTATAAGGAGATGAAACAGATGAAGAAAAAAGCTGTGGTTCACTTTGACGGAGAACGCTCAACGATTAATCCAAATGTGTACGGTCATTTTGCAGAGCACTTAGGACGTTGTATTTATGAAGGAATTTGGGTTGGTGAAGAATCAGATATCTCAAATACAAAAGGGATCAGAAATGATGTATTGCAGGCATTAAAGAGCTTAGAAATTCCCGTCTTGCGCTGGCCAGGTGGCTGCTTTGCCGATGAATATCATTGGAAGGACGGAATTGGACCTAGAGAAGGAAGAAAACGTATGGTCAACACGCATTGGGGTGGAGTGGTTGAGAATAATCATTTTGGTACACATGAATTTTTCTTATTATGTGAATTAATTGGTGCCGAGCCTTATATCAATGGAAATGTTGGAAGTGGAACGGTGCAAGAGATGCAAGAGTGGGTAGAGTACATGACCTTCGACGGTGAATCTCCCATGGCGAATCTCAGACGTGAGAATGGACAAGAAAATGCTTGGTCACTTACTTACTTCGGCGTAGGGAACGAGAATTGGGGCTGTGGAGGGAACATGCGTCCTGAGTACTATGCTGATTTGTACAGACAATTCCAAACCTATGTCAGAAACTATGGAAAAAACAAGATCTATAAAATTGCATGTGGTCCAAACGGCGATAACTATTATTGGACAGAGGTTTTAATGCGTGAAGCAAAGCCGTATATGGATGCATTAACCCTGCATCACTACACAATCACAGGACCGAGCTGGAATGAAAAAGGTTCTGCGACTAAATTTACTGAAGATGAATGGGGACGTACATTTAAAAGTGCACTACACATGGATGAACTGATTACAAAACATAGCACAATTATGGATAAATATGATCCGGAGAACAAGGTCGCTTTAATTGTTGATGAGTGGGGCACGTGGTTTGATGTGGAGCCGGGAACAAACCCAGGGTTTTTGTACCAGCAAAACACGATTCGTGATGCCCTTGTAGCGGGTCTTACACTTAACATTTTTCAGAACCATGCGGACCGAGTGCAAATGGCGAATATTGCACAAACGGTAAATGTTCTGCAGGCGATGGTTCTGACGGAAGGAGACCAGATGCTTCTGACTCCGACCTATCACGTGTTTAACATGTATAAAGTTCATAAGGGAGCAACAGCCATTCAATTACAGATGGATAGTGGAGATGAGCCTCTACACATTAGTGCCTCTAAAAACAAAGAAGGCGAAGTCCATCTCTCCCTATGTCACTATGGGTTAAAGGACGGTGCTGATTTTGAGCTTGAACTTAGAGGGTGGGAGCGCCAGCCGAGTCAAGCAACTGGGACGATTCTACAAGCAAGCTCAATGAACGAGCACAATACCTTTGAACAACCAGATACACTTAAACCTGCAGACCTTGAAGGAATCAAGTTATCTGATGGAAAGCTATCTGTTTCCATTCCGCCGATGTCTGTATCTGTCATTAAGTTATCGTAGGGAGTGAGCTCAGGTGGCATGCGTGGGGTGCTTATTGAAAGAAGAAATGAGAAAGCTGTCCATTCAACAACTCGTGGATGAACAGCTGGCATATGAAACAGATGTAATAGATGAAGTAGGCTACCAAACACGCCTCTCCATCTGTGAGCAATGCCCGTCCCTTTTAGCAAACACCACATGCAAACACTGTGGTTGCTTTGTAGGGTACAGGGCAAAGCTTGCTTTTAAAAGCTGTCCATATCCGGGGGAAGATCGTTGGAGCAAATGATAGAACGTAAGAAAGACGAGCGTCTGACTAAGATGCTCGTCTTTCTTCATTAATTCTCTTGTTCTTCATTCCAGACAAGTTCATCTAGGAAATATGATGGCATTCCCATGAACTCTCTAATTTCACTGTCTTCAGGTACTTCTTTTGAAGAATTATGGCGGTGAATAAAATACCAAGATCCTTTAAATTCAACAAGATTTACATAACCGGACCCTTGTTCATCCGTATAGTAATCAAAAGTGAAGGGATTTTCATTTTCCTTACTAACTGATTTTTCATCTATTTTGTATTCACTAATGAACAGATCCTTAATATCATTAAATGCTATGGTTTGGTCTATTTTTCCGAACGAATAGAAGCTAGGACCCTCTTCGGGAACGTCTACAATCCATTCCATCATTCCGTTATGAACGACCTTCTCTACTTGGGCATTCTGTGGAATGTAGGTGGAGAAGCCTAACTCCTTGTTTTCGTACCATTCAACAGTCGTCCTGCGATAGTAACTGCTACTAACTCCAAAAGAGGCTGTAAACACATCTTTTGTTAATGCACGACCGTCTTCTCCTTTTTCTTCACTTGTTGATAACACATAGGTTGATTCTGCTGGATACACTCTAGTCATAAAAAAGTAAGCCTGTGCCCAAATGTCAGGTTCATCTAATGGAAAATCAGTAAACAGAATTAGTCGCTTCCCGTACATTTCGGATGAAAAAACGTCAAACAATCTGTTTGTTTCATCATTCTTAAATGAGTACATGTATGCTTGATCATCAAATCTAAACTGTGTATCGTCAAATGAGAGGAGGACACGCGCATCAATTACATATTCACGTACTTGCTCAATTGGCAGCTCGGTCGAACTTGTATAGGGATGTTCATTCAAGAACGTCTCAATCTCTACTGAAGCTTGATCTGTTTGAGGATCATCAAGTAACAGGATGGTTAGTTCTTGTGAATTTGGTCCAATTAAAGTTGTTTTAGTTCCTTTGGGAATTTCTTGCTCCTTTATCTCCCAATCATCATTTGTTGAAATTGAAAACTCATCATGATGAATCGTCTCTGGCTGTAGTGGTGACAAGAAATAAGGACCTCTTTCTATAGCCTCCTTTGCAAACTCTTCTTGAAACTCTACCTTTTCAAGGATTTCAGGTACCGAATTCTCATCCTGCTTCTTATCCTCTAAAATATACGGTGCATCTCCTTGCCCATTCGGACTCGGCGCATCCATAGTTGAAACAAACAGAAGTGTTGCAGCGATCGCGGCACCAGTTAGTGAAAGACCAGCTAATAGATACGGTTTGTTTTTTCTGGAAGGAGCTTCTGCTAAACCTTGCTTAAAGGCGTGAAAGCTTTTCTGATACGTTTGATCGGACATCTCCACATAATCTTGATCAGATGATTGTTTCTTCAAGGGTATGTACCTCCATTCCTATATCTTTCTTAAGCATCAAAAGTCCACGTTTTTGTAAGGCTTTGATTGAGTATATGGTTTTTCCCATGACTGCGGCGGTTTCCTTTAATGAAAAATCTTCGATGTAGCGAAGATATAAGACTGTACGATAAGATAAAGGAAGTTGATTGATAGCGTGATGAAGCTGTTTTATCTCTTCGTTCCTCATAACGGTTGCTTGCGCACTTTCTTGTTGATATTCATTTTCAGGTTTGAACTCTACAAAATGGTTTCGAATATACGAACGTTTGTAGTAATCAATAATTGAATTGCGTGCAATCTTAAAGATCCACGTTTTAAAGGAAGCCTGTTTCTTAAAAGTAGATAAGTGGCTTGCTGCCTTAAAGAAAACATCTTGAAGTAATTCTTCGGCATCATGATAATGATTCGTTTGTGAATAAATGTATGAAAATAGCTTTTTTGTATAACGATCATGTAAGCTTTGAATGGCTATATGATCACCGTTTAAGATACGTTCTACAAGTTCCTGGTCACTCATATTGACCTCCTCTCTATATCTATAGACGAAACCAATTCTAAAAGGAGTCTCGAAAAGGGGAAAATAAATGAAATATAGTGTAAGTGGGCTGGCAGTGGTACTAGTATTGAATCTCATTGAACACCCATTGCTGATTCAATCATATTCTTTTTGGTTTGGGATGGCTTTACTTTCTGGGCTTGTTTTAAGTCGACCCCTGTGGCGTTCGGTGCCGGTTTTTTACGGAACGCTTGTAGGTCTATACTGCCTGCTCCATTTCTTTGTTTTAGTAGATGGAATGATTACACCGTATTGTGTGTATAGTATTCTAGCGATTGCTGCAAGCTTTGAAGTAAACGTAAAAAGCGATCGTTTACTCTATGTAATTGGTTTTCTTGGATGTATTCAGGCAGTTCTCTCTCAAGCGTCGTCTATTTCTTTTTTTCTTTTCATCCTTACACAGTATAGTCTCTTAGCATTTATTCTACTATCTATTAAAAAATTATCGGTAGCCAATGAAGAGGCTAAGCATGATAAGCAAACACATGTGATGGAATACCGTGCATTAAGTCGGCAGCTTAGAGAACAAGAATTAAACACAGCGGCAAAGGAACGGAATCGAATTGCTCGTGATCTTCACGATTCTGTTGGTCATCAGCTAACAGCTTTAATGATGCAGCTTCAGGTTGTTGAGTTACAGCTTCAATCGATGCCGGAGCAACAGGCGCTAGTTAAACAAACAAAGGATTTAGCGAGAAATAGCCTACAGGAAATGCGTGAGTCTGTTCAAGCACTCCAGCAGGATTCGGCTAAAGGTCTTGATGCGGTGATTCAACTCATTCGAAAGCTTGAAGCAGAGAGTCATGTTCGCATTCAGCTTGTAACAAAACCAGGTGCGATGTCGGTTAAGCTAACAGATGATCAAAGTGTGGCTGTTTATCGTTTTATACAAGAGGGTTTAACTAATGCCATGCGTCATGCGTATTCCAGAGAGGTGGATGTGACTCTTGAGGTGGTGGGAGAGCATAGCTATGCCTTAACTATGTCAAATCGAGTTCATAACGAGAGTCGCGTAGAAGAAGGGTTTGGCTTGCGTAATCTTAGAACTCGGTTTACAGCGTTAAATGGCCGGTTTGAGTCTATTGTACGTCGTGGTCAGTTTATCATAGAAGCGATCTTCCCAATAACACAACAAACGAAGGAGTGATACCGTTGGCAAACATCATGCTAGTAGAAGATCAGGCTCTTGTCCGCCAAGGATTAAAGATGATGATTGAAACAGACCAGGCGTTACAAGTCGTTGCAGAAGCAGCAAATGGTGAAGAGGCCATTTATACATATCGAACGAATCAAGTGGACCTAGTATTAATGGATATCCGAATGCCTGTCATGACAGGGCTTGAAGCTACAAAAAAGATCAGAGAAGAAGATCCTTTAGCAAAAATAGTGATCCTAACCACCTTTTCTGATGATGAGTATGCGCTTGAAGCGCTAAAGCTTGGGGCTGTCGGGTACGTACTTAAGGATGCGGATAGTGAAAAGCTGATCCAGTCGATTCATAGTGCGCTGCGTGGAGGATTGAGCTTGGATGATCAGGTGGCCGCATCTGTTGTACCAAAGCTACTTACGCAAACAAAAGAACGTTCACTTTCAATTGATTTAAACGCACGGGAAGTCTCTATTCTGCGACTTATTGGGGAAGGGAAGAATAATCAGGAAATCTCCGAGGCTCTCTTTTTATCACTTGGAACGGTTAAGAATTATGTAAGTCAGCTTCTAACAAAAGTTGGGGCTAGAGATCGGACTCAATTAGCAATACTCGCCATTAAACATCATTTAGTTTAACGGAAGTGCACAGTCTTTCATCAGACCGTGTGCTTTTTTTATGACTTAAGTCATCTCGTTAAACCCGATAATGATGACTTTTAGGAATAGGCTGGAAACGGAATCTAACATAAAATGAAAATGAAGAGAGGGAGGGAGTCACATGCTTGAAGTTGTTAACCTGTCAAAAACGTATAAACAGCTCGAGGCTGTTAAAGGCGTAAACCTATATCTAGAAAAGGGAGAGTCAGTTGGGCTACTCGGTCCAAATGGTGCTGGAAAATCAACGGCTATCTCAATGATTTCTACACTGATTAAACCAACGGAGGGAAATGTCCTTTATTACGGAGATAGCATGATTAAGAACCCAAAAAAGCTTAGAAGAGCGATTGGACTTGTTCCACAGGATCTGGCTTTATTCCCGCAGCTTACGGCTGAGGACAATCTAATGTTCTTTGGAAAAATGTACGGAATCACTACGAAAGAGCTTAAACAGAGAGTCCAGGAATTATTAGTTGACATAGGACTTGAGGAACGGAAAAAAGATAAGGTGAAAACATTCTCAGGCGGGATGAAGCGAAGGTTGAACATCGCTATTGCCTTAATCCACCAGCCTGACATTCTAATTATGGATGAACCTACGGTGGGGATCGATCCGCAATCCCGTCATTTTATATTAGAAATGGTCAGAAGACTTCAAAGAGAGAAACAAATGACCATCCTATACACAAGTCACTACATGGAAGAAGTGGAGCAGGTTTGTGACAGGGTCTATATTATGGACCGTGGCTCTATGATTGCATCAGGCACAAAGCCTGAATTAAAAGGGATTTTACGTTCTGAAGAAACAATCATCATCCAGGTGGACCGAATGAGTCGCCACCTTGAAGAAACCTTATCGAAGCATCCAAGTGTTTCATCGGTTGTCATTGAAGATTCATCTTATAAAGTAGTAACCGTACAATCTGATTTGTTTAATGAGATTATTGCCATGGCTGCTGAGGCTAAGGTAAAGCTCTTGAGTATCCAGGTTAAGCCACCTACGCTTGAAGATGTGTTCTTACACTTAACAGGCCGAAAGCTGCGAGATTAGGAGATGAGTGTATGGTATGGGCACTAGTTAAAAAGGATATCCAGCATTTACTGAGAGAGAAATCGGTTCTAATTTTACTATTCGTTATGCCTCTCGGGTTAATTGCGATCCTTGGATATGCACAATCTGGTGGAGGAATTGAGCCCTTTTCAATTGCAGTGGTGGATACAGAGCTCACGGATGAAGAGACACAAAGGTTTGTAGAAGAGATGGAAGCTGAAGGCATTCCTGAAGTTGCTATTCAACAACTCATGGCTTCCTTTAACGTGAAAGACATCTTAGTTGAAGATGTGTTTCGAGAGAATCTTGAGAAGATCACGATAGAAACCTCACTGACCCTTGACGAAGCACTGGCTGACAAGGAGCTAGCAGCTGTGATTGAATTTCCAGAAGGATATCAAGAAAGCATTTGGCGGACTCAACTACTAAGTAGAGGTGAACAAGAAGAAGTCATTGTTCATATGAATCGTGAGCAATCGACGAACTCACAGTTAATAAACAGTGTTGTCCAATCCTTCTATGAAACCTTACGTATGAACCAGCTGGCTTATGAGATAGGGGATGAAACGATACTCCAGCAACAAGAAATCCAACGAACCATAGAGCAAACACAGAACCGAACCATTAGAGTGTTTGATTATGTTGTTGTCGCAATGGCGGCTATGTTTGTTTTGTATACGGCTGGGCTGGT
The DNA here is from genome assembly GCF_016798245.1 of Alkalicoccobacillus gibsonii. Classification (GTDB taxonomy): domain Bacteria; phylum Bacillota; class Bacilli; order Bacillales; family Bacillaceae_D; genus Alkalicoccobacillus; species Alkalicoccobacillus gibsonii. The sequence continues at coordinate 68,227 of NZ_JAEUZA010000005.1, read as the reverse complement.
TTCAAGATTTGCAACAGATGAGAAGCGAACAAAGGTCGTTGATCGGATGATTCTATCCCAAGCCCCAACTTATATCTACGGAATTAGTAAATGGGTTACGGGAACCTTAACAGCTGGCTTTCAGCTATGCGCCATTTTCTCTATATCTTATCTTGCATTTGGCGTAAAGTGGGGAAGCTTGTTGCAGTTTGGACTGACGACGCTTGCCATCAGTATGACCGTAGGAGGACTCACTGTATTACTCACTGCAATGAATTTTAAATTTGATTCGTATAAAGCCTCTACCTTATTCACTAATCTAATTGTCACGATTTTTGCCTTTATTGGGGGAAGCTTTATTCAAATAGATATATTGAATCCTATAATTGGTAAAGTTGGAGAACTAACACCAAATGGAACAACGATGACCGCGTACTTTCACGCATTTCAAGGGGGAGACTTTCAAAACATTCTTCCGAGCATTCTACTATTAGTCGGATATAGTGTTGTGCTAGTTGTTTTAGCAGTTTGTTTGTTTCCAAAAAGGGGGGGACAACGATGAGGGGAATTATCTGGGGATTAATAAGAGAATCTATTCGCAATCCATGGGCACTTCTCTCTATGTATGTTCTCACCATTGCTTTCGTGTTTGTCTTAGGGAATACAGACTTAGCTCCATCCATTCGAGTGCCCGTTTATTCAGAAGAGTTAAGCGATACGCAGGTGGAAGAAGCGGTAGAATCCTTGAATCAGGAGCTGAATCTCGCATTCATATCTACTGCTAAAGATGACATTCAAGGTTTGTTAGATAACCAATCAGCTGAGGCTGCTATTGAATTAAAAGAAGAAAGTTATTCCATCCTTGTAGCAAGAGAGTCCTTTGTGATTAATTTTATTGATTCACTTGTTCAATCGTACTATACAAAAAAACAATTCGTGGATGCAGCTGTTGATATAGGGGGTGGAGAAAAGGAAGAGGTACTAAATGAACTGAATGAGAGTCAGACACTCTTTCCTCTTCAAGTACAAAGCTTTGAAGGAGAGGACTCAGAAAGTTGGATATATGACCAATCGTTACAATCAATCTTTGGCTTTTCACTGTTCTTTGTTATCTATACAATCACGTTTTCCATATCATCCATCATAGAACAGAAGCAGAATGGTGTGTGGGATCGCTTAATTCTTTCACCTGCTTCAAAATCAAGTATCTATCTGGGGAATTTAACGTATAGCTTTTTAATTGGTTACCTTCAAATTATTCTTGTATTTCTTTTATTTGCTACGCTCTTTCAATTTGACTTTCAAGGTGGGCTAGTGACGAGCATGATCGTTGTCATTCCTTATGTATTCGCATTAGTTTCTTTCGGTGTCTTTATCAGTGGTCTTATTACCTCAATGAGGCAGCTTGATGCAATTATTCCATTCATCGCTGTCAGCATGGCTATGCTTGGAGGTGCATTTTGGCCGATTGAGATTGTTTCATCTAAGGTTATTTTAGCCCTTTCCTACATTAGTCCAATTACGTATGGAATGGACATGTTAAAAGGAGCGACTCTTTACAATTGGGAGCTCGAAGAATATTTATTACCAGCGTCAATCTTATGCTTTATGGGTGTAATCTTTATGGGTATCGGATTACATCTAATGGAAAGACGATCCGTTCAATAGAAAAAGCGCGTTACTTGCCTTAGAGCGAGTAGCGCTTTTTTTAGATTTAAAAGAAATAGCGATTCAACGGGCCTTTTTAAGGGTATAGGAAGGCGACTTTAACGTATTTGTCGAAAAAAGAAGATTTTAGTTGACTAATTTGTATATACAAGTTAAGATGTAACCGTAATCATTTGTATATACATGTTGATCATATGATTTAGACTATTTAAAGGCCGATACAGGGGGGATAAATGATGAGTGAGAACCGTAAAATTGCTAAGGATATACTTAAAGCAATTGGAGGCAAGGAAAACGTATCATCTGCTACGCATTGTGTCACAAGACTTCGACTTGTTTTACATGATGAAAGTAAAGTGGACAAGCAAGCATTAGAAGGAATTGATAAAGTAAAAGGATCATTTGCAGCGAATAATCAGTATCAAGTGATTCTTGGACAAGGGCTAGTTGATAAGGTTTATACTGAGTTTATTTCTGAAGCGGGAATCTCAGAGTCAACGAAGGAAGAGACGAAACAAGCATCGGCAGAGAAGATGAATCCATTACAACGAGCAGTCAAAGGACTTGCTGATATTTTTATTCCGATTTTACCAGCCATTATTACAGCAGGTTTATTGCTAGGGATTAACAATATTCTAGTGAACGCGATTTTTACAGACCAACCACTCGTTGAGATGTATCCACAATGGGCAGGTCTAGCTGAAATCATTAATACAATCGCAAGTACCGCCTTCGCATTCCTACCAGCATTAATTGGTTGGTCAGCGGTGAAGAAGTTTGGCGGAAGTCCACTTCTTGGTATTGTGTTAGGACTCATTCTATGTCACCCTGATCTTCTGAATGCAAACGGATACGCGGATGCAGTAAAAAATGGGACCGTTCCTTATTGGAATTTGTTCGGCTTTGATATTGCTGCGATGGGGTACCAAGGACAAGTACTTCCTATCCTTCTAGCATCGTATGTGCTCGCGAAGATTGAAAACTTTATGAAACGGGTTACTCCAGATTCCATTCAGTTACTTGTTGTTGCTCCAGTAGCATTACTGATTACTGGTTTCCTTGCATTCATCTTAATTGGTCCTGTAACCTTTGCTATTGGTAACAGCATTACAGATGTGTTTGTATTCTTATTTGATAAATTTGCAATTGTGGGCGGACTTATTTATGGTCTATTCTATGCACCACTTGTTATAACGGGTGTTCATCACACGTTCCTTGCAGTAGACTTTCAATTAATTGCAAGTCAGGGTGGAACCTTCTTATGGCCAATCCTGGTTATGTCTAATATCGCACAAGGTTCAGCAGCCCTTGGAATGTATTTTGTACTGAAGAACCAAAAAACAAAAGGATTGTCGTTTGTTTCTTCTATCTCTGCTTACCTTGGAGTGACCGAGCCGGCGTTGTTTGGTGTAAATTTACGCTATCGCTTCCCGTTTATTTGCGCCATCATTGGGGCGGCGATTGCAGGTGCTTGGGTAGCGCTTAATGGAATCTTAGCTCCAGCCATTGGAGTTGGAGGACTGCCTGGAATTCTTGCAATTGAGGGAACAAGAGGAAACTATATTAGCTTCGCAATTGGAATGGCTATTGCGATTGTTATTCCGTTATTAGCTACTATTATTACAGCTCGCTTCCAGAAGAATTTAGACGAAAAATAATGAAAATTAAAGAGGCCGCTTCGCAGATTCCTGCAAAGGCGGCTTTCTTACTTGAAAGGGTGTATATCAATGAATGAATGGTGGAGAAAGTCCGTAGTGTATCAAATTTATCCAAAGAGCTTTAACGATACAACTGGAAACGGAGTTGGAGATCTACAAGGAGTAATAGAGAAGCTCGATTATTTAAAAAAGCTAGGAGTAGACGTGATCTGGTTAACTCCTGTTTATTCATCACCCCAACGAGATAATGGTTATGATATTAGCGATTACTACTCGATTCACGGTGAATATGGAACAATGGAAGATTTCGAGGAATTATTAGAAGAAACTCATAAAAGAGACATGAAACTGATCATGGACTTAGTTGTGAATCATTCGTCTACAGAGCATGAGTGGTTTAAGCAGGCTTCATCTTCAAAAGAGAATCAGTATCGTGATTTTTATATCTGGAAGGATGCGGTGGATGGACAAGCTCCAAACAACTGGATCTCCAAATTTGGAGGCTCGGCATGGAAGTGGGACGAGACCACTGAGCAGTACTATCTACATTTATTTGATGAAACGCAAGGCGATCTTAACTGGGAAAATGAAGAGGTGCGCAAGGAAGTTTACAAGCTAATGAAGTTTTGGTTTGAAAAAGGAATTGATGGCTTCCGGTTAGATGTGATCAATCTTATTTCAAAGGATCAGGACTTTCCAAATGATGACGGATCGGTAGGGCTAGGAGATGGACGTAAATTCTATACTGATGGCCCACGCGTTCACGAATATCTTCAAGAGATGAATCGTGAAGTCCTTTCCCCTTATCAGGCAATGACAGTAGGGGAAATGTCATCGACTACTTTAGAGCATTGTGTGAAATACTCGCACCCTGACCGTAATGAACTAAGCATGACGTTTAATTTCCACCATCTAAAAGTCGACTATCCAAATGGTGAGAAATGGGCGCTGGGTGAGATGGATTTTCTTGCTTTGAAACAGATTTTGTCTAAATGGCAGGTTGGTATGCATGAAGGTGGTGGCTGGAATGCATTGTTCTGGTGTAATCATGACCAGCCTAGAGTGGTAAGTCGTTATGGGAATGATGGACAGTATCATAAGGAATCTGCAAAAATGCTTGCTTTAGTCATGCACATGATGCAAGGGACACCTTATATTTATCAAGGAGAAGAATTCGGAATGACAAATCCTAAATTCGAAACCATCGATGAATATCGGGATGTCGAAACGTTAAATATGTATGAAGAGCTAAAAGAAGCCAAGCTCGATGAATCAACCATTATGAAGATCATCAAGCAAAAATCTCGCGATAACTCACGAACGCCGGTTCAATGGAATGCGAAACCAAATGGTGGATTCACCACTGGTACTCCGTGGATTAACACAGCGAGTAACTATAAAGAAATCAACGCTGTTGAAGCGCTTAGTGATCCGAATTCCATCTTCTATTTCTATCAGAAACTGGTTGATCTAAGAAAGACTCATGATATTATTACATTTGGAGACTACCAGCTGATACACGTTGACCACAAGCAGGTATTTGCGTACGTGCGACAATGGCAGGATGAAAAAGCAGTGGTATTGGCTAACTTTTATGAGCAACCTGTAACCATTGATCTTCCGGATTGGGTAAGCAAGGAGGATGCGAAAGTTCTGCTTTCGAATTACGAGCAATTAAGTAAGCCAGGTCAAGAAATAACATTACGACCTTACGAAGCAGTGGTATATCATGTTCAGACGTCTTCATCATGAAGAATAAGAACAGGCGGTGTTTGGGTTGAAAAGCAAATTCCAATGGGTATATGAAGAGCTGGCTAACCAAATTCAAACAGGAAAATGGAAGCCAGAAGAACTTCTTCCTTCTGAGTTAGAGCTAGTTAAAACCTACGATGCGTCTAGAGAAACTATCAGAAAAGCGTTAAAGCTATTATCAGAGCGTGGGTATATTCAAAAAATACAAGGAAAGGGATCGGTCGTACTCGATCGAGCCAAGATTGACTTTCCTTTTTCAGGAGTATCTAGTTTCAAAGAGCTGAGCGAACGCATGAGCATGGATGTAGAAACAACGGTTGTCGCATTTGATGAAGTCATTCCTGATCTTGATCTGCAGGACAAGCTGCAGCTAACAAGTGAACAAAAAGCCTTGCGCATCACACGAGTACGCAAGGTTGATGGTGAACGGGTCATCTTAGATAAGGATGATCTCGTTCATTCCGTTGTACCAGGTCTTACTGCGAAGATGAGTGAGAATTCGATCTATGAATATATAGAAGGCACACTCGGACTTGTGATTAGCTTTGCAAAGAAAGAGATTGTAGTGGAAGAACCCACAGAAGAGGATCTTGAATTATTAGACATGGAAGGCTTCCAAAACATCGTTGTTGTGCGAGGTAGAACCTATTTAGATGACGCACGGATTTTCCAGTATACTGAATCGAGGCATCGGCCTGATAAGTTCCGCTTTGTTAATTTTGCGAGAAGAGAGAAGCTCTAGGCACAAAAGTAGGCGATCACGTAAATAAGCGGTATAATGCAGACAGATACTTGATTACAGGAGGTTAGCGTATGTCTGTCTATGATTACACAGTGAAGTCTTCTAAGGGAGAGGACATTCCACTGTCTAAGTATGAAGGAAAAGCGTTATTGATCGTCAATACGGCGACAAAATGCGGGTTTGCTCCTCAGTTTGATGGTCTGGAAAAGCTTCATCAAGAGTATGCAGACCAAGGATTTGAAGTGTTAGGCTTTCCATGCAACCAATTCATGAATCAAGAGCCGGTTGAAGATGATGAAATGGAAAACGTGTGTAAGGTGAATTTTGGTGTGAGCTTTCCTTTATTTGCAAAGGTTGATGTGAACGGAAGCAACGCTCACCCACTTTATCAACATCTTAAAAAAGAGAAAAAAGGCACAATTGGTTCAGATGTGAAATGGAATTTTACAAAGTTCCTTGTGAACCAAGAAGGGGAAGTCATTGAACGTTTCGCCCCTACAACAAAGCCAGAGAAGATTGAACCTGAGATCAAAAAGCTTTTAAAATAACCTTGATAGACGAATGGCTGTGCGGACACCCTAGGTGAATGCACAGTTTTTTTTAGACATGTTAGCAAGAGCGTGGAGGTAGACGATGAGCGATCAACATAAACGGTTAGAACAAGCAGAAGAATTTCTCAATCAATGTTATAGTGAATTAGGAAAAGAGAGAGAAGAACTCCTCGTTCGGTTAAACCAAGTGAAAGATGATATTCAACAGTCTGGTTTTTACACCCATACATATGAAGAATTGGTACATGGAGCACGAATGGCATGGCGCAATAGCAATCGCTGTATTGGGCGTTTCTTTTGGGAAACGTTAAAGGTTGTTGATGCCAGGGAGTGTAGTGATGAGGAATCAATGGCGATTGCAATTTTTGATCATATTAAGAAAGCGACAAACGGGGGGAATATTGTACCTTATTTAACTGCTTTTCACCCTGCGCATGAAAAAGGAAACATCCGAATCTGGAATCATCAACTTATTCGTTATGCAGGCTATGTGACTGAAGATGGTACAATGATCGGAGACCCAGCATCCGTAGACTTCACTAAAGTATGTCAGGAGCTTGGCTGGGAAGGGCAAGGCACCTCATTTGATATATTACCTTTAGTGATTCAGCTCGGAGAAAACCCGCCTGCACTTTTTCCTATTCCTGAGGATCTCATTTTAGAAGTACCTTTAACTCATCCAACAAACCCTTCGTTTGAATCGCTTGAATTAAAATGGTACGCGCTTCCCATTATTTCAGATATGAAGCTAGTCATTGGAGGAATTGAATACACAGCTGCGCCGTTTAATGGCTGGTACATGGGAACGGAGATTGGTGCACGGAATCTTGCAGATGCGGACCGCTATAATATGCTGCCTCGTGTAGCTGAATTGTTCCAATTGGATACATCAAGAGAATATACACTTTGGCGTGATGAGGCGTTAATTGAATTAAATAAAGCCGTTTTGTTTTCGTTTAAACAAGCAGGGGTGAGTATCGTTGATCATCATACTGCTGCTAAACAATTTGAGCGTTTCGAAAAAAGAGAGCAGGATGCAGGTAGGAATGTTACAGGGAAATGGTCCTGGCTGATCCCGCCCATTAGTCCTGCCACTACCCATATTTTTAGAAAAGGATATAAGGATGATAGAGTATATCCTAATTACTTCTATCAACCCGCACCTTATAAGTAAAAGGAGGCAGGAGCATAGATGAGTATCTTGCGTGTTGAAAACCTGCATAAAACATTTGGAGAGAAAACATTATTTGACCACCTTTCCTTTACCATAGAAGAAAAAGAGCGTATTGGCTTAATAGGTGTCAATGGGACAGGGAAATCAACTTTATTAAAGGTTCTTGCAGGTCTGGAAGGAGCCGAAGAGGTAAATCTTTTTCACTCGAATGACTTTTCCGTTACCTATTTGCCGCAGCAACCAGAATTAACAGAGGATCGGACCATTTTAGAGCAAATCTACTATGGTGAATCCATTATTATGCGTGCTATGCGAGCGTATGAACAAGCACTAATTGATCTAGAAAGACAACCAGAAAGTGAACAGGTTCAAAATCGCTTTATGACCGCTCAGCAGAAAATGGATCAGGAATCTGCTTGGGAAGCAAATACAACCGCTAAAACGATCCTTTCAAAGCTAGGTATTCGCGATGTGAGTCATAAAATTGGCGCACTCTCTGGGGGACAGAAAAAACGTGTGGCGATTGCAGAAGCGTTAATACGTCCTGCCGATCTATTATTACTTGATGAGCCTACCAACCATTTAGATCATGAAACGGTGGAATGGTTAGAAGGGTATCTGGCAAACTATAAAGGTGCGCTTATCATCATCACACATGACCGCTACTTTCTTAATCGTGTAACCAATCAAATGTATGAGCTCGATCAGGGTAAACTCTTTCAGTATGAAGGAAACTTTGAAACCTACCTGCAAAAACGGGCTGAGCGTGAAGAGATGGAGCAAGTTGCAGAAAGTAAGCGTCAGAACCTGCTTAGACGTGAACTTGAATGGTTAAGACGGGGAGCTAAAGCCCGAACAACGAAACAAAAAGCGCGAGTGCAGCGGGCAGAAGGGCTAAGAGACGAGGCTGGTCTTAGTAAGAAACAAGATCTTGATTTCTCAATTGGTTCTGATCGCCTTGGCAACGATGTGATAGAGCTTAAACAGGTTGGAAAGTCGTATAAGGACCGTGTGCTTTTCCGAGATGTCGATTATTTAGTGGTACCCCATCAAAGACTTGGTATTATCGGATCTAATGGCACTGGAAAGACTACTCTACTCAATATTATGGCTGGAAGAATTGCAGCGGACACAGGAGAGGTTAGCAGAGGGTCAACCGTTAAAATTGGTTATTATACGCAAGGTGACCAAGAGATTGATGGTGAGCTTAAAGTGATTGAGTACATCAAGGAAGTGGCTGAGGTTGTTTATACAGCAGATGGCCAAACCGTCACGGCTGAACAAATGCTTGAACGTTTTCTTTTCCCAAGAAGTATGCAATGGACGTATATTAGACGACTTTCAGGTGGAGAAAAGCGTCGACTCTACTTATTAAAGGTCTTAATGGGCGAACCAAATGTACTCTTTTTGGATGAGCCGACCAATGACTTAGACATTCAAACCCTTTCTGTATTAGAGGATTATATAGACCAGTTTCCAGGTGTAGTGATTACGGTATCCCATGATCGGTACTTCCTAGATAAAGTTGTGGATCATCTTCTTTATCTAAACGGTGATGGAAACGTACAAAGATTTCAAGGAGATTATTCAGAGTTTCTAAAGCAAAAGCAGGAACAAGAGGCAATCCAGACTACAGTAGCTTCTGAAGTGAATTCAAAAGGAAAAGTAAAATCCCAACAATCTCGAAGGCTTACTTATAAAGAAAAGCAAGATTGGGAGAGCATTGAAGGGAAAATGGAGGACCTTGAACAGAAAATCACCGAGGTCGAACAAGCAATTGAAGCGGCTGGAAGCGACTATACTGAGATTGAAAAACGACTTAACGAAAAACAAGAGCTTGAAAGCGAATTAGAAGCGGCGATGGATCGCTGGACAGAGCTTTCAGAACTTGTAGAAGGATTAAAAGAATAGATCAAAAACAAAGTGGTTTCACTCTGAACCACTTTGTTTTTATGTAGAGCTGGATGAAAATTATGACAATGAATGTTTTTGAATAATTTTGATTGATTATGACTGTTTAAAAGGGTATACTAATTTCGACGAGAGATAGGAGTGTGCATCATGCTTACTGTGGAACGTCAAGCAATGATCATGAAAGTCTTAAAAGAAAAACATACGGTAAAGTTAAATGAACTTGTTGATCTGACTGGATCTTCAGAGTCTACTATTCGACGAGATCTAACAGAATTGGAAAGTGGAAAGAAATTAAAGCGCATACATGGAGGGGCAACGCTTCTTCAAAAGAAGAGACTCGAGCCAACCATCGCTGAGAAATCTTCCAAAAACATTCAAGAAAAACGTCAAATTGCTCAATTTGCATCATCATTTGTTGAGAAAGGTGACTGTATTTTCTTAGATGCTGGAACAACAACGCTTGAAATGATTCCATTTTTAAAAGATAAGCAAGTGGTTGTCGTGACGAACGGATTGTCAAATGTGGTTGAGCTTGTAGAGGCTGGGATTGAAACGCATGTTGTGGGTGGTCAAGTAAAGCCAGGCACGCGAGCCTTCATCGGTCGCAGTGCCATTGAAACGCTTGAAACGTTCCGTTTTGACAGCGCATTTCTTGGAGCGAATGGAATTACACCCGAAGATGGATGCACAACACCAGATCCTCAAGAAGCCTTTGTAAAAACGTATGCAAAGAGTCGATCTAGACAAAGCTACGTGGTAGCAGATCATTCTAAATTTGGAGAAGTATCCTTCGCCAAATTTGCTGAATTAAAAGATGTGACGCTTCTGACGAGTTCCTATCTCGAGGAACATGTTCAGAACACGTACAAAGAAATAGTAGATATAAAGGTGGTTGCAATATGATATACACGGTCACACTAAACCCGGCTGTTGATTACTTTGTGGAGCTGGATGACCTGAAGCCAGGTCATGTGAACCGATCCAGGAAAGAGCATAAAGCACCTGGAGGGAAAGGAATTAATGTATCACGTGTATTAAAACGACTAGGACACAACAGTCAAACACTTGGTTTTATTGGTGGATTTACAGGTGATTATATTATCAGCACGCTTCAAGAAGAGAACATTGAAACAAGCTTTGTTAAGGTTAATGGAGATACACGTATTAACATTAAGATGAAGGCAACAGATGAAACAGAGTTAAATGGTACGTCGCCTGAAGTGACAGAGCAAAATGTAGCAGAGCTCGTTAGCCAGCTTGATCAGCTTAAAAAGGGTGACACGCTAGTGCTTGCTGGTAGTGTTCCTGGAACATTACCGACATCTATTTACACAGAGTGGATTGAACAAGTAAAAGAAAATGGAGTTAACGTCTTTCTTGATACAAGTGGCGAACCATTTGCTGATGCAGTTGAAGCAGGACCTACTTTCATTAAGCCAAATCATCATGAGCTTTCTGAGCTAGTTGGAGCAGACATTCAAACACCTGAGCAAGCCGTTCCTTATGTAAGACAGCTTGTTGAAAAAGGCATTGACTATGTCTTTGTCACATTTGCTGGTGACGGAGCTGTTCTTGGAACAAAGGATCAGATCCTCTTCGCAAATACTCCAAAGGGTACGGTTGTCAACTCCGTAGGGGCAGGAGATTCTACACTTGCTGGATTTATAGCAGCGAGTATGGATGAACTTCCACTAGAGGATGCATTCCGTTTTGCCGTATCATCAGGTAGTTCAACAGCCTTCTCAAAAGGATTCTGTGAGTTATCACATGTGAAGGAATTAATGAACCAAGTAAAGGTATCAACACTCTAATGACAAAAAAGAGAGCATAATTTGGGGGAAAGGTGGATCTTTATGAAGATCTCAGAACTACTAAAAAAAGATACAATGATTTTAGATCTGAAAGCGACTACGAAGGAAACAGTTATTGATGAGCTGATTACGAAGCTTGATCAAGCTGGTCGCCTAAAAGATAAACGAGCGTATAAGGAAGCCATACTAGCTCGTGAAGCACAAAGTACAACTGGTTTAGGTGAAGGGATTGCGATTCCTCACGCAAAAACAGCGGCTGTGCGCACGCCGGCAATCGGATTTGGCCGTTCAACGGCAGGAATTGACTACGAGGCTCTTGATGGTCAACCAAGTCAATTATTCTTCATGATCGCAGCAAGTGAAGGTGCAAATAACGAGCACTTGGCTACTCTTTCTCGTTTAACGACATTCTTAATGGATGACAGCTTCCGTCAAACAATTCTAAATGCTACTAGCGAAGACGAAATCTTAGCTGCCATTGATCAAAAAGATGCGGAGAAGGAAGCAGAAGAAGCTGCAGAAGCGGAAGCAGAAGCAGCAAAACAAAACGAATCACAATCTTCAGCTGTAAAAGCATCTGATAGCCCTCAAATCTTAGGTGTTACAGGCTGTCCGACTGGGATTGCACACACGTATATGGCAGCAGATGCCCTGAAAAACAAAGCGGCAGAGCTAGGCTATACCATTAAAGTAGAAACAAATGGCTCAGGCGGAGTGAAAAACAAGCTAACAGCCGCTGAAATTGAAGCAGCTGATGCCATTATCGTAGCTGCTGATACAAAAATTGAAATGACTCGATTTGCAGGTAAAAAGGTTATTCAAGCACCGGTTGCTGATGGTGTGCGCAAGCCTAAAGATCTGATTGATCGTGCCATGTCTGAAAAAGCACCAATCTATCAAGCGACTGGTGGATCGAGTAAAGATGAATCATCTGATTCTGAGAAAAAAGGTCTAAACATCTATAAGCACATCATGAATGGTGTGTCTAACATGCTACCATTTGTTATCGGTGGCGGAATTTTAATTGCGTTGTCGTTTTTGTTTGGTGGATATAAACAAGAAGGCACTTTCGCTCAAATGCTTGACACAATTGGTGGAGGAAGCGGAGCATTTGGATTATTGGTTCCTGTTCTTGCAGCCTTTATCGCTATGAGTATTGCGGACCGTCCTGGATTCGCACCTGGTTTAGTAGCAGGTACCATTGCAATGACCGGTGGATCTGGATTTTTAGGTGGTTTGATAGCTGGTTTCCTTGCTGGTTATATCGCACTACTCGTTCGTCAGTTAATTAATAAATTACCTCAAGTACTTTCAGGTATTGGTAATATCTTATTTACGCCAGTCTTAAACCTTCTGGCAACAGGCTTAATCATGCTGCTTATTGTCGCACCGCTTGCTAGTGTTAACTTAGGCTTGCAAAACTGGTTAAATGGTTTGGGTACGGCAAACATGATTATTTTAGGGGTTATCTTAGGTGGAATGATGGCTGTTGATATGGGTGGTCCAGTTAATAAAGCTGCATTTACCTTTGGTATCGCAATGATTGACGCAGGTAACTTAGCGCCACACGCTGCCGTTATGGCAGGTGGTATGGCACCACCAATTGGGATAGCCTTAGCCACAACATTCTTCCGTAGCAAGTTCTCAAAGAAGGATCGTCAATCAGGTATAACAAACTATTTACTTGGACTATTTTTCATTACGGAAGGTGCAATTCCATTTGCGGCAGCTGATCCATTACGTGTCATTCCAGCAGCAGTAGCTGGTTCTGCTTTAGCAGGAGGATTGACAGCATTTTTCGGTATTTTACTTCCCGCACCACATGGTGGATTGTTTGTATTCCCACTAGTTAACCAAGGTGATGTTTGGCCGTATGCTTTACTATACCTGTTAGCCGTAGTTCTAGGAGCAATCCTAACAGCTATCCTTCTAGGTATTTTCAAAAAGAAAGTCATCGAAGATTAATGAATATAACAAACCTGTCTGGATTTCCGGACAGGTTTTTTTAATGAATTTTTACCGGCATGAGCGTACTTACAGCATTTTATAAAAAAAACGATGTTTAACAACAGATTTAGAAGGGTTTTGTATACAGTGTAACCAAGGTTAGGAGGGATGGCTCAATGAGCATGAGTTGGCGCTGCCACTTATTCTAGGCGTGACGACCACATTGTAACTGTCGAATAGTGAATTAGCACCGAGAAACTGACACATGTATAAGGAAAGTCAATTTGAAACTCGGGAAACATACTAGGAGGTAAGTGAAATGGACATGGACATTGATTTATATCCCTCAAGGGTAAGTAATAAAGCAACGATAAAAGAAAGAAAAGATCCAGTTATCCATTCAAATGCTGAAGGTCCTTTAAAGCAACCTGAACTAACCTCTTATGAAGAGAATGGATACGTAATGATAGAGAAGCTGTTTACTGACGAAGAAGTCGAATTAATGATTAAAGAATTAGAGAAAACGATGAAAGATAACCAGTCGAGAGAATCGGCTGATGTCATTAAGGAACCTGGGAGCAACGAAATTCGATCTGTTTTTGAAATTCATAAGGATAGCGGTTTCTTTGAATTGCTGTCTAAGAACGAGCGGATTGTTAAAATTGCTGAGCAGCTGCTTGGAAGTCAGGTATACATTAATCAATCTCGTATTAACTTTAAGCCTGGGTTTAAAGGCAAAGAGTTCTACTGGCATTCTGATTTCGAAACGTGGCATGTAGAGGATGGCATGCAAAATATGCGTGCGGTGAGCTGCTCAATTATCTTAACGGATAATTATGAGTTTAATGGACCATTAATGCTTATTCCTGGATCGCACAAGTGGTATGTGTCATGTGCGGGAACAACTCCGGACAACAATTTCGAATCATCCTTGCAAAAGCAAGAAGCTGGTACACCAGACAATGAGAGCTTAAGCTGGTTAACAGAAGAAGCTGGAGGTCGCATTGATCGCGCAACTGGTCCGGCTGGTTCAGTTCTGTTTTTTGAATGTAATACGATGCATGGGTCAAATGGGAATCTCTCTCCTTATCCACGTAGCAATGTGTTCTTCGTCTTCAATTCGATGGAAAATGTGATAGGAAAGCCTTACTCTGGACAGGACCCAAGGCCGGAATTTCTAGCAAATCGTGAGGAAGTCAAACCAATTCAATCAGTTCCTTCTAACTCACTAACAAAACAGAGTATCCATCATTAAACAAAAAATACGATAATATCCAAAGTGACATATCAGGTTTCCTGGGAAATAAATCTTGCCGTTTTTGAGGTTAAAGTGGCGAATACTAGGGGAATAGAGGAATGAGTGGAGGAATGAATATGAAGCTTATTTCCTATTCCTATCAAAAAAGAGGGAAGATGAAGGCGATTTATGATCGTTTCTCAGAGTCACCAGTCATTTTTTGTAAAATAAATGGCTACTACTTTGTTTATTATGTAAGATGGTCAGAAAATGATCCCATTGTAACAACTCAGGATTTAGTTGAAATGGAAATTGAGTTAAATGTAGAAATGGATACGATTGAGGCATATCGAAGGAGAAAACGATATAAGTAAATCCGAAAGAAGCGAGCACCCCATGGGGATGCTCGCCTTTTTTGCGTAAGGTTAAACCGTTGCTTTTTGTAATTTATCGATGAATTTTAAAGAGCGTCCGGTACCAATAGCTACTGATTCAAGAGGATTAGGTGCTAAGTGCACAGGCACAGAGATTTCATTTGATAACCAATCCTGTATACCTTTAAGCAATGCTCCACCACCTGTGATTAACACACCACGGTCTACGATATCTCCACTTAATTCTGGAGGACAATCTTCAAGTGTAGAACGAACTGCTTCTAGAATTTGAAGAAGATGCTCGCTAATCGCATGACGAACTTCATCAGATTGCAATGCAACTGTTTTAGGGAGTCCGTTCACAAGGTCACGACCTCGAACTTCCATGCTTAAGATTTCGTGGTCAATTGGTGCATATCCGATCTCCATCTTAATTTGTTCTGCTGTGCGTTCACCAATCAAAACATTATATTGCTTACGAACGTGCTGGATAATCGCTTCATCAAGCTTGTCCCCACCAATACGTACAGAGTTGCATGAAACAACCCCACCAAACGAAATGATCGCTACTTCTGTTGTACCTCCACCGATATCAACAACAACATTGGCTGTTGGTTCTTCAACTGGCAGGTCAGCACCGATTGCAGCAGCTACTGGTTCTTCAATCACATGAACATTCTTCGCTCCACAGCTTCTAACAGCATCTAAAATGGCACGACGTTCTACAGATGTTGAGCCTGAAGGTGCACAAACCACTACATTAGGCTTTCTTAGAGCTCCAATTTGTTTGCTTGCTTTTTTCATAATCGCTTTTAACATACTAGTTGTTACATCAAAATCTGCAATAACACCGTCACGTAACGGGCGAACAGCAACGATATGAGAAGGTGTTTTACCAACCATACTTTTTGCCTCTGCGCCAACAGCAAGAACGTCACGGGTTTCTGTATTAAGAGCCACTACTGAAGGCTCATTTAATATAATGCCTTTGTCTTTACTATAAACAAGGATATTTGCAGTTCCTAAATCAATACCAATCTCTGCATTTGAAAACATAGACTCACCAACTTTTCATAGAAATACTCATTAGGCTTCATTTTAACAAGATTTTGAGTGTAAAAAAAGGGTCGGAACGCTTATCTACTATGTAAGAATGTGAGATTTGTTGAGGATTTTATCATAGGTCTTGATCAGTAAGAAATTCATGAGTATTTGGGTTAAATTGAATGATCTGTTAAACTAAAACTAGCAAAGCCATTTCATTTTTGGAAGGTGATTGAATGTGGAAACCGATAAAGGAATTATTTTATTTGATGGAGTATGCAACTTATGTAATAAAAGTGTAAATTTCATCATAAAACGAGATAAAAGGAAGTACTTCTACTTTGCATCGATTCAATCTGAAATTGGCCAAACATTGATGGAAAAATATTCAATTGGCGGAGATGTTGATTCAATGATTTTAATTGAGGATGGTCGTGCCTATACTCATGATCAAGCCGTTCTAAAGATTGTTTCTAACCTACCTTTTCGCTGGAGATTGTTTAAAGTTGCATACGTCCTTCCTCGGTCGTTGAGAAAAGCTTGTTATCAACTTGTTGCAAGGTATCGTCATCGATTCTTTGGGAAAAGTGACTCTTGTAGGCTGCCTAGTAAAGAAGAGCGGGCGCAGTTCCTATAAATTTGTGAAGATTTTTCAATACTTTAAGCAGGAACATTTAGCTTAAGATCGAACCATGATATACTAGCAAAAAGGTGTACCAAGATCTTACTTGCTGCATCATTAGGAGGGGACAGAGATGGAAGTCAATCACAACGAGACGTACTTCGAAGAAAAATTGGAACATGCAAAAATTCAATTTGAGCGTACAATTGACTGCAAGCATACGGAGTTTGATGACCTTTACCCTTATATGACAGAGCAACCTCAGTTTTTCTGGTATAAGCGATATGTTGCTTGGCAGGAGCTTTTAACCTTTGTGCGTGTAGCCGAGGATTTTGAGTATAAATGGACTGAGTTGTTTACACAAAAACAAGCTGCTTACATTCAATCTCGCATTTTAGATGCAAAGGTTTTAGATGATTGGTATGAAGAGCAAGAGCTAGAAGCAGAACAAGAACAATCTCAATAATCTAGTATATACGAGGGTGGGAACCACAACATGGGCCACCCTCGTTTTTTATGCAAAGGTGATCTTAGACTGCGAATGGTGATGAACACTCTCGATCTCATCCTCTATATCAAACGTGATTTCATCATTAGTAGGTAAGTCATCATAATACTGAATAATTTTAAATTCAGTTAATGATACTAAGAGATAGGAAAAGCGTTCGTCTTCATCTTCAAATAAAGCATAAAGGTGTTTATTTTTAGCGTAAATTAATTCTCCAGCTTGTCTCTTTTCGTCCTTACGATTAAGTAAGACCTCCATAATCCTCTCTCCAATCTTTCATGGTTTCATAGATATCAGGGAGCGAACCTTATGATTCGCTTAATTCTGATTTCTTAGATTGTTTGTGATTTGATTTGTTTCCGCCATTATCAACTAATTCACTTGACACCTCTTGATTAAAAAGAGTTTCAGTAGGTGTTTGGTTATTTGTTAATGCTTTATTTTTTTGTGGGTTGCGCTTATGCATATGAACAGCCTCCTATCACATTTTGGTATACACTAGAGATAATATTAGTATTGGATTTAATGATTGATTTCATACAAAGAAGGTGGATATTTTGGCAAAAGGCAAGTTTTATGTAGTTTGGAAGGGAATTCAACCTGGAATTTATACAAGCTGGGCAGAATGTGAGGCTCAAGTAAAAGGGTTCCCAGGGGCAAGGTTTAAATCCTTCCCATCAAAAGCGGAAGCTGAAGTGGCGTTTGGCTCTAAGCCTGGTAGTACAACAGCCAAGTCAACAAAATCAACTGGTTATAAGAAAAAAACAGAAGCTCCAGTGAGTAAAGATAAAATAATTTGGGAAAGTATCTCGGTGGATGTTGGATCAAGGGGAAATCCGGGTATAGTTGAGTATAAAGGTGTCGACACCAAGACAGGTGAAATTCTTTTCTCACATGGAGAAATACATATCGGTACAAATAATATGGGGGAATTTCTAGCAATCGTCCACGGACTCGCCTATTTAAAGGAACGAAATGATTCAACAACACCCGTCTATTCTGATTCAAGAACAGCAATAAAATGGGTGAAGGATCGTAAGGCTAATTCAAGTCTAGAGCGATCAATAAAGACGGAGGAAATGTGGATGTTAATCGATCGAGCCGAAAAGTGGCTTGCAACAAACCAATACAAGAACCCTATTCTTAAATGGGAAACAAAGCATTGGGGAGAAATAAAAGCAGACTACGGCCGAAAATAAGGAGGAATTCGCTTGTATCACGTTTTACGCACAAAACAAAAGCAGTACTTCTATAGTGGCACAACACGTTCCGAGGAATTCAGACTTCATCAGCTTGATAAGCTGAGAAACGTGATTAAACAAAAAGAAAACCGAATCTTACATGCCTTAAAACTAGATTTGAATAAATCTAAGGAAGAGGCTTTTACAACTGAGATTGGGTTTGTGTATGCAGAGATTACGCTCGTAGAGAACGCTTTGAAAGAATGGATGTCTCCCCAAAAAGTAAAAACCCCCGCCTCGCATACTGGTTCTAAAAGCTATGTGATTCATGAGCCTAGAGGGTCAGTTTTAATTATTGCGCCATGGAACTATCCGTTTCAATTGGCGATGGCTCCTTTAATTGGTGCGATGGCTGCTGGGAATTGTGCAGTTGTAAAGCCTTCAGAGCTTACCCCACATACCTCTGCGGTTATTGCTGAGATTATTGGAGAAACATTTAATGAAGATTATATTGCTGTTGTAGAAGGTGCAGTAGAGACAAGTACAGAGCTGTTAAGAGAGCCATTCGATTACATTTTCTTTACAGGAAGTGTAGCTGTAGGAAAAGTTGTGATGGAGGCAGCTGCCAAACATCTTACCCCTCATACGCTCGAACTTGGAGGAAAGAGTCCAGCCATCGTGCACCGTGATGCAAAGCTAGACCTTGCTGCAAAACGAATTGCCTGGGGGAAATTTCTGAATGCCGGTCAAACCTGTATCGCTCCAGACTATGTGTTAGTTGACGAAACGGTGAAGGATGACTTCCTTGAAAAGCTTGAGAAGCATATTAATTCTTTATATAAAAAACCATGGAAAAAAGGACAGTATCCACGCATAGTCAGTGAGAAGCACTTTGACCGACTCGTTGAGTTTCTTGATGACGGGGAGGTTCTTATCGGTGGTCAATATAAGCGGGACGAGCTTGCCTTATCACCAACCGTTTTATCTGGAGTAACCTGGAATTCAAATGTCATGCAGGATGAGATTTTTGGACCTGTCCTGCCGGTTCTTACGTATTCCTCAACTGCAGAAGCACAAACCAGAATCCGGGAGCTACCTAATCCGTTAGCACTTTATGTGTTTACGGAAGACTCGGAAGTGGAGTCTCAATTTGTAGAGGAGCTTTCTTTTGGTGGTGGTTGTGTAAATGACACGATCATGCATGTAGCCAATCCCTATCTTCCATTTGGGGGAGCAGGACCAAGTGGAATCGGAGCCTACCATGGATACGATAGCTTTCTGACGTTTTCACACCGTAAAGGCATGGTGAAGCAGACGACTTCATTTGATTTACCTATTCGCTACAAACAAGGACCTGTTACACACAAACTGATTCGGAACTTAATGAAGTAGGAGGAATCACCTTGCAGATAAAGGAACATGTTGATGTTCTTGGAGTAGGCATCGGCCCTTTTAACTTAGGGCTGGCTGCGCTACTTGAAGAAGGAACTGAGTTAAACTGTTTATTTCTCGAAAAACATACAAGTATGCAATGGCATCCTGGAATGCTGTTAGATATGACAGACTTACAGGTGCCTTTTTTAGCGGATTTAGTTACATTTGCTAATCCAAAGAGTGAGTATACGTTTCTAAATTATCTACATGAGCAAGAAAGACTGTATGCTTTTTACTTTTTTAATCGCTTTGATATTCCAAGAAAAGAATATAACGCTTACCTACAATGGGTTGCATCTAAGCTTACTAATTGCCAGTTTGCTACAAATGTTACAGACGTTACGTACGATTTAAAAAATGAATACTATCTTGTATCCTGTGAAAACTTGCAGACAAACGAGACCTACATGCTTTCAGCAGGTCACGTGGTTATGGGAACAGGTAGTAAACCGCTTGTACCAGCTTCAATTAAAGAGTCGTTAACTGAAGATTTTGTGCATTCAAGTCAGTACATACAAAACAGTGAAGATCTAAAGGCAGCAGGTTCAATTACAATTGTTGGATCGGGGCAAAGTGCAGCAGAGATTTTTTATGACCTGCTTCATGATCAAGAGCGGTTTGGCTATTCATTGAGTTGGTTTACACGTTCAGCTGGTTTCTTTCAGATGGAAGAAGGGAAACTAGGAATAGAGATGTTTTCTCCTGAATATGTTGAATATTTTCATGAACTTCCTTTTTCACAAAGAAAAGAAGCATTGCCGCTACTGGGGAGCATTCGTAATGGTATTCAAGTAAAAACACTTAAGAATATCTATGACCTGCTTTACCATCGTTCAATCGAAAGTCCACATCGTCCAGCTCATATTCAAGCGATGTGTGAGTTAAACGAGATCAAAAGGTTGGATTCTAAATCGTACGACCTTACATTTCATCAATGGCAAAAGGACTCAAACGTATCTCATCATTCCGAAAAAATCATTCTAGCCACAGGCTACAAGCCTGCTATTCCAGAGTGGATTGAACAAATGAGGAATGAGTTTGAGTGGGAAAGTGAGAAGGAATTTAAAGTAGAGCTTGATGGTCGTCTTGTATTTAAGGAACCAAGAAAGGCGCAAATCTTTGCTTTATCAAATGTTGTACACGCTCATGGAACAGGAGCTACGAATTTACAATTAGCTGTACAGCGTAATCAGCGAATTGTAAATTATGTAACAGGAGAAGAAACGTACCCTATCAGTAGAGGAAACACTTTTCAACAGTTTTAAGTAGAGTCTAGCTTTTCATTTGACTGTTATACTAGAATTCTATATTATAATGATTATAATATAATAATCGTTATTAAAATAAGATGAAAAGAGGGTTACCGTGAAAAAACTTACAACCAATCAAGGACAACCGATTTATGACAATCAAAATTCACGCACAGCTGGCAGAAGGGGCCCTACATTACTTGAAGACTATCAATTAATTGAAAAGCTAGCCCACTTTGATAGAGAACGAGTACCAGAACGTGTTGTACATGCTCGTGGTGCAGGAGCTCATGGTGTTTTTAAAGTAGCAAACAGTATGAGACGTTATACAAAAGCTGCCTTCTTAAGAGATGAAGGTACAGAAACACCTGTATTTGTTCGGTTTTCAACAGTTATTCATGGTCAGCACTCGCCTGAAACGCTCCGAGATCCACGTGGATTCTCAGTGAAGTTTTATACAGAGGAAGGAAACTGGGACTTTGTCGGAAATAATCTACCCGTCTTCTTTATCCGCGATGCCATTAAGTTTCCAGACATGGTTCACTCACTTAAACCAGATCCGCGCACCAATGTTCAAGATCCAAATCGTTATTGGGATTTCATGTCGCTTTCTCCTGAGTCAACGAATATGATGATGCATTTATTCACAGACGAAGGCATTCCAGCGAGTTATAGAGAAATGCGTGGTTCGAGTGTTCATGCATTTAAGTGGATTAACGCATACGGGAATACAGTGTATGTAAAGTTCCGCTGGGTTCCTAAAGCAGGACAGCGTAACCTATCAGCAGAAGAAGCAACTGAGGTGCAGGGTAAAGACTTTAACCATGCTTCTGTAGACTTGTACAATGCGATTGAGAATGGTGAGTATCCTGAGTGGGACTTCTATGTACAAATTCTAGATCCTGCTGACATGGACAACTATGACTTTGATCCGCTTGATGCGACAAAGGACTGGTTTGAAGAGGATTTTCCTTATCACCATGTTGGAACCATGACGTTAAACCGTAACCCTGAGGATGTTTTCTCAGAGACGGAGTCTGTCGGATTTAATCCTGGTGTGGTTGTTCCTGGAATTGAGCCATCAGAAGATAAATTACTTCAAGGTCGCCTGTTCTCTTATTCTGATACACAACGTTACCGAATTGGAGCGAACTACTTACAGCTGCCGATTAACTGTCCGTTCGCAAGTGTTCATAACTACCAACGAGATGGCGCAATGCCGTTTAAGCAGCAGAAGAGTCCAGTAAACTATGAACCAAACCGCTACGAGACGGAGCCTAAGGAAGATGAGCTTCATATGGACTACAAGGCGCCGAACGAAGGAGAGACGCGAGGCAGACAGCCGATTGAAAAGACAAACCATTTTGGTCAGGCAGGTCAGGTGTATCGTCGTCACAGCAAGGAAGTTCAAGATCAGTTAGTGAAGAATCTCGTTGCTGACTGGCAGACAGTTGAACAGCGAACGGTTCTATTGCTTCTTTGTAACTTCTACCGTGCAGATGCAGATTTAGGAAAACGATTAGCAGATGAAATGGACGTTGATCTAACTCCTTACCTTGAGAAGCTAGAACAGATGTAAATGTGGCGGGAACAAACGAGGCTGGGTTAAAACACAAGTTAAATGAGGAAATGGCGAATGATTCAATTAGCGAATCATTCGCCATTCGTGTTTTTGCAAAAATGAGCGGGTGTGAACCCGACACTCCTACGGAAAAGTACGTTGTGAAGACACTGTAGCGACTTTTTTCGCGAAAGGGGCTGAGGCCGTACCCGTGGAAAAGGTGGGATTCTCCTGTAGCGGGTTTGTTGCTATGTTCGTGTTTTCTTGAGTGATTTGCTGTTATTTCCCAGCCGCCTTTCTTTTTTATCCTCGATACAGACATGTCTATCGTCCATCCCTTTTACTTACTGATTTACAAATCGAGGAAATATTCATACAATGACAAGAGATGTAAAAAGGGGTGTGACACATGTTAACGTATGACATTATTGAGTATGATGAAAGCTTTGCAGCAGCTGTTGCAAAGATGTGGAATGAAAGTAGAGAAGGCTGGGGCGGCGATCAGGAAGTTGAAACGGAAGAAGATCGCAAAAAGGCTGAACAAACAAACGGAAACATTCTTACCTTACTAGCGTTTGATGGTGAATCTGTTATCGGATACTGCGGTTTTTCGGAGTATAAGGGAGACGAGGGCGCTCTTTATATCCCTTTATTAAATGTTCATCCGGAGCATCATGGAAAAGGTGTGGGCAAACGACTGGTCCTTGAAGCGGTAAAGCGTACAACGGAACAAGGCTGGCCGAGATTGGACTTGTATACATGGCCAGGAAACACAAAAGCAGTTCCTCTTTATAAGCGGTGTGGATTCTTTTGGGAAGAGCGGGACGACCGTGTACACTTGTTAAATTTTATTCCGAAAATCCTGACACATTATGTGCTGGGACAATATGTTCAATCTTCTACATGGTATGCAGATCTTAAGCGAGAGATTGAGATTAAGCCAGATGGAGAAAAAGAAAATGGATTTGTGTATTATACATATCAATTTGAAACAGAGAATGGACCTGTTTCGGCTAAGATTGAGCAGAGTGGGAGAGGGATTTCTAGCTTTTCAACTCCAGACTATGAAGTTGAATTTACATTACCTACTCATCTATTGCTTCTTTCAGGTGAATACGAGGGCACGTTACGTCTTCATGCGAAACATGATTCCATTCAGCTTAAAGCGACAGTAGAGGATCATCCATACATTTCGGCTAAGAACCATATTGATGAAAGAGTTTCTGGAACCAAATCATTTTCGATTCCTTTTCGTGTTGAGCAAGCTCCAGAGCTCCAACAGTCTAAATGGAAAACGCATCCTAAGCTCAGCTTGACTGTCTCAATAAATGGGGAAGAATTCCAGCTTGAGATAGGTACGAGCATTCAAAAGCCTGTTACCATTGAGCCGTATCTACTAAAAGAACAGGGACTTTATTGCTTACAAGTGAAAAATCAATTAGAAGAAGTGCAGGATCTAACGCTGAATGTAACGGGTTCTCAGGAACCTGTTACGCTAAGCCTTAACCCGTTAGAAAAACAAGTGATTACTGCTCCTCTTTCTCAAAAAGAAGCAGGGGAAATGAAGATTGGTGTACAGGTTCAATCGACTCTTAGTTGGCTCGTCTCAAGCTATGAGGAGACCGTACATTTGGCGATTCCATCTAGGGATGAAGCGTTTGTCATGGAGACACCTACATTTCTCTATTTATACAATGGAGCCTATGTTATGAAGTGGAGTAAAGAGGATCACGTAGCTACGTTAGAAGATGCATTTACCTCTGAGAAGATTCCACTGGTCTTTCTTCATCCGACCATTGGTATGCCTGCCAAGCACGCGTTAGCTAAACAAACGTGGACTCGTTATAGCTGGGAAAAACAAGCTGGAGGAATTGAACTAAGGCTTGAATATGATATGAAGGAGCCTGAGTGCACAATCACACGTATCATTCATTGGTCAATTGCAGGAGAGTTAACGATGGCACTTGAGCTTTCTAACCTTAAAGAGGGCATAGAGGATGTATACGTCGGTCAACTCTTCTATGCAGAAGAGGAGCAAGTTGTCTTTCCAATGGGACAATCATTACTTGCTGCAGATGATGCTGCGCTTGACTTATTACCTTTAGAGCAAATTAGTGAGCCTTGGATGTTTATCGATGGTGGCTTTCATACCTTTGCATTTGAATGGTCGAACGATGCAAAAGTATACTCACCAAGCTGGCAAACCGTATTTGAGCAGCATACACACGCGATCTCTGCTAATGAAACTCATCAGTTTGCACCATTAAAGATTGGAATTAATGTCTTTAAAGATTGGCAAACGTTTCAACCGAATGCGACAAGCTTACCTATCAAACCATTGACGAATCTGACGTTTGCTCAAGGTCATGGTTTTTATAAGCCTGGTACAGAACAAGAGCTTATTCTAGAGCAGTTTTCTCAGGAGATAACAAGTGGGGGGCTGCGCTTAAATCACGGGAAGGATGAAGAAGTTCATCTTGAAGGTCTTGATCGTCACCTTTTGAAGGAGACACTTCACTCAAAGTCTGTCACTAATCTGAAGGTCGAGTTTGAAACAGGTTCGGCTAAAACCAGCTATTCGTTAAAAGGTGTACCATTCGCGGAAGGTAAG
This sequence comes from Alkalicoccobacillus gibsonii, assembly GCF_016798245.1. Lineage (GTDB taxonomy): Bacteria > Bacillota > Bacilli > Bacillales > Bacillaceae_D > Alkalicoccobacillus > Alkalicoccobacillus gibsonii. The sequence continues at coordinate 43,209 of NZ_JAEUZA010000005.1, read as the reverse complement.
GTTACGGAAAGCATTAATCATGAGCATGGAATGGACATATGGACCATTACGAATGGCGAGCTAACCTTTAAAGCGGCACCTGATTATTTTCCAGCGATGTACTCGCTTCAGTCTAAGACTAAAGAGTGGTTGGATCATAGCTTTCCAAAACCCGGACCGAAGTCCTGGTGGAACCCGTGGGGTGGTGGCATCCATTCGTTACCAAACGATGTGAATCTCTATACATTACTAAAGCAGCAAACAACTGCCTCCTTTATTAAGAGAAAGGATCAGTGGGGCCATCAGTGGCAAGGTATCCAATTAACTATAGAGTTCACTAACCATGATCGATGGAATGGGTTAAAGCTAAAGCAGTATTATCTAACACTGCCTGAGTGTCCAATGGTGGCAACGTACTATGAAATTGATTACCCAAATCAACTCCTTCGGTCAGATGCCTTTAGGTCTGTATGCTTCATTGATAAAGGTGAGTCTTCATTGAGCATTTATCCGTTTGATTCAAATGAAACGTATAACAAGTCTGGGACAGAAGAGCTTGAAGTTTCTCTTTCCTCCATGAGTGAAACGACTAGAATATGGGATGAGAAGAATCATGAAGGGTTGGCTATGATCTCAACGGACGCAGAAAACCAACTAGCTGTATACTCAAATGCAGAGGCACTTGTATATGAGACGAAAAAACAATATACAGCCTACTTGTCAGATTCTAGTATTCATTCGAAGCCGATCTTTTATTGTTTGACAGATAAGCATCAATCCGCGTTAGGATGGGAATGGCTAAAACAACTTAGATTTACGGAGGGTAATGTATGAAAGTAATTGATGCACACCTGCACTTCTCAAACATTCAATCATTTAAAGAGACGGCAACAGACTTATCTGAGATTTCCTATAATGCAGCAGGGTTAATGAAAGAGTATAAAGAAGCGAATGTTGTACTTGGAATCGGTATGGGTGTGACTGAACGTGTACCAGGTGAGTTTCCAGATCGAACAACCTCGAGCTTGATGGGATTGGATCTTGAACATCGTCCGAAAGAAATTATGTGTTGCGTTGGCATCAATCCATTTCTCTTTACGGAGGCTTCTTTAGTTGAGTTAGAAGAAGAATTACAAAAGGATTGGGTTGTTGGGATTAAGATCTATTTAGGGTATTATCCTTACTATGCATATGATGCTGTCTATCAGCCGATCTACCGGTTAGCTAAGCACTATGATGTGCCCATTGTGTATCATACTGGTGATACATATGCAGAAAAAGGATTATTAAAATACTCTCATCCATTAACAATTGATGAGGTTGCGGTTGAACATCGTGAGGTACGATTTATGATGGCGCACTTTGGTGATCCGTGGTGCTTAACAGCAGCAGAAGTGATTTACAAGAATCGCAATGTGTATGCTGACTTGTCGGGTTTGATTGTTGGTACAGATGAAAGAGTGGGGCGCCACTTTGACCGGGATAATCGATATTTTGATCATTTGCGTCAGGCACTTGTATATTGTGATAGCTACGACCGTCTCCTATTCGGAACAGATTGGCCACTTGTTCAAGTTAAGCCATACATGGAGTGGTTAGCAGATATGATCCCCGAAGCCTTTCATGAGGATTTCTTTTATCATACGGCAACAAGAGTGTTCCCAAAGATCAATAAGTTTCTATAAGTAATAAAGAGAAAGACGCTTCTTACCTTTTGATAGGGAAGAGGCGTTTTTTGATTGTCAGATGGTCATAATTCGATTAGTATTAAGGAGATTATGCTTGAGGGGTAGGAGGAGTAGAATGAATTTGTCATTACAGAAAGATTTATTTATCGCGTTTTTCAGGTCAACCATGCTTGGCTATGGTGGGGGACCGTCTGCAATCCCACTTGTTCACGATGAAGTGGTGAAGCGTTACAAATGGATGGATGATGAAGAATTTGCAGATGTACTTGCGATCGGGAATACGCTTCCTGGACCGATCGCAACAAAAATGGCTGGGTACATTGGATATCGTTTAGGTGGCTGGGCCGGTATGCTGAATGCTTTATTTGCTACCGTGATTCCAACCGTTGTGATTCTAATAGTATTGCTTAGTATCCTTGCATCGTTTAGTGAATCATCGATTGTTGAAGGGATGACTCAAGCTGTTACACCTGTTGTAGGAGTTATGCTACTCGTGATGACATACAACTTCACAAAACAATCTGGTAAAGGACTAGGTTGGGTTTGGACGAGTATTTTAGCTGTTGTTAGTTTAATTGGCATGCAATTTCTAGGGATTCACCCTGCAATTATTATTGTTATTTTAATTTGTTATGCCTTATTTAAACCGACACAAAAACAAAAAGAAAATCAAACAAGCTAAAAGGAGAATTGGATGGTTTATATACATTTATTTATCGCATTTTTTATTCCCGGCATTGTTGGATATGGTGGGGGACCTCCTTCCATTCCTCTTGTTCAAAATGAAGTAGTCAATCGGTATGGCTGGATGACCAACCAGGATTTTGGGGAATTAGTCGCTCTAGCTAATGCCTTACCAGGGCCGATTGCAACAAAGCTTGCTGGTCAAATAGGATATGAGGTTGCAGGGATTCCAGGAGCATTAGTAGCCTTATTCGCAACAGTCGCCCCAACGGTCTTTTTAATGATTATTCTATTAAACATCTTATTGAAATTTAAAGATTCACCAAAGATCAAGCTGTTAACCAAATTAATTAAACCAACGATTGCGATTTTACTTGGAATTTTAGCATTCGAATTTTTTGTCACATCGTGGGATGGGGCAGGATCTGTTCAAACAGTTATTTTAATTGTTGCAAGTCTTCTATTACTAGAAAAGTTTAAAGTCCATCCAGCTTTTGTTATTTTAGGATCTCTTATTTATGGAGCTATTTTTCTATCATAAAAATGATGCTATCTTCTGAAAAATTTGATAAACTAAGTATTACGTAATCCGAAATACTTAGGAGGAGATTGTATGCACTATCCAGAGAATTGGGATCTAGAAACATTTTTTAAAGGTGGAAGTGAATCTACGGAGTTTCAGACCTTTTTAAATGAGACAGGTAAAGAGCAGGATCAGCTTGAAGCTGATTTAAAGGGAACGTTAACAGAAGATGAGCTTGTAAATGGTCTTGTGCGCGTCCAGGAAATTGCAGTGAGAGCACAGCATGCTGGTGGCTTTGTTAGCTGTCTAACGGCACAAAATGTAAAGGACAAGCAAGCCCTTTTGCTACAGGGACAGCTCCTTGAATTAAGTGCAAAACAACAAAATCTTGTGGCGTCACTTGACCAAATGTTAGCTGAATTAGATGAGAACGCGTTCGCGCAATTAATTGCTCGTCCAGAGTTAGAGGACGTTACATTTAACTTAAATGAAAAGCGTCAAAAAGCAAAAGACAAGCTTTCTCCTGAGGAAGAAAAGCTGGCTTCAGGTCTGGCAATTGACGGATATCATGCATGGGGGAACTTCTACAATCAAGCCGTTGGTCGAATGGAAATTCCGTTTGAAGAAGATGGTGAAACGAAGCTTTTATCTGCAGGTCAGCTTCAGAATCGTATGAATAGCAGCGATCGCTCTGTCCGTGAGAAAGCATTTAAGGTAAACGAAGAAGCTTGGCAGAAGGAAGCAGATGTGTTCTCACAAACACTTAATCATCTTGCTGGATTCCGTTTAAAGCTTTATGAAGCGCGCGGGTGGACAAATGTATTAAAAGAACCACTTTCCTACAACCGTATGCAAGAACAAACGCTTAACGCGATGTGGGATACGATTACAGCAAATAAACCAGCCCTTTATAAATTCATGGAGAAAAAAGCAGAGCTCATTGGAGTAGACAAGCTTTCCTTCCACGATGTAACGGCACCACTTCCGGTTGAAAACGATCAAAAGATCAGTTATCAAGAGGCGTGTGAGTTAATCATTAAGCACTTCCGTACGTTCAGTCCTGAGCTTGCTGACTTTACAGAAGGTGCCCTTCGTGATGGTTGGATCGAAGCAGAGGATCGTCCTGGAAAAAGACCTGGTGGATTCTGTACAGGTTTCCCATTAAAGAAACAGTCACGTATCTTCATGACGTATGATGGATCGATGGCAAATGTAGCGACACTTGCACATGAATTAGGACATGCCTATCATACATATTGTTTAAAAGAAAAGCAGCCATTTGCTCGTCAGTATGCGATGAACGTAGCTGAAACAGCTTCTACTTTTGCGGAAACGATTGTAGCAGATGCTCTTGTTGAAGAAGCAACTGACAAAGAGTTAAAGCTTTCTTTACTTGAGAACAAGATTTCTCGTGCCCTTGCTTTCTTTATGAATATCCATGCACGTTTCTTATTTGAAACAAGGTTCTATGAAGCGCGTAAGACTAAAAGCTTATCTGTAAATGAGTTGAATGCGTTAATGGAAGAAGCACAGCGTGAAGCATATGGCGAACAGCTTTCTGCTTATTCGCCAACCTTCTGGGCTTCTAAGCTTCACTTCCATATTACAGGCGTTCCGTTCTATAATTTCCCTTACACATTTGGATACTTGTTTAGCCTGGGGATCTACAAGCAAGCTGCTGAGTCAGAAGGTTCGTTTGAGCAAGCGTATATCTCATTGCTTGAAGACACAGCTAGCATGACCGTAGAAGAGCTGGCACAGAAGCATTTGCAGGCTGATCTAACCGATTCATCATTCTGGCAGCAAGCGATTGATGTTGTGCTTAAAGATGTAGAAGAATTTGTTCGCTTATCTGAGCAATAAAAAAAGAGAAGCGTAGCGCAGTGCTACGTTTCTTTTCTTTACAAAAAAATAAAGCATTAACTGTGATACACTAATGATAAAAAGAGAAGGTTGTAGGAGAGGTTCTATGCTAGAAATGACAAATCGAGTGCTTGAACGGGCTCTGCCTTTTTTAACACCAGTGGCGGTTGTACTTGGTGTGTTACTCAGTTCATTTGCACAAACAATCGTTTTTATGGTTCCGTTTCTTTTTTCATACATTACGTTTGCGAGCAGTGTTGCTATAAGTCCAAAGGACGTACGGAATGTGATTCGGTATCCCGTTCCTATATTAGTCAGCATGCTTATTTTACAAATTATTATGCCGCTTATTGCCTTTGGTGTGGGGCATTTATTTTTCCCAGGTAACATTGAAACAACTACGGGACTACTTTTGGCATTTGCCATTCCAACGGGAGTGGTCACACTAATGTGGGTCTCCATTTATGAGGGCAGTCGATCTCTAACTCTTGCTATTATCTTAATCAATACAATTCTCTCCCCATTTGTCGTTCCGCTAACGTTAACTGTTTTTATAGGGAACCAAATTACGCTGGATACATGGGGTGTGATGAGTGGCTTAATAATGATGGTTATCTTGCCTTCAGCATTAGGAATTTTCGTTAACTATCTACGAAAAGGAAAGGTCATAACGCTGAGTAAATCGATGGCTCCGTTTGCTAAACTATGTCTGTTAACGGTTATTGCACTAAATGCATCTGTTGCAGCTCCTTATTTGTCACGGGTTGATGGATTTGTCATAAGTGTCTTTCTTGTTGTGCTTAGATTAGCGACAGCAGGGTATGTACTTGGTCTTGTTTTCTCAAAGTGGCTCGGATTCTCCAATGCAACGATGATTAGTATGATGTATAACTGTGGGATGCGAAACATTGGTGTAGGCGCTGCAATTGCCGTTGTGTATTTCCCTCCGGCTGTCACGCTTCCTGTTATTATGGGCACACTATTCCAGCAAATCCTCGCAGCCTTATTCGGAAAAATTGTCTCAAACCGGATGAAACGAGACATTGTCGAGCTTAAAACATCTGTGATGAGGTAGGAAAAAAAGAGACCGAGACATAACATTAATACAAATAGTAAAACACGAACATAGCAAGGTACCCGCTACAGGAGAATCCCTCCCTTTCCACGGGTACGGCCTCAGCCCCTTTCGCGAAAAAGCGCCGCTACAGTGTCTTCACCACGTACTATTCCGTAGGAGTGTCGGGTTCACACCCGCTCGTTATACAAAAACACGAATGGCGAACGATTCGATCGTAGAATCATTCGCCATTGTTTGTTCATTTTGAATTATGTCCCACGCTCTTTCTTTTATTTCAACAGATACCTCTTATCCTTCATAAACAGTCGCCAGAACCAGATAAATACTGGAATTAGTACGGCCATTCCACCCGCATATCCAAAGAGAAGTAATCTGAACATCGTCTCATTTGTAAATGCATCCTGGACCGTGATGTCAGGATAAAGCAAGTAAGGTAGCTGAGCGGAGCTATAAGCAAAGCTTGCTAACCCAAATTGAATAATGATAAAGATCACAGCATACCTGGGCTGTCCAATTTTACGTCTTGTTTTGGCAGGCCACCAAAGGGCGCTATATCCAATAACAAAAGCAAGAAATGATAAGCCAAGCAAAATGAGCCTGAAACTATCAGTAATGTTGTCAAACATCCATGGCGCATGAGGGATCAAGGTATAAATGGCCGCTACCGCAAAAGCGAGCGTAATCGGACCAAGTGTCATCGCATTGCGTCGATATGTGTGGTACGTTTCCATTGAATTTGCTTCTCTGGCATAGTCGCTCAACAGCAATGAGGACAGAAATAGCTCAGTCGCTAATCCGAAGCCTATATGCGTATAGAAAGTAGAACTCGAAAAAAGCTTATCTACGAGAATGTATTGATTCACTCCATCATTCATGACATACCCGCCAATGGCTGCGGGCAAAATGGTGATGAGAAGGGCAGGGATTAACAACCCTGTTAAACCTGAGAAGATGGTGAACAGCCTTGTATAGCGTTTCACACTGTGAGAATAGACCATAAAGGCACTGCGAATCGTTAACAGAATTAGAACTAGACAAAACGGCACGATCATCAACGTTCCAAGGTTTGCTGCTCCTCCAGGGAAAAATCCAACAAATGCTACAACAAGTAGCACAAGGAACACATTCGTTACTTCCCATGATGGAGATAAATATCGATTGGCAATGCTTGCTGACTCAGTGTCCGTTTGATTTTGGTAATACATCGCCCAAAACCCAGCACCAAAGTCAATTGAACCAGCAATTGCGTAAATAAATAAGAACGCCCAAATAATGAGTAAGGCAATATTTATGGACTCCACAGACTCACTCCTTTCTACACATTGAGTTGATCATTTGTCGATTGAAATTCATCTGTTACTGGATTTCGTTTAAAGTAGTAATACATGACAAGCCCGGTAATAACGAGCAAAACTATATAAAGAACGGAGAACAAGAAGAACAGAATACCGAGGTTACCGGAGTTTGTGGCTGCATCTACAGTCCGCTGTATTCCGTAAATGGTCCAGGGCTGTCTTCCGGTACAACTATAAATCCAGCCCGTTTCAATGCCAATAATCGCAAGAGGTCCACAAGCGACATATGCTGCTAGAAGCCATTTAGGGTAAATGACTCCTTCTTGTTTACGTCGAAGGAACCAGAATAATAAACCAAGAGCAGCAAGCCCTAATAAGGTAAACCCTATGGCAACCATGACATTAAACAAAGTATGGATAAACAAAGGCGGCCACTCGTCTTGAGGAAATTCATTTAATCCTTGAATAACCCCGTCCGTTGATCCAGTTGCAATCCAACTCAGCAGGCCAGGTATTTCAATTCCACCAATCACACTTTCTGTTTCAACACTAGGTGTTCCAAAAATGGTAAGAGCGGCATTATCCGTTGTATTAAACAACCCTTCAGAGGCAGCAAGCTTTATCGGAAGCTCTTCATACAACATCACAGCCGTTTCGTGACCCGACAGAGCGGTGTATGACGACATAATAAATGCAACCACCAAAGAGAGAAATAATCCCTTACGATGATAAGCAATTTCCCTTTTAGACAAATGGTTATGTAATAACTTATAGGCAGCAACGGCAACTAATACAAAAGCACCTGTCATAAAAGCCGTTCCGACAACGTGGTTTGCTGTAACAAAGAAGCTTGGCGCTTTAATCGCAGCAAGAGGATCAACATTGACCACTTGTCCATCAACCAAATCAAATCCACGCGGCGTATTCATCCATGCATGTGCATTTGTAATCAGAATAGCAGAGGCTGAGGCTCCAAAGGCAACAAAAAAGACGGCAATCAACCTAGTCACAGGTCCTAAGCGATCTGCTGCATACACATAAATGGAGAGAAACAAAGCCTCTAAGAAAAAAGCAAAGATTTCAATTTGAAAGGGAAGGGCAATCACTTCTCCTACGATCTCCATAAACTTTGGCCATAAGAGAGAGAGCATAACGGCGACAATGGTACCAGAAGGAATCGCAACACCAAGTAAAACAGCCGCTCCTTTCGTCCATCGTTTGGCAAGTAACGCATAATCGTCATCCTTCTTAACTAAACGCATAATTTCTGCAAGAAGAATCATCAGAGTGATTCCAACTGTTAACGTTGCAAAAATAATATGAAAGGCCATAGATGACCCGAACAGCATTCTCGACAATAAGACACTATCCAATGTTTTCAATCCTCTCCAGTGATGTTACATCTACCTTGTGTAAAAGAAGAGGAAATATGCACATGCAAAGGAAGTTTTTGATGCACAAAAGAAAAACACGCCTAGCGTCAGAGGCGTGTTCGAGTTACTTTTGTTCTACTTTTTTTAAATACTTTAATTCTTTTTCAGCCGTGCGGGCATCTATGCGATCGTCCAGACGATCCAACGCATCTTCATCGTTAAGCAATTCCGAACGATTTTGGTCCATTAAATCTTCAAAACGAATAAATTGTTTTCTCACATAATCACCTAACCATTTATAGTATTATAACCAGTATAGCACGTTAGATTATCTTTCAAACCTAAAATTATGACAATTTTTAAAATTAACACACAAAGTCGAAAAAAGACGAATGAAAAAGATCTTTGATGCTTTACAAATTAATTGAATATTGGTACTATAACAATACAATCATACAGAGAAAGACCTTTTTTTATATCTAAATTCTGAGCGAGTGTTCAGTCAGACATGATGTGGAGGAGATCTTAATGACAATATCAGAGAAAAAGCGAATTGAAGTCATCGAACGTCAAATTGAACAAATGAAATCAGAGCTAACAGAGCTAAAGAAAAAATCTAACAACGAATTTGAAGCGTTAGAAACCGACGAACTTTTAGTTGAAGCCTATAATTGAAAAATACAGCAGCTACTTGATGTGAAGTAGCTGTTTTTTTGTGCAAGGCTCTGGAAAAGACACATTAAAGAGTTACCAAGAAGAAACTCTAATTTATCTAGCTCTTTGACTTATTAACAAGAGAAATCAAATAAGAAGTAAGCCCAGAGCATATTTAACTAAGAAGATAACCCTAATATCAAGAACCAATCCAACATCTGCAAGAAAGAAGCTTCTTATACTAAGAAGAGCAAAAGCTCAAAGAAAAGCCAACCTATAAATCCAAACTTCCCCCCCCATTCATGTGTTTCGCTTTTATTTTGCTTGAACTTATTGATATGATAAGGACAATCACTTGTCTAAGGGAGGAATTGTTGTTGAAGAAGAAGTCTGGACTTTGTAAATCACTAATTATTGGTGGGGTAGCTGTGATTGGAGTGGCTGCGGTCTTATCGAAGAAAGAATGGCGTGATCAGCTTTGTCGCGAGGCAAGAAATATCAAAGATGCGTCAACAGAGACATTTGTTTTCATTCGGGAAAATCGTGAGGAGATTATTGATCAAGTAAGAGTAACAGCGAATGAGGTGTCGACCATCATTTCTGATCTTTCAGCTGATTTCAGAAAGCTTTCCGAGACGGCAAATCATATTAAGTTAACATCTAAAGAAGCGATTGAATCAGCGAAAGATGCGGCTTCTGAGGTGAAATATTTAAAAATTCATCAAGACGAGGAATAAGATTTTAAGATCTGCCCATACTAGGTTTACGGAAGGCAGTTCGCTGCTTTTCCTTTCCTAATACAATGTAAGTTGATGTTCAACAAGCAATAGGCTAGAAACGCTTTGTTTTTTGTATACTTCTGATGAGGTGATACGCATGCACAGAGATCGTACGTTTCGAGATTGTTTTTAACAAGCAATTTAGAAGTGAGGTGTCAGTGTGAAGGAAAATAATCGATTCGACCCCAGATTGTTATTTGAATAAATCTTCTTATGTTTTTATTAGGAATAAAAACGGCAGCATTCCGCTGCCGTTTTTTTTATGATGGATGAGGTTCTACCTCAGTGTGTTGTTGCTTAAATAGTAAACCAGCGACAACCACTAAAACCAGCATACCTCCAATAGAATAATACACACTTCCTTGCTCCACCATTTCTATAAGCCATCCTCCAATGAGTGGTCCACTAATACTGCCCAACCCAAAACTTACAGCCATCATGACATTTGCAGTGGGAAGAAGGTAAGTCGGTACTAAATCAGCCATAAACGCTACCCCCAATGAATAGAGAGACCCGACACATCCACCACCTGCTAGGAACAGTAAGAATAACACTGTGGGTGAATGCTCAACAGCAATCATTAAAAAGAAGCAGGCGCTCCCAAGCGTAGCAATGGTCAGCAGGATGATTTTGCGTCCGAACTTATCACTAGCCAGTCCTAATGGAAGCTGAGTTAAAAGTCCACCTACTACAAAGGCAGGCAATAAAAGTGAAACTTGATCAATGCTTAAACCGGACCTTAAGGCATACACAGGATAGTTACCATGAAGAGACGCTTCAAGGTAGCCATAAGCAAAACCAGGAAGTAATGAGAACCAAGCCATTTTTACAACAGAACGATATCTTGCCCAGGTGGTTTGAGGGGCACGAGTATCAATGTCTTGTGAAGGAAATTCATTTGCGAGCCTGGATACAAATAACCAGGTAATAAAGGTGAGAACGGCGGCAATGACAAATGGCAACCATTCAGCTACTTTTAATAAATGAATCATTAAAGGACCGGCACCAAATCCAAGTCCAAAGGCTAAGCCATAAATGGAAATATTCCGACCACGGTTTTTAGCAGTACTTGTGGAGGTAATCCACACTTGTGTTGCATAGTGAACCATATTGTCTGCAATCCCGATCACCATTCGTAATACAAACCAGAACCAAAAGAAAGCCCAGATCGGAAGCAGAATTAAGCTAATTGTCATAACGAGTAAGCCAACTGTAATGACTGGTTTATAACCAAATGTTCGCACAGGTTTTTCAATAAAAGGTGAGGCTAGCAGAACACCTATGTATAAAGCTGTTGCATTTAATCCATTTAAAGAGGATGATACGCCGGCTTCTTCAAGTAGGATGGACAGTAATGGTAGTAGCATTCCTTGTGCAAAGCCTGCGATCGCTACCATCACAATAAGCATGCTAAAACGATATCCCGGATGATTCACTTTCATTATATAACCCTCCACTAATGTAAAAGAAGTCACCTACATAATTCAGGACAACTTCGTATAAACTACCTCCATAAAAACTAGGAGGTAGACTAAATGAAACGAAAACTGTGTATTGCATTGCTAATTAGTGCATTTTTGCTCACGCCATATTCACATACTCATGCTAAGGATAAAACCGAAAACCCATATAAAATTCCAGACTCTGCGTTGTCTATTTCAAAAGAGAACACCTACAAAAATGGAACTCAGGATCTTCCATACCTTCATCCAAGTGATCTTGCGCAAGAATTTCTAGAATCAACGGATGAGGAAATTACCAATCCGGATCTAATCCGATTGCTTAATGAATCTCATGTGGGTAATCCATTACTGGGACTCGGGTTACGTGTTTCTGTATATCTTGGTGAATGGCCACTTGCTTATGAATCTGCAGGGACAGAAGTGAACTGGCAATATCAAAAGGTGAATACGAATTACTTGGATAACCGAGGCGGGAGTGCCCCTGCACAATTAACCTTTGCTCAAGATCAACAAAAAAAAGTGACAGGTGGATTGACCGCTGCTATTCCCAACTCAGAAGCGGTTCGCAAAATGATGATGATCCACGCTGGTGAAAAAACAGGACTGCCTCTGTCATTTGAAACCATTATCGGTCAAGGCACACGCAAAAACCAGACCTACAATGTGTCTACACAGCAGGTCGGGTACTTGCATAGCTACGCTCCGGCCATTCTCGAAAAGGGCAATGTCACTTATGGCGAGGTGTACGTTGTAGTAAAAGGAGGAAAAAAGCGTCTTGAAGTGAAAAATATCACACAACAAGGCATCGGTGCTTGGATTCCAGTCCAGGATTACTTATCTTTTACGTATATGGCTAAAAATCAACCAGGTTGATTAAAGCTTCAGATTCGAGCTTCGTTCTAAGAAGTTAACATCTGAGTAATAAGCATCTTTTACTAAGATATTTGGACCAAGACATTTAACAGCGGGACAGTGACATTGTACAGAACGACCGATGTCGGAGTTCATCCAGGTGTCATAGGCCTGCTGTAATGGTGTATCTTGAACGTTTCCAAGCTCTGGTGTATCTCCGAAGTCAGTGACAATAATCGAGCCATCAAAGATATTAATATTGAGCCTTGAACGACCGTCCGGATCATTACGAACTGTGACGTTTTTGGCTTGATATAATCGTTCTTGAAGCTCTAAATCTTCTTTAAGGTCACTACATGGATAAAAAGGTAGCGTGCCAAATAACATCCATACATTCGGGTCGCGATGATCAAGTAAAGTATGGATGCCCTTTCGTATATCCTTTAGAGAAGCAGCTTCAAGCGCACTAGCAAAGTCAGCTGGGTACATAGGGTGAACCTCGTGACGCTGACATCCCATTTCAACAATTTGTTCATGAATCTCTTTTAGATGTGGAATCGTCCGCTTGTTAATCATCGTTTCAGCGGAAACAAGAATGCCACGCTTAGTTAGTTCGCGTGCATTCTCGACCATTCGATAAAAATAAGCCTCTCGTTGCTTAAGGCTAGGTTTCTTATCCATCATGGCAAAACCGATTTCTGTAAAATCTTCTACACTACCGTAATTATGTGAGATATGAAGAACATCAAGGTAAGGCAGGATCGCTTCATAGCGCTCAAGTGGTAACGTGAGATTTGAATTGATCTGTGTACGAATGCCTCGGTCATGCGCGTATTTCAGTAAAGGCACAACATATTCTTTTACAGATTTCATAGAAAGCATTGGCTCTCCACCTGTGATACTTAGCGCTCGCAGGTGAGGCAGCTCCTCAAGGCGACGAATAAATAGATCAAGTGGTAATGGGTCAGCATCTTTATGGCTTAATGTATAGCCAACAGCACAATGCTCACACCTCATATTACATAGTGTGGTCGTTGTAAACTCTATATTTGTTAATGCCAGGCGTCCATGTTCTTTAATATCTAAATAGGCTTCCCATGGATCATACTCTGGGGTAATGAGTGGTCTTGAAGTCTTTAACACTTGTAGGTCTCCTTTGGTTGCCTTCTTCAAAAAGGCATATCACAAGATTTCATAGTCTATCATATCGCAATTAATAGGAAGTTAAAAGTTCCTTGATGATTTGAGCTATATGTATGATTCTGTTAAGCTTTTTAGAAGTACCGAGAGATTGGCAGAAGGAGAGAAGATAATGGGTGGATCAATCCATGATAAAAAGCAACAGATTGATTATTTAAGAAACAGATTAAGTCTATTAATAACATCACTTGAATCAATGGATCCTGAAGACGTTGAAGCAGCTGAGATGCAACGCTTTATTGATATGCTTGAGCAAGTCGAGATGAAGGCGACAACGTTTAAAAAGGAATGGGAACGGGGATGACTTTCAAATGAAATTATACTTAATACGACATGGCGAATCATTAGGGAATTTGCAGGGTAAAATTCAAGGAACAATGGATTTCCCGTTATCAGATTTAGGAAAACAACAGGTTGATTTAATTAGCTCTTACTGTGAAAACATTAATCTCGATTCCCTGTATAGTAGTGATTTAGAGAGAGCACATGCGACTGCTACTGCAATTGGCGAGTCTACGGGACTTCCTGTTCAAGCGTGGGACCAGATTCGGGAAGTGCATTTAGGTCCGCTTCAAGGACTATCAAGAGCCGAGATTAGAGAACAATACCCTGAAACAGTGAAAAATTCTATTATAACATCTGGTATTGAAGGAACAGAAACAATTGATGAACTTACTTTAAGATGTAAAACAGTTCTTTGGCAACTTCAAAAGCAGCATTCCTCAGATTCTGTTGCTCTCGTTTCACATGGAGGCTTTATTAGTATTTTTCTTATGTATGTATTAGTTGGGGAGAGATGGCCAGATTTCCATCGGCCATTTGTAATCGGCAATACAAGTGTCACGCTTCTTGAATGGATGGATGAAAAGGAACAGCCTTATCTACATTACACTAACCGCACCGCTCACTTAGATACATTGGAAGCCGAGCAGCATGCAAAAAAAGGTGTTTTATAAACGGATGAAAGTACAAAAGCCTCAGAGAGTTTCTCTGAGGCTTTTGTTTATGAAGAGGCAAGCTGTTGTTCAGCTACCTGATGATCTTCTTGTATTCGCATAATTTCTACTTGTTTCACTTGATGGTTATCAAATTCCTTCACAGTGAATGTGAAGTTCTCATGCTCAATCGCTTCATTCACAGCAATATCATATTTTTCAGTGAGCAACCAGCCACCGATGGTATCCACATCAGTCTCATCAAGTTCAATGTTCAGCAGTTTATTTACGTCACTAATTAAAGTCTTACCATCGATAATATAATGATCATCATTAATCTTACGGATTAAAGGATCTTCTTCGACGTCAAACTCATCGTTAATTTCGCCGACAATTTCTTCAATAATATCTTCAGCCGTTATAAGACCTGCTGTACCACCATATTCATCAAAAAGAATGGCCATATGAATTTGTTGCTTTTGCATTTCAACTAGTAGATCGTTAACTGGTATGGATTCAATAACCGAAATAACAGGACGAATATAGTCATTTAGGAAAATTTCTCTTGTTACATCGGGTGAAACGATATCCGTTAACACTTCTCTGACGTTAATCACACCAAGAATATGGTCTTTGTCACCATCCACTACTGGGAAACGTGTAAAGCGCTCTTTTCGCATAAATTCTAAGTTTTTACTGATTGGATCAGCAATGGAGACTGCTGAAATTTCAGTTCGGGGAACCATAATTTCCTTGGCTACTCGATTATCAAAATCAAAGATTTTACTTACATATTTGAATTCAGACTGATTAATCTCTCCACCTTTGTAGCTGTCAGAAAGAATTAAACGTAACTCTTCTTCAGAGTGAGTTACGTCATGCTCTGACATAGGTTTCAAACCTACTGAACGAGTTAATAAACGAGCTGCTCCATTTAAGAACCAAATAAGTGGGTACATAATTAGATAAAAAGCACGTAATGGTCTAGAAACAAGCAGGGTAATTCGTTCTGCTTTTTGGATCGCCAATGTTTTTGGAGCAAGCTCACCAACGACAACGTGTAAAAACGTCATGATTGCAAATGAAACAACAAAGCTCACAGTTGTAATAACGGCACTACTACTAATTGGTAACAACTCGACCACCGGGTGAAGCATTTTTTCAAACGTTGGTTCACCCAAACGTCCAATACCTAGTGCAGTAATGGTAATCCCTAATTGGCAAGCAGATAAGTACTCGTCTAGGTTTGAAGTAACTTTTTTTGCTAGAACAGCACTCTTATGACCCTCCTGTACAAGCTGGTCAATCTTTGTACTTCTGATTTTGACGATTGCAAACTCAGAGGCTACAAAAAAAGCTGTGAGAGCAATTAATAAAGCCACGAAAAACAAATTTAAGTATAAATTGTCCAAAAAGATCCCTCTAAGATAGAGGGGTCACCTCCTATTTTGTAAAAAAAATAAATGTGTTAAAAATACGAATAGATCGCTCCGTCAAGGTTACATGTGACTCGGTTGCGCTGTGTTTGAAACAAAAACTGTGTGGCAAAAGCTAACTGATCAAATTGCACTGATACTGTATGTGATGCCGCAAGTTTGTCTTTTCTATTCACTGCCCCATCGAATCACCCCTTTAGCTAGTTAATGTATATATATTTTATTTTAACAGATTCATGTCGTCAACGTTTACGTATCTTTAATCTATGCTTTAAGAACCAAAAAAAACAGCAAACATAAAAAATGTTCTGCTGTTTTTTTGAAGTTTACTTTTTAGTGGAACCGAGTAGATAAGCAATAACTAGGCCGGCGATAAACGTGATCGCGCATCCCAGCACCGATCCGCCTGGTTCAATATGTGAGTAAATGACAACAATAGAGCCTGTTACTAGTCCAATCATTACAGCATATGTATGGGACGTATATTCTTTAAATAAGTAACGAACAAGTTTGCTTGTTAACAAAAGACCAACAACGATGCCAAGACCAACAGCGATAATGACTGGCAGCTGTAAAGTAGATATGGCATTTATCACCGTCGCATAGACACCCAATAAAAGAAAAATGAGAGAGCCGCTTATCCCTGGAAGAATGAGTGCTGCACTTGCAAGCCAACCAGAAAGAAATAAGAAAAGATAGTTAACAAAAGTAAGGTCTGTCATCAACCCTGTTTCTTGAGGGATCAATGAGGTTAAAGCGATTAAAATAAATGAAACAAATAACAATCCATAATGCACCGGATTAAATGTTCGCTTTATTTCAACCTCTTTTACTAAGATAGGGACTATTCCGATAACCAAACCCAAGAACATAAATAAAGTAACTGGCTGATAATGCTCTAGAAGCCAGTCAATGACTCGGCTAAAAATCAATAACGCACTTCCAACACCAATTCCAAGTGGGATTAAAAATCGTAAGCTTTCTTTCCACTCCTTAGTTGTTAATCCATTTAAGGAAGCAATAAAGCGCTCGTACACGCCTAATACCATCAACACTGTACTCCCACTTACGCCAGGAACGAGGTCAGTAATACCCATGGCTAGACCTCTGAATATATTTTTAAATTCAAACAATTCCAAAAACCTCCATCTTTGCATTCATACCTTTTCTAATCAAACCATACAAGCTATCAAAGGGCAAGCGATCAATTTTAAAGAAACGGTAACAAAACGCTCAAAAAAAGTCGTGAAAACAGATATACGAATAGACCTTTTGGGCGTATACTGTTAAGGGGAAAAGGACAAGGTTGGAGGTAGTTAGTCAGATGAAGTTAAAGCAGATGTTATTTATATTAGTTGCGCTGTTTCTTCTCATTGCGATTACAGCATGCGGAGCAGCTGGCAATGACCAAGCAGAAGAGAACGAACCAGAAGAGGTAATTGGTGAACAAGTCGTGTTGAAAGCAACAAATTGGGCGTTTGATCAGGAAAGCTATACGGTGCCTGCTGGAGATATTAACATTGCCCTTGAAAATGTTGAAGGCCACCATGGTATTGAAGTAGACGGTACTGATGTTTCAATCTCAGGAGAGGGTTCAGTTAATACAACGCTTGAACCAGGTGAGTACACAATTCGTTGTACGATTCCTTGTGGCGCAGGTCATGCAGAAATGCTCGCCACTTTAATTGTTGAATAATGCAAAAGCCAATTCATGTAAAGTGAATTGGCTTTTTTTGTCCCAAAAAATGGAGCAAGTAAAAATAATCACTTGATGCATGCTATGAGTAAACAGCTGTTCATTGAGGTGAGTATATGAAAAAGCAGATAAAACGAGTGTTAGCAATCATGCTTCTACTTAGCATGATAGTAGGTATCCAAAGTGAGCAAGCATTTGCTTACGATCGGAATGTTTTACATTGGGGCTTTAAGCCAGCAAAAGACCAAGAGCTTGCAACAACAGAGCCTGAATTTATTCGAATGCTCGACGAGTCTGGTGGTTATTTTACAGGAGACACGGAGAGGAAAGTTCTTTATTTAACATTTGATAATGGGTATGAAAATGGCTACACAGAAAAAGTACTTGATGTGCTTCGAGATAAAAAAGTACCTGCTGCTTTTTTTGTGACAGGACATTATTTAGATTCGGCTCCAGATCTCATTAAACGTATGGTGAATGAAGGACATATCGTCGGTAATCATTCTTGGCATCATCCGAGCTTACCCGCTATTGATGATGAACGACTAGCCAATGAATTAATTAAGGTAAAAAAACGGTTCGCCGAGTTAACTGGAATCGAATATATGAATTATTTACGCCCACCACGTGGCGAATTTAGTGAGCATAGCCTTCACAAGTCAGAAGAAGAAGGTTATATAAACGTATTTTGGTCACTTGCTTATGCAGATTGGGATGTGAATAAGCAAAAGGGCGGAGATTATGCCTATAATAAAATTATGGAGCGAATTCATCCGGGAGCCATCATGCTTCTCCACTCAGTCTCAAGTGATAACGCAGAAGCTCTTCCACGGGTCATTGATGAAGCGAAAAAACAAGGATATACGTTTGAAAGTTTAGATGATCTCACAATGCAAAAACAGATTCCATCCTTTTAATAAACTAAAAAGACCTCGATCATAATGATTCGGGGTCTTTTTAGTCATAAAAGTCTAATTCACAAGCGTTTCTTGTCCGATCGCTGCGGCAATTGTTTTTAATGTAGAGACGTCCGTTACATCAAAGGCAATGGAATGTTTGCTACGTACAATCATGAGCCCAATTTCTTTCTCTGCAGAGTCGTGAATTGGAAATTTAAGTTCACCATTACACGTCCATTGCATGTCATTTTCAAAACAAGAAGCGGCAACGAGTTTATGATTTAGATCTTCATAAAGGTAAATTCCAACCCAATCAATATAAGGTACAGAACTTACAAGGCTTTCTACTGTCTTTTCAAATGTAGATTGAGCGCTTTTACGTTTATAGACATGCGCCATTATTTTTAAGGACGCTACGTCTGTGGGGATAGACAAATTGTTTCACTCCTCTACTAGCCATTACGCTTCTATTTTATCAGAGAAAAAGCGATACGTGTTTAGTAAGTTTAGGAAGATCAGTGAACATGGTATACTTCTTTTAGTTATTAATTATGGGAGTGTCAAAAATGAAATCAGTGAAACAAGGTAGTTCTGATCCTAAAACAAAGGTGGAGGTTGGACAGCAATTTCCACTTACAATAAAAAGGCTTGGAATTAATGGAGAAGGTGTAGGCTACTATAAGCGACATGTGGTCTTTGTACCAGGTGCAATCCCTGGAGAAGAGATAGTAGCTAAGGTTACTCAAGCAGGGGAACGCTTCTCTGAAGCAAGCATTAAGAAGATTCGTAAGTCATCGCCCGAGCGGATTACACCACCGTGTCCAATCTATGATCAGTGTGGAGGGTGCCAGCTTCAGCATATGGAGTATGCTGCAACCTTACGTGAAAAAGCAGATATCGTAAGACAAGCGTTTGAGCGGTATACAACGATTAAACAAGAAGCATTGACTATTCAACAGACTAAAGGAATGCAGGATCCTTGGTATTACCGTAACAAAAGTCAGATGCAGGTGAATAAGACTAAAGGGGTTGTACACGCAGGATTGTATGCTGAGAAATCTCATAAGTTAATTGATCTGTCTGCCTGTATGGTCCAACATAAGCGCTCGAACCATGTGACGCAGGTAATGAAACAGATTCTTCAAGACTTAAATATTTCTATTTATAATGAACGAAAGCATCGCGGAGCCATTCGCACAATTGTCACTCGTGTAAGCTTTAAAACAGGCGATGTTCAGCTTGTCCTTGTTACGGCCGAAGAAACACTTCCGAAGCGAAAACAAATGATGGAAGAAGTGAAGAAACGTCTTCCTGAAGTGACATCATTTATGCAAAATATCAATGACCAAAAAACGTCCATCATTTTTGGAGATCGTACTTCACTCGTATCTGGAGAGGAAACATTGGAAGAAACACTTGGAGATGTATCATTCTCTCTTTCTGCCAGAGCATTCTTTCAATTAAATCCTGAGCAAACGGTTGTTTTATATGATGAAGCCAAGAAAGCAGCCAAGCTAACAGGAAAAGAAAAGCTTGTTGATGCATATTGTGGAGTAGGAACCATTGGATTGTGGCTAGCTGATCAAGCTGCAGAAATAAGAGGCATGGATGTGATCCCTGATGCAATTGAAAATGCCCGCGCGAATGCAGCAAACAACCAAGTTCAAGCTTATGAGTATGAGGTTGGAAAGGCAGAAGAATGGCTGCCAGAATGGGTGAAACAAGGATGGACACCAGATGTTGTGGTAGTAGATCCTCCTCGAACGGGATGTGATCAAAAGCTACTCACCACTTTAAAACAAACAAAGCCATCGCGTATTGTGTATGTATCCTGTAATCCATCTACCCTTGCAAAGGATGTTGAACAGTTAAGAGCGGCAGGGTACAAGGTAGCAAACATTCAGCCAGTTGATATGTTCCCGTGGACAGCACAGGTTGAGTGTGTGACGGAGTTAGTTAAAGAGAATTAAACCTAGAAGCATGGAAGCAACGTTTCCATGCTTCTTTTTTTAGGTATGAGAACGGTATCATACCTAGGGTGAATCTGTTGAATTTTACTAGAATGAATGATAGACTTCAACCCGTAACAACTCTATTGTCAAAGAGTTAGGTTCTAATTAAATTGTAACCGTTCTCTTTGGCTATAGATGTAATCGTAATTTAGCCTATTATACACACAATCACTTTAATAATGTAAAGTACGAAAGGGTGCGTAAAGATGAAAATTACAGCTTACGAATTGTTTCAGGTGCAACCAAGATGGTTGTTTCTAAAAATTGAGACCGATGAAGGCTTAGTAGGTTGGGGAGAGCCAGTCATTGAAGGACGAGCTTCAACCGTTAAAGCAGCCGTCGATGAACTGATGGAACATTTAATTGGGAAGGACCCGCTTCAGATTGAAGATCATTGGAATGTGATGTATCGCGGTGGATTTTACCGTGGAGGTCCCATTCTAATGAGTGCCATTTCAGGTATTGACCAAGCATTGTGGGACATAAAGGGAAAGTTCTACAATACACCGATTCACCAACTATTAGGTGGAAAGGCAAGAGAATCCATTAAGGTGTACTCATGGATTGGTGGAGATCGACCATCTGATGTAGCTGCCCAGGCAAAAGCAGTGGTTGATAAAGGATTCCAAGCCATTAAGATGAATGCCACGGACGAGCTCCAGTACATTGATTCGCATGAAAAAATTGACCGAGTTCTTGCGAATGTGTCGGCCATACGAGAGGCAGTTGGTCCTTACATAGGAATAGGAATTGACTTTCACGGACGTGTTCATAAACCGATGGCTAAGATTCTTGCCAAGGAGCTTGAGCCATTTAGACCGATGTTTATAGAAGAACCTGTACTACCAGAAAATAACGAGGCTCTGCGAGAGATTGCCAATCATACAGTCATCCCAATTGCAACAGGAGAACGGATGTATTCAAAGTGGGATTTTAAGAACTTATTAAAAGATGGCTATGTAGACATTATCCAGCCTGATTTATCTCACGCAGGAGGCATTACAGAAAACAAAAAGATCCTTTCAATGGCAGAAGCATTTGATGTAGCAGCTGCTCCCCATTGTCCACTTGGTCCCATTGCATTGGCGGCATGCCTTCAAGTAGATGCCACGTGTCATAATGCGTTTATTCAAGAACAGAGTCTTGGTATTCATTACAATGAAGGCTCTGACTTATTAGACTATTTAACGGATGGTAGCGTGTTCAAGTATAAGGACGGGTATGTAGATATTCCAGATAAGCCGGGACTAGGTATCGAAGTCAATGAAAAGCATGTCCGTAAAATGGCTGAAACGGGACATAATTGGCGGAATCCAATTTGGAGACATAAGGATCATAGTGTAGCTGAATGGTAGGGAGTGTGTAGGATGTCAACAACAGGTTTAATTTTGATCACCGTCATCGGTGTTGCTGTTTTACTCTTTTTAATCATGTATTCAAAAATGCAGGCATTTCTGGCCCTATTAATAGTAAGTATTTTAATAGGGCTAGCAACTGGAATGAGTCCTGAATATCTGCTCGAAACAATTGAGGCAGGTATGGGCGGAGCACTTGGCTTTATTGCGATTGTTGTTGGGCTCGGTGCAATGTTTGGTGAAGTGTTAAGAAGCTCAGGGGGAGCGGAAAGGTTAGCGTTTACGCTAGTAGACAAATTTGGTGAGAACCGAGCTCAATGGGCATTAGGGCTAACGGGGTTCCTGGTTGCCATTCCTGTATTCTTAGATGTTGCCCTTGTTATCTTAATTCCAATTGTGTATAGCCTTGCTTTACGTACAGGGAAATCCCTGCTCTATTATGCAATCCCACTACTTGCAGGACTTGCGGTTGCCCATAGCTTTATTCCTCCAACGCCAGGACCCATCGCAGTTGCCCAGGTGTTAAATGTTGATCTAGGATGGATGATGCTGTTTGGTATCATTGCAGGAATTCCTGCACTAATCGTTGCTGGACCAATTTTTGGTCGGTATGTTGGGAATAAGGTGTTTGTAGGGGTTCCTGACCATGTAGCACGTGCTGCAGAAGAGGTTAGTGCAACAAAGCAGAAGTTACCAAGCTTTGGATTGATCTGCTTTATCATTTTAACGCCATTATTTTTAATCTTGCTTAATACTGGTGGAGAGTTATGGCTAAAAGAAGGACAGTTATTAACCGTATTAACCTTTATAGGACATCCTTTTGTAGCGTTAATTGTAGCGACTCTTCTCGCTATGTACTTATTAGGTACCAAACGAGGTGTGTCGAAGCATGAGCTTCAAACCATGGCGACAAAAGCACTTGAACCGGCTGGGATTGTCATTCTGATTACTGGAGCAGGCGGAGTGTTTAAGGAAGTTCTGATTGAAAGTGGAGTTGGAGATGCGATGGGAGACTTAATGGCATCGTCAGGTTTTCCGCTTGTGCTACTCGCTTTCTTAATTTCAACGTTTGTCCGAGTAGCGCAGGGTTCAGCAACTGTAGCCATGATTACAGCAGCAGGATTGGTGTCTCCGATCGTTGAATTAGTGGACTTATCGCAGCCATCTTTGGCACTTATAGCAATTGCCATTGCGTGTGGAGCTACGGTGTTATCCCACGTGAATGACACAGGATTCTGGCTTGTTAAACAGTTTTTAGGTATGACAGAGAAGGATACTTTGAAATCATGGACTGTGATGGAAACCATTATTGGGCTTGTCGGATTTGCTACAGTGTTTGGACTTAGTTTCTTCTTTTCATAGAGCGCGTCGGACCCGAATGAATGCAATTGTATTCATTCGGGTCCTTTTTTATAAATAACGAGGAAGATAGTTGCCATCCCATTAATCGATCTATTATAGTAGAACATGTTTATACCGCATGGTAAGAAGGTATTAGGTCTTTAAGGGTTTCGGTTAATAAAGCTAATTTGATGCACATAATCCTAAAAGTAAACTAAACTGTTTCTATGTTAACAGGAGTCAGATTAATGATTCAGTACATTTAAGGGGGAGGAGGACAACGTGAATTTATTTAAAGCACATATTATACATCCACATACACATGTTCCGTTAATTGTTTACTTTAATCAAAGTGATGGATTTGTTAGCTTTGAACGAGACGAGAAAGTATTAAAAGCCATTTATTTAGTGAAAAGTGATTTAGCTCAAAACGAGTCATTTCAAGAGAGCTTAAAGCGCACGAGTCATCTATGCCAAACTCAATATCCTTTAGATACAATGGAAGAGGTCATTGAGTTTCTAAGCAAAATAGGTATTGATCCTAAGGAGATTGAATTTGAACAGATGATTGTTCATTAAGATGCAGGCAAGAATAAAAAGAGGCGAATATCCAAATGGATACTCGCCTCTTTTTTACTTATTCTTCGTTATCAACTGGATACACACCATTTTCATCATGATGCTCTCGGCCCGTAAGTGGTGGGTTGAATACGCAGACCATGCGCATGTCCCCGCCTTCATGAGCACGTAACAAATGCTCATCGTGTTCATCTAATGCATAGATATCTCCAGCCTTGATGGGCCAGACTTTTCCATCCTTAATGGTTTCTACTTCTCCAGAGCCTTCAATACAATACACAGCTTCTAAGTGATTTTGATACCAGATGTGAGTCTCAGTACCAGCTCGGATGATGGTATCGTTAACGGAGTAGCCCATACCATCTTTTTTGAATAACAAACGTCTGCTTACCCAATTTCCGTTTTCTGCTTCTACTTCTCGATCTGTTCCAATTACATCGTTTAATGATACTACTTTCATCTCGTATTCCTCCAGTTCAACATGACTTATCCGTTCGTCACTAATTCTTTTGGATGCACTGTTGCTTCTACTGATTCTTTAATCATTTGAAGTCCCTTTTCAAGCTCTTCATCAGAGATTGTTAGAGCAGGGAAGAGCTTAAAGACTTCATCTTTAGGTCCAGCCGTTTCCATAATGAGTCCTCTTTCAAACGCCTGAGCAGCGATCTTTTCAGAGAGCCCTTCTTTCGCAGAACAAACACCAACCATAAATCCTCGTCCACGTACTTGTCCTTCAAGCTCTGGATAACTTGCTACAAGATCCTCTAAGAATGAATACAAGCGTTCAGATTGTTTCGTAATCTTCTTCTCGAATTGGTCATCCTTCCAATACGTAAGCGCTGCCGTTGCAGTAACGAATGCATGGTTGTTTCCTCTGAACGTACCATTGTGCTCACCAGGCTCCCAGATGTCATATTCCGGTTTAATTAATGTCAAGGCAAGTGGCAGACCATAACCACTTATTGACTTGGAGAGACAAACAATGTCAGGTTTAATTCCTGCTTTTTCAAAGCTAAAGAAAGAACCTGTTCTTCCAATTCCCGCTTGAACATCATCAACAATTAAAAGGATGTCCCAGCGCCTGCATATTTCCTCCACTTTTTTAAGCCACTCGTATCGTGCGGCGTTAATACCGCCTTCACCTTGGACTGTCTCGAGAATAATGGCTGCCGGGATGGCTACGCCGCTGCCTCCATCTTCTAGGAAGCGCTCGAGATACTCCAGAGTGTCGAGTTCGTCGCTGACAAAATTGTCATAGGGCATTGTTACTGTGTGTGTAAGTGGAATGCCGGCACCTTTTCTTTTAAAGGAGTTACCTGTTACTGAAAGAGCTCCAATCGTCATACCGTGAAACCCATTTGTGAAGCTAATGACGTCTGTACGACCCGTTACTTTTCTAGCAAGCTTTAGAGCACTTTCTACTGTGTTTGTACCTGTTGGGCCAGGGAACATCACCTTGTAGTTTAAATCGCGTGGTTTTAAGATTGTCTCATTAAATTCTTTAAGGAAAGTCGCTTTCTCTGTTGTACCCATATCAAGGGAGTGAGTGATTCCGTCATTCATAATATAGTCAACGAGCTTCTCTTTCATTACAGGGTCATTATGACCATAGTTAAGAGCACCTGCACCTGAGAAGAAGTCAATGTATTCCTTGCCATCTTCGTCCCACATTTTTGATCCTTTTGCCTTTGTAAAAACGGTGGGAAAGCTGCGGCAGTAACTTCTAACCTCTGATTCCAATTGAGCAAAAATGTTCATATCCGTTTTATGAGTCATGTTTTAAAGTACTCCTCCTTTAGATAGATACCTGTATCTTTTTTATACATGGAATGGACCAATTCTAAATAGTTGTTCTTTTTCATGGCTGTTATCTGGGAAAAGGGAGGCTGAGAAATGATCTGATACCTCGCAGTTTGTGTTGAACTCTCTACCAAGCTTATGGAATAACGCTCTAGATGCTTCGTTTGAAGGTGTAACTGTGGCTTCAATAAAATGGACTTGATTCGCATTCCATTGAGCTAATTCCTTGATCATCTTAGAAGCGAGACCCTTTCCTCTTTGAGAGGAATCAACGCCGACCTGCCAAACAAATAGAGTATCTGGGCGTTCTGGTTGAATAAATGCCGTCACGAACCCCACTAACTTCTCGTCTTGCTTAGCTACTACACATGTTTCGGTAAAGAAATCAGCCATCATCATATATTTGTAAGGTGAGTTTTGATCGAGAGTCGTATTGTTTACGAGCTCCCACATCGCTTTACTGTCTTCTTTTTTCGCTTTTTCAAATGTAACTGGAACGATTGTTGCTGTCTGTTTGCTCATTGTCTTCACCCCTTTTTAAGTTGCTGTATTTTTAATTGGAAACAAACTCCACTCATCATGTTAACGATAAGCAAGGAGAGAGGCAAACGACCTATGAAGCCATAAAGACGCATGCAACTCTCTAACTACGACTGAGCAGACGTAGCCCCCATCATCTGTCTGTTTCCTGTATATACGTACCCGATGAACCGTAGCTTAAACCACAATTATTTGAACTTTTTAAATGTTGGCTTATTCGCTTATTTAACCGATTAGATCGGTAAGAGCAGGCTTTAACTCACTATAGGTAAATGTATATCCATGATCCTGCGCTTTCCTTGGGAATACCTTTTGACCATCAACGATCAATGTACTCATTTCTCCTAAAAGGGTTGTCATTGCGAATCTAGGCGCAGGTAACCAATGAGGTTTATGAATGACGGAAGAAATCGTTTTACCGAATTCAATCATCTGCATCGGGTTAGGTGCAGTAATATTTAACGGACCATGAACGTCATTGTTTTCTATGGCAAATTGATAAAGCGACACTAGATCATCGATATGAATCCAAGACATCCATTGCTTTCCTGTTCCGAGCGTGCCCCCAGCAAAAAGCTTATAAGGTAAAACCATAAGAGGGAGGGCGCCTTCTTTTGAATCTAAGACAATGCCAATCCTTCCAAAGACCACTCTTAGCCCGAATTCTTCAGCCTTTTGTGCACAAGCCTCCCACTTCTGTGTAACCTCTGAAAGAAAATTAGGTTCATCTGGCTCTGAGCCTTCAACAAAATCCTTTGAACCGGAAATCCCGTAATAGCCTATAGCTGAGGCATTCAGTAGAACAGTTGGTTTTTGTTTAAGCTTCTGAATAATAGAGAGTACAGCTTCGGTAGCTTCTATACGACTATTTAAGATCTTTTCCTTTTTTTCTTTTGTCCAGCGCCCCATAATGGATTCACCAGCTAAGTTAACGATTGCATCTATTCCTTCAAGCTCAACTTCAGGTGTGGCATCTTGGCTCATCCATTTAACATATGACACATGATCCTTCGCTTGTTTTCCTTCTAAGTTTCGAGTAAGAATGAGGACTTCGTGACCGGCTGAAGTTAATTTTGAAGTGAGCTTCTGTCCAATAAATCCACTTCCTCCTGTGATTGCGATCTTCATATTTAGCCTCCTAAAGTGTATGATGTTACAGTGAGTATACCCGAATGTCTGCGGGTTCAAGACTTCTTTTGATCAGAAAGGAGGATACGTATGGCTGTGATTAGTCGAATTACAATGCAGAAGCGAAATAAGGAACGATTGAATATATACCTTACAGCGGAAGGGAAGGAAACATTTGGTTTTGCCGTTGACCAGAATGTTTTTGTAAAATATAACTTACGTAAAGGCTTAGAGATTGATGAAGAAGCTTTAAAAGAGTTAATTGATGAGGATGAAAAGAAAAAGACGATTAATCTCGGGCTTCATTATCTTTCTTACCGCATGCGAACGGTGCAAGAGATGATTGATTATCTAGAGAAAAAAGAACGACAACCTGAACATATCAAAACAGCTATTGCTACATTTAAAGAACATGGATACTTAGATGACAAAACCTTTGCTTCGTCCTATATCCGGTCAAAGTCCGCTTCTCAAATCAAAGGTCCTATGAAGCTCAGTCAAGAGCTGAAGCAAAAAGGGGTTCATCAGACTGTGACAGACGAAGCACTCGATCAATTTAATGAGGAAGATGAGCGAGTTCTTATTGAAAAGTGGGTTGAGAAACAAAAAAGAAAGTCAGCAAAAGAATCGACAAGTGCCCAAAAACAAAAGTTGTTTCAGCAGCTACGCGGAAAAGGATTCCGTTCAAGCTCCATTCAGGAGGTTCTTGAACGCTTAGAGCCTCAAGAAGATACCGACGAGCTAGACGCATTAACTTTCCAGGCTGAGAAGCTCGAAAGAAAACTGTCAAAAAAGGTTACAGGAAATGAAATACGCTTTAAAATGAAACAAGCATTGTACCAAAAGGGGTTTTCAATCGGAATGATTGAATCCTATCTTGAGGGTCATGAAAGAGGGGATGATGGGAATGAGTGAAAAGCGATTTAGTGAAATGACGGCTCCTGAGTTAAGACAAGAAATTGTTGCGTTAAATGAAAAAGCAAAAAAGGCAGAGCAAATGGGGATGGTTAACGAATTTGCGGTGTACGAACGTCGAGTGTTGTTAGCAAAAGCATACTTGCTAAATCCTGAGGATATTAAGCCTGGACAGACGTATTCATTAAAGGATGGACACTCCACCTTCGCGGTTTCTTATATGAATGGACACTTTGCTTGGGGCTATCGTAACAATGAAACAAATTTAGAGGGGATCCCCATTTCGCTAATTGAACAATAAAAAAAGCAGGGAAGTGAATTCCCTGCTTCAGATAAACATTACGTACGGGTTCTCATTTGTTTCTCTAAAATAATGTTGTGCTGACTTTGTTCGGTTTCGCCATTCACTTGGTTAAAGGACTTTTTAGCATTAGCCCGTGGCGATTGAAAGGGATCTTTGTAGTGAGAACTAAAACGTTGTTTATGACTCATTACACTTGCCACCTCCGTCATTTGCTTGAATGATTGGTGTTTGAGCGAAACATCCGCTCTTGAGGTCGATCCGCAATCGTACCATCAGCACGTTTTGAAGAGAATTCAGGTTTTGCTTTAGGCTCTCCGGATAAGGAGATCCTACCTGGAAATTGAGATGCTTTGTTTCTCATGCTGCAGCCTCCTCTCCTGGTGGCCTACTTCTATTGTGTGTTAGAAACGAAGAACTATAAGACGTAATTATTGTAAAGGAGAATGATAAATGGAAAAACGATTTGAAGAACTAGCTGAACGACTACTTGGAAAAAATTCTGAGATGACTAAGGATCAAGCACGAACGTGGGTAGAGAGTCTATGGGAGGACTTTGAAGCTACTCGGGCAAAGGCAGGTCGTCCATATAGAGGACCTGAAACAACCGAAGCTATTGTGATTAAATGGATTGAGCAATATGGTCCATATTTACATCGATATGAGCCAGGTCAAAAGAAATTCAGTCACTTGAACGAATAGTTTAGACAAAAAGGAGGAGACCCTTTGGTCAACCTCCTTTTTACATTACGTAACAACTTTCAATTTTTTCTGGAGTGTTTCTTCACTAAATACCCAGCCGGTATACGATGAAACAATGTTATAATCTTGGTCCATCTGCACAATGGCTACAAACGGATAATGCCCTTTACTACGGTAGCGCAAATCGTAAAAGCGAACCTCTTGCATACCATCTTTGCTTTCATCAACTTCCCAACGGTACGTTGGAGAAAAGGAGAGGAATGCAGACAAGTTGGGATCTTTTCTTGCGGCATTAATAATATCAGTCTCAGGAATAGGTACAAACTTATACCGTTCAAAAAAGTTGATCTCACGCTGTCTTGATTCTGCAACATGAAGCATAGTTGGTGTTCGAATGACGAGATGCCACTGATTCCAACGAATGGATGGTGAAACAAAGATGTGAGTCGCATCAGGATGCAGCTGTCTTGCATTTTGAACCACTTGTTTTTTCTCAAAGATTCGCCAGCCATAATACACAATTAAAAGTCCATATAGACTTAAGAACACAGGTCCTGCAG
The DNA here is from genome assembly GCF_016798245.1 of Alkalicoccobacillus gibsonii. GTDB lineage: Bacteria > Bacillota > Bacilli > Bacillales > Bacillaceae_D > Alkalicoccobacillus > Alkalicoccobacillus gibsonii. The sequence continues at coordinate 13,579 of NZ_JAEUZA010000005.1, read as the reverse complement.
TTAACAGGTTGCTCCACCATAAAAGAATGGCGATTAAGTGAGCTGTGAAGATAAACGGATCAAAGATATTAATGACTCCGAGTGCAATCCACCTATTTGAAAAGGGGCGGAGTGCTTGAGTTCCATATGCATTAAAAATGTCTACAAATACATGTAAGAAGACAGCAATAAAAGTCCAAAGCAGTAAATGAAGCCAATCTGACCCACTGACTAAAAGGGAAATAACTCCTGAGATAAGAAGTGTCCAGATTAATACAGCTGGAATGGAATGTGTTAGGCCGCGGTGATTTCGAATATATACGGCATTATTTCTTAATTTCAAAACGGTATCAAAGTCGGGTGCCTGTGAACCAATAATTGCGCAAGCCATAACTGCGCCTGGCATTACAGGATTAGATGCGACAGCAGGGTCTATCGTTGCTAGTCCACCAAGGCTAATACCCATCACAATATGTGTTGTTGTATCCATGAAACAGGGGAGCCTCCTTTAATGGTTCCAACCCAAATCAGGTGATAAGGATGAGTGGTTATGAATCAATCGATACGTGTATTTATTGAATATAAAATTCAAGCTGATGCTAAGGTGTCATATGAAGCGAATATGCCTACAATTCTAAACGAGTTGGCTCAAGAAGGAGCAACAAACATTGAATGGTTTGAGGCATGCGATCAACCTTTATTGTACGTTGAAATGTTTGTCGCATCATCGTTCTCCCATTATCAGCGTTTAAAAGAGCTTCGTCAAATCAAAACCCATACCGTTTTTCGAGCTCTAGAAGATTCCATTGATGGTGGCCTCGATAAGTTACATTGCTGGGCCTTTGCAAAAAAGAAGTAAGGAGTGAGCACGTTTGGAATTACGCTGTACAGAACAAATCAACATTCAAGCATTCCGATCCCAGCTTATTAGCTGGTTTTACCATAACCAACGGGACCTTCCATGGCGTGAAAATCGGGACCCATACCGTGTTTGGGTTTCGGAGATTATGCTTCAACAAACGAGAGTAGATACGGTTATTCCTTTTTACTTAAATTTCATGCGTCAGTTTCCAACACTTACTGCATTAGCTGATGCGACCGAAGATGAAATTTTAAAAGCTTGGGAAGGCTTAGGTTATTATTCCCGTGTACGAAATTTACAAACGGCAGTCCGTGAAGTTGTTTCTGAATATGCGGGAGTTGTTCCAAATACGAGGGAAGAAATCTCCTCTTTAAAAGGGGTTGGACCTTATACAGCAGGAGCCATCTTAAGTATTGCTTATAACAAAGCTGAACCCGCTGTAGATGGAAATGTCATGAGAGTACTATCGAGAGTGCTACTGATTGACGAAGATATTGCAAAAGCAAAAACAAGAAAAACCTTTGAAAACGAACTTTATGAATTAATTGACCCTGAAGACCCTTCTGCCTTTAATCAAGGATTAATGGAGCTTGGTGCGCTTGTCTGTACACCGACCTCACCAGGTTGCTTGCTATGTCCAGTGCAAAGTGAATGTGGGGCTTACAAACAAGGTTTACAAAACGAGCTTCCGGTGAAATCAAAAAAGAAGAAGGCTATTCCGAAACAAATGGCTGCATTTATTGTGAAAAACAAAAAAGGCCAGTTTCTCATTGAAAAACGATCTGAAAAGGGGTTACTCGCAGGTTTATGGCAATTCCCTAACTTTGAAGTTTTTCAAGCTGGTTCACAGCAGGAATTAGAACAAGGACTAAAGGCGGAATATGGCATTGACGCATATACGTATTCAGATTCTGTTCAGACGATTGAGCATGTGTTTTCACATATTATCTGGAACATAAATGTATACGAAGCGGAAGCAGAAGAAGCAATCACGACAAAAGAAACGCCATTGCGTTGGGTGACGGAGGCTGAATTAGAAACATTTGCTTTTCCGGTGTCACATCAAAAGATTATTACACATTCTATACGAGGTGAATAAGCATGGACTTGCAGTTAAAAGGGAAAGTTGTTTTTGTAACCGGGGGTTCAAAAGGAATTGGACGAGCCATCGCTAAAGCATTTCTAGAGGAAGGGGCGACAGTTGCCGTTGCGGCCCGTGGTGAGAAAGAATTACTGCAGTGTGAAAGGGAATTGAATATCCATACAGTGCAAGCTGATCTTTCAATTGAGAGTGAACGCGAAAGAGCATTCAAAAACGTAACAGAAGCTCTTGGAACTGTTGATATCTTAATCAATAACGTAGGTGGAAGTAATGGTTCTACCATTGAGGAAACAGAGATGAATACATTTCAAGAAGCCTTTGATTTAAATTACTTCTCTGCGGTACATTTTAGCAAATTGGCCTTCCAACAGATGAAGCAAAAACAAGGTGGGGTAATCGTCAACATCTCATCAGTGTTTGGTCGTGAAGCAGGTGGTAAACCGACCTATAATGGTGCGAAGGCAGCCTTAATTAGCTTCACTAAAGCCTTTGCAGATGAAGCCATTCAATATGGAGTGCGTGTGAACGGAGTCGCCCCAGGATCCATTTTACACCCGTCAGGAAATTGGCAAAAACGTGTGGATGAAAACCCTGAAAAGATGAAAGCATTTGTAGAAGCAGAAATTCCGGCTGGACGATTTGGTACAGCAGAAGAAATCGCCCATACCGTTGTGTTCTTAGCCTCGCAAAAAGCAAGCTGGGTAGTAGGAGCAACCTTAAACGTTGATGGTGGACAATCAAAATCGAATTTTTAAGTAGGAGTTTAGTTTCTGTTAACATTATCAGCGTTTTAATCCTTATAGATTCTAAAAAATAAATAACGGAATAATGTTTGAATTCAGAGTGGTAAAACATCCTTCTGTGGTGATATAGAAAGTGAGATGCTTGTAGATGGACGAAATATCTATATCAATCCTTTTGTTTTTAATAGTGATCGGTTTTCTAGCGGCATTTGTTGATGCGGTAGTGGGAGGGGGCGGATTGATTGCTATGCCTGCCCTTCTTTTCACAGGTATGTCGCCTCAGATGGCGCTCGGTACAAACAAACTTTCAGGGACGATGGGGTCTTTGACGAGCATGTTATCGTTTCTCAAGCATGGTCAAATTAATAAGCGACTCGTCTTTACGTTATTTCCTTTGGCCTTTGGAGGATCGGTCCTAGGCGTACTCGTCGTACAGAAAATTCCTCCGGATATTCTAGAACCCATCATTTTATTTCTGCTAGTAGTGGTAACCATTTATACACTTATAAATAAAAATCTAGGAAGTTTGTCTACGTTTCAACGTATTACTCGTAAGGTATGGCTAGTTGGTGCGCTTATAGCAGTGGGGCTTGGCTTTTACGACGGCTTTCTTGGACCAGGGACGGGATCTTTTTTATTATTTTCTTTTATTTTTCTTGGCTTTAATTTTGTCGAGGCTGCCGGGAATGCTAAGGTACTGAATTTTGCAAGTAACATTGGTGGCCTGCTAACTTTTATGTATTTTGGTACAATTCATTACGCATACGGTTTGCCAATGGGTCTTGCCATGGTTGCTGGAGCTTATGTAGGAGCTAACGTTGCCATAAAAAAAGGCTCAGGCTACGTGAAGGTGCTATTTATCATTGTGACGGTAGCCCTAATTGCTAAGAATGCATACGATTATTTAATGTAAATGTGCCACTTTTGATGGAGGCTCGATATACACCATACTCTCTAGGTGTATTAAATCTTAATGATTATAGTTAAAGAGCGCTAAGGTCTCTAGCGCTCTTTTTTGAAACGAATGGGTGTTTACATGTCATCATTAATTAAATGAATCTCTTTAATCTTAGCCTTTGTTTCTTCTGTACCTAATTTATACAACTCATCAAAGATATCGTTTAACCCTCGTTGATACTCGTTTTTGTCAGCATCGCCTTCCGTATCATCAAAATGCCTAAAGCTAATTAAATTGCCAAGCTCTACATCATGAGCTTGAACCTCATGCAACAAATGTTCAAGGTCCTCACGTTCACTCAAAGTCGCTTCAATTTCGTATTCAATCAACTGACCATCATTGACACGCACGGGACTAATTGTATCCATGCTGATTGGGTTAAGGTTAACGTAATATAGCTGCTTCTCTTCATCATTAGTCATAATGAATTTCCGTCCCTTGCGTATAGGTTGCGCTATGATGCATGCCACCTCTTGATTCAATTTCTTTTATAATTTGAGTATGAATGGCTGCACCTTCTTGATTTAAATAAGGAGCAATTTGTCCTAAGCTATGGTGAAAATAGGCAAGCTCTTTATCTGTCCATTTGTCTTTACCCATCATTGTCAGCTCCGTCATATCACGTCCTACATACATTTGCAGTCCTCCTAATATGTTTATTTACGTTTAGTGTGGCTTTCATGGTTGATGGCTATGCGCTATAATAAGTGGGCAGATTTGAATGGAGGAAATAAAATGAGTCAAAAAGTAGCAGTCGTAACAGGAAGCAGTAGAGGGATTGGTAAACAGATTGCATTACGTTTAGCTGGCCTCGGCTATGATTTAGTGATTAACTATGCAAGAAGTAAGCAACCGGCACTCGATACAGCAGCTGAAATTGAAGCATTGGGTCAAAAAGCCATTGTTGTTAAAGCAAACGTTGGAAAGCCAGAGAAATTAAAAGAATTGTTTCAGACGGTAGAAGAAGAATATGGCCGTCTGGACGTATTTGTAAATAATGCAGCCTCAGGTGTACTTCGTCCATTAATGGAATTAGAAGAAAATCATTGGGATTGGACAATGGATATTAATGCTAAGGCGCTTCTTTTTGGGGCTCAAGAAGCAGCTAAGCTTATGGCCAAAAGTGGAGGAGGCCGAATTGTTAGCTTAAGTTCACTTGGTTCCATTCGATACTTACCTAACTATACAACGGTTGGCGTATCAAAAGCAGCAGTTGAAGCCCTAACACGTTACTTAGCCGTTGAGCTTGCTCCAATGAATATTGCAGTGAATGCTGTATCTGGTGGAGCGGTTGATACAGACGCGCTTACTCATTTTCCAAACCGTGAAGAGCTTCTGGCGGATGCAGCCAAACGGACTCCGGCTGGTCGAGTAGTAGAACCTGCTGATTTAGCAAATGCAGCAATTTTCTTATTATCTGATGAAGCGAATATGGTTCGTGGACAAACATTAATCGTTGATGGTGGAATTTCATTATTAACTTAAAAATGTTTGCATAAGTTTTGCACCTCCAGGACATCTTAATTGTTGTGGAGGTGATAAACCATGGAAAACAAAACAAATACAAACGCTAAGACTGTTCAAAAGCAAAACCAAGCTTCTAAACAAGGGAGCTACAACACTGAATTTGCATCTGAAACAGATGTACAACAAGTGAAGAAACAAAACGCTCAGTCTCAGTCTAAAAAAACACAACAGTAACACTCTGTTTTTTGACAGAGCAAACGCCCTCTGACCAACCGGTTTAGAGGGCGTTTTTACATCTATACATATTAAATCTTATGCTTGTTTTATCATTTCAGGCGCTTACCGTTTCAAAACGATAGGGAAAACTGTATAATGAAAGTGGATAAAAAGATGGTTAGTACGTTAATTTTTGCAGTAAACAGGATTTAGCCTGTTTATGGCGTCCGAATCAATAGAAAGGAGCCTTTTATGAACTTCCCCAAAGTAGGAAGCAATATTCAAATCCATAGTTATAAACACAATGGATCACTTCATCGCATTTGGGAAGATACAATTGTGCTTAAAGGGACGTCAAAAGTCGTAATTGGTGGGAATGATCGAATTATCGTGAAAGAATCAGATGGTCGAAATTGGCGGACGCGAGAGCCGGCAATCTGTTATTTTGATTCGGAAACGTGGTTTAACACAATCGGTATGATTCGTTCTGACGGTATTTACTATTACTGCAACCTCGGCACACCCTTTACGTGGGATGACGAGGCAGTGAAGTATATTGATTACGATCTCGACATAAAGGTGTTTCCGGACATGACCTTTAAGCTTTTGGATGAAGACGAGTATGAGCTTCACAGCAAAGCGATGAACTATCCTCCGGAGCTAGATGGCATTTTAAGAAGAAGTGTAGATGAATTGATCTCATGGATTCACCAAAGAAAAGGTCCATTCGCTCCGCAATTTGTAGAAAGCTGGTACGAGCGGTATCTGCAATATCGATAAGCTAAGAAGCCTGGATTCCAGGCTTTCTTTATTCAGAAGAAGGTGTACGTAATTTGAGTAGTATCCGTAGGTATATGGTGTTTGTAAAGCCTTATTGGAAACAAATCGCAGCTACGATTGTGATCGGTATTTTAAAATTTGGCATCCCATTGCTCCTGCCACTCGTGATGATGTACATCATTGATGACCTCATTTTAAACGATGCCTTAAGTCAAGCGGATAAGCTTTCCACCCTATTTTGGATTATGGGAGGAATGTTTTTTCTTTTTGTCGTCATTCGGCCACCGGTTGAATACTACAGGCAATATTTCGCACAGTGGATTGGGAACAGGGTATTGTTTGATATACGTGATCAACTCTTTGGTCATATTCAGAAGCTCAGTTTGCGTTTTTATTCCAACCGAAAAGTAGGAGAGATCATCTCTCGAGTTATTCACGATGTGGAACAGACAAAGAACTTTGTCATTACAGGATTAATGAATATCTGGCTCGATTTATTTACGATTGTGATTGCCATTATCATTATGATGAATCTACATTTTTGGCTAACAATTGTAGCTATTTCGATGTTTCCTTTGTACGGTCTGTCCATTAAGTATTTCTATGCTAGGCTCCGAGGGTTAACGAGAGACCGTTCTCAGGCGTTAGCAGAAGTTCAGGGGCACCTGCACGAACGAGTGCAAGGAATGAACATTATCCGAAGCTTCGCTCTCGAAGATCATGAGCAGAAGGCATTTGCTAAACGAAATAATCATTTTTTAAATAAAGCACTTGATCACACAAACTGGAACGCTAAAACATTTGCAGTGGTTAATACGATTACTGACTTCGCACCTTTACTAGTGTTATTAGTTTCGGGGTACTTTGTGATTACAAACAGCCTTGAGGTCGGAGCAATGACAGCCTTTGTTCTCTATATGGAAAGGTTATATAGTCCACTTAGAAGGCTAATTAACTCATCTACAACGCTCACTCAATCCATTGCATCAATGGATAGGGTGTTTGAATTTGTCGACGAAAAGTACGATATCAAAGATTCTGATCAAGCATCGGATCTCAACAAAGTGAACGGAGATGTATCGTTCCAACACGTATCCTTTTCGTATGAATCAGAAAGCGAACCCGTTTTAATGGATATTAATTTAGATGTGCAAAGCGGAGAAACCATTGCGTTTGTAGGTATGAGCGGTGGCGGAAAGAGTACCCTTATCAGTCTGATTCCGAGATTTTATGACGTAACGGAGGGGCGGATCTTAATTGATGATCATGATATACGATCCTTCCGGGTGCGAACCCTCCGCGACAAGATCGGGATGGTCTTGCAGGACAACATCTTATTTAGCGATTCCATCAAGATGAATATTAAGATGGGAAATCCTGAAGCGTCAGATGAGGATGTCATTCAGGCAGCTAAACTTGCCAATGCGCACGAGTTTATTCTTGGTCTAGCTCATGGATATGACACGCAAGTAGGGGAACGTGGCGTGAAGCTTTCCGGTGGGCAGAAACAAAGAATTGCCATTGCACGAGTTTTCCTAAAGAATCCACCCATCCTGATTTTTGATGAAGCGACGTCAGCTTTGGATCTTGAAAGTGAGCATTACATTCAAGAGGCGCTAGGTACGCTTGCTAAAGATCGCACAACCTTCATAGTAGCTCACCGGTTGTCGACAATCACATCAGCTGATCGTATTGTTGTGATTGAAAATGGACAAATCAGTGAGGTCGGATCTCATGAGGAACTCATGAAGAAGGAAGGCAGTTATCATAAGCTGTTCCAAGTTCAACAACTACATTAAGAAAAAGCCGTGAACTTTAGCTGTTCACGGCTTTTCTTATGTTGATTCATTATGAGAGGTTACGTTTTCAACTAATTGATCAAGATACTCAAGTTCCTCATGATATTCAATGACCTCTGAAATGGCAGGCAAAAAGTGGTGCCATTGTGCCAAATCAAATTCAGGCTCTTCATAAAGTGTAACAAACAAATTTGTTAACTTCGCTTGGCCTTTATCGATATCACTGACTAATTCATCGGAAGGGTTGCTGCTAACCTTACCTGCGTATCTCATCATAATTCGGTTATGATACGTCGTTAAATGTTCAAGCTGACTTTGAATAATCTCTCTCACTCGTGGGGGCAATTCGTCTATCTCGTTCAAGCGTTTATCAAAGCTACTTAGAACATCAAGAGCTTTTTTAGAGGTATGAACCATCTGTCTAAACACAACGACCCGTCTAGCCTTTCCAAAGCTTCTTTTTAAGAAATATGTTCGTTCTTCCTTAAAGAGATCAAACAGTGTATCAAGCTTTTCCATTTCAGAATAAAGACGATCAATATCCTGTTTTAACATCTTTAGGTCGGCATCTCTATGAACAAAAAGCATAAGCCACTGAATGGTTTCATTTACCGCTTTTGTCATTCGATCATATAATTTCAACTCATATCGAGGTGGAATGAAAATCAAATTCACGATAAATGCAGCCAAAATGCCTAGTATGATCAAAAAGAAACGACCAGCAGCAAATTGTAAAAAGTTATCGCTTGGTGTCTCCATAATTATGATAATAGTCACAATGGAGATAGGGATCGTAGCAGCCTGAAGATTCAGCTTCAGGATAATAGCTATCGATAAGGCAACTACTACCCCAACGACAAACGGTTCGTTCCCGAAAGTAATGACAAACAATACACCGAGAACGGCACCAATGATGTTTGCTTGTGACTGATCAAGCAAGGTTTTAAACGTTCGATAGATAGATGGCTGAATGGCAAACGCTGCTGCAATGGCTGCAAAGGTTGGGGGCTCTAACCCAACCCATTCAGCGAGATACAAAGCAAGAATAATCGCAAGCCCCGTTTTAAATATTCTAGCTCCTAATTTCATCTTAGATGAATCCTTTCCAGATTAGTGAATGAGACGATGATTATTCGAATGTGGCAGCAACCTCAGCAAAGGCAAGGTCGGCCGCCTCAAGCGTTTGATCAATGTCTGCTGCTGTATGTGCAATCGTTAAGAACCAAGCCTCAAATTTAGAAGGTGCTAGGTTAATTCCTTGATCGAGCATTGCTTTAAAGAAGGTAGCAAATTGTTCACTATTAGTAGCATCGGCTTGATCATAGTTCGTAATCGTCTCAGTACCAAAATAGAGTGTTAGTGCTCCTTTTACCCGATTCACCGTACATTTAACATGATGTTTACGTGCTAGGCGTAATAATCCTGTTTCAAGGCGCTCACCTAAGTTGTTTAAGTGTTCGTATACGCCTTCTTGCGCTAACACATCTAAACAAGCAATTCCAGCTGACATCGAAGCAGGGTTTCCAGCCATTGTTCCGGCTTGATAAGCAGGTCCAAGTGGAGCGACTTTCTCCATAATATCAGCACGACCACCGTAAGCTCCGATTGGTAGTCCACCGCCAATAATTTTTCCAAGAGCCGTCATGTCAGGATAGACATCTAAGTAATCTTGCGCGCCGCCGTACATAAAGCGGAATGCTGTAATAACCTCATCATAAATAACCAGCCCGCCATGCTCATGAGTTAACTCGTTTACTTGCTGAAGGAAGCCGGGAGCGGGTTCAACCATTCCAAAATTCCCAACAATCGGTTCAACTAAAACAGCAGCAATTTCCGTACCCCATTTTTCTAATGTCTCGCGATACGCATCAATATCATTAAACGGAACGGTAATGACTTCTTTTGCAATGTTTTTTGTTACGCCTGCAGAATCTGGCGTACCAAGTGTAGCTGGTCCGGACCCAGCGGCCACAAGAACTAAATCAGAATGTCCATGGTAGCACCCTGCAAATTTAACGATCTTGTCACGCCCTGTATAGGCGCGAGCCACCCGTATCGTTGTCATGACAGCCTCAGTACCTGAGTTAACAAATCGTACCTTTTCAAGTGATGGAATAGCGTTCTTTAACTTAGCAGCAAATTCATTCTCTAGCTTCGTTGGTGTACCATACAATACTCCGTTCTCTGCTGCCGTTTGAATTGCTTTTGTTATAGTCGGATGAGCGTGTCCGGCAATAATAGGGCCGTACGCGCCTAAATAATCAATATATTTGTTATCATCTTCGTCCCAGAAGTATGCACCGGAGCCACGTTTCATAAAAACAGGCGTACCACCACCGACTCCTTTAAATGCACGTGAAGGACTGTTCACTCCACCTAAAATATGTTCTTTCGCTTCAGTATATAATTGTTCTGATCTAACTCTTTCCATAAAAAAATACCCTCCAGCTTTCTAAGTCTCTCTTAGCCATTCAACCATACAGGTTAGGGGTAGGCAAGTTTTTTTGAGGGAGCAAGGCGATTAAACAGACATAGGATAGGGTAAAAATACATGGAAAGACCTAAAACATTGATAATGAAGAAAGAATCGATTACGATTTACTATAATATGAAGAAAAGGAATGATTGGATGACCGCAGAAGTTGGCAAACAGGCACCAGACTTTACACTACCAATTACAACAGGGGAAACGAAATCTCTTTCAGATTATAAAGGACAGCATATCGTTCTTTACTTTTATCCAAAAGATAATACACCTGGATGCACGACCGAAGCGTGTGACTTTAGAGATCTAACAACGCCTTTAAAAGATCAAGGTGCAGTTGTACTTGGCGTTAGTCCAGACTCAATTAAAAAACATCAGAATTTCACGGAAAAGTATTCACTTCCATTTCCGCTTTTCGCAGATGAAGAGGCTAAAGCAGCAGAAGCGTATGGAGTATGGCAGTTGAAGAAGAACTTCGGTAAAGAATACATGGGGATTGTTCGCTCAACCTTTATCATTGATAAAGACTTTAACTTAGTGAAAGAATGGCGTAAAGTAAGTGTGAAAGAACATGCAAATGAAGTGCTCGCTTTTCTAAAAGAATTAAACGAAGCGTAGGCTTTTGAAAAAGGGAGGCTCTTATGAAATTACTCGTATGCATTTTAGATGACTTTTATAAGGAACAAGTGGAAAAAGAATTAAGGGAAAAAGGATACCGAATGACAGAGCTTGCAAGCTCTGGAGGATTCTTGCGTAAAGGAAGTACGACATTTTTGTTTGGAGCAAACGAGGATGATCTGCCTGGATTACGTGACTCATTAAAAGAGGCGTGCTTAAATGTAGAAAAGAAAAAACAACGCAAAGACAAACGACCTCATCGTTACACGTCATTTCTAATGAAGTCAGGTGATTTATCTGCTCTGCTCGCCAATCAGTAAATCGCCTAATTGACAGGGAGTTTATTCTTGCCTTATAATTATTATAAAGTAAGAATAGGTTTCGAAAGCGAGGTGCGTGTCGATGTCAACAAATCATCGCCTGCATGAAGCAGTTGAGGCTCTTAAAAGCACTCGTGTCCGTATGACTCCTCAACGCCACGCCATTTTGGAGTATCTATATGAATCATTGATTCATCCTACTGCAGATGATATTTATAAAGCGCTTGAAGGTAGATTTCCTAATATGAGTGTTGCAACTGTATATAATAACCTACGTGTATTTAAAGAAGTGGGGATTGTAAAAGAATTGACGTATGGAGATTCGTCCAGTCGATTCGACAGTGTGACAACAGATCATTATCATGCTATTTGTAATGTATGTGGCAAGATCGTTGATTTCCATTACCCTGGACTTAATGAAGTGGAGTCGTTGGCAGAGCATGTTACTGGTTTTGACGTAAGTGGCCATCGAATGGAGATTCATGGTACTTGTGCAGATTGTAAAGGCAAGGTTGAACATTAAACAGAACAAATACAAAGCCCATCAGCTTATACCGATGGGCTTTATTTTTTTAGGTTGTTATGATTTACTTGATTTTCGATTATAGTTTTCATCAAAATCTAGGCCTTCAAGAGTTTTGTCTACAGTTAACGGCTGATTACAGTGCATACATGCATCAACTCTACCTAAGACCTTAGTATGTCCCTCGCAATTAGGACATTGTACAGGAACGGCTCTCGTTGAAAGCATGCCAATAAAAAAGTAGACAACCGTACTCGATATAACGGCAAGAAAGCCAATTAACATGGCGATCGTCATAATAATCGCATTACCCTTAAAGAAGATGCCTATGTACATAATGAGGATTCCGATAAAGACTAAGGAAAGAGCAAAGGTTCTTATCTTATTAATCTTGTTTGAATATTTAATAGCCATTCTCCGCCTCCTTATCAAAAGTATAACATAGAAAGCGTATCCAAACAGTCATTTCTAGGATAGTGAAGAAGGAAGTTCATCATTTTTGTTGAATTGAAAGAATGAGGGTTCAATATTTTGAGAGCAGTTTTTTCTACGGGGAGGAACATCATGGATATCTTATTAAGACAGCTCTATCAGGATCAAGCGAGTAAAGAGCACACATGTGCCATTCTTGTTTTAAAGAAAGACGATTCATCCTTTTTAAGTACAGACGGCTTCGATGCAATTATTTTGCTAATCTCCGATGGAGTGACAGACTGGGTTAGTAAACATTATGAAGCGTCTGGTAAAAGGATAGCCTTCCATACAATGAGCCAGGATATGATGCATTATTCATTAATAACGGGAAATCAACGACGATTAATTGATTGGCTTGTAAATGGAAAGATTGTTTACGATCGAAATGAGTTTATGCAGGAAGTAAAGCAGCGCATTGATACATTTCCACCTGGAGATCGTACGAAGAAATTAACGATTCAATTTGCGAAGCTACTTCGCAGGTTTGAAGAGGGGAAGGCTCTTTTTAGTCGTGGCTATATCTTAGATGGATTCAGTAATCTATTTCACGCGCTTCATCATTTGGCGAGAATAGCGGTCATTAAAGATGGTTTTTATCCAGAAGTGACGGTTTGGGAGCAAGTGAAAAAGATAGAGCCTGAAATTCATAAACTTTATCAAGAGGCTTTAAATAGTGAAGAGCCGCTCAACAAAAGAATTGAATTGTTGATCTTAGCCCTTGAGGTAGCGATTATCTCTAAGCTGGAGCTCGGAGCTAATCACTTTCTAGATGTACTTCGTTCGATTGATAGTGAAGTATCTGTCTCCGAACTTCTATCCATTCAAGAGGTGCAGGAATATCGAATTGATCTAGAACTGATTTTAAATGTTTTAATAGAGAAAGAATTTGTTACAATAGTAAAGAAAGAAACGCCTGCGAAAGCTATATTTCAAACAAAATATAAAATAAATGATTTTCTTTGAAAAAAGTGTTGACTCATTTCTTGTGGCGTGATAAATTATTACTTGTCGCTGCGGAGGAATCTTGCAGCGGACAAGAAAAACTTTTAAAAAAAGTTATTGACTTCCTAATAACGAAATGTTATTATTTAAAAGTCGCTGATAACGACAAACAAGTTCTTTGAAAACTGAACAAAAGCCAAGCGTACGAAGAGATACACGATATCTCATAAGTATAAAAAGTCGTAGCTTATGCTACGCAATTGGAAAGTTGATGGAGACATCAACGCCAGCAGTTGAGCAATCAACTCACC
>NZ_JAEUZA010000004.1 GCF_016798245.1 Alkalicoccobacillus gibsonii | reverse complement strand
TCGTGAGGCTTTTTTTATGACCACGCTAGAAGCTCTATGGAACCCCCGGCAGAGCCAGGGGTTTTCAAAACCACTAAAAAAAGCACAGGAATTCAATCCTGTGCTAGCCCATTTATGATCTTTGAGAAAACTGCTGACGTAACGTTTCTAGAGCAGCTTCATCAATAATCGACTTTCCGTACTCTCCAACACGATGAACTGTAATATCAGATTCAAATCCATATTCCAGGATGTGACTTAGCATATTATCTTGTTCGTCTTCGGTATACCGCTCATCATCAAATACAATGTGCAAATAATAGTGGCCCTCAAAGTGGAATAGTCTGTTGTCCAGATCCACTTCTAAGAAGCTATGACTTAAATCGATTAGATCCTCAAAGTCTCTGAAGCCAATCATAAGCTCTAACGGCTCGTGAATGCTTTCATCTTGATCTAAAAGTTCAGAACCATTATCTGAATCAGATGCTACTCCTTCAGCAAGAGCATGTTTGTCCTGCCAGTCAGGAACATCAAGCTTCATACCGCCGTCCGTTACTTGTCCTCTTGTCACTAAGATTTCAAGGCCACGATCCATCGCATGAACCTGAATCCATAATGGACCATCTAATTCAAAATCGTCACGATTATTAGCTTCATTCATCATTTCAAAGAAGAGCTCTTCTCCACGCTCACGATTGTACCAAATTTCGTCTCGTTCAAAACCTCTTGACTCTATATCTTTATACGTAATAAAAAATTTAATGGTTGTGTCATTCACGCGTTCGATATCCATAATCGCTCTCCTCCGATCATTTACTCTAAGCTAGATCTCTGCTTGAATGGTATAGTTACACTTTACCCTTTGCATGATAGTGTTAACCCTGCAATAAAAGGGATCGTAACTTTCTTCTATTTTATGATAGTTTAAAGTAAAAAGGAATGATAAAATCAGATTTTTCTAAAATCCATTTCATCTTATAATCCTTTTGTAGTTTCTTATTTTCCTTTATAGAATACATACTGTCAAGTAACCCAGCTTATAAATAAAACCTTCTACACATGACTGTAGAAGGTTTATTGTTAATTAACAAGTCGCTGTGCTTCTTGTAATTGGAAAGTACGAACTTTTCTAGGTAAGAAGCGACGAATCTCAGCCTCGTTGTAACCAACTTGAAGACGTTTCTCATCAAAAATAATTGGTCGACGTAAAAGTCCTGGATTTTCGCTAATAATCGTAAATAGAGTTTGTAATGAAAGGTTTTCGACCTCAACATTAAGCTCTTGGAATACTTTGGAACGAGTTGAAATGATCTCATCTGTTCCATCCTCAGTCATTCGAATCACTTCTTTAACCTCGTCCACTGAAAGCGGTGAAGAAAAAATATTACGTTCCTCAAACGGAATGTCATGCTCCTCTAACCATGCTTTTGCTTTACGACAAGATGTACAGCTTGGTGAAGTTAACAATGTGACCATCTTACCAACCTCTCCCTTCAAGGAATCAATCTTTTGACTAAAAATGAGAACGTCTGTTTCACACTACTTATTATACAGAAAGTACGGTTGAAAGTACATAGTAGTTACAAAAAAGTTATACAAAACTTCTACATTAAAAGTCGATCGTTTAATATGTAACTAATGAAGTACATTCCCCGGATTTCTTTGGCTTAAACATAGTATACTAAAAATCTTTTTAAACAAAAATGTTTCATAACTAATTTACAAGTTGTTACTCAATTCAAAAAAAGTCCACCATAATGGCAGACATTTAAGCAATAATTTTACGATATGATTGAGGAGTTGTTTGTTTTAACGGGGATTTCTTCCAGTTATCAACGTTTTTCTTTAGGAGGTCTTTTAGCATTTCTCGCTTTTTCTTCTGATGCTTTGCTTTTTCTTTATTCTTCAATTGGCACACCACCTTTTGCCGAATTGCCTTTACTTAATTGCCTCGTCTTCCTTTTGATACGTAACAGCTTGATCCACTGCATCATATGATTCTCCGTACAAATCTTTGTCTTTATACGTATGAATGGTTTCGTACGTATGTTTCATTTTCTCATAAATACTATGCTCTGTTTCATCTGTCGGTGACCAGTACAAGATTTCAAGCTCGTTCACTTTGTTTGTTGCTAATGATTTTTTGCGGTAACCTACAGATTGAGCGTGAGTAAACCCTTCTCTTGAATAAAATCGGTTCCGTTTCACAGTATCTGTATCCTCGTAATCAACTGGTTCTACTTCTAAAATAATTGGTTTATTCTTACGCTTAAGCTTGTCGAGTAATTTCTTGCCGAGTCCTTGGCCACGTGCATCCTTAGATACAAATAGATAATCAACAAAGACAAAGTCATCTGTCTCTACATACATAATAACATGATTTTCACCTTCGTCTTTATGGTAAATATCTGCTTTTTCTTTTAAAAGTAACTCCATATGTTCTTTTGATTTCATTTCTTCGATCGGAAAGTATTTACTTAGTTTTTCATACCAGCTGCTCACTGTACACTCATTCCTTTCTCACTTCTTCATTACTTTTAACGTATAGGCATTACTATATTCCTTTTTTCCAAAAACAATAAACGTGATTCTTTCTTCATAAACGTAAGATGAGACTGAGACATAACATTAAAGTAGCGAGTAAAACACGAAGAGGCTGGGACATAACGTCAATGTAGATAACAAAACACGAACATAGCAATAAATCCGCTTCAGGAGAATCCTTCGCTTTCCACGGGAACGGCCTCAGCCCCTTTCGCGGGAAATGCGCCGCTACAGTGTCTTCACCGCGTTCTGTTCCGTAGGAGTCTCCGGTTCTCCTTCCGCTCGTCTTACTAAAAATCAAAAAAACACGAATGGCGAATGATTCGATTGTAGAATCATTCGCCATCTTAAATTAATTTTTAGTTTTTTCTCAGGCTCTTCGCTTTTATAATCACCTGATTCAAGCTTCTTATGGGGAATAATTTACACCTTGTGTGTATGTGTTCCCAGCATCCCATAGAAGAAACTCATTAATTCCTTCTTCTTTTAAGCCTCGAATTTGATCTTCCACTTGTTCCTTACCATATGGCTGCCAATCACCATCAGGTAAATAGCTTGCTGTAAAGTCTTGAATCCACGGTCTTGATGTTGGCCCATCTTCAAGCTCCGAAAGTAGTTCATTCTCAACTTTTGCGTATTCCTTTGTCATCTCATATGGATGTAGATCTGGTTTATCAATTCCAAAATAAGAAGTCCAGTGACTCGGATAAATCATAGAAGAGATAACATCAACGTTATCAGAAATGCCCAAGAAACTTTGTCCAATTCCTGGTGCGTACTCCACAGTCGCTGCATATCCAAAGATATCGACTGATACATCCACATCGTATGCGCTCAACTCTTCTTTCGCATACGCAACAAAATCGTTCACAGCATTTACGCGACGGTGAATATTATCTCCATCGCCCCCCTCATACTTTCCTGTGCTATATTCTAAGTCTTCATCACGATTCTCAAATCCTTCGGGAAAACGAACATAGTCAAACTGGATTTCCTGAAAGCCCATTTTTGCCGCTTCTTCAGCAATATCTACGTTGTATTCCCAGACTTCTTCAAGAAACGGATTCACAAACGCCTCGTTACGCCCATTTTTCCAAACCTTCCCGTTTTCTTTAAATGACCATTCTGGTTTTTCTTCTGCCAGCACCGTATCCTTAAACACGACAACACGTGCGATTGGGTAGATATTATTTTCTTCAAGTACGTCAAACATTTTTTCAGGGTCACCTATGTAATTATGTGCAATGTCATAGTAAGGTGAATCTTCATCCGGGCGATATGTAAGATGTCCATTATCTTCTTTGATGTCAATAACCATTGAATTTAATTCTGTGTTATTTAACATGTCTACTAACGTATTAAACCGTTCTCCACCAGCAGAATTCCCCGTAACATAAATTCCTTTCACTCCATCTTCAGGATATTCAAATTGACGTTCTGAAGAATGAACAAATCGAGCCAAGCGATCAGGCAAGCTGTAAGCTTTAAGTTCAGTTACTTTATGAGCAAGCTCTTTTGCTCCATCCCCTGCTTCGTCTTCAGCATATGCTGTGTGAGTGATTCCCATGACAGCCATTCCGATTGCAAAAACGGATACTGCTTGCTTCCACATTCTTGCCACAACCTTCCTTATTCCTAGATTAATCCTCATCCTTTGCATCCCAATCCTCAGGGATCGGTTCGTTCAATTCAAGTTCCATTGCTTTTCTTTTCAGGTCAATCTGTTCCTTGTACCACTCAAACTGTTTTTTGCTAACAACGTATTCTTCCCCATTATGTATTGCTTTGATGTTTCCTGCTGCAACCTGCCCTTTGATGTATGCGAGCGGAAGATCTAAGTATTCAGCTAATTCCGATAATGATATGTACATACGTAACCTCCACGGAGAGTATATCGTTTTTTGACAATAACTGACTACCCTTGCAGGAAATCTAGATAATTTTACGTATTTAATCTCTACAATACCCGATTACGAAAAAAACATGCCTAAAATAAAAAAAGAGTCTGGTTTTAAACCAAACTCCTTAGTGAATAGGCAAAATATACATAATGACTAGAAAGAAATGAAGCACCGTTCCTCCTAGCACAAATAAGTGCCAAACCGCATGATGAAATTTAAATCCTCTCCATATATAGAAGATGGTACCTAAGCTATAAAGGACTCCACCACCAATTAGGAAAAGAGTTCCTTGGATAGGTAAAGTTAAGACGATCGGTTTGATTGCAAATAGGGCCATCCACCCCATCAGCAAATAGAAAATCGTCGAGATCACTAAGAACTTCTTCACAAAAAATATCTTGAATACAATTCCAAGTGTTGCAATACCCCAGATAATCCCAAACAGTGTCCAGCCTAACGCTCCTTGCACAACAATAAACAAGATTGGCGTATAGGTACCTGCGATAAAAAGATAGATCGCTGAGTGGTCCAGAATCTCAAACAGATCCTTCGCTTTCCCGGGCGGAAAGCTATGCACAAGAGTTGAGGATGCATATAATAGGAGCATTGAAGTCCCATAGATAGAGAAGCTAACAATATGCCACGCGTTGCCATACAAACTCGCAAAAACAATTAATAGGGTTAAGCAAGCAATACTAATTACAGCACCAATACCGTGAGTAATCGCATTTGCGAGTTCTTCATCTTTTGAAAAAACATGTGTTGTCGCCAATTAGTCATCCTCCTTGATCAATTCTTAGGGTTCTTCATTATATGGAAAGGGTGAATTATTGTTGCAACTAGGTTCATCCTGTTTATATAATAGATAAACTAATCGTAACAGTTTAAAAGGAACTTTGAAAGGAGTGATTACATGAGAGATGTAACGCTTGTCCAAATCTTTGATCACCCCATCACACAAAAATATGTGAAGCGATCAGGTATGGCCCACGCCATTGCATGTGCCTACCATGCCTTTAAGTTAGCTAAAGAGTACCATGTTAATCCTGATTTAGCCGCAAAAGCTGCTCTTTTACATGATATTGGTCATTATACTTGGTATCGAAACGGCAAATGGGATTACTCATTATATAAAGAAAACGATATCCATGCGATAAAAGGCGCAGAACGCGCTCATAAATTACTAATTCGACTTGGAGAGCATCCTAAAGCTGCAAAAGAAATTTCTTTAGCTGTCCTGTTGCATACAGATTCATACCTCCCAAAAGGCGAGCTACATCTAAAACCATTACAAAAGGTCGTAAACTTAGCGGATGAAGCAGATGAAGAGCCGAGCGGCGGTCATCATTATCGAATCATCGATGACGACAAAGCAAGAATCATGCTTGCAAAACTTGATCAAATGATTGAAGACGAACTAAATAAGGAGGAACAGAAAGGCGAAGATTAATCGCCTTTTTTGTTTGTCTCAATGTATCTTGAAGCAATTTCTGGAGGAAGCATTCCATTAATTCGTTGAACTTCATTTCCTTGTTCGTCCAAAAAGACAGTGGTCGGTATTCCAACAATACCATATTCATTCATCCATTCTCCATTTTGATCAAGCCAAGGATCAAAAAGAGCTTGATAATGGTTTAAGAATGCTAGAAGCTGCTCTAAATCAGGATCTACTTTTGTAAGATGGATTGGCACAAACCCAATTCCTTCTTTTTCTAGCTTTTTGGAGAACGCAACAATGTCAGGCATTTCTTCTTGGCAAGGCTGACACCAAGTTGCAAAAAAATGAACGACTGCTTTTTGTCCTTTAACGTCTTCTAACGTTTTAGCTTGCCCAGATAAACTCTTTGTTTCAATTTGATTCGTTTGTTTCCCGGCTGCCTCCGTTTGTTGAGGTGAAAAAAGATAGACCGTAGTAAGGAGTAAAGCTGTTAAAAAGTAAAATAACGTCCTTCTAATCATGTGGCTCCTCCTTTTTACTGACACAAACCCTTGTTATAATGAAAATGAAAGGGAGTTGATTACGTATGACTAAAATTCAAATCAGTCAGGTTATTGCCATTCTTGTCCTCATTGCTTTTATGTACTATACATACCAAACAGAGGAGCGAATGCTTTATTTATTTATCCCCATCGCCTTTATAAATATTCTCCTATGGATTATGCGTCAGCGGGAGCGAAAAATGGCTCGTGCCCAGGAGTCTCAAGAATAATTTGTTGAATGATCTGACTTGTAGCATGTGGTTTACTAAGAGCTTGGGCGTGTTTAAGATATAAGCTTCGTTTTTCTTTATTAAACAATACCGTATGGACTGCTTTGTAAAGCTGAGATTCATCTTCAGCTAATATTGCAGCCTTTTTTTCTTTTAAAAGGAGTGCATTTTCGATTTCTTGACCAGGTAAGGGCTGATAGATAACCACTGGTGTTGTTACTGTTAAGGCATGTGCAAGTGTTAGACCACCTGCTTTTGTAATTAAAACGTCTGAGGCCTGTACATACATCGAAAACTTATCAGTAAATGGCATCACTTGTATGTCTTGTTCAAATCCTAGCTGCTTAACCTTAAGTAATAACCGTTGATTGATCCCAGTAAAGCAAAGTATGGTTATCTGCGGAATCCTGTTTAATCCCTTGATAATTTCTTCATACCGTGCGATTCCTTCTCCCCCTCCAGCAACCATGACAACCGGCTTATTTCTCGATAAACCCAAACGATCCTTCAGCACATCTTTATTTTGTAAGCGACATTCGGAGTGCTCAATAGGAATGCCATATGAATAATAGCAAGTTGAAGGTACATCAGTCTGTGGCGGGAATGCTTCCAATCCAGATAAGAAATAACCCGAAACCTGCGGATGGACAGCGAGACGGTGCAACTTAAAATCAGTATTTATATGGTAGAGTGGGATGTTCTTGGATGACCTCTTTATCCAAACAGCAAGCAATCTTGTAATGAGAACATGAGTAGAAAGAATAAAAGGACGATGACTTTTAAGTATGATCTGATTAAATGTATCGTATAGGGGCCTAGCTAGTCTTTCAAACCATAGATCCGATTTTTTTGTTTGGGATGTATACCGATAACAGACGTCCCATAAAAAAGGGGTATTGCCTATGATCGTAAAGTAGCTTTTCCGTATCATTGTTTGCTGCCACACAGGAAGACTACTGAATAGATCTACTACTTCAGGTTTATACTGTGTCGAGCGTTTTATTTCAGCTGCAAGAACATGAGCTGTTTTTGTATGACCATATCCAATGGAAGCGTGTAATAATAAGGGTTGTGCCTTTATATTGACCAACCTCCTTAGAGCTTTTTCAGAATGTAATACAAGTATATGGACAACCTATCCCTTTATTCATCACTTACTCAATTGTAATAGAGGAAAGTACACAATTAGATATGGTATGATACTCAAGAGACATACGTAGTAATGGAGGAGAAATTAATGAAAACCGTTTTTTCTGGAATACAGCCTAGTGGCACTGTTACACTAGGAAATTATTTAGGAGCGATGAAGCATTTTGTAGACATGCAGGAAGACAATCAGTGTTACTTTTGTATCGTAGATCAACATGCAATCACTCAACCTCAGGATCGTTTAAAATTACGCGAGAACATTCGCAGTCTTGCTGCCCTATACGTGGCAGTTGGTCTTGATCCTGAAAAGGCCGTTTTATTTGTTCAATCTGAGGTTCCTGCTCATGCTCAATTAGGTTGGATGATGCAATGTGTTGCTTACATTGGTGAATTAGAACGAATGACTCAATTTAAGGACAAGTCTTCTGGAAAAGAAGCGGTATCTGCTTCACTTCTTACCTATCCTCCACTCATGGCAGCAGACATTCTTCTTTATGGAACA
Source organism: Alkalicoccobacillus gibsonii (assembly GCF_016798245.1). Classification (GTDB taxonomy): domain Bacteria; phylum Bacillota; class Bacilli; order Bacillales; family Bacillaceae_D; genus Alkalicoccobacillus; species Alkalicoccobacillus gibsonii. The sequence goes on along the minus strand of NZ_JAEUZA010000004.1, from coordinate 357,779 downwards.
AATGTTGTACCTGTTGGAGAAGACCAAAAACAACACTTAGAGCTAACTCGAAATTTAGCCGAACGATTTAATAAGAAATACAATGATATTTTCACAGTGCCTGAAGTACAAATCCCTAAAGAAGGGGCACGTATTATGTCACTTACAGATCCGACTAGTAAAATGAGTAAATCAAACCCTAATCCTAAAAGTTACATTTCGATTTTGGATGAACCCCAAACCATCCGTAAGAAAATCAAAAGTGCCGTCACTGATACAGAGGGAACGGTCCGCTATGATAAAGAACAAAAACCAGGTGTTGCGAATCTGTTAACCATCTACTCTGCAATTACAGGTGAGTCTATCGCTACTCTTGAAGAGCGATATCATGGGAAGGGCTACGGAGACTTTAAAGCGGATGTGGCTGAGGTTGTCGTGAATGCACTTGAACCAATTCAAGAAAAGTACAATGAACTCATCCACTCTGATAAACTAGATTCCATCCTTGATGACGGTGCTGCTCGAGCAAACACTCAAGCCGTACGCATGCTTCACAAAGCAGAACGCGCAATGGGACTTGGTCGTCGCACTAGATAAGCAAAGGTAGACAAACGATTCGTTTTGGATCGTTTGTTTTTTTATACAAAAAAGCGAATGCAAGTGCACCCGCTTAATATCCGTTATTCTTTTTCCAAACCTTCCCTACAAAAAAGGATAGGCCTAATGTACCTACTAATAGAATCACTGTAAATATTTGCATGACTGTATAAGCTAAGCCATCCATCGTTTCTCCAACCATGTAACCGCCTCCACCATCTTTTCCTTAAGTATAGTAGAAGTTTACAAGTAAGTAAACTGTAAATGGCTTATTTCACACTTTCAAGATGCTCTTGCTCCCACAGCTTTTCAAAAAATGGTTGTCCTTTAATCATGGCTTCACATAGTTCAACGTGACGACTTGTCCACCCTAATTGAACTTCACCAATAAAGTGATCCCAGGCCTCGTGACGTTGTAAGCATTGAATTTGCTCATATGCTTCTGGCTTCCATTCCGTATACCAGTACCTAACTTCTGCATCCGTACCAGATCGATGTAATTCATCTAAAACCATGTGCAGAAGTAGCTTTAATTGTCTTTCCTTACGAGTGAGTCCAATCATTTCCTCAGGCGATGGAGAAAGAATATGATAGTCTTTTTGAAGTTGTGGATGCTCAAGCTCAAATACTTTCCACTCGCCATTTTCTAAATGCTCGTAAACAAGCTGTTGCTGTCTAGGTGTTAGTCGACTTTTTCTAATTGGTGTTTGGAAACCGGCAGTATCAACAGCAAGTACACGTCTACCATCTGAGGCGATAAAACAATAATCAAGTTGAATTCTTGACATGTTTTTTCGCAAATAGCTTTTTTGATAGACTTCCTGTAGCAAGGCCTCTGGTAACTCAGCTAAATCATTTTCCAGATATTCCATAAGTAAATCGGTTACCTTTACTAAAATGGCTTGGTCAAGCACTTCTACCCGATCACTCGGACGCCATTCCACAAAATCACACACATTATAGCCGTTCTCTTCCCCTTCAAACCAGTTAACCCATACATCACGCATGACGACCATTTTAAACCCTCCTTGCAAGCATATTCGATAGTACCCACAGTATAGGCAAGGGTTAAACAGTTTATTCCACGAAACTCATACTCTTTAAAACTTCTTTCAGAAAGTCCTGACAGTCTGCCCCTACAAATGCAATCCAGTCAGTTGTTTTCCAGTTTGGTCGTTTGTCATGAGATGCCTTAGCCAGCTGATATCCAACATAATAGCCAAGTAAGGGTGGAATCTTTAATCTGGCATCTCCATACAAATACTTTCTGTGCGCAGATCGTCCCTTTCGCTCAAGATGTGGGGCCACCCATTTTTTGTACCATTTCTTATCAAATCGGTCATCATATAGAGAAGTCCATGGAGCAAGCTGTTCATTTCCTACATATTCAAGTACTGCACGTTCAGCTAATCCTTCCATATACATCGATTCAAGTAATGTAATGGAGTCCTCAGTCTCATTCGTATGCATCAATCTAACTGAATGGTGATATTCATGGATGACCAAGGACTGTATCTCTTGATCATTCAAATGTGTCCCTACAAATAAAAAAAGAGCAAACGGAAAACTTATTCCTGCTTTTTTTGAAGGATCATTAATCCCTTTATTCACTGGAAGAAGATAGATAGGCAGGTCTGGTCCTCCCCAGAGCTTTTTCAAATGGAGGAATTGTGACTGAACGGTTTCCCAGATTGGTCTGGCAGCTAATGTCTCTAGATCCGCAAGCTCTTGCTCATTGGCTAAAAACAACCCTTGCTCTAATAAAAACGGGTGAAACTGTTCTGTCACCTCACCATTAAACCGTTTTGTTAAAGGATCTACAAACCATTTCTTTTGAGCCTCATATAGGTTTTTTTGAGAACTTCTTATCTGAACATCTTGCAAAAAATACTTGATCCACTTATCCGTTCGAACGACGCTCACACCAGTGCCCTCCTCTCAACTCATAATTCTCGACAACGTTCCACACTGATTAACTTGACTTCGTATGCGCTTGCTTTCAAAATTAAGAGTAGATTCAAGACTTTAATTAAGGAGACCTTCAATGGCTAATTTGGATATTAAAAACCTTCAGTCTTTTAAAGTAGAACTCACACGATTTATGATGACTTATAAATTTGCATTAGATGAAATGAATACAAAGATTAAAATCCTACAGGAAGAGTTTGAGTATGTTCACGAGCACAACCCAATTGAACATATAAAATGCAGACTAAAATCTCCTGAAAGTATTTTTAAGAAAGTTCTTCGTAAGAACTGTCAGCCTTCTCTTGAGAGCATCAAAGCTCATATAAAGGATATTGCTGGCATCCGTATAACATGTTCATTTCTTTCAGATATTTATACTCTTTCTGAAATGCTTCAGAATCAAAGTGATATTCGGGTGCTCGAAGTCAAAGACTACATAAAGCACCCTAAAGATAACGGGTACCAAAGTCTTCATTTAATACTGGAACTCCCTGTTTTTATGACCGATCGTACCGAGTACGTGTGCATGGAGGTTCAAATCCGTACAATTGCTATGGATTTCTGGGCAAGCCTTGAGCACAAAATTTACTACAAATATGAATCTGATGTGCCTAAGCACCTGTTACAAGAATTAAAGGAAGCAGCCGATTCAGCAGCAGCACTCGATCGAAAAATGGAAGGGATCCACAATGAAATAGATAACATTAAGAAACGAAAAAAAGTATATGACGAGAATCATAAGCTTCAGATTAAAGACCAAACCTTTGAACTACCAGCTGACCTTCTAAAGTTGCTTGAAACAAAAAATGAATAATTGATTAGAAGAGCGGTACACTTTAAGAACAGTGTCACTGCTCTTTTTTTTCAGTTTTTGTAAGCGACTTCTATTGATTCTCCTCCCTTCAAGTGATACTCTGCTAACAGATACTCTTTTATCCCTTAAAGCGTTACAAGCAGGAGGGTGAACTCTCTAAAAGGAGATACGTATGTTAACTAAAACGATACCGACAACCACAGATGCGTACACAAGTTTCAGCAGAAGCGAGTGGTCTTCACTTGCGTATCAAGCCTCTGTGAGTCTCACAGATGAGGAAAGAACACAACTTCAAGGAATTAATGAAACGGTTTCGCCCGACGAAGTTGAGCAAATTTATGTCCCATTAACAGAACTCTTATATATGCATACAACACATGCCGTTAATTTGCATAATGATCAAAACCGTTTTTTTCATAGAGAAACGAAGAAGGTGCCTTTTGTCATTGGCATTGCAGGCAGTGTATCTGTCGGTAAAAGTACAACCGCACGCTTAATCCAAGCCCTTATTAGTCGTTGGCCGAATCGCCCAAAAGTTGATCTTGTCACAACAGACGGATTCCTTTACCCAAATAAGGTACTTGAAGAACGTGGATTAATGAAAAGAAAGGGCTTTCCTGAGAGCTATGACATTCGGAAGCTTGTTCGCTTTCTTTCCGATATTAAATCAGGTCGCAAAAGCACTGAGGTCCCACTATACTCACATCTTACGTATGATGTGTTAAGTGAAAAATCACAGCCTATCGATGAACCTGATGTTGTAATCGTAGAAGGAATCAATGTTCTTCAAGTAAACAAAAAAGACCGGCGCATTTCACCAGTCTTTGTCTCAGACTTCTTCGACTACTCCATCTATGTAGATGCAGACGAAGAAAATATTATTAAATGGTATATTGATCGCTTTAAAGTGCTTCAACATACCGCATTCCAAGATCCAAATTCCTTCTTCCACCGCTATCGTCACTTAAGTGAAACAGAAGCCGAGGAAGTTGCCTTATCCATATGGAAAACGATTAACGGCGTTAACCTTGAAAAAAACATTCGGCCGACTCGCTATCGTGCCGATATGATCCTCACAAAAGGAAACGGTCACCGGGTAGAACAAGTACAAGTGAAAAAGAGCTAAGAAAAACGGACCCTGAAATGGGATCCGTTTTTTTGCTGGGAGGAGGCTTTGCTCTCTTTTTTGATTCTCTGCTGTCTTCGTTGATTCTCTGCTCTCTTCGTTGATTCTCTGCTCTCTTTGTTGATTCCTTGCTCTCTTTGTTGATTCTGCATTCTCTTCGTTGATTCCGAATTCTCTTCGTTGATTCCGAATTCTCACCTTTAATTCCAGCTTCTCTCCGTCGATCCTAGCTTTTTCCCTTTAGATCTCCTGCTCCTAGGTCAACCACATCTCCCGTGGATTCAGCTGATACACGGCCTCGTTCCGATTCATAAAGTGACAGATGATCCATTCGCGACGAATGGTTGCATAATCAGCAAAATATTGCTGGATGTGCTCATTGATTTCTTTTTCACTATAGGACTCTCCTTCTTTCAGTCCTCGGAGCATATACTCCAAAACAATCAGCTTCTTTTTCCGCTGCGCAGGAAACGTTTTAAGCTTATGTTTGTCGGTAAAGAAATTTTTAATCACAGCAGCTTTTTGATCGTCGGTTACATGAAAGTCTTGATTCATTTCATTCTCCCCAATCTTTGTAATAGCCAATGCAAGGGCCATTAAAGTTTTTTCGTTCAAATGATAATACACCATGTTCTTATCCCTAACCTGCCTGACTACATCGACCTCTTTTAATTTCGCCATGTGATGAGATATGGTTGGCGCTTTCAGTCCAAGTTTTCCTGCGATTGCCTGACCATGGAGTGGTCCCTTTTTTAACATAGAAACAATTTGAATACGGGTTTTGTCCCCCATTACCTTATGAAAGTTAACAATCCGACTTAATTGCATAGCTACCTCCCACTACTTCGATAAGTATCTAATTTAATAATAATCTAATTAGATACTTATGTAAATAGCTCACATTAAAAAAGCTCGCTGCAAATCTAGTATTTGCAACGAGCTTACTCTAGTTATAAATTAACCTTTGAACATTTGAACGAACATTTTACCGTAAGGGCCGCCATCAACAATGCCGATACCCACATTTGTGTAATCAGCTTTTAAAATGTTCTCACGGTGACCTTGTGAGTTCATTAGTGCTTGGTGAGCTGCTTCTACTGTTTGGTTTCCAGCAAGGTTTTCACCAGCTGTACGATACTCAATTCCGAACTGATCCATCATTTGGAATGGTGAACCGTACGTTGGAGAGTTATGATCAAAGTAGTTATTATCAATCATATCCTGTGCTTTTACACGTGCTACTTTTGCAAGCTCTGGATCCGCTTTAAGTGGAGAAAGTCCAACACTTTCGCGCTCTTTGTTTACTGAATCTAGCATTTGTTGCTCTTCTGCCGAGAATTCAGCTGCGTTAGAATCAGCTGCTTCTTCTTGTGGAGCTTCCTCTTCTGCTTGTACGTCTTCTTCAACTGGAGCAGGTGCTTCAGCTCCCTCTTCTACTACTTCTTCAGCTTGCTCAGGCTCTTCTACTACCTCAGCTCCTGGTTGTTCAGCTGCTTGCTCGAAATCAAATTGATTAAAGAAATCAATAACCCATTGACCATTTTCGAAGTTAATATTTTCAGCTCCAGGGAAGTTTGCAAGGCAATTGAATGCTTGCTGTGCATCTTGAGCGTCAAATTGGATTACGTAAGGTCCTCCTACGTGTGTATTAGAAGAAGCTGCATCAGCTTGTCCTGAAAAACCTACTGCTGTAATTGCCGCTGCTGCAGCAGATGATACTACGATTTTCTTGAAATTCATCTTAGAATTCCTCCTCAGAAAGTTTGTGTTTCGTTTCTACAATTCGCATCTTAGCATAGCTTTTTTTACTAGATCTATGGTAAAAGTTTCATCATTAGGAAGAGTACTAGATTTCCATAAATCGTCGAAATTCGTTGACTCTCTAAGGATTTAAGCTTGTCACAACCATCATATAAAAGGAAATATGTCAAATATCCAATGAACTTTAATATTTCGTTACATAACTGTAAAAAAGAGCGATGAACCCATAAGTATCAAGGAACCCTATCAATTTAGCTTCAAAATGGTTTTATTTACATGCACATCTACATCCAAAAGTTTGTTAGATTAGTAGGCAGATTATACACAGGAGGTATTTTCATTGAAAAAGAAATTATTAGCCAGTTTACTAGTAGTAGGTTTAGTTGCAACTAGTACACAAATGGCCGATGCAAAATCAACTCATACAATTAAAAAGGGAGAAACCCTTTCATCAATAAGCGATCAGTACGCGATCCCAACAGCGGCTATTAAAAGAAGTAATCAACTTTCTTCTAATAACATTGTTGCTGGTGAGTCATTAACGATTCCTACTAGTGTTTCAGCAAACGAAAAAGAATTGTTAGCACGCCTTGTTCACGCTGAAGCAAAAGGTGAGCCTTATGCAGGTAAAGTAGCTGTAGCAACCGTCGTATTAAACCGTGTGGATAGTGATCTATTCCCAGACAACGTAAACGACGTCGTATATGAGAGAAGCGCTTCAGGTCATTATGCCTTTTCACCAGTTCTTGATGGGTCAATCTCGAACAAAGCAGATAGTGAATCTATTCGCGCAGTAGAAGAAGCTCTTCAATTTAGAGGACAAGGACAAAACTCTTTATACTTCTACAACCCAGCAACGGCAACAAGTAAGTGGGTTTCCACTCGTGAGCAGACGCTTGTGATTGGTGATCACGTATTCGCTAAATAAGTCATACTCTTAAGACCCCAAAAAAAAGGGGTCTTTTTTCATAGCTTAAGCTGAAAGGCATAGGGAATAGGATAGGTAAGACAGAAAAAGGAGGATCCATCCATGGTACGTATAACCAAAACACCAACCCTACAGATGCATCGTGTCCTGCAGCACCGTTTACAAAATGCTGTGCGTCCAAATTCGGCAGCACCCGTTGAACCAGTATCCTCCATCGCTCCGGTCACAGAAGTAATATCAAATGAATCAGCCAATTATTTATATGATTATGAACGAAACGGATGGGTCAACCGACTCCGTACGACATTAAAGACCTTTTATCTAAAAGAACGGGCTCTGTGGAAGCATATTCGCAAGCAGCGGAGAACGATTGCTCAGTTTGAACAGTTTATTGATACATGGAATGAAACAGCCAAACAAATGGAGAAGCTTGAACAGTTGGGGTTATCCTTTCAAGGTGAATTACGAGCTTCCCTAAAGGAGCAATCAGACTCACTTTCAAAAGTGGGTATAACGGTTAATGGGTTAACTCTTGCCTTTCAAAGACAGACTACCCACCCTCACCATGAATGGATCGATCAATTGCAAACAGTAAAAGTCCAGCTGTACCAGACCTATCATAAACTCTTCACACTTACCTTTCAGGAATCTAGTTCTCCTTATGAACAAGGCCCTACTGAACTACAAGGTCTGATATATGAGAAACGTGGATAAACTTCTAAGACACAGTCGTGACGATCGACTGTGTCTTTTGCTACAATAAAGAAAGATTATAGACATGAGGAGACTCTACTAGATGAAAATACTTGCCTCTCATTTACAAATAGATTTTGATGGGTTGGCATCATTAATTGCTGCTAAAGCTTTGTACCCTGATGCTACTATTGTGCTGCCCTCACAACAGCAAGAGAGTGTGAAACATGTGCTTTCGTTATATCGAGATACATTTAGGGCTGAAGCAATTGAAAAAGTCAATTGGGATAAGGTCACGGACATTGTAATTGTTGATTCCTCGTCATTTAAACGATGCGGGATCCCTAAAGAAAAGCTTTCAGCGCTTAAAACGTTTACTATTTATGACCATCATCATACTGATCCAGACCCTACTCCAACCCAACTTGTTCAGGAGCCTGTTGGCGCTTGTGTGACTCTACTTATAGAGAAACTTCAAGAACAGGACTTCACATTAAAACCTTCAGAAGCATTATTACTAGGACTTGGATTATATAGTGATACAGGTTCCTTTCAACATGCGCAAACTACGGAGCGAGATTTAAACGCTGGTGCATACCTTCTATCTCAAGGGATGGATCTTGACGTGATGAAGCCATTTCTAGAAGACCATTTAACAGATACACAGGAGAGTTTGTATCAACAATTAAGTGAGTCTATTGAAACCCTTGATGAAGATGGATTACAGATCGCCATTTGTAATACCGTTTGCGAGTCATTCATTAGTGGGCTCGCTCCAATTACTGAACGATTAGTTAGCTCTCTTAAAGCAGATACCGTTTTATCTGTTGTGCAAATGGGGGCAAACACTTACATAACAGGCAGAAGTCAAACCATGCGCGTGAATATCAAAAAGATCATGACAGCGTTTGGAGGCGGTGGGCATCCTCAAGCAGCTGCGGCCTCAGTTAAAAAGGGAGCATTAAATGATGTTCTCAAACAAGTAAAAGCTGAGCTTTCTTCAGCCATTCAACCTGCTATTACTGCTGGCATGATCATGAGTTCTCCCGTTCATTCAATTGAAGAAAACTGCACCTTAGACGAAGCGGCCGATGCCTTAATACGGTATGGGCACACAGGTATGCCAGTCTTAAACTCAACAGGACAATTGTCGGGGGTTCTTTCGCGTAGAGACTTAGATAAAGCTCTACGACATGGCCTAGGACATTCCCCTATTCACTCTTACATGACAAAAGAGGTGCTTACCTTAGGTCCTGTGGCACCACTTGAAACCATTCAAGAGATGATGATTACTCATAATATTGGCCGTATTCCAATCTTAGATCATGAAACGGTTGTAGGCGTTGTGTCCAGGTCTGATGTCCTTTCTATTTTGCATGATGAAGCAAAACGTAAGCAATTTGAGTCAGAAGCTGAGCGGCTCTCCACTCATACCTTAAAAGAGGCATTAGCACAGCATTTTGATCCGACCATCTTTCATTTACTTGTACTAGTAGGTGAGTCCGCGAATGAGTATGGTTATAAAAGCTACTTAGTTGGAGGCGGTGTGCGTGATGTGTTACTTGGTCGCTCAAACGAGGATGTGGACATTGTCATCGAAGGAAATGCAATTGAATTTGGGGAAAAGCTAGTCGCTACTCATGGTGGTTGTACAAAGGCACATCAATCTTTTGGAACTACCACCTGGACTACACCATCAGGAATAAAGGTCGATCTTGCCACTGCACGTTCTGAGCACTATGAGCAGCCTGCTTTATTACCCGAGGTATCGCCATCAAGTATTAGAGAGGATTTATCAAGGCGAGACTTCACCATAAATGCCATGGCCATTAGTCTTCACCCTGATACATTCGGCGAGCTACTAGATCATTTTCAGGGTCAACGTGATTTAAAAAATGGACATATTCGTATTCTTCATTCACTCAGCTTTATTGAAGATCCAACGAGAATCTTCCGAGCCGTTCGTTTTGCCAATCGGTTTACTTATCAGCTTCACCCTGAGACGGAAACACTTGCAAAAGGAGCAAAATCCTCCTTACTTGGATTATCAGCAAGCCGAGTGATGCATGAGCTTGATCTCATGCAACAAGAAGATCAATTACGAACTTCTTTTCAAACATTAGATCAGCTTGATGTGTGGCTTACTCTTCTTAAGAGCGAATTGACTGAAAATAAGTGGATGCATATAGATCAACTAATGAAACACGGGCTTTCTGAGCCGTTTCTTTTTATGGCTGCATTATGTTATGAGGGGGATGGACATTTCGGTGAATCCATTGATTTCTATGCGTTAACAAGTAAAGATCAACGCTTGTTACGAACGGTTAGAGAAGCCGGAATCTATAAAGACATGGACCATCAAACGCTAGGCGAATGGCATAAGCAGCTCCACCATTTACCGGTGAGAGATCTTCTGTTCATAGCTACTAAACCTGACTTTGCGTATGGAGAGAAGATCGTAACGTATATTCAAAAGCGTGAGTCCTTACCTCCCCTTCTTGCGGGAAAAGACCTTGTAACTGACTTAGGCCTTGATCCTGGACCAATCTTTTCTTCCATCCTCACTAAAGTATATAGTCTTCAATTGGATGACAAGCTGCCATCCAAACAAGAGGCACTCGCGTGGGCCAAGGACTATTACGAAAAAACGCTGACTTAGTTTGAAGTCAGCTTTTTTCATTCTTATTGAATGATATTATCCAGAAGATGAGCTATATAGACTTCTATACTCGTAATCATAAAAAAGAAGGAGAAGATCGAATAAAATAACAGGAGCACTGCCAAGTACAGGGCTATTAATACAGGTTTTGTACGTTCTCTTTTTAAATAATAGACCTGAACAATATATAACAGAATCAAGACATAAACAGGAGTTGCCATACCAATGAAATACATAATGCTAGCTCCAAACGCCATGCCGCCAAACCCTAAGATACTTGCTTTAGTTAGAAGAGTTAATCCAATGAATACATTTATGAAGTGAATTAAAATTATTCTACTACTCTTTTTATTTTCCTTATCCATGTAATAATTCCTTTCATTGGATGATTTGTTTCCTCTTATTGTATGACTATATCTCCTTCATTACAACGACAATTAGAAATTGACGCTCTCTCTCGCTTCTCCTATACTAGTACCATTGCCTAACTTTCTTTAGAGGAGTTCGTCCACATGGATTTTGAAATACAGTTTTTATCATTTTATTTAATTACGGTAGATGGTCGAGATGAGCAAGCAGATAAACGATTTAAGCATTTTAAAACGCTCGACAAACACGAATTTGAGCATAGTGAAATGAAGGATTTTCTGGATGGTGAGCTCAAGAAAATTGTTAAGCGAAAGGCAGAGCATCACCCTAAGTCCGAACAAGTCCCTACTAAGATCGGTCACTTTGTTACAGAGCCCGGGCATCCACTTGAGTCAAATCCAAATTATGCATTATTGCATAAAACACGCTTCGCTGAGACAAAAGAAGACTTTAAGAATGTGAGCGAACAGCTTGTACGCATTTATTTAAATACGAGTGCCGTGCGTGGCGGAGTCTTTTTAGTAGCTACGGCCGTACCACGAAAATTCTTTGATGATTCGTTTGTATTTATTATGAAATGTGATTTTGAACCGAAAGTTGCTTCAATCGCCGATGAAGCCTCCCTTATTCAAAAAGTGGAATATGCCATTACAACAAAAAACATGAAGTCTATTCAGTATCCGTATATGCCTGAAGAAGGCATGCTTGAACATACAGAGGTGAAGATTCATCAGGCTTCTCACGCAAGGTACTTTGAAGATTTCTTGAAGTATGTGGAATACGGTGAATCCTTGCCAGTCATCATGAAAACCCAGGTAATGAATATGGTTCAGGAGCACGTGTACGAAACCTATGAGGAACAAAGCGAAGAACGTCAGAAGTTTGAGCACGACCTTGAAATTTGGGAAGGAAGTGAAACACGAGAGCTTCAGGAACGCTTAGATACGCATCAAGTGATGGAAGCCGCCGCTCAAATTGTGGATCACACACCAGAAGCTGAGATTAAGATGAAGGTTGGAGAAACGTCAATCAAAGGATTACTTGCGGACTTTGGGGAATCCATTCATCTTGGAAAAATAAATGGACGCTATGTGTTACTTTTAGATGCAGAAACCATTCAATTTGAAAAAGGCGTTTCCCCCATCGAATTTCATAAGCCTGATGACTTACACCACATTATTGAAAAACTTGCTCAAAAGCCGTCAAATCAATAATTAAAAAGAAGTCGAGATATAACAATAGTGCAGCGAGTAAAACTCAAACATAGCACAATATCCGCTACAGGAGAATCCCTCGCACCCACAAGAACGGCCTCAGCCCCTTTCGCAGTAAAAGCGCCGCTACAGTGTCTTCACCACGCTCTGTTCCGTAGGAGTCTCGGGTTCTCCTTCCGCTGATTCATTAAAAATCACAAATGGCGAATGATTCTGCAATTGAATCATTCGCCATTTTCTAATTGATTTTTAGTTATGCCACAAACTCTTTAATGGTTAGCTTGTTTTCAATTGTAGCTGAGACATTTCTTCGACAGCCTGCTTAATGCTACCGCTGTTTTGAATATAAAGTGAATGCCAGATTAAGAAACAAAGAATCGTCCATAGCTTACGGCTATTATCTCTCTTTCCTGCTGCATGTTCTTCAAGTAAAGCGAGAGCTTCTTTTTGATTAAAGATGGTCCCTGCTGCTTGGTTAATTGTTAAAATATCCTTTGCCCAATCGTATAGCTCATTTTTTAACCAATGACGAATTGGAACCGGGAATCCTAATTTTTTGCGGTTTAAGATCGAATCAGGAACCACGCCTTTAATCGCTTCACGAAGAACATACTTTGTTGTTCCGTTTGCAATTTTTGCTGATTCTGGAATACGACTTGCAACCTCAAATACCTCTTTATCTAAAAATGGTACACGTAACTCAAGCGAATGAGCCATCGTCATTCGGTCTGCCTTTACTAGAATATCTCCTGGTAACCACGTATGCAAATCAATATATTGCATTTTAGTTGAATCCGTATAGGAAATCGCTTTTTGATACAGCCCTTTTGTTAACTCAGTAAAGGAGTAATCATTGTGATACGTTCTTAGGATTTGCTCTTTCTCAAGTTCTGTAAAGATTTTCGCATTCCCAATATAACGCTCCTCTATTGGTGTTGTTCCTCGTAATAAATAGCTACGACCTCTCATCCCCTCAGGGAGTCCCAGCGCCATTTTATTTATAGTACGTTTCATTTGGTTTGGCCAACGATTAAAGTAACGAAGAGCTTGCGGCTCACGATAGATGTTATATCCACCAAATAGCTCGTCTGCGCCTTCACCTGATAAAACAACCTTCACATGCTTGCTTGCTTCCTTAGCAACAAAATAGAGAGGCACGGCTGCTGGGTCCGCAACTGGATCATCCATATGCCAGATGATCTTAGGTAGTTCACGGATGAATTCCTCAGGAGTAATGTGCTTATGAATATTCTCTACGCCTAACTTCTCGGCAGAATCTTTTGCAATATCGACTTCACTGAAGCCTTCATGGTCAAAACCTACCGTAAAGGTTTTTAAGTTCGGATTGTGTTCTTTAGCAAGAGCTACAATCGTAGTTGAGTCAATCCCACTTGAAAGGAATGCTCCTACAGGCACGTCACTACGCATATGCTTAGCTACTGAATCCTTTAACACATCAATGGTTTGCTTAGCGTAGCTTGACAGCGATTCGTTCCCTTGATGAAAGCTTTTTGTATAATAGGCTTTAATCTTAGCAGGTTGATCCTTTTTCTTCACCAGCATATGTCCTGGCTCAAGCTTTTGAACGGATGGTGCTAAGCTCATTGGCTCAGGAACGTACTGATACGTTAAATAGTGCTGTATGCCTTCCGTAGAAATCTCGAGTTGTGGGTCAATCATTCGAATACTTTTTAATTCAGAGGCGGCAATAAGTCTTTCACTTGTCTCTATGTAATAAAAAGGCTTAATGCCAAACGCATCACGTGCACAGAATAATTCTTCGCGCTCATCATCCCAGATCATAAACCCGAACATTCCTCTGAGTTCTTTCACACAGTCTTGTCCTTTTTGAGCGTATAATGCAACAATGACTTCTGTATCTGTATGTGTTTGAAATTCATATCCTGCTTCAATTAAATTGGCTCGAAGCTCCTTATAATTATAAATCTCACCGTTAAAGATAATGTGATATTTATTCTGATAAGACAACGGCTGCGTTCCATGCTCTAGATCAATGATACTTAACCGTTTAAACCCAAAAGATATATAATCATTTTTGTATGTCCCAGTGGAATCTGGTCCTCTATGATGAATCGCTTCAAGTGCCTCTAACCATTTATCTTCATGAATAAATGAAGCACCTCTTGTAATCATTTCACCAATAAATCCGCACATATCTGTTCCTCCAACTGATTAAATTCCAGATTGTCGCTACTCGAAAAAAGAGGACCTAACCTCTTTCTCCACATTTTAATTAGGCATCAATCCAGAACTCAATTACCTGTATTTACCTCAAATATTTCATTTGCGTTACAAACTATAACAATTTGTACACCTCATCTTACTTTATATGTTCTCTAAAGAAAACCCATTTTTCGATATTTTATATATTTTTTACAACAGAACAAGAGTTCGAGTGAAAATCTAAAAAAAGAGCGTCCTTTAGGACACCCTTTATTCATATTTTGTTCACTTATACCTATTTCTTAAACATACTTCTTAAAGATTAATGTCGCATTATGTCCACCAAAACCGAGTGAATTACTTAATACAGCATCAACCTCTGCATTTCGAGCTTTATTTGGAACATAGTCCAAATCACAATCGGGATCTGGTGTCTCATAGTTAATCGTTGGTGGTAATAGCTGCTCTGTAATTGCCTTGATTGAGAAGATCGCTTCTACAGCACCAGCTGCACCAAGCAAGTGACCTGTCATTGATTTAGTTGAGCTCACTGCCATATTGTAGGCATGCTCTTTAAAGACAGACTTAATGGCCATCGTTTCGAATTTCTCATTCATTGGAGTGCTTGTTCCGTGAGCATTAACATATTGAATGTCTTCAGGCTTAAGACCCGCATCATCCAATGCCATTTGAATCGCACGTGCTCCACCTTCTCCACCCGGAGCCGGAGCAGTAATATGATGAGCATCTCCTGAAGCACCATATCCAACAATCTCAGCATAAATGTGAGCACCACGTGCTTGGGCAGATTCTAAGCTTTCTAGAATAAGAATCCCTGATCCTTCTCCCATAACAAAACCATCACGGTTTGCATCAAAAGGTCTTGAAGCCGTAGCAGGATCCTCGTTATGCGTAACGGCTTTGGCTGAACAAAATCCAGCAATCGACATGTTTGTAATAGGCGCTTCTGCACCACCTGTAATCATGGCATCCGCATCTCCACGCTGAATAACCTTGAAGGCATCTCCGATAGAGTTTGTTCCACTTGCACAGGCTGTAACGGAGCAAGAGTTTACTCCTTTTGCCCCAGTTATGATGGAAACCTGACCAGACGCCATATCAGGAATTAACATCGGTACAAAGAATGGACTCACACGACGTTGACCCTTTTCAATAAAGTTATGGAATTGCTGCTCATACGTTTCCATTCCACCAATTCCTGAACCAATCCAAACACCAATACGAGGTGCGTTGGTCTCATTAATTTCAAGACCTGAATCTTTAAGTGCCATTAATGAAGCAGCGACCGCATATTGAGTAAAACGATCCATTTTTCTTGCTTCTTTCTTGTCCATAAATGAACCTGGGTCAAAGTCTGTAATTTCAGCAGCTACTTTCATTGGAAACGCATCTGCGTCCACTCGTGTCAGGGGACCTACTCCTGAAACACCTTCTTTGATTCCATTCCACGTTGACTCTACATCAAGTCCTAGCGGGGTGACAGCTCCCATTCCCGTTATAACTACTCTTTTCTTTTCCATTCTATCTACTCCTTTACGTAAGCTCTTATCTACCCCAGCGAAGCGCCACAGCGCCCCAGACTAAACCTGCACCAAATCCAACTAGCACAACGACATCTCCGTCTTTAATCTTGCCTTCATCTAATTCATCGACTAATGCCATTGGAATAGAAGCAGAAGATGTATTTCCGTATTTTTTAACAGTGACAGACATTTTATCAACTGGTAAATCTAATTTTTCACGTGCTGATTCCATAATTCGAATATTTGCTTGGTGTGGAATAAGGTAATCCACGTCTTCCTTTGTTAAACCCGCTTTATCAATTACTTTTAAAGAAGACTCACCCATTTGTCTTACAGCGAATTTAAATACCTCGCGCCCGTTCATTTCCATGAACTCGCCTTGTTTGTTAATGTGCATTGCGCCTCCGCCATCAGAGCCCAGATCAAAGGATAAAATTCCTTTTCCTTCTGACACAGGGCCAACAACAGCTGCACCAGATCCATCACCAAACAAAACAGCTGTGTTTCGATCGGACATATCTGTAATTGTAGAAAGCTTTTCTACACCTATTACTAAAACATTCTTATAGGCACCATTCTCAATGAACTGTTGCGCTGTGACAATTCCATAGATAAATCCTGCACATGCTGCACTGATGTCCATTGCAGAAGCATTTACTGCACCTAATCTCTTTTGAACAAGGGTGGATACTGTAGGAAAAGCCATATCCGGTGTGACGGTTGCGACTAGAATTAAGTCAATCTCTTCAGCCTTCACATTCGCTTGATCTAATGCCTTAACAGCTGATTCATATGCCATATCAGACGTTTTTACATCGTCTCCAGCAAATCGACGTTCCTCTATTCCCGTTCTTGTACGAATCCACTCGTCAGATGTATCTAAAACTTTCTCAAAATCCGCGTTTGTAAAAATTTGCTCTGGAATATAACTACCCATTCCCAGTATTCCCGCATTCGTCATGTCGCTTTCTCCTCTCACAACGAGCGCTCGCTCGATGTTTCGACAAATTCTTAGTACCTGATACTAATTTTACTGTAAACTTTGCTTTCTGTCTAGACTGAACCTGCGCTCAGATTCAATGCAAAGGGGCGAATACCCCTACACATCAGGCTCTTTTATACATACAGTAAAGGGAGGAGATGATTTTTTGTGAGTGAACAAGACAACAAACGTGAGAATCAAGGTGATTTCTTTTCAAACATGATGTTTGGACGAAGACCCGAACCACCTAAAGCGGAAAAGAAAGAGACAGAAACAAAGCAAGAGGCCAATCAAATTGAACAAGTCATTGAACTCGTGCAAGCACTTGGCCCCGTACTTGAACAATTTGCACCAGTTGCAACAGCTGCTAAATCGTACCTTTCAAAAAAACTAAAAAAATGGTCGTCTGAGTCAAAGACAGATGATCATAAAGAGTGAATCGATAATCCGAGGATACGATTCCTCTTTTTTTTATTCGTCACCTGCCATACGTTCCATTAATAGATGAAACCATTCTTCCATCTCTTTTTTCAAATGGGCTTCTTTTTCATTGGCTGGCGTAATCGTTTGAACGTCTTCATATGTCTGAAGAAATCCTTCAATGTCATGTAGTCTAAGCTGAGCTAATCCGATATATACAAATACACGCATTTGCTTTGCATCTCCAGCTCTCATGATTTCTGCAAATGGTTGAAGCTTTTCCAGTCCTTCTTTATCTTTCTTATCTCTTATTAGTTCTATTCCCTTTTTCATTTCCTCGCCAAGCGCTTTTAACTTCGCTTCTTTATCCATCAAGCTCCATCCTTTCTATAGAAAAAGACTCAAAACGTCTACCGCTCGAGTCTCATATATTTATTCGTTGTTGTCTGCTTCTTCTTTTCCTAACTCATACGCTTCTGTCATCACTTTTAGAAAAAGCTCCATCATCGGCTGTAAATCTTCAAAACCTAGTTCAATTCCTTTTTCTTGGAAAAACGCTTGTCCTTCAGGAAGATGCTTCATTGCAATCTGCATTAATTTCATATTAAGCTCTGGATTCGTCATGCCCTCACCTCGGTCATTATTTTCTATACAAAGATACTATGTGAGTTTGTGAATCGCAAGTTTTAAGGTCAGTCGTTTCTATATAGAGTAATAATACATTTCTTTGAGCAAATCCGCTCCGGGAGAATCCTCCGCTTTCCACGGGTACGGCCTCAGCCTCTTACGCGGAAGTTCACCGCTACAGAGTCTTCACCGCGTACTGTATCCGTTGGAGTCTACGGTTCTCCCTTCGCTAGTTTACAGCTTTAAGACTAATGACTCGGTTAGAATCATTAGTCTTTTGTAGTTCATAATAAACTAGAACTAAATTAACCTTCCTTAACTCAACCCTCGTTGCTCAGTCAGATCCACAATTTTAACGCTCATTACTTTAGAGAGATTAACGATTTCTCCTTTAATGGTCCACCAGTTTCCTTGGGCCTGAGTGATCTCGTCTTCTAATTGTTGATAGGATTCTTTTGAAATCATAATTTGTTTTGAACTTGAATTCTCGAATTCGAATGTAATAATAAAGTCGTGCATGTCTCATCTCTCCAATCTTTTTGTTCACTACTCCCCTTCTAAATACGAGAGAGCCTATAGATGAGTTTCACTAAAATGAGGAATCTTAAACTTCAGATGAATTCACTCTCAATTATTGCTATAATAGAGGGCAGTGTGCATAGGAATGAAATAGGCCCAACTGATAGAAATGAGGACGGATCATGAATTATAAAGAATCGGTGAAAACAAGACGTACATTTGCCATCATCTCTCACCCCGATGCCGGGAAAACCACGTTAACAGAGAAACTCTTGTTATTTGGTGGAGCCATCAGGGAAGCTGGTACCGTAAAAGGTCGCAAAAACAGTAAGCATGCAGTGAGTGACTGGATGGAGATTGAGAAACAGCGTGGAATCTCAGTAACGAGTTCTGTGCTTGAGTTTGAGTATGATGGATATAATGTCAATATATTAGATACCCCTGGTCACCAGGATTTCAGTGAAGATACGTATCGGACGCTAACAGCTGCCGATTCAGCAACGATGCTAATTGATGCTGCCAAAGGGGTAGAGGCACAAACAAAGAAGCTTTTTAAAGTATGTCGGATGCGTGGCATTCCCATCTTTACATTTATGAATAAATTGGATCGTCAAGGTCGTGATCCATTTGAATTAATGGAAGAGCTTGAGGACTTACTTGGTATTCGTTCCTATCCAATGGGTTGGCCAATTGGTATGGGTCAATCGTTCTCTGGAGTATATGACCGTCATGAAAAGAAATTAGAGTTATATAACCCTAAGAATCCAAAAGACATCGATGTTATCCAATTAACAGGGCCAGATGACCCTAAATTGGATGAGGCAATTAACGATGAGCAGCTCGTTGCCCAATTCCGTGAAGAAATTGAGCTTCTAGATGTTGCAGGTGATGAATACGATGCCGAGCTTATTGCTAAAGGCGAGCTTACACCCATGTTCTTCGGAAGTGCTGTATCAAGCTTTGGTGTACAAACGTATCTTGAGCATATGTTAACTCTCGCACCTAGCCCAGTTCCTCGCGAGAGCTCAAAAGGTATGATTGATCCACTTGAGCATGAGAAATTCTCTGGGTTCATCTTTAAGATTCAGGCAAATATGAACCCTGCTCACCGTGACCGAATTGCATTTTTACGTATCACTTCCGGAAAGTTTGAACGGGGGATGACCGTTAAGCATGTTCGGATCGGTAAAAACATGAAGCTGGCTCAACCAACACAATTACTTGCTCAATCAAGAAGTATTGTAGAAGAAGCGTACGCAGGAGATATCCTTGGGTTGTTTGATCCAGGAAACCTACGTATTGGAGATACACTTGTTGAGGGAGATACTTTTGAATTTGCAGAGATGCCTCACTTCTCTCCAGAGCACTTTAGTGCCATTTCTGTTAAAGAAGCGCTAAAGCATAAATCCTTTGAAAAAGGCATTCATCAGTTAACTGAAGAAGGAGCCATTCAGCTGTTTAAGACGTATAATCGTTTTGCAGAACAACAAATTGTTGGTGTAGTTGGTGTGCTTCAGTTTGAAGTATTAGAGCAACGATTAAAAAGCGAATATCACGTAGATATTCAACTGGACCGTCTTCCATTTACCTTTGCTCGTTGGGTTGTTGGACCAGTTGAAGCATTTGAGAAATTTAAGAAAGCCCAGAAAAACTTAGTAACAGATCGTGATTCTAGAATTGTTGCGTTATTTGAAAATGAATTTCAAATGCGTACAGCGCAGGAGAAATATCCAGAGCTTACCTTCCATGAGAACTCATTCTTCAAAGCTGAAGAGTAAGAATAAAAAACCTAAAGAGCCGGCTTCAACCGGATGCTTTAGGTTTTTTGCTTTATCGACAAGATTCTACTCAAATTGCAATACTCCACATGTACAATGTAAGAAAAAGGAGGAATTTATATGAGCACTTTCTTAAAACAGATTCACCACGTACAATTAGCTGCACCTATTGGATCCGAAGATGAGGCTCGAGCGTTTTACACAAAGGTACTAGGATTTACTGAAGTGGAAAAGCCTGCTGAAATGAAGAAAAACGGCGGATGTTGGTTTGAGCAAGGAGATATTTCTTTACATATTGGGATTGAAACACCGTTTGTTCCTGCCGAAAAAGCTCATCCTGCGTTTTACACAGAGGACCTTGAAGCCATCGTCCTGCACCTCGAAACGTTTGGCGTAAAAGTAGAATTTGATACGCGTTATCCAGGCTATAAACGCTTTTACGTTTTTGATCCCTTCCAAAATCGAATTGAAATCCTGCAGAAAAAATAAGCTATCTTAATCTATTCCGTCTTTGAACATGCTCTTCCTGTAGTCGTATTCCCTCTTCAATTGGGACTGACGCCCTAAATTGTAATTGTTCTTCTGCCTTTTTTGGAGAGAGTGAGGACCTTGTTTGAGACTCTTTTAAAAGGTCTTCTCTTGCTCCAAGTAATCTCGCTCCAATAAACCATTGGTCACGTTTTCCAGAAGTTAAATGATAAACACCAGATTGATCTCTTTGGATTGCAGCGTGAACAAATCCTTTTGCAACATCTGTCACATAAAGAGCATCTAATGTCGATCGATCTTTATAGATGTCGTCCTCATGATTTAGTAATTGAGCAAATGTCATATCAGCTCGTTGCCACGGTCCATACACCGTTGGTAATCGAAGAATCAAATATCTCAGTTGGTGTGCATTTGCTTCTTTTATAATGCTTTGCTCGAGCTCATATTTAATGAGTCCATACGGTGAAGTCGGTTGTGGCGGCGTTTCTTCTGTGATAAGACCTGGAACGTCTCCATAAACTTCAACGGTGGATGGAAAAACCACCATCGCTTCCTTTTTCATTGATTGACTAATGGTTTGAATCCACTTTGTCGCTTGCTGAACCGTTTGATTTTTTAATTGCCATTTGCTTTCAAGGGAAACAGGCGATGCCATATGATAGACAGTATCTGCTTCTGATATTAATGCAAACAACCTTTCGTCTTCATGATCCAAATCTCCTTGTATCCATTCAAACGAGGCGTTACGCCCCATGTACAACAACTTTTCATCCATCATTAGGTTTTCACGTGGATCTTGTTTCTCAACACAAACCACCTCCACGCTATTCTCTAAAAGCTCCTGACAAATATGGTATCCAAGAAAACCTAAGCCTCCAAGAACAACAGCCTTTCGCACATACATTCTCCTTTCAATAGCTTTGACCCTCTCTGTTGAACAAAGAGGGTCATAAAATCCGTTCGTGTTTCTGAAAGAACTGAACAGTTGGTTCACTAATCGCATCGAAACGTCTTGTTGAGCTAAAAAGCTTTAATTGCACGGACTGCTTGAGCCTTAACAGGTCTCCCTCTAGTTTTCTTGAATGATTAGGGAGAGGGTACCGCCTTTCATTTACTTGGTGAATTAACAGAAGAGGCGGCCACACTTTATGAAGCGGTGGGTTTGAAATATGACGAACCCATTGATGATTAATTCGTTCTGGCTTTACTCCATACGCTTGAGATAATTCATGCTTTAATTTTTTATAATACAGCTTGTTCTGACACTCAAATTCATAATAAGCTTCTAAATAAATACAAGGGTTAAAAAACAACATAGACCGGATAGCCGTTCGACCTCGTGAAACTAATTTTAAAGCAGTGATAGCTCCCGTTCCTTCAGCTAACAGGTGAATGTGTTTGTTTAAGATCTCTGTTTTAAGAAGGTGCTGGACAAGCTGTTCGCAATACGTACTTGCAGCTTCGTTTCCCCATTGCTTTGGATCTAACTCCGATGTAAAAACGGTGTATCCACTAGCAAGTAAATAATCAAGAAACTGCCTTTTCTCAGGGTGATTCTCCCAAATACAGCTTGACTCTTCAACCGTTCCATTTTGTCCACTTAACAAATAAACAGCAAAGCCATTCGGCTGTTCAGGAAGAAATTTAACATTCCATTTGCCCTTCCACTTAAAATATCGTACGTCAACCATCGTGCATTCTCCTAATCATGACACTTATTGCTCTGGTTAGCGTATGCATCCGTGAACCATTGTGGACCACCTATCTAAGAAATAGGGACAGCTCTCCCCCTTTTTTCTCTTATCTATCCATTATGCAGAAAACCAATTAATTAGAATTTGTCCACTAAAAAACCCTAGTAAAAGAGTGATCCTTTTACTAGGGTTTTACAAGAGGTTATGGTTTTCGTTTGTACGTCCATTTGCGATCCTGGTTTGTTAATTCTGGAAAGGTGTCACCAGCTTTTAACTGAACAGATTGTGGTGCATTAACGGTACTACCTGTTTCACCAATTTCAACATAAATTCCATTATTGGGTGCTTTTTGCCCCGCAATAAATTGACGACTTTGTCCCAAAAGAATCCCCTCCTCTTGGTTAGTATGCCCTTCTTAAGCCGTTATGCATGCAGAAGGTTTAACCAATTAAAGCAGCTAGAATCGCTTGCTGTGCATGAAGGCGATTTTCTGCTTGATCATAGACAAATGAATGCTTTCCATCAATCACGCCGGAAGTTACTTCTTCTCCGCGGTGAGCAGGAAGACAGTGTAAGAACATATAGTCCTCTTTCGCTGATGTGAGGAGAGCTTCATTCACCTGGTATTTGGCTAGTGATTGCTCTCTAGTTGTTTGTTCTGCTTCAAAGCCCATGCTAGCCCACACATCGGTATAAATCACATCAGCTTCTTTTGCTGCCGCGGCAGGATCGTTTGTCTCTTCAATAATCGCACCAGTCTGCTTGGCAATCTCACGTACTCTTGCCACTATCTCCTGATCTGCTTTATGTTCATCTGGAGTAGCTAATACAACATGCATTCCCATCTTCGCTCCTGCCACTAAAAGGGAGTGCGCGACATTGTTTCCATCACCAAAGTAAGCAAGCTTAAGCCCTGCAAGCGTTTGTTTATGCTCAAGAATAGTCAGAAGATCTGCCACAGCTTGACATGGGTGGTACGCATCTGTTAATGCATTAATTACCGGCACCGTAGCATAATGGGCAAATTCTTCAACAAGCTCATGTGAATTCGTACGAATCATAATGGCATCAAGATAACGTGAAAGAACCTGAGCCGTGTCCCTTACTGGTTCACCTCTGCCGATTTGCAGATCACGCGGACTTAAAAACAATGCGTGACCTCCCATTTGTGTTAAACCGACTTCAAACGAAACACGTGTACGAGTTGAAGAATTCTCAAAGATCATACCAAGTGATTTATCTGCGAGAACCCCTTTTTTTGTCTCGGGGTTCTCTTTAAAAGACTTAGCCGATTGAAGCAACTGCTTGATCTCATCTGGAGTGTAATCAAACAACGTTAGAAAATCACGGCCTGTTAATGTGTGAGCTGATATTTCAGTAGTCTGTGACATGTTTTCTCCTTCTCCCTTTTAAGAAACGGGAATTTGATCGTTTTGCATCCATTCCTGGAGCGAGAACAACGTATTTGAATCAGCCGTACGTCCTTGAAGCATAACATCGAGCGTATTTAATTCTGTAATCACCGTTAGACGTTTTCCAAGTGCAGCAATCCGCTCTTCTTTCCCTTCTTTGAAACCAGGTTTCGGAAGACTGATTAGAGCGATAGCCTCTTTTTGATTAAGCCACTGCTCAAACTCATCACGCACAACTGTGAACCCGTGCTGTTCTAAAAGCTGTTGGTATGTCTCAAACTGTTCTTCATAATCCGAATGAATGTCGACATAGACCAAGCCTTTTGACTGATACAACGCTGGTTTTTGTCCTTGAGCCCAAGCAAAAGCTTTTTTGTAAGCCTCAGGAAGTGATGTGCTAATACTAATTAATTCACCTGTAGATTTCATCTCTGCTTCAAGTAAAGGATCGAGTCCAGATAATTTTAAGTAAGAGAATACAGGTGCTTTGACTGTAAAGAACGATTGCTCAGGCGCAAATCCAGGTGTTAATCCTAGTTCATTAATACTTGAGCCTAGAAGCAGCTGGACCGTTCCATCAATGAGTTGAACTCCGGTAACCTTACTGAAAATAGGAACCGTTCTTGATGCACGTGGATTAATCTCAATTACGTATAACTGATTTTGGTACAAAACAAATTGAACATTAAAGATTCCTTTAAAATTCATCCCATTTGCAATTTGTTTCGTATAAGCCAAAATCGTTGCTTTCACTTCATCTGATAATGAAAACGGCGGCGTTACTGCCATACTGTCTCCTGAATGTACACCTGCTTTTTCAACATGCTCAAAGATACCAGCTATATAGACATCGGAACCGTCTGTCAGCACATCTACCTCAAGTTCTTTTCCAGAATAGTATGCGTCTAATAGTAAAGGATAAAGAACGGTTTCTTCTTTATTCAAATATGCTTTAAGTTCTTCTTCTGTTGTACATATGAGCATCCCCTGTCCGCCAATCACGTAAGATGGACGAATTAATAAAGGATAGCCTAGCTTTTTGGCACGCGCTAGAGCGTCTTCTTTTGAGTCAGCTGTTTGCCCTGGAATATGCGGAACGTGTACATCATTCATAAAGCTGTAGAAACGGCCACGGTCTTCAAGCATATCAATTGTATCAAAACTTGTTCCGAAGACGTGCACGCCTGCAGCTTCTAGACCCTCTAAAAGGGAAATAGCCGTTTGACCCCCAAGCTGAATGATCACACCCTCAACATTTTCATGGTCTACTACTGCTAGCACGTCTTCAACCGTCAGCGGCTCAAAATAAAGACGATCTGCAGTCACATAATCCGTACTCACTGTTTCAGGGTTGTTGTTCATGATTATCGTTTCGTACCCTAACTTTCGCAGGCTATATGCACCATGAACGGAACAGTAGTCAAACTCAATTCCTTGCCCAATTCGAATAGGACCAGAACCTAGAATTAAGATCTTCTTGTTTGAGGAAGGAATGGCTTCATTCTCTCCGTCCCAGCTTGAATAATAATAAGCGGTGGACGCTGCAAACTCTCCAGCACATGTGTCTACCATCTTATAAGAAGGCTGTAAGTCATAGCTTTTACGTAGCTCTCTTACTTCAGACTCTTCAACATGCCAGCTGTCTGCTAAATGAGGATCTGTAAAGCCTAGCTTCTTGTACTGTAAAAGCTCTTCTTTTAAGACGCTTGTAAGCGACGTTTCTTTAATTTCATTTTCCGCTTTCACTAGACGGGCATACGCTTGAAGGAAATATGTGTTAATGCCTGTCGCACTAGCCATCTCTTCAACCGTTACACCTTGTCTAAGGAGCTCAAGCATAGAAAAGAATCTACGGTCGTCCGCTTCTTTTACAACCTGCCAATGCTGCTCAGTGGTCCAGTTCGCTAAGGCATTTAACGAAAGTCCTGAGGTTTTTAACTCAAGAGAGCGTATGGCTTTTTGCAAAGCTGCTTCTAAATGGCGCTCGATGGCCATGACTTCACCTGTTGCCTTCATTTGTGTACCTAACAAACGATTGGCTTGTGTGAACTTATCAAACGGCCAACGTGGAAACTTAACCACGACATAATCAAGTGCTGGCTCAAAGCTCGCATACGTATGACCGGTTACTGGGTTTTTAAGTTCATGAAGCAAGTAACCAATACTTAGTTTGGCAGCCATTCTGGCAATTGGATAACCTGTTGCCTTTGACGCAAGTGCAGAGGAACGGCTTACGCGTGGGTTAACCTCAATTAAATAGTATTGCTTACTATTCGGATCAAGCGCGAATTGAATGTTGCACCCACCAACGATTCCTAGTGCTCTGATAATTTTTACAGATACAGAGCGTAACATTTGATACTCAACATCCGTTAATGTCTGTGAAGGAGCGACAACAATCGAATCCCCAGTATGCACACCAACAGGATCAATGTTCTCCATATTACATACAGTAATACATGT
The DNA here is from genome assembly GCF_016798245.1 of Alkalicoccobacillus gibsonii. Classification (GTDB taxonomy): domain Bacteria; phylum Bacillota; class Bacilli; order Bacillales; family Bacillaceae_D; genus Alkalicoccobacillus; species Alkalicoccobacillus gibsonii. The sequence continues at coordinate 331,559 of NZ_JAEUZA010000004.1, read as the reverse complement.
GTCATTCGCATCACGCATTACTTCATATTCAATCTCTTTAAAGCCTGCAATACTCTTCTCAATTAAGCACTGATTGATTGGACTTAAGTCAAGACCACCTTCAACAATTTGAGCGAGAGCGCCTTGATCTTTAGCAATTCCTCCACCTGCTCCACCTAAAGTATAAGCAGGTCTAACAATAATCGGATATCCAACTTTATCCGCAAATGCTAAAGCTTCTTCAGCTGTTGTGACAATCTCACTTTCAGGTACAGGTTCGTTTAACTCATTCATTAATGAGCGGAACAAATCCCGATCCTCTCCCTTTTTAATGGAATCAATTGGCGTTCCTAAAAGCTCAACATCGTTTGCAGCAAGAATTCCTGAATCATGTAATTCAAGTGCTAAGTTTAGCCCCGTTTGGCCACCAAGTGTAGCAAGTAAGCCATCTGGTTTTTCTTTTTTTATGATTGCTTCAATGCTTTCAACCGTTAGTGGTTCAAAATAAACAACATCCGCACATGCATCATCTGTCATGACCGTTGCCGGGTTGTTATTCGCTAAAATGACTTTAATGCCTTCTTCTCTTAGCGCCATACACGCTTGTGTGCCGGCATAATCAAATTCCGCAGCCTGCCCGATAACGATGGGACCAGAACCTATGACTAATACCGACTGCAGATCGCCTTTCTTATACATACAAGCTTTCTCTCCCTTGACTCATCATCTCTTTAAATACGTTAAATAATGTTGCACTGTCACTTGGTCCAGGATGCGCTTCTGGATGGAATTGAACCGATAATACTGGCAATGACTTATGTTCAAGACCTTCAATCGAACCGTCATTTACATTAAAGAATCGTGCTTGAAGCTCTGTTTGTGTAAGCGAAGTCTCATTCACCACATAGCTATGGTTTTGAGAAGTCATATACACTTTATTTGTTTTCTGGTCAATCACTGGTTGATTGGCCCCTCTATGTCCAAAGTTTAGTTTTTCTGTATTCCCACCAAAAGCTAATGCTAAAAGCTGATGCCCTAAACAAATACCGAGCGTCGGATAATGTTCAGCCATTTTTCGGATTGTCGGAATATATGACGTTAATTGCTTTGGATTTCCAGGCCCATTTGAAAGTAAAATTCCATCTGGCTTTAATGCGTCAATCGCTTCAAAGGATGTATGATAAGGGACAACCGTTACTTGGTTACCACTAGCTACAAGCTCGTCAACAATAGACTTTTTATACCCAAAATCAACAAGTACGACATGCTGTTCTCCAGAACCAAAGGTTTGTTTTTCTTTTACCGCTACCGTTGATACAACATCCTGCTCTCCAAGTGGAAGCGATGCATTAAAATCAACTGCTTCAGGATTTGTCGTTAGAACTGCACGCATATCTCCGTTTTTTCGGATTCGCTTTACAATTGCTCGTGTGTCCACTCCCGTTAGATAAGGAATCTTTGCTTGGGTAAGACAATCTGACAAAGGTTGGTTGGCCTCATAGTGATGTCCTGTTTCATTTAATTCACTAATAAGTAAGGCCTCAGCTTGCGGTTTAAGACTTTCAAAGTCAGATTGATTAATCCCGTAATTACCGATTAACGGGTACGTAAACACGACCATTTGCCCTTTAAAGGAAGGATCACTTAATACTTCCTGATAGCCAGTCATGCCTGTAAAAAAGACGATCTCTGCGTGGACATCTTTACCTTCTTCTGCTCCAAATAATTGGCCGCTAAATGTTTCCCCTGTTTCAAGTACGACGTAGCCTTTCATGATACCCTCCCTGTTACATGTATATTTAATCTAAATTTTGTGTAAATATTCAATGATAACCACACTAAACGGTGGTTTTTTGATTAGTAACGACTTCTGCAAGAATGAACGCTGCTTTTTTTAGTTCCTCGTTAGTTGCTACAAGTGGTGGCAACAAGCGAATGACATTTGGTCCAGCTGGTAAAACCAACAACCCCTTTTCTCTAGCTTTGGTGATGTAGTCCACTACTGGCGCGTGACACTCTATTCCAGCAATTAGTCCTAATCCACGAACTTCCTTGACAACTGGTGATCCGTTCAGAGCTTCGTTCAAATAGTTTTCAAAAGCTTTCCCTTTATTCACTACTTCATTTAAGAAAGACTCATTAAAGACTTCTGTGAGTACCGCATTCACAACAGCCATTGCAAGTGGATTTCCCCCAAATGTTGAACCGTGACTTCCTGGTTGAAACGCTGATTTTAAGTGAGCTTTACCAATCAACGCACCGACAGGAAACCCATTTCCAAGTCCTTTCGCAACAGTAATAATATCTGGCGAAAGATTAAAATGTTCATAGCCAAATGCTTTCCCTGTACGCCCAATACCAGTTTGTACTTCGTCTACAATAAGAAGTAGAGAATGTTCGTTACATAAGGCTTGAAGACCCTCTGCAAATGTCGCGTCCATCACTCTGACGCCGCCCTCACCTTGAACAACCTCAACCATCACAGCTGCTGTTTCTTCCGTAACTAGGCTTTTAACAGACTCAAGGTCATTCAAATCTGCATAGCTGAAGCTCTCTAACATCGTGCCGTATCCTTCATGGATTTTCGCCTGACCAGTTGCGGCCATGCTTCCTAGCGTACGACCATGGAATGAGTTCTTTAAGCTGATAATATGTTGTTTGCCTGTGTGTTTACGAGCTAGCTTAATGGCAGCTTCGTTAGCCTCTGTTCCACTGTTACAGAAAAATACATAGTCACCGCCACTATTTTCCGCTAGGACTGAAGCTGCTTGTTCCTGACCGTCAATCTCAAACAAATTTGAGACATGCCATAACTGCTCAGCTTGTTTTTTTAAAGCATCAACAATCGTTGGATGACAGTGACCAAGATTACATACAGCAATTCCGCCGATAAAGTCCAGGTATTCTTTATCATTTGTATCGACTAATGTGGTGCCCTTTCCTGACTTAACATGGACATCCCATCTTTGATAAGTTGGAAATAATGAACTCATATGATCCCTTCTCTCTATTTTTTAGGAAACCGTTGGTGCAGTCTGTTTTACTATTTTTGTACCCGACAATCCATTTCCAGCAGAAAAGACAGCGTGCTTTCCGTTCACAATTCGCACAAATGGAAGGGATCCTTTTAAGCTATGCAAAGCTGCACGAACCTTTGGAATCATACCTCCATATATCACCCCATTTTGAATGAACTGATGAACTTCCTCTTCCGTGACTGTCGCAAGCGCTGCACCGTCTTTTAAAATGCCATCTACATCTGTCACAAAGATTAATTCGTTTGCTCCAAGTGCTTCTGCAATCGCTCCAGCTGCTGTGTCAGCATTCACATTAAAATGTGTGCCGTTCTCGTCTACTCCAATAGGAGCAATAACCGGGATCAACTGTTGATCAATTAATGTATGAATAAGATCAGCATTCACTTCAATTGGCTCACCGACATATCCTAGCTTCTCAACATTCACTGGTTTAACCATCAACAGATTCGCATCACATCCAGCTAACCCAATCGCTAATCCTTCACCTTCCTGCGTCCGCTTCACTAGCTGTTTATTTACTCGTCCACATAAGACCATTTCTACCGTATCCAAAACGACTGAGGTCGTTTTTCTAAGTCCATCTACAAATTCACTTTCAATTGAAAGCTGTTTAAGCATCTGATTAATGTCAGGACCTCCGCCATGAACAAGAACAGGATGCTTTCCTTCTTGTTTAAGCTTTGAGATGCTTTGAAAGAAGTCATCCGACAATTGCTCTAACGTACTTCCACCACATTTTATAACAACAATTCCAGACATCGATTGCACCTCCTCATTTATGTGCGGTAGCCTGCATTTATTCGAACATAATCATAGGTTAGATCACAGCCCCATGCTTTTCCGAACCCTTCTCCAACGTGTAAATCAACGTTAATAACAACCGTATCCTCATCTGTCATGTAAGCAGTTGCTTGTTCCTCTGAGAAAACAAGTGGCTGGCTTTGCAGGAGTGTCATTGTGCTTCCAATTGCGATATCAATCGTTTCAGGGTTAATTTTGCATTCACTGTAACCAATCGCACAAATGATTCTTCCCCAGTTTGCATCCTTACCGAATACAGCTGATTTTACGAGGTCTGAGCCAACAATTTGCTTGGCAACCTTTCCCGCTTCCTCGTCATTTAAGGCACCGTTGACCTGGACTTCAATTAGCTTGGTTGCTCCTTCACCGTCACGTGCAATTTGCTTTGAAAGAGATTCACAAGCAAGCTTTAATGCTTCGTAAAAGGAGGACCAATCGGGGTGATTTGGCGTTAGTGTATTGTTCCCTGCAAGTCCTGAAGCCATAACCACGGCCATATCATTTGTTGATGTATCACCATCTACTGTAATGCGGTTAAATGTCTGGTTCGTAATGCTAGACAATGCTTTTTGTAGCTCAACCGAATCAATCACAGCATCTGTTGTAACAAAAGAAAGCATTGTTGCCATGTTTGGATGAATCATTCCTGATCCTTTAGCAACACCACCAATAGAAATGGTCTGACCATCAATCACTGTTTGGAAGCAAGTTTGTTTCGTTGTTGTATCCGTTGTTAGAATTGCTTCATTAAATGATTGTGCCGCACCTTCAATAGATGTAGGCTCTAATTGTTTGATTCCATCGGTAATCTTTTCAATCGGTAAATATTCACCAATTACACCTGTCGAAGTAACAGCTACAAGATGCTCAGGGATGTTAAATTGCTGTGCTGAAGCATGACGCATTGTATAAGCATCCTTTAGCCCGCGTTGTCCTGTACATGCATTTGCATTTCCGCTATTCACAACTAATGCTTGGATTTTATTTTCTACCGCGATCGATTCCTGAGTCACTTTAAGTGGTGCTGCTTGAATTTGATTAAGAGTATAAACAGCCGCAACACTAGCTGGCACCTCACATAAAATGGCTCCAAGGTCTTTGCGCTTCCGTTTTAAACCAGCATGAATGCCTGCTGCCTGAAAGCCTTTTGGTGTAAGAATGGACCCTGTCTCGATCTGTTTCACTTGGTCTGTTTGTTTGGTTAAACTCATCTTTCTACTCCCCTTTATGGATAAACAGGAACGACATCAAGCCCTGTTGTCTCATCCCAACCGTTCATTACGTTCATATTTTGAATCGCTTGACCTGCTGCACCCTTGACCATGTTATCAATTACAGATACGATCGTTGCTCTCCCCGTTCGTTCATCATAAGATAATCCAATATCACAATAGTTACTTCCATATACTTCTCTTGTGGCTGGATAGTGATTTTCTTTTCGGATTCGTACAAACGGTGAGTCTTTATACACGTCATTGTATAATTGATGTAACTGCTCTTGACTGAAAGATTCATTTAATTGTACATACATGGTTGTCATAATACCTCGTACCATTGGTACAAGGTGCGTTTGAAATGTAATAGCACCAATACCCTCATTCCAGCGCTTAAGCTGTTGCTCAATCTCCGGTGTATGCTTGTGACTATTTACTTGGTATATCTTAAAGTTCTCACTCATCTCACTGAAGTGTGTCGCCGATGACGTTGATCTTCCCGCGCCAGATGTACCTGTTTTTGCATCAATAATAATTGAATTATGAACCACTAAATCTTTTTGAACGAGTGGTGCCAATCCAAGTAGTGCAGCTGTTGGGTAACAACCAGGATTAGCTATGATAGCAGCTGATTGCACCTCTTCTTTGGCCCATTCATTTAATCCATAGATTGCTAGATCAATTGTTTTTTGATCTGCTGCCTTCCGCTTATACCAGCTTTCGTAAATAGCCGGGTCCTCTAACCTAAGATCACCTGATAGATCAATGACTTTTGTTCCGTTCTTTGCTACCTGGTCCGTACTTTCTGCTGATACTCCGGGTGGTGTAGCCATGAATACTAAGTCCGTTTCTTGACTCACTACGTCTGGATCAAATGCTTTTAATGTTAAATTGTACACATCGGTTAAATGAGGATACGAATCACTAATATGTACGCCGTCTTTAGAAGATGTATATAGATGAATATCTTTTACTTTTGGATGGTTCTTCAATAAGCGGAGAAGCTCTGCCCCGCCATAGCCTGTAGCTCCAACAATTCCTATTCTCATCTAGCTCCCGCTCCGTTTCTATATCTCTCTGATTTTCTCTTGTGTTTCATTATAAATATGAATAAAAATAAATTCAACTGTATTTTTATTTTATTTTTAAAGAAAGACCAAAAAAGATTGTTACGCTAGATAGAAAAAGAGCGTAACTCGATTGGTATTAATCGGGTTACGCTCTTTTTTCATTAGAAAAGACGTGTAATATTCATTAAAGATGTATAAATATTTAATTTGTTTCGATCGCTTGCGCTAGATCTTCAATGTACTCTTCTTGATCTGTTTCCAATCCATCGTACTTACGAATAATATTGCCCTCAGGATCTACCAGGAAAAAAGCGGTTGTATGCAAAATATCTGAACTATCTTCTGCTTTCTCTAAACGAGACTTAAAAGAATCCAATGAAAATTGAACAATCTCTTCTTCTTCGTAGCCTGTAGCGAAAGTCCATGTTTCAAAATCAACACCTAGGTTTGTCCCGTACTGCTTAAGAAGCTCTGGGTTGTCTTGATTTGGATCAACTGTAAACGAAATGACCTTTACCGGAAGTCCCTCTTCAATCGCAGCAGCTTGAAGATTTTGTAGGTTAGGTGATAATAGTGGACAAACCGTTGAGCAATTAGTAAAAATCATATTAGCAAGCCAGTAATCGCCTTCAAAGTCAGAAACCTGAGTCGTTTCTCCCTCTTGATTTGTAAACTCAAGGTTCGTGACCTCCATTCCAGCTTCACTAATATCATAAGTAGAATTCGTTTCTTTGGCACCTATTTCATACACCCAACTGCATCCTGTTAACATTAGCACTAAAAAACCAAGCAATCCGTACTTCATTTAATTTGTCTCTCCTACCTTTTACAACGAAGGAATATCGCTTATGGTCATAGAACCTTCCTGTTGTTTTTCTTTTCGTAACCACTGCTTAAACACATAGCCAATTGTGATTCCATAGACAACCTCTTGCATAATCTTCATAAGAACACCAGCAAGCTGCTGATCCATTCTCGTATCCAGAAAAGCCAAAGGCGCCGACGGTCCATTAAACATGGATAGAGGAACCTCTGTTCCAGCTGGTAAACAATAGGACATGACATTTGCCCAAACAACAGGATCCGTGTACGTTGCATACATCGAAGTAGGAGCAAATATAATCAGCGCACAAGCAGGCGTAATTAGAATTCCATTTGCAAAGATGTATCCGATTCTTCTTAAATCCGACAATCGATAAGCACTCGGCAACGGAGCAAGCATATGCCACCACATTAACGCTGCAGCGAGTAATAATCCATACTGATATATACTATGTAGCATTGGTGATTGCATCAGACTATCAAACATAAAAGGGACATGATAGAATGAAAACAGGCCATTAAATAATAGAAGTGCTAAAATTGGATGACTAAAAAAACGAATGATTGGTTGAACCCCTTTATTTTTTAGCCATTCAGCCGCCCGTGAATAGACCCACTTAGGTAATCCTAAAAGCAGGAACGGAACAGCGACAAAGTAGGCGAGTACCATCTGCAGCATGTGAATGCTCATTACCATATGTCCTGCTAAATAGAATGGACTCCCCCATCCCCCATAAAGAGCTAGCATCCCTAAACCAAAATAGATTTTTTGCCGAAGTGATGTGTTTGAAAGAGTATGATGATGTCTTTGTTCATATTTAATTAGCCAACCATATACAATAGAAACAAGGATAATACCGACGATTAATTCTGGTGTCCAAAGTGCACGGAATGTAAACGTTGTCCACAAAGACTCCATGTTACGTCCCCCTTTACCGGGATATTCGTTTTCAAGATTCTTCATCTACTATACCACAAATGAAAACGTATCCGCAGGTTAATTTCGTGACAGTATGAAGACTAAAAATAGCAGACTACGTAGTAGAAAGGATTTTACCTATGCCATCGAAACATCTTATTGCAGTTGATCTTGACGGAACTCTATTAACAGATGATAAAACCATTTCCACACGCTCAAAGCAAGCCATTGAAAAAGCAAAGGCAGATGGACACATCGTTGCAATCTCAACAGGACGTCCTGTACGAGCTAGTCTCGCCTATTACCGAGAACTCGGTTTAACGAGTCCAATGGTTAATTTTAATGGTGCGTTTGTGCACCACCCTGATAACCCTTCCTTTGGTTCCTATCACAGTCCCCTAGACTTAAAAACAGCTAAAACCGTTATTGAGACCTGTGAGGCATTTCGCGTTAGTAATATTATGGTAGAAGTGATGGACGACTTTTACTTACGGTATAAAGATGAATTATTCGTAGAAGCCTTTACAGCGGGGCAGAACCCTATTGATTACGGTAATCTACTAAATATTCTTCAAGATGCACCGACCTCCGTCTTGATTCATCCTCAGGATAATCAAGCAGATTCTCTAAGAGACTTATTAAAAAAGGCGCATGCAGAAGTGATTGAACAAAGAGTCTGGGGTGCGCCTTGGAACATTATCGAAGTGATTCGCGCAGGTGTTAATAAAGCGGTTGGCTTACAACGAATCTCGGACTATTACGGTATTCCTCGTGAGCGAATTATTGCTTTTGGTGATGAAGATAATGATCTAGAAATGCTTGAATTCGCTGGACAAGGTGTTGCCATGGGTAATGCGATTCCCGAGCTTAAGTCTGTAGCAAACCATGTTACCTTAACAAACGAAGAAGATGGGATTGCAGAGTACTTGGAAGAAGCATTAAATCTTTCAGTTAAATAACTTCAAAAAACGAAACAGCACGGTTTTCAATCAGTGAAATATGATAAGATTTACTAGAGTAACGGACTTTAGGAGGATTCATATGATTGAAATTGTGGAAGTAGATAATCATGCAGATCAGCTTCTTCGCACTCAGATTGTTGATCTTTTAATGGAACAGATGCAATCAATCGGTCCAAAGGATGGACGACCTGAGTTAGAAGAAACAATCAACCGAGCGCTTGAGCCTGGTTCAAAAGCACACTTGTTTATTGCAATCAGCGAGCAGAATGGCGTCGTTGGTGCTGCCTTCCTCAATGTTGGATTAAGCCTTGGTAAGGGTGGCCAGTATATTTGGTTAAATGATCTGTTTGTCACAAAGGACTTTAGAAACAGAGGAATCGCCAAAAAGTTACTACTGCGCATCATCTACTGGGCAGAGCAAAAGAAAATCAAGGGGATTGAACTGGAAACCGGTAGAAATAACGAAGCAACAAAAGCACTTTATAACTCACTTGGATTTTATGATGTCATTTCTAAAAGGTACGGCTTTAGGTTTTAAGTAAATGCGAGAACGAGGCTGGACATAACTAAAAGTCAATTTGAAAAGGGCGAATGATTCGATTGCAGAATCATTCGCCCTTTTTGAATTTATATGAACAAGCGAGGGATTCTCCTGTAGCGAATGATTTGTTCTATTCGTGTTTTACTCGCTACATTTTCATGTTATATCCCGCCCTTGTTTTTTTGTTTCTAACTTCACTCCGTCCAAGAATAAATCCAAGCTGCCCATTTTTACGATAATTGGGTTTTTTGCGTCTTTTTTTTGCCTGATTTACATATGATGTAGCAAACTTAACAACTGTATTTGACGCTTGTAAAAGGGGTGTACACACTCATGAGAGACGCGTATTTTGATGTGGAGTTTACAGAAGTCTACATTGAGCTAACGAAAACGGCTCTTCATCAGTTTATTAAGCGCATGATGAGTCAGCACTATTCTCTCTTCTGGAGATACGATACCACCACCATTTTCTTAATGATCGAGATGGAAGATTATATTCATGAGCTTCCATTTGTACGTAATGCTTCGTTTTTAACATTATCTGCGGAGAGACTGAATATCTATGATGAAATCCTCGCTGCAGCTCTTGAGAAGCTACTACAATGTGAAAAAGGAAATGGCATCGTAAAACGGGCAGGAAAAGGCCCAATGTACATTACCTCATACCAAGCTGGGGACATTGAATCCATGATTGAAATTGATGGGAGTGAGAAGGTCATGATGAACCGGAATGGCTCGATGGTCCAGTATCGGGATGATGGAAAAGCTTTAGATCCTCGTACGATCTTTAACATGATGAATCTTGAAATTGATTATGTATTAATGGAACTCTTTGAATCACTTCAAGAAGAAAATGATAAAAACGTTACGCTCCATAAACAAAGATTAAAGCGCCTCATTAACAGACGTGAGCAAGTGAAGCAACTTCTATAACCTTCTCGCAAGCACAGATTCTGGTGCTTGCATTTTTTCGGACTCTCTCCTTACATATACCCAAAAATCCTCCCTACCTTTATTTCTCTTTCAGAAAAAGTTACAATAGAGAGATGCTTTAAGATAGATGAGGTGATACGCATGAAATTCCCTATCCATATCAATACTGAAGAGGTAGCAAGCAAGCTCCAGCCTTCAATTGCTTCAACCTATAAAAAGCTAGCCGCTTCTCGTTATTTTACGGCTAGTCACTTGGAGCTGCTTTCATCAGAGGCCAAGCATATCCTTCAAACCCACCACAGTGAATCAGGTATATGGGGGCATCTTCTTTATATTGAAGGTGTGTTTCAGCGATCGATTCAGTTTAATACAAACGATCAATCTCATAGAAGATTTGATCATTTCTATACATCACTTGAGGAAGACATAAATAAAGCGTTAGTGGAGCATAAAGATTCACAAGCCGTTCGTTCCTTTATGAGGCAGCTTGTCGTTCGATTGGAGCAGGATCAGCAGTATGAACATGCACCCTGGCCTTCTATCATTGAACAATGTATTCCTTTATTATCAGCAGGTCATTTGGAGCATTTAGATCAGACCCTTATATCTAGCTCATTACACAATGGCTCCTCAGCTTCTGTAAGATTAAAAAGCTATGTTACCCTGCTTGTTGGTAAAGAGAAACAAGCGCTTGATCAATTGCTTTCCTTTAAAACGAATTGGTCGGAGCAGCAGTTAACGATCCATTTTAAATGCTTAGAATCTCGTGAACGCTGGGATACGATTTTGCAGTGGTTGAAGCAGCTCTTTCCAACTAAAACAAAGAACAAATACGGATCGTTGCAGGCTTACGCTGATCGAAGTCATTCGCATTTAAATCAACATGGCGTATTTTTAACGGACGTATGGGATCGTTGGTTACTCGCACCTAGCTTTCAACGGTTTGCTGCACTGACAGCACATGAGAAAAAAGATAAAAAACAACAAATTGTTGACTATCTTCTCCCGAGACTCGAAGCGCAGCTACATCAAGCTCAAGCCGTTCAAGTCTATATTCGTCTCCTTCATGATCAGCAACGGTTTGATAAAGCAGCTGAGTATTTTCTAATGCATGAACGAAACCCATCGCGGTTACATGAAGATAAGGAAGCATTGCTTGAGGCGATGAAGACTTTTACGCCTGAGCTACTGAAACCGGTCTTTCACCAATTTGTTGTTCGGCTTGCTGAGAAGAAATCTAGAATACATTATGAGAAAGCAGCTTTTTATGTTTCTGAGCTTTTACAGGTGTATCAGCTTGATCAATCAGAAGCTCTTTTCTACGAATATTTAGAGCGACTCAAAGCGGAGTACAAAACGTATCGTGCGTTTATCAAGGAGCTGAATGTCATTCATGCGTAAAATGATTATTCATGGAGGATGGGTAAATTCGCATTTTTTTGTCTGGGCTGAGCAAACCAAAAAGTCCAGATTTGATCAAGTCGATAGCTTCAAGTACCCTTTCCTTTATTCACCTTTTGAATTAAAACTATTGCTTTACCAATACGACGCCCATTCCTTTTATGGCACGTTTGTGCGTACAGGGCAAGCTGTTCTGCAAGTACCTTTGCAAAACCGTCAAGTTCAATCACCAGCTGGAGATGCGACCGTTTATCAAGCAGACCAGCAAACAAAGCATTATCCATTTCCCATCGAAGGCATAAAGCTTACATCAGATGAGTTTGTTGCTCAGTTACCGTTAATAAAAACCTGGGCTGACCTACCCTATGTTGAGCTTGGTTACGATTTAAAGGTATGGATTGATCTCGCATATGAAGTGAAATCCTTAATTGGGAAAGGTCAATTTTTGCCCGCAGCGAACGGCACGTGGAAACTGAAAGAAAATGATATCCCGTTAAAATCTTGGACTGCTGCATTACCGAAAGTAAGCTTTTGCTTACATGCGGAACAGCCAAATAGCAAGGAAGAAGAAACAGATCGGCAGAAGGAAGAGCGCTTAGCCATAGCGTTACACACTATTGCAGACGCTTTTATTCGAGCGGTCATGAACAAGCCTAATGTCCAAGAATCATTTGAAGGCTGGCGTGAAAGTGTTGGTGAAAAGTGGAGGCCTTTAGTGCAGACACTTGCTTCCAATGCCATTAAACAAACGCCTGTTGTTCAACCTAAGGGTCGTTTTGAACAGGAACTTGGGACAAGTAAACAGACTCCTTTTCAAACAGCCCTTCGCATTGAAGAGCCAATTGAACCGACTGGAGACTGGAAAGTTAAGCTATGCCTAAGCGATCGCGAACACCCTACACATATTGTTGAAATGACAGATTTAGAAAAGGGAGAACATCCTTGGCGAATGAATCCAATTAGTCACCTTAAAATGGATGCAATCGCCATCTCGAAATCCGTTCCTTTCCTAGAACAAATGAGCTTAGCGAATGCAAGCATTCAACTTGATGCAGATGACATTTATCTCTTATGCACAACATATGATGGCACTCTTCAAGAATTAGGTGTGCACTTAATTGTTCCTAATTGGCTAAAACAGAAGCATTCTTTTAATGTAAACTTAGCTGTTGATACACCTAAACAACAAGATATCTACAGTGAACCACTACTAAATTGGGAGAATGTCGCTGATTTTACGTATACGATTGCCATTGGAGATGTGGTTCTTTCATCTGAAGACTTTACTCAGTTTGTCGAAGAGAAAAGACCATTCATTTATCAAAATGGTCAATGGGTTGCGTGGGACCCTTCTATGGCAAAGAAGCTTGAATCGTATCTTGAGAAGCTCGACCATCAAGCAACCTACCTTGATACCCTTCTACTTGATGAAGCAGTAGGTGAGGACGAACTGGATCTTGATGTTGAATGGGAAATTGAGTGGCAGGAAGAGATGAAAGAACGACTCACAAGAGTGTATCAGGAGGAACCTCCTCTCATCACCTTACCAGAGGCGTTTCCTGGGGAGCTAAGAGAATATCAACATAAGGGAGTCTCTTGGCTTACTCACTTACGTCGAGCCGGATTTGGAGGCGTCTTAGCTGATGATATGGGCCTTGGAAAATCGATTCAAACCTTAGTGTATATGTTATATGTGAAAGAAGCACAAAAACAGGCTAAAACCGATCATTCAGAGCCTTTTCTGTTAATCTGTCCGACATCTCTTTTATATAATTGGGCACACGAAGCCGAGCAATTTGCCCCATCTTTAAGAGTGTTCATTCATCATGGGCAAACGCGAATAACGCAGCTTCTAGAAAGCGAAGAACTTGAACAATGGGACTTGGTGCTAACATCTTATCAGCTCGCTGTGCGAGACGCAGAAGCATTTCAAACCATTCACTGGAATGGAATGATTCTTGATGAAGCACAACACATCAAAAACGTAGATACAAAACAGCGAAGAGTGATTAAGCAGTTTAAGGCAAACCACATCATCGCTTTAACTGGAACGCCTATTGAAAACCGTTTAAGAGAGCTTTGGTCTTTAATGGATGTAACGAATCCAACACTTCTCGGACGCTACAATGCGTTTTCAAATCAATTTATTAAAAAGATTGAGAAAGAAAAAGATTCCGAGCGACTGGAACAGCTCCAGGCTACGATTCGTCCATTTATCCTAAGACGCAAGAAGGATGATCTAACGCTTCAATTAAACTTACCAGAAAAGAAGGAACAGCTTCATCACGTACATCTCTCCCTTGAACAGGCAGCTTACTATCAAGCCGTGGTAGAGGAAGTGTCAAAACAGCTTCATGAGGTTTCCAATATGGAACGTCGTTCACTTATTCTAAGAAGTTTAACGAGGTTAAAGCAGATTTGTAATCACCCTGCTCATTTCTTAAAAACACGAGATATGGATGCTCATGAGTCTGGTAAATGGGATGAGTTTTTGCGAATCATTGACTCAATCCAAGCACGTGGAGAAAAAGTATTAATCTTTACTCAATACAAAGAGATGGGCTCTCTGATTACACAGGAGCTGGAAACGCGCATGAATCATCCGGTTCCATTCCTACATGGAAGTCTCACGCGAGCTATGAGGCAAGCCTTAATTACTGATTTTCAGACAAATGAACAAACATCAGCCTTTGTGCTTTCCCTTAAGGCTGGAGGTGTTGGCTTAAATTTAACAGCTGCAACTCACGTTATTCATTACGACCGCTGGTGGAATCCCGCAGTAGAGAATCAAGCAACGGACCGTGCGTTTCGAATTGGTCAAACCTCTGATGTAACCGTGCATAAGCTAATTACAACAGGTACGGTAGAGGAACGAATTAATCGAATGCTTGTCTCAAAACAAACGCTTGCCGATGAGATTTTATCGTCAGAGGCCGCACAATTTACGGAAATGACGGATGATGAGGTCTTACAGCTTATTCGTTTAACCAAAGACTAAAGGAGCAATCAATTGATGGATCCTCTATTTGAAGAGTATTGGCATGGCCAGAAAAAATCACTTGAACCCATTTCCACAGACGTGATACAAACAGACGATGAAGAAGGCAAAGCCTGGACTACATTTAAACAGGCCGTTCAAAAAGCGATCAAATCTGAATCAACGACGGATTAAAAAAAGCTCTGGCTCATGGGTATTCCATGAATCAGAGCTTTTTCTTATGACTTCGTAATATCAACGTCAATCGTTGTCGTTGGTAGTTCAACTTCGTTTTGAGGCTTGCCTACTATTTCAGCTGACAACGTATAGTGACCCTCTTCTAGATCAGCTACAGAAATAGATTCTTGAAACTTCTGTGTTCCCCCTGTTTCAATCTCCTCTTCGATTAACGCCATGGTAAACATCATGCCTTCCGAAAATCGATATACTTCTTCATCCGATTCATCAGTTAAAACAAGCTCATACGTTTGCGAGCTAGGATAGATCAGTGTTTGCACTTCGTCTGTTTTATTCGTTAACAGCATGTCCACACGCAGCTGCTCACTTTCTTGTACGGCTTGTACCTCAAGCTGCCAGCCATTCATTTCTTCCACTCCTTGTTGATTTGATTCGTTCTCATCAGGTGCCTCTGCTTCTTGCCCGCAAGCGGTTAAAGATAATAGAAATCCTAAAACAAGTATGGACGTAAGTGTTTTGAACATGATGTTCACTCCCTATTGTTTATTGAATAATCCGTAGACGCTTGCTGTTTCAACAATATTCGTAAATGCTTCGGGATCAACATCATTAATAATCGTCTTAAGGTCATACAGCTCATAACGAGTTAACACGATAAACAATACTTCTTTGTCATCAGAGGTATATCCTCCTTTTGCGGGAACTCTCGTGATCCCTCGAACCAAGCGTTCATGAATGGCCGCTCTAAGCTCCTCTGCATGATTGGTTACAATCATTGCTGTAAGCTTAACATATCGAGTATGGATCGCATCAATCACCCTAGACGTAACATACAACGCTACTAACGTATATAACGCCTTTTCTGGATCAAATAAGACACCTGCCGCCAGAACAATTAAGCTATTCAACACAAAGAAATAAATACCTACAGGGCGATCACTGTACCTAGCAAGGACAAGGGCAATAATATCCAAGCCACCAGATGAGGCACCCCATCGTAGCATCAAGCCAGCACCAACTGCTCCAAGAACTCCCCCAAACACCGCGTTTAAAAGAATATCCTGAGAGAAGGCATACTCAGGTAGAACTTCTAAAAAGAAAGAGGTGATAGCTACACTAATAAAACTATAAATGGTAAAGCTTTTCCCTACCTTCATCCATCCCAAAATGGCAACCGGAATATTTAATAAGAATAACAGCAATCCGGTTGAAAGATCAAATAGGGATGCAATCAGTTGAGATACACCTGTAAATCCACTTGCAAACACATCTGCAGGTATCAAAAAGAAATTTAATGAAGCGGCAAGCAACGCAGAGCCAATAATAATAATAATCATTTTTTGGACTTCTTTAATCATTCATACACCTCTTGTTTTATCACCCATATACCTCTCCTTATAATAAGTGAGAGGTAAACCAGTCTGTTAATTGGAAAATAGCCTTTCTAGATACAGCATGCCCAGTTTCTTTTTCTGTATAAAGGACCAGCCGTTCTGGAAAAAGCTCATAATTATGAAATAGTTCGTTATATAATGTCGTAGAATAACGAGCAGGAACAACCTGGTCCGCTTCCCCGTGCCAGATCATCAAAGGTCTTCCGTTTAATGTGTGAAGTTGCGTGGATAAATCAAAGGTTCTAAGCCTTGCTAACGTTTCATTCACCTGGACCTCTGGTACTTGAAATCCTTGACTCTTCATATGTTCAATTTGCATCATTGCAAAGTGTTCATAATATGCACTTCCC
This sequence comes from Alkalicoccobacillus gibsonii, assembly GCF_016798245.1. GTDB lineage: Bacteria > Bacillota > Bacilli > Bacillales > Bacillaceae_D > Alkalicoccobacillus > Alkalicoccobacillus gibsonii. The sequence continues at coordinate 314,960 of NZ_JAEUZA010000004.1, read as the reverse complement.
ATTAAGCTCACAGCCGAGTGTATCCACTCATATTGACTTAATGCGCCGTACGTCGTAATTCCACCCATTGATGTTCCAGCAACTCCAATTCGACTTGGGTCAATCAGCCCTTTTGCTACAAAGTGCTCTTTTAATTTATCTAGCTCTTGGATTGAGTTCATGACGATATCCCAAAGAAGAATGGTTCGTTGCATTCCTGTTATACTTGCTTCTCTTTCTCCGTGATGTAGAGCATCGGGCAAGATCACACGGAAGCCTTTTTGAGCAAGCTGATATGCAATATGTAAATTTTGATCTTTAGCACTTGTTAGCCCATGAAAGAAAAAAACAACAGGCTGATTTGACTGCTGAAGAAGTGATTCCTCCGCAACGTGCAAGAGTGGAATATCATCTACTTGTTCTCTCACGATTGAAATCATGGTCACATTTCTCCTTTTTGATAATGACAGGGGCTGCGAATCGCATTAAATAGCAGCAGAAAGAAACTCACGTACACAGTGTTACATCCGCCTATTTTTAAAAGCCCTCGCTAGTCTACTAAAAATACGAACGGCAAATGATTCAATTGCAGAATCATTTGCCTTTTTTGATTGATTTCAAGTTTGTACCTGCCGCTTACTCACTTAAGTTGTTTTTGTTGCTCTTCATTGTAGCGCTGTACACTATACAATGCACCTTCGCCTACCATTTTACTATCCTCTGATTTCGGATCCGGATTCCCTAATTGTTCATCCTTTTTGGTTTGGTCTGGTGTCATTTTATCAGATACTTTAGCGTACGAATCTTTCATAACCTTTGAAACTTGTTTACGACGTGACTCATCATTTAACCAGATGACCGCTCCACTTACTGCTCCTGCTACAGCTGAAGCGACAAGCCATTTTTTTACTCCCATCACTTACTCTCCCCTTCCTTTTCTTATTTAATATATTTTCCTATTCGACTCGTAATTAAACATCAATTCTTACTTTCGGTCTTTGTAGAGCTCGTCTGTTTGTTTTACAATCCATTCGAGTCCTTCTTTTACTTCACCTTGCCATGACAGCATACCGCCAGCAAAGTTTCGAACATTCAACATCCCTTGCTCTTTTAAATAGCGCGCAACGTTTTGACTTCGCTTTCCACTTCTGCAAATAAACACATAAGAAGACGTACGGTCAAAATCATCTGCAAAGCTAGGGATTGTATTCATTGGAATGAGCGGAACCCCCGGAATATGTCCTTCTTCATATTCATCCAATTCACGAACGTCAATTAAGATTGGTTCCTTTGCGCCAGTTAAAATAAGCTCACGTAACTCTTCTTGGTCAATCTGTACAATTCCATCTTCTTCAAACGACATACTCTCACCCTCAAATTCTTTTTTTATAGTGTACGAAAGTGCCTCTATCAAGTCAATCAACGGGTTTTCTTCTATTTAGCTTAATCAAACGATACGTATGCGAAACAACCACTTTACCAACAGCATAGGTCGGAACGGCGAGTAGCAACCCAAGTAGACCAGCAAAACGGCTTGCTGCAAGTAATAGAAAAATAATCGTAACCGGATGGATATTTAATTGACGACCCATAATCTGTGGAGAGATTAGATTACTTTCAATTTGTTGAATGATAAGTACCCCAACAATAACGGCAACCACCATAAATGGTGAATCAAAAATCGCAACGATCACCGCAGGAGCCGTACCGATCCACGGTCCGATAAAAGGGATCACATTCGTTAGCATAGCGACAATTGCAAGCACGAGCGCATATTCTATACCGATACTTAAGTATAAAATTAAGCAAAGAACCCCTACACATACACTCACTAATATTTGTCCTTGAAGATAGGAGCTTAATGCATTATCCATATCTGAAAGGATACGTCTAGCTTCTTCTCGTTGTTTTGAAGGAATAAATTTCAAAAGAAAAGCAGGTGCCTTATCTCCTTCTTTAAGAAGGTAGAATAAGACAAACGGGACAATGACTAACACAATAACCACATTAGCAATTGCACCAACAATCTTAGCGATGTTTGACCCAATTGCACTGACGTATCCCTCTAAATTACCCGTAAATTGCTCAACTAGATCATTAAAGGAATTCTCATTTGATTCCTGGAATCGTTGAACGTACTCATTCTCTTGTAATTGCAGAAGCATATCCTGCCCTTGATTTATGTAGCTTGGAACATTATCAATAAAACTTTGAGTTTGTTTTTGAATTTCCGGACCTACGAGTAGAACACTTCCTGTTCCAAGGCCAATTAATGCAAGAAAAACAATTAAAATGGACAATCCTCTTGGAACCTTCTTACTAAGAAGATTTACGAGTGGCCTCATTAAATAATAGAACACACCTGCTATTGCAATCGGTGCAAACAAGGTTCTAATTAATAAAGAAATCGGTTGAAAAATGAAATCTACTAGTGAAGCTAGATAAATGATAATTAAAACAAGAGCAATACCAAGCCCCACTCTAAAAAATTTCGACTGAACCATATCGGGCAAATTCCTTCCTGCAACGTTTTTTTAAGTATATCATTCTTGATCTGACAACTGAAATGAGAACCTAAGTGTTTTTTATAGAATATTATGGACCGGCAATAAATATGTTTGAAGCTCTCTAGCTATTCCCTAAAAATACAGGAAAAAACGAGCGTGGGACATAACAGTAAATGACTCACGAAAACACGAACATAGCAATATATCCGCTACAGGAGAATCCTTCGCACCCACAAGAACGGCCTCAGCCCTTTCCGCGGTAAAAGCTACGCTACAGTGTCTTCACCGCGTTCTGTTCCGTAGGAGTCTCAGGTTCTCCTTCCGCTTGTTTCGCAAAAAACACAAAAAAGCGAATGATTCGCTCATTGAATCATTCGCCTTTTTCTCATTTATTTTGAGTTATGTCCCAAGCTCGTTTACTTACGATTATGTAAGTGTAAATGTGTGCTCTGGAAATGCTTCTTCTAGTTCTTTCACGATTTCTTCGTCGTCAAGTTCATCTGCAAATTCAGCATATGTATCCGTGAATCGCTCTTGATAATAACCAAGCATATCAATGGCTCGGTTAAAAACAACCAGTGAATCATGTTCTCGTGCATAATTCACTACTGCCTGATAATCTGTCGTATCAACCGTTACAAATAATTGATGATCACCGCTTGATAACTCAATCTTAAAAGGTCGCTGTTCATATTCATTAATGACAAAAGCTCTAGGTACCGATAAAGATCTCGCTTGCTTATCTGTCACTTGCTCTAAGGATGTTCCCGTTACAAAGTAATCTTCTTCATAAGCCACAGGGACTAACGAATTGAGCTGAATATACGAAGCAAGAGCGAATGCACTTAGTAAAATTGAAATCAGATGGTCATGCTTTTTTGATCTCTTTTTTATAAATTTGGGTAAAAAGATACTTCCTACTATTATAAGAGATAGCAATATACCAACTAAAATGATTTGAAATGTTAATTCTGATAAGACAACCACTAAACTCTTCCTCTCCTAATCACTTAAACCAACTTATATGCTATCACAGGTTGGAACAAGAGAGAAGATTATAGCGGGATATTCCCATGTTTTCGTCCAGGCAGACTTCTTTTTTTATTTACCACTAATGCGAATGACTGGATTAACCGTTCTCTTGTCTCACTAGGAGAGATGATATCATCAATGAGTCCAACCTCAGCTGCTTTGTATATTGATGCATACTGCTTGCGATACGCGTCCATCTTTTCTTTTTTTGTTTGTTCTGGATTGGCACTTTCATGAATTTCTTTAGCATAAATGATTGAAGAAGCACCTTCTGGACCCATGACCGAAATCTCCGAAGCCGGCCAGGCAAAAACAAAGTCTGCTCCAATGGCTTTGCTATTTAATGCCACAAAGGCGCCTCCATACGCTTTTCGAGTAACAACCGTTATTCTCGGAACCGTTGCTGCGGCAAAGGCGTAGATGATCTTTGCCCCATGACGAATTAAGCCAGCCTGCTCCTGATCAACGCCCGGCATAAAGCCACTTACATCCTCTAAAACAAGTAAGGGATAACCAAACGCATCACAGAATCGCACAAATCGTGCTGCTTTATCTGAGGCGTCGACATCAATGCACCCTGCCTTCACTTTAGGGTTAGTTGCAATAACACCTATAGGTTCTCCATTTAATTTAGCAAAGCCAACGACTATATTCCGTGCAAACTTCTCATGAATTTCATAAAAGGAATCAACGTCTACTATTCCACAGATTACCTTTTTGCTATCGTAGCCCTTTTTTGAATCATCTGGTAAAAGATGATCCATTTGCTTCACATTTGGTGCAATTACATCACTTGTATGAACAGTCTTCCAAGCACAAATCAAACCTCGTACCTGTTGAAATAACTGTTCTTCTGTTTGTGAAATGACGTGCGCATTCCCACTTATCGTCGCATGCATTGCGGCTCCCCCAAGCTCTTCAGGACAACTGGCTGAACCGGTCACCGCCTGGACTACCTTTGGGCCTGTAATAAACATTTGACTTGTTTTTTCAACCATAAAGATAAAATCAGTTAATGCTGGTGAATACACTGCCCCTCCTGCACAAGGACCAACTATCAACGAAATCTGAGGAATCACTCCGGAATACGTAGCATTCCGGTAAAAAATACTTCCATATCCCGAGAGTGCCTCAATTCCCTCTTGGATTCTGGCTCCACCCGAATCATTTAAACCGATAATAGGAGCGTTCATGTCATATGCAAGATCCATGATCCAAGCAATTTTTTGTGCATGAATTTTACCAAGAGATCCTCCTGCAACGGTAAAGTCTTGAGCATACACGCAGACCTTTACTCCATGTATTGTTCCTACACCAATGATTACTCCATCATTTGGATAGGACTTATCTTGTTCTGATCCAGCAGTAAATTGCTGATACTCAGTCCAACTGCCTGAATCCAGAAGCTCATCCAATCGTTCTTGAGCTGTTTTCTTATCCTTTTTATGCTGTTTTTCTTTTTTTTTCTGCTCTTCTGATTGAATCATCTGGCGCTTGTCTAGTAAGTGCTGGAGTGCTTCATGGTTCACCTGTCTCACCTCATTGTCTACCTTTTATATGTCCAATCAGAGCTGAGATTATACAAGAGGTCGGGAGATACCTAAAATCAATTAAAAAAATGGCGAGTGATTCGATCGTAGAATCATTCGCCATTCGTGATCTTATTTGAACAAGCGGAAGGAGAACCCGAGACTCCTACGGAACAGAACGCGGTGATGACACTATAGCGGCGCTTTTCCCGCGGAGGGGGCTGAGGCCGTTCCCGCAGGTGCGAGGGATTCTCCTGTAGCGGATACCGTGCTATGTTCATGTTTTACTAACTTCATCAGTGTTATGTCCCGGCCTTATCTTCTTTCACCCTTACGACCTTATTAAAGGCATCGTTACACAGCGGAACGACCCACCTGATTTAATGATTTCAGAGAAAGGAACTTCATAGAGATCAAATCCCTTTTCCTTAAGCTTTTTATTCGTATCCTTGTTTTCAGGAAGAACAATTATCTTCCCGTCTCCAATTGATAGAACGTTAACCGCGAGTGAAAATTGTTCTTCTTTTGTAACCTCAATAAATGAATAGGTTTCCGATAATACCTTCACACTCTCCGGTTTAATTGCATCAGGATAGATCAGTGCCAAAGAATTAGAAACTGGGTTAAATACACAGTCTAAATGCAAGTAGGAGCTATCAAAATGTATAGGCTGGACAATTTTATCTGGGTGCTGTTCTTTTATCCGTTCAATCACTTCCGTACATGTTCGGCTACTTACACCAATATATACGTGATCTCCATCAATAATTACATCTCCACCCTCAATCGTTCCTTCTGTAACCGACTCATAAGCAACCTGTTTTTGGTCAAGGTACGTTTTTAAAACCTGCTCCTCACCTTGACGAATAGGTCTTTCTAGCGCAGCAAGATACATCGTTTGATCAAGAACAAATCCAATATCTCGTGTGAATACTTGCTCAGGAAATTGTTCATCTGCGCGAAGTTCATGAACTTGAATTCCGAAGGAGCGTAATGCTTCAATAAGCGTCTGATGTTGCTTGAGTGCGGTAGGGATATCAATATTTGTATCCTTATAATGGGCTTGAATGGAATTAATGACTTCTTTAATACGCATAAAAGCCGGTGGACACAAAATCACTTCTTTTAGTGGGTCATATTCTGTACGGCAATGGCTCTTCATGATATAGACTCCTTCTTTCCATTAAATTCATCAATTTGGTCAAACAAAAGCGTATACGAACCTGCTTCCGAGCTTCACATATACTATTGGTGAACCCGTACAAAAGGAGGGTGTCCTATGAATGTTCAACTTGATACATTGTTAAGCTGGATTAAACAGGATCATTATCTATATTCTGCTTACCATTATATACAATTAAATATGAAAAATCAGGAAGATGCGTTACGTTTTATGTACGACCTTTATATTCATCCCTCGCCCATTTTGTTAAATGGGTATCAAGATTTTTTATTAAATGAGAAAAAAAGCTGACTGGTTCAAATCCAGCAGCTTTTTCTTTGTTATTTTCGCTTTACAAAAAGCTTATACACAAGAACAATGGCTGCTACAATGAGTAACAGATGAATGAAGCCTCCTGCAATTCGAAAAATGACACCAACTAACCAAACTCCTAAAATGATTAATAAAATAGTCCATAACATTCTGATCACCTCAACATTTCATATACGTTTCTCTTTAGTTTGTGTTTTCATGTAGCTCTTTACTCAAAGCCCTATTGGGAACTTAAAGTTATTGAAATGTTAAGTGCAGCTTAAAACCATAATCATAAATGGTCTTGCCGCTTTTATACTCTTCTTTTAAAATTTTGTATTCATTCGTCAAAGTCATAAAACTCTCTTTGTCTTTAGATACAAGTGATTCATCAATAGCCTCGAGCAATTGGTCTTTTTTTGTATAATAGAGTGAATATTCTAGGACTGCCTGTGCATAAAGAGAATAAACGGCAGCCTGGGAGCGCTTTTGCAGTTTTTTAATAATTTCAAGCTGCTTTAAAACCTCATTATCCATTGCGAATTGGTTGCTCATTTTAATTCCCCCATTTGCTTTAGATTCTGCTCGAGTTTTTTCGTTGTTGATGTATATGTACCCCCTTCTTTCGACGATAAAACCTTAACACACCACTCATTAGCTAAACACCGTTAATAAAAAGAGAGCCGGTTGACTCTACTTTTAGAATCAGCCGGCTCATGTAGCTTTATATATGATTTGCTTTTAGTAAGAGTTAAATTCCTCTTACTTTATTGAATCAGTTAGTTGATGAATGGTTTCCACCACTCGTTCTTTTTGGAACGGTTTAACGATAAAGTCTTTAGCCCCTGACTGGATGGCTTCGAGGACTAGTGCTTGCTGACCCATTGCAGAGCACATAATGACATTCGCATCTGGATCAATCTCCCTTATCCTCTTTAATGCCTGTATCCCGTCAAGCTCTGGCATTGTAATATCCATTGTAACGAGGTCGGGTTTGAGTTCTTGATACTTTTCCACAGCTTGTAAGCCATTTTCTGCTTCCCCAATTACTTGCAACCCAGCATTTACAAGAATGTCTTTAATCATCATCCGCATGAATGCTGCATCGTCCACGATTAAAATCGTAGCCATTTGTTCACCTCATTTTCTTAATCCTGCATAACCTTTTCTAAATTAACTAAGCTGAACAAGCGACTTCCGAGCTTTACGACACCATCTAAGTAATGAGCTTCAACGCCTCCAACGACTTCAGGTGTTGGCTCAATTTTTTGTACTGGTATGTCTAACACATCATTTGCACCATCAACGATTAAACCGAGAATAAGCTCTTCATTGGATGTGATTAGAATTCTTGTTGTTTCATCAGCTTCTTTTTCTTCAAGTCCAAGTTTTTGCCTTAGGTCAATGATGGGTGTAATCACACCACGAAGGTTCATGACTCCTTTAATAAATGGAGCAGTACCCGGGATTCGCGTGAAGGATTGCATCCGCTCAATGGATTGAATCTCACTTACCTTAATCGCGTATTCTTCTTTATGCATCTGAAAGATAATGACTTTCATCTGTTCTTCCATGATTTCAACACTCATTAGCCGTCACTCCTCTCTTTTTTTATTTAATTAACGCGTTTGGATCAACAATAAGAGCTACTTCACCATCCCCTAGGATCGTTGCTCCAGATATGGCAAACACATTTGTTAAGTAGTTACCGAGCGATTTTAATACAATATCATGCTGCCCGATTAAGGAATCAACCACTAATCCAGCAATTTGTTCGCCTTTCTGAATGATAACCAAGGAATAAAAATCTTCGTCAAGTTCAGTTATTGGTGTATTAAACACATCTCGTAAGAACACAAGCGGTACCACTTTTCCTCTGAAATCAATGACCTTTTGTCCATGTGCACTAAATAGTTCGTCTTTATTTACGATCGCTGTTTCAACAATGGATGTAAGAGGAATTGCATATTTCTCTCCACCCGTTTCGACAAGCATGACATCAATAATAGATAACGTAAGTGGTAGTTGGATTAAGAAGGTTGACCCTTTATTTAACTCAGATTGGACCGTTACGACTCCACCTAATGATTCAAATGTGTTTCGCACAACATCAAGACCTACACCACGTCCCGAAATGTCCGTTATCTGCTCAGCTGTACTAAAACCTGGCTCAAAAAGTAATCCAAAGACTTGAGAATCGGTTAATGATCCAGCATCATCTTCCGTGATGATTTGATTTTTTAAGGCTTTATTTAAAACCTTTTCTCGGCTAATTCCAGCGCCATCGTCTTTGATTTCAATAAAGACATGGTTTCCACTATGATACGCCTTTAAGAGAACCGTGCCTTGAGCAGGCTTCCCTACTGCCATACGCTCTTCTGGCGTTTCAATTCCATGGTCAATGGAGTTGCGAAGTAAATGCACAAGAGGATCACCAATTTCATCAATGATTGTGCGATCAAGTTCTGTTTCTGCTCCAACAATCTCAAGATGAACTTGTTTTCCTAGATCCTTCGATAGGTTACGGATCATTCGTGGGAAGCGGTTAAAGACCGTTTCAACCGGCATCATTCTCATCGTTAAAATAATTTCTTGAAGATTCCCTGTGGTCCGTGTCATTCTTTCTACCGTTTCAGTAAGCTCTGCATTTACAAGCTCTCCAGAGATTTGCTCGAGTCTCCCGCGATCAATCACTAGCTCTTCAAATAGATTCATGAGTACATCTAAACGATCAATGTTTACTCGAATTGTTTTGTTGTTCTCTGGCGCCTTTTGAGCTTCTTTTACTTTCTCAGGCTCTTGTTTGCTTTTTCTTTGGTTTTCTTGTACTGGTTGCAATGTCTGATCCTCTGCTTGGGTAGCATGTACAAAGCTTGTCATGGATTGAACAACAACATCTGAGATTTCAGAGATTCCAAGAATTTTGTTTTTAATGGTTTCACCTGACTCTTTTGAGACAACTGTCACTACAAAGTCACGCTCAAATTGTTCTTCCTCCAATAGCTCAGTTGCTGGTGAGGATTTAATGACATCACCCAATTGGTTAAGAACATCAAACACCATAAATACTCTGGCTGCCTTTAGCATCGCCTTCTCATCAAGCTCTACTTTGATTTGATAAACAGAGTACCCTTGCTCTAACGATTCTTCAAGCACGGTACGCTCGTATTCATCGTATACTTCAAGCAGATCAACTTGTTCAGTTGTAGCAGCTGCTTCTTTAACAGCTTGGCTTGAGCCTTTTTCAATGGCTTCGAGTTCTGCGACAAGAGCTGTGACGTCAAGCTTTCCATCTCCACCACTTGCTATGTCATTTACCATATTCTCAAGGGAATCAACAGATTGAAACATGATGTCAATAATCTCTGTTGTCGCCTGTTTCTTCTTATTTCGAATTAAATCCAATACATTTTCCATGTTATGGGTTAAGTGAGCTAAATCTTCGTAACCCATAGTTGCTGACATTCCTTTTAACGTATGGGCTGAGCGGAAAATTTCACCGACAATTGAATCATCTTCAGGTTGTTTCTCAAGCTTTAATAGATGATCATTCACTGCCTGTAGGTGCTCTTGACTTTCATCAAGAAACACAGCCAAGTATTCTGAGTTCATCAAAACTACGTCCACCTCATTCTCTTCATTCTGCTTTTCATCTATGTGTAAAGGTAAGATGAAAAAACAATCCTATGACCTCTCTTACTTATATCGGTCTGTATGAAGATAGCTTTCAGTAGTTGTTGAGGTCGTTTTTAAATTTACAAGATCCCGAATAGCCGAACGAAGTTTTTTCTCTTCTTCTTGAGTTGTGATCACTTCATGCAGTGGTTGCACTTGGTCTCTAAGTGTTAAGAGATAAAGCCTGTCAACAGCTTGTCCTGTCATTTGTTCATACGCCCATTTATACATGATTAATTGAACACGATAATAATCAATTAATTCAATACCTGATTCTTGAAGTGCATTCGTTTTTAAATCAACTAAGCATAAAGCTCCATCCAACATCGTAACCCTATCGATAATACCTGTTAAAAGAGCCCCTTCTAACTCAATCGAGAAATTCCATTCTAAACGTTGGATTTCACCAATATTAATCTTTGAATAAGCTTGAACGAGCTCAAGCATTTCCTTCCGATAGATGGCTTTTCCACGCGCTTCTTCTAAGGTAATCGTTACTGCCTCCCGCTCAGACCATCCAAGATCAACTAACTCACTTGCCCGGTGAACGTATGTCCCTAATCGATTTGCAGCAATTCCTGATTCGTGAGCTGACTGATATTGACTAGCTTGAGTTGAGTGTACTTTCTTTAAATAAGTCTCAACATATTGAATAGGATGATGGTAATAGCTCATTACTTCGCTTACAGAGAGTGGAACAAGCGGCTCTTTCACATCTGCTTTTACTGTTGGTGAAGTATAGGACCAGCTTGTTTCTTCTGACCAAGGTTCATACTCTCCGACCATTTCCTCTGTGAACCAGGTCTTATCATCGGTTTGCTCAATCATTGAAAGCCACGAAGCTGTATTTGCCTTTGTATTGGGATGAATGAGAATTAGCTTGTCCTTCGCTCTTGTTGCAGCCACATAAAACAAACGCTTTGCTTCTTCAACAGCTTTACGATCTCCTTCTTGTTTTACGAGTTGAAATGCTGGAGTGGCCAGTATTCCATCTTCAGCTTCCAGATTCATTACAAGACCGAGCTCCGAATGAAATCGAATCTTTCCTTTGTCTCCTTGAGGCTTTTGATGCAGCTGAGGTAAAAAGACAATAGGGAATTCAAGACCTTTTGAACCGTGTACAGTCATGATGGTGACCGCATTTCCTTCTGCACGCTCGATTTTAGAATCCCCTTCTTTTTCACTTAACTGAATTCTCAGGTCCATGGCCTCAAGCAATGACGACAGGCTTGTTTCGTTCTCACCATGTAAGACATCAATGAGCTTTTCCACATTTTTCACACGCTGAGGACCACCCGTTTGAAGCAGCAGTGAATTCTTTAACCCACTCTGTTCAAAAAGCTGATAAAAGCCATCAGTTGTGGAATGAAGAGTGAATGGAATCCATTCCTCCATCCAATTTCGTAGCTGTCTTACTGAGTGAACAAGTCTCTCATTTGATTGAAGCGACTGAACTAGACTTTCATCAAAGCAGAGATATTCTCCGATCGTTTGTCCTTCTTCACACGATTCTTTAATAGATAAGAAATCGTCAATTGTTAAGCCAAATAAAGGACTTCTAAGGAGCGCTAGTAAGTAAAAGTCTTCAAACGGTTCATTCATCCACCTTAGTAGTGTTAGAAAATCAATAACCTCACGTCTTTCATAAAATCCAATGCCACTTTGTATTTCGTAAGGGATTTGTTTTCGTTTAAGTGATTTCTCAAGCGTCTTAAGATGAGTCCTAGTTGGAATTAAAATAGCCATGTCCCGCCAAGTCGGAGGGCACCAGCGATCCTCCCGTTGAACAATGTGATTCTGTTCCTGTTGCATTTTTAGGATTCGATTGGCTAACAAGTCATATTCCTCTTCTTCTCCTGAGATGACTTCCACGGCTTCTTCTCCATTACGCATGTACTCCCTGTGTGCATATAAAGGCTGATACAGGGTTTGGTATGCATATGTCTGTGAATCAGTCATTGCCTTTTGGAAGATCGTATTAACTGCCTCAACAATCGGTTCTACCGTGCGATAGTTACGGTTCATAAGGATTTGACGACTTTCCGGCTGTAACTCGGCTTCTGATTCCAACTCATTCATAATGGAAACATCTGCCCCTCTGAATTGGTAGATCGATTGCTTTGTATCTCCAACAATAAATCGATATCTTGGTTGAATTCGATTTAATACTTCTAGCTGAAGGGCATTTGTGTCTTGAAATTCATCGACCATGATATGGGTATATTCACGTCTAGTTGCTTCTTGGACAGATGTATCCTCAAGTAACGTTAATGTTTTTTGCTGCAAATCTGTAAAGTCTAATGCTCCTTTAAACAACTTTTGCTTCTTATACAACTCATCGAATTGTTGAAGCAATCGAATAAACTGTGTGAGAATTGTCTTCGATTCTTGAGGGAAATCATTAAGTGTTGGTTTTCCTTGCTTTTTTAAAGGCTTCCATTCTAGTTCAAACAACTCAAACAGGCTTGGCAGGTCATCCTGCCATTTATTATTCACACGTGATGGCATACAGGAAGCTAGCTCTTCATAGTATTGATCCACTTGCTCATTAAAAGGCTGTTCAAAAAATGCGACTAATCGATCAGCATGTGTTTGAGTAGCGCCCGACAGTCCCGATGCCGGAAAAGATAGAATCGCTTCTTTTCCTTTTTGGTCAAATTTTCTTAACTGTTCTTCCCATTCCTTGCTCACTGCCGTCCATTGATTATCCCAGATACTCGAGCTGTCAAATGTTTGAACAACATTTTCTCCTGGAACAAGTTCTCTAATTTGATCGTAAACTGATAAAAGATAAGCACTTAATTGATCCTTACTTAACAAATGGATAAGAGTCTCTGCCTCTTGAAAAAACTCGACAGTCTCAAACAATTCCTCTAGAATTTCCTGCTTTAACAAACTCGACGAAACTTCGTCTAGCACTTGAAATGAAGCTGGTAGTCCCGCCTGATACGCATACTGCTTTAATAATCTTTGACAGAAGCTATGAAAGGTGGAAATGGTTGCTCCTTCAAGCTTAATCTTTTGCCGATCCCAATACTCTTCCTCGGAAGGATTAGTAGATTCCATTGCCTTTTGCTCTAAGCTCGCTCGGATCCTCTGTTTCATTTCCCGTGCTGCTTTTTCTGTAAAGGTTATGGCCGCGATCTGATCAATCTCGGTTCCCATTGGTGAATCTGAGTCGTTGTGACCCACGTCACATAAATGCATGATCCGCTCTGTTAGCACACGCGTTTTTCCTGAGCCCGCTCCCGCAGCTATGACGATTAGTGGTTCTGTTGAAAAAATCGCTTCTGATTGCTGGTCATTAAATGTCATACTCATCCTTCTATTTGGGCCTCCTTTTGTTCATCTGTCACTCGACAAATTGGCCCGTACGGACAGCTATCTCTGCAGTCAAGTGGCTTAACAGGAAATTCATGCGTCATTCCCAGCCAAAGTGTTTTTACCTTATTTTCTAACTCATATTTATCAAGGAAGCGAGATGTTCCAAGCTCCTCTTCTTTGTTTTTACACTGCCCACTCACATTAAATCTAGATCCCTTACCAACTTCACTTTCTTTCCAAATCCCATTATTTGCCCGTTTGGCGGGTGAGCGTAAGCTTATATAGGATGCACCAATCGCTTCATACCGCTCAGTTGATTGTCGCTCTAGCTGCTCTCTTAAACTAAAACTGTATAGAGGAAGTTGTAGCTTAAGACCCGTTCTTACTTCCTCCTCCATCTTGAGATTTGCATGACCTGTTTTATAATCATAAATAATAAATTCCTGATCAAGCTGATCCACTCGATCTATTTTTCCTTTTAACCGAATCGTCTCATGATCCCCTACTAGCATATCTAGCTGTAATGACTTTTCTAGAGAGGTAATCCGCATATTAGCAAGCTTGGCGTTATCCCAGAAGTGTTTTCGTTCTGCTTTCCACCAGTCAAGCAACCTAACCAACCATTGTTGTTTTAAAAGATTTAACTCTAGCTTTGAAACATGTGGACTCTCACGTTCAACTTCTTCCCAGTCTTCCTCTAGCTTTTGTTTTAATAGGCTCGGGACCATTTCTTTTTTCTCATCACTTAAATGAGAAAATGGCATTCCTATTACATCTAACTCCTTGTACAACCATTCAATGATGGAATGAACAAGCTGACCGATCAGGATGTGGGATACGCCAACTGCTTTTGTTTTCGGTTCATTCACGTCGAGGAGTCGTTCAAAGGAATATCGGATTGGACATCGTGCATAACTCTCTAATGCGGTAATTCCAACCGTAGAATGTTTAGATAAACGGTTGGTTGCTTCAATAGAGATTGGTTCAAGTCCAGATTCTAATCGTTGAATCGATTCATTCGTCTTAGTTAAGTCTTCTGGTAGATCCGCTAGTTCAAACTGTTTACCTTTCCAATACGCTTGAATTTCCTTCTGTTCTTCCTGATGATTCGCAACCTTTTTTGTCATTCGTTTTTCAAAGGACCACGAATCTATGATTTCAAAACGTTCCACAAAGGATGATGGCAAGAGTGGGGAATGTGGGTCAACTCCTTCAACATAACTAAATACAATCTCCTTTGCGACATAAAAGAGCTGCTCAAAATACGCTTCTTGCTTTTTTCTAAAATGTGCTTGAGTCGGCTTACCGTATGGAATATCTAATGTATACAGGTCTGCATCTTGGAGATATCCTGCGAGTTGTGGCCGACCTGGAAAATGGTCCGCACCCATAGATGGGACGAACAACCTTTCCCCTTCAAAATGGGAAAGGTGCTGCCATGTATAGGATTCAACCCCATTTCTAAGACCTGCCTGTACGAAGAGTTCTTTAGTAGCTAACGTTTCAATAATCCACGCTTGAAAAAACTCGAATGAAACAATCATCTCTTCTAGTTGGTACTGTTGATACTCTTTAATTTTCCATTCTACTGTTTCTTGTATGATTCGGATGGCTTGTTTTTCACTATTTAATTGAGTAAGTGTAGTGACATCTGTTTCGTAAAGGATCTGTTCTTCTAACCACCCAGTCAGTTCAAATGTCTCTATTTCTTGAAGAAGGGTCTGCAAATAGTCTGTAAAGCTTTGTTTCCCTTTCCAGCTTCGTTGATTGATCTGCTCGTGTAGTTTGTCAACTCTATCAATCTCTGTTTTCCCCTTACGCCGTACGTTATATAAGGCTTTTACATATCGAATTCCCTTGATTTGATAAAAGGAAAGGATTTCTGTAAAAAGGGCAACGTGTTCAGTCATGTTTTGAGGTGGGACTAATAGATATCGAATCAGCTTAAAGCTAGGTGTTTGTTCGAGCTGAATCATGGTTGATTGTGTAATTGGTAAGCGTTGTTCATTCGCCTCCCTTATCCACTCATCTCTTTCCTCTGCACGAACAACGACACCCGCTTGACTAGCGCTTTGTTGAATCTGTTGAGTCAATCCTGTCCATTGTTCCTTATTACTCGTTGCTTTAATGACCGAAATGGTTGAAGTCACTTTCGGTATCGCCTCTACTTTAAAGGATTGGATGTCGTAACCAATCGTTTGCAGGTCAGCTAACGTCTCTTCAACCATATCAAGTTTTTTAAAATTAGGTAGATAAATGGAAACAGGGATATTTGCATGAAACAACCCTTCAAGAAGTTTAAATTGCAATGGGGAGAAGTCATAAAAACCTTCAACAACTACCTCAAAAGGCATGTCCTTCCCTGACGTTAATAAGCGAGAAGCCAATAGTAATTTTTGTTCCGGATCAATCATATGGTATTCTTCTAACATCGCTTCATAGGATACAAACGTAGGCATACATGCAGCAAATGATTCTTTAAATGCATCAATTGACAGACCCAGTCTTTTAATCTGCCCATAGGTATCGGCATACGCACGCGCTTTTTCTCTTGGAGACCTGGCATCCTCCTGACGAGCCGCCTCTAAAATCCGTTGAAAAAAAAGCGTTCTTTCTTGTTCTGTTAAAGAAAGAAACGCCATGTTATGAAAATCAAGTATCGTACTCGCCAAATCATCAAACGTGCCAAATGATAACGGATAATGTGTAGACCGTGCTTTATTTAGCCACGTACTAGAGGGCATTAAATATAAAACCGTTGAGCGATCTTTTTTCATTCGCTCGGCGTATTGTTTGATTCTTTGTTCACTTCCGATTGCAGCTAGGCTTGTTCCGTATACTTTTTTTTGTGACATCTAGCTACTCTCCTTTCACACGTACCATATCAACATGATCAATTTCATCTAAGAGGTACACCTCTGAGATTGGCTCGAAGCCAAACGACCGATAGAAACGATCTAAATAGTACTGCGCTTGAATCTGTATACTTTTTTGTTTGTATTCAACCTCAAGTGTGTGAATTGCTTGTGTCATCAGTTCTTTTCCACATGAAGTACCACGGAACTCTTTTGTGACAAGCACTCGACCGATTGAAGCATGTTCTCTTTTAGCAGAAGGCATAAAGAGTCTACAATAAGCAGCAAGCTTGTCACCAACATATCCTGCGACATGGATCGCTTCCATATCATTCCCGTCCACTTCTTCATAAGCACAATTCTGCTCAAGGACAAATACATCCACTCTTGCTTGAAGAATGGTGTATAGCTCACTAGTTGAAAGCTCTTCAAACGATTTAATTTTCCAGTTCATTCAATCCCTCTTCTCTAACTGTTCCATTATGTATTCATTCCTACATTAAATCCAAGTAATAAGACGATTGCAAGTGCAACAAACCATATAAACCAATAAGCAGATGTTCCGCTTCGATTACGCTTTGTTTTTCTTAGAATCACTTCCATCGCATAAATTAATATCAGTGAGATCAATCCTTTTATGACATATGGTATCGGAAATTGATACGCATAGATCATGGCAATTCCTGATGTCACCTGACCGATGTATAGAAGCCAAATCATGAACCGTAAAATGCGGTTAGCAAATGGAAGCTTCCATTTATATAAAACAAATAGGACTCCAAATAAGATCAGTAGCAGAATCCAGCTACCAATATGAACCTTGTAGTAGATTAAAAATGTTTGCGCGTCCAAGGTGCCCTCCTGCATATTGATCGACATTGGCGTCGATTGTTGGTTAGCGATTATGTTAAAAGTGTAACATATTATGGGAACGATCAGCTAATGCAAAAATGTGGACTGGAAAACAAGTGAAAATACCTTTTCGCGCCAAGAACCTAGAGTTGAAACTTCGCTTGATTAAGTAAATATATAAAGAAGCTAGGACAAAACATTAAAGTAGCGAGTAAAACAAAAATATAGCAAAAAATCCGCTGCAGGAGAAACCCTCGCACCCGCAAACACGGCTTCAGCCTCATCCGTGGAAGACCACCACTGCTGAGTCTTCAGACACGTGTTTTTCCGCAGGAGTCTCGGGTTCTCCTTCCGCTCGTTTTTTCAAAAACACGAATAGCGAATGATTCGAGTGTAGAATCATTCGCCATTTTCTAGTGATTTTTAGTTTTGTTCCAGCCTCGATGATTTGATAAGAATCTACTTAATTCAGATCAAAGTGCTCACCGTTTGATTCGTAGATAACCCACTCTGCAACATTGGTTGCATAATCTGCAATACGCTCAATGTAACGGGCGATAAAAGCAAGCTGTGTTAGTTGTTCAGCCCCGTGTTCACTCGTTTCATTTTGGAAGAGTCCTTTTATAAACTGGCCAAACTGGGCGTCCACTTTGTCATCAAATGCAGCCATTTTTTGAGCAACAATTAGATTTTTTGTCTGGAATGAAACCAATGATTCTTCCAGCATTTTTCTTGCATCGAATGCCATTGTAAGAAGTTCATGCTTTTTCTCCAGATAACTTTCTGCATCAATTCGTTTTGAGACTTTAGCCATATCCACTGTCAGATCACCCACTCGTTCAAGGTCGCCTGCAATTTTCATAGCGACGATTAAACTTCTCAAATCAGTTGCGACGGGTTGCTGACGCGCAATCAATTGAAAGACTTCATTATTGATTTCTAACTCGTACTTATTAATTTGTTCATCGTATGATATAACCTTCTTTATTACATCGAGGTCTGAATGTTCAAATGCATGAATGGCTTGATCAAATTGGGTCAAGACTTCATTGCCTAAATGTGAAATCTGATCTTTTACATTTTCTAAATGCTGATGGAACGAACTACGCAGCATAATCATCCTCCTTAAACAATGGCACGTGCTTGAAATTATCCGAACTGTCCAGAAATGTACTGTTCTGTTTTTTTGTTATCCGGGTTTGTAAAGATTTTATTGGTATCACCAATTTCCATTAGTTCACCCATGTAGAAAAAGGCTGTCTTATCCGATATCCGTGCGGCTTGCTGCATATTGTGTGTCACAATGACAATCGTGTAGCTCTTACGTAATTCATCAATTAATTCTTCTACTTTTGATGTACTAATTGGATCCAGGGCAGAAGTTGGCTCATCCATTAATAATACAGATGGTTTTGTCGCAAGTGCCCGTGCGATACACAGACGTTGTTGTTGTCCACCTGATAATCCCATTCCATTTGTGTGAAGACGGTCCTTTACTTCATCCCACAAAAAGGCATCCTTCAAGCTTTGTTCAACGAGTTCATCAAGAACCTGTTTTTTCTTAATGCCGTGAACTCGCGGTCCATAGGCAACATTTTCGTAGATCGATTTAGGAAATGGATTTGGCTTTTGGAAAACCATTCCGACTTTTTTACGTAAATCCACTAAATCTGGTTTTCCGGACAGCAAGCTATCTCCTTTATATACGATATCGCCTGACATCTTTACACTCGGATTCATATTGATCATTAGGTTTAACGTTTTAATAAACGTTGATTTTCCGCAACCAGATGGTCCAATAATCGCTGTAACCTCTGATTCATTAATATCAAATGAAACGTTTTTTAATGCATGATTTGTTCCGTACCACAAATTAAAATCTTTGACATTGTACACCGTTTGTAATGCCTGTGCTTGTTTCTCCATTGTCATTGTCATGATTTCGTCCCCCTTATCCAAATCGTCCAGAGATATAATCTTCCGTCTGCTTCTCATCTGGATTAGAGAATAGTTTGTCTGTACGGTTATACTCAATTAATTTTCCATTAAAGAAAAAGGCTGTTTTATCAGAAATACGAGATGCCTGTTGCATATTGTGCGTTACGATAACGATCGTATAATCTTTCTTTAACTCAAGAATTAATTCTTCAATTTTTGCCGTTGCAATCGGATCTAGTGCTGAGGCCGGTTCATCTAAAAGTAATACGTTTGGTTTCATCATTAGCGTACGAGCAATACATAGACGTTGTTGCTGTCCACCTGATAATGAAAGAGCTGATTCTTTAAGACGATCCTTCACTTCATCCCATAATGCAGCTTTTTTCAACGAATCCTCTACTCGTTCTTTCCATTCTTTCCGAGGTACATTATGAAAACGCAAACCGTGCGTTAGGTTCTCTTGAATGGACTTTGGAAACGGATTTGGACGTTGAAACACCATGCCAATTTCTTTACGAAGTGCTACCACATTCACTTCTTTAGAAAGAAGATTTAACCCTTGGTACTCAATTTCTCCCGTATTATGTGAGATAGGAATCAAGTCGTTCATGCGGTTGATGCTACGTAAAAACGTTGATTTCCCACATCCAGATGGTCCAATTAATGCCGTAACTGCTTGTTTGTCTATATCTAAATTTAAATGTTGAACCGCATGATTTTTTCCATAATAAATGTTCAGATCTTTTACCGTTAAAATTTGATTTGTATCCACAGCGCTTTCTCCACTCGCCATCTCTTGTCTTTCAGCCGTTACAATGGACATGTGAACGCCTCCCCTTATTAGTTTAAAGCTTATTATTTTGAAGCCGTTAGTTTCTTATGAAGTCTTTTACCAAACCATCTAGCAAATAGGTTAAACAGAAGAACGGCGATAACAAGAACCGCTGATGCTCCGTCTGCAATTTCACGAATGTCTGGTACAAGCCCTTGTGTATTTACCTTCCAAATATGAACTGCTAATGTTTCTGCCGGTCTAAAAATATTTAATGGTGATGTTTCACTAAATGGATTAAGGTTTAACCACTCTAACCGTGGTGTTGTTAGTCCAGCTGTAAATAATAATGCAGCTGCTTCACCGAACACACGACCTGATGCTAAAATCACTCCTGTTAAGATTGACGGGAATGCAGCAGGTAGAATCACCGTACGAATTGTATCCCAATGTGTAATTCCTAGTGCAAAGCTTGCTTCCTTTTGATCACGTGGTACACCTGTGATCGCATCCTCACATACACGAACCATGACAGGAAGGTTAAATACGGTTAGAGCAAGAGCTCCACCGATAATTGTATAACCCCATCCTGTGATGGAAACGAAAAGTAATAATCCAAACATCCCAACAACGATAGATGGTAACGATGCAAGTACTTCGATACATGTACGAATAAAGTTTGTGATTTTTCCCGGCTTTGCATACTCAGCCATATAAATTCCTCCACCAATTCCAAGAGGAACAGTGAAAACCATTGTTAAGAACAAAATATAAAATGAATTAAAGAGCTGTGGTCCAATTCCTCCACCCGCACGAAACGAGCTCGGTGGATTTGTTAAGAAATCAAATGAAATGACGCCAAAGCCTTTATAAAAGATATAGCCTAATAGTCCAGCAAGGATAGCAATAATAATTCCTGCGATCGCTGTAAATAACCCTGTCGCAAGCTTATCAGTCATTTTTGTATTCATTAAAATGACCTCCTAGATGATAAGAATCGAATAATAATGATAAAGATATACGACATCACAAGTAGGATTAAGCCAAGTGACCACAAGACATTGTTATCAACACTTCCTTGAACTGTGTGTCCCATATTTAACGTAATAATCGTTGTTAGTGTACCTGTAGGATCTGTTAATGATTCTGCAATGGTACGAGCATTTCCGATCACCATTTGAACCGCTAGAGCTTCCCCAAATGCTCTTGCCATACCTAAAACGATAGCTGTCAGTAACATTGGCCACGCTGCAGGTAACAGGACTCTGCGAATGGTTTGCCAACGCGTTGCACCAAGAGCAAGAGATGATTCCCTTAACCCATTAGGTAAGGTACGTAGCGCGTCAGTCGCAATACTCGTTACAGTTGGTAGAATCATGACGGAAAGAACAATTGTACCGGCAAGTAGACCAAAACCTTGTCCACCGACATATTGTCTAACAAACGGTACAATTACACTTAAACCAATGAATCCATAAACAACTGATGGTATTCCAACAAGTAATTCAATAACAGGTTGTAAAATTCGTTTGCCCCAAGAAGGTGCAATTTCAATCATGTAGATAGCAGCCCCAACCCCAAGCGGAGCAGCTACTAAAGCAGATAAGATGGTTACTGCAAATGATCCAAAAATAAACGGGAGTGCACCATATACTGGCCCACCATTTGCTTCACTTCGGGTTGGGTTCCAATCAAGGCCCGTTAAAAAGCTGATTGGGTTTACTCCATTCACCACAAATGCCTGAAGCCCCTTAGTCATCAGGAAGAGTGTAATAGATATAGTTGCTAAAATAATAATTGTCGCGCACCCATAAACAATGATTTTCCCTTTGCGCTCAATTTTTTCAGCGTTACGATTATTTTTCTTTAGTAAACGGTCATGGACAGTTTGTTGCTGTGCCGCCATAACAATGGCCCCCTTGCGATAGATATAGAAGATAAAGGCTGGAGAACACCTACGTTCGGTCTTCTCTCAGCCTATTACGTTGTTTATTGTACGTCTGTTTGGTTTCCTTCGGCGTCACGCTCAACTTGCATATCCGTAGATGGAATATATCCAAGCTCTGGAACGATTACTTGTTGAACATCATCGCTCATCATGTAATCAAGGAATGTTTTAGCAAGACCTTCAGGCTCACCATTTGTATAAGAGTGCATATAAGCCCAAACTGGGTATTCACCAGTTGTTACATTTTCATCCGTTTGCTCTACGCCATCTAATTTTAATGGAAGAACAGTGTCATCGTTGTAGTAAGAGAAGGCAAGGTATCCAATTGCACCTTCTGTTTCAGAGATGATTTGTTTAACAGTGTTAGAAGAATCCTCTGTAATTCCTTCAGCTGGCTCAGCACCACCTAAAGCGTAATTTACAAATGTAGCACGTGTACCAGAAGAATCTGGACGGTTAACTAGAGTAATATCAACATCTTCTCCACCAAGCTCAGACCAGTTTGTTACTTCACCAGTAAAAATGTCGATCAACTCTTCAGATGTTACATCTTCAACGCCTACTCCAGGGTGAACAGCAGGTCCCATTCCTACTACAGCGACACGGTGGTCTACTAATTCATCAGCAGGAATTTCTTCTTTCTCTTCAGCAAATACATCAGAGTTTCCGATGTCTACAGAACCATCTGCAACTTGGCTAAGACCTTGACCAGATCCACCAGCCTGTACTTGAATGTCAGCACCAGCGTTAAGACCCATAAACTCTTCAGCTCCAGCAGCCATTAATGGTTGGATAGCACTTGAACCTGATAGTACTAATTGTCCTTCAGCATCGCCACCCGCTGCATCTTCTTCAGTTTCTGAATCCGATCCACCTGTGGAATCAGTTCCTGTGTCATTGCTATCGTCTCCACTTCCACATGCAACAGCAATTACAAGTAGTGCAGATAACATCATGAATAAAAGAAGCTTTTTCAATTTCAATGTAACAACCTCCCTATTTTCTCTCCAAATGTTTTACTAGGCGTTAGCCTCTCTTTCAACTGAAGTATAAGCTTGTTCTATTAAGGAGTTATGATCTGAATGTAAAGATTATGTAAAGAGAAAGAAAGCGCAATCATTTATAAGCGTTTACAATACCAACATAAAAAAGAAACAAACCCTAAAAAGGATTTGTTTCTGTGGTATAGCTATTAAGATTGTTGCTCAATCGTCGGTCCGTATACTCCAGGTACGTTTAGTCCAGCTTGACGTAATAGAACCGTCATTTGTCCGCGGTGGTGGCCTTGGTGGCTTACAAGCATACGCAGTACCGCACCTTTAGGGCTTTCGGATCCAAAGAAATCAACCATGTCAGTGAAGCTATCATCTGTCCACGTATGTTCCACTTGTTCTAAAAGGTTTTGACTATATTCCTTGTACGTATTTACAATTGTTTTTGCATCATCTGGAACTGTGGATGAAGGTTTTCCTACATTCGCAACATCTGCAATGGAAGCAAAAAACGGAATTGTTGTTGTTAGGTGCCAGCCTAGCCAGCCTAGCGAGCTATGACCCTCAACAATGGCTTGATCTAATTTCTCATCCGTAACTGATTCTAATACTTGAAGTGTTAATTGCTTTTCACGAGTCCATTCTTCTAAAAAATCTGCTTTTGTTCTAAACATACGATCTCTCCTTATCTTCAAACATACATTCCATGTACTCGTCTAGTATAGCCAGAATGATGATGAGTGAAAAGGAAAGAGCCTTTAATTATTGAGCTTTCTTGAAATCTGGATCATCAAATGTATGGGCAACCCAACCTTCTGGATCGATAAATAAACGAACAGCAACAACTTGACGTTCCTCTGATAATGTAAAGAAGTGCGGAATATTTACAGGAACAGAAATCACATCACCAGGTGAAAGATTGACATCAAAGTAACCTGTTTCGGCACCTTTTATCACAAATGTACCAGAGCCTGCGGTAATTGCGCGTACCTCGTCTTCTGTATGTGTATGCACCTGCTCAAACTTCTTCAAGAGTACATCCAAATCTGGTGTTTGTTCATTTAAAGCAATCACATCCCATTTTTTGTACCCACGACGCTCTGCAAGCGAACGAATATCTTCATTAAATGTGGAAAGTACTTCTTCCTTATCTGTATCTGTTAGATGACATTCATTTTGTAACCGTTCAGGAAGTTTGGTTGGATCCCAATACTCATATAGCACTTCCTGGCTTTCTAAGAAAGCACGTACCTCAGAATCCTCTTTGATCGTTTGCCCTGTTTGACGAATATGAATAACAGCCATGTTATCTTCCTCCTATTTGGTTAATTGTTTTAGTCTTAAATGGTACTCAAACAAAAATTCAAATGCCTCGAGGTGCTTCTTGGCTTCAAAACCATTTTTGCCCCATACAGTAATGCCGTGATTTCGGATAAGAACACCAAACACACCTGGTTTGATTTCATTTGCAACAGCTTCTGCAAGCCTCGGAAGATCCGCATAATTTGGTACAATTGGAATGGTTATAGCTGCATCTTCTTCCCAAAGGTTAAAAGCTTTAATTAGTTCTTGCTGACGAAAGGTCATTTCTCCCTCATCTGCATACAGCTCTGAAACCACATTATTAGCAACCGTATGTACATGGAGAGAGCATCCTGCATCTGTTTTTTCATAGATTCGTTGATGAAGAATCGTTTCCGCTGAGGGTTTTAATTGATGATCCTCTATGGGCTGGCTGAACTCATCAACTAGCAAAAAGTCCTCTGG
This sequence comes from Alkalicoccobacillus gibsonii, assembly GCF_016798245.1. Lineage (GTDB taxonomy): Bacteria > Bacillota > Bacilli > Bacillales > Bacillaceae_D > Alkalicoccobacillus > Alkalicoccobacillus gibsonii. The sequence goes on along the minus strand of NZ_JAEUZA010000004.1, from coordinate 290,316 downwards.
GGTTCTCTTTCGTTTATCTCGACCACTAGCTGTTACAAGAAACTGTAGCGGAGAATCTGTCACTTTAATTGAAAGATTTCCACTGGTGCCAGGAAACCAATCACGCGCAGCCAATTCATCCTTAATATCCGCTAACTCTTTCCATTGTGACTCATATGAAAGCTGTATTCCTTTCAACGTATGACCTCCTCCCGCCTTGCTTCGAGATGATGAATCACTTCATGAAAGCTTGTAAACGCTGAATGCTTTAAAGATAGCTCACGACATTTCTCTAACAAAAATGATCCACATGCAAAGACTTCATCCGCTTCTTTTGCTGCCTGCAAATCTGTAATGGAATCTCCAATCACAATTTTGTAGTATGTCTCACTTGGGTAATGTCTTAGGATTGTTGGTTTACAGCATCCACAGTCATTGGAACAAAGCGAGTCGCAACGATGAGGCCACGTAATGTGAATGGTCGGTTGATCAAAACGACTTCCATTGCAGTACAGGCTATGAGTGATTCCAAAAGGCTTAAGAACAGGCTCTACAAAAAAGTCAATTCCCCCACTTACGATTTTCAGCGGAATGTGATGCTCTCTTACAAATTGAAGAAACTCTTGAAATCCTTCACGTACATTTGCCTGCTCTAACACAAATTCAATAATCTCTTCTTTTTTACTCGATGGAATCAATTGAAAGAGCTTGCCCACTCCTGAACGAATAGAGACACGCTCAGCTAGAATGTCATCCTTTATTTCCTCCCACCCAGGAGGATTGACGTATTGCATGATGGCGATAATATTATCTTTTGTTGTAATTGTGCCATCAAAATCACAAAAAATAATAGGTGTCTTTCTCATTTCCTCACTCATTTCTAACTCCCCCATAATTCAAGCGCTGCGTTAAGCTCAGATGATTCCTTTGCTGCATTCGCTAAGGACGTATGAATCACGCCATCAATCGCATCTCTAAATGCCTTCGCGCCGGATCGCGCGCCACTTGGGTGCCCATGAATTCCGCCCCCCGCATTAATCACACAATCACGACCAAAGTCATGAATCAGCTTTGGAGTTAGTCCTGGATGGATACCGGCAGATGGCACAGGAAATGCCTTTTTAAGTTGACCGTCTTCTGTCAATGCATGTGCAATCGCATCTGTTTCTGACTTATCAAGGGCAACACTACCGTAAGGAGATGGGAACAACACTAGATCGGCTCCTGCCAATCGCAATAGCTTTCCTAGCAACACACGGTTTGATATGCCATGAAACGGTGAAGCCGTATATGCCCCGGACACCGCTGGATGTGCCATGATTGGGATATGTATGTCAGCGTCTTCTGCTAATGCCTGTAAGACATCTAACCCGTAGGCAAACACATTAAATAATAGTGCTGTAGCTCCATTCTCTACTGCTTGTTTTGCCTTCTCCTTTAGTTCAAATGTTCGACCAGTTAGATTGACTGCATAGAGCTTTTTCTCTCCGGTCTCTTCATGAATTTGACGTATAATCTTGCTTCCGATCTCCACTCTTTGATGAAAAGGCGTTAATGGATTTTCAAATAAAATCTCATCATCCTTTACTAAATCAACCCCACCTAGAAGTTGATCCGATAATTGCTGACTAAATTCTTGCGTACCCTTGCCGATCATCCCTTTGAAAATACTCATAACAAGAGGACGGTCATATACACGAACTAATTCCCTGACGCCATCAATTCCAAATGCAGGACCAGGGAAAGATTGCTCTAGCTCTGGCGGAAATTCTATATCAATTAACTTTATTTCTCCATCAAGTGATAGCTTTCCAAAAACAGTTGTTAGGATAGCAGGAAGATCGTTTGAAAAATTGGCCAATGGATACGCGATTTTGATGCGCCCCGTGGTGCGTGAATCCTTAAAGTATCTAGTGGTTTGTTCGGCTGATTCTTCTTCAACGACTTCTACCACCTCGCCCTTATGAGCCTGTAGCTGCTTTTTTTCAAGTGCTGGTAAATGCGTCCATGAACCAATCGTTAAACCAAGTGCAATGGACTCTGCCTTTTTATGGAGATCATGTTTTTGATCAAATACTCGGTAAGTAACAGTTATAAAACTCATAAATCGTCTCCTCTCCATACAAACAAAACCGTCCTCTTAAATGAAAAAGAGGACGGTAGTCATTGTTTATCTTGTCCTCTTATCTACCAAGTGATCTTGTGAGAATTAGCACCTTGAATGGACATAATCGTCAAAACAGGTTGCCGGGTATCATCGGGATCTTCCCTCCACCAGCTCTTCATAAGAGTAAAATCATTATTTGTTTTGTAATGTTGATAAATCTACTAAGGATTATGACAGTGTACATCTATTCTGTCAATTAGCAAAAATCATTTTATCAGAATCTATTGACAACTGAATTCTTTCCTCGTAATATTTAAACCAATTACTCTGATTGGGAAAATGAAGGTAACTTCTTCATTAATTGAATATGTAACTCTTATCGAGAGCTGGCTGAGGGAATTGGCCCTGTGAAGCCCGGCAACCGACCTACTCATTCTCACTTATGAGAATGAAAACCTTTAAGGTTTTAAGGCACGGTGCTACATCCAACAGACTCATGCTGAGTCTGAAAGATAAGAGGTTGAATCCTAGTGATCAAGCCTCTTTCTTTCATGAAAGAGGCTTTTTTAATTTATTTTTTATAAATGGAGAGATGAGAAGATGAGAAAATCATTTGGATTCACAACAATTGGAGCAACAACTGCCGCTTTATTTTTACTAACTGGGTGTGGAGATGACTCTGCCCAAGAAGCTCAAGCTGATGTTCAATTGGAAGGTGTACCAGAGCGTTTCGCTGAAGGTAAAGGGGCTAAAGTTAAGGTCATTCGTAAGATTGGAGGCGATGATCATACGGCACAATATCTCGCCGGCGTTCAAGAAGAAGGTAAAGCTTTAGGCTTTGAAGTAGATACATTTATGGCAAACGGTGATACAGCAAGTTACCATGATGCCATATCGCAAGCCATTGATGCCAATTATGATGGACTCATTCTCTCCCACGGTGATGATGCTGCAACAGTGGATGCGGTAAAACGAGCAGTAGATAAAGGAATTGAAGTCGTTACGTTTGATTCCAATCCTGAACTTGAGTCTATTGAAGGTGTCACACTTACTTCTCAGGATGATGAGGAGCTTGCTACTCTAGCATTAAATCAGTTAGTGGAGGATTACAACGAAGAAGCTAACATCCTTTATTTATGGGTTGACGGGTTCCCACCAATGGTTCGACGCGATGCGGTTTATCAAGAAGTGCTTGCTGAGAATCCAGGTATCAATGAATTAGAACGGTTTGGCGTAGCCTCTGAAGATACTTCTACCCAAACTCAAAATGCTGTAGCCGCCCTTTTAAACAAATACCCTGAAGGTGAAATTGATGCCATTTTTGCAACATGGGATGCATTTGCTATCGGTGCAGCTCGCGCACTTGAAGAAGCTGGTCGTGATGAAATTAACATTTATGGTATTGATGTATCAAACGCTGACCTTCAGATTATGCAAGAGGATCAAACGACATGGCAATACACGGCTGCTGTTGATCCAAAATTAATTGGAACGATTAACTTACGACTTCTTGCAAAGAAGTTGGCTGATGAAGAGACGCCTCAATTCTATGATTTAGAAGCTTCCCTAATTTCAAGCGATCAGCTAAATGAGGCATCAGGTGTGAATATGGTTTCTTTATCTGAGGTCATCCCAGGATGGGGTCAATCAGAGGCCTTTGAGGAAGACTGGATGAAAACATTAAAAGAACATAACAAGCAGTAGGTGATGTTATGGAATTACAAATGAACAACATTTCAGTTACGTATCCAGGAGTTCGGGCACTTGACGCGGCATCATTTACAATTAAAAGCGGATCTGCGCATGCATTAATTGGTGCAAATGGCGCGGGAAAGTCAACGTTAATGAATGTCTTATCAGGTGGCGTTCCCCATTACACAGGAACCATTTTAGTAGACGGTGAACATATTTCCATTCGGTCAGTAAAAGAAGCGCAGCAGCAAGGCATTCAAATTGTTCATCAAGAAGTGGATACAGCTTTAGTCCCCTATGCGACGGTTGGAGAAACCATCCTGATGCGTGAGTATGGTAAAAAGAAAAGCCGTACATTCATACGGTGGAAATCACTCCACGAAAAAGCGTCAACTTCTTTGCGTTCTTTAGGGATTAACATTTCGTCAAAAAAGCTAGTAAGTGAGCTTTCGCTTGCAGAGAAGCAAATGGTTTTAATCGCAGCAGCCGTTATGTCAGAATGTCGCTTGCTCATTTTGGATGAACCGACAGCACCACTCAGTTTAACTGAGACAAATCGCCTCTTCACAATAGTACGCGAATTACTTGCGAAACAAGTTGCTGTTGTATTTATCTCTCATCGTCTTCCAGAGCTTTTTGAGATATGTGACACGATTACAGTCATGAAAAACGGACGCCATGTATCTACTAACCTGTCTTCAAACACTTCCATCAATCAAGTAGTTGAAGATATGTTGGGAGAACCATTAAGACAACAATATCCCGATCGTTCTTCCACAATCGGAGAGTCATTACTCATTGCAGATTCACTTTCAGATGGCCACAAGGTCCAACAGGCTTCTCTTCATGTTCGAGGTGGGGAGATTATTGGCCTTGCGGGATTGGTTGGTGCAGGCAAAACAGAGCTTTGTAAACTGTTGTTTGGGGCAAGCCCGACCAAGTCTGGATCCCTTACATTTAAAGGCCATACTGTGACCTTTTATTCTCCTTATCAGGCCGTCAAATCTGGCTTGGCACTTATACCAGAGGAGCGTCGAAAAGAAGGTGTAATGGTTCAAGAATCCATTCAAACAAATGTAACAGCCTCTACACTAAAAAAACATAGTAGTCTGCTTGGATGGCTCAATCGATCAACACAGAAAAAGAGTGCAACCAAAATCATTTCAGATCTAAGTATTAAAACCCCAACCGCCGATACCCTAGTCCAGCATTTATCAGGTGGTAATCAACAAAAGGTCGCAATTGGAAAGTGGTTAGCCACTGATGCAGATGTGTATATCTTTGATGAACCAACCAAAGGGGTAGATGTAGGAGCCAGAAAAGATATTTTTACTATTATTCATGAGCTTGCTGCGCGTGGAAAAGGGGTCATCTATGCCTCATGTGAATTAGCAGATGTGATTGGTATGACAGATCGGATCTACGTTCTCTATGATGGACAAATTGTTAAGGAATTACGAACGGCAGAGACAAGCGAAGAAGAGCTTCTCTACCTTTCTACTGGAGGAAATCAAGATGTCTGAACCCGATGTGAACCATTCTTCATCTTTCACTATCTTTCAATTTTTGTATCGCTATGGAACGATCATCCTTATCCTTTTATTAATTGTCGGCTTCTCGCTAGCAAATTCTTCTTTTTTGCAGACGAGTAATGTCATCACCATTCTGAGGTCGATCTCCATTGTCACAATCATTGCAATTGGTATAACGATCTCATTGGCAGTGGGAGGATTTGATTTATCCGTTGGTTCCACCGCTTCATTGTCCAACGCTGTTGTCATGTCTATGTTTGTTTGGTATTCACAAGCAACTCTTGTAAGTGTAAGTATTGCTATCATTGCTTGTTTAGTAGTTGGATTATTTAATGCATTTATGATTGTCAAAATTAAAATTCCGGACTTGCTCATGACGTTAGCGACGATGTTTATTATTCAAGGTGTTGCTCTTACCTACACCAGGGGGGCCACTATCTCTGAAAACATGATCATGTCAGATGGAAGTTACGCAGAAGGTTCCATCCCTTCATTCTTTTCAAATATTGGGCAGGTACCCTACATTATTATCATCATGTTAATCTGCGTTGTTTTTGTTCATCTGTTTTTAACTTATACAAAACATGGCCGAAGCCTTTATATAATCGGCGGAAACGAAGAAGCAGCAAGGCTATCAGGAATTGCCGTTAATAAATATAAAGTGTTAGCTTACCTTCTTTCTGCTTTTTTTGCCGCTCTCGGTGGAATCGTCTTAGCTTCCAGGGTCATGACCGCAGAAATTAATGCCGGTGGCTCGTATTTAATGGACGCTGTGGCTGCGGCCTTTATAGGCTTTGCTGTCTTTGGTGCTGGCAAACCGAATGCCATAGGTACCTTTATTGGAGCTATTCTAATCGGTGTGTTAGCAAACGGGCTTGTGATGTTGAGTGTTCCTTATTATGCGATGGACATTGTAAAAGGCTCCGTACTCGCTTTCGCCCTTGCCATTACCTATTATAAATTAAAGTAAATGGAGGAATTCCTGTGACAACCTTTACTGATCGTTACTTCACAATGACAGAAACAGAAGCCATTGAATACGCCAAAACCTTATCAATCTTTCCCGAAGACTCTACTATCACATGTGAAGAGATTGGTGACGGGAACTTAAATTATGTCTTTCGATTAGTCGATCCACAAACCTCTCAATCAGTTATCATTAAGCAAGCTGGTCCTGTTGCCAGAATTTCCGACGAGTTTAAAGTGTCACCCGATCGGAATCGAATTGAACATGATATCCTAAAAATACAAGGAGAACTAGTTCCCGAATATGTACCAGAGGTCTATCATTATGATCCCGTTATGAATTGTACCGTGATGGAGGACCTTTCGGATTACACCATTCTCAGAAAAGCATTTTTGCATAAACAAACGTTTCCGTTGCTTAGCGATCATCTTTCCACATTTCTCGTTCAAACATTGCTCTTAACGTCCGATCTTGTACTTAATCATAAAGATAAGAAGGAGCAAGTAAAAGCCTTTATTAACCCTGAGCTCTGTGAGATAACAGAAGATTTAGTGTATACAGAACCATTTTACGACTGCCCACGAAATGAAGTATTTAGCGAGACTCTTCCTTATGTTCAAGAAGAATTTTGGGGAGATGAACAATTAGCGTTAGAGACGGCTAAACTCAAGTTTCAATTTTTAACGAAAGCTCAGTCACTCATTCATGGTGATTTCCACACTGGATCGATTTTTGTAACAGAAAACCAAACAAAAGTGATTGACGCAGAATTTGCTTTTTATGGACCAGCTGGCTACGACGTCGGTAATATCATTGCTAATTTAATCTTTGCTTATGTTAATGGTGAACAAACGATTGATGATCCGGTTGAACGTGAATCGTATACATCGTATGTACTTACAACGATTCGAGAAATTATTGATCAATTTAAGGAAAAGTTCACATATGCCTTTTATGATCAAGTCACAGAACGAGTCGCCGAATACCCTGGGTTCTTAGAATATTATTTGGAGGAATTACTTACAGACACGGCTGCTGTTGTAGGTCTTGAGCTTGCACGCAGAGTCATTGGTCTCGCACCTGTTGAAGACCTTACAAGTATAACGAATCCGACCAAACGAGCAGCTGCTGAGATAGCGTGCTTGAAGGCGGCAAAGGTGTTTATTTTAAATAGACAGGATTTCTTTCATGGAGAAGATTTCACTCGTGTCATTAGTGAATATGCGTAAGGAGAGATAGTAAATGAAACAGCTTATTGATGTCATTCAATCCGTTCGTCTATCTGATGATGGAGAGGCTTTGGTGATATTAGATCAAACCCTTCTTCCTGGCCAAAAGGTATACGAGGAATTAAGAAAACCGGAGGACGTTTGGGATGCCATTGTTCAACTAAAAGTACGCGGCGCACCTGCCATTGGAATTGCAGCCGCATACGGAGTGTACTTAGCAGTAAAGCATAGTTCCGCAAATACAATGGATGAGCTAAGACATACGTTTCTTAAAAGTAAAGCGTACCTTACCTCGTCCCGCCCTACTGCCGTGAATTTATTCTGGGCACTCAACCGAATGGAAGCTCGATTTGAACAATTACTCAATCATTCAAATGGAATTGAAGTAGTTATTACCGGATTACGAGAAGAAGCAAAAGCGATTCAATTAGAGGATGAACAAGTATGTGAAGCGATCGGTGAATATGCCCTCACTCTTCTTGAACCTGGCTTCGGCATTTTAACTCATTGTAATGCTGGAACAATCGCAACAGCTAAATACGGTACCGCACTGGCTCCGATCTATCTCGGGCAGCAAAAAGGTTATGATTTTAACGTATTTGCTGATGAAACTCGTCCTTTGCTTCAAGGTGCAAGATTAACCGCTTGGGAGCTTTCTGAAGCAAATGTTGATGTCACGCTTATTTGTGACAACATGGCTTCAATTGTTATGAGTGAGGGTAAAATTCAAGCTGTACTTGTTGGGTGCGACCGAGTCGCTGCAAACGGAGATACTGCGAACAAAATTGGAACATCAGGTGTTGCCATTCTTGCAAAGCATTACGGCATTCCTTTTTATGTATGTGCCCCTACTTCGACGATTGATTTTGAGTGTCAAACGGGACAAGAAATTGTCATTGAAGAACGCTCGGCTGAAGAAATTACATCAAAGTGGTATACTGAACCTATGGCACCTAAGAATGTTAAAACCTATAACCCTGCTTTTGATGTAACCGATCATTCCTTAATTACAGCAATCGTAACAGAGAAAGGAATTTTCAAAGCAGATCAATTACATGAATTACGCGAACAATAAGGGTGAGCCAGTCTCACCTTTTTTATGTTTGATTAGAAATGGGGTACATTGTATGAAAAAACATGTCATTATCGGGGCAGGCATTCTCGGAGCATCGACAGCCTATCATCTTGCAAGGCTTGGAGCAGATGTGACAATAATCGATCGCGAAGAACCTGGCCAAGCAACGCAGGCAGCCGCTGGAATCATTTGCCCGTGGATCTCTCAGAGGCGAAACAAAGCCTGGTATTCATTAGTGAAGGCAGGAGCCGCCTACTACCCTTCTCTGATTCGTAAATTAGAAGCAGACGGAGAATCGAATACTGGTTATGCAGAGGTCGGAGCGATTAGCTTACACGCCGATTCTAAAAAGCTTGACGATCTGATTAAGCGAGCTGAAAAGCGAAAGGTTGATGCACCGGAAATAGGTGAGATTACACGCCTATCAGCTGAAGAGGTTCAAGCACTATTTCCTCCTATAGCAGAGGGTGTTGAAGGTGTGCATGTAAGTGGAGCAGCACGAGTAGACGGCGGCGCTCTAAAGGATGCATTAGTGCGAGCTGCTGTAGGACACGGAGCAAAATACGTCTTTGGAGATGCCGTTTTACAGAAGCATGAAAATCAGGCTATTGTACAAGTTGATGATGTAGATTATGATTCCGATCATCTTATCGTAACAGCTGGCGCTTGGGCAGATGAACTACTAGCTCCGCTCGGAATAAACTTTGAGGTCAAGGCTCAAAAGGCGCAGATTCTTCACCTTGATATGGAGTCTAAAGCAACAGAAGATTGGCCTGTCATCATGCCACAAGGAGATCAATACCTTCTAGCTTTTCCAAATGGTCGAGTGGTTGCTGGTGCGACTCATGAAGACGAAGTTGGATTTGATCCACGTGTGACAGCAGCTGGCGTCTCAGAATTATTAACTAAAGCCCTTCACAATGCACCGGGTCTTGCAGACGCAACTGTTCAAACCGTCAAAGTTGGCTTTAGGCCTTTCACCCCTAATTTTCTTCCGGTCATCGGACGAGTCCCAAACCTTCCTTCTGTTCTTGTAGCGAATGGATTAGGTGCATCTGGATTAACAATGGGACCGTACGTTGGAGCAGAATTAGCTAAATTAGCTATGGATGAAGAGTCCTCGATTGACTTATCACACTATGATTTATCAAATGCGATTAAAAAGGAAATCGTTTAATTAACCAGACGATTTTCTTTTTTTTTCACCCTCCATGCTTCAAAAATATAATTTCACACCCTATTCATAACGACAGATTTTCTGACGATAGATGGAGTATGGAGGGATACACACTTGAAAAAGAAAAAAAGATTGTTACAGCGCATCTCAGTTAAACTTACTCTATTTATTGTAGCTTCTTTAATTGTTTCTACTGCATTAACAGCAGGCATGGGTTATTTATTTGCCAAAGAGCAGTTAACAAACTCAGGCAAGCTAGATATTCAGCATTCAGTTGATGCTGCCCTATCATTGCTTGAATCATTACAAATGGATGTGGAAGCGGGTACATTAACACTCGACGAAGCACAGGAACGTGCTCGAGTCCTCATTTCCGGGCCAAAAACAGATTCTGGTTATGATATCAGCCAAGCAAACGTTTCGTACAAGGTTGATGGCTACATGGTGGCTTATTTAGAAGATTACACTGTACAGCTTCATCCTACTTCTACGATCGGAGAAATTCCGAACGATACAAAAGTTCAAGAAATGCTGGTGGCTTCTGCTACGCAAGAAGCTGCAGAAAACCGTTATACAGAATATGAACGGACTCAGGAAAATGGAGAAATTGTTGATAAAATTGCGTATATGACATATTTTGAACCGTGGAATTGGCACATCGGAATGACAGCTACTACGAGCGAATTTTATGAAGAGGTAGACGCATTTGGTGTCTTCATGATTTGGGTAATCAGCATTATATCAGTGGTTGTTTTTGTTCTAACCTACTTTGTTATACGTAAGAAAGTTCGTACATTGGGTCAAGTAGCCAATGTAGCTAATCAGATTTCTGATGGCAATCTTCAAGTAAGTGAATTACCTACAGGACCTGATGAAATTGGTCAGCTAGGCCACGCCTTTAATTCAATGTCTAAGCAATTAAAAACCTTACTTTCAAGCTTACAGGAAAAAGGTTCAAGTGTACTTGATCAAGCAACAGATCTTTCTGCCATCTCTGAAGAAACATCAGCTAGTAGTGAAGAAATTGTACGAGCAATTGATGAGATCCGCTCAGGAACTCAAGAACAAGCAACACACTTAGAGCAAACAACAACACAAACTAGCGGCTTGCTTCAGTCTGTGTCTGCCATGAATGAGCAGAAGGAAGTAATGAATGAGGCAGCAAACCGTTCAGGTCATGCTGTAGCAAAAGGGAAAGAAATCATTTCAACGCTTGAGACATCGAATCAGGCTTCTTTAGATGCTTCAGACCGTATAAGTGTCGGCATTACGAATCTCTACTTAAAAATACAAGATATCTCGAGTATTACAGCTGTTATCACAAGTATTTCTGAGCAAACGAATCTATTAGCTTTAAATGCAAGCATTGAAGCTGCTCGTGCGGGAGAACACGGTCGAGGCTTTGCCGTTGTAGCAAGTGAAGTGAGAAAGCTCGCGGAACAAGCAAATATTCGTACGAATGAAATCAAACAAATGATTGACAGCATCGAGAAAGAAACAGAAAAAACCGTATTATTAATGGGAGAAACAAGTACGTATTCTACTGAGCTTAGTAAGGCTGTTAAACAGACTTCCGATGAATTTATAGAAATTGATACAGCTATATCTAATATCGCTACGACGATAAAACAACTAGAATCTGAATTAACCCATGTAACAACATCTACTGATACGATTCAAGAAGCGATTGAACACGCTTCAAGTGTGTCTGAGGAAACAGCCGCTTCTGTTGAGGAAATGTCTGCATCGTTAGAAGAACAAGGAAATGCCATTCAAAATGTAGCAAAAGCCGCTGAAAGTTTAACTGGATTAAACCAACAGCTACAAGAGGATTTATCTTATTATCGACATGATTAAACTTGTTAGAAGAGAACATAAGGCAAAGGATTCTGTGACAGAATCCTTTGCCTTTATTTATTCATTTAACTTTACTCATAGTTAAGTAGTCTTTTAACTTTCGCATATCGTCTTCTATTGCAGCCTTTAGCTTTTGATTGTAGAAGATAGAGGCTGGGTGAAAAGTTGGGAAAATGGTGTAGGTTTGATCGGATGGAATGTATCGATTGCTGTTCAGTGATTCTAGCTTAAGGATTTTTGATTGAAAGGGGGTTCCATGAATATCCGTTAAGCGCTCCTTCATACCTGTCACCCTTCTAAAAGCGACTCCTCCTAATGTGACAATCACCTTAGGAGCTACATCCTCTATTTGTGCGTCGAGCAACGGTGCATGTGCCAAAATTTCTGCTTGATTCGGTGTACGATTCCCACGCTGTTCGATTGGTTTATCGTAACCCGGTTTTGATTTTTGATAGGGACGGCTACGTATCACACTCGTTATGTACACATCCGCTCTTGTTAAACCTAGCCAGGTAAAATAGTCATCCATAACTTGGCCCGCTTTGCCGATAAAGGGTCTATTCTCAATAACTTCTTGTCGACCTGGTGCTTCCCCTATAAGCATAATCTCTGCGTCTTTTTTACCTGCTCCCATTAGGAATCCAGTACACGCGTATGGTTCCATCCGTTTTTTACATATTTGAATCAATTCGTTTGTTAGCTTTCTTTTTGTACTGATTGTTCTCCCCTCCTAAAAAAACAAATACCACCTAACAAAGGTGGCACATTGTTCTATCTAAATTGTTCGTATATCTTACTTATATCTTACAATGATCATGTTGTTCTCGAAGCCTAGCTCGTTCAATAATTAAAATAATTTGAGTAATGGAGCGCTTGCGTAATCGCTCATCATTCGCCTCAATCACTCTTTTTTGTAAGCGCTTAACATCAGCAGTTTCAGCATCATTTAAAAAATCCAGGTGTCCCACCTGTAAGCTCCTCCCTGCTTATAACTTTCCATTTATTCTATTCTAGTATAACCGATTGTGAGACTAAAAAAAAGAAAGGAAAGCAATTTGTCTAGTTAAAACAAAAGAACTTTCCTTACTAGTATAGCCTTCAACTATCCATTATAAACCTATTGCTTTTCGCGATTATAGACCGTTTCTCCATTGATCAACGTTTGTTCTACCTTAGCCATAAGCTGAAACGGGGAATCGTTCCAAATGACCAGATCAGCATCTAGTCCTTCTTTTAGTGAACCGACCTGATCAGCTAGTCCTATGTGAACAGCTGCTTGGCTAGTGATTGCCTTTAAGGCCGTTTCTTCAGATAATCCATGATTTACAGCCGTTTTTACTGTTGTTAATAAATGATCAATCGTAACAACTGGATGGTCAGTAGTCATAGCAAACGGAATATTACGTTCTTCAAACAGAACCATCGTATCCCACGCTTTGTTTGCAAGCTCTTGTTTTGATTTTGCTGACATGGTTGGTCCTACTGCAATGGGAACAGGGTTGTTTGCAAGGTGATCTACGATTAAATGACCCTCTGTGCAATGCTCAATCGTGACATCTATATTAAATTCATTTTTTATACGAAGCACCGTTGCAATATCATCCGCACGGTGCGCATGAACTCTAAGTGGAATCTCACGACGAATCACTTTTGCAAGTTGTTCTAAGCCAAGATCACGTGATGTCACCGTACCATTTTCAAGTGACTTCTGGTAATCCTCTGCTCGCATTAATTCTTTTCGTAATAGACCTGCTACACCCATACGTGTAACTGCAGACTTTCCTTTTGACCCATGAACTTTTTTAGGGTTTTCACCTAACGCAGCTTTCATACCCGATGGACTCTTTATAACCATTTCATCTACCACATGCCCAATCGTTTTAACGGCAACGATTTCGCCACCAATGACATTTGCGCTACCAGGTAAAATTTGAACCGTTGTGACACCATTTTTCCTTGCTTCTATAAAACTTTTATCTTGTGGGCTAATTCCGTCTAATGAACGGACATATGGTGTAGATGCATCTGAGGTTTCATTAAAATCATGTCCCTCAATCCCAAGTCCTTCAGGATGCACACCTAAGTGGGTATGTACATCTATTAAACCAGGTGTTACATATTTACCTGAAAGATCAATGATTTCAGCTTCAGAGGGTATCGTTACATCACGACCAATGGCCTCAATTTTTCCTCCATTTATAACAAGCTGTGCTTCTTCTATGTATTCAAATCCTGTCCATACCGTTGCGTTAATATAGGCTTTCATTCTGCCACACCTCTCTATTTCATTCTTTACTTCGTGTTACGAAGGATAAGGTTAATTTTAGACTGACTTTCTTTTGAAAGTCAGTCTACTAGATTTACTTTTGATCCATATATTTTTGTAGTTCGTTCATCACTTTCTCAGCGCCTTCTGGACTAAGAATAATGTGGCCATCTGCTAGAGAAATGTTGTCATCTGAGCTTTCTCCAGTCACCATGCATGCACGGTACGGCTGATACTTCTCAAGAATGATTTGCTCCCCATCAACTAAGATCGCTAGAGGCGTCTTGATTTCAATTTCAAGCATATTTCTTAATTCTTTTGGTATAACAATTCTTCCAAGTTGGTCAAGCTTACGAACAATACCTGTTGATTTCATGTTAAATCACGACTCCTTCTATTCAATCTTTTTCCGCATTCTTTGTTGCTACAATTGAGGGACGATTCCAGAAAAACGGAAGTGACTGACAACTCATTGTATGCCCTTTTATTTTATATCACATCAAAGTCTTTTAACAGAGAAATTGGTAAAATACTCTTTTAACACTCGAATGGTAATAGGTTAATTCCATTTTTTTCATATTCATAAAATAGATTTCTAAATTGTAACGATAAAATGTTAAGTTATCAGACTTTTGACATAGCGTGATGTACATACCCCAAGCACAACAAAAAAAGCTCTATCACCTGAGTGAGAGAGCTTTAATCATTAAGATGCTGGATATACACTAACTTGCTTACGATCACGACCAACACGTTCGAATTTCACAACGCCGTCCACTTTCGCAAAAAGAGTGTCATCTCCACCTTTTCCAACATTCGTTCCAGGATAGATACGAGTACCACGCTGGCGAACAAGGATGCTTCCGCCCGTTACAGATTGACCATCTGCACGCTTCGTACCAAGACGTTTAGACTCAGAGTCACGACCGTTCTTTGTACTACCTACCCCTTTTTTGGATGCGAAAAATTGTAGATTCATTTTCAACATGAAAATTCACCTCCTGTCTGTTATGGATATGAATGCTTCATATTCTTCTTCCATTGATTTAAGTGACAAAACCATTCCTTCAAGAAGAAGCTGCACATCTCTATGCTGCGCTTCCGTTAAAGAGTCTGGCACTGTACAGCTTAAATACCCTCCATCGTCTTCCATTTCAACAATAAGCTCTGTTTGGCATAAGACCTGAACAGCGTTTACTGCGCCAATGGAAACGGCAGAAGCTCCGGCACATACCAAATCATGACCATAAGGACCTGATTCAGCATGTCCCGACATTGAAAAAGATGCAATGCGACCTGTTGCAAGTCGATTTATACGAACTTTAATCATATCAAACCTTACACGTTGATAGCGTCGATCACTACTTTAGTGTATGGCTGACGATGACCTTGCTTACGACGGTAGTTTTTCTTAGCTTTCATTTTGTAAACGATGATTTTTTTGTCACGGCCGTGTTTTTCAACTTTACCAGTAACAGTAGCACCTTCTACTAATGGAGCTCCAACTTTTGTTTCATCTCCACTAACGAAAAGAACTTTATCAAACGTTACCACTTCATCAACATCAGCAAAAAGCTTTTCGATGTAGATTGTGTCTCCAGCTTGAACCTTTAACTGTTTTCCACCTGTTTCAATAATTGCGTACATATCTGCACCTCCTTATATACTCAGACTCGCCATTTCAGGTAAGGAAACAAAGTCCCTTTTAAAAACCTGTTCCGAGCGGTTGTAGTTCTTTGGGTGCAACCAAATCACTAACATGTTCCATCATATCACAAACAAAAATATGAAGTCAATATAATTTCGCACGTCCGAACAGGTTTAATGCGTGCTTATGAGGCGCTCTGCTTCAGCTTTTTCTCCTACATATTGAATCGCATACGAGTGGGAATGAGAATTGTTTGGGTGCACAGTAAAAAGCTCAAATCCAAGCGTTTGCTCAAGACGGTTTTTATGTTCGTCTCCTTCCCCAAAAAGAATCGGTTGAACCTGCCTCGGAAGTTCAATCACAACAGCCTCTGCCTGATCACGATACTCCCAAAGCTCTCTTTCAATTTTAAAGGCTAATGATTCCATTGAAAGAAGATAGCCTGTCCCTCTGCAAACCGGGCATTCTGTTTGTAAACTTTTTTGCAGACTCTCTTTTACTCTCTTCCGCGTAACCTCCATAAGACCCAGCTTTGTTAAACCTCGTACACTTGTTTGTGTCCGGTCTTTTCTTAGTGTTGCCTCAAGTGCCTTGGTAAGCTTAGCTTTATGTGCCTCGTTTCGCAGATCAATAAAATCAATTAGGATGATTCCCCCAAGATCGCGAAGACGCATTTGTCTGCAAATCTCATCTACTGCTTCCAAATTCACCTTTAATACAGTATCCTCGAGCTTGGTTTTCCCAGTGAATTTGCCTGTATTCACATCCACTACCGTCATTGCTTCTGTTTGATCAAACACCAAAAACGCTCCACTTTTCAACCAAATTTGTCGCCTAGTAGCAAGGTCGAGCTGCCGATCAATTCCAAATGCAGAAAAGATATTTTGCCGATCACGATATAAGGTTGTTTTTACAGAGAGCTGCATAAACGCTAAAAACTGATCAATTCGTTTTTTTCCAGCCACATCATCCACAACGATTTCGGTCAGACCGCTTGATGCATAGTCCTTTATCGTTTGATCTATAAAACCTGGGGCAGGCAAAATCAGTGCAGGTACTCGCTTTGACTTAGCGTTCTGCACAGCTTGCTGCCACTCTTTTCGTAATTCCTCTAATTCTGCAACGAGAGCTGATTCCGTTTGGGCTTCAGCTGCTGTACGAAGAATTAAACCCTCTGGATGACTCACCCACTGTTCAGCCTTTAATCTCCATTGCTCTCTACTCTCAGATGTCTTAAATTTCTTAGACACTGCAATATACTCACTATGAGGCAGATACACCAAGTGGTGGCCTGGTACAGTTACGACATTTGTTACCCGACACCCTTTAGTCCCAATCTCTTCTTTTGTCACCTGAACGATTAGTTCTTCTCCTTGATGAACATAATGAGAAATGCTTTTATCCTTCTTTTTTTCACTACTCTCCTGACTACAATAAAAGGAGAGTAGATCATCTCTATATAGGAACGCATTTTTCTCACGACCGATATTCACAAATGCTGCTTGCATTCCCGGAAGAACCTTCTCCACTCTTCCCTTATAGATCGCACCCACTATTCGGTGTTGATGTGGCTGCTCGATCATCAAATCGACAACTTGCTCATTTTCTATAACAGCAGCTCTTTTTTCACGTGTCGCTGCATTAATGACTAGCTTACCCACTAAGAAGACACTCCCTCTATTCCCTATCTAAACCTATTGTACCTTAACTTCAATGGAATTTATACGTGGAGGGACTGTCGTTAACGAGTGTAGTGGCTCCGTCAGCTTTCGATCAAATAGTGCTTGCAAAACGAGAGACTCTGACACTTGCTGCTTCTGATTTTCAAAAATGAATTCATGTCGATAGCCTCGTCTTAATAATCGCACGGCTTCACGAACTGAAAGATTTGGTGAAACGGCTACACCCAGTGGTTTGGCCTCAACATTCGGCAGATGATTTCTCTCTGTTAAAAAACGCATAAAGCGGTAATGCCGTTGTTTCCATTCAAGATAGTTGTTAATAATCAAAAATAGTAAAACAAGAACCATGTTTAAATGAAATGGAAGAATGAATGTGCATATCGCCACAATGAATAAAACGGACACCGAGCTAATGATTGATGCAAGATGTGCTTTTTTGTAAGACCATCGTTCCATAAACCATAGCTGGACCAGCTTCCCGCCATCCAAAGGAAGGATAGGGAGAAGATTAAAACAGAGTATCACCAGATTGTGCCATACAAACAATTCGTGCCAGTAAGCAGACCAACCTCCTGTTTGAACGAGTAAAAAGGAGAGGGCAATCATCCAGAGATGCTGAATGGGCCCTGCCAGAATTACAATCAATTCCTCTTTAATCGGTTTGTTGCCACTCTCTTCTACCTCCGCAACTCCTCCAAATGGAAGGAGCTCAATCTTGCGTAGCTTCCACTTAAAATGGACCGCCGCTGCTGCGTGTCCTAGCTCGTGAATAAAGACGATAAAAAATAGTAAGATCGCTTCTCTAAAATACCCCGTAAGAAGCCCGATTGCGAGTACAATCCAAAAAAAAGGGTTAATTCGAACAATCGATAGAAGGCTCCAAACGTTAATCAAACGAAATCACTTCGTTTGGATTAATATATTCTTCGCCCTTCTTAAGAGCGAAATAATAAATCCCTTTATCTCCTTCACTGTTTGACACTGTACCTAACTGACTACCCGCTTGAATGTGATCATAAATATTCACTGTAATTTCATTTAACATTCCATAGGTTGATTCGGTTCCATCATAATGTTGAAGTATGACTGTTTTACCTGTGTCCTCTTTATCAGTGACATCCGTAACATAGCCTCCTGTTGCTGCATGCACCTCAATCCCCTCTCCCGTTTCAATCATTACCCCACGACCGTTTTGATCAAAGTTTTCACGAACAGTTCCAGATGCAGGTACTGCATAGGGCGTGACCTTTACTGGTGGTTCTTTCACTTGAGTTGGCTCTTGTTCAGTGGAAGGTAAAAGTGCAATAGGTCGTCCAAAATTTGATTCGTACCAATTGCTAATGGCCGCAAACTGAAACTCCTGCTCGAATGTGTGACTAACTGCCTTTTTAATTGGGTTTAAGCTGGCTTGTTCGTTCTGATAAATAATGAGTAATCCAACAAAGACCAAGGTACAAAAAAAGGTGCGTAAAACAAAGGTACCTGACGTGAACGAGTTTTGTGGTGGTGGTTCATTCTCTGCTTTAACAGGGAAGCTTTCTTTTACTTTTGATTCGCTTGGTCGTATTCTTGTAAAAGAGGTTGGTCCCTTTTGATTGTTCCGATTTGCTTTGCGTTTTGCCTCCATACGTTTGCGAATGTGCTGTAGCTCTTTTGACACCATGCCACGCTCCTTATCCTAGCAAATATGCTTGTTCTCTACTTTATGACTGTAGATACAGGAGTATGTCCATTCGCTCTAGATGAAGACGGTTGATTAAAAGAAAGATCGGGAAAAGAATGAGGATGATACTAAAAAAGGAGTGAGTTCAATGAATAAAAGACAGCTTGGTTCTTCTGACTTGACGATAAGTGAACTAGGTCTTGGAGGAATGTCATTAGGAACAGATGTAGCGAAAGCCACGTCTATTGTCGATGAGGCAATTGACCAGGGTGTAAATTATATTGATACCGCTGATCTATATGATCAAGGAGAGAATGAAGAGATCATTGGAAAAGCCATTAAGTCTCGTCGAAAAGACTTAATCCTAGCCACAAAGGGTGGAAATCGTTTTGAAAAAGGAAAAGAAGGTTGGGAGTGGGATCCTTCCAAAAAACATATTCAACAAGCCGTAAAGGATAGTTTAAGCCGGCTACAAACGGACTACATTGATCTGTATCAGCTCCATGGTGGCACAATCGATGATCCCATCGACGAAACGATTGAAGCGTTTGAAGAATTAAAACAAGAGGGAGTTATTCGTGAATACGGAATTTCATCCATTCGTCCAAATGTCATTCGTGAATATCTTAAAAAATCTTCTATAGTGAGTGTCATGATGCAGTATAGCTTACTTGATCGTCGACCTGAAGAGTGGTTTGATCTGCTCTCTAAGCATCAAGTAAGTGTAGTGACAAGAGGTTCCATTGCCAAGGGGATCTTAAGTAATCGACCATTACATGAAAACAAGTCTTTATCAGATAAGGGATACTTAAGCTACACAACCAGTGAGCTTGAAACACTACAGAATGAGCTTAAGGAGCGCTTTGGAAGCGATCGCTCACTAATAGATGTGGCCTTCCATTATAACTTAGCACACACACCGGTTGCTTCTGTGATTGCAGGAGCAAGTAGTTCAGAACAAGTACGCGATCAAATCCAAGCGGTGCAAACGGCTGGGCTGACGGTAGAAGAAATTACATGGCTTAAGTCCGTTACAAAAACCGATTTGTATGAGCAGCATCGTTAAAAAATACGAACGAGCCTGGGACATAATATGAATGTGGATTGCAAAACACAAACGTTGCACAATAGCCGCTGCAGGAGAATCCCTCGCACCCACAAGAACGGCCTCAGCCCCCTCCGCGGGAAAAGCGCCGCTACAGTGTCTTCACCACGTTTTGTTCCGCAGGAGTCTCGGGTTCTCCCTCTCGTTCAAATAAAATCAGGAATGGCGAATGATTCGAAGTTGAATCATTCGCCATTTTTTCATGAATTATTAGTTATGTCTCAAGCTCCGTCTCTTTCCTATTTAAATCGGTTTCATAGGTTCTTGTTTAAGAAACCGTCAAGATCATACATCTACCTACAAAGTTCGATTGAATTTCGATGAAGTGACCTCCTTTAATTGACAGTTTGTCTAGTTTTCTATTATGATTACACAGTGTATAGTTTGTTCGGATACAAGCTGAAATGGAGGAGAATGAATGAACAGGCAAAAGCGATCGTCCAAACCAAATTTCTTTTCATTAGCCCGTTCCTTCTCATCAGCCAGCGAACGAACAGCTATAGCAAATACTACCATCGAATGTAGTAAACACATCTACTCGCTTATCCAGGAAGGAAAAATTCAAGAGGAAGAGCTTTGTCATTCTGCCAGGGTTGCTGGTACACTAGCTGCCAAAAATGCAGGACAATTTATTCCGTATTGTCACTCACAAACGGCAGATACTCTTCGAATTGAGTTTACGTGGGATAATCATACATTATCGATACAATCCTTCGTTCAAGCGAAAACATCAACCTCTCTTGATACCCTTGCTATGATTGCCGTTTCTACTGCGGCTCTTACCATCTTTGATGTGTGCAAGGAGTATGATAAGGGCATGGTAATTGGTCCTACTTATTTATCTCGTAAAAGCGATGACTCTAAATAAATACATACAAAAAGCCAGCAGTCCTAACTGCTGGCTTTTCATTTGCCATTTAAGCATCTAAGATTTTTAAAGATTCACGATTGAACGCTGGAATATCATCAGGTGTGCGGCTTGTTACGAGATTGCCACCACATACAACCACTTCTTCGTCTTTAACAGTGGCCCCGGCATTTTCAAGGTCTTTTAAAATAGAAGTGAACCCAGTCACCGTGCGTCCTTTAAGAACATCTGCATTCACTAATAATTGTGGACCATGACAAATGGCGAAGATCGGCTTACCTGCGTCTGCAAACTCTTTTGTAAAAGCAACAAACCGTTCATCGGCACGTAAGATATCAGGTGAGAAGCCTCCTGGTAGAAGAAGAGCATCAAAATCTTGAGGACTTACTTCAGTGATTGCCTTATCGATCGTTACCTTTTCATCTCCTTGTTTCCCAGTAACGGTCTTACCACTCTCGTTCTCAATCGTTGTGATGGAATGACCAGCTTCTTTATATGCTTTAACCGGATCTGTATACTCAACATCCTCAAAATAATCTGTAATTAGAACTGCTATGTTTTTACCCATTCTCTATCACTCCTATATCTGTTGTTACTAGAAGTGTACCCGGTGGACATAGAGCTAAACGTAAGAATCATTCATAATAAATATTCCTAATTAACTGATACTTTTACAATCAATAAAAAAGGCAAACTCTGCATTAACTGCAGGGTTTGCCTCCTATCATTTTATCGAACTCTAAAGAAGTTCTTGATTTTCGCTAGCATCCCTTTTTGCTCATCAAACGATTGAAGTGGAACATTCTCCCCTAAAATCCGTCTAGCAATGTTGCGATAAGCAATAGATGCCTTACTTCCATTATGTAATGCAATCGGTTCGCCTTTGTTCGAGTACTTAATGACTTCATCGTCATCAACAACAATGCCAATTAGCTCAATTGCAAGAATCGCTGCAATTTCATCGACATCCATCATTTCTCCATTTTGCATCATGTGCCCACGAATACGGTTAACAACGAGTCTAGGCGCCTCAATGTCCTCTTTTTCTAGCAAACCAATAATACGGTCCGCGTCACGTACTGCAGATCGTTCAGGTGTGGTAACAACAATGGCACGATCGGCACCAGAGATTGCATTTTTGAAGCCTTGTTCAATCCCTGCAGGACAATCAATAATGACATAATCGTATTCTTGCTTTAGCTCTTCAATAATCGTTTGCATTTGCGTTGGATCCACAGATGTTTTATCTTTTGTTTGAGCAGCAGGTAATAAAAATAAGCACTCAAACCGTTTATCCTTTATTAACGCTTGCTTTAAGCGACAACGGCCTTCAACCACGTCAACTAAATCATAAATAATCCGATTCTCAAGGCCCATTACAACATCGAGATTACGCAAGCCGATATCTGTATCCACCAGACAGACTTTTTTATTTTGCAAAGCCAATGCGGTCCCAACGTTTGCGGATGTGGTTGTTTTTCCTACTCCGCCTTTTCCGCTTGTAATTACAATCGCTTCTCCCACATGTATTCCCCTTTCTCTATAGATCCCTTTACTCCTCGATCAGTTGACTTGTATTTGATGTAAGCTCTGGTCGAATGTGTGCTAACCTCTGTACACGTTCAAGTACAAACTCGGAGGTAGCATCCTTTAAAAACGCGGTTTCCATAAATGTATCTTCATGGTCAATATCAGCAAAGCTGTAGATTTCAGAAGCAATCCGTAATTGAACAGGTGCCATTAACGATGCAGTAATAACCGCCTGACGATTCCCTTCATATCCTGCATGAGCAATGCCCTTTAACGCTCCGAGAACATGAATACTGCCAGTTGCCATCAATGTTCCACCTGGATTAATATCACCAACGAGAAGCACATCTCCACGCACCTTTAATACTTGCCCTGAACGAACAATACGCGTCAACGTTAAAAACTGACTCTCTTGTTGCCGTCTTTCTGCTTCTTCAATGGAAATGACGGTTGATTCAATGGCTTCAATTGTCAAGCCACGGTCTTCCGTAATAACACTTCTTAGTTCTGCTTCTGACTCGTCGGATAAATATCTACGCCCGACATCTACTCGTACACTGACACCTGGACCTTCTTTTTGTTGATAATAATTCGAGTTGAGCTTTTCCTTCAATTCTTCAAGTAAACGATCATAGGAACAATGCTCGTCGAATAAAAAGACAAGACCATCCTTTGTTCCTTTTATCGTTACGAATTGTTTTTTTTGCGTCACCTTCTATTCACCTCAGACACTCTCGTTGCAAACGATGTTCAGATTTTGACTGTTTTAATCGAATTGTGCTTAGAACCCCTCACTACATTCGCCATCGTCTCTGAATAGTCCTCTTTTTCAGGCATAAGAATTAACGTTGACGAAGGTCTGCTTGGTGATTCACATGCATGCAAAGCTTACGAACTGGAATAATGGCTACGATCGCAAAAGCTAGGTTAAAAAGAAGCGTTGGCAGCAAGCGATCCTTTGCAAATTGACCGGCTGACCATTCTGATACGCCAAGCATTTGAATAATACTATATTGATAGTATTCAAAAAAGAGTATAGCCACACATGATAATACGATCGGAACAATGATGCTGTCTTGAATCCTTTTTGTTGAAAATGCAAAGAGATAGCCAATGAAACCTAGCCCAAATGCATAGATACCTAAAAATTCTGTGTACACAATATCATAGATACACCCGAATATTAAACCTAGAATCAGACTTTCTTTACGTCCGATAAAAATACCTACAAATACGATCACTACGATTAGAAAGCGGGGAACCATGACCGCATCCATCTGCAGGAAATTAGCGACTGCGTTCGGTACGATGGTTCCTTCAATAACAAGTAAGAACAGTAATAAGGCTGCAGGGTAGTAACGGCTCACACTTATTCCTCCTCTTCAAGTAAAGAAGGATCCATAGCTTCCGTTCCACGTTCTACTACATATAAGTAACTAAACGCAGAGAAGTCTGCTTCAGGCTTCACATAAGCTGTTTGAGAAAGTCCATACTCATCAAGTTCTACTTCTTCAATCTCTCCAAGAATCAATCCAGCAGGATACACATCCCCAAGTCCGGAAGTTGTGACAATTTGTTCTGGTTCGATATCTGCTTCCACATCAATTTTACGTAAGATTAATAGGTTACGATCTTCATCATACCCTTCAATAAAGCCATATCCAGGGATGTCTTCTCCATCCATAATTTGCGCTGATACTTGGTTAGATGGGTCGTTATCTGATAGAAGCTGGACATAGGAGGTGAATTTAGATGTTTGTTTCACCTTTCCAACCAGTCCTCCGTTTGAATCTACGACCGCCATGTCAGCAGCAATATTATGGTCTGAGCCTAAGTTAATTCCTACATATTGTGTCCAACGATCCGGATTCCGATGAATAACCGTTGCCGGTCGTTTCACATAATCATTTAACGTATCCTGCAAATCAAGCATGTCCTGCAAGGTTTCGTTTTCATTTGCTAGCTGATTACGCTCAACAGAAATTTGGGCGTACTCATCTAGCCTTGATTTAAGTAATTGATTTTCTTCGTAGATATCTTTAATATCACGAACATTTTCAATAAATCCACCAATGGCGTGTGCTGGTGTGGAAAAGAGATTTTGAACCCATCCAACGGAGTCCCGAACAAGCTGCTCAGGACCTGTTGGATTTTCTCTTCCACTTGTTGAGTAGCCAATTAAGGCAACCAGTATAATTAAACTTACAAGTAAAATAATTAATTTCTTATTTGAAAAAAAAGATGGCACTTAGATCACCCACTTACGATTTCCGATCAGAACGAGACGTTATACCCGCTTTTGAACGAAACAAATGTAAATTCTCTAAAGCGCGCCCTGTTCCAATTGCTACACAATCAAGTGGATCTTCTGCAACGATCACTGGCATATTCGTTTCATCGCTTAATACGCGATCCAAATTACGTAGCAATGCTCCACCACCGGTCATCACAATGCCGCGGTCCATAATGTCTGCCGCAAGCTCTGGTGGTGATTGTTCTAACGTATTTTTCACAGATTCAACAATGGTTGAAACCGTATCTGCTAATGCTTTTGAAATCTCTTCACCAGTCACTGTAATGGTTTTCGGTAAGCCTGATACAAGATCACGACCACGAATGTCCATATCAATCGCTTCTTCAGGAGAATTAGCAGAACCAATCTCAAGCTTTAAGGTCTCTGCTGTCCGCTCTCCAATCATCAGACTATACGTTTTTTTCACGTATTGAATGATGGCATCGTCCATTTCGTCACCAGCTACACGAATGGATTGACTTGTCACAATTCCACCAAGGGAAATAATCGCTACCTCGGTTGTTCCACCACCAATATCAACCACCATACTTCCGGTTGGTTCCCATACAGGCAGGTCCGCACCGATTGCAGCAGCAAACGGCTCTTCTAATGTATAAGCTTCCTTTGCACCAGCTTGTTTTGTCGCATCTTCCACTGCACGCTTTTCAACTGCAGTAATTCCACTCGGTACACATACCATAACCGATGGCTTACGAGTAAACACAGAACGATTTTTCTGTGCTTGACGAATGAAATATTTAAGCATGGTAGCTGTTGTATCAAAGTCAGCAATGACGCCATCCCTCATCGGACGAATCGCAACAATATTTCCTGGTGTGCGTCCAATCATATTCTTTGCATCATTTCCAACCGCTTCGATTGAATTTGTATCTGTACGCAATGCAACAACCGATGGCTCTCGCAAAACGATCCCTTTTCCTTTTGTATATACAAGCGTATTCGCTGTTCCTAAGTCAATTCCAATATCTCTTGAAAACCCACCAAACATCTATGTATCTCCCTTCATGACAGATCCGAAATCATAACCTTTATTATATCGAATAACAAAGGAAAAAAATAGCCTAATCTTACCCCAAGAAAGAATATAAGCCTTTATACTCGGATCAACCCACTTGTTTACTGTACTCTTTACACAATCGGCCCTTATCCTACATGGCCTTGCTCCTTTAAACTGATAAATGTGCGATCTCCTATAATAATGTGGTCAAGTAATTCAATGCCTAATACGCGCCCAGCTTCGTAGAGCCGTTTTGTCACATCAATATCTTCCCGGCTAGGGCTTGGATCACCACTCGGATGATTATGCAGACATATGATAGAGGCTGAGGAACGCCTAAGTGCTTCTTTAAATACCTCTCTTGGATGAACAATACTTGCGTTTAAGCTACCTATGAAAACCGTATGGCGAAAAATGACCTGGTTTTTTGTATTTAAATACAAGCAGACAAAATGCTCCTGCTTTAAAAAGCGCATATCCTCCATCACAAGAGAAGAGACATCTTCTGGTGAGCGGATCACATACCGCTCCTTCGTTTGCAAGGTATGGATCCGTCTACCAAGCTCCATGGCTGCACTCAGTTCTACAGCCTTAGCCAATCCAATTCCATCAATTGAACAAAGCTCCTCGATGGTCGCTTCTTTTAATAAATCGAGCCCGTCAAAGGTTGACAATACCTTACCTGCAAGGTCTATGACAGAATCCTTTTTAGAGCCTGTGCGCAGCAAAATGGCGATGATTTCTTGATTTGTTAATACACTAGCTCCTACTTGAAGCAAACGTTCACGGGGTCTTTCTGTTACGGGGACATCTCGAATGAGGAGTGTCAATTAACGTTCTCCTTTCTAACATGCACGGATTTGAGGGGAAACATGTGTTCATTTCACGTTCTTTAAAGCTTTGGGTAAATGGAGAAAGGTTGAAGTCTTCTTGCTGTTTCGGCAATGGGTAGTCCCATAACGGAGTAATAATCACCTTTAATTTCTTTTATTAATATTGCTCCTAGCCCTTGAATTCCGTATGAGCCCGCTTTGTCAAAAGGTTCTCCAGAATCGATGTATTGTTCAATCTCTTGATCCGTTAGATCATACATATAGACATCGGTTTGAGTAAAAAAGGATGTGTTATGTGTGTCGGAAATAATGGTAACACCTGTTAATACTTGATGATTGGTTCCAGATAACTGAGAAAGCATGCGTTTCGCTGATTGACGATTTGAGGGCTTTCCAAGGATGACATCATCAATCACAACGATGGTATCCGCACCAATAACGACTGCATCTGGATGCAACGAGAATACAGCTTCTGCTTTCTTTTTAGACAGATGTAAGACCGCGTCTTGTGGCGTCCAGTCTGGCTCAAGTCGTTCGTCCGTTTCACTTGTTCGAATACTAAATTGAAAACCTATTTGCTGAAGTAATTCTTTACGTCTTGGGGAGCTTGAGGCTAAAATAAGTGGTTTCATGAAGGGAACACCTCTACAATCTTTTTTCCTATATTGTACAGGCTTCTTATTAGAATACCAAACTCTTATTGAATGAACAATCTATATTCAGAAAAATGAAACAAAAAGAAAAAAGAGAGTCACTGTGGACTCCCCTTTTTTTCTTATAAATACTGATCAAACCACTGCCCAATGGCTTCTAGTCGTCTTAAGCGTAAACTAGGTTTTCCACTTCTTGAAAGCTCATGGTTGGCCTCCGGAAAGCGAATAAATGTTGTTGTTTTCTCACGACGCTTAAGAGCGATGTATAGTTGCTCAGCTTGCTCAATAGGACAACGGTAATCTTTTTCACCATGTAAAATGAGTAATGGCGTCTCAATTTGATTAACATAAGCCAGTGGAGAGTGCTTCCAAAGCTTATCAGTCTCATTTAAGTCCGCTTGGATTTGCCACTCTGTAAAGTAATAACCGATGTCACTTACACCGTAAAAACTTGTCCAGTTACAGATCGAACGCTGAGTTACAGCGGCTTTAAACCGATTCGTGTGACCGACAATCCAGTTTGTCATAAAGCCACCATAGCTTCCACCTGTAACACCAAGACGCGTCTCATCAATCCAAGGATTCTGTTCAAGTGTGTAATCAACAGCTGCCATAATATCGCGATAATCTCCACCGCCATAATCTCCGCGTACAGCATTCACAAATTCCTGACCATAGCCTAAGCTTCCTCTTGGATTGATATACAATACGGCAAATCCGCGGGATGTTAACGTTTGAAATTCATGCATGTAGCTGTTTGCATACATCGCATGTGGACCTCCATGAATTTCAACGATTAATGGGTAGGATTCCCCTTCACTAAAGCCAGCTGGTTTCATTAACCACCCTTGAAGCTCATGACCTTCCTCATGTGCAAAACGAATTTCCTCTGCTTGTACCACTTCGAGCTCATCAAGCACTGAATCATTACTTGTTGTAAGTCTTGTGACCTCATTTGTTTTCACCTTCGTAAGGTATAAGTCTCCAGGATGACCAGATGTACTGATTCCTGCTACCAGCGTTTGCCCATCTGGATGTAGTGCGAAGCCATACACATGCTGATCTCCCGTTAAAAGAGCTTCTCTTGTACCATCTACACTTACTTGATACACGTCGACATTCCCATTTGAAGAAACAAGTAATGAGATTGACTTGCTATCTTGACTCCAAACGAGACCAGGATCCACTGTGTTCTGCAAGAAATCTGCGGCTACAACGGGTCCTAGTTGAACATCCCAATCTGCTGTTAGCTTGGTCCATGTCGTTGTTGCAAGTTCCAACAAATAAATCTCAAAGTGAGTCGCATTCTCATACGCTCGTTCGTGAGCACGCATGGCAATGTAAGCTCCATCAGGAGAAACACTCGCTTCACTAATGACATGTGTTTGATCTGTTAATTGAACCTGTTCCTTTGTTTCAACCGAAAGAATCAGTAAGTCATTTGTAAAAACAAAGTCTGTATCCTTTTGATTTACAGTCGTAACCAAAACTTGCTGGCTATCACTCATCCAATCAAGTAGAGTGTAGGACATCTCGCCACTTGTTAACTGGGAATGCTTATGTGAGTGAATATCAACCGTAAACACATGCGTGTATTCACCTTGCCAAAATCCACTTGCATCCGATTTATATTTCATTTTATTCACAACTAACGGTTCAAGCTGCTTGTCCTCTTTGTCTTCCTTCTCGTCTTCCGGAAGCTGAACACTCGTATACGCAATCTGTGTTCCATCAGGAGACCACTTAAAATCAGTTACTCCCTTTTTCTCTTCAGTGAGCTGCTTTGGCTCGCCCCAGCCACTTAGTAAGAATAACTGTGGTGTGCCTGTACGGTTAGAAATAAATGCAAGAATCTCTTCCTTCGGTGACCATTGCGGCAACCGATTCACATGTTCACCTTGCGTTAATTGTACAGTCGAATGCGGATCAGTTAGAGATGTTTTCATTAGCTCTGCTGCATAAGAATTTTTCTCATTATGTAAGGTCGTTTCTACATAGACCAATTGCTCACCATTAGAAGAAAGCGCAGGTGACGTCACACTGCGCAGTTGAAGAAGATCTTCAGGTGTGATGACTCGTTTACTCATTCCAACACGTCCTTTTTCTCAAAATGTTCACACTACTAGAATAACAGGTTCTTTCTCTTTCGACAAAAATCAATTACTCGTTTGCACGTAAATCTTCCAAACTTTTTTTATAAATTGGCATCGCTTCTAAAATGAGCTGTTGAACCTTCCAATTATCTTTTGTTTCAGCTTGGAGAAGTTGACTTGATTCAGCAAGCTTGGCCATTACAGTTTGTGCAGAAGCCTTTACTTCATCCGGTGCTGATTCCATCATCGCATCACGTTGATTCTCAAGCTGTGTTAAGTGCTGTGTTAATGTTGCCATTTCCGCTTCTTCAAATGGCGTTTCTCCTAAATTCTTAGCAGATGCCTCCGCGACTTCAGCTAAATAGGCTCCCGCTTGATCAAACCATTTCATGACCTCTGTTTGCTCGCCCGACGGTGTGGGAACTTCATATTTCTTAACAAATGCATCATGCCCTGCTTCTTTATACAAATCAACTAATTGAATGGCTTCTTCCTTTGTGCCAGCCGCAGCAATGTATAAAAGCTCTGTATCTCCTCCAGATTCGATTGTTACCGGGTATCCATCCTGTTTAAACGTTTCTGATACTTGTTTACTTGCCTCACTAGTTGAAAAAGCACCACCCTGAATCACATATAATTCCGTTTCAGATGGTTGAGTATCTGACGCGCTCTCCGGTGCAGCTGGAGTCGTTGACACTTCTACTGCTTCGCCAGCTGTATGATTAGTGGTATCCCCATTTGTAAAGGTGAGCGTTACAAACCCTAAGCTTATTCCGATCAGTATGGCTGAAGCGACAGCCGCTACAAGTGCCCAAGGAAGCGCCTTGCCTTTTTGATAAATCGAAGTAAAGCTTTGTTTTTTTATCGTAGGTTTCTTTTTTGTCGATTCAGCTGTCTTCGTTTCGTCCCAAAGAAAAATCTCACGGTTCTCTTCTTTAGGAGGAGGAGCGAGTTGATTCTTTTCCATTACGTGATCTGGTTCTGGAAACACCCACTCTGTTTCAGGCTTTTTCTTTTTTTGTTGGGGTTTATGCTTGTCCGCTAAATCTGTCCTTGTCCCGTCTTTTGAAAACTGAAAGGAAATGGACTTCTTCTTCTCTTCCATCACAGCAACTCCTTCTGCTTTCTTTACCTAATAGATATGACAGGAAGTAGATTCATAGAACCAAAAAAAGAAGCGTTCCAGCTGGAAGCTTCTTTTTCCTATTATCTTGGATATAGTGGATTGATTTTCTCAGAACGATCAGGATACGTACGGTAGGGAGCCGTTTGTCCCATAGACTCCTCTAAGCTCGGATAATAAAAGGAAGACACCATCAGATAAAAATCAAAACTCTCCGTTTCCACCTCTTCTTCTATCCCCGCATCCTGCATTTCTTTAAAACTATCATATGAAATGGAATCAACAGATAAGATCCGTGAATAGTGTTCTAATTCTTGAACAAATGTAGCAATTCCTTCGTATTCCGTTGTACGCACTTGAACCAATGCTTGAATGGGTTCTACAT
This sequence comes from Alkalicoccobacillus gibsonii, assembly GCF_016798245.1. Lineage (GTDB taxonomy): Bacteria > Bacillota > Bacilli > Bacillales > Bacillaceae_D > Alkalicoccobacillus > Alkalicoccobacillus gibsonii. Next base: position 259,541 of record NZ_JAEUZA010000004.1, on the reverse strand, counting down.
TAGGAATGGTCCAATCTATCATGAGGTCAGGGTCTACTACAGGCTCTGCTACCTCAGGTTCCACTTCCTCTTCTCCAGGTTCAAGCTCAATAGTCATTTCTTCGTCCGTTGACTCCTCTACCTCATTAAACGTAATGACTCTGTTGGATTGTGGGAAGCTCTGATTTCCTTGATAGCTTACTTGCTCAATCTGGACGTCAGCAATCGCTTCTGCTTGAGAGAGAGCAAAAATCACATCGTCTTCAAGAGGGACAACCGGCAGTTTCTGTTGTAAGACGGCACTTGGCAAAACAGGGACGTCATCTGCTTTGATAAGTTCTTGATTTTGAGCTGCTTCAAGCTCGATTTGAGCAACTGCTACATCATTTTGAGCTTGTAGTAGGTTCGCTTGGGCTGGTTTTAAAAACTGCCAATAGCTGAAGAAGCAACCAATAAAAACGAGTCCTATAATGATTGAAAGGACGACCCACCTTCTTTTTGTCATATAGATTCTCACGGTTGCTCCACCTCCTCACCCTCATTGACTTCTTGCAAATTTAAGGCTAACTCGTAGGTCGCCTCGTAACGAGGTAGGATGCGGGCATTGTCGCTACCAGCCTCTTCTTCCTCGCCAGTTTGCTCTGCAACTGCCTCCGTACCAATCTCACCCATTCGAACCGCGTCAACGTACGGACTTTGAGATAGTTCGTGATAATATTGGGCCGCTTCCTGCATTTGATCAAAGCTGACCGAAAGTTCTAGCAAACCGTCTCGTTGGTAAAAGTAGCGAACAAAAAAACCGCGCTCAGGCAGGAGTCGAATAAGTTCCTCAGTAAAAGCAGAGGTCTCTACACGATAGGTTTCAAGTTGAGAAATCGCATCCTGTAGTTCTTGTTCAGGTGACAGATCAGTCGCAAGCGTTCCAGCCTCAGCCTCTAGTTCTACTTTCTGCAGTTGAAGTTCTGCAACTTCGTTAACCGCATCTGTTCGTTCGCGTTCGAGTTTACTGTAGTAGAAAAGAAAAGCAAACACGGCAATAAGGATAAGAATGATTGTGCCAATCCCCATCACGATAGGCGTCACATCTCGTTTATATCGCTCTGGTAAAAGATTAATTTCTTGAGGCTGTTGCATTAGCGGACCTCTTTTCTAAGCATTAAACCAAGTGCATCATAATACCTTGCTGGTACATAGGTGTCAGTAAATTCAAGCTGTGAGATCACCTTCATGGACTGAAAGAACAATGCACATTCCTCAACAATCACATTCATAGCAACCATGTCACCGCTAACTAACATCTTTTCAATCGTTATCTCACCTTTTAACACAGAGTATTGATAGAAACTAATGACCTTTTCCACCTCTATTAAAACGGTCTGGATCTCTGCTTTAAGAGCTTCCGCATCAAGCATCCATCGAAGCTCATTATTCCGAATCTCCCATCGTTCCTCGTCGTATGATAGAGGCCAAGTACGAGAGAAAAGCGGTTTGCCACTAGCTAGGATCGTAATATTTACAAGAGATACGTCAAATTGAACCGAAATTGTTACAGGATGATCATCTAAAAGACCTTGTTCAGTGAACAGTCGGTAGCTACAGGCTGTTGTTAAATCTGCAGCATTCGGCTGCCATCCCATTTGCTCGATTAACTGAACATACTCATTCATCACTTTTTCTTTTGAGACATATAAAAGCAGTTCTTTTGTTTCGTCATTTTCACTCAGTTTTTGATAATCAAATAAAGGATCTTCAAAAGGCAGAACAAGCGTATCACCTGCATCTATGTATAGCTGTCCTTTGATTTCCTCATCGGGTACGGTTGCCGCTACTTCATGGCGGCGGATAAGAAGTTGACTATCAGGAACACACAATTGAACGAGACTATTTTTCTTACATTCCCACTCACCCAGCTGTGACTCTAAAATGCGTTTAACGCCTTCTTTATCAACCATCTTGCCACGGTGAATAAGACCTGGGGGAAGGTATACCTCTCCAAACGTTTGAATTGTTTTTAAATCGGCCCGTTTACTTCCGACGTAACGAATCACATGGTCCTTAAACACAAGTGCATGCCTCTGTTGTTTTCTACCACTAAATATCCCCATACCCGATTCTCCTATATCTATTTAATATCAAAATCGATTACCACATCATAAATCGTTCGGTATACCACTGGATTAAGTCGATTCCAAAGAAGTAAGCCGTTATGGCGCCTGCTGCTATAAACGGTCCAAATGGAATGGGTTGACCGCGTGTAACCTTGTTCATTCGTTTTGCAACAAGTCCTACAATGGCTCCATACGTTGAAGCTAAAAATAACGTAAGAAGAACCAGCTTCCAGCCAAGAACAAGCCCAAGTACCGCGAATAATTTAATGTCGCCACCACCCATTCCACCTCGACTGACAACTGCTATTAAAAGAAGAAGCGAAAAGCCTATGGCGGCACCAGCAAACGGATCCCACCACACCGAAAGCGGTGCAAAAAATAAACGCACAACAACAAGCGGAACTGCAAAAAAGAGCAAGATCTTATCTGGAATCAACATATAACGCATATCACTAACAAAGATAATCGCAAGCATTGAAACAAAAAACAAAGCCACAATCGTTTCTGCCGTCCAACCAAACCAATAGAAGGAAAAAGCAAATAAAAAGCCAGTAATCAATTCAGTAGTTGGATATAGAAATGAGATTTTTGTATCGCATGTCCGGCATGACCCACGTTGTATCAGGAACGATAGCACTGGAATCAGCTCACGCGCTTCAAGCGTCCGATCACACTTTGTGCAATGAGAGCGAGGCGTAACCACCGACTCTCCAACAGGCACCCGGAGCCCTACCACATTATAAAAAGACCCAAACACTAAGCCAACAAGCGCTAAATACGCCACAACGATGCCATCGATCATGCATTCACCTCAATTGATAGAATTAGTCTTAATTTCATGAAACCTTGTACCTATAAGAATATCTGTTTTTTATTGGAAGTTCAATTGGGTAAGAGAAATTTAATTTGAGCTATATCGCCGCTCCAGGAGGATTCTCCGCACCTGCGCACACGGCCTCAGCCTCATCCGTGGAAGTTCACCACTCCTGAGTCTTCAGACACGAGTTTTTCCGCAGGAGTCTACGGTCCTCCTTACGCTAGATGACGCGGAACGTAAACGACGAACGATCCGGGGATCGTTCGTCAGATTAAATAAAAACTTAAAATTTACTGTCCTTCTGGTAGGTTTACTAATGATCTTCCCTTGTCTCTTAATTCTGCAATAGTTTTGTTGTTAATATTTGTTTTGTCTGATACTAATGTCACATTATAATTGGACCCATTAATAACAACTTTACTTGCGGTTCCGTTGTATTTTCCATCTGTTCCTGGCGCATCTGGATTTTCAATCAAATTATCGTCTACTAATTCTTTCAAAGTAAATTCTGTCTTTGAATTACCTCCAAGGTTCGATGCCTTAGCTGTTTTCACTGCATTCACCATTTGCTCTGCATTCGCAATATGCGCGTCTTTTCTTGTGTTATCGATAATTCCACCAATACTCGGAATCGCAATCGCAGCAATGATCCCTAGGATAACGACTACTGCTAGTAACTCAATAAGAGTTAGGCCTTTCTGGTTTTTCAAATGCTTTTGTAGTAATGCTTTCATTTTTGTCCGCCTCCACTTTAGTTAGGTTTTGTTTTATAAACAACAAAAAACCGACCTTGCATGTCCAATAAGACGATGCCGGCCGGTTGCACTAGTAGCTCCAATCTATCCAAGTGCCCAGATACAGATAGATTTTCAACGCTTTCCGAGTTGTATGTAAGTGTTGGTATTTGTTGTTTATTTGATAATCCTAGATTATCCTATCTCAATCTATTTGTCTAGTACTTTTTTACCCTATAGTTGTAAATATTTTAAACATAGGAACCATAATGGCTAGGACAATCGTTCCTACTATCCCTGCCAATAGGATGATCATGGTTGGTTCTATTAAAGCTTTAATTTGATCGGTTGCTGCTTCTACCTCTGCTTCATAGAATTCAGCTGCTTTTTCAAGCATGGCGTCAAGTGACCCTGATTTTTCACCTACGCTAATCATTTGTGTCACAAGAGGTGGGAAGGCCCAATGAGCTTCCAGTGGTGCAGAAAGTGTATTACCTGCCTGTAGCGATTTTCTTGCTTCCTTTATCACTTGTGCAATAACTTGGTTCTCTGCCACCTTCTCAACAATCGTTAATGCTTGAAGTACGGGAACAGAGCTTTGAAATAAGGCGCCGAGTGTTTGTGTGACTCGCGCAAGCTCTGACTTTTGTAGCAACCCGCCAAACACAGGTAAGCGCAATAACACTGTATCAAGTAGCATACGAGTTTTTGGATTCCTACGTCCTGCCTTCCAGCCTAAAACGGCTAGTACTGCAAGTAACGGAACGGTCCACCAAAAGATGAGCGCAAAGTCACCAGCGGCCATCACAAATTTAGTAATCGCAGGCAGATCACCGCCAAAGCTTGCAAACATACTAGCAAAGGTTGGGACAACAAAGACGAGTAAAAAGATAATAATAGCTATCGCTACAACACCTACAAAAAGTGGATATGTTAATGTAGCTAACACCTTTTGTCTTAAGCGATGTTGCTTCTCATAGTAGCTTGCTAGTCGATCAAGGATATCGTCTAATCGTCCGCCTGCTTCACCGGCCTTTACCATATTCACAAATAAAGGAGGGAAAAGGTCTCCTTGTTTGGCTGAAGCTGTTGATAATGATTTACCCGCCCTTACATCTTCTTCCACGAGTGTTAGTGCGGCTTGTAGTGGCTTACTTGATGTTTGCTTTTTTAATACATGTATCGTTTCAATAACGGGGACACCCGCTTTAAGTAAAGTTGAGAACTGCCTAAGAAACAAGACAAAATCCTTTGATTTCACTTTTGGTTTCAGAATTTGAATATCTTGGTACAAGCCTTGCTGTAGTTCTTCAATGGCTGTGACTGAAATTCGTTTTTCTTTAAGAAGCTCGATCGCCGCAGCTTCATCATTTGCTTGTGTTTTGCCTTTTACCGGCTTTCCAAAAGGGTCTCTTCCAGTGTACGAAAAGGTCGCCATTAACTTACATTCCCCTTTGAATAAATTGATAGAACCTCAGGGCTTAGCACTTCTTGCTTTACAAGCTCTGTCATTGACGTATCCATCGTCATCATTCCTTCAGCCCTGCTTGTTTGAATCACATTTTGGATCTGATGAATCTTTTCATTTCGAATAAGATTTTTCACTGCTGAATTATTAATCAAAATCTCAGTGGCTGCTCGGCGCCCTTTATGATCTGCTGTTCTAAATAAACGCTGGGATATAACCGCATGCAACACTGAAGCAAGCTGAATACGAACCTGAGCCTGCTGCGCTGGTGGGAACACATCAATGATCCGGTCAATGGTTGAAGGAGCATCTGTTGTATGCAATGTCCCAAGGACAAGATGCCCGGTCTCTGCAGCAGTAATCGCCGTTGAAATCGTTTCAAGATCGCGCATTTCACCTACAAGAATGATATCAGGATCTTGCCTCAAACATCCCTTTAATCCATTCGCAAAGTTCTTTGTATCAAACCCCACCTCACGTTGATTCACAACAGACATCTGATGACGATGCAAATATTCAATCGGGTCCTCAAGTGTAATGATGTGCTTGGCTTCGGTTCGATTCACTTGATCAATCATGGCTGCAAGTGTAGTTGATTTCCCACTTCCTGTTGGACCTGTCACTAAAACTAACCCTTGAGGTTGCTGCACAATTTCTTTTAAAATTGGCGGCATGTTCAGCTCGTCCAGCTTAGGAATTGTAGTTGGAATCACTCGTATAGCCATACCTATACAAGAACGTTGAAAATAAGCGTTAATTCGAAACCGAGACACTCTAGGAATACCAAAGGAGAAATCCAGCTCTCCCTTTTTCTCAAATTCACTCATCAAATCTTGAGGGATGATTGCTTCAGCCATTTGTCTCGTATCATCTGGAGTGAGCTTTTCCTCACCATCTGGAGCAAGCTCTCCATTTATCCGAAAAATAGGTGCTGTACCGACGGTTAAATGAATATCAGAAGCGCCTTTCGTAAAAGCAGTTGAAAGTAACGTTTCAAGTTTTTCTTTCACTTCGTTACCCTCCTCTTAATGATGTAGTGTTACGTGAAGCACTTCTTCTAAGGTTGTTAAGCCTTGTTTCACCTTTAATAACCCATCGTCTAATAAGAAAATCATTCCGTTACTTGTCGCGTAGTCGTGAATGTTTTGAATGGTTTCCTTGTTCATTAAAAGCTGCCTGATTGTTTCATCGATGATTAGCATTTCATGAATAGCGATCCTTCCTGAATAGCCTGTGTCACCGCAATGACTACAGCCCTCACCTCGGTGAAGCTGAGTGACAGTCATACCACGCTTCTCAAATTGTTCACGTTCCAATTCATTTGGGGTATGGGCTTGTCTGCAAGTAGGACAAATTCTGCGTACAAGACGTTGACCAACTACACCTGATAAACCCGAAGCGACTAAATAAGGCTCAATCCCCATTTCTGTTAACCGCGGAATCGCTGCAATGGCACTATTTGTATGAAGTGTACTTAAAACCAAATGTCCTGTCAGAGAAGCACGAACTGCAATTTCTGCTGTTTCAGTATCACGAATTTCACCAATCATGACGATATTTGGATCTTGTCGTAGAATGGCTCGAAGCCCTTTTGCAAAGGTAAGTCCAACCTGGCTGTTCACCTGCACCTGATTAATGCCGTTAATATGGTACTCCACCGGATCTTCTACCGTCACAATATTTACTTGATCCGTATTTAAATGATGCAAGCCCGCATATAACGTAGATGTTTTTCCAGAACCCGTTGGCCCCGTTAATAAAATTAGACCAGATGGGTTCTCGAGCATTAACCGAAACATTTTCTCATGAACTTGATTCAACCCTAGAGAACTTAAATCCGTGCGTTCACTTAAGCCAGCTAGCAACCGGATCACAATTTTTTCACCAAAGATTGTCGGTAATGTAGAAATTCTCATGTCCACATGCTCTGAGCCAACTAACACTTTAATTCGACCATCCTGTGGCAACCGGTTTTCCGTAATATTTAATTCACCCATAATCTTAATCCGAGCGGTTAGCGCACTTAAAATGGAAGATGAGTACGTACGCTCTGTTCTTAGCATGCCATCTATCCGGTAACGCACCATAAATGTTTTTTCTAGCGGGTCAATATGTATATCACTGGCACGTTGGTTTAATCCATGCTGCAGCAACTGATCCACTAATTTGATAATCGGAGCATCCGTATCCTCTATAACAGGCTCTTCTTTAGATACCGTTTCTGTTTTTGCTGTCGCGTCTTCAATTAACGAATCATTGATTTGATAGTAGCGTTCGATCGCTTCCATTACTTCAGCTCGAACGGCAATCTGAGGCTCCACTTGGAACCCAGTGATCATTTGCAAGTCATCAATGGCGAAATAATCAAGGGGATCAGCCATTGCTACCTGCAGAAGGTCCTCTTGCTTTTCAATTGGAATTAACGTATATTTTCGGGCTAACTCTTCTGGAATTAGTTTTAACACTTGTGTATCGACGGCTGTACGATATAAGTTCACATGCTTGATTCCTAGCTGAGTCTCCAACGCTTTAATGAGTTCATGCTCCGTTATTAAATCTCTCTCAAGAAGCGCATCACCCAGACGTTGGCCTGAGCGTTTTTCCTGTAGGGCCAATTGAACCTGATCGCTGCTTAAGTAACCAGCCTCAACTAATAAGTCACCAATTTTCTTTTTAACTCTCATCTTTCTGCTCCTCATCAGTTGGTTCAGATTCACCTTTTACAGCCTCATCTTCCTGTGGTTCTTCTGCTTGTGACGGTTGAGTCTGTAAAGCGTTATTCGCATCAGGAGAACTTTCCTGAGGGTTCTCTATCACATTAGGTGTGACTTGTCCTTCTGGTAAATCAATAATGACAGGTTGTAGATCCTGATCTATAAGTGGCTCTGGTTCAGGTTCTGGTACAGCGTACACACTTCGCTCTTCGATATCGGGCCTAGCCGCTACATAGTCTCTAGCGAGGAGAAGCGTTTCTACTTCTACTTGATTGGCTCCAACTTCCTTGCGATATAATGTTGCTGCAAAGCCTTGTTTCCCGTTTTCAATAAGCTGTGAATCTCCAGCTCGACGCTTCTTTGAGTATTGAATCTCAAGCCGAGGTTGAATCGTTTCTTGATCTTCAATAACGAGCTCATATTCATGTAGATAGGGTGTTCCTAGAAGCTCAACAATGAGCCCGTCATTTGAGAAGATGGTATGTAGTTCTAATGGTGCGTAATTTGGATTATAAAAAATCAAATCACGATGATCTTCATTTACCGACGCACTAAATCCAATATCCGTAGCATAGGGCAACTTGCTTGGACTGTGATGCTCAATTAGTTCAAGATTAGATTTTGCCATCACTTGATACACAGCTGACGCAAACAAATCAAGGCTTTCTCCGCCAACCACTACCTGGTTCATCTCAGAAAGTGCGTCTTTTAAGGAAAAAGTTTGTCTTGGTTCAAGAACATAGCCATCTAATGCATTAGCCCATTGCTGTAAGAGAGTTGATTCCAAATATGGCTTGTACACATTAGCAAGTACCGTTTGCTCTTCCGCTACCCCATCAATGTATGGAGCGAGATGAATAGATACTGGTGTATTCTGCTGCTCGTTTACTTGACGCTCAATCTCTTCCTTTAACATAGGAATTTCCACCAAGCCCTGTAATTCAGCAGATTCAATCTGGCCAATTGCCTCTGTTAACATCGTAATGTCAATGGTAGCATCCTCTTCCACAGTTTCAGGCATGTCTATTGCTAAATCAGACACAGGTAATTGTAGTGCTTCAACAGGGAGTACAACCTTTGAATCATACAAATGTAACGAGATCGTCTGACTAGCTCTTCTCTCATCCATTTGTTTAAGAAGCTCGACTTGTGCCTCATCTGGTGAGAGACCACCTACCTCCACTCCTGCAATCCTCGTTCCCGCTTGATATTCATTTGCCAAAGCTCTCATATCTATAAACCGACCAACAAACAAGCTTGCTACGAACAAACAAGTCATAAGCGACACGACTAGGCCCATTTTTAAAAATGATTTCATCTGTTATTCATTACTCCTCTATTTGAATTCGTCTGCGGCGACCCGTCATTAATTCTTCAGATTCATCTACTTCTACTTCTGTTAACGCTTGTTTTCGTATAAGAACAGGCTCAGACTCCTCTTCGTTTGCAACTGGAACAATGGACTTAGTTACTACATCGTTCAGTTCTTCTGTTACCGCTATTTCTGCAAAAGCAGATTCACTTTGAGGAAACACCCATTCGAACGTTGGCTGATCTTGTTCTCGCTCAAGACGTGCCGCAAGTATCAAACTAGCCAGAACCAGCATAACGATTGATAGAAGCAGCGTTAAGGATAAGGGAAACAATAGATAGGATGCGGATGCCGCCAAAGCGATCCCTACAGAAGCTCCAATCATCATGAATTTTAATTTCATTGAAAGTTGAAGCGTTTTTAAAAGTAAAAATACTAAACTAATAACAAGAATTGCTCCCATAAAAAAAGAGAGTGTATAAACCATACACATTCACCAGCCTTTTTAGACTATAAAATAAGATTATCTATTGATCTTCATAATTATTTAGATACAGGTAGATCAGACTTATTGTATAATAAAGTAAAAGTTTTGGATACATATGATTAGGAATATTTTTTCACGACAGGAGTCGGTGATATGAGTCGAAATGAAAAGGGTTTAACTTTAATAGAGTTGCTTGCTTCAATGGTCATCCTATCAATCTTTGCCATTGGTTTTGCAACGATGCTAATGAACGGATTAAAAGCAAATGAACGAAACCAGATTGTGATGGAGGCTACACTCGTCGCGCAGTCTGAAATAGAAGGTATGCGTTTGAATAAAGCACCAGATTTCTGCAAGAAGAATACTAGTTCAAAAGACGGATTCACCATAACTCGTTCGATCCGAGCAGAGAATCAGTTATGTCATGTAACGGTTAAGGTTGATTACTCAAATCTACTTCCAGAACCGGTTCTACTGGAAACCGAACTAAACATTCCAAAGGCGGTAAGTGCACGATGAGACCTTTCATTCAAAACCAAAAAGGAGCAGCACTTCCCGTGGTTCTTGGGATTATCGTTGTTGGAACATTAGTCGGACTTGGCTTGCTCGGCTTTCTTTTTAATGAAATTAGCAAAAGCCAAACGGTAACTGAATCGATCCAGGCGAAGTATGCAGCAGAAGCGGGTGCTGAAACATTACTCAGTGTGATCGAACACAAACCGGCGGAGCTTATTGATATCCAGAAGAAAAGCTGTTCAGCTGAGAAGGTTTCTTCTAAAAAGATGAATGGCTATGATCTAGTGCTCAAGTGTTCAATGACCGAAAAAAACATCACATTAACTAGCACGGCAAGCGGTGAACAATCACATACAACAACTGTCACTTTAGACGTGACAAAAACATCCCCTCTTGAATTGAAGGTGAGCTCATGGGAATAAAAGATCGGTTAAAAAATGAAAAAGGTCTTACACTCATAGAAGTTTTAGCTAGTGTTGCGATACTCCTTATTGTTCTTGGAATTGGTATGGCAGCCCTCATGCAAAGCTCCGTATTAACTAGCAAAGTCCAAGGAGAATCTCAGGATCGACAAGATATGCAGGTAGGGTTGTTGGAGCTCACAAAGGCTGTGCAATCGGCGACAGATATAAAAAAAGGTGCAGATAACAACAATTTCGAGATTGTTGATGCAGATAATCGTACAAGTAAATATCAGTTAGCAAATGGTCTCCTGAATTCTGATTCTAATGATGGTCAGACACAAATAGAAGGAATTCAGAAAATGACTATTCAAGAGGGAAAAGGAATTACGTTAGAAATTGAGGATTTAGAGGAGCCTGTGGTGCTTGCGACTAGAGGAACAGAAATCAAAACAGAACTAAATGCACCCACAGAAGATTTATATTACGACGTGATATGTTTACCAGGTCAACCTTTCACTTATGATAGTTATCCTCAAATTGGCGAAGCAGAAAAAGCAGGAAATTTGTCATGTAATACCTCAACTGGAGTTCTAACTTTTAAAAACCAAAAGAGCGTTGATTTAACAGGTGGTAACCTTAGAATCTATACAATAACTATTAATTTCGAGTATAGAGCAACGCTAACACTAAATAATGGAAACCTTTCATTACCTAAAACAAAAAATTTAAACGTACTTAATCATGGAGAACTTATTATTAAAAATGGTTCCCTCAATATTAAAGAGAATATTAATATAGGTAATAGTAGTTCTTTAAAGGTTGCACATAACTTAACAGATTTTAAATCTTTAGATGTTACCTCTAGTAATAATAGTACAATTAATGTTGGAAGAAATTTATCAGGAGGAGAAGCTAAATTAAAGAATGACAATATTTTAAATGTCAATGGTAATATTGAGTTAGAGAACAACTTGGAGATCTTATCAACTAATAATATTTTATCAACAGAAGGTGATGTATTAATAAAAGGAAATGCATTGTTGTTTCAAAAAATAAAAATGGAAGTTTTAGGAGACTTAATTGTAGATGGAAATATTTCATTTTCTTACAGTGGAGGTACTACTATAGATATAAAAAAAGATTTTATCATTAAAGGAAATGCAGATTTTGGGCAGAGCTATAAACACAATGTTGCAGGACTATTTTACGTAGGCAAAGATCTAAACGTTCAAAAAGATACAGTGATTTCAAGTAATGGTGATATTGTAGTGAAAGGTAATATTAAAAATGGGCAATCAACTAAGTTAACAAGTAAAAGCTCAATTTATGTGAAGGGTACCATTCAAACAGATAGGAATGATACTATAATAGCTAGCAAAAATTTTTATGTAGAGAACAATATTCATATCAATTCAGCAGTAAAAATAGATATCCATGAAAACTCCTTTATACAAGGTTCAATTTATTTCCCAGAAAGTAAGTGGAATATTGAAGGAGGATACTTCAAGACAAATCAAACTCTTACATACACAGGAAATTTAAATGGATCAAGAATTGATGGTCATAACAATGATAGAAATATACTACTAGCCACAGATTCTAACATAGTTAGCAAGATTACTTTTCCTTCGTTTCCATCATATTAGTATTCTTAATAAATATAAAACGCCAAGACTAAAAGTCTTTGGCGTTTTATATTACTGGTTAACTATTAAGCCCATATTACTTCCACTCTTCAAATACCCCCGTACCTCCGAAATAAAATACAGAGAACCCGTAAGTAATATAATCTCATCCTTACTCCAGTTACTCATCAACTCTTCCAGCGCATCCTTCCAGTCCTCGTTCACCGAAGCCGGTATCCCCTCTGGCGTCTGTTCAAGTAACTCTTTTGGTTCGGCTGCTCTAAAGAAGTCGAAGCTTGTCCATGTAATGTGTATATTCGTATGATTAAATGGTGCGAGCAGTTTTTTGACGTCTTTCTCTTTTGTCATTCCTGCTAGCATGTGAATGTTATAGGTTGGATAATGGTTTGCTAGTGTTGTGGCTAATGCCTTCATGCCTTCTTCGTTATGTGCGCCATCGGCGATCACAAGTGGTTGGTCTGAAAGCTGTTCAAATCTGCCTGGCCAATTGGTATCAGCTAATCCTTTTTTGCACGCTTCATCTGAGATGTGATAATGGGTGTGCTCTCTAAGATAAAACATGGCCATTAGGGCCACACTCGCGTTTTCAAGCTGATGTTCGCCCCTCATTGTTGTTTTTAAATGAGTCAGTCTACCAAGGGGTGAATCGAATGTAAAGCTTTGTCCATTCTGATTAACCTTGATTTCCATCTTGTAAAAGTCTTCACCAAGCTGAAAAAATGATGTATCTCGCTCAATGGCCGTTTCTTTTAAAACAGCTAGTGCGTCTAGGTTTGAGACCGCTGAAAGCACGGGAATGCCTTTCTTAATGATACCGGCTTTTTCAGCAGCAATTTCTTCTATCGTTGACCCAAGGATGTGCATATGGTCATGACCAATAGATGTAATGATTGATAAAAGAGGTTTAATCACATTCGTTGAATCAAGTCTTCCCCCGAGGCCCACTTCAACAAGTACAATGTCCGGCTTTGCTTCATTGGCAAAATGCTCAAACATGATAGCTGTGATGACCTCAAATTCTGTTGGTGATTCAAGCTCTGTTTGCGCCAATTCTTCGACAAGTGGTCGAACTTTATTCGCAGCAGCGATCAAATCATCTTCAGATATTGGATTCCCATTCATCGATATGCGTTCTTCAAAGCATTCCATATATGGGGATGTAAATGTTCCAACCTGGTACCCGTTTGCTTCAAGCATATGACGCATAAAACTAACCGTGGACCCTTTTCCATTTGTTCCGGCTACATGAATCATATTTAATTTAGATTCTGGATTTCCTAATCGCTCCAGCATCCAGTCCATTCGTTTTAATCCTGGTTTAATTCCAAAAGGTAACAGACTGTGAATCCAATTAATGGTCTCTTCTCTTGTATTCATGTTCACTCTCCCACTCTGTATCCCTGTCTACTGTCTATATTATAGCGAGGAACCGATGCGAAATTCAATATGTCTAAAGAGGTAGAAACATATTGTTCGATAATCATTTTGTTAGGATGATCAACCTTTTTGTCTTTTATCCACTTTGATGGCCAGTAAGATGGACGTATGGACAAGGACTCCAATAAGCAAGGAAGTTGTGATATCTCCTGTTACTGATGTTAAAAGATAAACAAATATAGTGGTTCCAATCAATAGTAGAGTCAACCAAGCAATGATGGTACGCATAACGCTCCTCCATGTTCTGTATTTAATGAAGACTATTCCTCATAGGAGGACTACATACCTCTAAAATAAAAACATACTAAGATTAGTGGGTAAGATCATCGACGGATGAATCTTACCCACTATTTTTCGTTTAGGCGTATAGTGAGAGGTGAAAGAAAGCTCGACCAAAGTCTCAGGGATCTAGAATCCGTATAAAAAACCGAGCTTCTTCACTTTCATTGCTGAATCAGGTTTAAGTATGTTGGGGCCACTGAGCTCGTGTAGAGGAAATTAGAATCGGAATGAATAAGTGAAGACCTCTCAATGTTAAATGAAAAGAGGAAAAATGATGGAGTTTGTAGTCGCTTTAGATGTATCAATGGGGAAAAGTTACTCGGTCATTTATCAAGACCAAAGATGTTTGTACGAAGAAGAAATTTCTCATAATCAACTAGGTTTTCAACAGCTATTCGATCACATTCAGACCCTTCCAGGGAGTGTGACGGTTGTCTTTGAAGCCACAGGGATTTATTCTAAACCAGTGGAGTCGTTTTGCCAAAGGAATGCCTTACGTTACTGTATCTTGAATCCGTTAGAAGCGAAAAAACAACTTGAGCTAGGGACACTTAGAAGTTGGAAAACCGACAAACACGATGCCCACTTATTAGCTCAGTCTCATTCCCTTCACAGAAGAGAGGAGAAGCGAACGCAATCCGCCATCTATCAAAACCTTAGAGACTTCTCACGTTTTTATCAAGAGATTGAAGAGGAAATTAAACGGATGCGTATGTATCTCCACAATGCGCTCCAGTTGAGTTTCCCAGAGCTTGAACAGTTTTTCTCAAGTAGAGTCACTCCCTACGCATTAAGTTTGATGGAACTTTTTCCTCATCCAGATCTTGTTTTGGACTCGAGTATAACCAAAATCAAAAATCAGCTGATCCTTCATACGTCAAAGAACATTTCACAGAATCGCGCAAAACAGAAAGCGGTAGAGATTATGAGCTACGCTCACTCTTCTTACCCATCTGTCCCTCCAGAAAGTGTTCAAACTCAAAAGGTACGGTACTATGCGCGTCAGCTTCTTCATCTTTTAGAAGAAAAAGAGCGCGTAGCTAAAGAACTGATCGAGGAAGCCAAAAATCTTCCTGAGTTTGAATTATTTCTTAGCGTACCTGGTATTGGAGAGATTAGTGCAGCTCTTGTGATGGGGGAACTTGGTGATCTGTCCCGCTTCTCCAATCACAAAAAAGTGAACGCTTTTGTGGGAATTGATATACGGAGGTATCAATCTGGTAAATATCATGGACAGGATCATATCAATGAACGCGGAAACCCTAAAGGGAGGAAGATTTTATACATCATCATTCGGAATATGATTCGCCAACAGAAAGCAGCTCCTAACCATATTGTCGATTATTATTACAAACTAAAAAAGCAACCTACCCCCAAGAAGGACAAGGTTGCCGTTGTCGCTTGTATGAACAAGCTCATAAAGTGTATGTATTCCATGGCCTGGAACCATACAAAGTACGATTACTCGCACGCGGTCTCAATGGACCAATAACTAGAGTATATCATAGGAACCTCATTTAAAAATAGACAAGAATGAGGTTTATTTTCTATGCCTACATTTACAGTAACATCTTCAACATATTTTCTTAAAACCTATTGACTAAACGTAGGAAAGAGGCTGGGATATAACATTAATGCGAATGGCAAAACACGAACACAGCATTTCATCCGCTACAGGAGAATCCCTCGCTTTCCACGGGAACGGCCTCAGCCCCTTCCGCGGTAAAAGCGCCGCTACAGTGTCTTTACCGCGTTCTGTTCCGTTGGAGTCTCGGGTTCTCCTTCCGCTCGTCTTACTAAATAATCCAAAAAACATGAATGGCGAATGATTCAATCGTAGAATCATTCGCCATTTTTTAATTGATTTTTTAGTTTGTCTCAGCCTCTCAAGCTCTTATGCTTTTAACTCTGCAATACGAGCTTCTACTGTTTTACGTTGTTCAGAGTAGTCAGCTTGTTTTTTCTTTTCTTCTTCAATTACTTTTGCTGGTGCTTTCGCTACAAAGCCTTCATTGCTTAGCTTTTTGTCTACACGTTCAACTTCTTTTGTTAAACGAGTTAGCTCTTTTTCAAGACGAGCTACTTCTTCTTCAATATTCAATAAACCAGCAAGTGGTAAGAAAAGCTCAACCCCACTTAACACTTGTGACATTGATTTTTCTGGTGCTTCAATGCTTGTTGAAATCTCAAGCTTACTTGGGTTACAGAACTTTTCAATAAACGCCTGACCTCTTTCTAATTGAGCCAAACTCTTCTCGTTAGCCGGGCGAACCAATAACTCGATTTGTTTGCTCATAGGAACATTTAGTTCAGAACGAATCGTACGAACCGAACGAATCACTTCTTTTAGCTGATTCATATCTTCAAGTGATTCCTCATAAATAAATTCCGAATGAACAATTGGCCAGTCAGCAACCGTAATGGATTCACCTTTGTGCGGAAGGTGCTGCCAAATTTCTTCCGTGATAAACGGCATAATTGGGTGCAACATTCTCATTGTTTGATCTAATACATAAGCAAGAACGGAACGAGTGGTTTGCTTCGCTGCTTCGTCTTCTCCGTATAGAGAAAGCTTAGCCATTTCAATGTACCAATCACACAGATCATCCCAGATGAAGTTGTATAACAATCTTCCTACTTCACCAAACTCATATTTATCAATTAGACGAGTAACTTCCTTAATCGTATCTTGAAGTCGAGTAAGGATCCATTTATCAGCAACCGTTTTCTCTCCGCTCAGATCGATGTCATCATATCCCATATCTTCCATATTCATTAACGCGAAACGGGAGGCATTCCAGATCTTATTACCAAAATTCCATGTTGCTTCGACTTTTTCCCAGTAAAAGCGCAAATCATTTCCCGGGGAACTTCCGGTTGTTAAGAAGAAACGCAGGGCATCTGCACCATATTTGTCAATAACATCATGAGGATCGACTCCATTACCAAGTGATTTACTCATCTTACGGCCATCCTCTGCACGAATCAACCCGTGGATTAACACATCGTTAAATGGACGCTCACCAGTAAATTCAATTCCTTGGAAGATCATACGAGCGACCCAGAAAAAGATAATATCGTATCCTGTTACGAGCGCACTGGTTGGGTAGAAACGTTTAAAGTCAATCGCTTCCTCATCAGGCCAGCCCATTGTAGAAAACGGCCATAGTGCAGAACTAAACCACGTATCAAGAACATCCTCATCTTGAGTCCAATTCTCAGCATCTTCAGGCGCTTCGTGGCCAACATAGATTTCCCCCGTTTCATTATGATACCAAGCTGGAATCCGGTGACCCCACCAAAGCTGACGAGAAATACACCAGTCACGAATATTATCCATCCAACGAAGATAGGTTTTTTCAAAACGATCTGGAACAAAGTTTACTTTGTCATCCGTCTTCTGAAGAGCAACTGCTGCATCCGCTAATGGTTGCATGTTTACGAACCATTGAGTAGATAAATAAGGCTCTACAACGGCACCGCTTCGTTCTGAGTGACCAACAGAATGTACATGTTCTTCAATTTTAAAGAGAATCCCTTGTTCTTGTAGATCAGAGACAATTTGTTTACGGCAATCAAAGCGATCTAACCCTTGATACGTTGCTGCATTTTCGTTCATTGATCCGTCTTCATTCATCACAAGGATACGTTCAAGATTATGGCGATTCCCGATCTCGAAGTCATTCGGATCATGTGCTGGGGTAATCTTAACGGCACCTGAACCAAATTCCATATCTACATAGTCATCGGCAACGATTGGAATCTCGCGTCCAACGATTGGTAATGTAACGGTCTTGCCAATAAGGTGTGCATAGCGCTCATCTTTAGGGTGAACAGCTACGGCCGTATCTCCAAGCATCGTTTCCGGTCTAGTTGTTGCGACCTCAATTGATCCACTGCCATCTGTTAACGGGTAATTCATATGATAGAACGCACCTGTAACATCTTCGTGGATTACCTCAATATCAGATAAAGCCGTTTTTGTAGCAGGATCCCAGTTAATAATGTATTCTCCACGATAGATTAAACCTTTATTGTAAAGCTTAACAAATACCTCGTTAACGGCTTTGGATAACCCTTCATCCAACGTAAAGCGTTCACGGGAGTAGTCAACGGAAATCCCAATTTTCGACCACTGATCACGGATAAACTGAGCATATTCCTCTTTCCATTCCCAAGACTTTTCAACAAAGGCTTCTCTACCTAAATCATACCGAGAAAGTCCTTCTTCTTTTAGCTTCGCTTCTACTTTTGCTTGTGTTGCAATTCCCGCATGGTCCATTCCCGGCAACCATAATGTATCAAAGCCTTGCATTCGCTTTGTACGAGCAAGGATATCTTGTAATGTTGCATCCCAAGCATGACCAAGGTGAAGTTTTCCAGTTACATTTGGAGGTGGAATCACGATTGAGTAAGGCGTCTTGCTTTCATCTCCAGTTGCTTCGAAAAACTTTCCTTTTACCCAATAGTCATACCATTTTGCTTCGGTTTCTTTTGGGTTGTACTTTGTTGGCATTTCCTTCTTTTGTTCTGCCATCGTGATAAGCCTCCTTTTTTTCATACAAAAAAACCCTTCATCTCAAAGGACGAAGAGTTCGCGGTACCACCTTTGTTTGCACAAAGGCAGATCTTCTCTACTTTATGCACACTCAATCTGTTAACGGCCAGCACCCGTCCTCACCTACTTACGTTCAGCAAGGCTGCTCACGGGCGACCTTCTACTTAACCTACCTAAGAAATCTTCCAGCCTAAGGATTTCTCTTTCTGTGAGGGGTTACGTATACTCTTCCCGATCTCTGCATGTCTATTTTAGAATATAGTCTATTCTATCCTGTTTCTATGTCTTTCGTCAATATCAGCATAGCCTAATTTCTGCACTTCTAATCACGAGTTATTGCACAATGAATGGAGATGCATAGTATGTAAACATAATCGTTTTATCGAAAGGGGAGATTGGGTTGCTACGTCGTGGGTATAAGAGACCTCCCTATTGTCCACCGCCAAAAAAATGGGGCATATGGTCTTACTGTAAGGCTATCTGCTATCAATGTTTGCTGCCAATCATTTGTTTTCAAGCCATACGATTGCTTCTCTTTCCAACTACGATCGATTTTATTTTATTGATCGTCCTAATTGTATTCTACTGTTCGATTTCGTTGAAGCTTTTTTGAAGGCAAAGCTGTCCATCTATACATGGCATAACAACCAACAGCTAAGATTAAACTATTTGTTGTTGTAATCGGAAACATTAAGATATCGTCCCACAAGGACATACTCGCCATACACAATCCTGTACCCAGAGCTACACTCACCCAACCAACAATTGTCCAAAGTAGAGGGCGTCCAATGGAGGGGCGATAGATTGTAATGTATGTTAAGATGGCTAATCCGCCATAACCAAATACAGCAAAAATAAGAAGTGGTACTACGGAAGCATGTGTTAAGGTGGCTCCACTATTTCCGTAACTGGCCATGCTCATGAAATGAACCGCTGCCTGCAATAAGAAAAAGACACTAACAATCAAAAATCCTTTTCCAACCATGGACAATAATATGTGACGCCAGGTCATACGTTGCAGCATCACCATTTGGCGTTCTAAATCCATTGGAGAATCGTACTCTCCGTGTATTTTAGTTTCATCCTTATCTAAAGCCAGCTGCTCCTTAAAGGTAAGAAGCAGCTGGTCGCACGTTTTAGCAGACAACCCTTTTGATTGAAGATACTCTTTCATATTGTGGAGAAGCGACGCATCTTGCATATGTTCTTTATTCTGCCCATCTTCCATTTTCAGCACCTCCAATCAACCAGATCAACTCAATGTATCTCAAATCGATGATAATAAATACAGTATAAGGAAATGAGTTTATTTCTGCAAGAGATCTATGTGTGAGATTCTGTTGACGTTGGTAAAAGTCTAGAGGCTAACCGCTGAGATTTTCTCATTGACAGTAAACGCTTCTCTAATCGCTGAACGTGAGCTAGCTCGCTCCAGTCTGATTCCTTTCGATGATACGCATCCACTGCGTACACCACCGGTTCTGGAAAGCAAAGATAACTACATAAAAGTTGTTTTTCTTCATCCAATAAAGGCAAGTGATGCTCGTATCTTGCAAACCATCTTAGAACCTCTTCATCGGACCACTGCGCATAAGGAAAACTATATCTGCAAAACGTTGCTAAGTCTCTAGCAGGTGTATCAAGACTCACACGTTCAAAATTAAAAAGAAGTGGTTCGTTATCTGGGGTGAATAAAGCATGATTACGAGAAAGTCTGCCGTGATTTAATACGCTTCGATACTTTCCTTTTTCCTTAGCTGCTTCATACCAGTTATTTAATTGAAACTTAGCCACTTCTGCCATTTGATCGAGAAGATGAACATGAGTCAGAAAGGTTAATTCAAAAGGTGACATGTATATTTTTTGCTCAGCTTGATCTGCAAAATGCATAAAGGTTAATTGTCGCGATTCCCATCGTTTCAATAGCTCTTGGTAGGATTGCTCAAGCTGTTCAAGTGAAAGCTCCTGTGTTTTAACTGTCATCCGATGAATGACACCCATTTGGTCGATAATTTTTTCTTCCATCGACTCTCTAGCTGTATACTCAGGTGATTCTACCCATGGCATCAAATAATAGCTGGCCTCTCCAACTGTGATTGTATATTCCCCGTATTTTGTAGGGATGAGAGGGATCGCTTGTTTGTAGCCGAGCTTTGTTAATCGATGCATAGCATGGACTAGTTCATCTGCCTGGGACTGAGATAAGGTGGTTTCTTTTAGGGCAAAGACGCCCCTTTGTGACTCCAGCTTTTTCACCTTTCCAAAAGCTGACTCAATGCGTTCGGGGTATAAATCATAATGGAATAAGATTGCTTCTAAAAACGATTGTTGTTGGTTCATTTTGACTGATTCCTCCTATCCAGCCAATCTGCTATTCCTTCAACGATATGTTTTGACTCATCCCAATCTAGCTTACATTGTAGAAACATCGATTGGAGAGTTTCTTCCGATACCATTCGCGGATCAATTTGGCTAATCGCTTCTAATTCATAAGGAATTAGACACTCTGCTAATAAAAAGTGTGCTTGATGATCCGGAAAAGCTCGGTACACTTCAGTTATTTGATTCAGTACACCTGCTAACCCTTCTGAATCTAGCTCAGTCGTTTGTTTCTTTAACCATTGACTAAGCGATGCATAGCCTTCCTCAGGATATTCAGTGCTACCATTCCAATGCAGCATCCCGTGAACGCTCCTCGCTTGTCCTGCATGATAAAGAGGATCAAGCAGAGGCCGTTGCGCTTCTTCTAAATGCTTGTTCTCTATCGCTTTTGCTTTTTTTAGACGTCGCTTGCCTTCATGAACCATGTTTCTCAAGGTGGGCTGAAATGACTCTGGGAAGCGCCAGATCTTTTTCTCGAGTGTAAAAAGATCAGGCACTTCCCGCTTTGTCCGATTTATCTCCATTTCCGCTTTTAATCCGTAATCAATCATCAATCCAATCAGAGTGCCAAGTACCTGTCCATTTTCTATATATGAAAATGGTTCAGTTACTTCATCATGAACGGTAACCCAAGTGGATTCCAAAGTAAAATAAGCGTCTTTCTCTTTCGTCCGAATCATTCGATCAGTAAGAACAATTGGCGCGCGGGAACAATGATCGCGCCAATTGATATGCCAGTTCAAGAGACTCTGATCATCCCAATGTCTCATTCGTTTTAGACCGTAGTCCGTTTCAATAATGTCCTCATCTATCATCTTTGCATGCTGCCATCCGTACTGCTTCTGAAGATCCTTGACCAGATCCATCTAAGCGCCTCCCCTCAAACTAAGACTGGACGGGAATGTAGAGAATCTGACCAGCTTCCACGTGATCCGCTTCCAATCGATTGGTACGAATGAGCTGACTCGTTGATACATCATAACGGTTTGCAATCGTATCAAGTGATTCATCTTCTTGAATAATGCACATTTTTACTCTTGTAAATTGCTCTTCACTTTTAGCCATCATGCCTGTTAGATAAAGTGCGTTTTCTTCGCGCTCTTCCGTTGCTTGATATGCTGGTTGTTGAGCTTGTTCTTCTTCTGATTGGGGGTCTTGTTGATCTTCATAATAGGCATCATTTCTATTGTTTTCTTCCGCATACACCTCTGGTTGCTTTGGTGCAAGTGTAATTCTCTGGAGTTCAGAAACCGTTGCGTCGTCATCTGCATAAACCACTTCTGTTTCTACTTCAATATCTTCTTCTACCTCAGCACGAACGACTTCTTCGTCAACTTCCTCTTCTTCTGATATCGCAGGTGCAGGCGTGGGCAATTGATACGCTTCATAGGCAAAAGATGTGTCTACTGCTTGCTCCTCTTGTTCTACTTCTGCATCCTCCTGAACAGCCTCTTGTGCTTCGACACGTCTAGCAGGCTCGTCTTGCGTAGTCATTCCACTAATGGATATGTCAGCTGTTAACTGAATGCAGCTCTTATCAGGTACATCATAATCAAACGATTCGACTTCAACATAGATGTCCTGTAAATTCTGGATTCGATCTAAAGGAATGGTTACATCAATTGGAAAAAAGTGTTTTAAATCACCCTTCCCATTCTCAGACACATTTACTTCCTCGATTGAACGAAACGAGGCTTGCTCACGATATCCATCCTCATCATCAATTTCTTGTTCCGTGGCTTGATCTGAATCAGCGAGTAAATATTCTCCTACTAGTCGTAACCCACCGACAATACTAACCTGGTTTCCACTCTCTTTGATTGTGATTTCAGGTGATAGTGACATACCGAGAATTTCTTCTATTTCCTGTCCTTTATTCAGCCATACCGATTCTTCTACCGTTAAAGTTAATTTTGAGGGATGCTCCTGCGTCATTCTAATTCCTCCTTATTAAATCAATTCCAAACAATCATGACTATACAATCCGTACATGAAAAGACTATGAGCCAACCATTAGATTTATGACAAAAAAAGATCTCTCTACACGTATGTAAAGAGATCTGGTTCTATTCTTTATTTCGTTATTTTTGCAAATGCACGTTCTGCTGCAGCTATAGTCGCCTCAATATCTTCATTCGTATGCTTTGTAGAGAGGAACATTCCCTCAAATTGAGAAGGAGGCAATGAGATCCCTTCTTCTAGCATGTTTTTGAAGTATTGAGAGAAGATCGACAAATCGGACGTCTGTGCCTTTTCAAAGCAATCTACTTTTTCATTGGTGAAGAAAAGACCGATCATTGAACCTGCACGATTAATGTGATGAGGAATGTCGTGCTTTTTAGCCGCTTCAGACAACCCTTCTTCTAATCGTTTCGCTTTTGCTGAGAACACTTCGTAATCGGCTTCTGACAGTTGGGATAATGTTTCGTATCCTGCAGTCATAGCAAGTGGGTTTCCAGAAAGAGTACCTGCTTGATAGATGGGACCGCTTGGAGCAATTTGCTCCATGATTTCACGTTTCCCTCCAAAAGCACCAACCGGTAAACCGCCACCGATTACCTTTCCTAAGCACGTTAGATCAGGTGTCACACCAAACGTACCTTGTGCACAATGATACCCAACTCTGAAACCTGTCATAACCTCATCAAAAATTAACAGTGTGCCGTTGTTCTCTGTTAACTCACGTAATGTCTCAAGAAAACCTGGTTCAGGAGGTACCACTCCCATGTTTCCAGCAACAGGCTCTACAATAACTGCGGCTAAATCGTCTCCAAATTCGTTAAAGGCATAACGAACACTTTGAACATCATTGTATGGAACCGTTAGTGTATTTTTAGCAACTGATTCAGGAACACCAGGACTATCAGGTAGCCCTAATGTAGCCACTCCAGATCCGGCTTTGATTAATAGAGAATCACCGTGTCCATGATAGCAGCCTGTGAACTTTAAGATCTTTGAACGTCCTGTATAGCCTCTAGCCAAACGCAGGGCACTCATCGTTGCTTCCGTTCCAGAGTTCACCATGCGCACTACTTCAATCGATGGAACACGATCAATGACAAGCTGAGCAAGCTTCGTTTCTAGCTCATTTGGTGCGCCAAAGCTTGTCCCTTTTTCCGTTGTTTTTTTAATTTGTTCAACAACTTGCGGATCAGCGTGACCTAAGATTAACGGTCCCCAGGAAAGCACATAGTCAATGTACTCATTCCCATCAATATCTCGAATTCTTGAACCGCTACCGCTTTCCATATAAACAGGACTCATATCCACTGACTTAAACGCACGCACTGGGCTATTCACCCCACCTGGCATAAGTGGCTTTGCCTGTTCAAAGGCTGCTTCTGATTTAGAATAGTTCATGACCTGACCGCTCCTTTATCTGTTTGACTCGTTCATCCATTTCACAGCATCTTTTGCATGATACGTTAAAATAAGATCCGCTCCAGCCCGCTTCATACTTAGAAGTTTCTCCAGCACCACTTCACGTTCATTAATCCAGCCGTTGAGTGCTGCTGCCTTTACCATCGCATACTCTCCACTTACATTGTACGCAACAAGAGGAACACCAGAGTAATCCTTTACTTCACGAATAATATCCAGATAAGAAAGAGCTGGCTTTACAATTAAAAAGTCGGCACCCTCTTCTAAATCTGATTGAGCTTCACGAATCGCTTCTTCTCGGTTAGCAGGATCCATTTGATACGTTTTTCGATCACCAAAGGACGGGGCACCATGTGCCGCATCACGGAACGGTCCATAAAAGGCAGAAGCATATTTTACGGAATAAGCCATAATCGGTACATGAGTAAATCCAGCCTCATCTAAACCGTGGCGAATCGCTGTAACAAACCCATCCATCATATTAGACGGAGCAATAATATCAGCTCCTGCTTTTGCTTGTGAAACAGCCGTTTGTACAAGAATAGAAAGAGACGGATCATTATCAATTTCGCCGTCTTTGATGACGCCACAGTGGCCATGATCTGTAAATTGACACAGACATGTATCAGCAATGACTGTTAACTCAGGATACGCCTCTTTAATGACTCGGGTCGCTTCTTGCACAATCCCATGATCATGAAAAGCCTGACTTCCTTCAGCGTCTTTCTCAGCCGGAAGACCAAAAAGAATAATGGACGGAATCCCAAGCTCAACTACTTCTTTTACTTCACTCAGGACTTCATGAAGTGGCCATTGAAACACTCCTGGCATCGAAGCGACCTCAGTTACTTCACTTCCTGATTCCTTCACAAAGATTGGATAGATAAAATCATCGTGGCTTAATGTGGTCTCTCTAATCATTCTCCGTATAGAGGAAGATTGTCTTAGCCGACGATGCCGATCAAATGTTAATTCTGACATGTTGCTTCACTCCTTATTTAAACGAACCATTTCTTCAATCATGGCTTTTGTTGTGTAAATACTCGGTACAGCTGAGACTGTAAGCCCACACTTTTTCGCCTCAATCGCTGTGATTGGTCCAATACAGATGATTTTTGCATCTGGGAATAAGTGCCCTGTCCCGCTGACTAACCGGCTACTAATAGTGCAATAGTGCCTAACGGTTGAGGCACTAGTGAATGTTAGGTAATTAGGCACAACCGAGTTTGCTGCGATTGCCTCAAGCTGTTTCTCGGCTTCGCTTGGTTGAAACGTCTCATAAACCGGTAGATCATATACGACACGAGCTGATTCCAACAGCTTGTTCGCTAAAAGTGGACGCGCTAGGTTTCCCCTCGGTATCAAAATGTGATCACCTGTTTTTGTTTGTGAGAGTAGTGCCTCTGCAAGTGACCCTGCTTCATAGTGTGCCGGCATAAGATTCACATGAATCCCGTAGTCCTCGAGCTTTTTTGTTGTTTGTGTTCCAACAGATGCCACCTTCATTGATTGACGGATGATCATGAGTTCTTGCTTTGTTAAAGAATCTAAGAAAAACCTCACACCATTTACACTTGTAAATACAATCCATTGAAACGAATGGAGTTTACTGATCAGTTGCATGCGTTGCTCATGACCTAAACACGGACGCACATCAATGAGAGGCACCTGATGTGCTTTTGCACCTAATTGTTCAATTTGCCGAGCAAAAAGCTCTGCTTGCTCTGGAGCACGAGTAATGAGGACCCGCGCTCCTTTTAATGAATTAGGAATCAAGGTCACGCTTAACCTTTTCTAAAATTTCGTCAGCCCCTTGATCCAATAACGCAGCCGCAACAGATTTTCCTAGTTCTTCTGGAGAGTCTCCGGACTTTGTTTCATGTAAAAGGACTTTACCATCAGGTGAACCAACTAAACCTGTTAACTCAAGCTGGCCATCCTTTAATGTAGCATATCCAGCTATTGGAACCTGGCATCCTCCCTCAAGCGTATGCAAAAAGCTACGCTCCGCTCGGACGGTTTGAGAGGTTGTTGGACAATTCAATTTATCAAGTAGATCAATGAGCTCCTGATCGTTTGTACGACACTCAAGCCCAAGTGCCCCTTGTCCAACAGCTGGCACACAAACCTCAGGTTCTAGATACTCAGTGACAAAATCTTTTGTATAGCCAAGTCGGTTCAGACCTGCTGCCGCAAGAACAATGGCACTAAATGATTCTTCTTTTAGCTTTCGTAATCTAGTCTCGACATTACCGCGAATCCACTGTACCTCAAGGTCAGGTCGCTTCGCAAGAATTTGAGAGGATCGTCTTAAGCTGCTTGTCCCAACAATGGAGCCACTTGGTAAGTCTGCTAGCTTCACATGACCTTCTGAGATTAATGCATCTCGTGGGTCTTCTCTTGTTGTAATCGCTCCAAGCGTAAAGCCATCAGGTAAAACGGAAGGAACATCCTTCATACTGTGAACAGCCAAATCAATTTCACCCTGTTCAAGTGCTTGTTCAATTTCTTTTACAAATAACCCTTTACCACCGACCTTGGATAAGGTGACATCGAGAATCCGATCTCCTTTGGTCACGATTTCTTTTATTTCAAAGTGATAAGGCAAGTTAAGCTGCTTTAATTGCTCAATGACCCACTTTGTTTGAGTTAATGCTAGGTTGCTTCTTCTTGTTCCTAAAACGATCGTACGCATAACATCCTCCATTTCTTCTCGCTGTCATCAAGTCCAGATATGAAAATTAGAATATTGACCTGATAAAAAGTAATTGATTAACAAAACTAAAAACGCACTAATGTTTAACAGAATCGTCTGGTATCCTCTTCTATAGTTTACCACACGCTGGTAAAGATACACCCCATAAACGATTAAGGTCAGCATGGACGTAAGGGTCTTTACATCCGTCCAAGGCAGGCTCCCATATTCAACGGAGGACCAAACAAAGCCAAAGATCACTCCCATTAGCATAAGCGGAAAACCGATGGAAGCTGTTAAAAACGAATAGCGTTCTAAAAATGGAAACGGTCCAAAGCGCTCTAAACGGTTGCTCCACTTTTTCTTTTTTAACATTTGATGCTGAAGAACATAAAGAATCGAAAACGAGAAGCTTAAAGTAAAGGCTGTATATGAAAGCAGAATAAAACTAATATGTAGTACGAGCAGCTCCGATTGCAGCATACTCGCTAAATACGTTGGAACTTCCGTATGTGGCTTAAACAGACTCATCGTCATCATACTGAAGCCAACAACATTCATCACAAAGATCAGAAAATCAACTTTGAAGCGTAGGTTAATGACTAATGAAATGGTCACAACACTCCACGCATAAAAAAAGAGCCCTTCAAATGGGGTAACGATTGGAAATCTCCCCACTTCCAGTGCTCTCAGGACAAAGTAAACTGTCTGTAAGCTCCAGACAATTGAAAGCAACCAGAAAGCCACAACGTTGACTTTCCGGTTGTTAAAAATAAAATCAATAAAGTATCCGAGGACACTGAAGCTGTATAAAATAACAGTAATAGGATAAATCCAATTCATATTAGGAACTCCTCACTTAAGAACGGACAGCCACCTTATCTTCAGAAGGAACCGTCGCAAACGACACGTGCTTACTTTGTTCCCATTGATCTTCAGCTGCACGCATGGACGCCTGCTTCTCTTGTTCTGCGAGCTCAAACTCAAGAGCAAACATCTTTGTCACCATATCAAGTGACTCGTTTGGATCCTCTTCGCCCGCTAGCTCTTTAATACGAGTAATCGGATCCTTTAGCAGCTGATTCACTATACTTTTTGTATGCTTACGCAGGACTTTACGATCGCGCTCAGAGAGATGAGGAAGCTTACGTTCGATACTCTCCATTGTATCAGCTTGTACAGCTAAAGCCTTAGAACGTAGAGCTGTTATCACTGGAACCACACCCAGTGTATTTAACCATTGATTAAATTGAACAAGCTCCGCTTCAATTAGAAGTCCAATCTTTTCGGCTTCTTTTTCTCTTTCAGCTAGATTTGACTCAACGATGTTTTGAAGATCATCAATATCATATAGATAGACGTCATCGAATTCACCAATCGCTGGATCAATATCACGAGGAACCGCAATATCTACGATAAATAACGGGCGCCCTTTTCTTTTTTTCAAAGCGGCCGCTACGTTTTGTTTTGTTACTACAAAATCACGTGAACCTGTTGAACTAATAAATACATCCGCATCAATCAAAGCATCTTCAAGCTCATCAAACGCTCTCGCTTTACCTGAGAAGCGATTTGCAAGCTCTCTTGCTTTTTCTTCTGTACGGTTGATCACTGTAATTTCTGCAGCTCCATTTGAATGCAAATGCTTGGCTGTGAGCTCACTCATTTTTCCCGCTCCTAGCACAAGTACATTCTTCTTAGCAAAGCTTCCAAAAATACGTTTTCCTAGCTCAACACCTGCATAGCTGACAGAAACCGCCTGCTGTGAAATGTCCGTTAGAGAATGAGCTTTTTTGGCAAATGTCACTGCTTGTTTAAACAACTCATTAAAGATGGTACCTGTCACTTGTTCGGTTTGTGCAAGCAGAAACTGAGACTTAACCTGTCCTAGAATTTGTGTTTCTCCTAGAATCATTGAATCAAGTCCGGCTGTTACACGCATTAAGTGCTCAATGGCCACATCGTTTTCTTTTATATGAAGATAAGGTGTAATCTCATCTTTTGAAATATCAAACCAATCCGACAGAAATGTTTTCGTAAAATGACGACCCGTATGAAGCTGATCGGCAACGACGTACACTTCTGTCCGATTACAGGTAGATATGATTACACATTCTAGTATGCTCTTTGACACACGTAATTGTTTTAAAGCAGCGGGGAGCTCCGTTTCCTGAAATGCAACTTTTTCTCTCATCTCAACCGGGGCTGTTTTATAATTTAATCCCACTTGTATTATGTGCATGTGTCGCTCACCCCTTAAAAAAATATTACGGTCTATGTGCTTACCCATTAACATTGTACTCGGTTTCATTCATTCAATAGTATAACATGTAAATGAGCATTCTCATCGTAAATTTATGTGAACTTTTTCTCATGTTGTGCTACCATAAATTCAAGTTTAACAAACTAACCCTGTTAATGGTATGCCTTTTGACTCATTTCGGCAAATGATCTGCTTACCACAAAATCGGAGGTATGAATTCTGAGAAAAGGAAAAGCCGTATCCATAATGCCCGGTGTCTTGCTCATCGGACTTGGTAGCTACTTTTTATTACAAGCCTTCCCGCAATTAGCAGGAAATCAACTTCTAACCTGGCCTTCTATCTTACTAATCATTGGATTGGCTCTTTTGTTTCAAAGTAAATATGACGGGTTTTTGTCGTTTCCAGGTGCGCTCTTAATTGGCCTAGCCATTCATTATCACGGATTGCAGCTCATTTCATTTTGGCCCAGCCATTTGGGTATGTATCCGCTCATTATCAGTATGTCCTTTTTATTCCTTTATACTCGGACGAGACATCAAGGTCTTATCCCAGGCATTTTGTTATTTTTGCTTGCACTATTTATGCTCTCACCATGGAAACCCTATTTGCAAAACCCAGCCTTTCTGCCATTTGGAGACTATTTTTGGCCGATCGTACTTATTGTCATTGGATTCATTATGCTTTATCAGAAGAAGAAATAAAAAAGAGGCAAATGATTCCAAGAATCATTTGCCTCTTTCACATGTTAAATCATTTTTTGAATGGCACGCCAGACAGGTTCACGTCCGTACCCTGTTTCAGATGAGAAAAGCAAAAGTTGGTCTTCTTCTCGCATTTCAAGTTCGTCTGTAATAATTTTTAGATGCTTCTGCCATTTTGATTTAGGAATTTTGTCACCCTTTGTTGCAACAACAATAACCGGAATATCAAAATGATGCAACCAATCATACATGAGCTTGTCCTCTTTTGAAGGCTTATGCCTCG
Source organism: Alkalicoccobacillus gibsonii (assembly GCF_016798245.1). Lineage (GTDB taxonomy): Bacteria > Bacillota > Bacilli > Bacillales > Bacillaceae_D > Alkalicoccobacillus > Alkalicoccobacillus gibsonii. The sequence continues at coordinate 229,373 of NZ_JAEUZA010000004.1, read as the reverse complement.
AATCGACAAGCAGTAAAACCGCTTTTAGCTGCTCGCGTTCCATAAAAAACTGCTCAATCATTTTTCCCCATTGATCTCTTACTGATCTTGCTACTTTAGCAAACCCATACCCTGGTACATCAACAAAATGAATCTTTTCATTAATTTCATAGAAATTAAGAGTTTGAGTCTTACCGGGCTGACCAGACGTTCTCGCCAGGCTTTTCCGATTGATCATTTTATTAATAAATGATGATTTACCCACATTGGACCTTCCTGCCAAGGCTATCTCCGGCAGAAAGGTATTAGGATATTGTTCAGGTTTCACAGCAATATACTTAAGATCAACCTTTGTAATTTTCATATGGTCATTCCCCTAAAGCGTGTTCCAACACCTGATCCAGGTGTGACACGAGTATAAATTGAAGCTCATCGCGTACACTCTTTGGAATATCATCCAGGTCTTTTTCATTATCTTGCGGAATAATAATGGTCTTTAACCCTGCACGATGCGCGCTCATTGATTTTTCTTTTAATCCACCGATAGGCAGAACTCTACCTCTTAACGTAATCTCACCTGTCATTCCTACTTCACGTTTAACATAACGACCTGTTAGCGCAGAAATTAAGGCTGTAGCCATTGTAATTCCAGCAGATGGACCATCTTTAGGAGTGGCTCCTTCTGGCACGTGAATGTGGATATCCATATTTTCATGGAAGGAAGAGTCAATCTTCAGTTCATTAGAGCGAGAACGAATGTAGCTGAATGCCGCTTGAGCCGACTCTTTCATAACGTCTCCAAGCTTTCCTGTTAACGTCAGCTTACCCTTACCCGGTACAACTGATACCTCAATTGATAATGTATCCCCACCTGCTGATGTATAAGCAAGTCCAGTAGCTGCACCAATTTGATTTTCTTCTTCTGCAAGCCCATAACGGAAACGAGGCTTACCAAGCATTTCTTCAACAACTTTGTCGGTTACATTTACACGTTTCTTTTCCCCGGTAACGAGAACTTTAGCTGCCTTCCGACAAAGAGTTGCCATTTGTCGCTCGAGGTTTCTTACACCCGCTTCACGTGTGTAGTAACGGATAACCTTTTGGAGTGCTTCATTTGTTACACGCATTTTATTACCATTTAATCCGTGTTCTTTAATCTGTTTTGGAAGCAGATATGTTTTAGCAATCTCCATTTTTTCAAGCTCTGTATATCCAGCAATTGAAATGATCTCCATCCGGTCAAGTAAAGGTCCAGGAATGGTGTTTAAATTATTTGCCGTTGTTACAAACATGACCTTAGACAAATCATATGGCTCTTCAATGTAATGATCACTAAATGTGTTGTTTTGTTCAGGATCTAGGACCTCAAGCAACGCAGAAGATGGATCTCCTCTAAAATCTTGAGCCATCTTATCAATCTCATCAAGTAAAAAGACAGGATTGATGGTGCCCGCTTTTTTCATCCCTTGAATTAATCGACCAGGCATCGCCCCTACATATGTGCGTCTATGCCCACGAATTTCGGCTTCATCACGAACGCCTCCAAGCGACATCCGAACAAATTCTCGATTAAGTGAACGAGCAATGGAACGAGCAAGAGAGGTTTTCCCTACTCCTGGAGGACCTGTTAAGCAAAGAATTGGACCTTTCAGCTCTTGAGTAAGCTGTCTGACCGCTAAATATTCTAAGACACGTTCTTTTACCTTTTCCAGTCCATAATGATCCTCATTCAATACTTGTTCTGAATGATTTACATCAAGCTGATCATCGGTTTCATTGACCCACGGTAGTTGGATAAGCCAGTCTAAATAGGTCCGTAAAACAGAACTCTCAGCTGAGCTTGCAGGCATCTTTTCAAAGCGATCTAGTTCCTTTAATGCTTTCTCTTTTGTTGAGGCTGGCATCTCCGTAGCTTCAATCTGCTCTCTTAAGCTACTTACTTCACCAGAGCGTCCGTCTTTGTCTCCAAGCTCTTTCTGAATAGCCTTCATCTGTTCACGCAAATAATATTCCTTTTGCGTTTTTTCCATCGACTTCTTAACACGTTGGCTAATTTTCTTCTCGAGACCGAGAATCTCTTGCTCGTTATTTAAAATGTCAATTAGCTTAACAAGACGTGCGTGAATAGAGCTTGTTTCAAGTAACTCCTGCTTCTGTTGAAGCTTAAGTGGCAAGTTGGCTGCAATGACATCCGTTAAACGACTTGCTTCTGTAATATCGGCAACCGTAGCTACTGTTTCAGCAGACACCTTCTTTGAAATCTTAGAGAACTGCTCAAACATGGACATGACGTGCCGCATCATCGCTTGTACTTCTGACGTCACTTCTGTGTCCTCTTCATGAATAGCTGAAATCTCAACATGTAAATAGGACTCATTAGTAATGTACCGCTCTATCTTCGCTCGCTTGAGACCTTCTACATGAATGCGAACCGTTCCATTTGAAAGCTTTGTCATTTCGTTTACACGAGCAAGCGTACCAACCGTGTAGATATCTTCTTCTGTTGGTTGATCAAGCTTAATTTCTTTCTGAGTAGACAGAAAAATTTCCTGGTCATCTTCCATCGCTTGCTGCAAAGCCTCTACAGATTTTGTTCTCCCTACATCAAGATGTAACACCATCTTTGGAAAAACCAATAATCCACGTAAAGGCAGAAGCGGAATATGCCGTTTCTTTTCTGTTTCGACCATCCGCGAACACCTCCGAATTCCTGTTCCAGACAAATCAGACAAGGATTAGTTTCTTAGTAGACCCTAATCCTCGTTCTGTTATCGTAGTCTATGCGTTCTTGCTGTTATACGCGCACATTATGTCAACATTTCTTTTCATAACTAATCGCTTTCTAGGCATAGTCAAGCACTTTCTCAATTCTATCTTATCCAGGTTTTTTTGTCTATTTATACAGACGTAGCAATTGATCCTTTAGTAGCAGCCTGCGCCGGAATGGTTTCTTCCTTAATGGATGGTAATAATGCAAGTTCAAGCACATCATCCAATGTGGAAACCGGTATGACCTCTACTCCATCAATTTCCTGAAGAATGGACTCGGCATTCTCAACCGGAATAATGACTTTGGTTGCTCCTGCTAACTTAGCTGCTTCTACCTTTGCTACCACACCACCAATGGGCTTAACCTGACCACGAATGCTAAGCTCTCCTGTCATGGCAAGATCATGCCTAATTGGTTGTTCATGAATCGCTGAATAGATCCCACAAGCGATTGCAATCCCAGCTGACGGTCCATCCACTGGACCCCCACCTGGAAAGTTCACATGAATATCGTAATCAGCAGTTGGTGTTCCCATTCGTCGTAGTACGGTGACTACATTCTCAACGGAACCTTTGGCCATACTTTTGCGTCGGATTGAACGTGATTGGGTTCCAGTGCTCTCCTCCTCAGCAATGCCTGTAATATTAATGGTTCCTTTTTGCATGTGAGGAATGACATTGACTTCAATTTCAAGGAGTGCACCTAAGTTCGGACCATATACAGCTAATCCATTCACAAGTCCAATAGCTGGCTCATCGTGAATTCGTTTTTCTGGACGCGGTGTAATTTGTCCAGCATGAAGGACCCACTCGATGTCGTTCACTTGAATTTGTTTTCGCCCCTCTGCTAATGCCAGTCCTGAGGCAATTTGAATAATATTGACGGTTTCACGACCATTTGTTGCATATTTTGATATCTTCGTCCCTGCTTGTTCGTCTAGTTCAAATTGTATTTTTTGCGCGGCATTTTGAGCGATCTTTATTATTTCCTCAGGCTTTAACGCTCTGAAAAACACTTCCATACAGCGAGAACGAATAGCTGGTGGAATTTCATCCGGTTGCCTTGTTGTTGCTGCAATTAAGCGAAAATCAGCTGGCAATCCCTTTTGGAATATCTCATGGATGTGCTTAGGTATGTTAGCATTCTCTTCATTGTAGTAGACGCTTTCTAGAAAAACCTTGCGATCTTCTAACACTTTCAGAAGTTTATTTTGTTGAATGGAGTGAAGCTCCCCAATCTCATCAATAAATAATACGCCTCCGTGTGCTTTTGATACAGCTCCTTGCTTGGGTTGCGGAATACCTGCTTGTCCCATAGCACCGGCTCCTTGATAGATCGGATCGTGAACAGAACCAATTAGTGGATCAGCAATTCCCCGTTCATCAAATCTGGCTGTTGTTCCGTCTAGTTCTACAAAAACAGCTTCCTTAGCAAAAGGAGAGCCTGCATGCGTTTTGGCTTCCTTTAGTACCAATCGGGCTGCTGCTGTTTTACCAACGCCTGGTGGACCATATATAATAACGTGCTGAGGGTTTGGACCACACAGTGCTGCTTTTAATGCACGAATTCCCTCTTTTTGACCAACAATGTCTTCAAATCCGCTTGGACGGACTTTTTCAGACAATGGTTCTGTTAACGTAATCGCTCGCATTTTTCTTAGTTGTTCCATCTCTTTTTTTGATTCTTTATCAATACTGACTCGCTGACTGCGTTGACCCTTTAACAAATTCCAAAAGTAAAGGCCAATGACTACACCAAAAAATAATTGTACAATTAACACAATACCTGTCCAGTTCACACCATTTCCTCCTGTCACTCACTAATCTGTGTTTAGTATGACCGAACCGCCGTAGACTCATTACGGCATATTTGTCTAACGCATAGTAAATGTTGGAAGAATGAGTACAAACAAAAAAAGAGCAGCGACTATTCGCTGCTCTTTACGTTATGCACTTTCTTTTGGTTTTCTCGCATCGATGGTAATTTCCGTACCATCATCTGATTTAAGAATTGGTGCGGCATCTTCCGTTATACATTTATCGTGAATAATACATTTCACAATGTCTTCACGTGACGGTAGGTCAAACATCACATCTAGCATGATGCCTTCAATAATGGAACGAAGTCCACGAGCACCTGTTTTACGTTCAATCGCTTTATTGGCGATCTCAGTTAAAGCGGCCTCTGTGAATTCAAGTTCAACATCATCAAGCTCTAAAAGCTTTTGGTATTGTTTCACTAGTGCGTTCTTCGGTTGAGTTAGGATCTCAACAAGCGCTTTTGAATCAAGTGGCTCTAGACTTGAAATGACTGGTAGGCGACCGATAAATTCTGGAATAAGTCCAAAACGTAATAAATCTTCTGGGAGAACTTTTGCTAGGTATTCACCTGGTTTTAGTTCTTCTTGTTTTGTATCGGATCCAAATCCGATGATCTTTTTACCAAGACGGCGTTTAATAATTTGCTCGATCCCGTCAAATGCTCCACCACAAATAAATAAAACATTTGTCGTATCAATTTGGATGAATTCTTGATGAGGATGCTTACGTCCGCCTTGAGGTGGCACGCTTGCTGTTGTTCCTTCAAGAATTTTAAGAAGGGCTTGCTGTACACCCTCACCAGATACATCACGTGTAATAGACGGGTTCTCAGACTTACGAGCTACCTTGTCAATTTCATCGATGTAGATAATTCCTTTTTCCGCTTTTTCAACATCATAGTCTGCTGCTTGAATCAGTTTAAGTAAGATGTTCTCTACATCTTCCCCAACATAACCAGCTTCAGTTAGTGATGTAGCATCAGCTACTGCAAATGGTACATTTAGAATACGTGCTAACGTTTGAGCAAGTAACGTTTTACCACTACCTGTAGGCCCAATCATACAAATATTACTCTTAGCAAGCTCAACTTCCTCTGAGCGGCTTAAGGAGTTAATACGCTTATAATGATTGTACACTGCTACGGAAAGCGATTTTTTCGCATTCCCTTGACCAATGACATAATCATCTAGCACTTCACAGATTTCATATGGCTTTGGAATTTCTTGAAATTCTACTTCTTCTTCTGTTCCAAGCTCTTCTTCCACAATTTCTGTACATAATTCAATACATTCATCACAAATGTAAACACCTGGTCCAGCGATTATCTTTCTTACTTGCGCTTCCGTCTTGCTACAGAACGAACATGAAAGTTCCCTACTCTTATCAGCCAAAGAAATCACCTCTATAAAGTAAACGATTCATCCTCCGAGTTCAACTAAAAAGCCTTCTAATTCCAATCTGTTTCTACGAGTTTCAGCTATTGTAGCATACTTTAGGTAGTGCGACATTCATTTGCTCTTCTATGTACGGTATCATGCATACATGTCTGTTATAGGTTAGTTTATGTGAAGACACTGTATACATTCAAGATAATTGCTCGAAAACCCTTTTTTTCAAAAGATTTTTCTTACAGTCTCCTAAGCATGTTCAAAAATCGACCTCATCATACATTAAAATCCCTAGAAGAAAAACAAGGTGCGTCCGAGTCCGCACCTTGTTTCCTAGTGTTCATTAAGCCGTTTTGCTTTCTTCTACAAGAAGATCAATCGCCTTTTGGATCTTAAGATCTGCTTTAAGATTCTCAACTCCACCTTGAGCAGTGAAAATTGTACGAATCTCTTCAACAGGACGTTGATACATTTCAGCCATTTTTTCTAGCTCATTATCAACATCTTCATCAGATACTTCAATTTCTTCTTTAATAGAGATCGCTTCAAGTACTAGATTTGCTTTTACACGTTTACCAGCATCTTCTTTAAACTGCTCGCGCATTGCTTCTTCGTTTTGTCCAGAGAACTGGTAGTACGTTTCAAGATCCATACCTTGGCTTTGTAGACGTTGACCAAATTCTTGAAGCATACGATCTGTTTCAGTTGTGATCATTGCTTCTGGAATATCAATTGTTGCATTTTCAGTTGCCTGTTCGATTACAGCTTCACGTGTAGCATTTTCTGCTGTATCTTTTTTCTGCTTTTCAAGCTTTTCTTTTACTTCTTTTTTAAGCTCATCTAGAGTTTCAACATTTTCGTTTACATCCTTAGCAAACTCATCATTAAGCTCAGGAAGCTCTTTACGCTTAATTTCGTGTACTTTCACTTTGAATGTAGCAGGTTGTCCAGCTAGATCTTCTGCATGGTACTCATCAGGGAATGTTACTTCAACATCTTTCTCATCTCCAGTTTTCAAGCCTACTAGCTGCTCTTCAAATCCTGGAATAAATGAGTTTGAACCAACTTCTAGAGAGTAGTTCTCTGCCGTTCCACCTTCAAATGCTTCACCATTAGCGAAACCTTCAAAGTCAATAACAGCTGTATCCCCATCTTCAATTGCTCCATCTTCGATTACAACAAGCTCAGCTTGATGACCTTGAAGATGTTTAAGTTCAGCATCAATGTCTTCTTCAGTTACATCTGTTTCTTGAGCTTCTACTTGTAGACCTTTATAGTCACCAAGTTCAACTTCAGGCTTAACTGTTACTGTTGCTTTAAAAACAAGCTCGCTTCCTTTTTCCATTTTCTCGATGTCGATGTCAGGACGATCAACTGGAGTAATTCCAGCTTCATCAACTGCACTTGCATACGCTTCTGGAAGAAGAAGATCTAATGCATCTTGGTAAAGAGACTCTACACCAAACTGCTTTTCAAAAAGACTACGTGGTACTTTCCCTTTACGGAATCCAGGGATATTTACTTTTTTAGATACTTTTTTAAACGCTTCATCTAAAGCTTCTGTTACCTTCTCAGCTTCAACTTCTACTGTTAAAACTCCTTGATTTCCTTCTTGCTTTTCCCATTTTGCACTCATTCGTGTTCCCTCCAACTATATCTTCGTTCTAAAAACGATTGATTTCCGTTATACATGATTGACAACCACACTATTATAACATAAAGCCCTTGCTTTTCAATGGAAGCACTAGAATTAGCAAAAAGCTCTCAAAAACTTTTTTTGATTATGTATGTATTATCTGTCCGTTTCATGAAAGTGAGGTAGACCATGCCTGAAAACTTGACCCTCTAATTCTTCGATAAACTCGATCTTCTTTAGCACGTCTGAACGATTTGTTTTAAACGTCTCCACGATTTCGATTTCATTATAATCACTTGCAATTCGCTCGCAGGCAATAATTGTGAACGCGGCCGCATAACTTCTCTGCTCTGATTCCTCTGGTAAAAACGGAAAAAGAGTTAAGGAGTGTAAGACCATTAGTTGTGTAGACATCTCCATAAGAATGGGATCTTCATGCTCAAGAGACTCTACTAGTAGCTGTTTCATTTTTGAAATAAAATGAGTCAGCTTTCCTTCATTTTTAAGTGTGTCTGGTACAACGACTTGAGTTTGTCCAAGTTTGGTTATCGTTATCTCTTCAACAACATTCCAATCCATTAAAAATTGCAAGGCATAGCTCTGTAATAGCCAATCATTGGTTGAATCTTCTATGTAAGTAATAAAAGCTTCTGTTGCTTGGCGCTGCTTTTTCTTCCCTAGATTTTGTATAGCTTGCCATTCAAGCTCCGGATTCGACGATTGCAGTTTATCTAGCTCTTCTTGTTCAACCTCATCATCTAGTTCTTCTTCAACCAGCGACTGCTCGACACTCGGTAAGCTTTCTGTCATCTGTCTACTAAAATGGAGAAGCTTGTAGAGGCTTTCGGCATGTTGATGCGGGAAGCGGTTTTCAGCTAAGACAGCATCTAACAGCTCAATCACTTCTTCATATCTAGAAAGCTGAACGAGTAATGAAATATGTACCTGCAAGTTTTCAAAATAGTCTCCGCTGTCCTCTCTAAGAAGCTTATCCGTTAAGTTTACTGCTTCTTCTAGCTTACCAAGCTCTACTAAACTGAGCATTTTTCCAAACCGAACTTTTGCGTTTTCCGGTTCAATGGATTCGGCCTGTTCAAAATACTCATGTGCTCTCTTTCCATCCTTTGCTTTCAGAGCATCCATGCCTAGTTCAAGTAGCCTCCGCACCAATCCAGGATAAAGAATAATATTGTTCTGATCGTTCTTGTGAGATTTGTCGGTCATTCGTTTTGCTCCCGCTCTAATTGGACTCATCGTATGTCTAAAGTTAGGTAAAGTGTACCAGTTCACCTTTCCTATTACAAATGCAAAAGCAACCCTTGCTCACTTTAGAAAAACGGAGATACCTTTTGACAAAGATACCTCCGACTTGTATTAATGTACCCTTTAGCGTGCTTCTTCAAACGCTTTGATCTTCTCTTCATGAAGCAGGGTTAATCCGATTTCATCCCAACCGTTTAGCAACATCTTCTTCCAATAAGGATCTATTTGAAAGCTTGCTTCAAATCCTTCACCTTTTACGGTTTGCTCTTCTAAGTCAATTGTCAAGGAATAAAGATCGTTTTCTGCCTTAGCGAGAAGGTCGTTTACTTCTTGTTCAGTTAGGCGAATAGGAAGCATTCCATTTTTCACACAGTTGTTATAGAAGATATCGGCAAAGCTAGGTGCGATAATGATTTTGAAGCCATAATCATTTAATGCCCATGGTGCGTGTTCTCTAGAGGAACCACAGCCAAAATTATTGCCCGCAATAAGTACGGATGCGTCTGCTGCCTCTGGTTTATTTAAAGCGAACTCAGGGTTATCTGAGCCATCAGAAAGAAAACGCCAATCAAAAAAGAGAAACTGTCCGAAGCCTGTTCGTTCTACCCGCTTCAGAAACTGTTTTGGAATGATTTGATCAGTATCTACATTCACACGATTTAGGGCTGCCGTTTGACCTGTATGAATTGTTAATGGCTCCATTTATTTCACCTCTTCTGTTTTAAACGTTCGTACATCTACAAAATGACCAGCAATTGCTGTAGCTGCAGCCATTTCAGGACTTACCAGATGGGTTCTAGAGCCCTTCCCTTGTCTACCTTCAAAGTTACGGTTAGAAGTCGATGCACATCGTTCGCCTTCTGGAACGACGTCAGGATTCATACTTAAGCACATACTACACCCAGATTCACGCCATTCAAATCCTGCCTCGACAAACACTTGATCAAGCCCTTCTTTCTCAGCTTGCTTTTTTACCCTTTGGGATCCCGGTACAACAAGTGCACGAACATGTTCAGCGACTTTTCTTCCTTGAATGATCTCGGCTGCTGCTCGTAAATCACTTATGCGGGAATTCGTACAGGACCCAATGAACACATGTTGTACTTCAATAGAAGAAATTGGCGTTCCAGGAGCTAAATCCATATATTCAAGCGCCTGCTCAATTCCTCTTCTTTCTGAATCAGACTGAGCATGTTCAGGTGATGGTACCACATCCGTTATCCGTACGCCTTGCGAGGGATCTGTTCCCCATGTCACCATCGGTTCAATCTCAGACGAATCAATAATCACTGTACGATCATAAACAGCCCCTTCATCAGTGGCAAGCTCGCTCCACTGATGCTTAACAAGTTCAAAATCCTCACCTTTTGGAACGAATTGACGTCCCTCCAGATAGTCAAAAGTAACTTGATCCGGGCTAATAAGACCTGCCTTTGCACCGGCTTCAATCGACATATTACAGATCGTCATTCGCTCTTCCATTGTTAATCCTCTTATAGCGTCTCCGGTAAATTCAATAATAGAACCCGTTCCTACATCCACACCAAATTTTGAAATGATCGCAAGAATAACATCTTTTGCAGAAATTCCTGTCCCCAATTGACCTGTTATACGCACTTCAAGAGTTTTAGGCTTTGATTGCCATAATGATTGAGTAGCCAGAACATGTTCGACTTCACTAGTACCGATCCCGAATGCAATCGCACCAAACGCACCATGTGTAGACGTATGACTATCACCACAAACGATGGTTTTCCCAGGCTGAGTTAACCCAAGCTCTGGCCCAATCACATGGACAATCCCATTTTCCGGGCTTTTTAAGTCAGCAATCTCAATGCCAAATTCGTTGCAGTTCTCAGCAAGGGTATCCATTTGCTTTCTTGCAATCATGTCCGTAATATCGTAACGGTTCACTGTCGGGACATTGTGGTCCATCGTGGCAAATGTGAGATCCGGACGCCTTACCTTTCTCCCAGCTAGGCGCAAGCCTTCAAAAGCTTGTGGAGACGTTACTTCATGTACAAGATGTAAGTCGATATAGAGTAGACTTGGTTTCCCCTCTTCTGCGGTTACTTCATGGGCATTCCAGATTTTTTCAATGATTGTTTTAGGTGCCATCTGCGATTCCTCCTTTATCTGACATTAGTTCGTTTGTTCGGTACCTATATAAGCTAGAACAGCATCCGTCATCTCTGATGTTGTCACAGACCCTTGATTTCCGTATACTAGGTCAGCTGTGCGCACGCCTGAATCAAGCGCTGCATTGATTGCAGACATCACTGCTTCTGCTTCTTTCTCCATTTTAAACGCGTATTTCAACATCATCGCAACAGATGCAATCGTAGCTAATGGATTAGCCAACCCTTTTCCAGCAATGTCTGGTGCTGATCCATGAATGGGTTCGTAAATTCCTGGCCCCTCTGCACTTAAGCTAGCAGATGGAAGTAAGCCAAGTGAACCTGAGATCATAGATGCTTCATCACTAAGAATATCACCAAATAAATTCTCCGTTACAAGAACATCAAATTGTCGTGGATTACGAATCAACTGCATGGCTGCATTATCAACAAGCATATGTTCAAGCGTCACTTCAGGGAAATCTTCAGCGATCTCATTTGCGATTTGTCTCCATAGGCGGCTTGATTCGAGTACATTTGCTTTGTCTACAGACATTACTTTTTTACCTCTTAGCTCTGCTAATTCAAAGGCCATCCTGATAATTCGTTCAATTTCACTTCGTTTGTAAGATAATGTGTCAACAGCCGCTTCCTCACCATTTACGTCCAAGCGCTCGCTCGGTTCGCCGAAATAAAGACCCCCGGTTAATTCTCTAACAATGAGTAAATCAATGCCTCTTACTACATCTTCTTTAATAGTAGACTCTGAAATCAAGCTATTATAAATCGAGACTGGACGTAAATTTGAAAATAGCTCTAACTCCTTGCGAATTCGTAAGAGCCCTTTTTCTGGACGAAGATGAGCTGGATAGCTATCCCACTTTGGTCCACCAACAGCACCAAGTAGAATGGCATCACTTTCTCTACAACTCTGAAGTGTTTGCTGTGGCAGGGGATCTTCAAATTGATCAACTGCCGTTCCACCTATGGCTGCCGTTTGATAAGTAAATTCATGACCAAAAACGTTTCCGACCTTATCTAATACTCGTACAGCTTCCGTTACAACCTCAGGTCCAATCCCGTCTCCAGGTAAAAGCGTTATCTGTTTTTTCATTGTTTAAATCTCCTATATATTTACCTTATTCGTTTGTTCCTGTTCATAGGCTTTACGGATCAACGTCCGGTTTACAGCATTGATATAAGCTTTAGCCGAAGCTTCCAGTACATCATGTGCTGTACCTCTTCCAGATGACTCAAACCCTGCGTATTTCACTTGTACATAAACTTCCGCTAGTGCGTCGCCGCCACCATTTACTGACTGGATACGATAGTCTTCTAAACTGACAGGTCCTTCAATAATCCGTTCAAGTGTGTTATAAATGGCTTCTACGCTACCTGATCCCGTTGCAGCCTCTTGAGCCATTTCACCTGATGGTAGCTTCATTGTAATGGCTGCTGTTGGAATGTTGTTTGTTCCATAATTGACCTGAACCGTTTGAAGCTCATATGACTCTTGAATCGCATCTGTCATCGTTTCAGTCATTAATGCAAACAAATCATCTTCCGTTACTTCTTTCTTCTTATCACAAAGATCTTTGAATGCATCAAAGATTTGTTGAAATTGCGTTGCGTCGCCTGCAAATCCTAGCTCCGTCAGCTTTTCTTTAAATGCATGTCTACCTGAGTGTTTTCCAAGAACCATAGAGCTCTCATGAACACCAACTAGCTCTGGAGTAATAATTTCGTAGGTTTCCTTGTTTTTCAGCATGCCATCCTGGTGGATACCAGATTCATGAGCAAATGCATTGGCGCCAACAACCGCTTTATTTCCTGGAACCGGCATATTTGCTAACTTACTCACAAGGGAACTTGTGCGTTTAATTTCTTTTAACGTTAAGCCAGTGTCTGCTTTGTAGTAGTCTTTGCGGATATTTAGAGCAACAGCAATTTCTTCAAGTGCGGCATTTCCTGCACGTTCACCAATTCCATTCACTGTACACTCCACTTGACCTGCGCCATTTTGAATAGCTGCCAAGGAATTTGCTACAGCCATACCTAAATCGTTATGGTTATGTGTAGACAACACCACTTTATCAATACTTGGAACATGTTCTTTCATATAAGCAAACATCTTTCCAATTTCATGCGGGGTTGTAAATCCAACCGTATCTGGTAGATTAATAACCGTTGCTCCAGCTTGAATCGCTTCTTCTACTAATCGAGCTAGGAAAGGAAGCTCCGCGCGACTAGCATCTTCTGCTGAAAACTGGACATGAGGGAACTTGGATGCGGCATGTCTGACACTTTGAACCGCTCGCTCTACCAACTGATCAGGTGTCATATTCAGCTTGTATTGCATGTGAATTGGAGAAGATGCAATAAACACGTGAAGTCTTGGCTCTGCACTATCTTTTAAGGCTTCCCATGCAGTATCAATATCTGATTGAACGGCACGAGCCAAGCCAGTGATTGAGCTATTTTTGATGGTACGGGCAATTTGTTGAACGGATTGAAAGTCTCCTTTTGAAGAGGCTGGGAATCCAGCCTCCATAATATCCACTCCAAGGCGTTCAAGCTGTCTTGCAATTTCAAGCTTTTCTTCTAGATTCAAACTGACTCCAGCTGACTGCTCTCCATCGCGCAACGTTGTGTCAAAGACATTAATTTTTCGCACTGCCCACCACTCCTTTTGATTTACCTTTCACAAATGGCATCATTTCACGAAGCTCACGACCTACTACTTCAATTGGATGATTTTTCTCTGCTTCATTGATTGCTGTATACTCTGGACGGTTTGCTTGGTTCTCAAGAATCCAGCCTTTTGCAAACTTACCTGTTTGGATGTCAGACAGAATACCTTTCATCGCTTTTTTCGTTTCGTCTGTTACGATACGAGGACCAGCTTGGAAATCTCCCCATTGTGCTGTGTCAGAGATGGAATAGCGCATCGTTTCAAGTCCACCTTCATACATTAGATCAACGATTAGCTTTAATTCATGTAAACATTCAAAGTATGCAACTTCTGGCTGATATCCAGCTTCTGTTAATGTTTCAAAACCAGCTTTTACAAGGGCAGCTGTTCCACCACATAATACGGCTTGTTCTCCAAATAGATCCGTTTCCGTTTCTTCTTTAAATGTTGTTTCAAGCACACCTGCACGAGCAGCTCCGATTTGTTTTGCATAAGCAAGTGCCGTATCTTTAGCTTGGCCTGTTGCATCTTGGAATACTGCAATAAGTCCTGGTACGCCTGCGCCTTCTTCAAATGTACGACGAACAAGATGTCCTGGACCCTTTGGAGCAACTAAGAATACATCCACGTTAGATGGTGGAACGATTTGGTTAAAGTGAATGTTGAATCCATGAGCAAATACAAGTGCTTTTCCTTCTGTTAGCTCTGGCTCGATTTCATTTTTGTAGATTGTTGGTTGGTGCTCATCCGGAAGAAGGATCATGATTAGATCAGCTTGTGCTGACGCATCTCTTACCGTTTGAACATCAAATCCATCCTCTGCTGCTTTATCCCATGATTTACCTTGGCGCAATCCTACAACAACTTGAACACCGCTTTCGCGAAGGTTTAATGCATGTGCATGACCTTGTGAACCATATCCAATGATTGCAACTGTTTTTCCTTGTAGTAGTCCTTCATTTACATCACCGTTGTAATATACTTTTGCCATTAGAAATCTCTCCTCTTTTTTAAATAGATAATTTAATATATTTGGAATGTCACGTGTTCCTGTTAGTTAATCAAACTAAGTCTGTTTGGATCCGCTATTACCTTTTTAGAGCTACGACTCAGTGCCGTTTCGCCTGTTCTGGCAAGCTCCTTAATCCCATATGGACGAAGGAGATCGATAAGCGCCTCGACCTTTTCATGGTCACCAACCACTTGCAGCGTCATGCTTTCACGCCCGATATCAATGGTCTGAGCACGAAATGTATTCACCAAAGCAGCAATTTCACCTCTCTGTTCAGGAAAGGCAACAATTTTAATGAGAGCAAGCTCCCTGGCGATTATTGACTCATCGGTAATGTCCTTTACCTTTAAGACATCAACCTGTTTATGGAGCTGTTTTAATACCTGTTCAATATTATTCATCGTGTCTACCACTACAACAAATGTCATCCTTGATACAGAAGGGTTTTCCGTTACACCAACGGTAATACTCTCAATGTTATAGTGTCTTCTTGCAAACAATCCGGTGATTCGATTTAAAACACCTGAGCTATTGTTTACAAGCGTAGAAATGGTTCGCTTCATGGTCTAATCCCCTCCATTTCGTGATGTCCTTTCCCTGGACAAATCATTGGATAGACATTTTCTTCTTGAGCCACTCTACAGTCCATCAAGACCGGACCATCGTGTGCAAGCATCTCTTCAATCGCTGACTCCATATCCTTTAACTCTTCGACTTTCATCGCTTTAATAGAATATGCCTCAGCAAGTTTCACAAAATCAGGCTGGATCGGGAAAAGTGAGTTTGAATAACGCTCTCCGTGGAAAAGCTGTTGCCACTGGCGAACCATCCCAAGCGATGCGTTATTAACAATGACAATTTTCACTGGCAGGTTCAATTCCTGTAAAATGGACATTTCCTGTAATGTCATCTGGAATCCAGCGTCGCCGATGATGGATACAACGGTTGATTGCGGTTCAGCAATTTGTGCACCAATCGCTGCTGGGAATCCAAAGCCCATTGTTCCAAGTCCACCTGATGTTACCCAACGGTTGGGCTTATCAAATTTATAGAACTGAGCTGACCACATTTGATGCTGGCCAACATCCGTTGTAACAATGGCTTCGCCTTTTGTTTTTTGATAGATCTTTTCAATCAAATGCTGTGGTTTAATCGTTTCATCCTCTTGCTTATACCAAAGAGGGAAGTCAGTTTTCTTAATCTGAAGACTCGCTTTCCAGTCTGCGTGATCTGCTTGTTCGCCTTGCTCAGCGATTAGCATCTTGAGTGCTTCTTTTGCATCTCCTACAACCGGAATCTGTGTTTCAATGTTCTTCCCAATCTCTGCTGGATCCACATCAATGTGCGCAATCGTCGCGTTTGGAGCAAAGAATTCTAATTTTCCAGTAAGTCGATCATCAAATCGCGCACCAATATTAATTAACAAGTCGGCTTCATGAAGCGCCATATTCGCAGCATACGTACCGTGCATCCCCGCCATACCTAAGTGCAATTCATGGTTACCCGGGAAGTTCCCTAAACCAAGTAGTGTGTTCACAACGGGTATTTGCTGTTGTTCCACGTATTCGTATAGCTGCTCACTTGCTTTAGCGTGAAGGATCCCTGCTCCAGCTAAGATAACAGGCTTCTTAGCTTGTGTAACAGCTTCCGCAAGCTTACGGATTTGTTGGCGATTTGGGATGATTGTTGGTTGGTAGCCAGGAAGATGAACATCTTCGCTATAGTCAAACAACCCAGAATCTTGCGACACATCTTTTGGCAGGTCAATTAGGACTGGACCAGGTCGTCCTGTTGTAGCAATATGGAAGGCTTCTTTGATGATTCTCGGAAACTCTTCAACGGATCTCACTTGAAAATTATGCTTTGTAATAGGCATCGTAATTCCTAGCATATCCGCTTCCTGGAAAGCATCTGTTCCAATCACTGTTTTTGCTACTTGACCCGTTATAACAATAAGTGGAAGAGAATCAATCATGGCATCTGCAATACCTGTCACGACATTTGTTGCTCCAGGCCCAGAGGTTACAACACATACTCCCGGCTTTCCTGAAACTCTAGCGTATCCCTCTGCAGCATGAATGGCCCCTTGTTCGTGCCTTGCTAAAATATGACGAATACCTGTTTTGTAGATTTCATCATAGGTTGGAAGAATCGCTCCTCCTGGATAGCCAAAGATGACTTCAACGTTCTCTTTTGCTAGTGCTTCGATCAGCATTCCTGACCCTGATAATACTTTTGGTGCCTCTTTGTTCTCAATGTTCACAACAAGCTCCTGTTTTTTTGTTTTCGTTGACATCTTTGCTCCTCCTTTTTAGTCCAAAGCGTATGGGAATATAAAAAAAATCTTTCCGCGCCCAACAAGCCACGTTTGTAGCTGAAGGGGCGAAAAGATTAGCTTTTCACGGTACCACCCTAGTTCACCAAAAATCAATTTGGTCTCATGGACAAAGAGTTCTGTCCGTTTTAATAACGAGTGCTGGTACACCCGGTCCACCTAGTAAATCAGCCCTTAGCCGATCGTTCAGTAAGACTCTCAGAGGTGAGTTTCGGAATATCTTCTGCACCGCTTCTCAGCAACGCGGCTCTCTTTAGCAGAAAGAATATTCGTACTTTCCTCATCAACAATTTAACAATTATATTTTCATGACTCCGCCAGTATTTGCAGAGGTTACTAGTTTTGAATAACGGGCTAGATAGCCTTTTTTCACTTTTGGTTCAGGTTCTGTCCAGCCAACCTTGCGGCGAGCTAGCTCTTCTTCATCAACCAATAAATGAATTCCTCGATTTGGAAGATCGATCTTGATTGTATCTCCATTTTCAACAAAAGCAATCGGTCCACCCTCAGCAGCTTCAGGAGAAATATGTCCAATGGAAATCCCTCGTGATGCACCAGAGAATCGTCCGTCTGTAATTAAAGCAACCTTTGTACCAAGTCCTCGGCCTTGAATAGCAGAGGTTGGTGCGAGCATCTCCGGCATTCCCGGTCCACCCTTAGGTCCTTCGCTTCGAATGACAACCACATGTCCTTCTTTTACTTCACCTTTGTTAATTTTCTCTTGTGCTTCTTCTTGAGATTCAAAGACAATCGCTTCACCTTCAAACACTTGAATGGACGGGTCAACTGCACCCACTTTGATAACAGCTCCGTCTGGTGCTAGGTTACCAAACAAGATAGATAATCCACCCACTGGACTATATGCAGTATCTTTGTCTCTTATGACATCTTTATTTGTTACTTCTGCGTGTTTCACATTTTCATAGAGGCTTTTACCAGTTATCGTAATGCGATCCGGATGGACGGCCCCTTCAATCTCGCAGAGTTGTTTGATGATGGCGCTCACGCCACCAGCTTGATGAACATCATCCATTGAGTAATCAGATGCCGGGCTGATCTTACTTAAGTAAGGAATGCGCTCAGCCACTTCATTAATTCGGTTTAGATCATATTCTACTTCCGCCTCGTGTGCGATTGCTAATGTATGAAGAACAGTGTTTGTTGAACCGCCCATCGCCATATCAAGTGCAAATGCATCATCAATCGTTTCTTGAGTAACGATGTCTCTAGGGCGAATATCTTTTTCAATTAGATTCATAAGATGTTTAGCAGCATCCTTGATTAATTGATGACGCTTTTCGGACGTTGCTACGATTGTTCCGTTACCAGGAAGTGCAAGTCCTAGCATTTCCATTAGTGAGTTCATAGAGTTTGCTGTGAACATCCCTGAGCAGGAACCACATGTTGGACAGGCTTGCTGTTCGATTTCAAGTAACTCTTCACGCGTCATTTTTCCAGAAGAAAAGGCGCCGACTCCTTCAAACACTGAAACGAGTGAAAGACTCTGACCGTCTTTCGTACGACCGGCTTCCATCGGTCCTCCTGATACGAAGACAGACGGTACGTTCGTTCGAACCGAAGCCATTAACATTCCCGGAGTAATTTTGTCACAGTTTGGAATGTAGAACACCCCGTCAAACCAGTGAGCGTTAATTACCGTTTCAGCCGCATCACAGATAATCTCACGACTTGGTAAGGAATATCTCATCCCAATATGTCCCATGGCAATTCCATCATCTACACCAATTGTATTAAATTCAAATGGAATTCCACCCGCTTCAATAATAGCTTCCTTGGCAACCTCTGCAAATTTGTTTAAATGCATATGCCCTGGAATAATATCAATATATGAATTGCAGACTCCGATAAACGGTTTGTCCATATCCTCTTCTCTAACACCCGCTGCTCGAAGTAAGCTTCTGTGAGGTGCACGATCGATTCCTTTTTTGATCATATTACTTCTCATTGCTACCCGCTCCCACATCAGTGTAATCTGTTTATTTGGCCACATATAACATTGTCATGGGCATAAACACGTGTGAATCTTCCGTCAACTCTACTTAGAAAGTAAAGTTTAAAAACGTTGTCAGCATTTCTTACGTTGTTTGTTAAAAGTGTTTTGTTATTGAGACTTATCATACGCCTCTTAGTAACGAGGGTCAACCGTTTTTATGAAAATAATTAGATAATTTAGATAGATTCAATTATTGTATGCGGTTACATCCTTGCCAATAAAAAGTTTCAAGATTTCTAAAAATATTGTCATACTTTTCGTAAAAACGGGGATAGTAGTCTTAGGTGATGAAAATGAAACGAACGAAAACCATGTTCCAAAAAATGTCCGAATTAAAGCTGTTCTCTCTTCTGTTCAAGAAAAAGCCACTCACTCATCTCGTCCTCGTAACCGATCATTGGAAACAGTGTCCTGATTCAATGGATAAGAAATTGTGTGAACTTCTTCATCAACGCAATTTTTATCCAACGGCTAACCAGATCATTTATGGTGTGCGCACAAATGTCGCTTTAATTCCTTACAAGCTAGCATTTGTCAAAGCGAGTTCAGAAGCAAAGCAAGAGCGAATTCGCCGAGTACTTCGTAAAAAAGGATGGACGGTATACTTTTACACGCCGGAGAACGTGACAAGTGAAAATCCAAGTTGGCTTCAAACGATCACTTCTGGCTCTAATCAAACAAGAAACGCCTATCTGCAAACGTAATGGCAGATGGCGTTTTTTGTTTGATTCATTTGTCCATATGTTAAACTAAGGAGCCTAGAGAATAGAGAATTTGGGGTGTTTCAACATTGAGCGATCCAAGTATACGTATTAAAAAGATTTGGGAAGATATTCATCTTTTAGAATGTCGTTTTAGAGTTTATGACCATCCATAATAAAGTGACTTTAGATATTTATACAACAAATGCTGACCTTCAAGAGTTAAGACAAGGAATCATTCATTTTAGCCCAGACATAGCAAATGAATTTAGATGGACATCAGGTGCGAACACGGACGACTCGACTCATTATCTGTCTGTTCGATTTTTTAACCATACAAACAGAGGTCATGTGGCGCTTGAAATCATTCTTGATAATAAACAAGAGGTTCCTGAGTCTCTTCATTCACATTTTTATACACTGACAGAGTTGAATCAGCTTGATGACTTTGCGCGGAAACTTAAGATACTAATCAACGAGGAAGCTTCAGAGATAGAAGGTCTATTGGCAACTTTATTATATTTCTTCTAAAACGAAAAACAGCCTCAAGCACCGAAATGCTTGAGACCGTTTTGACAAACTATGTATACATCTTCGTTGACGTCCCAGGAGAGATTCGAACTCCCGACCGACGGCTTAGCTTACCACTATGACTTTCGCCACCAGAGATCTGTTTGTGGTCTGGACTATATCTTCACCATTTCAGGTGCGACACGTATAGTCTCTACGGATCCTCATTGCACATATGTACACTACTCAGCATACCTCTCATACGAGCCTTTCTGCTTGAGTATAATCAATCTGATTACAAGTTTCCTCGGTATTACCAACAGCACATGCTGGTCAGGCTTCACCGATACAGTGTCGTCCACTTTACAGGTTCTTGTTTCCCTGTAAAGGCTCCTAATATTCTTGAAGGCCGTTGCTCTATCCAGCTGAGCTACTGGGACAAAAAAAAGAAAAGCGGGTGATGAGAATCGAACTCACATCATCAGCTTGGAAGGCTGAGGTTTTACCACTAAACTACACCCGCATGGTTTAGATCGCTTTTTAAAAAGTAATATCAGCGACGAATATAAATATACCGTATTTTAAGATGGATGTCAACAGATCATCGAAATTAAACAGTATTTAATTTCGAAAAGTGGAGGGAAGAAGGGTTTGAGGTAGATTTCCGCTCCAGGAGAACCCTCGCACCCACAAGAACGGCCTCAGCCCCTTTCGCGGAAAAGCGCCGCTACAGTGTCTTCACCGCGTTCTGTTCCGTAGGAGTCTCGGGTTCTCCTTACGCTAGTTAGAGTAAAGCTATTCCGATACTCTAAAATTAATACTTCTTACCTACCTTCTTCATTCTCCAACTACCGCTTAAACGTCCCACCAAGCTCTGGCATTTCTTGATCGTCGTACGTGTAGTAAGTGACTTTAATTTCTTGTTCTGTTAATTCACAGATGCAGTAGGTTTGGTCTCTTCTTCCTGATGGTAAGCGAATGCTGCCAGGGTTGATAAAAACAATTCCTTTCTCCTCGAAGCATGTAGCTACGTGAGTATGGCCGAAGCAGGCAACTTTAGCTCCTACTTCTTCTGCTCGGAGCACAAGCGTATTTAGATGACTTTTTACTTGAAACAAGTGTCCGTGTGTGAAGTACATTCGCCCATATTCTGTTTCTTCCATCCACTCTTCCGGAAAAGGCTGACCCATATCGCAGTTCCCTTTTACACCTATCACTCCAGCAAGTGGTCCTTTGTCTGGCTCAAGCTCCGAATCTCCGCAATGAAAGATCTTATCTACATCTTGTCGTTTCCGGTCAAGAAGTTGTTTAAGTTCATTTGTCCAACCGTGACTATCACTTATGATCAAAGCTTTCATGTGTGACCACTCCCTTACAAGTCAAATAAATTTTTGTATTTAAGCAGCTCCTGTATCGCTTTTCCTCTGTGGCTACGTTCATTTTTTTCATCGGATGTTAGCTCTGCCGCCGTCTTTCCGAGTGATGGAACGTAAAAGATCGGATCGTATCCAAAGCCATTCTCTCCTTGGCGACTTGTCGCAATCGCTCCTTCAAATTGTCCCTTAAAGAAAATCGTTTCCTCGTCTGGCTGAGCAACAGCCATGACACATACAAACCGTGCCGTTCGTTGACCTTCGGGAACGTCTTGTAATTCATGAAGCACCTTATCGATATTTGCCTGATCGTCCTTTTGCTCTCCTGCATATCTTGCAGAATACACACCAGGCTCCCCGTTTATTGCATCTATTTCTAAGCCTGAATCATCGGCAATGACCGTTCGATTCAACAGCCTACAAAGTGTTTCTGCTTTGATCGCTGCATTTTCATGAAAGGTCACGCCTGTTTCAGGGATATCTGAAATGGTTGGGTAATCAAGCAACGATTTTACAATCGTTCCTTCCCCTTCAAGCAGCTGCTTAAACTCGTTGATCTTTCCTTTATTTGTTGTTGCAATGATTAATTCAGTTGCCATCTGCTCCCACTCCTTTTGTATCCTGGATACGGTCACTCGTTTGGCCAAGCTTTTCTTTTTGCAGATTAACGAGCTCTTGAATTCCCTTTTCAGCTACATCCAGCATTGCATTCAGTTCAGCTCTTGAAAATACGGCTTCTTCGCCAGTACCTTGAACTTCAACAAGTGCTCCGCTTCCAGTCATGACAACGTTCATATCCACATCAGCTGTAGAATCCTCCGCATAACAAAGGTCTAAAAGGACCTGTTTGGTCTCATCTATTCCGACTGAGATCGCTGCCAAAAAGTCAGTCACCGGCCACTCGGTCATCCGCTCTTCACGCATCGCTTTTTCAAAGGCTAAACACATCGCAACAAAGGCCCCAGTGATGGCTGCTGTTCGTGTGCCTCCATCTGCTTGAATGACATCACAGTCAATCCAAATGGTTTTCTCACCCATTTTATTTAAGTCAACGACCGTTCGCAATGCGCGACCAATCAGACGTTGAATTTCCATTGTTCGGCCTGTTACTTTTCCTTTAGAGGACTCACGAATGGTTCGTTCTGCCGTTGCTCTCGGAAGCATTGCATACTCTGCTGTAATCCAGCCCTTGCCTTTCCCTCTTAGAAATGGAGGAACTCTGTCTTCAAGGCTTGCATTACAAATCACCTTCGTATCCCCCATTGAAATAAGCACAGAGCCTTCTGGGTGTTTTGTAAAATGCATGTCCAGTGTTACATTTCGTAAGTCATTTGTTTGTCTACCATCTATTCGTACCATATGAATCGATCCTTTTCTAATTAAAAAATGAAAAGAGAAGGGCTATCCGCTCCTTCTCTACCTCTATCTATTATAAAGTCTCCCCAAAAAAACGCAAAGGTTAAAGCAAACATTTTTTATAGACTGTGATCATTAACTTGCTTTGGTCTTGAAACAGGTTCAGCTGGCTCGCCTTCTTGATTTAATACAGAGGCTTCTCCATTTACTTCAATGGACACTTTATCAACGCCGTTTTGTTCGGTTAATGTGAGAACCAACATATTTAAAACGTCTTGCGAAACAGCCATATTCTCACTACTTTCTAAAATATGCTCATTAAAATCTAGCGTTAGTGTACCGTCTTTTACCTCAGGATCAGCTAACAGATTCGCTTTTGATTGAATACCTGAAACGAGTGGTGTTCCAATAGACGGTCCATCAATTAACTCATTTACAGCTGTTGTGAGTGCGTCCTCTCCTGCTTCAACCCTTCTTGTGACAGGAACATAATACCGCGAATCTCCCTGATGCCCCATGAAATATAGGACAACCTCTTCACTATTCACCAGATCAACCACTTGATTTGATTCAAGGTTAATTCCATCTGAACGGCTTACTCCGTCCCCGATTGGCGTTTTATTATGTGGCATGACTTCTTGGTCATACCCATTAATACGTATTTGCACTTTATCAACTGAATCGAACTGAGTGAGCGTCCACGTGATTGCTTGTAGAATCTGTTGTTCTTTAGCTGGCTCATACTCCTCAAATTCTGTCGAAAAGTCAGCAACGGCTGTTTTGTCCTCTTCGTTTAAATTCACGGTCACACTTGTTCCAGCTGGGAGAACGGCTTGGAAGCCGCTAGGCAGTAGCTCAGCAACTGGTCCGTCAGCAACTAAATATTCAAGTGATTGCTTCAGCACTCCCTCTTGTTTTGGCAACGTTAACGTTTGTGGAACAACCAGGCCATTTGCATCCAATAAGTACAATTCCCTCTGTACGGTTTCTGCCGACTCTGTTGCTTGCTCGTTGTCTTCTTCTTGAGAGTTTTCATCACTTACCTCATCAACCGTTCCTGCCTCATCTAGTTCAATTTCGTCCGTATCTTCCACGTAGTTAACCTGTGGTTCATCCATTTTCGTTGAAACATCTTTTGAACCTATTGAACACCCGGTTGTCACAAGTGTAGCTGCTAAGATAAGTGGTGCACCCGTTCTTAAGTACTTTCGCATGATTTGTTTCCCTCCCTAGATAGTTTGTACTTTCATGTATACGAGCCTATCCTCAATTTAGACCAGCAAAGTTTAGACAAACTGTTTTTAAGGCAAAAAAAAAACGAAGACCCAAATTGGACCTTCGTTAACACGTGCATCTTTTATTGATCAATTACAATCGTTTCAACCTTACCTACGTCTATTTCTAACCACTGGTTAGCCAATCGTTTAAAAAGCGCTTCTTCCCCTGTTGTATAAAACGTGTGTGCTGGTATTCTCTCTCCAGTATAAGCAGTGTCGCCATGGAACAGAAGGCCACTGACTTCTCTCGCTGTCTCTTCACCTGATGAGATTAAGGTAATGGAAGAGCCAGCCCACCTTTTAATAAGTGGTGCGAGAAGCGGGTAATGAGTGCAGCCTAAGATGAGCGTATCAAACCCTTTACCCGTTAAAGGAGCTAATGTGTCAGCAACAATTTGAATGGCTTCTTCCCCTCCAAAAATACCTTGTTCAACAAGTGGAACAAAAGGCGGACAAGCTAGACTCTCTACTTGAACCGAGCTATTAATGGATGTCAGAGCTTTTGAATAGGCACCACTCTTAATCGTCCCAGTCGTCCCGATGACTGCGACATGCTCCTTTACAGTCGCTTTAAGTGCGCTTGAAGCACCAGGGTAGATCACTCCTACTACAGGAATATTAAGTGTTTTCTTTACTTCCTCTAAAACGACTGCCGCTGCCGTGTTACAAGCAATTACAAGCATCTTTATGTTTTTTGTTTGTAAGTAACGTATCATTTGCCACGTATATGTACGCACTTCTTCCTTAGGACGGGGACCGTACGGACAACGCTTTGAATCTCCTACATACACAATTTCTTCCTTAGGTAACTGTCGCATGAGTTCTTTTGCAACCGTTAATCCACCAAGTCCTGAATCAATGACACCAATCGGTCTATCCACGATGTTTCCCTCAATTTCTTTCTATATCTAAACCATTTTAGGTTGATTTCTTATTTTTAACTGTTTTCATGTGATCCTGGAGTAAGTTCAGGCTCTTCTCAAGCGTATCCACCTGTTCCTGGGAGAAATCAGCTAGAATATCCTCCAGATAGTCCTGACGCTTAACAATCACCTCGTGTATAATCGTTTTCCCCTTTTCAAGAAGGTGAATTCGAACGACTCTACGATCATTTGCATCTTTTACTCGAGCAACCAGTTCACTTTTTTCCATCCGATCAATCAGATCAGTTGTTGTGCTGAAAGCTAAGTACATACTGGTAGAGAGCTCACCAATGGTCATATCCCCTTTTTCTTTTAGCCATTGAAGCGCTACAAATTGGGGGGGAGTGATCGGGAACTGTGAAAGAATGACTCGACCTTTTTGTTTAACCATGTCTGCTACCCTGCGTAAGGAACGTTCAATATCTTCAATTTGCTCATGGGTCATTCATCGCACCTCCTATACATTCCATCTTTTATCTTTAGTTTATTTTCTCTTTTTTCCTATAGGAATTCAAGTGCTTGTGAACAAATGACTTGAAATGTCCATGATCTTAAAACAAATAAAACGGACACCTAAAAGGAGTCCGTTTTATCAACCTGTTACTCAGAAATATAATTCTCACGAACAAGCTTTGCCACTTCGTCTGCTGTATCAAGCTCAAGAGCTTTCTGTGCAAACTCAGCTAATTCTTTTTTAGATAGCTTTAGAAGTTGACTTCTAGCAGGAAGAATCGATGTAGCACTCATGCTAAATTCATCTAAGCCTAAGCCTAGAAGAAGTGGAATGGCTACTTCATCTCCAGCCATTTCTCCACACATTCCTACCCATTTTCCTTCTTTATGAGCGGCTTTAATAACCATCTCAACTAAACGAAGAATCGCAGGATGGTAAGGCTGATACAAGTATGAAACCTGTTCATTCATGCGGTCAGCTGCGAATGTATATTGAATTAAATCATTCGTTCCGATACTAAAGAAATCCACTTCCTTCGCAAATTGAGGAGCTGCTACTGCAGTAGATGGAATCTCTACCATAATACCAACCTCAATTGAATCAGAAACGTCAATTCCTTCTGCAATAAGCTTGTCCTTTTCTTCATTAAGCAAAGCTTTCGCTTGGCGTAATTCTTCAAGAACAGCAATCATTGGGAACATGATCTTAAGATTTCCAAACGCACTTGCACGAAGAAGTGCACGAAGCTGAACGCGGAACAGATCCTGTTGCTCTAGACATAGTCTAATCGCACGGAATCCAAGGAACGGGTTCATTTCTTTTGGAAGATCTAAATATGGAAGTTCTTTATCGCCACCGATATCTAAAGTACGGATAACTACTGGTTTCCCTTCCATACGCTCCACGACTTCTTTATACGCTTCGAATTGCTCTTCCTCAGAAGGAAGATTGTCTCGACCCATATAAAGAAACTCAGTACGGTACAAACCAATACCTTCTGCTCCATTAGCAATAACACCATCTAGATCTTTAGGTGTACCAATGTTTGCAGCAAGCTCAACGTGCTCACCATCTGATGTAGTTGTTTGATCATTTACAAGCTTAGCCCATTCTTCTTTTTGCTTAATGAAATCAGCTTTCTTTTGTTCAAACGAAGCTAACACGTCTTCAGATGGGTTAATCACAACCTCGCCATCAATTCCGTCCACAATTACGATGTCGCCGGTTTGAATGGTTTTCGTGGCTTCCTTTGTACCAACAACCGCAGGAATTTCCAGTGAACGAGACATGATTGCAGAATGCGAGGTCCGACCACCGATATCTGTTGCAAACCCTTTAATAAATAGCGGGTTTAACTGAGCAGTATCTGAAGGAGTAAGATCTTCAGCAATAACAATCGTTTCTTCGCTAATTGTAGCAAGTGATCCAGCTTCAATTCCAAGAAGATGACCAATCACTCGTCTAGAAACGTCGCGAATATCTGATGCACGTTCTTTCATGTATTCATTATCCATATTTTCGAAGATCGTAATAAATTGATCTGCTACTTCATTTAGAGCAAATTCGGCGTTACGTTTCTCATTCGTAATCTTATCCTTAACTGAATCAATAAGCTCAGGGTCACTTAGAACCAACAGATGGGCAGCAAAAATTTCAGCCTTATCTGCTCCGAGGTTTTGTTCAGTTTTATCTTTAATGGCAGACAGCTCTTCCTTTGACACGCTTAGAGCGTTTTCAAAGCGCTCAATCTCAGCACTCGGATTAGATGCTTCTGAAGAGCTGATTGTGAAATCAGGCTCTTCATGCACATAGGCCTTTGCAATAGCAATGCCATGGGAAGCTGCGATGCCAGAAATTACTTGTGGCATGTATTATTCCCCTAACTCGTTTTTGATGATTTCTTCGATTGCAGCAAGTGCTTCGTCTGCATCAGATCCTTCAGCTTTAATTGTTACTTCTGCGCCTTGGCCTACACCAAGAGACATAACGCCCATGATGGATTTAAGATTTACAGACTTACCTTTATAATCAAGTGTGATATCAGAAGAGAATTGACCAGCTTTGTTTACAAGTTGAGTTGCTGGACGTGCGTGAATTCCTGTTTCTGCTGTAATCTTATACGTTTTTTCTGCCATAATGAATCAGCCTCTTTTCTTAAAAATAATTTGAGATTGCAGGTTCTTTCTAGACTTTCAGCTACTATATGCAGAATGTCAGATGAAGCACCTATTTTTGTTCAAAAAAAAGAATAGCATATTACCGTAAAATAGAACAGACTTTTATGTCTGATCAAAAAAAGTTATACCCCATTCATAACCTAAGTACATGTATTTCGCTTCTCTTCTGCAGGAGAAGGATTCATTTAAATAAAACAGAAGCCACGTGTAGCAGTAGATCATGAATAGTATATCATACACAAAATTTAATTATCAATCTTTAGTCCTTAGTGTACAGCCTTTTTTTAAGAACATACGTGAAAACCCATTCCTTTGAATTATTTCTTAGGAATGGGTTAAGTGAAACCTATTCGTATTTTAATGCATCCACCGGTTGAAGCTTAGAAGCTTTGATTGATGGTAATAATCCAAAAATGATTCCTACCAGCATAGAGAAAACAAGTGCGCCAACAATGGCTGAGATTGAGATATAGAATGGCATCTCCATGATATTAGAGATAATCTTTGCTCCACCTATTCCAAGTAACACACCAATAGCTCCACCAACACTTGTTAGCACGATGGCCTCCGTTAAAAACTGAAGGAGGATCATGTAACGCTTTGCTCCGAGAGCTTTTTTAATCCCAATTTCTCTTGTACGTTCAGTGACAGAAACAAGCATAATGTTCATTACACCAATGCCACCAACTAACAAAGAAATACTCGCAATTCCACCAAGTAGGAACGCAAACGCTTGGTTTGCAGCTTCGAGGTCAGCTGTAATGGCTTGAAGATCAGGGATACGGTATTGAGCTGTTTCCATTCCTGATAAATCCGCATTTAACATTCCTGCTGTTAATTGACCTGCCTCTTCGATCGCATCTGGTCCAACCGCTTTAACCAAAATTTGCGTTGGAGCATCATACCCTTCTACAACTGGCCAAATTCCTTTGGAAAGATAAATTTTAGGTTCAGACCAATCTCCGTAATAATAATCACTGTCTGTTTTTCGGTCTGAGAAAACTCCCACGACACGAAACGGCATTCCATTAATATCAATTGATTTGCCAACTGCTTCCGCGCCCTCAAACAGTTCCGTTCGAGTGTCTTCGTTAATCATCACCAGTTGAGAGGATGAGTTAAGCTCATCTTCTGAGAGCATTCTCCCCTCATGAATATCGACAGGAAACAGATCAAAGTACGTGGAATCAACAGCAATTGATTCAGGATAAGACATATTCATTTGATGATAAGCCTGCACTCCTGATCTATGAAACAAGGCGATCGTATCCACAAGTGGGTCAGATGTGATCATTTCTAATGTTTCATCGGAGACAGGTGGCGCTGAGATATAGGTGTCACCACCCCAATAATCTTCTTCTCCACCCATCATCGCATCCTCATACGTCACTTGGATCGTGTTGTTCCCCATCCCGATGATGCTGCTTTTTAACATTTCACTTTGCCCTTGAATCATTGAAACAATTGCGATGATTGCTGCAATTCCAATGATGACACCAAGCATCGTCAGAATCGAACGCATCTTATGAGCAAAAATGGACTGAAAGGACAGCTTAATATTCTCAAGCATGAACAGGCTCTCCTTTCTCTTCTACAAACAACTGCCCATCTCGTATAAAGATGGTGCGATCGGCTTTATCTGCTACTTCCTTGTCGTGTGTAATCATAACAATCGTAATACCTTCATTATTCAATTCTGTAAAAAGATCAAGAATTTGTTCACTCGTTTTTGTATCGAGTGCTCCAGTCGGTTCATCCGCTAAAATAAACGAAGGCTCGTTAACAAGTGCACGCGCAATGGCTACACGCTGTTTCTGTCCACCGGAAAGACTTGAAGGTTTGAAGCTTGCACGTTCAGACAATCCGACTTTGGCCAACACATCGAGTGCTTTTTCACGGCGGACTTTTTTCTTTACCCCACTATAAATTAATGGCATCTCAACATTTTGCTGCGCAGTGAGACGTGGCATTAAATGGAATGTCTGAAAAACAAAACCGATCGAACGGTTTCGAATCTCTGCTAAATAATTATCTTTCCCGGCTAGCATATTCACTTCGTTTAAGTTGTACTCACCAGATGTCGGCTTGTCTAAGCACCCAAGGATGTTCATAAGCGTAGATTTACCCGAGCCCGATGGTCCCATAATGGCTACAAACTCACCTTTTTCAATCGTTAAGTTAATATCTTTTAAAATTGGAACAGAGTCTTTTCCTAGTTTATAAGACTTAAAGATTTTTGATAGCTTAATCATAGAACATTTCCTCATCAAACAAGACAGCCTCGTCTCCTTCAGTTGGAGCTGGATCAGGGTAAGCGACGTAATCATCAACTGTCAGACCACTAATAATTTCTGTAGTGTACATTTCTTCATTCGTTTCGCCAACTTCAACCTCTTGCTTCATCCATGTCATTTCTTCACTAACTTTCCATACATAAGAAAGTCCATCTTCTTCAAAAATAATAAATGAATCTAAAACAATTTGATCCGTTTCCTCTTCTTCGAAATCACCCATCATTGGTTCAACATTAACATGATAGCCAATTTCAAGACCTTCATGTTCGGGTAAAACAACGGTGAACGGATACTTGGACGTTTGTGGATTACTTTCTTCATAGTAGCCACCATAGCTGTCTTCTTCACTTGAAACAGGCAGTTTTCCGATTTCAGTGACCGTTCCAACCCATTCGCCTTCTTGTCCATTTTTTGCCGTTACTAATACTTCCGATCCTTCTTCTAGTGTACCGATTAGTAGTTCATTAATTTGACTTTTAATTAAGTAATCCCCATTAGTTATAATTTGAATAAACGGTGCATTGGCTGCTTCGTTTTGTGCTCCATCAGCAATATCTGCATTAATCGATTGAACAATTCCAGTTGTTTTACTAACAACGACATTGGCGTTTGTTTCACTTGTTTTCTTAAGCGCATCTAAACGTTTTTGAGTTTGACCCGTTTCTAGGTTGATCACTTTTAGATCATAGTTTGCCTGATCAAGTTCTTCCTGAAGCATTTCCTTTTCTTCTTTTTCAGCATTCTTGATTGACTTGGTTAACTTATCAATCTTTTTTTGAGTTTGATTGATTTGAAGATAGGCCATTTCCAGTTCCATTTGTGTTTGCTCAATCTCCAGGCTTGTATCCTCTACTTCAACAGGCTCATATTCAAAAAGTGGATCTCCTTCTTGAATCTCGTCCCCTTCTTGTACAAACGTTTCTTTAATTTTTCCAAGTTCCGGATTCATAAAAACTTTTTCTTGCTTTTCTGCTTCAATCTTTCCAGTGAATGCTTGCATTGGATAGGCTTCCATACCCATCCCTAAATCTCCAACTCTCATTGGAAAAATTTCGCCTTCACCATATTCTGCATTCGCTGCATTCGCATTTGTAAAATGCCAAACACCAAATCCTGTACCTCCAACAACCAGTACACTTGCTAAGACAATACCTGATACAATCAAAGCTCGTTTGCCCAATTCTTTCGCCCCTTAAATGTTCAAAATTATTCCATTTGTTTTATTATCAGTGAGAATCCAAGATTAGGCAATATCAAAACAGTAAAATAAATCTAATATTTTTATAAAGTTTATAAAATTACACACAAATCCCCATAATTCTTTCTGAAAATGCTTGCAGAAAGTGTCGCACCAATCGTTTTCCTTTTTCATATACTGTCATGACTTAACCCTTACCGGAATACCGGTAGCTCTAGCCCGAGCATGAAGGAGTGAACTCATTGAAAGGAGCAGAATTCGGACCTAAACCTTTACTTACAAAAAGGGAACGTGAGGTATTCGAACTACTCGTTCAAGATAAGACGACGAAGGATATTGCTCAAGACCTATTCATCAGTGAAAAAACTGTTCGAAATCACATTTCTAATACAATGCAAAAGCTTGGAGTAAAGGGGCGCTCTCAAGCGGTCATCGAACTCATTAGATTAGGTGAATTAACAATATAATGCTTGCACGAAAAAAAAGACTGGAGTCATTGACTTCAGTCTTTTCATTGTAATCAACCACCAAAGAAGTTTTTGAATGATTGTAAGGCAGTTGAGCGGTTTAGGGCCGCAATGGAAGTAGTTAAAGGAATTCCTTTAGGACAAGATTGAACACAGTTTTGTGAGTTACCGCAGTTCATCAAACCGCCTTCACCCATAAGTGCATTCAAGCGTTCGGCTTTGTTCATTTCACCGGTTGGATGAGCATTAAATAGACGAACTTGTGAAAGAGCAGCTGGTCCAATAAACTCTGTTTTACTATTTACGTTTGGACATGATTCTAAGCAAACACCACAAGTCATACATTTAGATAATTCATATGCCCATTGACGTTTTGATTCAGCCATTCTTGGACCTGGACCTAAATCATACGTTCCATCAATCGGGATCCATGCTTTGACTTTCTTCAATGAATCAAACATTCTGCTACGGTCAACCATTAAATCACGGACAACCGGGAAGGTTTTCATTGGTTCAAGATGGATTGGCTGTTCTAGTTTATCAATTAAAGCTGTACATGATTGACGAGGCTTACCATTGATAACCATTGAACAAGCTCCACATACTTCCTCAAGACAGTTCATGTCCCAAGCAATCGGTGTTGTTTGTTCACCTTTCGCATTCACTGGGTTTCTTCTAAACTCCATGAGAGCCGAAATAACGTTCATATTCGCACGATAAGGAATATGAAATTCTTCTACATAGCTATCTCCATTTGGCTCATCCTGGCGAGTTACTTTAAAATGAATTAGTTTTTCACTCATGATTTAGCCACTCCTTGTTTTTTCTGAGAGTAATCACGCTTACGAGGTTTAATGAGCGACGTATCTACATCTTCATAAACAAAGTCAGGTGCATTTTTCTCAGCGTTATAGCTTGCTCTTGTTGTTTTCAAGAACTCTTCATCATTACGTTCAGGGAAATCAGGCTTGTAATGAGCTCCACGGCTTTCATTACGGTTGTAAGCTCCAAGTGTAATGACTCGAGCGAGATCTAGCATCGAACCAAGCTGTCTTGTAAATGCTGCTCCTTGGTTGCTCCATTTCGCTGTATCGTTGATATTAATATTGTTAAAGCGTTCCATAAGCTCTTGGATTTTCTCGTCTGTTTTAAGTAACGCATCATTGTAACGAACAACGGTTACGTTATCAGTCATCCATTCTCCAAGCTCTTTATGAAGCACATACGCATTTTCTTTTCCATCAAGCGTAAGAATCTTATCGTAAGCTGCTTGCTCTTTACGAACTTCTTCACTAAATAACGAAGAAGACATTGCATCTGTTGATTTCTCAAGACCATTGATATATTCAACTGCCTTAGGACCAGCAACAATTCCTCCGTAAATAGCAGATAGAAGCGAGTTCGCACCAAGTCTGTTTGCACCATGCTGAGAGTAATCACATTCTCCCGCTGCAAACAATCCAGGAATATTCGTCATTTGGTCATAATCGATCCACATACCACCCATAGAATAGTGAACCGCAGGGAAGATTTTCATTGGTACTTTTCTTGGATCATCACCCATGAACTTTTCATAGATTTCCATGATTCCACCAAGCTTGATATCAAGCTCTTTAGGATCTTTATGAGAAAGGTCAAGGTAAACCATGTTCTCACCATTAATTCCTAGCTTATCGTCCACACATACCGAGAAGATCTCACGTGTTGCAATATCACGAGGAACAAGGTTTCCATAAGCCGGATATTTTTCTTCAAGGAAGTACCATGGCTTACCATCTTTATATGTCCACACACGGCCACCTTCACCACGAGCTGATTCACTCATCAAGCGAAGCTTATCATCTCCTGGAATCGCTGTCGGGTGAATTTGAATAAACTCACCGTTTGCATAGTCAACACCTTGCTTGTAAAGCTTAGCTGCTGCAAACCCTGTGTTAATAACCGAGTTTGTTGATTTACCGAAGATAATTCCAGGACCACCAGTTGCCATAATGACAGCGTCTGCAGGAAAACTCTCAATCTGTGAAGAGCTTAATTCCTGAGCTGTAATTCCACGACATGTGCCTTCTTCATCAACGATTGCAGATAGGAATTCCCAGCCTTCGTACTTTGTAACGAGACCACTCGTTTCATGTCTACGAACCTGCTCGTCCAACGCATATAAAAGCTGCTGACCAGTAGTGGCTCCTGCGAATGCTGTACGATGATGCTGAGTTCCTCCGAAACGACGGAAATCAAGCAATCCTTCTGGTGTACGGTTAAACATAACGCCCATACGGTCAAGAAGGTGGATGATTCCAGGTGCTGCTTCTGTCATCGCTTTAACGGGCGGTTGGTTCGCTAAGAAATCTCCACCATAAATAGAGTCATCAAAGTGTTCCCAAGGAGAATCTCCTTCCCCTTTTGTATTAACAGCTCCATTAATACCGCCCTGCGCACAGACAGAGTGTGAACGTTTTACAGGTACAATGGAAAATAAATCTACAGGTACGCCTTTTTCTGCTGCTTTAATTGTGGCCATCAAGCCTGCTAAGCCACCACCAACAACAACGATTTTGCCTTTGCTCATACTTGACTCACTCCTTCAATATACGCTCGAAACAATCATTTTAGACAAATGCGAAAATGGCACGAAGACCAACAATTGTCATCACAATAAAGATACCCAATGTTACAAATGTTGAGATTTGCTGTGACTTTGGAGTGACTGTAATACCCCAAGATACGGCAAATGACCAAAGACCATTTGCAAAGTGGAATGTAGCCGCTACAACTCCTACAATATAAAACGCAATCATAAATGGATTGCTGAAAATATTCGCCATCATATCAAAATCAACTGTCGCGCCTCGTGCTGCTGCGATTCTAGTTTCCCATACGTGCCATGTAATAAAGATTACTAGGATAACTCCTGTTACTCTTTGAATACGGAACATCCAGTTTCTAAAATAACTATATTGGAACGAATTATTTTTTGCTTGAAACGCTATATAAACGCCATAAATAGCATGATAAAGCAATGGAATGAAAATAATGAAAATTTCAAGAGCATAACGGAAAGGAAGGCTTTCCATAAAATGCGCAGCCGTGTTAAATGACTCGGCGCCTCTTGTAGCAAAATGGTTTACAACAAAGTGTTGAATCAAAAATACTCCTATTGGTATTACACCTAGTAAAGAATGCAGTCTTCGAAACAGATATTCACGATTTTCAGGCATGCTAGTTCCCCCCACTAAAAATTTTACCGATCAGCGTATGTTCTCTTTTTCTATTTTTCTTATAAACAAATCCTCCTGACATCGCTTACTGAAATATCAAAGGTTAATAGGTAATAAAATCCGACAAATTAATTGTACTCCGATCAGATAAACCCGTCAAGAAACCGTATACAATTTACACTTAAGAAATTCTAACATATTCTTCTATTGACGGCTTAAGACCATTTCCTTTATACATGTAAAGGTTAAAATTGTTGATAAAAAAAGTAAGAAAAATAGATTCATTGTTATAATAATGAACATAAAAAATTCACCTTGCTACCTATAGAAATTTTTCCGGGTTGCTTTATACTAGAATCTAGAGAGGTGTTAACTTGATATGGAACCAAAGGTTGAATTAGAAACGTCTAACTTCGGATATGACCTTATTCGAAATGACGTATTACACGAATTACTTGGAACGGAAAAAGAGACGTTACTTTACTGGATCGGTAAATCAACAGCAAGATCTTATCCGCTGGAAAACATTGATGAATTGATCTCCTTTTTTGAAAGGGCAGAGTGGGGCACGCTGTCACTGGTAAAAGAAAAGCCATATGAAAAAACTTTCGAATTAACTGGACCTTGGATGGGCAAAAAAGATCAACGTTGCTATCAGCTTGAAGCTGGTTTTCTTGCTCAACAGTTTGAAACACAGACGCAGGCAACAGCTGTTGCTGTACTATCAGAAAAACGTCAACTTGTTCAGATCCAAGTAACCATTGATCGCCACGATCCACTTGACTAGTAAAACAACGCTACATATGAAAAAACGGCGATGTACCCTTAGTGGGAACATTCGCCGTTTTTTATGAGTCTTCGTTAAGCTTACCTAAAATGGCTTCTGCAACTGATTGAGGAATCCCTTGTTTCACAATCTCCTCAACCTCTGCATCTTTCATTTTCTTCACAGATCCAAAGTGCTTTAAAAGCGTTTGTTTTCGTTTGGATCCTACACCTGGAATATCATCCAACACAGACTGGAAGAATGTCTTTGAACGAACAGACCGGTGGAACGTAATCGCAAAACGGTGAACTTCGTCTTGAATCCGTTGTAAAAGATAGAATTCCTGGCTATCGCGCTCAAGTGGAATGACCACAGGTGGAGAACCTTTGAGTAATTGTGAAGTCCGGTGTTTTTCATCCTTGGCTAGACCACACACTGGGATGGTGAGCCCAAGCTCGTCCTCAATCACTTCCTGTGCTGCACCGATTTGCCCTCTCCCCCCATCAATCACAATTAGGTCTGGGAGTGGTAAATCTTCTTTTAAGAGCCTAATATAGCGTCTGCGAACCACCTCTCGCATGGACGCATAGTCATCCGGTCCTTCAACCGTTTTAATTTTGTACTTTCGATAGTCCTTCCGACTAGGCTTTCCATCAAGAAACGTAATCATTGTTGATACAGGGTCCGTCCCCTGTGTATTCGAATTATCAAAAGCCTCAATTCGATATGGGGTTGCGATATCCATGGCTTTCCCTAATCGTTCAATCGCATGGATGGTTCGATTTTCGTCCTTCTCAATTAACGAAAACTTTTCTTTCAAAGCCACTTGTGCATTTTCTGAAGCAAGATCCAATAGGTCTTTTTTAGGGCCTCTCTTCGGTACAAGAACTTTGACTTCAAGAAGTTCATTCATAAGATCCGCATCAACCTCATTTGGAACAAGAATTTCTTGAGGTTTGATATGCTGCTTCTGTAAATAAAATTGACCAACAAACGTCATTAAGTCTTCAGAGGCTTCCTTATAGAACGGAAAAAGGGAAACGTCGCGTTCAATCAGCTTTCCTTGCCTTACAAAAAAAACTTGAACACACATCCAGCCTTTATCATAAGCGAATGCAAAGACATCTCGATCCACATGGTCATTTACCGTCATCTTCTGCTTTTCAATAATGGCATCCATATGTGAGATGGTATCGCGGATTTCCTTCGCACGTTCAAAATCAAGTTCTTCTGACGCCTTCATCATTCGTTCCGTCAATGTTTCTTTCACTTCAGAATGCCCGTGTTTTAAGAAACGACTGATTCCCTGGATCATTTCTTGATTTTGCTCATCTGTGACTTCATACACACAGGGGGCAAGACATTGACCAATGTGATAGTACAAACAAACACTATCGGGCATATTTCTACACTTGCGTAGTGGATAAATTCGATCGAGTAGTTTTTTCGTTTCGTTTGCTGCTCCAGCGTTCGGATAAGGGCCAAAGTACTTCCCGCCATCCTTTTTCACTTGTCTAGTGGTGAGTAATCTTGGGTGTTTTTCGTTTGTAATTTTTAAGTAAGGATACGTTTTATCATCTTTGAGCATGACATTGTATTTTGGGTCATGTTTTTTAATGAGATTCATTTCAAGGATAAGTGCTTCAATGTTAGAACTGGTAACAATATATTCAAAGTCTACAATTTCACTAACAAGTCGTTGTGTTTTCGCATCATGCGATCCTGTAAAATAGGAACGCACCCGATTACGGAGTATCTTCGCTTTTCCAACATAGATGATGGTTCCTTGTCGATCCTTCATCAAGTAACATCCTGGCTGATTAGGAAGTATAGTCAGCTTCTCTTTAAGCTGGCTCATTCGACTCCCCCCTTTTCTATAGGTTTTACAAGAATACATAGAAAAACCGCTTTCTGCAAGAGAAAGCGGTTCTGCATGTGCAACAGGTACTTACAGATGTTTGTTAACTAGCTCAGCTAGCGCTTCTTTAGGTTGGAAACCAACCACTTGGTCCACGACTTCTCCGTCTTTAAACACAAGAAGTGTTGGAATGCTCATTACACTGTATTTCCCAGCTGTTTCTTGATTCTCATCAACATCCAGCTTTGCAATTTTAATCTTATCGCCCATTTCTGAATCAAGCTCTTCAAGAACGGGTGCAATCATTTTACAAGGTCCACACCATGGAGCCCAGAAATCAGCAAGAACAACACCACTACTTGTTTCAGAAGAAAACGTTTGGTCTGTTACATTCACAATTGCCATGATAAATCCTCCTTTAAATCCTATAACTTAGGTTTCAAATGTATTATAGCACTCAAATATGATGGATGCGAATGAATTGCTTACAAAATCAAATAGTGATTACAAGATTTTTGATAAAAAGGCTTTTGTTCTCTCATGCTTGGGATTGTCAAAAAGCTCTGAAGGGGTCCCCATCTCAACTAACTCACCTTGATCAAACAAAATAATTCGATCGGCCACCTCTCTCGCAAAACTCATCTCATGGGTTACCACAAGCATGGTCATACCAGTTGTACATAACTCTTTCATTACATCTAATACCTCTTTAACCATCTCAGGGTCAAGCGCAGACGTAGGCTCATCAAACAACATAATTTTTGGACGCATCGCAAGTGCCCGTGCAATGGCTACACGTTGTTGTTGCCCACCAGATAATTGTCCTGGATATTTGTTCGCTTGCTCCGGGATTCCAACTCGCTCAAGTAATTCAAGGGCTATACTCTCTGCCTTTGCCTTTGGCCACTTTTTAACCCAAATCGGTGACAACGTAATATTCTTTAATATCGTTAGATGAGGGAACAAATTAAAGGATTGAAACACCATACCTGTTTCCTTGCGAATGGCGTCTACTGCTGCATTGTCTTCAGAAAGCTCCGTACCATCAACAGTTATGTTCCCCTTTTGAATCTTCTCAAGAGCATTAATGGTGCGAATAAATGTTGATTTACCGGAACCAGACGGACCAAGAATACAAACAATTTCTCCTTGTTTGATGGAAACATCTACATCTTTTAACACATGTAGCTCATTACTATACCATTTATTTACACCCTCACACACAATAATATCTTCTCTTTCATGTAAAGGAATACTCGGATCAAATTCAACTAATACTTCCGTTTCTTTGCTCATGCTTTTAGCCTCCATTCTTAGTTATGCCCAACACTTAATGACCGTTCCAGTTTGCGACTAGTGACAGACATCGTGAAGCAAATGACCCAGAACAATATTGCAACAAAGACAAATACTTCTTTTTGTGTTCCTAGAAATTCCGGATTGGAAGTAACCGTTCGTCCAATCCCAAGTATGTCTAACAAGCCTACTGTTGCAACAAGCGTCGTATCTTTAAGAATTGAAATTGACTGCCCCACCATAGAAGGAATGGTCACACGTAATGCTTGTGGAAGAACGATAAAAACAGTTGTTTTAAATGTGCTGAGCCCTAGAGCATGGGATGCTTCAACTTGACTGTTTGGAACAGATTGAAGACCCCCTCTTACATTCTCAGCAATGTAGGCTGAGTTAAAAATAACTAGACCAACCATTGCCCGCACCACATTATCAACAGTTACGCCCCCAGGTAAAAACAAGGGAACCATGATTTGAGCCATAAACAAAATAGTGATTAAAGGAACGCCACGAATAATTTCGATATAAATGACACTAATCGTACGCACAATGGGAAGTTTACTTGCTCTCCCTAACGCAAACAACACGCCTATAGGAAAGGAAAAAACGATGGCAATGGTAGCTAGCATCATGGTAAGAATTAAGCCTCCCCATGTATTTGTTCGCACCTCAGGTAAAATGCCAAAGCCTTGTATGAAAAATAGAACCAGAATAAAACATAAAATCCAGGCATAGCCGACGACCTTTTTGAGCGTAGGAACAGCCATTCCGAGTCCAACTCCAACCCCTAAACTGACTAGGGCTCCAACTAGCCAAAAACGAGATGAACCCGAAATAAACGGTAAAGCAATTGAAACTAGATAAACAGTCGTCACTGAGAAAAACATAATCGTTGATATGCCTCTCCTGGCTCCATATGTAAGACCAATGAATAAGCTAACGAGTAGCAACGCACTCCACACTCTCCAAAGCTGATCTATTGGATACTGCCCAACCATAAACAGCTTAAAATTAGCAGAGATCACTTCCCAACGCGCCGTAAAAAAGGTCCATCCTGCAATATTTTTTATGAGTAACACCGCAAGAGCAAGTAATGTAATGGTGAGAATGGAACTAAACCATGAATAAAACAAATTCTTCTTAAGCCAAGCACCTGGACCAAGTTTTACTTCCGCAGGCATAGGCGCTGTATGTGGTGTCTTCATCTGTTGAAGCTTTTCCGTATTCATTCCATTCACCTCTCTACCAATGCGGTGTATTTGTTATAAATATTCATAATAATAGATGTCACTACACTGATTGTTAAGTAAGCAAGTAACATAATGGTTATGACTTCAATCGCTCTACCTGTTTGATTTAATGTAGTACTTCCTACACTGAACAAATCCGGGTATCCAACTGCCACCGCTAAACTTGAGTTTTTCGCTAAACCGAGATATTGACTTGTGACCGGTGGGATAATTGTGCGGATCGCCTGTGGAAATGTAACAAACCGCAAAATTTTAGAAGAGCTTAGCCCTAGCGCCTCCGCTGCCTCAATTTGACCTTTAGGTACAGCAAGAATACCTCCTCTAACGATCTCAGCAATGTAGGTTGCCGTGTACATGACTAGAGCAAATAGAATGGCTGCAAATTCTGGAGAAAAACGATAGCCTCCAACCGAACCTGTACCGGTATGCTCAGGTAAACTTAATGAAGCAGGAAACTCTCCAAGTACTAGATAACCAATAGTAACTCCAACTAGAAGCACGCCTACTAGCCAAATACTTGGGTAAAGCTTTTTTCCCTGTTCAATTTGTTGTTTATTTTTCCACTTAAATGTTAAGAAAGCCGCAATCAGAAGAACTAGAAGCAAAGCGATCCAAATCCAAAGGCTTGAATTTGCATCAAACCATGGAAATACAAATCCTCGGTTACTAATGATAAAGCCGTAATTAGCATTCACATCTTGGATTTTAGGCATGGCTAGCATAACTGCAAAATACCAAAAGAAGATTTGTACGAGTACAGGTGTGTTTCTGAAAATCTCTATGTACCATGTAGATAGTGTACGGAGCAGCCAGTTACTAGATAATCGACTAATACCAACTAGAACTCCAACAATCGTGGTTAGTACAATCCCTACAATGGAGACTTTTAATGTATTTAGAAACCCAACGTATAGTGCTCGGACAAACGTATCAGACGGAGAAAAGCTGACCACTGTTTCTCCAATCGGAAAAGAAGCGCGATTGGTTAGGAATTGAAAGCTAAGTCCAAGTCCAGCCCGGTTAAGGCCAGCCATTGCATTCGTTGCTAAGAAGATAATAGTTCCAATAATGAACACTAAGAACAGAAGCTGCCATATAAGATTCAAGTATTTTTGATTCCGCCAAAAAGGTGGACGTTTTTGAGTAGATGGCTGTGCCAATGGATGTCATCCTTTCCTCATGATTACCTATTAATTGATGAAAATAGCCTGCCTCTCAATCGAAGCAGGCTACTTCTATAAATGGGTATTATCTAAATGGTGGAGAGTATAATAACCCGCCATCGGTGTATAGAGCATTCAGACCTCTTTCAAGTTCAAATGGACTGTCTGCACCTAAGTTTCGATCGTAAATTTCCGCATAGTTTCCAACTTGCTTAATAATTTGATAAGCAAAATCGTTCTCTAATCCAAGCTGCTCTCCTAAATTTTCTTCAACACCTAGGAAACGAGCAATGTCCGGATCTTCTGTATCTAAGAAATCGTCCACATTCTCAGATGTAATGCCAAATTCTTCAGCTTGAATGGTAGCGTTTGTTGCCCAGAACATAATTTCTAGGAATTGATCATCTCCATCTAAAACGGCTGGACCAAGAGGTTCTTTTGAAAGAACTTCATTTAGAATGACATGCCCTGATGGATCTTGAAGCGTCTCTAGTCTCGAAACGAGTCCGGATTGATCCGTTGTCCAAGCATCGATTGTCCCTGATTCGTAGGCTGCTATTAAGCTATCTTGATCAGAGAAGGTAACAGATTCAAAATCAATTCCTCGCTTACTCATTTGGTCAGCTAAATTCAGCTCTGTTGTGGTTCCTTGCTCCACTCCAATTCGTGCTCCAGCTAAGTCTTCTAGTGATTCAATTCCACTATCAGAAGGAGCCATCATGCCTTGACCATCATAGAAAGTCGTTGGCCCGAAATTTAAACCGATTTCAACGTCACGGTTTAACGTAAGTGTGGTGTTGCGAATGAGCATATCTACTTCACCTGTTTGTAAGGCAGTGAAACGCTCTTGAGCAGACAAAGGTCTAAATTCGACAGCATCTGCATCCCCAAGTATTGCAGCAGCCATTACTTTTCCAAACTCGATATCAAAACCTTCATATGCTCCATCTGAACCAACGTATCCAAAGCCAGGCAGCTGATCATTCGCTCCCATAATAAGTTCTCCACGATCTTGAATAGCAGAGATAGAGTTACCGGAGTTTGATGCTTGACCTCCATTTTCCTCAGGTGAAGTATCGGTTTCCTCCGAACAAGCGACAAGTAGTGCAGCAAAACTAGTTACGACCATTCCATTTACCATCCACTTTTTCATTTTTCTCAAGTCCCCCTAACAATTCATATAAAGTAACTATGTTAGTTATATACTAGTTAAATTCTAAATACATTTAATTGGTCAAATTATCTGACTATATATTTTTAGAAAAATATAGATTTTACACATATTGATTCACAATTAGATAACTAATTTCCAATTGAGTCTAGTATTTGGATGAGGAATTAAGGATCCTAGATTTATATTAATAACTATGATTAAGTGCAATCTATCCGTTCCAGGAGAAACCTTCGCTTTCCATGGGTACGGCCTCAGCCTCCTCCGCGGAAGGGCACCGCTGCTGAGTCTTCACCGCGTACTTTCCCGTAGGAGTCTTCGGTTCTCCTTCCACTGATTAGCTAAAAAAAAACGAATGACTCCACAATGAGAATCATTCGTTTATTTATCTATATTTTTTTAGTTCCTACTAACTTCGAATCTAATTCAACCATAAAAAGATGACCCCGGCGATTAGCAATACTCCGCAACAGGCGTATAAGACTTTAGCTAGCTTTTCCATAGCACTCTCCTATCCTAACGTGTATGAATGCCCGCTCCAATTACGTAGGAGAGGCCGATTGAG
Source organism: Alkalicoccobacillus gibsonii (assembly GCF_016798245.1). Classification (GTDB taxonomy): domain Bacteria; phylum Bacillota; class Bacilli; order Bacillales; family Bacillaceae_D; genus Alkalicoccobacillus; species Alkalicoccobacillus gibsonii. The sequence goes on along the minus strand of NZ_JAEUZA010000004.1, from coordinate 186,333 downwards.
ATAATCATTGAGATTAAGCCTACCGCTCGGTTATCGTTTTTAATTTCCTCATCTACTTTAAATGATGGCATTAAAAATTCAAAGATGAAATAGCTGAGCAATAATAAGACAAACCCAATGGCGCCCCACATTAACATAATTAAAAGGGAATCAGCGTTTTGAATAGAGTGTCTAAATATGTTTGCTACTCCAAAGATCTTTCCACTTGTCGCCATGGCTACAGCAACATTCCCTTTTTTGATTTCTACCCAGTTCCGGTAGGACGTAACCGTTTCAAAAATGGCTAAAAATACAACTAATGCTAAAATACTCACACTATATAAGGCAAGTGTGCGTACATATTCGTTCTCAATGATTAACTGTTCCATCGTTTCAGCCTTTCTTTATTTAAGTTCTATTACGGTATTTCCGAGCCCTCCATCTTTTGAATCAGCATCTCTGGCAGTTTTCACTCGTGGGTGTTTATCAACTAACTGCTTTACGCCTTTACGAAGCGCACCTGTCCCTTTTCCGTGAATAATTGATACTTGATGATAACCGGCAAGAAGAGCATCATCGATATACTTTTCAACCCGGTGCATTGCTTCATCAAACCGTTCGCCTCGTAAATCAAGTTCTGGTTTCACATGGGTCCCGGTACTCCTCAGTGTAGCCATTGGTCTTGTCTCCACTGGTTTTGCTTTTTCAGTAATCAGTATGTCTTTTAGATCAACCTTCATCTTCATGATTCCCATTTGAACTTGATACTCATCGCTCCCAAGATCAGCAAGAACAGTTCCCTTTTGACCAAAGCTTAATACCTTCACTTCATCACCAGGAATTGGTTTACGATTTGCTTGTTGAGCGAGCTTCTTCACCCGCTTTTGCTTACTCGTCAGCTTTGGTGCCGCTTCATCAAGATGTTTTTTTGCTTCAATGATTTGGTGTTCTTTCACCGCAAGACCTTGTTTTTGTAAGTCTCTTAATTCAGCAATAATAACTTCTGCCTCTTCCGTCGCATCCTTCACCGCTTTTTCAGCTTTCTCTTCAGCTAGCCTTAAAATATGTTCTTTCTCCGATTCAAGCTCAGCAAGCTTTTCCTCAAGCTCTGCATGAAGCTTTGCTGAATCCTTTCGAAGTTGAGTTGCTTCGTCTGATTCTTTTTGAACACGCTTTTGACTTTCTTCAAGAGAGGCAATCACGGTTTCCATCTGAGTTGAATCCAGATCAATCTGTTCTTTTGCTTTTTCAATGATCTCTTCGCTCAAACCGAGTCTTCTGGAGATAGCAAACGCATTACTTCGACCAGGAACACCAATGAGTAATCGATATGTAGGGCGAAGTGTTTCTACATCAAACTCCACACTTGCATTGATCGCTCCCTCACGGTTGTATGCATACCCTTTTAACTCACTATAGTGGGTTGTTGCCATGACACAGGCCCCGCGGCGATAAATTGTATCAAGAATGGATATTGCTAGTGCTGCTCCTTCCGTTGGATCAGTTCCCGCCCCTAGTTCATCAATTAAAACGAGGCTGTCTGCATTCATTTGATCCAAAATTCGTACGATGTTTGTCATATGAGAGGAGAACGTACTTAAGCTTTGTTCAATTGATTGTTCATCCCCTATGTCTGCAAAGATCGATGTGTACACTGCAAGCTCGGAGTCATGCTCTGCAGGCACTTGTAAACCTGACTGAGCCATTAAGGTTAGGAGTCCAACGGTTTTTAACGTAACGGTTTTTCCCCCTGTGTTTGGCCCGGTAATAATGAGTGAACGATAGTCTCCACCTAACTGTAGCGAAATCGGCACTACAGAAGCTGGATCAAGTAAAGGATGTCTGGCATCCTTTAAATGTGTATAGCCTTTACGATTGAGCCTAGGCTTAGACGCTTTTAGCTTTTTAGCATGATTCGCTTTGGCAAAAATAAAATCAAATTGTGCAAGGATGGTTAAGTTAAGTAAAATCGCTTCACCATCCTCAGCGACCCTGTCTGAAAGCATTCGTAAAATGCGTTCAATCTCCTGTGCTTCTTTTACGCGAGCCTCACGCAATTGGTTGTTTAAAATAACTACAGCTTGCGGCTCGATAAACAATGTTGCTCCTGAAGCGGATTGATCGTGTACGATCCCTCCAAAGGAACCACGGTACTCCTGCTTCACAGGGATTACATATCGATCATTTCGAATCGTAATGATTGAATCAGATAGCATCTTTTGTGTAGATTGTGATTTTGTCAGTGATTCTAGCTTTGAACGTACATTCGATTCAAAGCTACGAACTTGGTGGCGTAATGTACGAAGCTCTGAACTTGCAGAATCCATTACTTGTCCATAATCATCAATACATTGGTTAATGCTACGCTCTAAGTCGCGTAAAGACTCAAGCTGGATTGCATATTCAGAGAGTAATGGAATATGTGTTTTCTCTTCTTCCACTACTTCCTCAATGAAGGATTTCATTTGTCTTCCACCATAAAGTGTCGAGCTAATGCCTACAAGCTCCGTCGCACTCAACACTCCACCAATTTGAGCACGTTTTACTTCAGCTTTGACGTCTTTTATTCCACCAAGTGGAATATGGCCTTTGAGTCTAAGAACTTCCACTCCCTCAGCTGTTTCTTCCTGCCATTTCTGAATTTCTTCTAAATCCGTTGAAGGAACTAATGTTTCTACTTTTTCTCTACCTAATGAACAAGAAACATGCTCGAGGAGCTGTTTTTTCATTTTTGAATATTCTAGTACACGCATCACATGTTCCATATTTGAACTCCTTTATTATCGTTTCAATCGTTTGGATTTCTCAGTATTTAGATATGTTTGTAGTCGATCAAACGACCATGTATTTATAATGGCATCTGCTGGAATTCCAGCTTTTCTAGCTACTCCAACACCGTATTTCATAAATGATAACCGATCCATATGGTGTGCGTCTGTATTGATCGAAATCGGTACACCCTGTTCATAAGCAAGTCGGACCCAATGCGCAAATAAATCAAGTCGTTCAGGACTCGCATTAAGCTCCAAGGCCGTGCCACTTTCAGCAGCCCACTTAATTAACGTAGGTACATCCACAGCATAGCCTTCTCTTCTCTCAATAATTCGACCAGTTGGATGTGCAATCAAATCAACATGAGGGTTAAAAAGAGCATTCTTTAATCGTTCCATGATGACTTCTTCTTTTTGCGAAAATGAAGAATGAATCGATGCGATGACAAAATCAACTTCTTCTAAAACTTCATCCTCATAATCTAATGAGCCATCAGGTAAAATGTCCATCTCAATTCCTGTAAAAATGTGAAGATCACCATCTTTACGCAGAGAGCGGATTTCTTCATGCTGCTTCTTTAGTCTTTCAACCGTTAACCCGTTCGCTACCTGCAAAAACTTAGAGTGATCGGTGATCGCAATATGTGTATAACCACGATCTTTTGAGCCTTGAACCATTTCTCTAATTGAATGAGCGCCATCACTCCATACGGTGTGCATATGAAGATCGGACATAATCGATGACTCTGATACGTATTCCTGCTTATCAGCTTCGCTTACGAGCTCATCCCGCCCTAACCTCGCCTCAGGTGGCACGTAGGCCAATCCGAAATGCGCATAAAACGCCTCTTCATCCTTAAAGGTTTTTGTTTCACCTGATTCTTTATCTAACACACCATACTCGCTTATTTGCTCTCCTCGTTCCTTTGCTAGTTGCCTAAGCTTCACATTGTGCTCTTTTGATCCGGTAAAATGTAGAAGGGCAGAAGCAAATTCAATGTCTTCGACTAACCTAAAATCAACGCCAATGACGAACTCCTCGATTGCTATTTCAATTGAAACCTTTGTTTCTCCAGCCCCAATCACTTGCTGAGTTCCTTCCATAGCGAGTAATTGTTCAATCACTCTTTCACGATTGTCTGTGGACAGGATAAAGTCAATATCCTTCACAGTCTCTTCCATTCTTCTTAAGCTACCAGCCAGCTCATAACGGATAATCCCATCCATCTGCTCCAGTTTATCCAGCAAGAAAGTCGCAGCTTTGAGTGCGATTGCAATTCCTACTCGTTCAGGACGAGTTTGAAACGCTTCAATTGCGTTTAATATTTTCTCTTCTGTTTTGGAACCAAACCCAGCCATTCCACGTAGTTTTTCGTCCAGACAAGCTTGTCTTAAAGATTCCATATCTGTAATTCCTAATTCTTGATAAAGCTTACCAACCTTTTTCCCGCCTACCCCAGGTAACTTTAAAATGGGTAGTAAACCACTTGGAATGGAAGCTTGTAATTCTTCATGCAAGCTTGAATGGCCTGTCTCCTTTAATTCTTCAATGACAGATGCTGTTCCTTTGCCGATACCATCAATTTTCTCCGGCTTTTCAATTTCTTCTAATGTAGAAGCAACAGATTCTAGTGCCTTCGCTGCTTTTCGGTAGGCGGAAATCTTAAAGGAATTCTCGCCTTTGATCTCGAGATGTACAGCAATCGATTCCAGTATTTGAATCACTTTCTTTTTGTCCATATCCCTACTCCGATCCTTGTAATGAGTTCTTTTTATTTAAAGGTAAAAAAGGCAGACTCACTTGAGCCAGCCTTTTTTAACCTTCTAAAAATCTTGACTGATCCACAGGTCCTTGATCCAATCAGATAAAAATGGTGTGTGATTTAACATAAACTGTGCAACAATTGAATCTTGCATAAATCCTTGAACTACATCTATTTGCAGGACTGCAGCTACATATAAAAGTACAAAAACAATCAAATAGGTTTCAACGATGCAGAGGATGCCTCCAAGTAACTTGTTAACTGTACGTAAAATAGGTAGGTGAGCAACAAAATCAAGCATTGTTCCAACAATGTGTAAAATGAGACGAGTTGCAAAGAACAAAATCGCAAAAGCAATGGCACGATAATACACATCTTCTGTATTAAATGCTTGGATCAGCATTCCCCCAATTCCATCTCCATCAAACTCTGGAAAAGGGATGAATAACCTGAATTGAATGTTGTCTGCCAGATTACCTGAATATCTATACGCAACATATAACGATATAATAAAACCGGTTAAGTGGATCAGCTGAAGAATAAATCCTCTTCTTCTTCCCACAAAAAAGCTAAATACTAGCATCAATAGAATAATGATACTTAACATAATTGTGACTCTCCTGTCTTGCTAATTTTCTTTTTTATCTTCATCTTCCATAGACAGTTGTTTTTCTAGTTTTTTATATTCGCTAACGGCATTAACTGCGGTGAGCACGGCGAGGCGAGTTGTATCTAGATATGGATTTCTTCGTTTCATTTCTCTCATTTGTTTGTCAACAAACCGAACAACCTCTTTAACATGTGCAGGCTCTTCTTGCCCAACAATGGTATATTGTTGACCATAGATCGAGACTGTTGTTCGATGTTTTTTGTCATTTTGATCCGCCACCCGAAAAGCCCCCTCGTTCACCTGATTGTGCCTAGTCATCACGCAAAAACCGACTTCAGCTCAATTTGAGTCAAGAAAAACCCCTAGCTTATATGATAACACGTTGCACCAGTCTTTCAAACAAAACTCTTTTCCAAATTAAAAGAGCACTAGTTCCGCTCCGGGAGAACACTCGCTCATTCGACAAAAAAAGAAAAGGCAAATGATTCTTTCTTAAAATCATTTGCCTTGCTTCTTAAATTATTTTAGTTATTGACGCAGTGTCGCGCCTGCATCGGATTCAAGTTTTTGTAGAATGGTCTGATGCACTTCTTCTACTTCTGCATCTGTTAATGTTTTCTCAGGATCAAGATACGTTAGTGAGAACGCAAGGGATTTCTTTCCTTCCTCTAAATGCTCACCTTCGTAATGATCAAACAGTTGAACAGACGTAAGTAAGGATCCACCTGCACCTTGAATTGTACGCTGAATCTCCGCTGCTGTTTGATCTTGATTCACGACTAGGGCAATATCACGCACAATTGATGGGAATCTAGGTAATGGCTTGTATTGAATAAGTGATACTTCAGTTTGAAGCAACGCTTGTAAATCTAACTCAAATACATACGTTTCACGTAAATCTGAATCGCGTTGTACCGTTGGGTGAAGCTGTCCTAAGTAGCCAACTACCGTCCCTTCCATGATCACCTCTGCTGTGCGACCAGGATGCAGATGTGGACGTGTTGCAGGCTGATAGCTAATGATCTCTTCTAAACCTAGCTCAGCTACCAATCCTTCAATGATCCCCTTTACTACAAAGAAATCAACAACCTTTTTCTCCCCTTGCCATGTGTTTTCTTGCCAAACACCTGTTAAGGCACCAGCTACGTACTCGTGCTCAGACGGCTGCGTAGTTAATGTTTCTTCATTTGAACGGAAGATAGAGCCAATTTCATACACATGCATGTTTGCATTTTTACGGTTCACGTTATAAGACAACACATCATAAAGATGAGGCAGTAAGCTTGTTCTCATCGTGCTACGCTCTTCACTCATAGGCATTGATAATTGAATGAGAGTCTGGTCGTCACGCTTATAAGCATTCGCCTTAGCTGGGCTAGTTAGTGAGTAAGTTAAAACTTGACTCAGTCCAACACCTTCAAAATAGCTAGCTACCCGACGTCTTTTCGCTTGAAAAGGAGTGAGCGAGCCTTGAGAAGTGGTCCCCTCAGGAAGAGTGGCCGGAATGTTATCGTAGCCGTAAATTCTAGCTACTTCCTCGTACAAGTCCTCTTGAATTTGTAAGTCAGGACGTCGCATAGGAGCTGTCAGAATGAATCCTTCATTCGTTTGTTCAAATTGGAAGGAAAGCTGCTTGAAGATTGCTGCTGTTTCCTCGCATGTTAAATCCATTCCAAGTCGTTGATTCATTTTTTTCAGATTCAGCTCAATTTTAGGTTCTGTGATTGTACGTGTATCAACAACCGCTGCATCTGAAAGGATGGAACCTGATGCAAGCTCATGAATGAGCTTTGCTGCTCGTTTGGCAGCATGAGGTGTGCGCTCAGGATTCACACCCTTTTCAAAACGTGCACTTGAATCACTGCGAACTCCTGCCGTGCGCGAGGATTGACGAATAAGTGAAGAATGGAAAACCGCCGCTTCAAGTAACACGGTTGTCGTCGTGTGATCCACTTCAGTGCTTTTACCACCCATCACCCCTGCCAATGCTACAGGTTTTTCTCCGTCTGTGATGACAAGGTTTTCTCCTGTTAACGAACGTGTTTGTCCATCTAAAGTAACAAGCTCTTCGCCATCTTTTGCTCTGCGAACCAGGATCTCATTTGAGTTTAATTTATCGTAATCAAATGCGTGTAATGGTTGACCATATTCCAAAAGAACATAATTAGTCACATCTACAACGTTATTAATCGGACGAATGCCAGCTGCCATCAATCGATTTTGTAGCCATTGGGGGGATGCTCCGACCTTAACATCTTTTATCACAACTGCTTCGTAATAGCTTGTTTCCTCTTTGTTTTCTACTTCAACTGAAATGAGATCACTTGCGCTCGCGCTATCTACGTCTACAGTCTCTTCAGGGAGAGTCACCTCTTTACCGTAAAGAGCTGCTACTTCGTAAGCTACGCCAAGCATATGCAAGCAATCAGAACGATTTGGTGTTAAGTCTAATTCAAGAACATCGTCCGACAGATTTAACGCATCAAGAGCGTCCGTTCCAGGAGCAATCGCTTCAGAAAATACATAAATGCCTTCTGCTACATCCTTTGCAATGACGTTCGAATCAATTCCAAGCTCTTGAAGCGAACAAATCATTCCTTGTGATAACTCTCCGCGTAATTTTGCTTTTTTGATTTTCAAATCGCCAGGAAGTCGTGCTCCAACCTTAGCTACAACAACCGTTTGGCCTTCAGCAATGTTTGCAGCTCCACAAATAATTTGAACAGTTTCTTCTTCTCCAATATCAACCTGACAAATGGATAATTTATCGGCATCCGGGTGCTGCGTACATGACTGCACGTAACCTACCACTACAGAGGATGCACCTTGATTTAAGTGATGAACAAAATCAATTTCAACTCCACCGCGCGTCATTTTTTCAGCAATATCTGCTGCAGTGATTTCATTGATATCTACGTATTGTTTTAACCAGTTATATGAAACAAGCATATTTTTTTCTCCCCTTCCTTAAACCCGTTTGAACTGCGCAAGAAAACGTTTGTCGTTTGTATAGAAATGACGAATATCATCAATACCGTACTTAAGCATAGCAAGTCTCTCTACACCCATTCCAAAAGCAAACCCACTGTACTCATTTGAATCAAAGCCACTCATTTCCAAAACCTTTGGATGTACCATTCCTGCACCTAGTACTTCTATCCAGCCAGACTGCTTACATACTCGACATCCTTTTCCTCCACATAAAGCACACGTTACATCAACCTCAACAGAAGGTTCTGTGAATGGGAAAAAGCTTGGACGAAGTCGAATTTCACGATTCTCTCCAAAGAAACGCTTTACGAATGAGTCAAGAACACCTCTTAGGTCACTCATACGTACGTTATGATCGATGTACAGCCCCTCAATTTGCATAAATTGGTGGGAGTGTGTCGCATCATCATTGTCACGTCTGAACACACGACCTGGACAAATAACTTTCACTGGGCCCACACCATTATGTGCTTCCATCGTTCTTGCTTGTACAGGTGAGGTTTGCGTACGAAGCAATAGCTCCTCTGTGAAATAAAAGGAATCCTGCATATCACGAGCTGGGTGGTCCTTTGGCAAGTTTAATGCTTCAAAGTTGTAGTAGTCTGTTTCCACTTCTGGACCTTCTGCAACAGAGAAACCAAGACCAATAAAGATATCCTCTACTTCTTCAACAACAGCCTGAAGCGGGTGTTTTGTACCCTTTTCAATTGGTCGACCAGGCATCGTCACATCTAGCTTTTGTTCCTCCAATTGCTTTGCAACCCGAATGTCTTCGAGGGCCTGTTCCTTTTCATCCAGCTTTGTTTTAATTTCATCTCGTACTTCGTTAGCCATTTGTCCCACTTTTGGCCGTTCTTCAGCAGAAAGCTTGCCCATTCCACGTAAGACTTCTGTGATCGGTCCTTTTTTCCCTAAATATGAAACACGAACCTCTTGTAGTGCTCGACCATCTTCTGCTGCTTCAATCTTTCCAAGTGCCTCCTGAAGAAGCGCTTCTAATGTTTCCTTCATGTTCATTCCTCCTGCTTTATAAAATAAAAAAAGAGCCTCTCTCCCAAAAAGGGACGAAAGACTCGCGGTACCACCCTACTTTAAAAAACAGATGTCGCCATCTATTTTAAACGCTCTAACGGATAACGGCTTAAAGCCGGAAACATCCTCGCAACAATTGTGCGCAAATGTCTGCTCCAGAGTGAATTCAACCTCTCCATTTCCTTAAGATGCTCACAGCATACACATCTTTCTCTGAAAGGCGGTAAGGGGTCTACTATGTTCCTTCTTCGCATTTTTCATGTATGAATCTGTTATTCATTATAATGAATTCACACCTTAATCGCAACACCAACTCAGAAAATGCATTACGTTCTTAAATGATAAAGCAAAATACCTGCAGCGATCGCTACATTTAAGGATTCCGCCTTTCCGTGAATGGGGATGTACAAATTCTGATCAGTTTTGTCTAGCAGATCCGGTTGAACACCTTCTCCTTCATTCCCTAAGATTAGCGCAAAGCTCTCCGATGGTTGAATCGCCGTATAAACCGAAGCATTCTGAAGAGATGTCCCAAATACAGGGACGCCTGCTGTTTTTAACTCATCAACCCAATTTGTAAGCTCACCCTTAATAACAGGGACGTGGAAAATAGAACCTTGAGATGACCTTAAGACCTTAGAGTTATATAAGTCGACAGATCCTTTCTCAACAATCACTCCATTAACTCCTACAGCGTCGGCTGTTCGAATTAATGTGCCAATATTACCAGGGTCCTGCACACGATCAATTAATAAATACCGTCCTTGTTCCGCAGACAACTTTTGCTCAACAGGTATCCTACAGACGGCAATTATTCCTTGTGGGGAATCCGTTTCACTTAGTTCCTTTAAGACGCTGTCATTTGTCAGGATGATGTTTCTCTCATCCATATTCCAACTGGACGGGATGACCTCTTCATCCGTTACAATAACAGCTATCATCTGGATTCCTGCACGCACGGCCTCCTCCACTAAATGAAAGCCTTCAATTAGGAATTGATTGGCTTTTTCTCTCCCTCTTTTTTTATGTAGTTTTTTCCATTGTTTGATTTGTTCATTTTTACTCGATTCAATTTGTTTCATCTCATTCACCTTTCTACTACTTCATCCATCTTCATCTTTCCTCAGCATATTATACTTTAAACAAGCCATACTACATTGTATACAGATTTTTATTTAAAAAGGAGAGATTTATATGGGTTTTAACCTACGCGGCGCAATTATGGCCAACATTCATGGTCACAGTGAACAAGAAGTGGAAGCAACAATTGTAGATGCTATTCAAAATGGTGAAGAGAAAATGCTACCAGGTCTAGGCGTTATGTTTGAGGTATATTGGAAAGAAGCAAATGAAGAACAGAAGAATGAACTATGCGATATGATTAGTAAAGGCTTGCAATAAGTAAAAGAGATGAAGATCGTTCCTGTAATGTGGAACGATCTTCTTTTTGTATTACGAATACGTTATGGTACTCACTGTATCTTTATCAAGCTTTTTAATGACTTCTACAATCAACTTTACAGCATTTTCATAGTCATCACGGTGCAAGATGGCTGCATGTGTATGAATGTAACGTGTTGCAACTGTAATTGATAGGGAAGGAACACCATTAGCTGTTAGGTGAATCGCACCTGAGTCCGTTCCGCCTCCAGCCATGGATTCAAATTGATATGGAATGTTGTGCTCATCAGCTGTTTTTACAACAAAGTCACGTAACCCCTTATGCGCAATCATTGATGCATCATATAAAACAATTTGAGGTCCATTACCCATTTTTGCAAGGGCTTCGTTTTCGGAAATCCCTGGCGTATCCCCAGCAATACCTACGTCTACACCAAAGCCAATATCAGGCTGAATGAGCGCTGCTGATGTTTTGGCTCCTCTTAATCCAACCTCTTCTTGAACAGTTCCTACACCATAAACCGTATTTGGATGATCCACATCTTTTAACAGTCTCAATACATCAATAGCAATAGCACAGCCAATACGATTATCCCATGCTTTAGCCATAAGAAGCTTTTCATTTTTCATCACAGTAAATTCGCACACTGGTACAATAGCGTCTCCAGGACGTACACCAAATTCTTCGGCTTGTTCTTTGCTCTCTGCTCCGATGTCAATAAACATATCCTTGATCTCAACCGGTTTCTTTCTCGCTTCTGGTGTTAAAATATGTGGTGGTTTTGAACCGATAATACCCGGTACTTCACCATTCTCCGTTACAACGGTCACTCGTTGAGCCAGCATGACTTGTCCCCACCAGCCTCCAACGGTTTGAAACCGAAGAAATCCTTTTTTATCAATGGACGTGACCATAAAACCAATTTCATCTAAGTGACCTGCTACCATGATTTTTGGTCCTTCTTGTGAGCCAGTTTTCTTAGCAACTAAGCTTCCAAGTCTGTCCGTGTACACTTCATCTGCGTAAGGGGCAATATATGTATTCATAACCTTTCGTGCTTCTGCCTCAAATCCTGAAATTCCTTTTGCATCAGTCAAATCTTTTAACATTTTCAGCAGTTGATCTTCTTGCATGCGATGGCCTCCTTAGACTGTTTATACATGTGTAAAAGTAGGTTTCTCTTCTTTATAAAATTTATTTTATTTTTTTCAAAAAAAGATGCAACCCTTTACTCTTTCATTCGTATAGCATAGCATAGGACAAACGTAAATTCATAATTTAGATGAAGCCAAGGAGGCTCAGTTCATATGATGGTTATAATCTTTAGACTCATGTTTTTACTAGCCATTTTAATTGTCGTATACAGTATTGTAAAATACTTTTTTCATCCATTACGCAAGCTTGAGAAAGCACATAGACATCAGCAGTTTTTCTTTCTAGATGATCAAAATGATGTACGTAAAAACTTTTCGCTAACGTACAAAGGTGTCATGTTTGAAGGCGAAAAATATATGGGAACCACAAAATCCTCCTTTGATATCATTACGATCTATATTTGGACAAAGGAATCTAACGCTCTACAAGGTTTAAAGAAAGAAGACTTTCAATACATTGAAGAGGATATTCGGACTCGCTATCCGGAAGCGACGGTTGAGTGGAAATCCCCTATAAAAGAATTTCTACGCGATCAGAGGAAGGAATAGAGAAAAAGACCATTGATGAATTCATCAATGGCCTTTTATTTATGAAGCTGAATCCCGATATCCGGTATTTGCTTTTACCTTCACTTCAGCGTACTTACCTGCATCTTCTTTTTGTTTTGATAACAAAGTTCCAATAACGCCTCCAAGGAATCCAGCTGGTACTGAAATAATAGCTGGGTTAGTTAATGGAAAGATTGGTGTTCCTATAATTATAGCTGAGCCATCAGCAGCAAACACGTTCGGGCTGATCGACACTAAAATGATGGCTGTGAGAAGTCCTGAAACCATCGCCCAAATGGCGCCACTTGTGTTGAATCGTTTCCAGTAAATCGTATAAACAATCACTGGAAGATTAGCACTGGCAGCTACGCAGAAGGCTAATGCAACGAGAAATGCCACATTCATATTTTGTGCAAACAATGCAAGAATGATTGAAAAGACAGCAACCCCTACAGAAGCAGATCGTGCGGCGATTACTTGTTCCTTTTCCGTTGCCTTTCCTTTTCGAATAATTTGATTAAAAATATCATGAGCGAAAGCAGAAGCTCCTGATAGAACAAGACCTGCCACAACTGCCAGTATGGTCGCAAAGGCGACGGCTGCTACAAAGGACATAAACAATTCTCCACCTAATGCTTCTGCCAGAAGAGGAGCTGCCATGTTTCCTGCGCTGTTCGCTGCAACAATAGCATCTCTTCCTACAAATGCCGCGGCCCCGAAGCCTAAGAAGATAGTAAGCACGTAAAAGATACCAACAATCCACGTAGCTGTTACAACAGAACTACGAGCTGTTTTTGCATCTCGAACGGTAAAGAATCGCATGAGAATATGTGGTAAACCTGCTGTTCCGAGCACAAGCGCAAGCATTAAAGAAATCGAATCAAGTGGTGCTCTCCCCTGTAAACCTGGATTTAGAAAATCAGCACCATTATCTGTAACCGTTTTCATTTCATTGAACATGCCTAAAATATTAAAGTTGAATTTAAAGAGAACCATCACTGAAATCACTAGTGTTGCTACCATCAGGAGGACGGCTTTAATTATTTGCACCCAACTCGTTGCTGTCATTCCTCCAAATAAAACGTAGATGGTCATCATAACTCCAACAAGGGCAACCGCCCAAGAATAGTTAATTCCGAAGAGTAATTGAATGAGTGCTCCTGCTCCAACAAGCTGTGCAATCATATAAAAGATAACAATTGTGATTGTACTAAAGGCAGCTACACCACGAACTTTTCTGGCGTCAAACCTGGCATGAATCATATCGGCCAGTGTATACTTACCAAGATTCCGCAGAGGCTCCGCAACAATAAAAAGAACGACCAGATAGGCTACTAGGTAACCAATACTATAGAAGAAACCATCAAATCCAAACAGAGCTATGGCTCCAGCTATTCCTAGAAACGAGGCTGCCGAAAGATAATCACCAGCAATGGCTAACCCGTTCTGCCAACCCGTAAGTCCCCCACCTGCCGTGTAAAATTCACTAGCTGTTTTTGTTCGTTTTGCTGCATAATAAGTTATGACAAGGGTACTTCCTACAATGAGGAAAAAGAGAGCGATCACCATCCAGCTCATTTAGAATGTCCCCCTTTATACTCCGACAAGATTTCATCTGCTTTCTGATCAAATCGAGCTGCCTTTTTTACATAAAGAATACAAAGAGTCCATGTCATCACAAACTGGGCAATGGCGAGTATCCAGACCCATGTGATACTACCGATGGCAGGATTGTTTAAAATCGTGGTGTACGAAGCTAAGATGGGAAGTGAAAAGTAAAAGAGTAAAAAGAAGACGGTAAGCGGAATGATAAAGCGTTTTTTCTCTTGCATCAGTTCTTTGAACTTGGTGCTTTCTTCGACCTGACTGTACTGAAGTGGAGGATTTGCGTCTGACTTTGATTTAACCTGACTCAACTGAATCACCCTTCTCTCTTTAGCAGTATATTTGCAGTCAAAAAGTCTAACATACTATTAATGTAAAATAGGTGGAAGGGTCTGTCAATTAAAAATTAAAGCGCTTTCATAATTAATCTAAGATCGAAATTACCACTAAAGAAGATAATAAAACACGAATATAGCACGATATCCGCTACAGGAGAATCCCTCGCTTTCCATGGATACGGCCTCAGCCCCTTCCGCGGAAATGCACCGCTACAGTGTCTTCACCCCATACTATTCCATAGGAGTCTCGGGTTCTCCTTTCGCTAATATCCATAAAACACAAAATTTCATCCTAACTTTTTTATCGTGTCACGACTTGGTCGCTCCAATTTCTACTAAGTATCATTAATAAGATCAAGCAACTAGCAAGAATCACTAATCCTACTGTGTTCAAGTTATAAAGTAAATGACCAAATGATGTGTACACAATGGCCATTGGAATGTTCATAATAAATGACTGCTTCATATATTCTGTTACATTTGCTGATTTCTCCATAGCATAAAAGGATAGAACATGAAAATGAACAAAAGGAACCAACCGGAATAATGAAAGCTGCCATACATTAAGAGCAGGATCTTTCTTTAACACCTTTTCTTTTAACCTGGCTAGCCGCCTATGGAGCCAAGGGACGTAAGATAATAATAGATAAAAACTAAGAGACGATCCCATTAAGCCAATAAACGAATAGATCGATCCGAATACACCGCCAAATAAAAATCCTCCTACGATACAAATGAGTAAAACAGGAATAAATAATACCTGTCTAATCAAATGAAATAGAATAAAGAATAAAGGTCCCATCCATCCTGCCTGTTCAATAAATTGAGTAATTGGTTCTACATATTCTTTCAAGCTGCAACAAACTCCCCTCTTGCATACCTTATGCTTGTATCGCTCCTAGGATGAATAAAAGTAGACCAAGATGAACAAGCATTAAAATGGGGAGTCCGAGTGAAAATGTCAGATGCTTCGTTTTGTGTCTACGAATTCGCATTCCAAGAAATGAACCGAAAACCCCACCCAGTAATGCAATGCCAAGCAAAGTCTTTTCCGGTGTTCTTCGCATCTGTTTAATCGCCCTTTGTTTGTCTTGTGCCATACTTATATATCCTACAATTGACATGATAAAATAATATATTAGAAGAATAGCTGCAAGTTCGTACATAATGATTCCTCACCCTCTATAAAAGAAAAAAAGCGCAGTCAACAGACAGCGCTTTTCTCTTATCATTAACCTTTAAGGCTAGTTTTTGCTTTTTCAGCTAGAGCTGTGAAAGCAGCTTCATCGTTCACTGCTAGGTCAGCAAGCATTTTACGGTTCACGTTGATTTCAGCAAGCTTTAATCCGTGCATTAAACGGCTGTAAGACAAACCGTTGATGCGTGCAGCTGCGTTAATACGTGTGATCCAAAGCTTACGGAAATCACGTTTCTTTTGACGACGGTCACGGTAAGCATAAAGTAATGCTTTCATTACCTGTCCTTGTGCTGATTTGAATAACGTATGCTTAGAACCATAATATCCTTTAGCTAACTTTAAAACTTTCTTACGACGACGACGAGCGACATATCCGCCTTTTACTCTTGGCATCGCTAATCCCTCCTTTATAATCCAACCAGATCAATTATTTTTTGTACGTTAACATTTGACGAATGCGTTTGAAGTCTCCAGAATGAACCATAGCTGACTTACGTAGCTTACGTTTTTGCTTTTGAGACTTGTTACGGAACATGTGGCTAGTAAAACCGTGTGAACGTTTTAGCTTGCCGCTTCCAGTACGTTTGAAACGCTTAGCAGCGCCTCGGTGTGTTTTCATTTTTGGCATGAATCTAATCCTCCTTTAATGTGGTTCAAGACAGGCTTTTATTTCTCCGCATTCGGAGCAAGCACAAGGAACATGCTACGGCCTTCCATTTTTGGTTTCGCTTCAACAGTGGCAATGTCTTCACACTCTTTAGCCAAGCGTTCAAGAACAACACGACCAATTTGAGAGTGAGTAATTGCACGTCCACGGAACCTAATAGCTGCCTTAACCTTGTCGCCCTTCTCTAGAAACTTACGTGCATTACGTAGTTTCGTATTGAAGTCATGATCCTCAATCGTTGGGCTCAGACGGACTTCTTTAGTGTTAATGATTTTTTGGTTTTTGCGTGCTTCTTTGTCTTTCTTCTGCTGCTCATAGCGGTATTTTCCATAATCCATTATGCGGCAAACAGGCGGTTTTGCATTTGGTGCGACGCACACAAGGTCAAGATTGACGTTTTGGGCCATTTCTAGCGCTTCAAACTTCGATTTCACACCAATTTGATCGCCATTTGCACCAATAAGCCTTACTTCACGGGCACGAATCCCTTCATTGACCAACATGTCTTTACTAATAATGAGCCACCTCCACTGGATTTTGATCTTGCAGACTGTATATCGTCTAAACAGGTCATCATCATTGACGTGTGTACAAGAAAGTAACAGCAGTACGCTTTAACAAGATTCCACACAAAAAAGTGCGGACGCACTGCGCCCACACTGAATACTCGTTAATACTGAAAACGAATGATACCTACCGACTCCGGTCGATCAGGTGAGAAGCGGGCGCTTCTGCTTTCCTATAGTTTGTTTAACACACTCTTAGAATAATATCATAGGCGAAACAGGCTGTCAACCTACTCATTTAATTAAAGTAAAAGTCTCTGTAATTCGAATGCTTTTGTTTACAGATTGGACGATTGGACAATTTTTCGTTGCGAGATCCAATGCTTTTTGAATCGTGCTCTCTGAAGCGTCCGTTCCTGTTATCACAAAATGGAGGGAGACATCCGTCACTTCGTTCACTCCATCAACATTTCGGACCACGTCAGCCGACAGTGACATGTCATCAAAGGAAATGCGTTTCTTTTTAAGGATTTTCCTGAAAACGCCCCCGCTACACACTGCAATAGAAGAAACAAGTAATTGATACGGTCTAAACCCGTACGTTTCATCCCCAGACACATGTAGCGTATCAAATGAAGTAGTATGTGTAAATCCGTGCTCGGTCATTTGAAAATCCAAATGAGTCCCCTCCCTTCGTTTATTTATTACAGTCGGTGTGTTGAGATTTCTTCAACTACTTGAGCAAGGAACGCGTCTTTATCTACTACCTGTTGATCCTGCTCTCCATATTTACGAACATTTACTGTACCATCTGCTACTTCTTTGTCTCCAAGTACAAGCATGTAAGGTGTTTTTTTCATTTGAGCTTCACGGATTTTATAACCGATTTTCTCGTTACGCTCGTCAAGCTGAACGCGCACACCCATTCCTTCGAACAATGATTTCACTTCCTGTGCATACTCTAAGTGTGCTTCTGGAGAAACTGGGATCACTTGAACTTGTACAGGCGCTAACCACGTCGGGAAGGCTCCTCCGAAGTGTTCGATTAAGATGGCGATAAAGCGGTCGATTGAACCAAATACAGCACGGTGAATAACAATCGGACGATCTTTTTCGCCTTGCTCATTTACATAAGTCAGATCAAATTTCTCTGGCATTTGGAAATCAAGCTGGATCGTTGCACATTGGTGACTACGTTTTAGTGCATCCTTGATGTGGAAGTCAATTTTAGGACCGTAGAATGCTCCGTCTCCTTCATTTAAAATGTAATCTACATTTAAGTCCTTTAAGACATTTTCAAGCGACTGCTCTGCTTGTTCCCAAAGCTCGTCTGCTCCCATGGAGTCTTCTGGACGAGTCGAAAGCTCTACAGAGTAGTCAAATCCGAACGTGCTGTAGATTTGGTCAACAAGACCGAATACTTGCTTTAGCTCATCTTCAATTTGGTTCGGTGCCACAAAGATATGCGCGTCATCTTGCGTGAACGTACGAACACGAAGCATTCCGTTTAACGATCCACTTAGCTCATGACGGTGAACTTGCCCGAATTCAGCCATACGAATTGGAAGATCACGATACGAGTGCTGTGCATTTTTATAAATTAACATATGCCCAGGACAGTTCATTGGCTTAAGGGCAAAACGTTTATCATCTACATCAGAGAAGTACATATTCTCATGGTAGTGATCCCAGTGACCTGATTGCTCCCATAGACGTTGATTCATCATTAAAGGCGTACGAACTTCTTGATACCCTGCTTTTGTATAGAGATTACGTGAAAAATTCTCAAGCTCTGTGCGGATCGTTTGTCCGTTTGGAAGGAAGAACGGCATACCTGGTGCTTCTTCTGAAAACATGAATAGTTCTAATTCACGACCCAGCTTACGGTGATCACGCTCTTTTGCTTGACGTAATAGCTCTAGATGCTCATCTAAGTCAGCCTGCTTAAAGAATGCTGTCCCATAAATGCGTTGTAACATCTTGTTGTCGCTATTCCCTCTCCAATAAGCACCAGCTAAGTTCTGTAGTTTGAACGCTTTGATCTTATTAGTTGATGGAACGTGAATGCCACGGCATAAATCAAAGAATTCGCCTTGCTCATAGATCGTTACTTGCTCACCCTCAGGAATCGCTTCAAGTAGCTCCTGTTTATACTCGTCTTCACCAAATTTCACTTTTGCTTCCTCGCGGCTTACTTCAAGACGATGGATCTCAAGGTTTTCTGAGACAATCTTTTTCATTTCTTTTTCGATCTTCGGTAAGTCCTCTTGCGTAATGGACTCCTCTGAATCGATATCATAGTAGAAACCATCTTCAATCACTGGACCTACACCAAGCTTCACATTTTTGAACAAACGACGAACCGCTTGAGCCATTAAGTGAGCCGTACTATGTCTAAGGACCTCTAATGCTTCATCTGATTCAGGTGTGATAATAGCAACCTCACCACTCTCTGGAATCGGGCGCTTCAGATCAATTAATTGACCATTAATCTTACCAGCAATTGCTTTTTTCTTAAGTCCAGGACTAATTGATGCAGCGACATCTTCTGTTGTTGACCCTTTCGGAAACTCCTTCTTCGCTCCATCAGGGAAAATTAATTCTAACTGTTCCATGTACGTTCTCTCCTTTTTTTGTAAATACGAGCACAAAAAAACACTCGTCCCTTCCAATGAAGGGGCGAGTGTGGTTCGCGGTTCCACCCTAATGTCCGTACTACGGCTTATCATACAGATAACGGCTGCGTGCCGGCACCGGTTACTAAATGTTCCCCGATGCAGTTCAAAGGTGGTAAGCTCATACATCTAGTTTAGAGGCTCTCAGCAATTGCCTCATTCTCTGAAAACTATCTTATATGCCTCGTGTCCTTATCTACACTGTTTAGATCATCATAATCTTAATATGTAGTATATTATAGGGAGGCATACAGAAAAAATCAAGTGGGTTCACATTTTTTATCGGCCTGATCTTTTAGCGGATAGAGTTGCAGGCGTTCTTCAAAGATAGACTGAATTGAAGCAATGAGCCCATTCTCTGGTTCATTCGTAAACAAATGAACCTCAGCCGGGACCATACTTACTAATGGACTAATTAACATATCCTGCACATCCAACCCTTCCTCAAAAATTAAATCTTCCTCCAAATAAAAAAGGATTTCATCACGTGTTAACTCACGAAATTGCGAGTCATACAACGTAAATACTTGATCATGAACAACATAAACGCGACTCACCTTGCAAGGAGAGTTCCTAAGATGCTGACGATAATTTTCTAGCATATGTTGATAATCCTGTTCTAACATATATTCATCAATCGCCATCTCTACACAATCTATAAGTAGTTCTCCATATTCTCTAAGGCGAAACGTTAAAAAGGGTTCATAATAAAAAGACGTTTCTTGTTCGAGGTTCGTGGCAAATGCTTGATAGATAAACTCTTTTCGATTAAAAAATAACTGGATGTCCGGTAAATCTTCTATGTCACCATCTAGGATGCGTTTTGCAATAGAAAGGATTTGATACTGTTCTTCATGATCAGTGAAATAAAACATTGTTTCAATAATTGATAGCAGCCACTCTTCTTCCTTACTGTTAATCACAAAGTCCGTTAACAAAGAAGCTAGCAGTGGATGAAACGAATCATAAAAGCTCACATGGCGATCTTCGTAGTGAACAAACAACGTCCCTGCATCATGAACTTGTATATCCGCACCAAGGCCATAGGGCTGATATTTTTGAACATAGTGCGTTAATTCTTGATAGAGTTTGTGACAATCTAGCTTTTCTTCAAAATGAATGGCGATCAACCGATATTCCCCCTAACCTTATCAAACTCTTTACAACGTGTCCTTATGCCAATCTTGGGCTCTATTTCATCCTATGTATAAATAAGAAGAACATGACCGAATCTGTTTGCTTTTTCGTCCGACACATTCCTCCAAATAAAAAAACGGTGGGTGAGACATAACATTAATTCAGATAGTAAGACATGAATATAGCAATAAATCCGCTACAGGAGAATCCCTCGCTTTACACGGGAACGGCCTCAGCCCCTTTCGCGGAAAGAGCGCCGCTACAGTGTCTTCACCACGTTCTATTCCGTAGGAGTCTCAGGTTCTCCCTCCGCTTGTTCCAGTAAAATTACAAAGGCGAATGGTTCTGCAATCGAATCATTCGCTATTTTCGTATTGATTTTTAGTAGTTATGTTACAAATAAAAAAAGCTTCCTGCCATTAAGACAAGAAGCGTTTAGTTATTTAGTTTTGCATGATAAAGTCTTTTTCAGCGGATTCTTCCTCATCAAACACACGGACAATATCATAAGACGTTGTACGTTGCGCAGGAATTTTGCCCGCTTCACGAATCAAACGAAGTGTTAGGTTCGTATTTACCTTATGCGTTGTATTGGCTGCTGACACCACATTCTCTTCCATCATCGTTGAACCAAAGTCGTTACATCCGAAGTGAAGTGATTGCTTCCCTACTTCAGGTCCCATTGTTACCCATGAAGACTGGAAGTTTGGAATGTTATCTAAGAAAATACGAGAAATCGCTACATTCTTAAGATAATCTTCTTTTGTCAGTTTCTTTAATCGACGCAGTCCTGTGTTCTCAGGTTGGAGCAACCAAGAAATAAAGGCTGTAAAGCATTCAGTTTCATCTTGAGCATCTCTCACTCGCTGTAGGTGCAAGGCACGCTCTTCAAAAGACTCACCAAAACCAATAACCATGGTTGCCGAACCGAACATACCAACCTTCTTACTTGCTTTCATCGCATCCATCCACTGTTCCCACGTAACCTTCAAGCGACTAACACGTAGTCTCGTTTCTTCAGTTAATATTTCAGCTCCGCCACCTGGCATACTGTCAAGTCCTGCCGCATGAAGCTCACGTAGAACTTCTTCAACTGATAAGTCAGACACCTCAGCGATTTTCCAAATCTCAGCAGGAGAGAACGAGTGCATCCAAATGTCAGGGAAACGCTCCTTAATTCCTTTTAGAAGATTCGTATAGTAATCAAGCTTTAAATTAGGATTGGTTCCACCTTGCATTAAGATTTCTGTTCCACCTACATCAAGTGTTTCTTGAATTTTCGAGAAGATTACTTCGTCGTCAAGAACATAGCCTTGCTTTGAATTAGGCGGGCGATAAAATGCACAAAAGCTGCAATATGTATCACAGAAATTTGTGTAGTTCACATTTCGTCCGATGACAAATGTTGTAACCGGCTCAGGGTGCCATTTTTTCATAATTGTATCAGCGGCTTTCCCTAGCTTTTCAAGGTCATCACTCTCATATAATTTTACAGCGTCCTCCATGGAGATTCGCTCTCCATTGACGGCGCGTTCAAGTATTTCATCAACGCTCATGTTGTAACCCCCATCACCTTTTAAAGGATGATTTCATCGTATCATAGATAAATAGAAACTTCCAATTGCCAACACCAAATAAAAAAGGAGAGGCTGAATTAGCTTCTCCGATTCTCTCCTTTAACCATAATGGCCTCTGTATAGTGCTTAATACGCTCCATAATACGCATAGCCTTTAGCTCTTCTGTGCCACCTTTATCTGAATAAGCAAGATGTCGTTCCAACTCATCATAATCATAGTTTGAAGTAAAAAGAGTAGGAAGCTTTTCAAGCATTCGATGCTGCAAAATTGCACCTAATACATCATCCCTTGTCCAGCTTGAGGTCGTCTCTGCACCAATATCGTCCAGGATCAATACTTGTGCTTTTTTAACAGCTTCTAGCTTCTCTTGAAACGAACCATCAGAGATTGATTGTCGCATCTCTCGAAAGAAATCAGGAGCGAAAATAATAAATGTTTCAATGCCTCGATCCTTCAGTTCATTCGCAACCGCACCCATCAAGTAGGTCTTTCCAACGCCAAATTTGCCGTATAGGTATAACCCGTGCCCATCTTCTCCTGGTTTTGCATTCATCGCAAAATGGAGGGCCGCGCGACTCGCTTCCATTCGGTCAGTTCCGTGATCCAGTTGTTCAAAGCTAGCGGAAAGGACTTCTTTTGGAATATAAAGTGATTGAATGAGGGTTTGTTCCTGCTTTTGTTTTTCTGCTTGAACCTTTAGGCTACAGGCATGATACCGAAGCTCTAAATGCTTACGATCCACATAAAGCTCTGGCTGATACCCTTGCATTAAATTTGGACAGCGTTCAAGTCCCGGACAGTTATCACAGTTCTCACGCTCTTTTTTATATTCATAGAGCTTGTTAAGTCCAGTTGAGACCATCTCACTTGTCACATTTGGATGTTCGTCTAAAAAGCGAATGATGTAAGGACTCTCAAGCAAAGCATCCTTCGCACGATCCAATCGCTTTTGAAGCTCATCATTTCCATCCCATTTGGAAAGCGCTGTGTCTATACGTTCCACAATTACCCTCCCTTTTGTTGTTTTGATCGTTTTAATTCTTCAAGCATGCTCTCAAAGCTTTGTTTTGATTGTTGCTCTGTATCATTCTGCTGATTTGACTTGGTTTCACTCGCTGAGGCCGTTTCCGCTTTTGCCTGCTCTTGGGATTGCTTTTCTTCAAGAAGCCATTTTGGAAGCTTGTCTTTCTTACGATTTCGTTTCCCTTGTTGCTTCTGTGTGGAATATGAATCTGCGGCTTCCGCTTTGCTTTGTTTCTCTTGCTTTGCTAGCTGCATCGCTTCTTGCACAAGCTTTACTTTTTTCCTTGACCAATGACCCGCAATCTTATGAACAAGTGGCTTGGAAAGCTTCATATCATATTGATACAATACATAATCCAACAAGACATTTGCAACGCCAGGTAACAACTGATAATCAAGAATAAGTCCTTCTACAATCTTCGCATCAGCTGGAGCAACCTGTGCACCCTCAGAGCGTAGTTCAAGAAGCCTTAATGGCGAAGTCTCCTCATAAAAGAGGATCGTCTTCTCTTCATCTGTTGTTGGTTCTTTCTGATTCATTGTACGTTCATTCATCGGCTGTGTTCTCAGACCAAGTCCAGGAGGGTTACTTCCATATTCCAGGCGATACCAATCCTGCGCTTTCTTTCTTAATAGCTCCAAATCAACTCGTTCATCTGGTCCAACCGCTTGCGAAACAATCTTACTCATTTCAAGCGGATCCACGCAATAAACAAACGCCAATCGAATGATTGTTTCTTCAACCACTTTCGTAATCGCCTGTTCTGGAACAACAAAGCTAGAAAGTGCGTTTTTCATTAGTTCCATATCAAAATCCTCGAAGGAAAAACCTTGTTTATCATGACGTGAAAGAATCGTTTTATTTGTATGATTTGCCAATGCTTCCCCGGTTTCAGAACGTAAATTTGAAACCATTTCAGAATGATGTAAGGACGTATATACCTCATCAAATGAGTAGGTTAACTCGGTATACTCTGATGTCGGGACCGCATCCACCGAAAACCGATTACGCAATTCTCTAAATTGGGTTTTCCCTAACCGGTTAAAAAGATACACGCTTAGCACATCATTTTCAAAAAATTGTTTAGGTGTCATAGGTGGCTGAAGTTCATAAAGATATCGACTCTCAGAATCAGCTTTTTGTTTGTAGCTTTTGAGTAGACCGATTCCTTCAAGCTTTTTACGTTGTTCAAAAATCTCTCCTAGTGAGAGCTCTGTCATTAACATCAGCTGCCGATGCGTTTGCTCGGAGCTAACCCATTGGTCTCGTTCTAAATGTGCCCATAAAGTTGTATATAAACCGTTTGCTACCGTACCTATTAATGGTTGATAGAGTAATACCATTACCTTTTGATCCATATCTGTTAAATAATCAGACGTTCGAACGGTATACCTGTCAACAGGAAGCAGCTCCCTCCAGTGCCAGCTCAACGTAGTGCCCCCCTTGTTTCTTCAATCGTGCTCATAGTGTAACATGTTCCTTCTATTTCTGCGCCTCATAAATCTGGCAAAGCAGGAAATAAGGGTTTTAAAAGGATTGTTGGATTTCTAGATTTGCACCGCGGTAGAATCCACTTGCCCGTTCAATAAAACACGAATGGCAAATGATTCGCTTGCAGAATCATTTGCCTTCTTTAAAACGTTTTTCGGTTGTCCTAGTCTCACATTACTCTTTGTTCATTAAATCAGTTAATTCCTTTATAAAGACATTAATATCTTTAAATTGCCGATATACTGATGCAAATCGTACGTATGCTACATCATCAATGTCTGCCAGTCGTTCCATTACTAATTCTCCAACGTCTTGGCTGAGCATTTCATTCTTCCCTGATCCTCTAAGATCTCTTTCCACATTATTTACTACATTTTCTAATGTTTCAAGGGAAACTGCTCGTTTTTCACATGCACGAATAAGCCCTCTTAAAATTTTATCTCTACTGAATTCCTGCCGCGTCCCGTCCTTTTTTACAACAATTAATGGAACCTCTTCAACCGTTTCAAAGGTTGTAAATCGGTTTCCACACGATTCACATTCTCTTCGTCTCCGTATTGAACGAGCTTCATCACTTGGTCTAGAATCCAGTACCCTTGTGCCATTATAATGGCATGTGGGACATCGCATGTAATCATCTCCAACCTTACACAAGTCAAGTCTTCTTTATACCATTTATTTTATAAAAAAAGACGGGCGCTGACAAGCGGTTATAATAGTTGCTCCCCTAAGCCAGACCCGATATAGACGAGTTGTTTATCCAATTTTTTGTACATAGCATCGAGCATTCGTTTACTTTTCCCAAAATCAGAAGGCAATACGGTACTATACGAGCAAGAAAAATCTACAGCTGTTTTAAATGGTCTTACTGTAATAACAGAAGCTACTAGTAAAAAACGTTGACCGGATGATTGCTCAATGATGATTTCTCCACGTTCACGTTCCGTCCGTTTTAAAGTATATCCAGACTCCTTTACAACTGCTTCTATTGCTTCAATGACTTTATCCTTATTGCCTTTATAGTACCTCGTCTGAAGCGATTCATCACTATGTTTTTCCCCAGTTTCAGCATGGCTTCTAGTTAAAAAATGCCAGGTTTCTTTTAATCCCATATGAACCCCTCTTCTCTATGAAAATCAGTAAGCGTTATCATTAGTATAAACTAAAAAAGCAAATCTGCCAAAAGGCAAATTTGCTTTCCTACATACTCTAGAATTAATTAGATTCAACAGCCACTTTTTTAGGCTGAACTGGTCCCATACCTCTAGGCACTTCAATGACTTCGCTAGACGTTGAATGAAGTTCCTGAGCTATATAATTGGAAGCCAGGTGCGGATCTAAATCTCCACAGGTATATACATCTATACTCGCATAGCCATGTTCAGGAAAACTGTGAATGGTTAAATGTGATTCTGAGATAATGACCACTCCACTCACACCATGAGGGGCAAACTTATGAAAAGCTACCTCTCTAACTTCAGCTCCTGCTTTTAACGCGGCATCAACAAAAACCTGTTCAATAAAGTCCATATTATTCAACTTTTCTACATTACAACCCCATAGTTCTGCAATAACATGCCGACCCATTGTGTCCATAAGTTGAATCCCCCTTTACAGTATTAATCATGCCTTTCCAAGCATGCAGCACCACCTATACACACGGGGGAAAGTTAGTCCGATGAGGTCCTAACCCTTTCTGTGTAAAGATCATACCTTGTTTGCCGTTCTTGGCTCACGACAACAAGTATACTGTTTTTCAGGGGGTAATGCAATAGACTCAAATAAGAAACTTGTCATTAATTGCGCATGCATTAACTCATACTGTTATTTCTTTTTTTAAGCGTGCACCTACGTAATTCATTAGATCCACCACTCGACATGAGTACCCCCATTCGTTGTCGTACCAAGCTAGTACCTTTACTTGACGTTTTCCTTGTACACTTGTAGATAATCCATCAATCACAGAAGATTGTTCTTCTCCATTAAAGTCAATGGAAACAAGTGGCTCATCAGTGATTCCAAGGATTCCTGACAGTTCAGAGCTTGCTGCTTGCCTAAACGCTGCGTTAACCGACTCTACGGTGACATCCTTCTGTAATTGAACAACTAAATCGACTAACGACACATTAGGTGTTGGAACACGTAGTGCCATACCATGAAGCTTCCCTTCAAGCTGAGGCAGGACTTTGGATATCGCTTTTGCAGCGCCGGTAGAAGTAGGTATGATGGATTGTCCACAAGATCTAGCTCTTCGCAAATCTTTATGGGGATTATCGATATTCTTCTGATCATTTGTGTAAGAATGAACCGTTGTCATCATTCCACTCTCAATCCCAAACGTTTGATCTAAAACCTTTGCAACCGGTGCCAAACAATTAGTCGTGCAAGAGGCGTTGGAAATCATATGGTGATGCTCCGGCTGATATTCGTGTTCATTCACACCCATCACGATCGTAACATCTTCATCCTTTGCAGGTGCTGTGATGAGGACTTTTTTCGCGCCGGCTTGTAAATGATACCCTGCCGTTTCTTTTGTTTTAAACTTGCCCGTTGCTTCAATGACAATATCAATTTCTAGCTCGTGCCAAGGAAGACTTTTCGGATCCCTTGATTGTAATAACTTAATTTCTTGACCGTCAACATATAACTGATCATTCTGAACATCCACAGACAGCGGAAATATCCCGTGCACACTATCATATTTAATTAGATGCGCAAGCGTCTCTGCTGGATATGTTGCATTAATAGCCATCACGTGAACTTTCTTATCAAGCATAGCCTTACGAAAGACCATTCGTCCAATACGTCCAAATCCGTTAATTGCTACTTTTGTTTTCATCATGATCCCCACCTTTATAATGTTATACTTTATATCTGTTTATTTAT
Organism: Alkalicoccobacillus gibsonii; assembly: GCF_016798245.1. Taxonomy (GTDB): domain Bacteria; phylum Bacillota; class Bacilli; order Bacillales; family Bacillaceae_D; genus Alkalicoccobacillus; species Alkalicoccobacillus gibsonii. Next base: position 158,977 of record NZ_JAEUZA010000004.1, on the reverse strand, counting down.
ATATAGTATAACACATTAAACTTAAGAGCGAATGATTTTCTTAAATATAATAAAAAAACCTACTAAAAAACCAGCAAAACTGATCTTTAGTAGGTCATAACTATAGATTCCATGACTTTATTATTCTTCGCAGTTCGTCTCTTGTCTCTTCCTTGGTGCCATGATTGTGTATGACAGCATCTGCCCGTTCTACTTTTTCATCAATAGGCATTTGAGCATTCATTCGCGAACGGGCTTGTTCCATTCCCGCTTGATCACGGGACATCAACCGTTCAAGCTGGAGCTCTGGCGTGACATAAACAAGTAGTACTTTATCCACTAAGTAAAATAACTCACTTTCATATAAAAGCGGAATATCCATGACTACATGCTCGTGCCCTTTCCTCTGGTAAGCCTCAGCTTTGGCAACTAACTCCGACCTCACCACAGGATGAACAATTGAATTTAACTTCAAACGCATGACTTCATTTGAAAAGATCCGTTCTCCAAGCATGGCACGATTAATGGAGCCATCGGCATCTATAATCTCACGTCCAAACGTCTGGACCACTTGGTTATAAGCTGCACCGTCTATCTCCATTACTTCTCTAGCTATCACATCAGCATCTACAACAGGAATACCCTCCTGCCTCATCATCGTGGCAACAGTTGATTTCCCCGTCGCAATCCCTCCGGTTAATCCAATAATCATTTGTTCCTCCTTACATCTTCCAGATCCCAATAATAATGAGAAGAACTCCTGGGATAAACGCAAGTCGATTGATCCAAGAAATACTCGCAAAACGAAAGCCACTTTTCATACCAAGCATAAGGAAGAAACCACTCATAAAAGCAACGCAAACGGCGAGTAACCAAGGGGCATACCCTAGTAATGCTGCTCCTACCCCAGCTCCAAATGCATCAAGCGATAAAGCGGCTCCGAGTAACAGCGCTTCTCTGCCTGTAATTGCACCTGACTCATCCATATCGGCTTTTAAAGGCTCTCTCAACACATGAATGACAAATCCAAAGATTCTTAGTTGAAAACTGAAAGGGTGTTCTTTTTTCTTACGTACCGGCTTTGGTTTCTTTTTAGCTGGAGCATACACCTGCCATAAGGTGAATAATCCAATCATAATCAGTAAAATAGCCCCTATCGCTTCTGCTACATCCTGTGATAAATAAAGAACAATTGTTTTCCCGAGACCCATTGCAATAAGAATGGATGCTCCTGAACAACAGGCAATAAATAGCAGAGAAAGAAAGGGAATTTTCATTTTTCGAAGTCCGTACGTCATTCCTACCCCGTAGCTATCTAGACTTAGGGCGAATGCAAGCACTATTAACGCTACAAAACCAGACATGAATAGAAGCTCCTTCCCTTAGGCGTTCATTTTTTAGCATATGAAAGGAGCTTATTCAATGTACCTTTAGTTCGTTTGGCACGTTGGGCAATAGTGAGTTCCACGTCCACCAACAACAATTCGGATGATCGTATCTTCACAGTGTTTGCACGGTTCGTTTTTACGGCCATAGACTTCAAGCGTTTGTTGGAACATGCCCATTTCCCCTTGACCATTTACATAGGATTTGATGGAGCTTCCTCCAAGCTGAACAGCTTCTGATAACGTTTCAACAATACTATGGTGAAGCTTTTGAAACTCTTCATCTGTTAAAGAGTGGGCAAGCCGCTCCGGATGAATACGCGCTCTGAATAATGCTTCATCTACATAGATATTTCCAAGACCTACCACAGTTTTTTGGTCTAAAAGAAACGGTTTTATTTTGCGAGTGGTTTTTTGGCTTGCGTTTGTGAGCAGTTCAACCGTAAACTCTTCGTCAAAAGGCTCTACCCCAAGCTGAGTTAACGGCATTGTTTCTTCTTCTTTTCCTTTTTCAAAAAGGTGCATGGTTCCAAACTTACGAACATCCTGATATCTGAGCTCTGTTCCATCAGAAAAGCCAAATGTAACGTGGGTATGAGGAACTGGCGCGTCCTCTTGCTTATACACCCCATATCTTCCTTCCATTCGAAGGTGAGAGACCATGACTATATCATCGAGGTCAAAAAGCAAGAACTTTCCTCTTCTTCTCATGGAATGAATCGTTTGTCCTTTTACTTCTGTTGTGAACTCCGTTGGATCAGCAGGTCGTTTAATAATATTTGGCCATCCAATGTCAACCGATTGAATGGTCTTTCCCACTACTAATTCCTCAAGCGTTCGTTTAACTGTTTCTACTTCAGGTAATTCAGGCATATCTTATACGCATCCTTTACTTTACGAACTCTATTTAGCTTCGTACCACGTTTCTCCAACTGAGACATCCGCTTTAAGAGGTACACTTAATTCCAAAGCAGCTTCCATCACCTCAGGTACGATTTGTTTCATTTGTTCTAATTCATCCTCTGGCACCTCGAAAATTAATTCATCGTGTACCTGTAAGAGCATCCGACTTTTTAATTGTTCGGATTCAAGACGTTCGGCCATATCGATCATTGCTTTCTTAATAATGTCTGCAGCTGTCCCTTGAATTGGTGTGTTCATTGCCGTTCGTTCAGCAAAGCTACGTAAGTTAAAGTTGCGACTGACGAGCTCCGGTAAATAACGTCTCCGTTGCATTAACGTCGAGACATACCCTTTTTCACGAGCCTCTTCAACGACATTTGACATATACGCCTTCACATTAGGATAACTCTCCAAGTAACGTTCAATAAATTCAGCCGCTTCCTTGCGGGTGATATTTAAGCTTTGAGATAATCCATAATCACTAATTCCGTATACAATCCCAAAGTTTACAGCTTTAGAGCTTCTTCTCATATCTGATGTGACCTCAGACTCACCTACGTGAAAAACGTCCATCGCTGTTTTTGTATGGATATCCATATCCTTTTTAAACGCCTCAATCAGCCCTTGATCTTCTGAAATGTGAGCAAGAACTCTTAGCTCAATTTGTGAGTAATCAGCGGCTAGAATCGACCAGCCAGGTTCTGATGGAATAAATGCTTTACGAATCGTCCGCCCTTCTTCTAATCGAATCGGAATGTTTTGCAGGTTTGGATCGGTTGAGCTTAATCTTCCCGTTTGTGTTAGAGCTTGATTATAACGAGTGTGAATGCGCCCCGTACTCTCATCTACAACTTTTAGTAGGCCTTCAATGTATGTGGAATACAATTTACCTAGCTGTCGATACAGCAAAATGTGCTCAATAATTTTATGTTCGCCTGCAAGCTTTTCTAATACATCAGCTGACGTGGAATAGCCCGTTTTTGTTTTCTTGACTGGTGGTAATCCTAATGTCTCAAACAACACCTCACCAAGCTGCTTAGGAGAATTAATATTAAAGCTTGTCCCAGCTAAATCATGAATGGTTTCCTCAAGAGCTTTTAAACGCTCAGATAAGTCTTCACCCATTTGTTTAAGCTGAGAGGAATCTACCTTGATCCCTGTTGTTTCCATGCGCCCAAGTACCACGGATAAAGGCATTTCTAGATCAAAGAAGAGTTTGGATTGATTGTTTTCTTCAAGCTCTTTCTCTAGATCTTCTTTTAAATGTAAAATAGCCGATGCTTTACGTCCTAAGTGGTCTTTTAATGCATCTTCATCGGGAACACGCTGCTTTGCTCCCTTTCCATACACCGATTCATCATCCTGGACAATCGACAGGCCTTTACGCTGCGCGATATCACTCATACCATGTGAGGAAACGGATGGATCGAGTAAATAAGAAGCAATCAACAAATCAAACTCCACACCGTCTAGTTCAATATCTTGCCAGCCTAGCGCGACTACCGTTCGTTTTGCATCAAACACCCATTTTTTCTTCGTTTCATCCTTAGCCCATTCCACAAACAGCTCTGATTCAACCGCAGTGGTTGTTGGGATGAAAAACGTTCCATTTTTATTGGAAATCGCAAACCCTTCAATTGGTGCATGATGATAATGTTCACCAAGTACCTCTGCCACTAAGGCGGCCGGACTAATTAAGTGCTCCTCTGATACTTCATGCACTAGTTCAATGTCCATCTCACTTAGTTCTTCTGAAGCTGTCTCTCCGTTTTCATCAGGTAACCGGTTCAAAAGGGAAGAAAAATCGAGATCCTTAAAGAAAGCCGATACTTTTGCCACATCGTACTCGCCAAAGGCTAGATCCTCAATCCCCAAATCTACTGGTACTTCTGTGAAAATCGTCGCAAGCTTTTTACTCATCAAGGCTTGCTCGCGGTGCTCAACAAGACGTTCCTTCATTTTCTTCCCTGAAACTTGATCAACAGAATCAAGCACTGTTTCCACAGAACCAAATTCCTTTAGTAGCTTCAGTGCTGTTTTCTCACCAATTCCTGGGACTCCTGGGATATTATCAGACGAATCGCCCATTAATCCTTTTAGATCAATAATCTGTTTAGCAGAAATGCCATACTTCTCATCGATCGCCTCAAGATCATAACGATCCATATTGGTAATTCCTTTTTTCGTTAAGTGAACTTCTACTTTATCCGTAACAAGCTGAAGTAAATCCTTATCTCCAGAAATAACTTTCACATTCCAGCCTTCTTGCTCTGCTCGACTGGCAAGTGTCCCAATAATATCATCCGCTTCATACTCAGTTGCTTCATGTCGTTTAATTCCGTACGTATCAAGAAGCTCGCGTATAAATGGAAGCTGCTCGGACAGCTCTGGTGGTGTTTTTTGTCTTGTTCCTTTGTATTCTGAAAAGGTCTTATGTCGGAACGTTGATTTTCCGGCGTCAAAAGCCACTAACATATGAGTTGGCTTTTCATCCTCAAGAATCTTTAAAAGCATTGTTGTAAATCCGTACACCGCGTTTGTATAAATTCCTTTATCGTTTGACAAAAGCGGTAACGCAAAAAAAGCTCGGTACGCGATACTATTTCCATCAATTAAGATTAATTTCTTCATATGGGTCCGCCTCATTTCTCTGGTTATCCTTGAAACAATTGTACCATAGGCAAACTTAAATAGAAAAAGTCGAGAAATGAAGACACAAAAAGAGGACGAAAGCATAAGGGGGAGCTTTCGTCCTTCAAGGGGGTGAACAATATCATCCAGCCAGGGTTAGTGGGACCGGAGTTATCGTTCGTGGTAGACCGTTCACTTATTGAGTATAAGGATAAGCTGTTAAACGGTCATAAAGGCATTGTAAATGTTTTGTAAAGATTAAAAGATTTCATCTTGCTTCTCTTTTGGAAAAACAAGAGTAAAGACTGTACCTTCCCTTGCTTACTTTTCACTTGAATACTTGCATGATGAGCCTCCGCCAAATGCTTCACAATGGCTAACCCTAAACCGGTCCCGCCAGAATTACGACTTCTGGCTCGATCCACTCGATAAAAACGTTCAAACACCCTTGGAATCTCTGATTCTTCAATGCCAATCCCGGTATCCGAAACCTTTAATTCAACAGATCCTGAGTTCCCCTTTATGCTCACTTTTACTTCGCCATTCGCTGGCGTGTACATAATGGCATTATTAATGATGTTAATCAAAATTTGCTTCATCCGTTCAGGATCACCCTGCATCGTTGAATCACCAGAGGTTTCAAGCGATAAGTTAATCTCTTTTGCTCCGGCTTTATCAGAGAGCATGGTTACAACCTCTTCAGCGATTTGCTCGAGTGTCATATTTGTCCAATGAACCTGAAAATTAGAGCGCTCTACCTTTGAAAGCTCAAGTAAGTCATGGATTAAGCTCTGTAGCCTCTCACTCTCTTTAAGAATAATCTTTAAGAATTTCGCACGTAATTCTTCTTGATCCATCGCGCCATCAAGCAATGTCTCAGAAAACCCTTTGATTGAAGTGATTGGTGTTTTCAGCTCATGCGACACATTTGCTACAAAATCTTTACGAATTTGTTCAAGCTTTTTCTGTTCTGTTATATCGTGCAAGACAAGTGTCATCCCTCTCATCTTACCCGATGCATCTAAAACAGGAGCTCCATACACATCATACACTTTCGCCATATATGGCTCTCCAAGTGTGAGCTGATCTCTCTGTTTAGTTTCAGTAATAAATACCGATTGAATAAATTGCACTAAACCAGACTCATCCATGACATCATGGTATAGACGATTTAACCATGCCTGATCTTCAACCTGGAAAATCATCCGACTTGCTTTATTCATGACAGAAATGTCACCGCGAACATTAATAAGGAGTAACCCACTTCCCATGTTTTCAATAAGCGTTTCCATTCGTTCCTGTTGCGCTTGATGTCGTTTTGAAATGTAATCTAAATTATAGGCTAACATATTGAGCGACCTGCTTAGCTGACCAATCTCAGCATGCTGGTTCTCAAAGGTACGAGCAGAATAGTCCCCTTTTGCTAATCGTTTCGCAACCTTCACTGATTCATCAATCGGCTTCATCATTTCCTTCGTTACCCTAAAAGCTAAGAATGAAATGAGTGAAACTGCTATAAAGAAGCTTGCCCCAATAATTAACCAAATGGTTCGATCAACAGAATTTAAATCTTCCATTGGTAACCCTAATCGAAAATATCCCACCTGATCATTTGTTTCATCATAAATAGGAACAGCATAATAAAGGAGCTCTTGATCTAATGTTTGACTATACCGAATCTCAAAACCATCTTTTTCTAAATCTGCCTCCCGAATTTCTGGTCGATCGAGATGGTTATCTAAAGGCTGTCCTGTTTCTGCGGATTCACCCAACACCTGACCCTCTAGGTCAATAATGGTAACTCGCGCAAGAATACGTTCACTAATTATTTCAGCTAGCTGATCAAGATCAGCTTCAGAAGTTGAATTCCTTCTAAGCTCTTGGACCATATATGAGCCTAACTGCGCCTCACTCTCTAGCCTTTCCGTGATCGTTTTTAAATAAAAATCCTTATACCATTGTCCAATGGTTAGCCCAAGTCCCGACATGACAATGAGTGTAATTAGTGTAACTGTAGAAATTAAACGAAAACGCAGCTTATGCATCTAACAACGGTTCTTCCATTTTGTAGCCTAAGCCGCGGATCGTTTTAATATAAACGGGTTTCTTTGTATTAGGTTCAATTTTTTCTCGCAAGTGACTGATGTGGACATCCACAATACGAGTATCTCCTACAAACTCGTAGTCCCAGACTGCATTAAGTAATTGATCTCGAGTAAGTACTCGACCTTTATGATTTGCAAGATATAATAGCAGTTCAAATTCTTTTGGTGTTAATGATAACGCTTGTCCCCTGCAGTTCACTTCATAATTCTCCGGAAAGATATCAACCTCTCCAATTCGAATCATCTCAGAAACATCCTCAGTTGATTGTGGTTGCTGATTCGCTTGGGCCGCTCTCCGCAGAATGGCACGTATTCTAGCCACAACCTCTCTTGGACTAAACGGCTTTGTCATATAGTCATCCGCACCCAGTTCAAGACCTAACACCTTATCAAATTCATCGTCCTTTGCTGTTAGCATTAGAATAGGTGTTTGCACTTTGCTGATGCGGAGTTGTTTGCACACATCAATTCCATCCATTTCGGGTAGCATCAAATCAAGCACGATTAGATCAAATGGCTGTTGTTTTGCTAGCTCAAGCCCTTCTGCTCCATCTTTTGCTGTTTCAACTTCGTACCCTGCCTGTTCAAGATTAAATTGGAGTAACGTTACAATTGATTCCTCATCATCTACTACTAAAAGTCGTTTTCCCATAAAGGATACCCTACACTCCTTATATTTTAATTGAACAGTCTTCTCTCTATTTACATGTAGTATAACAAATTTCATTCAAACATTTGCGATAATCTTTACATGAGTTAATAAATGCTTCGATGAGCTTACAAGAGTTTAAGATATTTAGTCGGAGTACAAAAAGCTAAAAACAAAAAATTGCTACAGGAAAATTGATGTTACGTGCATTTTATCCGCTACCAGAATAGCCGGCACGCTTTCCTAGGGAAGGCGCTGAACTAAATTGGCTGGCGCCAATTCATTTCACCTCTGCCTTTTAGTCCCTTAGGAGTCGGCCGGCTATTCTGTCCGCTCGTTTATGTAAAAAATCTTTGGATAGACTTAGATTAAAGAATTAGATTTTCTTGAATCTTTTTTAATGGACAAGCTGCACCAAAGATTAACCTCCACATAAAGCGGACGGGAAGGGCGGCTGACTCCTGAAGGGTGAAAGGGCAGGGTTGAAATAATAACTGGCGATTAGCCAGTTTTAGTTCAACGTCCCCCTTCCCGGGAGCGGGTCACACACTTTTTCTTTAATTTTAATTACAAAATTCATGAGTTAGTCTTGAGTCTTCTTGTTCTATCTTCAAAAAAACAGCTACCTTCTATTGTTCGCTCTGTGTTGGAACATGAACTGAAAAATTATTAACGTTAAAACCAACAAGCTTAGCTGAAACATTTTCCAACTTGCTTTTAAACCTATTGATAAGAAAAGAATTTTACAGCACCCCACCAACTAGCGGACGGAATGGCAGGCCGACTCCTAAGGGATTTAAGGGCAAGGTTGAAATGATATGGCGAATGCCAGGTTAGTTCAACGCCCTCCCTAGGAAAGCGTGCCAGCCATTCCGGTAGCGGTGTCAGGGTCTCCCATTATGATTCTACTCCCTATTCGAAATACGAATGCAAAAAACAAGCCACACAGAAGCGTGGCTTGTTTTTGTATTAATTATTCGTTTGGCAGAGCTTCCATTACGTTTCGAACAGAGTCTGCTGAGCGATCTAGTTGGTTTTTCTCGTCCTCTGTAAGGTCTAGTTCGATGATCTTTTCAATTCCGTCTCCACCAAGAATGGTTGGGACTCCGAGATAAAGATCGTCGTAACCATACTCCCCTTCAAGATAAGCGATTGTTGGTAACACTCGCTTCTTATCTTTTAGGATCGCCTCCACCATTTGAGTTAGAGAAGCGGCCGGTGCATAGTATGCACTGCCATTTCCAAGCAACCCGACAATCTCTCCGCCGCCTTTACGAGTACGCTCAACAATTTCGTTGATACGCTCCTCAGAAAGTAAGCTTTGAAGTGGAACGCCACCAGCTGCCGAATAGCGAATCAATGGCACCATGTCGTCTCCATGGCCACCTAACACAAATCCAGTAATGTCTTCAACAGAGATGTTTAACTCCTCTGCAATAAATGTACGGAATCGTGCCGTATCAAGCACTCCAGATTGACCAATCACACGGTTTTTCGGGAAACCAGATTCCTTATAAACCGTATAGGTCATGGCATCTGCCGGATTCGTAAGTACGATGATAAAGCAATTAGGTGAGTGTTTTACAACTTCTTTTGTCACAGATTTCATGATACCGGCATTCGTACTAACAAGATCATCACGACTCATGCCCGGTTTACGAGCGATACCAGCTGTAATAACAACCACATCAGAGTCCTTTGTATCTTCGTAGCTTGATGTACCAGTAATCTTTGCATCTGTCCCTTGAACTGGCGTTGATTCAAACATATCTAACGCTTTCCCTTTAGTTGGTCCTTCCATGTTTGGAATATCTACAAGAACCACATCTCCCAGTTCTTTCTGAGCAACCATTAAAGCGGTTGTGGCTCCTGTAAAGCCTCCACCAACTACTGAGATCTTTCTGCGTTTAATAGCCATTTGCTGTCCACTCCTTTACTCGATATCATCTGGTTCTCTGCAAATTATGAGAGGTTTTTAATTAATTCATCTGCAAAGCCTGAGCAAGATACCTCAGTTGCACCATCCATCAGTCTAGCGAAGTCATACGTTACAACCTTACTAGCAATTGTCTTATCCATAGAGTTCATGATCAGATCAGCAGCTTCGTTCCAGTTTAAGTGGCGAAGTAATAGCTCTCCTGATAATAGAACAGAGGATGGGTTCACTTTATCTAGACCAGCATACTTAGGTGCTGTTCCGTGAGTTGCTTCAAAGATAGCATGTCCTGTGTCATAGTTGATGTTTGCTCCTGGAGCAATACCAATTCCACCAACTTGTGCAGCTAGTGCATCAGAGATGTAATCTCCGTTTAAGTTCATTGTTGCTACAACATCAAACTCTTTAGGACGAGTAAGGATTTGTTGTAAGAAGATATCAGCAATTGAATCTTTTACGACAATCTTACCTGCAGCTTCAGCTTCAGATTGTGCTTTATCTGCAGCTTCTCTTCCTTCTGCTTCTACGATCTTATCATATTGAGCCCATGTAAATACTTTATCACCATACTCACGTTCAGCAAGCTCGTAACCCCACGTTTTAAATGCGCCTTCAGTGAACTTCATAATGTTTCCTTTATGAACAAGCGTTACACTCTTACGTCCTTCAGTTAGAGCATAATCAATAGCTGCACGAACTAAGCGCTCCGTTCCTTCTTTAGAAACAGGCTTAATTCCGATACCTGATGTTTCAGGGAAACGAATTTTCTTAGCACCCATTTCATTTTTTAAGAATTCGATCAGCTTTTTCACTTCATCTGATCCTTCTTGATACTCAATTCCAGCATAGATATCTTCAGAGTTTTCACGGAAAATAACCATGTCCACTTCTTCAGGACGTTTAACTGGAGAAGGTACTCCGTCAAAATAACGAACTGGGCGTAAGCAAGTATAAAGATCAAGCTCTTGTCTAAGTGCTACGTTTAAAGAACGAATTCCGCCACCAACTGGAGTCGTTAAAGGTCCTTTAATTGCAATTAAGTATTCACGAACGGCATCAAGCGTTTCTTCTGGTAGCCAGCTACCTGTTTCATTAAACGCTTTTTCACCCGCTAAAATTTCTTTCCATACAATTTTCTTTTCGCCGTTATATGCTTTTTCAACTGCAGCATCTAATACGCGAGAAGCTGCCGCCCAGATATCAGGACCAATTCCATCTCCTTCGATATAAGGGATAATTGGCTCATTAGGTACATCCAACACACCATTGTTTACTTTAATAATCTCTCCACTAGACATAATATAGACCTCCTGAAAAGTTTTGACCGATGCATTGATCGGACATACTGAAAATTATATGTACTAGGAGGGGTTCCCCTCCTGTAACACCGTGATTAACGTTGCTCTAAAGGAACAAATTCTTGCTTGCCAGGTCCAACGTATTCAGCTCTTGGACGAATTAAACGGTTATTTGCATATTGTTCAAGAATATGAGCTGTCCATCCTGATGTGCGACTAATCGCAAAAATTGGAGTAAACAAATCATGATCGATTCCTAAACTATGATAAACACTCGCAGAATAAAAGTCTACATTTGGAAGAAGACCTTTTTCATTGGTTACGAGTTCTTCGATACGTACCGACATATCATACCACTTTGATTCTCCTGTAGTGTCCGTTAACTGCTTAGACATATCACGCAAAAACTTCGCGCGTGGATCACCATTTTTGTAAACACGATGTCCGAATCCCATAATCTTTTCTTTATTATCGAACGCGTTCTTAATATATGACTCTACTTGTTCTACATCGCCAATCTCAGAAAGCATTTTCATAACTGCTTCGTTGGCTCCACCATGTAGAGGTCCTTTTAGAGCACCGATTGCTGCAGTGATACCTGAATAAACATCAGATAGCGTTGCAACACAGACGCGAGCAGTAAAAGTAGAAGCGTTTAATTCGTGGTCCGCATGTAAAACAAGGGCTTTGTTGAAAGCAGTGACCTCTAAGTCATTTGGCTCTTCCCCTTTAAGCATGTAAAGGAAATTAGCAGCAAAGCTTAAATCCGAATTCGGCTTAACAGGCTCCTTGCCTTGGCGGATTCTAGAAAACGCTGTCACAATCGTTGGAATTTGAGCCTGAATACGCAATGCTTTTGTACGATTTGCTTCCTCATCCATCTTGTCCGCATCTGGATCGTACAATCCAAGTGTTGAAATCGCTGTACGTAAAACAGCCATGGGATGAACCTTATCTAAAGGTAAGGCTTTTAATTGATCAATTACTTGTTCTGGTACTTCCGCGTATTGAGCAAGTTCATTTGAGAAATCTTTTAGTTCATCTTGATTTGGTAATCGACCGTTCCAAAGAATATAGACAACTTCTTCGAAACTAGCATGTTCAGTCAAATCGTTAATGTCATAGCCTTGATACGTTAAAACATCATCAATAATTGAACTTACACTAGACGTTGTAGCTACAATACCTTCTAAACCTTTTGTAGTAGTCACGCAGATCTCCCCTTTTTAATCAAACTTTAATGTACTAAAAAGTAAATGCTTTCATTTCATTTTAGAGATACCATTACTAATTAAAAGTTGACTTATTCAATCCCATTTATCTTACCTTGACTGTGATTAATGCTCAATAAAAGCGACTTCATTTTTTATGAAACTGACGAATTATTAGACATTATCCACCAAGATTCATAAAAAATGTGACCGCCTTCATTGTTAGATACGCAACACCGGCCCCAATTAATGGACCTACTGCCACTCCATTCAGAACGGCAACAGCAAAAATGGTTCCAATGACAAGTGCAACTGTGATATGAGGGTCATTCTGTAAGAGATCTATTCCATTTGCAGCAATTAGCGCAACAAGTACACCTGAGCCGAGCGCAATCCAGGCATATGATGACTTAGCAGCTTCAGCAAGATGTTTAAACCCGATGTCACCCGTTACGATTGGTGTTAACACAGCAATCGTGATAAAAGTCACACCAATATTTAACCCTTTTTGCTGAAGAAGCGGGAATAGTTTATCTCCGAGCCCAACCCATTTCACAACGAGCAAAAATAAAACAGCAACCAATAGCGACTGATTTTTCGCCACGATTGCAATCCCCATTAGAATCAACATAAACAAGGTCGCATGAGAAATCAAAGTATTATCCAACTTTCCTCTTAGCAATTCATAGTTATCATATCATAGTTTAATTCATTCCGCTATATCTGTCGATTACAGCAGAATCTGCCAACCAAAGTAAGAATATTATACTTTTATCGACGTGTTCTAACAATAACTTGTCCTTTTTGAAACAGATGATACATCCACTTTACAGCTAGAGCCTTCACAGCAGCTCTTGAGAAAGGAAGAAACAGTAGAATACCTATGAGATCTGTAAAGAACCCTGGAAGAAACAGACATAAAGCTCCAAGGAATATGCATATTCCGTCTACTACAGAGCCAGTCGGTGGCTGACCACTTCTTGCCTGCATTTTCATTAGACGTACAGCCTGTAAGCCTTCCTTTCGGGCAAGTACAATCCCAAGTAGACTTGTCGCTATCATCAGAGCCACTGTGGCCCATATGCCAACCCATTGGACCATAAAATAAAACCCTGCAATCTCGACTGCGGGGATAATAACCGCTAAAGCTATCAAGTATTTTTTCATTTAAAAACTCCTTATATTTAAAAATGGAGATAAAAAAACTGGAGAAGGAAATCCTTCTCCAGCATTAATTATAGTACACTCGCGTGGCCTCTGTAAATGTCACCGCGTGCTCCATCAACAGTGACTTCTTCACCATCAACAAATAATTTCAAGGCTCCTTCAACACCTACAATAACTGGTGTAGCAAGGTTTAAACCTACAACAGCTGCGTGAGAAGTTAACCCGCCTTCTTCTGTAATAACCGCTGCCGCTTTTTCAAATGCAGGAATCATATCTTTATCTGTGCTGTAGGTAACAAGGATCGCACCTTCAACCATTTTTTCGTTGGCTTCTGCTGCTGTTGTTGCGACAACAACTTTTCCAGAAGCAGAGCGTCGGCCAATTCCTTGTCCTTTAGCAACAACCTCACCAATAATGTGTACCTTAAGGAGGTTTGTTGTACCAGGTTCACCTACTGGAACACCTGCTGAGATAACAACAAGATCGCCTTGATTGATACGTCCAGATTTTCTAGCTCGTTCAACCGTTGATTCAAGCATTTCATCTGTTGTTCCAGCTCTTTCACCTAGAAGCGGCTCTACACCCCATACAAGATTTAACTTGCGATATTCACGTTCGTTTCCAGTAACAGCCAAAATCGGAGACTTCGGACGATACTTAGAAGCAATTCGAGCTGTATAACCACTTTCAGTAGCTGTAAGGATTGCTGCTGCATTTAGAGACTCAGCAGTGAATACAACGGATTGACCAACAGCACTTGTAATAGACGGTTTTGCTTCTTTTGTTTTTCTTCTTAGGATCGCTTCATAGTTTAAAGCTTTTTCTGTTCTTGTCGCGATATTGTGCATCGTTTGTACAGCTTCTGCAGGATAGTCTCCTGCTGCTGTTTCACCTGATAGCATAATGGCATCTGTACCATCAAAAATCGCATTTGCTACGTCACTTGCCTCAGCACGAGTTGGGCGAGGGTTACGTTGCATGGAATCAAGCATTTGAGTAGCTGTAATAACAGGCTTTGCAACGGCATTACATTTTTTGATAAGCATTTTTTGGACAAGTGGTACTTCTTCGGCTGGAATTTCCACACCAAGATCTCCACGAGCAACCATTAAACCGTCAGATACTTCAAGGATTTCGTCAATGTTATCGACACCCTCTTGATTTTCAATCTTAGGGATAATTCCGATCGTATGCGCATCATTTTGCTCTAGTAATTCGCGGATTTCTAGCACATCTGAAGCTCTGCGCACAAAAGAAGCAGCAACAAAGTCTACATTCTGCTCAATACCAAATTTAATATCTGCTGCATCCTTATCCGTTATACCTGGTAAGTCTACACTTACATTAGGGACATTACAGCCTTTTTTATTTTTTAGAATTCCATTGTTAAGTACTTTTGTTTTGATCTCATCTTGCCCAATTTCTACTACTTCGAGTCCAATTAGACCATCATCTAAAAGAATGGTAGAGCCAGGCTCTACGTCATTTACTAGACCCGGATATGTAATCGAAATCTTTTCGCAGTTCCCGACCACTTCTTTCATAGAAACGATTAACTCTTGTCCCGCTTTCAATTCAGCTACTCCACCTTCAAGAGTTTGAGTACGAATTTCTGGTCCTTTCGTATCTAAAAGAATAGCCACTGTTTTTCCAGTTTTTTCTGAAGCTTCACGGATATTACGAATACGAGCACCATGCTCTTCAAAATCTCCATGAGAGAAGTTCAATCTTGCCACATTCATTCCCGCTTCAATTAGTTGAACCAGTTTTTCTACTGTTTCACTTGCAGGTCCTATTGTACATACGATCTTTGTTTTACGCATAAATTCCTCCTGAAATGATTAGATGTCTTTTCTATTGTAAAATCAAGAACTCTATATCTGCTAGATGGACAGCTCTTGAGATAACGTGTACATGTCTAAATCTACTGTATGCTTTTTAGATAATGCTTCGTCAATATCATGATAGACAAGCTTGTTCTGTTGAATACCTACAGTTACGCCTGATTTACCTTCAAGTAAAAGATCAACAGCCTTTGCTCCTAAGCGGCTAGCAAGGACACGATCGGCTCCGGTCGGAGAACCTCCACGTTGAATATGACCAAGCACAGTTACTCGCGTTTCCATATTTGTGGCTTCTTTTAAGCGTTGTCCAAATTCCATGCCGCTGCCTACACCTTCAGCTACAATAATAATACTATGTTTTTTGCCACGCTCTTGTCCACGCTTAAGCCGATACGTGATTTGGTCAAAATCATAGTCTGCTTCTGGAATCAAGATTGTTTCCGCACCATCAGCTAGACCTGCCCATAAAGCCAAATCTCCAGCATGACGACCCATTACTTCAATGATGTACGTACGCTCATGAGAAGTTGCTGTATCTCGAATTTTATCAATGGCATCGATGACTGTATTTAAAGCAGTATCAAACCCAATTGTAAAGTCAGTTCCAGGAATATCGTTATCAATTGTACCAGGCACCCCGATTGTTGGGAAACCATGTCCTGTAAGCTTTTGAGCTCCTTGGAATGAACCGTCTCCACCAATAACAACTAGACCTTCTATCCCAAATTTCTTTAATTGTTCAATTCCTTTTTGCTGACCTTCAAGTGTTTTGAACTCCTCACAACGTGCTGTGTAAAGCATCGTTCCACCACGATGAATGATATCTCCAACAGAACCAAGTTCCATTTTCTTTATATCTCCAGCAATTAAACCAGCATAACCGTAGTAAATTCCGTACACTTCTATGTCATGGTATATGGCTTTTCGCACAACTGCACGAATTGCAGCATTCATACCTGGAGAATCTCCACCACTTGTTAACACACCAATTCTTTTCAAACTATTTCCTCCTTCACTCACTCGAAAAAACATTCAACATGTTTCCATTCTATTTTATCATGCTCTCAATTAAAAAAAATACCATGTTCATATAAAGAATACAAACTTTCAACAAAAAAAGAAGGATTCTTGTGTCAAGAATCCTTCTTTCTCCTATCTATTCACAGTATTTCTATTGAATGGCTACCCATTAGCTTATACTTTTCGTGTCTTGATAAAAGAAGTTCGTCCTCTGTGTGCACACTTAATTCTTGTAATGATTGTTCAATGACACGCCCAATACTCTCGGCTTGTGTCTTAACGTCCAGATGCGCTCCACCTTTAGGTTCATAGATGATTTCATCGATTACTTCAAGCTTCTTTAAATCTGGAGCAGTAATCATCATTGATTCTGCAGCTCGTTGTGCTTGTGTTGCATCCTTCCACAACAGTGCAGCCGCTCCTTCAGGAGAGATTACAGAGTACGTAGAGTTCTCAAGCATATGGATATGATCGGCTACTCCTAGTGCCAGAGCTCCACCACTTCCACCTTCTCCAATCACAATTGAGATAACAGGTACTTTTAACCCTGCCATTTCGAGAAGATTGCGTGCAATGGCTTCACTTTGTCCACGTTCTTCTGATTCTTTCCCAGGGTCTGCACCCTTTGTGTCAATAAAACAAATAATTGGCCGCTTAAACTTCTCAGCCTGCTTCATTAATCGTAAAGCTTTTCGATACCCTTCAGGTCTAGGTGATCCAAAGTTACGGCGAATGTTTTCCTTCGTATCCTTACCTCTCTGGTGACCAATAACGGTAACCGCCTGTCCATTAAATTTTGCAATTCCACCTACAATGGCTTCATCTTCACTGAACAACCGATCACCGTGAAGCTCGATGAAATCCTCAAACAAAAAGTTAATGTAGTCAAGCGTTGTTGGTCTTTTGCTATTACGTGCAATTTGAACCCGTTCCCAAGGCTTCAAATTGCCGTAAATTTCTTTTTCCAGTTCATGTAGACGGTCTTCCATTCGCTTAATCTCAGCTGAAAGATCGATGTCTTTTTCATGTGCAAAGGTTTGTAATTCTTCTATTTTCTCTTTTAATTCATTAATTGGTTTTTCAAACACCATTTCATTTCCCATTAGTACGTGACTCCCTTCTTTAGGACGGCGTGTGCATGTCTAGAATTTTTGTAAGTGTATCTTTCATGTCATGCCTTGGGATAACTTTATCTAGTTGTCCATGCTTCAATAAAAACTCCGCCGTCTGAAAGTCTTCTGGAAGTTCTTGTCTTGTTGTTTGTTCAATAATTCTACGTCCTGCAAAGCCAATTAATGCACGTGGTTCTGCAAAATTATAGTCTCCAAGAGACGCAAAACTTGCTGATACTCCGCCCGTTGTTGGATGTGTCATAATGGAAATATATAATCCACCTGCACGGTTCAGCATTTGAAGAGCTGAGCTTGTTTTAGCCATTTGCATTAAGCTTAATACACCCTCTTGCATACGTGCACCACCAGATGCCGTAAACAAAATAAGAGGTCGTTTAAGCTCAATCGCTTTTTCAATCGCTCTTGTGATTTTTTCTCCTACAACAGCACCCATGCTCCCCATACGGAAACGAGAATCCATAATTGCAATAACTACCGGATACGAATTGATAGTCCCTTCTCCTGTTACGACAGCTTCGTTAAGCTTAGTCTTTTTACGATCAGACGCTAGTTTCTCATCATAATCAGGAAAGTTAAGAGGGTTTTTGCCAATCATTCCTTTGTCGTATTCAACGAATGAATTTTCGTCGAGTAAAAAGTCAATACGTTCGTATGCACTCATCCGGTGATGGTGACCACACGAAGGACAAACCTGCAGATTCTTTTTGAAATCCTTCGTATAGAGGATGGTTCCACAGTTTTGACACTTTGTCATTAATCCTTCTGGTACTTCTTGCTTTGCTCTTTCAGAAGGAATGGTTGCGTAACGTTTTTTCTTTGAAAATAAATCTTTAAGCATATTTGCACCTCACTAGCATCCGACGCTCCTTATAGAATCGTCAATTGCTGAACAAGTAGTAGTAGGGTCTCTAAAAAGAGATCCAGATAAAACATATACAATATAATTTCTAAAAATAATATATAAGAACCACATGTCAATTTCAATCAACCTTTAAAAAAAGAATGATTTACCTTGACTATATTCTATGACCGGTCCAAGCATTCCTGCCGAAATCAATTATAACATACAACAAGCCGGCGGTTATCCTCCGGCTTGTTGTATGTATAATTGATCTAGTGTATTACTCGTTAATTAACGTTAACTCTCTTGTACGTGCTGCTACTTCTTCAGGATCTACTTTGATTCTAGCAACCCCTGTTTCCATCGCTGTTTTTGCAACTGCTGCAGCTACAGCTGGTGCTACACGCGCATCAAATGGTGCTGGAATAACATAGTCTGTTGTTAAATCGGATTCATCGATTAGGTTTGCAATAGCATAAACTGCTGCTACTTTCATTTCCTCGTTAATATGTGTGGCTCTTACATCAAGTGCACCACGGAAAATCCCCGGGAAAGCTAGTACATTGTTTACTTGGTTAGGGAAATCTGAGCGTCCTGTACCAATTACAGATGCTCCTGCTGCTTTTGCATCTTCTGGCATAATTTCTGGAACTGGATTCGCCATAGCAAATATGATCGGATCATCATTCATGTCCTCAACCATCTCTTTGGTTACAGCACCTTCTGCAGATACACCAATAAAGACATCGGCTCCTTTAATGACATCAGCAAGTGAACCTTCTTGGCGTTTTGCATTCGTATGCTTCGCAACCGAATCTTTAACTGGGTTCATACCGTAAGATCTGCCTTCAAAAATGGCACCTTTTGTATCACACATTACGATTTCACGCACACCCATGCTTAGCATTAATTTAATAATCGCAATTCCTGCTGCTCCAGCACCGTTCGCTACAACTTTAATTTCAGAAAGTTTTTTGCCGCTTAATTTAAGCGCATTAATTAATCCAGCAAGAGTAACGATTGCCGTTCCGTGTTGATCATCGTGGAAAATAGGAATATTTGTTTCTTTCTTTAATCTTTCTTCAATTTCAAAGCAATCAGGAGCAGCAATATCCTCTAGGTTAACCCCACCAAATGTTGGCTCAAGAAGCTTAACAGTTTGAACGATCTCGTCAACACTGTTTGTACGTAAGCAAATTGGGAATGCATCTACACCAGCAAATGATTTGAATAGTACGGCCTTTCCTTCCATTACAGGCAAAGAAGCTTCAGGTCCGATGTTTCCAAGCCCAAGGACTGCTGTACCGTTACTTACAACTGCTACCATGTTTCCTTTCATTGTGTATTCGAATACGTTTTCAACATCTTCAAATATCTCTTTGCAAGGCTCTGCTACACCTGGAGAATAAGCTAAGCTGAGATCTCTAGCATTTTTGACTGGAACTTTCGCTTTCGATTCTAGTTTCCCTTTGTTTAATCTGTGAATGTGCAGGGCTTCTTCTCTTGTCGTTGGCAAAATATCCACTCTCCTCTTTTTTTATATACAATGACCTACTCCCGGCCTGTCCTCTAACAAACACACTCATTATAAACAAAAGTTTCGAACCCGCCAAGTACATGGAAGGGTAAGTTCAGAAAATCTCAATTTTTTTAGTTTAAAAAGTCTATGATTCTCTTATTTACACTCTCATCATTGAATGACGACATTCTCTTCTCCTACCAGTTCCTTTAATTCATTTAAAAGAGATTGGTTTAGGTCAATATCATAATCACTTGATAGGACTTTTCTTTCGTTTGTATCTGCAAAATAAAGCACGACTTGCGTGTTACCCTTTGTTTCCAAAAGCATAGGCTCAATTTGTGACCATTTTCTTGATGACTGTTTAGATAATCGGATAAATAAACGATCTTTATGTCTTCCCTTTAATGTTTCTAACGGGACTGCCTTATCCATAATAAATTGTTGTCTATCACGGCTGTTATCTATCTTGCCTTCAAGAAAAAGCAAACCATTTGGCTTAAGTAGTTCTCCGCACTCTTTCCATGCATTAGGAAAGACCGTCACTTCACAATGACCACTCTCATCGCCAAGCTTTAAGAATGCCATAGGGTCCCCTTTTTTGGTTGTAATTCTACGTACATCTTCCACCAGACCCGCGATTCGCACTTTCCCTTTTTCCGTGAAGGCTTGTTCAATTGTCACACGACGATACTGACTTAACACCCGTTTAAATTCAGTGACAGGATGTCCGGACAAATAAAATCCGAGTGCCTGCTTCTCATACATCAGCTTTTCTGTAGGAAGAAGGGGTTCTGCTTCTAAATAATCAGGCAAGTCAGGATTAAGTGTGAACAAACCTTCTGTTTCCGCTTGAAACTCTCTTACGCTTTCCCCGTATTCAACCGCTTCATCTAACGATCGTAGCAGAGTAGATCGCTCAAGTCCCCACTCGTCAAATACACCTGCTTTAATCAAGCTTTCAACCGCCCGTTTTGACACAATTTGTGGATGTAGCCTTGTACAAAGATCAAATAAATGTTCAAACGGTTTGATAGTACGCTCACGAACCAGTTCTTGTACAGCTTTCACTCCAACATGTTCAATAGATAGCAGCCCAAATCGAATTCCCTTCTCGTCATATGTAAATAAGTGCCCACTCTTACTAATGGATGGAGGTAATATCGTTTGTCCCTGCTGTCTAGCTTCGGTTAGGTATAATGCTAACTTCTCTTGATTATGCCATACTGATGAAAGAAGTGCAGTATAAAATGCAGAAGAGTAGTGGGTTTTTACATAAGCAAGCTGATAACTCAATAAGCTGTATGCAACCGCGTGACTTCGATTAAACCCATAATTAGCAAATCGTTCTATTAACGTGTACGCACGTGTAGCAATAGACTCGTCATATCCGAGATCGATGGAACGAGAAATAAAGGTCTCTTTTTGTTGCAGAAGCGTCCCCTCGTCTTTTTTACTGATGGCTCTTCTTAAAAGATCTGCCTCAGCTAAAGAGTAACCAGCAAGCTTAGACGCGAGTTGCATAATTTGCTCTTGATAAACAAGGACTCCGTAAGTTGGTTTCAGAATCATTTCAACATCTTTATGCAAATAATCAACTGTTCGCTTCTGTTGTTTTCCTTCAATGTAAACAGGAATATAATCCATTGGGCCCGGTCGATACAGGGCATTCACTGCAACAATATCTTCAAACTCAGTAGGCTTTAATCGAGTTAATACACTCCTCATCCCATCAGATTCCAACTGAAAGACTCCGGTCGTGTTTCCACTTGCAAGTAATGCGAACGTTGCACTGTCATCTAACGGCAGGTGTTGGAGCGAGAATGATTGTTTCGTTTGTTGGTTAATATTCGCTGCAATCGTTTCGAGTAATGTTAAGTTTCTAAGACCAAGAAAGTCGAACTTTAACAATCCTATATCTTCAACAACCTCCATCGAAGCTTGTGTTAGGGCAACTCGGTCCCTGCCTTTCTGAAGTGCTACACGATTCGTTAATGGCTCCGCACTAATAATGACCCCAGCTGCGTGCGTTGATGTATGTCTTGGTAACCCCTCAATCGTTTGAGCTGCATCAATTAAAGTAATGGCTTTTGGGTTATCTACATAAAGCTGGTGAAGCGTCTTACTCTGTTCTAATGCCTTTTGAATGGTCATTTTCGGAGTAGCTGGCACTTCCTTCACAATACGTTCAAGTAATCCCGGCTCGGTTCCCATAACCTTAGCGGTTGCTCGTAAAGCAGCCCTTGCAGCAAATGTACCAAACGTCAGAATTTGCGCTACATGGTTCGGTCCATACTTTTCTTCAACGTACTCTATGACTTCGTCGCGGCGATGATCTGGAAAATCAATATCAATATCTGGTAATGTAACTCGTTCAGGATTTAAAAAACGCTCAAACAACAAGTTATAATGAATTGGATCTACATGAGTAATATACAAGCAATACGCAACAAGAGAACCAGCGGCTGACCCACGTCCCGGCCCAGCTAATATTCCTTGGTTTCTGGCAAACCTCATAAAATCCCACACGATTAAGAAGTAATCATTAAATCCCATATCATGAATAACCGAGAGTTCATAATCTAACCGCTCTGTGACAGCATCTATGTTAGTCAGATTCGTATATCTTTCACGCAATCCTTGTTCACATAATGAGCGTAAATAATCTGAGACTGACTGATTCGCAAGTGGATACTTAGGTAACTGGCGGTCCAAAGGCAAAGCAATGTTAACTGAATCAGCTAGCTCTTGGCTTTGTTCAAGGGCTTGCGGAAAAGCTTGAAACCAATGAGTCATCTCTTCAGCGGATGGTAAGCTACCTTCTTCAACCTCAACTTGATCCGGATGTATCTCTAAATCAATTGCTCGTAGTAGCTTATAGCTCGTTTGATCTTCCTTGTTTAGATAACGAACAGGTTTAGCTGCGATTACATTTACACCCTCCTGCTCAGCAAACAACGCTACCTGTTTCTGAAAGGCCTCATCACCATCCTGTTGTAATTCAACGTACCATGTTTGATTTGGCCCACTCCAGCTATCCATCCATTGAATGATTGACTTTTGACTGTTCGCTTTGAGCCAACGTGATACAAACACTTGCTTGTAAGGGATTATGATGGCACAGTCTGTGATTTCAGCCGCTAACCACTCTTGCTTTGTCAGATATTGCTTTTTATCTTCCTTCATTCCAATCAATGTAGCGAGCTCCAGCAAGTAACGATATCCTTCGTTAGACTTCGCGATTACACGAAGAGGAAAGTATTCATTTTGACCATTCTTTGTTGGTTCAGATACCGTAATCTCCAAGCCGATCAGTGGTTTAATACCGTATTTAATACATGCCTGATAAAAAGGAACAGCACCATACATGACATGGTGATCCGTCAGAGCTAGCGCATCATACCCACGTTTTTTAGCGGTTTGAACAAGCTCATCGATACGTATAGATGAGTTCAATAAACTGTATTCACTATAGATTGCGGTCTGAACAACACCCATTTTTCATTCTCCTTTCTTTTTCTATTGGATTAACTGTCATACTTTTAAAGGCTTGACTCATATGTATAAGGACGACCCTACACGAGGAGGCGCCTGAATTGACGAGAGAAATGCTTGCAACGCTTGTAATTGATTTCTTTGTTGCATTTGGTGTCATAATTGGTGGTGCATTAATCGGCGGTATCGGAGCCTTTCTACTTGGCAAACCACCGTTACTAGCTATTCATAATCTGGCAGGTAGTTTGAAGATTTGGGCCATTGTAGCCGCTCTTGGTGGAACCTTTGACGCAATCACAACACTTGAAAGAGGTCTTTTCAGTGGAATTCATGATGATATTTATAAAACGCTCATGATGGTGTTTGCTGCTTTATGTGGTGCTCACACTGGAACAATTCTGATCCAGTGGATTGTTGGAGAACCTATTTCATAATGCGCATTCCATCTAAAGTATCACGACCAGGCTGGTTACGTTTTTTTGCAGGAATCATGCTCGGTAGTATTGTAGGATGGGTCTTCTTTTTATATCAGTATGGACAAATTTATGATGGGTTGATTGTGACACGAATTCAGCAGGATTTGAAAATTGAAACGCTTCAAGAACGAATTGATCAGCTCGTTAGCGAACAAAAAAGCCAAAACGCAGAGAATCAAAAGAAACTAACCATCCAGCAAATTGAGGTGCACTTTAAAACAGATCCACGTCTGACACTTGATCAATTAACAATCTATGATATTCGTCAATCCATTTTATCTGAGCTTGCCTATTTGGAACGAAAAGATATTGAATCCGTTCATCATACAAAGGACCTGCTGATACGAACCATTGAAAATAAGACCTTCACTGTCGAAGATAAAAACTATCGGGTAAAAATTAATGAAGTGTATTTATTTACAACATTGCATCTTTATGCCGAAATCGAAGTGGATCATCGTTAATTTATCTGAAATTTCATCAAAAGACTGGATTTAGCTTACTTTTCCTTTATACTAGAATATAGACATAAGGATAGGAGGCCATCCACTATGGACATGACTGGTAAAGATATGGTCATTAATCGTAAGGATATGGCACGAAAAAAACTTGCAAAGCTTAAAGCAGGTCAAAGTGCCTTCGCAGAAACAAATGAAGTTGCTGAACTCTTGCGAAAGCTTGCCAAGGAAGATGGCGTGGCTTTTCAAGAAGATCATACCGATTTAGGCGCCTGGTTTATCCCTGAGACAGAGAAAAGTGAATAAGAGAGTAAGGAGAGGACTTCTGCTGAAGGCCTCTTTTTTTTGCACGTTAGTGGCTATTGCATGCTTGAATGAGCTTACGTACAATCTCATCAGTCTCTTCCCAAGAATAGGCCGTAGCTCCAGAAGCTAACGCATGACCGCCACCCTGATGCTCTGCAGCAATTGTATTAATGACAGGTCCACGCGAACGTAATCTGACTCGAATTCGGTCCTCTTCTTCCACAAAGAACACCCAAGCCTTAAGCCCTTCTACTGATGAAAAACTATTAATTAACTGAGATGACTCGTTACTTGTCACATCAAATTGTTTAAGCACTTCTTTTTGAAGCTTCATTACACCTACTTGGCCTTCTTGAATGTCGAAATGTTGCAGTACATGTCCCTCAAATCGAGTCATTTTCAGGTCTCTTTTATAAAGTTCCGCATAAAAAGCATTTACATCAATATTGTGCTCTAGAAGCAAGGCAGTACGACGTAACGTTTCTGGCTTGGTATTTGGATATCTAAATCTACCTGTGTCCCCAACAATCCCAGCATACAATAACAGGGATGAGGTTTCTGATAGATGGAGGGAATCAGACTGCGCAACCAGTTCAACAATCATTTCACTTGTAGAACTTGCCTCTACATCCACCCATACTACATCACCATAAGGTTCAACGTTTGGGTGATGGTCAATCTTAACGAGCCTCGCGCCATTCTGGTATCGATCATCGCTGATGCGCTCTTTTGTCGCACTATCACATACAATGACAAGTGCTCCGTTATAGACCTCATCAGAGATTGTATCCATTTCACCTAAAAATTGAAGCGATGGCTCCACATCCCCAACCGTGTAAATCTGTTTCTCTTGATAGGACTCTTTCAAAAGCATTGCTAATCCCAATTGTGAACCTAGTGCATCCGGATCAGGTCTGCTATGCCTGTGAATAATGATCGTTTCATGTGCTTGAATTAAATCTACTATTTCGTTCTTCATTTTTTGTGGCTCCTTTAGGATCATTTAATGTAAGATCTAGTAATTTCGAACGTGTCACGCTACAATGCAACTATGATCTGTTTTTTAGGGAGGGTGAACAATGGACAAGCTACTCATCATTTTAATTGTTTTAACGGGGGTCTTTTTTCTCTATAACCGTATCCAGGCTTGGAGAAAACCAGATTCATTAATTAAAAAGATTTACGAAACTCGCTCCAGACTTTTTCTGGGATTGTTCTTACTTGTATTCAGCTTAAACTTATTAATTATTCCTAGAGGAATCATAGATATTATCATTGGACTTGTGCTAATTGTCTTTGCACTTGCCAATACCATTTATGGTTATAAAGCATATAAACATTATATTGCTCAAGCTGAGCCGTCTTAAATGAAAGCCGTTGAACCCATAAGCCATATGATTGGCTTATGGGTTCCTGTTTTTTATCAAGTTAATCAATTAATTGAGCCATCACGAGCGCCTTCCCTACGATTCGTTCCGCGTCATAAAGCTCTACATCTATTTTTGCGTGCTTTCTTCCAAGCTCCAGGACATTTGGAATGACTGTGATCAAATTATCAATTTGAACTGGCTTCAAAAAATACAAGGTCATGTTTTCAACCACAAGATCTCCTTTAGAACGTGACCGTAAAACCCTGCTCCCTGCCTCCGTAACAAGTGTGGTCATTACTCCATAAGAAACCGTACCAAGATGATTACTCATTTGAGGTGAAATCAAACATTGATACTGCCCTTCTATACCTGGGACTTGTTCCATTCGACTAACAACAATATCTTCAATTGTTTCTCCTACTTGTGGTTGACGTTGAATCATCTGCAAGGCTTTTAAGACGTCCTGCCTGCTCACAATTCCCGTAAGATGATTATGCGTGTCGACAACCGGTAGTAACTCGATTCCTTCCCATACCATGACATGAGCAGCTGAAGCTACAGATGTCCTCTCGCTAACTGTTATCGGATCCGCTGTCATCACTTTATCAATGGTAGTCTGCTTTGAGATGTCGACAACATCCTTTGCGGCAATCATTCCTTTAACCTTTGTTAGCTTGTCCACCACAGGGTACCGACTATGTCCAGTTTGTTCATTAAGCTCATGCCAACGATGAACAATATCATCTGTATACAGGAGTGAAGTCTCTTCTAGTGGTATGAGTATATCGTTCACAAGGACAATTTCTTTTTTTATTAATTGATCATAAATAGCCCGATTGATCATGGCTGCTACTGTAAATGTATCATATGTCGTTGAAATGATTGGCAAATCCAGCTCATCTGCTCGTTTTACAATATGAGGGTCTGTATCAAAGCCACCTGTTATTAGGACTGCAGATCCAGCTTCTAATGCTAACCTGTGTGAGTCATAACGATTTCCGACAATTAATAAATTCCCTGCAGTGACATAACGCATCATCGCATCTTTTGTCATCGCACCGATTACAAAACGATTTAACGTTTTATGCAAGCCCTGTTTTCCACCGAGAACTTGGCCTTCAACGATATTAACAATTTCGGCATATGTTAGTTTTTCAATGTTTTCTTTTTTCTTTTTCTCAATCCGAATGGTCCCCACACGTTCAATGGTGCTGACCAGACCTTGATTCTCCGCTTCTTTTATTGCCCGATATGCTGTACCTTCACTTAAGGAAAGAGCTTTGGCAATTCGACGGACCGATATTTTTTCGCCCACGTGCAATTGCGTTATGTAATCAAGAATTTGCTCATGCTTTGTAGCCATCTGCTCTCACGCCCTTATTCTTCCAGCTCATCAATGATTCATGTATAGCCTTATTATACGTCTGAAAGAATAGGGCTTCAAGTTCATTCGTATTCGTTTTGTCTGACTCTGGTAAGAACGGTTTCTCTTTGTGTTTGCTTGCGAGCTTGATTTTTAGGATGGGAGCGAACCCAAGCAAACAGATTACTTAGTAAGACCATTCCTGCAAACACAAGCCAACTAAGCGCAAACCACCCGCTCGCACCTCCTTCACCTAAAGGTAAATATTGAATGCCATATGAGATAAGGACGCCTGCTAGTAACAAACAAATTAAGTATCGCTGTTTCAACTGTACTCACACTCCTTTTTGCTATCCTATGTGAGCTTGTACAAAAAAAGACCAGCCTTTAGCTGGTCCTAGTCTTGCTATGATTATAATGTCAGTTCGTCACCTGGATGCATGACTTGTCCAACGCCTGCTTCAAGCTTGGAAACAAATGCATCTGGATCCTGCTCAATTCCGGGGAACGTGTTGTAATGAATCGGCACAACTGTTTTTGCTTGAATCCATTCTGCCGCTGCCGCCGCATCCTCAGGTCCCATTGTTAATGTATCTCCGATCGGCAAGAAAGCAAGATCTATGTTATTTCGCTCGCCAATGATCTTCATGTCTCCAAATAACGCTGTGTCTCCTGCATGATAAATGGTTTTGCCCTCCGCTGTAAAAAGAATTCCCGCAGGCATTCCTGTATAGACAATGGTTTGATTTTCTTCATCAATTGCAGATGATCCATGAAAGGCTTGCGTTAATTTTACTTTACCAAATTCAAACTCATGCGCTCCACCAATATGTAGAGGCTGTGTTTTAACACCTTGCCAGCTTAAATAAGTTGCAAGCTCAAAGGTTCCAATAACGAGTGCATCATTTTTCTTTGCGAGTTCTACCGTGTCTCCCACATGATCATTGTGGCCATGTGTAAGTAAAATCACATCTACTTTTTGGTCTTCAACCTTCAAATCAGTTTGTTCATTCCCATTAATAAAGGGATCAATCAAAATCGTTGTCCCATTTGTTTCAATTTTGACAACCGAATGTCCGTGGTAGCTGATCTTCATACGCTCATCTCCCTTTTATGATTTTATCACTCTTATCTGTAACCGATAATCCCCTCTTTAAAACGCTACATTCGAACGACTTCGCATAATTATGGTAAAGTAGAACAAACAACAAAGGAGGATGATCATGTCACTCACACGACTCGAAACGATCCAGCAAGCCCTTCGTGATCAACAGGTTGCTGCTGCTTTCATTCAAGGCAAGGAAAATGTATTCTACTTAACTGGGTTCCGGACGGATCCGCATGAACGAATGGTCGCACTTATTATTTTACCAAATGAAGCACCTTTTTTAATTGTACCAGGTATGGAGAAATCCTTGGTTCAAAAAGCCGGTTGGACAGGGGACATCCTTACATACAGCGACACGGATAATCCTTGGACAGTTCTTGGACAGGCTTTATCTCGTTACACATTAAAGGGCGACTCGTTATGGGTAGAAAAACGCCTCATTCCTCTTGAAAGAGCGGAGGCACTTCAAGCATTGTTTGGTATTAATCAGATGCATGATGCAGAACCCGCTTTAATGAGCCTTCGTTCAATCAAAACGGAGAAGGAAATTGCCGTTTTACGCGAAGCTGCAAGCCTTGCTGATTTTGGTGTCCAAATCGGTGTTGAAGCAATTGCTGAGGGACGTAAGGAAATCGACATTTTAGCGACGATTGAATACGAATTAAAACGTAAAGGCATCACAGAAATGGCTTTTCAAACAACTGTGATTAGTGGAGCGAATTCTGCGGATCCCCACGGAAAACCGGGCACAAAAACGATTCAACATGGGGATCTTGTGTTATTTGATCTTGGTGTTGTTCTTGATGGGTATTGCTCAGATATTACTCGTACGGTTGCTTACGGCGATTTAACTGATGAGTTACGTCATGTATATCAAACGGTATTAGATGCGCAAATGGGAGCCGTATCCCTCTGTAAACCTGGAACAGAGCTTGGAGCTCTTGATCGGAAAGCTCGTTCGATCATTACAGAAGCAGGATTTGGAGAGTACTTTCCACATCGCCTTGGCCATGGGTTAGGTGCTGACGTCCATGAACTCCCTTCAATTAATGAAACAAATACCGAGACGCTAAAGCCTGGTATGACGTTCACCATTGAACCCGGTATCTATTTGCCAAATAAAGGTGGCGTTCGCATTGAAGATGATGTGTTAATTACTGAAGATAGCTACGAGCTCTTAACGAAGTATCCCAAAGAATTACAGATTGTGAAGCCAACGAGCTAATATAAAAGAAACGGTCCCAACGAATGGGGCCGTTTCTTTTGTCTATCAAGACTTATACCAGCCCCATGTATATAGATGATCCGTTTCATCAATAAAGCGGATATCAAAGGACTCAAGCTTTGGAAATGTTTGTTCAAGTATAGCTTTATACTGTTCTTTCGTACGATCTTTGTCTATCTGAAGGGTCTGAACCATTTGATCAACCTTTATTTTCGCTTCGTTTCCCTTTATGACCGTATGACCCGTTTCGTATTCATATTGGTTTGGACTATCATATTCCCATTCATGTTCAATTCCGCCTTCTACCACGGTCACTCGAAGTGAGAAGACTTCCATAAGCTCAAAACCGCTAGCCACTGCTTGCAATGGAGAGCTCAGACTCGAAAAAAGGATGATACTTAAAAGAATACGCGTTAGTCGTTTCATAGTAATCCCTCGTTAAAATCGTTCGTTCGTCGATTTTTTTGGAGAAGCTGACTTCACATCTTGTTCAATCGTTCCCATGTTATAGGAATCCATTAATTGTTGATTGACTTCTTTTTCGCCTTCAGACATTTCACTTACCCATTCATTTTCTTGGTTCTCTTTAACCATAACAAAAACCTCCTGCCACTAGTCTATTTACAGTCCTAGTATGGCAAGAGGTTTGCTAAATTATGTGTTACTCGTTCTCTAAAATAGATGCTGCTTTTTTTAAAGCGATCTTCACTTGCTCAAAGCCTGTTCCACCCGCACTATTCCGTCTCGCAACGACCGTTTTTGGCTCTAATACCTCATAGATATCCTGCTCAAATAATGGATGAGCCGCTTGGAAGTCTTCATAGCTAAGATCAAGTAAGAATACACCTTTATTAATGGCTGTTAACACAAGTTTTCCTACAACTTCATGTGCATCACGGAACGGAAGACCTTTTGCTGCCAGATAGTCAGCAAGCTCCGTCGCATTTGAAAAGTCGTTATGCACTGCTTTTTCCATCACTTCGGTCCGCACGTCCATCGTGTCGATCATACCAGCAAAGATCTTTAACGATCCTTTTACTGTATGAACCGCATCAAACATACCTTCCTTGTCTTCCTGCATATCCTTATTATAGGCAAGAGGAAGACCTTTTAATGTAGTAAGCAGTGAGAATAATCCCCCATATACTCGTCCTGTTTTACCGCGAATTAATTCTGCCATGTCTGGATTTTTCTTTTGAGGCATAATACTGCTTCCTGTTGCAAACGCATCGTCCATTTCAATGAATTGAAACTCTTGGGAAGACCAAAGAATCAATTCTTCACATAAACGGGAAAGGTGCATCATTGTAACAGAAGCAGCACTTAAAAATTCAACAATAAAATCGCGGTCGCTTACAGCATCTAAGCTATTCTCGTAGATGCTATCAAAGCCTAACAGCTCTGCTGAATACGCTCGGTCAATCGGAAACGTTGTACCAGCTAGTGCACCTGCACCAAGAGGGGACACATTCACGCGTTTTAAGCTATCTTGAAAGCGACCAAAATCACGCTCTAGCATCCAAAAGTAAGCCATCAAATGATGCGCAAACGAAACCGGTTGGGCGCGTTGAAGATGAGTATATCCAGGAATTAACGTTTCAACGTGATTTGAGGCTTGATTTAAAAGAGCTTGTTGAACGTTACGCAGAGCTTCCATAATATTCTTGGTTTCATTGCGTAAGTACAAATGCATATCAGTGGCAACCTGATCATTCCGGCTTCTACCAGTGTGAAGTTTTCCACCCACTGGTCCAATCTCATCGATTAAAAATTTCTCAAGATTTAAATGAATATCTTCATTTTGAACAGAAAACTCAAGCTCACCGGCTTTGGCTTTTTCTTTTAATGTTTCAAGACCTGCTTTAATTTGCTCTGTTTCTTCAGAAGTCAGAATTCCACATTTACCAAGCATCGTTACATGAGCGATGCTTCCTTGTATATCTTCCATAACAAGGGCCTGATCAAAACCGATGGATGCACCGAATGCATCCACCCATTCCTCAGCCGTTTTTGTGAATCTTCCACCCCAAAGCTTTGTCACAGAGTAACCTCTTTTTTTGTTTCTTTATTAATCATGCTATGAACCTTGGTTGGAAGACCCCAAAGTGAGATAAATCCGATTGCAGCATTATGATCGAACTCATCGTCTGGTGTATACGTAGCAAGCTTCTCATTGTATAGAGAGAACTCAGACTTACGACCTTCTACAATCGCATGACCTTTAAATAGTTTCACACGTACAACACCTGTTACAGACTTTTGTGTCTCTTTTAAGAATGCTTGAAGAGCTGGTTGTAATGGTGAGAACCAAAGACCTTCATAGATTAGTTCTGTTAGTTTCTTTTCAACAACTGGTTTAAAATGAGCCATTTCTTTAGGCAGTGTTAAGTCCTCTAACTCTTTATGAGCGTTAAGTAGTGTAATCGCACCTGGACATTCATACACTTCACGTGATTTAATTCCTACAAGACGGTTCTCAACATGATCGATGCGTCCTACGCCGTGTTTTCCTGCTACATCATTTAAGTGTAGGATAAGCTCTGCTAATGGGTACGCAACGCCATCAATGGAAACAGGAACCCCTTTATCGAATCCAATTTCAATGACATCTGCCACATCCGGTGTTTTATCAAGTGGAGCTGTTAACTCGTATGCACCTTCTGGTGGAGTAGCCCATGGATCTTCAAGAATTCCACATTCATTACTACGACCCCATAAGTTTTGGTCCACTGAATAAGGGTTATCAAGATCAACTGGAATTGGAATGTTGTGTTTTTTTGCATATTCAATCTCTTCATCACGAGACCAAGCCCACTCACGAACAGGAGCCAATACTTTTAGATCTGGATTTAGTGCTTGAATAGATACTTCAAACCGAACCTGATCATTCCCTTTACCTGTACAACCATGAGCAACAGCTGTTGCACCTACTTGCTCAGCAATCTCAACTAATTTTTTGGAGATTAGTGGACGAGAAAGAGCTGAAACCAGTGGATATTTTTGCTCGTACATCGCGTGAGACTGAAGTGCAGGAAGAACAAAGTCTTCTGCAAATTCTTTTTTCGCATCAATTGAATAGGATTGAATAGCTCCCACAGACAATGCTTTCTGCTTTACGAAATCAAGATCTTTTCCTTCACCTACGTCAAGACCTACTGCAATGACGTCATACCCTTTATCTGTAAGCCACTTTACAGCGACTGATGTATCTAATCCTCCGGAATAAGCTAAAACCACTTTCTCTTTACTCATAACTAGTCCCTCCAATGAATATTCATACTCTTTTTATTATTTTTATACAAACATATTCAAAAAAAATGCATCTACATATGATTTAGATGAAGAATAATTGCATAAGCAATCATCTTTTCTTATTAATATACATAACTTTAACAAGGCTTTGCTCATTTTGCAAGAGGAAACTGCATATTTCTTTAACATTTTTTTATGCATAACTAAGTTCAGATTAAGAAAATATACAAAAAAGGTGCTACTCTCTTAAAAGTAGAGAGTAGCACCTTTTATGAATGCTTATACACTTGCTAGTCTTACTGTATCACGAGCGATCATTACTTCTTCATTTGTTGGAATAATGATGACTTTAACTGGTGAATGCGGGAAGTTAATAAAAGCTTCTTTTCCACGAACCTCGTTAAGAGATGGATCAAAGTATACACCCATAAACTCAAGTCCACGCAAGACACGCTCACGGATTGTAATACTATTTTCACCGATACCAGCAGTAAAGACGATCGCATCAACACCACTCATACGTGCTGCATAAGACCCAATATACTTATGAATACGCGAAGTGAACACGTTAAGAGCTGTTTCGGCACGCTCGTCTCCAGCATCTGCCTTCTCTTGAATATCACGAAGGTCGCTTGAGAAGCCAGTTAAGCCAAGTAATCCACTTCTTTTGTTAAGTGTATCAAGAACTTCAACTGCTGTTTGGCCCGTTTTATCCATAATGAAAGGAATAAGCGCTGGATCTAAGTTACCAGAACGTGTTCCCATTGTTACACCTGCAAGTGGCGTAAAGCCCATTGATGTATCAATTGATTTTCCACCTTCGATTGCAGCAATACTTGCTCCATTTCCAAGGTGGCACGAAAGGATGCGTAGCTGTTCAATTGGACGATCTAGTAGCTCAGCGGCACGCTCAGATACATACTTGTGAGAGGTACCATGGAATCCATATTTACGAATACCGAATTCTTTGTAGTATTCATACGGAAGACTGTATAAAAATGATTCTTCAGGCATCGACTGATGGAACGCCGTATCAAAAACGGCTACAGCAGGAACATTTGGAAGAATCTCTTTAAATGCTTTGATTCCAACAATATTAGCTGGGTTATGAAGAGGTGCAAGCTCTGAAACCGTTTCGATTCCTTTTAGCACTTCATCCGTAATCAGAACTGAATCGTTAAATAACTCTCCACCATGTACAACACGGTGGCCAATGGCATTAATTTCATCAAGAGACTGAATAATCCCAAGACCCGTTAATTTCTCAAGTAAAAGCTTAACTGCTACTTCATGGTTTGGAATATCAGTAATCGTTTCATCCTTTTCTCCATTAACAGAGATTTGGAATACTCCGTTCTCTAAACCAATTCGTTCTACTAAACCAATTGTTAAGACTTCTTCTTCAGGCATGGTAAGTAACTGAAATTTCAAAGATGAACTTCCAGCATTAATTGCAATAATTTTAGACATTAAAAAAGCCCACTCCTTTTTTAGACACCTATCTCTTTATCATAAGGTTGTCCTTCTTATCATATTTAAGCACCGAAATCCTTGTATTTCAAGTGTTACAGGCGATTTTAAAGTAAAGTCAGTGAATTCTGAACACGTTTCGTTGTTATGAAAACTGTTCTAGTAATTGCTAATTTTGCCCTTTTAAACGTCTTTAAAGCGCTTCATTTTTTATCACATGGATCCTACATATTCTGTGTTGTATTACAGCTTTAATTCCTCTTCAAACCATTTATTGATTTGTTTCATCATATCTGCCAATGCTTCTTTTTTATCAAAGGAAGGAAGTTCAGCTAGAAGCGCATGTCTAGGCACAATGGTTTTCTCACTTTTCTTTTGCACAAGTAAAAAGCTTTTACCATGCTGCTTTTCATTAAACATGGTTTTAGGCAATTGTAGCAAAGCAAGAATTGTTGTATGTTCTTTTAAATAGGCGTGAAGAGACTCAGCTTGATCACTTTCAAATAGGAAGTTTGGCACAAGATACAAGGCATAACCACCTGGATGAAGAGAACGAATACCTTGTTCAATCATTAGATGGTGAATATACGCGTGTCCTTCTTCAGCCTTAAGGTCATAGGTTGAAGCGACCTCATCCTTAGGGTAATACCCAATTGGCAAATCAGTAACAACAAGCTCACCAGGTGCTAATGCTACTTGTAAACTATCCTGGTGGAATAGGTCAATTTGGTGCTTTTGAAGATTCGCATTCATGTATGCAATTTGAAGAAGCGTTTCATCTGCCTCAAAACCACTTGCCTCCATATTGAGTGGAGAGTGATTTAAAATCGTCGTTAATAAGTTTCCCGTTCCTACAGCTAGGTCTAATACACGCACAGGAGACGTTTGTTTTGACGTGACTTTATTAATCAAGTATGAAGCAAAGAGACTGACCGCGTCAGGCGTCATAGAATGATGTGGCTGTACTGCCCCTTTCATTCCTTTTAATACGCACATTTGAAACACTTTTCGTACAGTTTCTCTCTCTAGTGATTCGCTATCTATCTGGCTTAGTATGCGCAGAAGCTCTTCATCTATTTCATCAACTTGTCCCGTTCGGTCTTGAAAAATGATTTCTCCTACTTTAGCAATCGCCTCAAGATACGTAACATCTGTTTGTTTCTCGATTCGCATTGCCCCTTCATCTATACAACGATATAATTCATCAAATGTTAAAGTAGCCAAAGCTTGTACAACTCCTTATTCCGGTTTATGACACTGTTCGTTATTGTACAGGAGATTCTGTCCTTACACAATAAAATCCCGCTGACCATTCAGCGGGATCCCAGAAATTTATTTAGCTTCTTTTGCAGCAGCAATTGCCTTTTCGTAATCAGGGTGGTTTGTTGCTTCTGACACGTACTCAGCATGTACAAGAGTACCATTCGTATCAATAACAAACACTGCACGTGCGAGTAAGCGTAGCTCTTCCATCACTAAACCGTATGCTTTACCAAATGAAAGGTCCTTGTGGTCAGAAAGAGTTTGTACGTGCTCAAGTCCTGATGCTGCACACCAGCGCTTTTGTGCAAATGGTAGATCAACACTAATTGTTAGTACCTCTACGTTATCAATGGAACCAGCCTCTTCGTTAAAACGACGTGTTTGTGCATCGCACACACCCGTGTCAATAGAAGGAATGACACTAATAAGCTTTACACTTTCCTTCGCGTCTGCTAGCCGATATTCAGATAGATCGTTTGCTAAAACGGAAAAATCAGGAGCTTTTTGGCCCATTTCTACTTCTGTTCCTAAAATCGTCATTGGATTGTCTTTAAATGTAATAGTTGCCATGTCTTTAGTTCCTCCTTAGATTGCGTTTCCTCAATCTATATCATACTTTATGAAGGAGAGGACTAGCAAGGAATGTGGGCAAGTTTTAGATTGGTGGATGTTCAGGATCTCTTCCTTTTTCATGAGAAGAAGTTCGAAGCATGCTTTGAATTTTTTCAGCAACCTGTGGAGCTAGATCAAGAAGTCTTTCATAAAGGTGAGTTTGGCTGTCTAAATGAATCATCTTAATACCAGACTTTCCAACAACTAAGAAAGCAATAGGTGTAATTGAAACTCCACCACCACTTCCTCCTCCAAACGGGTGTGTGTGCTCAGGTGACTGTTGACCTTTATGTTCAATAATGAATTCACTACCACCTGCCGCGAAACCGAATCCTACTTTAGAAACAGGCATAATAACGCTTCCGTCAGGTGTTTCAACAGGGTCCCCTACAATTGTATTAACATCGACCATTTCTTTTAAGTTTTCCATGGCTGTTTTCATTAAGCCTTGAATTGGGTGATCTGACATGATGTATCCTCCTTTATTTCTTATCTTTTAGTTTGACTCGGCCATTGGACGTTTTCTCCAATGCCATAAAACCGATAGTCCTGCTCGAATAGCATGTCCGATCCGAAAGGAAAACATGCACTGTACATGAGTGTGCGTCCCTGGTGACCGGTACAACGGAGCAATCTGAAGTTCCGGTAAACGAGGGAATGTTACGTATAGATTAAGGAGACCTACAAGCAGTGATTTAATCGTCCATAAATAACCGATTGTTTGGGCTGTGACCATGGCATCTCCTACTCCACACTCTGTTTGCCATTTCAGTTTATGTATATAGATGTGTTTGAACCTTGCTCGAATCAATGTATGAAAGCTAAGGAGATAGCCTTCCCATTCCTTGATCTTTTGAAAAACCGCTAACAGATTAAGGAGACTAAGTGTTTTTTTCTTTGTTGTTTCTTGACTATCACTTTGTTCGGGTTCCGTTTTTACAACACTAGCCGTCTTACGATCATCTGGTAATTCATATGTGTAGATTCGAAGGGCGAGGACTGTGAATGTACATTGTAGCGATTGTTTCTGATCAATAAAGGAGTAATCTAAGCTTACGTTAATCTTTAAAAAGCACAACCAAATTATAAGAGAAGTGATGGTTAATAAAATCCCAATCCAGATCATGATTTCGCTCCTTTCAGGCTCTTATTGTGTCCGTTATAACCAAAAATAACCTGCCCAAAATGGACAGGTTATGGTGACTTATTTCTTGTCATGAATGACGCTTGTATCCGCTACGAGATCATGAAGTCCCCGTTTCGTTGGAACAAACGCAACAAACAAGTAAAGAATTAAGAAAATCGGTAAGGTAAAGATTTGAAGGTGATAAAATAATCGACCGATTCCTTCGCGAAAGATCATTTGCTTCCAGCTTAAAGGCTGACCATTGTCTGAAACAACCTTTATCCCAAGAACCATTTTCCCCACGGTTTTGCCTATAAATTTGGTCATAAGTGCATAGTAGATAAAGAACGTTATGGCATGCACAAATGTTAATGTCGCAAACGGACCAATGCTTCTGACTCCTTCGCCTAAGAAAGTAAACCACCAGTTAATAAGGATACTATTTAATGATAATAGTACAACCTGGTCAAGCAGGAATGCCCAGAACCTAACCCAAAATCCAGCATATTGCACGGTCGCTTCTTCTTTTTGAATGACTGTTGATTCGTTTGCCTGTGGTTGCTGGCTCTCTAAGTGCAGCTCATCCGTTTGAATGGGTTCCTGATTTTTCTTTAAGCGAGCCCTCCTTGAGCGAGAAAGAGGAGTTGACGCGTGTTGATTCATCATAAGAAACTCCCCTTCCTATTCAGCGTATAAATATTTTAAAGACGGCGCACGATTTTCAAAAATAAGTTTTTGCAGCATTGTAATCTCTGGATCCTGACCAAACATTTTGTGAGCCGTTAATCCAAGGAAATTATAAAGACCCATCGAGTAATTGTAGCTCACAACTTGGTAGGTTCCGCCACCTAAATCTTCACTTAATAGCTCAATGGTGTCATCAAGACTGCCAAGTTCATCTACAAGGCCGTTCTCTAGTGCTTGTTTTCCACTATAAATTCGACCATCCCCAACGCTTCGAACGGTTTCTTCATCCATGCCTCGTCCTTCTGAAATAATTCGAACAAATTCATCGTAGGACTCATCAACAAATGATTGAAGGATCTCACGTTCTTCATCTGTCATTTCTTTATATGGAGACATAATATCTTTATATGGACCGCTCTTAATCGTATTAAATTTCACTCCATAATTTTCTGCTAGCTCTGCGAAGTTTATGGATTCCATAATGACTCCGATCGACCCTGTTATGGTATTAGGATTGGCAACAATTTTGTCAGCTGGAGCTGCAATATAATACCCACCTGAGGCTGCCATTCCACCCATTGATATGTACACGGTTTTATCATGCTCTTCCTTCGCTTCGACAATCTTTTCATAGATTTCAGCACTTTCGAGTACCCCACCACCTGGAGTATTCACTCGGATAATGATGCCGTCGACTTCATCATCATTGCTTGCATTTTCAATTTGAGTAAGGAATGCCTGATGATCATACATACCAGTATCAAAAATGGATTGAGCTCCTAAATCTTGAATAACCCCATCTAAATTTAAGACAACAATTTTTCCACTTGTTCCTGGTTGAATCACTTCCTCTCCAAATTCGGAGCCAGTGTACTCATCCAAGTCTAAGTTCGCAAAACCGACTGCAAGATTTGTAATGGTTGAGATAATTAGTAATCCTACTACGACCGCTAAAGCTGTCCAACGTTTCCAGTTCATCATTCCACTCCTTTAAAGCAATTTAAATCACCTATCACTATACCATAAAAAACCAGTTTACCGAGCTTCTTTTTCATACATCACCGTGTTATCTACAATCGTCATTAACACATCCGCTGTTAAGTACTCTTCAATGTCACATGTAAATAAATTATGAGATAACACAGTAAAATCCGCATCAAATCCTAATGCGATTTTCCCCCGTCTTTCTTCCATTCCAGTAGCATACGCACTTCCCGATGTGAATAACTGGACGGCTTCATATCGACTTAATTTCTGTTCAGGCAAATACCCTTCATGCACTTTATCATCAGGATGGCGTCGAGTTAAGGCAGCATGCATCCCTAGTAATGGTCCAGGCGGTTCAATAGGAGCATCCGATCCACCAGCACAGTGCAACCCTTCATCTAATAACGTTTTCCATGCAAATGACGAAGCGAGTCGTTCAGAGCCTAACCGGTCTTCTACCCAAGGAAAGTCCGTTACGACAAAACGTGGCTGCAGGTCGAGAATGACTTTTAATGGCTTGATCCGTTCAATGAGTTCAGGACGTGCAACTTGTAAGTGGATCAAACGATCACGTCCTTCTACCGGCGGACATTCCTCAAGTGCGTCAAGGGCTTGTTCGAGTGCTGCATCTCCTATGACGTGCACAGCTACTGGCATTTGGTAATCTCTCGCTTTTTGAACAAGCTCTTTAAATGCATCTTCAGAATGCATAAACACGCCATAGTTTTCAGGATCATCTGAATATGGCTCTGAAAGTCTTGCTGTACGGCCTCCTAATGCACCATCGGCAAAAATTTTCATCGACCCAATTTCAAGATAATCCGTGAGCTTGCCCGAACCATACCCGCTTTTTTTCATCGCATCCATTTGCTCGTGGTGAATGAGAAAATTAGTCCTAAAGCGAAACCCTTCCTTATGTATTAACGATTGAAACACATCTAAGGTTTCAGAAAATCCATTATAATAGTTCATATCTTCTGTATGTCCACCAGTAATTCCGTGAGCGAGCAAGTCTTGAACGGAGAGCTTTAAGGCTTGATAGACATACTTGCGATCTACAGGAGGCATCACCTCTTTAATGAGATCAACTGCCGTATCCATTAAGTACCCGGTCGGTTCACCTTGTTCATCGCGCTCGATCACTCCACCTTGAGGATTCGGTGTTTCTTTTGTAATTCCAGCAAGCATAAGAGCTTCCGAGTTAACTAAGGCTGCGTGACGACATACTCTAGACGCATATAATGGTTTGTGTGGACTCATTTTATCTAATTCATATCGCGTAAATATTTTTTCATCTGGAAAATTATATTCGTTCCAGCCTTCAGCAATGACCCATTTTTCATCTTCATTTGCCTGAGCTTTTTTAGTTAGCCATTGTTCCATTTCAAGAGAGGAGGTTGCTTGTGACAAATCAAGCCTCAGCAGTTTTTCTCCATGACCAATCATATGTAAGTGACTATCAACAAACCCTGGATATACATAACCTCCTGCTACATCCTTGATCTCTGTAATACTCTCTTTAAATTGTTCAAGTAACTGTTCTTTTGCTCCCATCGCTGCAATTCTTCCATCTACAACATAAACCGCTTCAACTGTTTCGTTTTGATCACCAAGCGTAAAAAACGTTCCATTTTGCCAAAGAGTCCCCATCGTAATCTTCCCTTCGTGTAATGTTGCCTACGTCTTTCTATCGTGACAGAAACATTCCTGTTCGGCAATATTTTTGTCCACAACGAAAGAGAGGAAGCTCAATGCTTCCCCTCGAATCCAATACGTATGAAATTAATAGCTTCCGCCACCAAGTTGCTTTTCAGCCGCTTGTACAAGACGTTTAGTGATCTCTCCACCTACAGAACCGTTAGCACGTGCTGTAGTATCAGCTCCAAGTTGAACACCAAATTCAGAAGCGATTTCGTACTTCATTTGGTCAAGAGCTTGTTGTACTCCAGGTACTAAAAGATCGTTTGAACTTTTGTTGTCTGCCATGTTGTTTCACCTCCCTCGGTAATTATAGAATGACCCGAGAGAGGAGAAACATGCAAAAATAAATTTGGTAAAATTTATTAATTAAAATAAATCTTCAATGGCTTGTTCCACGTCGTTTAAGTTTGTTAGATCTATGGTCTCTATTCCTTCTACAGCACGCGCTACATGTTCCTCAACCTTAATGTACTGTTCGAACTTATTCGCATGCTTACGTGAAGGCTTTGTTTTTGAATCTGAAGGTAAAAAGATGGTACAGCAATCTTCATATGGCAAAATCGATGTTTCATATGTGCCGATTTTCTTTGCCATATCCATGACTTCAAGCTTATCCATTGTTATCAATGGGCGAATCACGGGATAGTTCGTCACTTCGTTAATGGTATGAATACTGTGCAATGTTTGACTTGCCACCTGGCCTAAGCTATCACCCGTTGCGATTCCAAGGAATTCTTTTTCTTCTGCTACCTTTGTCGCGATACGCATCATCATTCGTCGCATAATCGTCATTTGAAAATTGCTTGGAGCTTCATCGCGAATATGAGTTTGGACATCCGTAAACGGCACAATATGAAGTTTGATATTGCCTCCAAACGAATTTAACCGTTTCGCTAAGTCCATGACCTTTTGCTTTGCACGCTCACTTGTGTACGGTGGACTATGAAAGTGGATGGCTTCAAGATCAGCGCCGCGTTTCATCGCTAAGTAACCTGCAACCGGGCTATCAATCCCACCAGAAAGCATCAACAATAACTTGCCGCTTGTCCCTGCCGGCAATCCTCCAGCCCCTTTAAACGAACTGGTTGTAATGTATGCAGCCGTCTCTCTGACCTCTACATGAATGGTTGCATCCGGATGATGAACATCAACCGTTAAGTGCTCAGTATTTGCTAGTACATACCCACCAATTTTGTGATTCAACGTTTGTGAATCAACGGGAAATGGCTTATACGCACGACGTGTGACAATTTTAAACGTGCGGATGGTGCCTTCTGATTCCTGTACCGCTTTTAATGCGGCTTTTTGCATATCCTCAACGACATGATCAACACGTATTGCCAAGCTAAATGAATGAATGCCGAAGATATCTTTTAATAATTCAACAATAGGTGCTG
Source organism: Alkalicoccobacillus gibsonii (assembly GCF_016798245.1). GTDB lineage: Bacteria > Bacillota > Bacilli > Bacillales > Bacillaceae_D > Alkalicoccobacillus > Alkalicoccobacillus gibsonii. Next base: position 117,060 of record NZ_JAEUZA010000004.1, on the reverse strand, counting down.
GTTCTGCCCCATTTAATTCAATAATGATTCGACCAAATGTGCGTTTGACCTTAATGCCTTGTATAGACTTTAGTACTTGTCGGATATTTGAAAGGAGCTGCTTCTCAAAAGCGACACGATTTTTCCCTTTTAACGCTAATTCTCCATAACGTATTAAAACATGATCATACTTCATACTCGTTCTTTCACCACTTTTCTAATTCTAGGCAGGAGTGTATCCATTGCCGATATAAATACGTCTATCTCTTGATCAGTTGATTCATAAGACAAGCTAATACGGATGGCGCTGCTTGCTATTTCCTCTGTTTTTCCCATCGCTAGTAAAACTCTACTTGGTTCAAGCTGTTTAGAGGAACATGCCGACTGTGTTGACACATAGATCTCTTGTTCAGCAAGCTCTTGGATAATGACCTCAGGCTTATAACCGGGTGCTGAAAAATTAATAATATGTGGCGCACCTTGCTCAGGGTCGGAATTTAAAACCAGTGCATTAGATGCGTTCGCATAATCCACTAGACGTTTACGAAGTCTTGGAAGCTTCTGCTTTTCATTTTTTAACCTCTCAAGCTCCATTTTATATGCTTTCGCCATCGCTGCGGCTCCTGCTACATGTTCGGTTCCGCCTCTATAACCAAACTCTTGATCACCGCCGTGAAGCAATGGGGTTAATTGAAGATTTGGTCGAATGTAAAGGATAGCTGTACCTTTTAAGCCATGGAACTTATGAGCTGACATGGTTAAAAGGTCAATTTTAGCTTTTTTAATGGATAATGGAACCTTACCAGCTCCTTGAACATGATCAACATGAAACCGCACTTGTGGGTAACCCGCTAGTAATGCACCAATTTCCTCCACAGGCTGAATCGTACCTGTTTCATTATTCACATGACTAATTGATACTAAGGACGTTTCCTTTGTAATAGCTTGCTCCAGCTCTTTCATAGAAAGGCAACCATATTCATCAACAGGCAGATACGTCACGTGATAACCATTTGTTTCAAGCCATTTAAATGTTTCATTAACGGAAGCATGTTCGCTAGCTGTTGTGATGAGATGGGTTCCCTTTTGAAAGGAAGATAAAAGCGTTCCTTTAATCGCCAAGTTATTGCTTTCTGTTCCGCTCGCTGTAAATAGAATCGAAGACGGTGCCACTTCAAGTAACTCAGCCATCAATGCCCGAGACCGGTTAAGCACTTTTTCAGATTCAACACCTAGTCGATGAAGAGATGAGGCATTTCCGAAGAATTGCTTGGACACCGTTAGATATGTTTTCAAAACCTCTTCATTTGGAGCGGTTGTTGCACTGTTATCTAAATAAATCATGTCGTTCATTCTCCTTTTTGTGCATCCGTATATAGTAGCATCATCTTATGAAATTGACAAAGGTGGGCATGAAAAAGGCGTAAAAAAACTCCTTCCATAGAAGGAGCTTTTCTCTACGCAGAAACATGCTCTGATACTCGCTCTACGACCCCTTTTTCATAGGGTTCCACAGCACGTACAGCACATTCAATCGCTTCATCATATTCATAATTTCTGAACAATCGTTCGGCTTGAGCAAGTAATTGACGAGCTTCTTCACTACGATTACGATATCGATTACTGTACTGAATCACTCGTTCTGCTAGCTCTGCTGACTTGATGGTTTCAGCAATTAATTCATCATTCGCTTCAATCAATGAGATGGCCTCTTCAACCTTTTCTGTCACTTGTTTCATCTCAAGCGGAACCTGGTCTAAGAGCTCAACTGCTTCTTGAATGTTTTTGTCTCCTGCTTCCAGTTGCTCAAGTGCTCTGGCTGGAAGGCCAGGAATATTACTCTTTCGTATCACTCGTTTTCCTTCTAATACAACTGAGCGAAGTCTTGAAATCGTCTCTTTTGCTTTTAATTCTTCTTCACGTAATTCATAGAGCTTTCCGGTGCCTTGTTTAATATACTCTGCTAATTCATCCAAACGCTCTTCCCACTCTAAGACCATTTCATGAATAGAGGTAAAGGTTTGTTTTTCGTTTTCAGTTACGTCAACAATGACTTGAAGCTGGTTTGTCATCTCTGTTAACTGCTTTTGAAGGTGTTCCTTTGAATCCACTTCCTCTTGAGCGAGTCGATAGCTTTTTTGAACATGTGCAAGTTCACTTAAAAGATTATGTAATTCCTGGCTTGTTCGGTCAAGCTGATGTTTTAAGTTAGGAAGTTGCTCTAGTGTCTTTTTCTTAGATTGAACTTCTTCATCAAGCGTGTCATAAATCTGTTCAATTTGATTATGGATTACACTCATTCGCTCTTCTGCTGATTCGGTATCAAGATTCTTTAATAAGATTTGTATCTCTTCGACTTCTTGTTTCATATCTTCGAGCTTCGGTTCAAGCGCTAACGGATCAAGCTGATAGCCTTTTTCTTTCATATCTGAAATACCAAGCTCTAAATTCTTTATTTCAGCTGGTAGCGTTGTTCTAATTTGTACGATCATCTTTGGTAAAACCTCTGCTTGAGCTTCTACTTGAACCAAGATATCTCTTAGTTGAAGAAGTTCTTGTCGGGCTTGTAGGTAACTACCCGATTTTGTCGCTTCATCAAATGAAGCAAGTCCCGCTTTTACATGACTCATGTTTTCGTCTAATAACCCAATCGCTTCATAGAAGGATCCGCGCTTCTTCAAAAGATCACTTGAAAGCTTCGTATACTTCTCCCTTAACTCACCGATTTCATTGCGGTTTTTCTGTTCACTTGAAACAAGCTGTTCGATTTCATCAATCATGATGTCAAGTTCGCTATCGATTGTATCTAAACGCTCATGAGTAGACTGAACAAGCTCTTTCGCCTTTTTTATTTGGTATTTGTTTGCGTGCTCTTCTATATCAAAAAGTGTCTCTTCAATATTTGGCATGATCTGACCGACAATTTCATCCCAATTGCTTCGCCAAACCTCAAATTTTTCTTCGGTTTCACCAGCCATTTGAAGCTGCTTTACCTTTGCTATTTCATCAGGAATCGGCCTGGTTGAAATACCATTCTTCTTTTCCTCCAGCTTATCAACGTCCTTGTAGATATTTTTTCGTATGTACATGCCTACTAAATAGGCGATTATCGCGATTGCAAGAATAACGAGAATTAAATAAACCACTTGAGGGACTCCCTTCTCTAGCTCCAGTAGTGCAAATTCATATGATGAAATTGGTAACTGAGTTCATATATATGTAATTTCTCTAACAATCCTCAAAATCCTCTTTTTTTCGTAAGATTATCGAGTTCTTTCTACAATTAAGTATGTATTATGATACCATGAAACCAACTATTTGTGTTCTCTTTTGTTGGAATGATTTGTTTATCCTGTGTCTAACTCAAATAGCCTATCTGAATAAAAAGGATGAGATCAATTTGCTTAAATATGATGGACATATCCACACCCCTTTTTGTCCACATGGTACAAAAGATGAGTTAAATCGATATTGTGAGCAAGCCATTAAGGAAGGGTTATCTGGTATTTCATTTACTGAGCATGCTCCACTTCCCGATAATTTTGATGATCCTGCTCCTACTCAGGATAGTGCCATGCCAAAAAGTCAGCTGTATCAGTACATTGAACGGGTACAAGCTATAAGAACACAGTATAAGGATCAATTAACAGTTGGTATTGGTCTTGAAGTCGACTTCATTGAAGGCTACGAGACAGAAATCTCTACCTTATTAAATGAAATTGGACCAATGCTTACAGACAGTATTTTGTCTGTGCACTTTCTTAAGGTACATGATCAATATATGTGTATGGATTTTAGTCCAGAGCTTTTCCAAGAAATGGCTGAGGCTCTAGGTTCCGTTGATGCTGTTCATCAGCTGTATTATCAAACCGTACAAAAATCTATCCAAGCAGACCTTGGACCCTATAAACCAAAACGAATTGGTCATATTACACTAGCGAATAAATTTCATAAAAAAGTGCGTCCAACTCGTTTATTTACAAATGAGATCAATAAACTCCTATTAGAGATAAAGGAGCACGGGTACGCTCTCGACTATAATCTTGCTGGTCTACGCAAACCCTTATGTAAAGAAAGCTATCCACCTTATGATATAGCCGTTCAAGCATCAGGTTTAGGTATTCCGTTAATTTTTGGGTCTGATTCTCATCAAGCAAAGGAAGTGTCTATTGCTTGGAGTGAATATAATGGTATTCCGCTTTCAACACCTTAAGCTTCTTCATAATAAAGGCCTCCAAGGGATAAAGATCCTCTGGAGGCCTATTTGATGCTTGATTATTTTTTAATAAGCTCTAAATCAACAGGGATAAAGTCTTCTACATCTTCCCCGTTTAATACACTGTTTGCTGCTTCTAATGCTTCATAGCCGATTACAGTTGGCTGCTGCGCTACGGTACCAGCCATACGTTCATCACCAACTGCTTCTACTGCATCCGTTGTCGCATCAAAACCAATAATGACAATATCTTCACCCGCAGCTTCAATCGCTTCTAGTGCTCCTAAAGCCATTTCATCATTATGAGCAAATACACCTTCAATGTCACTGTTTCCTTGAAGAATGTTCTCCATAACCGTTAATCCTTCTGCACGATCGAAGTTAGCTGTTTGCTTCGCTACCACATCAAGTGAGTCTTCGGCAATATTATTAAACCCTTCGCCACGCTCACGTGCAGCGGAAGATCCCGGAAGTCCTTCAAGTTCAGCCACCTTCGCACCTTCACCAACTAATTCAACCATCAATTCTCCTGCAAGCTCTCCTCCTGCGATATTATCTGAGGCAATATGTGTAACAACCTCTCCGCCATCAGCACCACGGTCTACAGTAATAACAGGAATATCTGCATTATTTGCTGCTTCAATAGCAGCTGTTACCGCTGAAGAGTCTGTTGGATTAATAATAATTAGGTCAACTCCACGCTGAATGAGATCTTCTACATCACTTATTTGCTTTGAGCTATCATCCTGTGCATCCACTGTCACCAGGTCTAAACCAAGTTCAGATGCCTTTACTTCCGCTCCTTCTTCTAACGTAACGAAGAACGGGTTATTTAATGTGGAAACAGAGAATCCAACCGTAAAGTCCTCACTGCTACCTTCAGTGCCCTCATTATCATTTCCTTCACTAACAGGTGATTCTGTTGAGCAAGCTCCCATTAGTAGTACAGTACTAAGTCCTGTTGCCGCTAACCATCTTTTCATCTCTACTCTCTCCCTTAAGCTGATTTTTTACGGTCAATTAAAACCGCCAATAAAATGACACTACCCTTTACTACTTGTTGAAAGAATGAACTAACCCCCAATAAATTAAGCCCATTGTTCAACACACCTATGATCAAGGCACCAATCAATGTGCCGACGATCCATCCTTTACCTCCTGTTAAGCTTGTCCCACCTAGCACAACAGCAGCAATGGCATCAAGCTCGTACATGGAACCTGCAGTAGGTTGAGCAGAGTTTAAGCGAGACGTTAGGATCACCCCTGCAACCGCTGCCAGAAAACCTGTTAAGGAATATACATAAATTTTAATTCTGTCTACTTTGATTCCAGAAAGGATAGAAGCTTCTTCATTTCCTCCTACTGCATAGACACGTCGACCGAACGTCGTTTTCTTAAGAACCATATATAAGATGACAAAACTCACTAGCATTGTGATAGCAGGCATTGGAATACCAAAGAAGTAACCGCCACCAATCATTTTGAAAAACGTAGAATCACCCAAACCTGTAATTGGCTTTCCGTCGGTAAACATTAAGGTTGCTCCGCGGAAAATCGTCATGGTTGCAAGCGTTGCAATAAACGGAGCAACCTTTCCTTTAGAAATAATTAACCCGTTAATAGCGCCAAGACCTGTCCCAATGATGAGGCCTAAAGCAATGGCAAGAACAGGATCGACACCAGCAGCGAGTAAGGAGGCGGTAACCGCACCTGATAAGGCTAAAATCGCACCGACTGATAAGTCAATTCCGCCAGTTAAAATAACAAAGGTCATCCCAAAAGCGATCAATGCATTAATGGAAACCTGTCTAAGAACATTTAATAGGTTCGAAAAGGATAAGAATCCTGGATTTAAAATACTAATAATAACAACAATGATAAATAAACCGATAAATGGTCCGAGTGTGGCGGCCAATGATTTCATATGTTTATTTGCGAACATGTTTATCTCCTCCAGTGGCGTAATGCATAATGGTCTCTTCTGTTAATTCATCTCGGTTTAAAATACTCATCAGCTTCCCTTCAAACATGACGGCAGCTCGAGTACTTAATCCAATAATTTCTGGTAGTTCAGAGGAAACCATTATGATGGCCACACCAAGTTTTGCTAGTTCATTCATAATGAGATAGATTTCCTTTTTGGCACCAACATCAACACCCCTAGTTGGTTCATCAAGAATTAGCACCTTAGGATCCGTTCCAAGCCACTTGGCGATGACGACCTTTTGTTGATTTCCACCACTTAATGACTTGGCAAGCTGATTTGGCCCCGAAGCACGAACGCCAAGCTTTTGTACAAGCTCATCATGCAATCGTTTTTCCCTAGATGTCTGAACCCATCCAGAACTTGATATCGCTTTCAAATTCACTAAGTTTAGATTTTCCTTTATTGAGAAATCAGTAATTAATCCTTTGGTTTTTCGATCTTCAGATACAAATCCTAAACCTTGTTGAATCGCATCCGATGGATTTCCACATTTTAAAGCTTGTCCATCAAGTTCAATTAGTCCTGCGTCCGCCTTCCGGTAGCCAAAGATCGTCTCGACAACCTCTGATCTTCCAGCCCCCATCAAGCCGGCAATTCCAAAAATCTCACCTGAGCGAACATTAAAGGAAATATCATTAAATTCTCCTCGGCGAGTAAGCCCTTTCACTTCAAGCTTTGTTTCACTAGGAATCAGATCGTGGTCCGGATACCTGCCACCGAGCTCTCGTCCAACCATCATTTTGACGATTTCATCAAAATTTGTGTTTGCAATAACCTTTGTGCCAACATACTGACCATCTCTAAGAATTGTAATGCGCCCGCAAAGCGAGAAGATCTCTTCCATGCGGTGAGAGATATAGACAAAGGTTACACCCTTTTGCTGAAGTGAACGAACAGCTTCAAATAATGTATCGATTTCTCGATCCGTTAAAGCTGCTGTAGGCTCGTCCATAATAATAATATCGGCGTTAGTCATAAGCGCTTTTGCAATTTCGATTAATTGTTGTTTCCCAACCGACAATCTTCCCGCACGCTCTGTTGCTTTAATACGAAGTCCAAGCTCACTTAACTTCTCTTCTGCTAAACGATTCATTTCCTTTGTTTTTAACCAGCCTGTTCGGCCGACTGTTTGTTCATTTCCTAGAAACAGGTTTTCAGCCACAGTTAACTCCGGCAAAATGTTTAACTCTTGGTGGATCACAGCAATCCCATCAAGCTCCGCTTCTTTTGGATGCTTATAATGAACTGTTTTTCCTTTAACTGAAATAGACCCTTCATCAGAGCTGTAAATTCCTGTTAGAATTTTCATTAATGTCGACTTGCCTGCCCCATTCTCACCCATTAACGCATGTATTTCACCTTTTTCGAGATTAAATGAAACATCTTTTAAAACGTGGTTGCCACTAAATGCTTTATGAATTCCTTCCATTTGAACAATCATCTTTGAACCCCCTTTTTAGAAAATGACCCCTGCACGGAGGATGACATTTGCATAAGGTGTGCTCTCACCTGTGCGTATAATGACTTTCGCTTTTGATGTTTCTTGTTTCAGTTTTTCGTGAGGTAAATAGTAGGTAGGGATCTCTTGCCTCGAAAAGATTTGATCGATGTATGAGTTCTCCGTCTTTATTTCTTCAGCTAAAATAAAGGCCTCAACCTCCATATCCATTAATAGCTCAGTCAGTACATCTAAAAAGCTAGGTACTCCGAGTTTTATGGACAAGTCAATACATTCAACACCTGGTGGTACAGGTAAGCCACAATCAGCTATAACAATCTGATCTGTGTGACCAAGTGAAGCTAACACTCTTGCAATATCTCGATTTAACATTCCATGCTTTTTCATGTTAACTCCTTCTTTGACAAATGCTCTTGTACTTCTTCACGTGTTGGCATCCCACTTTGTGCTCCCAATGATTGAACGGATAAGGCAGCTGCTGCATTCGCAAAAACAATCGATTTTTCAAGACTTTCTCCGTTTGAAAGCGAAGCGGCTAAGGCGCCATTAAATGTATCGCCTGCGCCTGTCGTATCAACAAGCTGAACAGAATGGCCAGCGACTCGTTTCTGCTTACCAGCTTCATGCCAGCTCACACCTGCTTCTCCTTCAGTTACAATGATTTTCCCCTGATATTCATTTGAATCTTTAAATAGCAGCTCGTACTCCGTTTCATTTGGCGTAATGTAATCGGCCATTGATAAAACAGTGTCGGATAGCGGGTAGGCCGGGGCCGGGTTTAAAATGACCTTTGTTCGATGCTTTTGACAAATCGTAAGTGTTCTCTCAACAGCATCAAGCGGGATCTCTAATTGCAAAAGTACTACATCACTCTCTGCTAACACCTGTTCAAACTGATTGATGTATTCCACGGTTACTTCATCATTCGCTCCTGGTGTGATGATAATTCGGTTATCTTGATCAGATAGAATGATTGACGCAATACCTGAACTACAATCTGTAACCGGTTCCACATTTGAAACATCAACTCCCTCAATTCCCAAACCGTCTGTAAGAATCTTACCGAATGGATCATCTCCAACTCGGCCAATCATTCGGACAGATGCACCAAGTCTTGCAGCCGCTACAGCCTGATTTGCCCCTTTTCCTCCTGGCATTGTGACAAAGCTCTCACCCTTTATCGTTTCACCTTGCTTTGGAAAAACGGCTGTGCTCGTTACCATATCCATATTAATACTACCGACTATTGTTACGTTTCCCATGTTACTCTCCTCCTACCGAGGTTTCTCTAATCGTCAATTTTGTTTTAAACTCATGTCTATATGATTGCAGTTCTTTCTTTTCAATCATTGTCATTAGCAGCTTAGTTGCACGCTCACCCATTTCGTAAATGGGCTGTTGCACTGTTGAGAGCGCCGGAGTGAGCATTTCGCCTAAAGAGATTCCATCAAACCCAATCACCTTAATATCAGTTGGGATGGATTTATGACACTTATAAGCCGCTCGCATCGCTCCTGCTGCTGTCACATCACTACTCGCAAAAATACCATCGATTGAGGGATACATTTCAAGAAGCTTTCGTGTAGCCATTTCCGATTGACCAATTTCAAAGCCGGAATCAATGACTACATGCGCCATGGAGTGCTTTTCTATGACTTGCTTAAAGCCTTCATAGCGTTCATCAGCTGATGTCACCCCTATAGGTCCTCTTAGGTGAGCGATAAATGTACAGCCCTGCTCAACTAAATGCTCCGTTGCATCGATCGCACCTTGTTTATTACTTGAAACCACCGTCGGAATATCCTCACTAATATATCGGTCTAGGGCTACAACAGGAATATGTGTGGATAAAATATGTTCGACTGATTCTGTCCCTGTGACAATAATGAGCCCATCAGCATATTTTTGTTGAAGAACTTGAATATATTTTTGTTCTTTATCTTGTTTATTATCAGTGTTACATAGAACAACTGTGAAGCCTTCTGCAGTAGCAGCGTCCTCTACCGCTCTTGCCAGTTCTGGGAAAAACGGATTTGAAATATCAGGTACAAACAATCCGATAATTCCAGAGGTTTTGTGATACAACGATCTTGCCACTGCATTAGGTTGATAATTTAAGATTTTAATAGCTTTTTTAACAGCTTCTTCTGATTCTTTACTAACATAGCCTTTTTGATTTAAAACTCTTGAAACGGTAGCAACAGATACATTCGCCTGTTTTGCTACATCTTTTATTGTTGTCATGACTTTTTTCGCCTCACATCATGTAACCGGTTACACATAATATAAATGTGAATCTACTCCCTGTCAATCTTTTTTTGTCGAAAACGATTGAACGCAAAAAACGAACGTTCCTGCATGGAGGGAAGCTCGCTTTTAAATATCAATACATTTGTTTAATTCGAATATGAGGTTTTGCTTGCACGTGACTACTTGGATCTGAGCTTAATCCTGATGCAATCCAAGCTTTTAAGTGATCCATATATCGATCAATAAAATACGGCTCCTTAGGGTTTAACTGAAAAAGCTCCCATAAATATTGCGGAGACATAAAAGGTAGCGTAATCATGCTTCGTAACTGAATAATGACAAAATCGACTGGTTGTCTACGGAACTCTCCTACAGCCATTCCGTGTTTAATTAAGCGTGAAAACTCATGTTTTTCTTTTTGAAGATACGTAGCCATGACTTCTCTAACAAGCGTGGAATCAACAGACATCTCACGGTGAACCATCCGAGCAAGTAGATGCTGTGAACGCTGATAGTTAATTAACGAACGAACAAAGGAAAGTAAACAATCGTACGCAGAATCATACTCATTCAATGAACTCTCTTTATCTAATTCTTTTATATACCCTTCATAAAATTGAATGAGTAATGTTTCAAATAAGCCTTTCTTTCCTCCGAAGTAATAAGAAACCAAAGCAATATTAACAGATGCATCCTGTGCAATATCTCTGACAGACGTTCCATGGTACCCTTGCCTTTGAAACAATGCCGTAGCTGATGTTAAAATTTTCACCTTGGTTACTTCACTCATACGATCCCTCCGTTAATTTAACTGGTTCTGTACTCTTTCGCTTCCTATCCCCATTCCCCTGCACCCTCAAACAAAACCGATGAATAAATCGTCTGACAAATTCCCTTATGAAATCTATTTTTTTGCTGAATCTACATACATCATGTAAACTTAAGTCGATTAATACGTAATGAAAGCGAGTGAACTGAATGTTTCAATCCTCCACTTATTCTGATAATCAAGAAAAAGCCTACACATTATTAAATAAACAACTGGATGCTCTACTTGAAGGAGAGACTGACCGAGTAGCAAAGCTAGCAAATGCCAGTGCTCTTTTGAATCAGTTTCTAAATGATGTGAACTGGGTAGGGTTTTACCTAACAAAAGAAGAACAAAAGCTCATTCTTGGGCCATTCCAGGGAATGCCTGCATGTGTTCATATTGATTTTGGCAAAGGCGTTTGCGGAACAGCAGCAGCCAAGCAAGAGACGATTCGTGTAGCAGATGTACACCAATTCCCTGGCCACATTGCATGTGATGCAGCGTCTCGCTCAGAAATCGTTGTTCCTCTTATTAAAGATGGAAAAACAATTGGAGTGTTAGATATCGACAGCCCAAGTCTGGAGCGCTTTAACGAAGAAGATGAAAAATATCTGAAGCAGTTTGCGGAGATTCTTGTGAAGCATCTTTAATAATTAAAAATGGTATAACCATGATTATCTAAGTGTCCCGCTCTAGTGGAAACTTCCGCTAGATCTCTGAAATCACAAAAGACTGATGATTCGACTTAAGAATCATCAGTCTTATTTTTTAATCGATAATCTAACTCTCTGCTGTTCGCGGCATTTCAATCTTTACTCGGTTTTTCCCCTCATCCTTCGCTTTATATAAGCCCGTGTCGGCTGATTTAAAGAGGCATTCCGACGAACGAGAAAGCGATTCGCTCTTATCCCAATGAGAAACGCCACAGGAGATGGTGACGGACGGATTGGTTTGAAGGGCGACTGCTTTAACAATTCGTTTGGCAATTTCTGTCCCTACACGAAGATCAACTTTAGGTAAGTAGATCGCTAATTCCTCTCCGCCCCATCTCGCAGCAACATCTGTCTCGCGGATGTTTGATTGGATAATGCTAGCCACCTGCTTTAAAATTTCATCGCCAGTTTGGTGCCCAAACGAATCATTAATCCTCTTAAAATCATCAATATCTATGAGTAAAAAGGTTCCCTTCTCATGTTCCATAAGAGATTCTTCCATCGATTCTTCGAGGTAGTTCCTAGAATGCAGGTTTGTTAAATGGTCCGTAATGACTAGCTTCTCTAGTTCTTCATGAAGTAAGGTGTTGGTAAAAGCTAACGTTGAATGATGAACTAATGATTGAAGCAATTTAAAGCTCTCAAATGTAAAATGGTAGGACTCTTGATGAAACGCAAAGACAGCACCATGTACAGCTTCCTTTTGAATCATTGGAATGGCCAGCATCGAAGAAAAAGGACCGGTCTCTATCTCATGATGTAACCCAGTGTCTCCAATATAAATTGGATCCTTTTTGCTTAACAGCTGATCGATAATAGAATGAACATCTAATTCATGCTGATTCGCCAGGAGATAAGGTGTTCCACTTTGGTGAATAATCGATTGGTCGGATCGATCAAACAATAGAAACCCGACTTCTTGCGCTCCAAATGCCTCTTTAATTTGTTGTGTCATACTTTCAATTAAGTCGTTCAAGTTTAACTTACTATTAATTTGATGAGTTGCTCGATTAATTAATTTTAAATCATGTATAAGATCTCTGGATTGTTGATACAGCTCTGCATTTTCCAGTGCATTCCCGCCAGTGTCCGCTAGAATCTCAATAAAAGAGATTTCTGTTTCAGGTAGAGGCAGCAACGGAGAAGCATGGATTTCCAACACACCGTAAATGCCTTGTTTGCCTCGTAGTGGCATAAACAAATCAAGAATTTGCTGCTTTTGATTTCGTTCCACCTGATTGGACCCAGTAAGAAAAGCCTGCTCCGCTTTTGAATGCAATCCTTCTGACCCATAAATGAACGGTTTAATAGGTAATTCCTCTTGAACCTCCCACTCATGTGAAAGCATTAAATAGACATCATATGTTGGATAGGTTTGCTTAATCGCATAGACAATCTTTGCGAGTACTTCACTTATATCCATCGTTGAGTGGACTTTTTTTGTAACTTCTAGGAGTAAGTCTTTCTTTTTCGCTTCTCTTTCGCCATGTTCCAATTGATAACCTTTTTCTAAGAGAGGTTGTAGCCAAAGGGCCATATCTCTAAAAATAGTGCCGCTCTTTTGATATTGCTTTGGTAACTCAGAGATCAGACAACCAAGACACTGCGCCTCAAAGATAATGGGGAGCACCATATAATGATTTTGCTCATCAGAATATACCTCGGCACAGGTAGCTTTACCTTTTGCCAATACTTGTTCATGAATAATCTGTTTGGCATCTCTTAGAATGTTAGGTGGAAACGAGTTTTTACCTCGCGCGTGCTTTAACTGTTCTTCCGTCCATTCAAATAGTGTGAATTCATAAGGAAGCACTTGAGTAATTTTTTCGTTAAACAAAGCATTGATTAACGCACGAAACGAAATCTCATAGTTTGCCTCTCTTAACAGAAGCTCTGCATGAAATACGCGATCACTTGTCAGCAGCTTTTGTTCAATATGTTGCAGAAGAAGACCCAATTTGTCTCTTTCACATAGTTCTTCTCGACTCATCACTCCAAATTTAATTGGAGGGTGATTTGAAACTTGGAACGCACGATTGGATTCGATATAGATGTACTCTTCGGCCCCAACGTCTGTGTCATGTTGACAATAGGAAAGGAACGCACGATTAAGCTCATCAGATGCAGGACCCATCTGCTTGGCAGAAACGAGCCCCGAATCCGTCCAAATCATGTAGATAAATGACTCTGTCCCTACTCGTTGCTCTTCCTCAAAAGGAACTAACTCGTCCCATAAGGGTATAAACTCGTTATATTGAAATAAATTGCGTAGCTCGTTCATTGCTATCACCACCATAGACCAAGACTAACGTCCCGTTTTTCATGAATCTATGTATACAAATACCTTACTTTAGGCGGATATAAACCCGTATCATTCGTTTAAAAGCAGTTTTTTCGGTAAAAATGTTAAATAGTTTAAATATTTTGTGAGAATATAGATTGATTATAATGCAATACCTTCCAAATTGCTATGACTTTTTTCTTATATAGTGAGGCATTACCCTCTTCTATCATTGACTTCTTATATGATTCTAGATATAATCAACTTTGTGTGAAATGAGACAGCCAAGGTAAGCTTAGTGTAGATTGATTCTATTCCTCGAAGCGGCTGCGTATTTGAGGTGTACCGCGTAACTTCCTGCTGTCGAAGCGAAGGTGCATGAAAATAGAACGTCTAGTCTAGGAGATTGCCACGAGGTTGTTATTTTGCAACATTCAAAATAACAGGAGGATTCACCTTATGTCACGTTATACAGGTCCATCTTGGAAGTTATCCCGTCGTCTTGGGATTTCACTTACAGGAACAGGTAAAGAATTAGCAAAGCGTCCTTACGCTCCAGGTCAACACGGTCCAAACCAAAGAAAGAAACTTTCTGAGTACGGATTACAATTACAAGAAAAGCAAAAGCTTCGTCACATGTACGGAGTAAATGAGCGTCAATTCCGTCGCACATTTGATATTGCTGGTAAAATGAGCGGAATCCACGGTGAGAACTTCATGATCTTACTTGAGTCTCGTTTAGATAACCTTGTGTACCGTCTAGGTCTTGCTCGCACTCGTCGTGCAGCTCGTCAACTAGTTAACCACGGTCACGTGACTGTTGATGGTAAGCGCGTTGATATTCCTTCATACCGCGTAACGCCAGGTCAACAAATTGGTCTTCGTGAAACTTCACAAAACCTATCTGCTGTTAAAGAAGCAATCGAAGTAAACAACTTCGTACCTGCTTACGTAACATTTGACGCAGAAAAGCTAGAAGGTACGTTCACTCGTCTTCCAGAGCGTTCTGAACTTCCTGCTGAAATCACTGAAGCTCTTATCGTTGAGTTCTACTCTCGTTAAGCTGCTAACGAACCTCAACTTGTTACCCAACAAGTTGAGGTTTTTTCATATAAAAAAACAGCAACCCTCCTCAGGTTGCTGCCTCTCTCCTACTATTCTTACAGCGTAATCTTCACAAACTTACGCTTCCCTACTTGCACGATTAACCCATCAGTTATCGTAACTTCCGTCTTAATGTCTGTTACTTTCTCTTCATTCATCTTCACGCCACCGTTTTGAATCATACGACGGGCTTCTCCTTTAGATGGAAGGAGTCCGAGTTCTACTACTAGATCGATGATACCAATTTGTGCATCCTTTTCCCACTTTACGACTGGCATATCGTCTGGTAGGGCGTTCTTTTGGAATACAGTCTCGAAGTAGCTTCTGGCTTCTTTGGCTGCTTCTTGACCATGGTACATTTCAACAAGCTTGCTACCAAGGTTCATCTTGGCGTCACGCGGATGGATCGAACCGTCTGCTAAGCCTTTTTCAAGAATGTCTACTTCTTCTAATGGAAGATCAGTTGCTAGTCTAAAGTATTTCACCATTAGCTCATCAGGGATCGACATCGATTTACCAAATATTTCGTTTGGCGCCTCGTCAATTCCGATGTAGTTGTTTAGGGACTTAGACATTTTTCGTACGCCATCAAGTCCTTCAATTAATGGAAGAGTCATAGCGACTTGCTTTTCTTGACCGTACGCTTCTTGAAGCTGACGTCCCATAAGTAAGTTGAACTTTTGGTCTGTTCCTCCTACTTCAATGTCAGACTTCATCGCAACCGAATCGTATCCTTGCATTAATGGATAGAAAAATTCATGGATGGAGATGGGTTGCTGTGATTTGTAGCGTTTTTCAAAGTCATCACGTTCTAATAAGCGAGCAACCGTTAAGTTACTTGCAAGCTTGATGACATCCTCAAAATTTAATGCTTTTAACCATTCCGAGTTATACATAAGTGTTACTTTATCCATATCAAGCACTTTGCTGTACTGTTCTACATAGGTTCTAGCATTTTCCATTACTTGTTCGTTTGTTAATGCTTTTCTTGTTTCTGACTTCCCTGTTGGATCTCCGATACGACCGGTGAAGTCACCAATTAACAGCTGAATTTCATGGCCATATTCTTGGAATTGACGTAGCTTGTGCAAGACAACCGTGTGACCAATATGCACGTCAGGAGCAGAAGGATCCATTCCAAGCTTAATTTTAAGCGGGACACCTGTTGCTACTGATTGTTCGATCTTCTCTTTAAATGCGTGTTCAGGCGCAATTTCAACAACACCACGCATTAATTCCTTCACTTGTGTTTCGACTAACTGCTTTTGCTCTTCTGTTAACTCTCGTTTGGACTCTGCCATACCATTCAACCTCCGATTAATCTCTCTTTTTGCACACAAAAAAACCCGTCTCCTAAAAAGGGACGAGGTTATCGCGGTACCACCCTTGTTGAAAAGCATTCGCTTTCCCACTCAGTCTATAACGGCATTTACCGTTCTTTGCTCCTACACAAAGAAAAAGCTCCAGGTTGTAATTCTTTCAGCATCTCGTACTGGCTTGCACCTACCGCCAGCTCTCTTTAATCGATGTGTACTGAAATACTCCGACCCTTCCGCGCTTGTGATTTCATTCAATTGTTACAGTTTTAACACAAACAGATGACATAGTCAATAAATACGAGAAACCTTTCCTGATAGCATTTCATCTAATCTAATCCTATGCTATACTGTTTCTGATTATTTAGGGAGGTATGTTATGTCCATGTTTTCTCGTTTGAAAGAGAGAATACACCTACTATATAAAAAACTAGATGATATTCAATTATTCCGCAAAGTAGGCATTACTTATCAAGTATTTTGGAACCTATTCTTGCTTTTTATTATTTTCGGATTGATGTCACTCTTTTTTGTTGGGGGTACTGCAGCAGGTTACTTTGCTTCATTAGTAAAAGATGAGCCACTGCAGAATGCAGAAGAGATGACGACTAAAATTCATAATTATGAAGAAACCAGTCAGGTCTTTTTTGCAGGTGACACCTACATGGGTGAGTTACCGTCAGATTTAGAGCGTCATGAAGTAGCCTTAGATGACATATCAGATTATGTTAAGCAGGCGATTGTCGCTACAGAGGATGAGTACTTTTATGAGCATGAAGGGATTGTGCCTAAGGCGATTCTACGTGCTACATATCAAGAATTTGCAAATGCTTCAACCCAAACAGGTGGGAGTACATTAACTCAACAGTTAATAAAGCAGCAAATTTTATCAAGTGAGGTTTCCTTTGATCGTAAAGCAACGGAAATTCTACTTGCTATGCGTTTAGAGCACTTTATGAGTAAGGAAGATATTTTAGAGGCTTACCTTAATGTGGTTCCATTTGGACGAAATGCATCAGGTAATCAAATTGCAGGTGTACAATCTGCAGCAATTGGAATTTTTGGTGTCGATGCGAAGGATTTAAACTTAGCACAGTCTGCCTTTATTGCCGGACTTCCTCAAAGTCCATTCGGATACACTCCATTTACTTCAACGGGTGAAGTAAAAGAATCGCTTGATCCTGCATTAAATCGGATGAATACCGTTCTTACTCGAATGAATTCAGAAGGCTACATTTCTGATGAAGAATTACAAGAAGCATTAGAATATGATATTGCAGGGGATTTCACAGATCCTACACCTCCTATCACGGAGAAATATCACTACCTGACATATGAAGTCATGAGAAGAGCAACGCCAATTGTCGTCGAGGCAAAATTGAAAGAAGATGAAGTAAACCTCGACGAGATGAGTGATGCAAAGCGAGCTGAGACACTTGATTCTTACTACCAGGCAGCTTCAAATGAGCTTTCTAATAACGGCTATCGAATTCATACTACGATTAACCAAGATGTGTATGATGAGATGCAAAAAGCAGTAAAGGATGACAGCCTCTTTGGTCCTGAGAAAAAAGGTGAAATCGAAGAAGTCGGAGCTGTTCTCCAAGAAAATAAAACGGGTGCAATTATCGGTTTTGTCGCGGGGCGCGAGGAAGGTAGCTCTGATAAGCAATTTAACCATGCAACTCAAGCAAACCGACAAACGGGTTCAACGATGAAACCACTGCTTGGCTATGCTCCAGCAATGGAAATAGGTGCAATCCAGCCAGGACTTGTTGTACCTGATACACCGATGAAATATAAATCAAATGGAAAACCAGTTAATAATTTTGATTTTGGACACAAAGGGTTACAATCGGCAAGAAAATCTCTTGCACAATCCCGAAATGTACCGGCCGTTCGTGCACAGAATATGGTGCCACATGACACAGCTAGAGAAACCCTTCAAAACTTAGGTATCCCTTTAGCAAACGAAGAGCTCCCGTATGAGTCTACAGTGCTCGGAACTCTTAATATAAGCGTTGAAGAAAATACAAATGCGTATTCTACGTTTGGTAACGGCGGAAAACGCGTGGAATCGTATATGATTGATCGAATTGAAAAAGCCGATGGAGACGTGGTATATGAGCATGAAGAAAAAGTAACAGACGTATTCACGCCTCAAACCACCTATCTAACCATCGATATGATGCGCGATGTGCTTAAACCAGGCGGAACAGCAAGCAGTGTTCCAGGTAACCTAAACTTTAAAGCGGACTGGGCTGGTAAAACGGGTACAACTCAAAACGTACGTGACTCTTGGTTTATGGCGACCAACCCCAATGTGACGCTTGGTGTCTGGATTGGTTACGATTCCGAGTATCAGATTGAACAAACCGTGAATGGTCTTCGCTACGGACCAAGAAACCAAAAGATCTGGGCGAATATCGCTAACGCGGCGCATAAAGCGGACGCTGAGCTCATGGCCCCTTCTGAATCATTTAAGCAACCAGAAGGAATTGTAGCAAAGAAAATCTGTAGCTTAACAGGTACCTCCCCTTCCAAAGCTTGTGAAGAGGCTGACCTTGTGACAACGGATCTTTTTAATTCAAAATATCTACCGAATTCTACTGATAACTTAAAGTCAGAGCGGTATGTAACAATTAACGGCAAAAACTACAAGGCTCGCAGCAATACTCCTGATGAGTTTACAGAACGAGGATTGTCCGTTTCAGGCGATTTATTTGGTGTTGGAGATGTCTCATCATATCTACCTGACTCAATAAGTGGCGTGGTTGGTAACGAAGAAGCTCCTGATAATGGAAATACACCAGGAAAGGTATCTGGGGTATCACTTAATGGTGACTCATTAAATTGGTCAAAACATGATGCAAGTGATATTGTTGGTTACCGTATTTATCGAGCTGATAATGGTAGCAATGACTTTAACGTGGTTCAATCTGTGAAAGGCAATGAGTCCACAAACTACAGTGTAGGAAATGGAACATATGCCTATTATGTAACAGCTGTTGACTCAGTAGGTAACGAGTCTGGTGCATCTGACATTGCTCGGGCCAGTGATTGGTCGGACGAGGATGAAGCAGATCAAGAAGATAATTCGGATGATGATTCAGATGAAGACGCGGATGAAGAGGATTCAGACGAGAGTAATGAAGAAGATTCTTCTGATGAAGACTCAGACGATAATTAACACAACGAGACGAGACATCCATGTGATGCTCGTCTTTTTTGTATTCTAGAGAACAACCACGTATAAATGACACATCACTTTCATTAATCAGAACAAAGTATCTTTTCGCATATTCCGTTACACTAGCAGTATGACGATTAAAGGGGTGACTAGATGACTGAGATAACTCGTATTGGTGTGATTGGTATAGGTAATATGGGGAGTGCTCATGCAAATTACTTGTATGAAGGCCGGATTAAAGGCGCTAAGCTAACGGCGATTCTCGAAGAGCGAGTGGATCGTATCAAAGAAATTGAACACAAGTACTCCGAGGAGCAAGTCACCATTTTTTCTGACGAGAGTGCTTTTTTTCAATCTGATTTAGTGGATGCCGTCATTATTGCAACTCCACACTACAGTCATCCTTCCTTAGCTATTACAGCATTTAAGCATGGGTTGCATGTGCTTGTGGAAAAACCAGCTGGAGTTTACACAAAACAAGTACGTGAAATGAACGAAGAAGCCGAAAAAAGCACATTGGTTTTTTCAATGATGTATAATCAACGTATGAATCCTCTGTACCTGAAGCTAAGAGAAATGGTCCAGTCAAACGAGCTTGGCTCGATTAGACGAATGAATTGGATTATCACTGATTGGTACCGCTCACAAAGCTACTACGATTCTAGCGATTGGCGTGCCACATGGGAAGGTGAAGGTGGTGGCGTTTTAATTAACCAATGTCCTCACCAGCTTGATCTCATGTATTGGTTAACTGATATGATTCCCTCCAGAATTCGTGCCTTCTGCCATTTTGGGAAGTATCGAAACATTGAAGTGGAGGATGATGTGACCGCCTATGCCGAATATGCGAATGGCGCAACAGCCGTATTCGTTACCACTACAGGAGAAGCGCCTGGAACAAATCGTCTTGAGCTGACTGGAGACCGTGGAAAAATAGTCATTGAGCATGATCAACTTACTTTTTGGCGGTTAAGAGAATCAGAAACGACGTTTAATGAAAGATATTCAGGTGGATTCGGTATGCCGGAATCATGGAAATGTGAGGTCCCTGTAGGTGGACTTAATTTAGCACATGAGGGGATTACTCAAAACTTTGTTCGTGCCATTCAATTTGATGAAGCGCTGGTCGCACCTGGAAATGAGGGCATCATTGGTCTCACTTTATCAAATGCAATGCAGCTGTCTACATGGACAGATGGATGGGTAAACCTTCCTATTGATGAAGAGTTATATGCCAAGAAACTAAACGAACAGATTACTCAATCAACCTTTGAAAAGAAAACAATAAAGCAATCACTAAATGTCAAAGGGTCTCATTAAAAAGGAGGAGCTTATGAACCGTAACGATGGAATGAATTACGCACCCAAGGGTAAACCAAAACGAGTAGTTGAGGAAGATACGTTTCATTTTGCTGCAATCGCCTTAGATCATGGTCATATTTACGGGATGTGTCAAGGGCTAGTTGATGCAGGAGCAACCTTAACGAAGGTATACGATCCAGATCCCGAAAAAATGAAAGCGCTTAAATCAAAGTTCCCATCGGTTGAATGCGTCACTTCTGAGGCTGATATTTTAGAGGATCCGACTATTCAATTAGTGGCTGCTGCTGCGATTCCTAGTGAACGAAGCTCACTTGGCAATCGGGTCATGAAACATGGAAAGGATTATTTTACCGACAAGACCCCATTTACTTCGCTTGGACAGCTTGAAGAAACCAAAAAGGTTGTCCAAGATACAAAACAAAAGTATATGGTTTATTATAGCGAGCGTCTTCACGTAGAATCTGCAGTGTATGCTGGGCAGCTCGTCGAGGAAGGTGCAATTGGAGACGTCATTCAAGTCACAGGCTTTGGACCTCACCGATTAAATGCACCTAGCCGCCCTGACTGGTTCTTTAAACGAGACAAATATGGCGGCATCTTATGTGATATCGGTAGTCATCAAATTGAACAATTTCTTTACTATACTGGTAACTCAGACGCTACCATTTTACACAGCAAGGTAGGAAACTACACGTCAAAACAGTACCCTGAGCTTGAGGATTATGGAGATGCAACATTAGTAGGAGAAAATGGTGCAACTCATTTCTTCCGTGTGGATTGGCATACACCAGATGGTTTAGGCGTTTGGGGAGACGGGCGTTTGTTCTTAACTGGGACAAAAGGAACGATTGAAATTCGCAAGTATATTGATGTTGCAAAGGATACAAGAGGCGATCATGTCTATCTAGTAAATGATGATGGTGAGCAGCATTTACACGTTTCCGGAGAAGTTGGCTTCCCGTTTTTCGGTGAATTGATCCTTGATTGTATTCACCGGACAGAAAACGCCATGACTCAAGCCCATGCTTTTAAAGCAGCAGAATTGTGTTTGCTTGCTCAGGAACAAGCTGAAATCATTCACCCTTCGGAATAGTCTGGATGAATACGAACTCGTATCACATCCCCCACCTTTCCATGAATTATTTACAGAATCACTCCTATAAAGTGGCGTTTCATTCCCATCAGGAGGCTGAATTATTTTATTTTCATGAAGGAAAATGTACGTACTTAGTAGGAGATCGTATCTTCCATTTGTCTGCGGGTGATTTAATTTTAATGAATGGCTTAACATTACATCGTCCGAAGCTTTTTAAAGACCATGCGTACGTACGAACCACTATTCACTTTGATCAGACTTATTTTAAGAGTCTTCTCGCTCCGATGAATATGGAAAAGCTAGTTGATCCATTTACATCCCTCTCTTCTCTTCACTTGTCTTTTCGTGGTGAAGAGAAGAAAAAGGTGGAGCACTATCTTACCTCAATGATGGCGTGTAAGGATAAGGATACAGAGGTAGCCTCATTTCGCTTTCAACTGTTATTCATGGATTTATTAAGTTTTCTTTTTCCATATTACCAAGAGCCATTCACACAACGGACACTGCAACAAACGGATAAAGAACGTCACGTTCAAAAGGTTATCTCTCTAATTGAAACAAACTATCACACGGACTTTCATTTAGAAAAGCTCGAAGAAGAATTACACTTGAGCAAATACTACCTCTCAAAAATATTTAAAGAAATTACAGGAGTGACGATTTTCAAATACCTTCATCAGAAACGAATCAACCAAGCGAAGGTTCATATGATGCTCAATGAATCGATTAGTATTACGGATCTAGGGTATCAGACTGGTTTTAAATACCCCTCTCACTTCTCACGAGTCTTTAAACAACTAACAGGAATGACTCCCGAGCAATATCGAAAGGCTGTATCGGATCTATAAAAAAAGAGTTAGACTAATCACTGTCCAACTCTTTTTTGTTTCTCACGCTTTTTTTAGTTCATTGTTTGGAAACAGACGAGCCTCTTCAATCTTAGGAAGCTTTCTTAAGATTGAGCTTGATAACCAGCTTAGACTAAAGATAATCATGGCCACACCACAAATGAAAACCGGCACAATGGGTGTAAAAGCAGATCCAATCACCCCTCCTATTAAACCTCCGAAAGGAGCTCCAATGGCCGCTGCACTTGATAGCACCGTAATCACGCGTCCAATAAAGGAGGTCTCCACCTGTTGTTGAATAGCTGAAAATATTAGAATGTTAATCACCCCAATGGAAATAGCTCCCGTACAAAAGAGAACTATAGACGGAATAACAGGGAAAATGGCAGCGCCTATCCACATCATCCCAGTTACACTAAAACTACTAATAACTAAACATCCAAATTCTAGTTCCTTTATCCTTGGAGTAAGAATTGCTCCGATCATCATTCCAAAAGACAAAGAAGCAAGGTATAATCCATAAATAGCTTCATTTTCGTTTCCTTTTATTAAAGCAAACGCAGGTAGATTAGGAATCATGATCCCCATCGCCAAGTTAACAAATACAATGGAAACGATCATTTTTGGGATAAGTGAATGTTGTATATATTGAATTCCAGCTTTTAAATCTGTTGTATACGAAGAAAGTAATTGAGGAAATGAATCTTTACTCTCAGGAAGTGAAGGTTGTTGAAAATTAAAAAACAGATAAGTTATAGCAGTTAATAGGTGACAAATAGCTGTAATGAAAATCGCATGAACCGGCCCAACAAAGACTACAAGAATACCAGCTCCAGCTAGAAACGCAATTCCCATACCCTCACGGATTGTATGTAAGAAGGAATTTGCTTTAATGATATGCTCCTGTCCGACAATGATTGGAGTAATCGTCGATTCAATCGGATAGGTGAATTGTGAAATGAGGGCTACGACAAATAATAAAACGAGAACATAAAATACATTTAACCCAACAGTTAGGTAAAGCAATGGAATGGTGAAAAGTAAGGCTGACTTTAATAATCCACTCACGATTAATCCTTTCTTATACGTCACATAATTGGCAAAGGGCGCAACGAGAAACGCAAGCGCGCTTGCAAGTGTGATTGAAAAATATGCAAGACCTGAAAATAATACATTCTCCGTTAAATGAAGCACTAAAAGCATTCCTGAAACCGCATAGACCCCTCCCCCTACACCATTAATTAATAAGCCCGTTAAAAAGATCAGAAAGTTGCGTTCTCTCACAAAAGATTTCATTCTTCTTCTCCTCCTTCGTGCTCAAATTTCCTCATGTTAAACTCAATCATATAAGGCTTTTGTTTCATTGCTTCATTCTTACTTTCTTCAAAGGATTTTTTCCCGTACCTTAAGTAAAGCTCTCTTATGTCCTTATTTAGTTCCGTCACTAGCTCATCTGATAGTAAAACATGAGCGTGACTCCCCTCTACAAGGTCATCATCCGTTGCCTGCTTTGGTCCTTTAAAAACAGTTGCTTTTGATCGGTAATACTTTTCAACCACACCTTTATTCGTCTCAGTATGATCAATCTCTAAAATTCCGTGTTTATAAAGCTGTTGAATATGATAATAAATCGTTCCAGCATTTTTTCCGAGTTCCACAGAGGTTTGCTTTGGTGTCATTGGCCTTTCATGAAGTAGCGCAATAATTCGAGAGCGAAGAGGGTCGGAAATGACCTTTTGCTGCTTTAGTGTGACTTTCATAAATTCTTGTTCATCCATTATATTCACCTCTTTGATTTGTTTATATGAATCGATTTAAAAATTCAAATCATCAATTTAGATTCATTATACGATTTAACTTTTTAAATCGCAAGCTTTTTTTAAAACTAAATAAATAACATCTTTCAAGCGCTTCGTCTTCAAACAATCAAGACGTAAAAAGCCGAATGACTCTATTAGTGAGTCATTCGGCTTCTAGCTGTTTGTATTTAGTCTTCCATTGTTGATAAGTCTCCCGTTGGTAAATCAAGCTCCCAAGCTTTTAACACACGACGCATTATTTTACCACTTCTTGTTTTAGGAAGTCCTTTGCGGAACTCAATCTCACGGGGAGCTGCATGAGCGGACAAGCCCTCTTTCACAAATACTCGAATCTCTTCTTTTAGCTCATCAGAAATCTCGTATCCCTCTCGTAAAGAAACAAAGGCTTTAATAATCTCACCACGAACAGGATCTGGCTTACCAATCACTCCTGCTTCAGCAATGGCTGGGTGCTCAATCAGTTTGCTCTCTACTTCAAATGGTCCCACTCGCTCGCCTGAAGTCATAATGACGTCATCAATTCGACCCTGGAACCAGAAGTACCCGTCCTCATCCTGATAAGCGGAATCTCCAGAAATATACCAGCCTTCAAGCTCAAAGTAGCTCTTATACTTTTGCGGGTTGTTCCAAATTTCTCTCATCATCGACGGCCAGCCTTTACGAATAGCAAGATTGCCCATACGATTTGGTGGAAGCTCGTTTCCACGATCATCAATGATTGCCGCTTGGACTCCTGGGATTGGTTTGCCCATTGAGCCTGGACGAATTTCAACAGATGGGTAGTTACAGATAAGCTGAGCCCCTGTTTCAGTCATCCACCACGTATCATGGATCCGTTTGTTAAATACTTTTGAACCCCAACGAATGACTTCAGGGTTAAGCGGTTCTCCTACACTTAATACATGACGCAGACTAGACAGGTCATACTTCTTAACTACTTCATCTCCTGCACTCATCAACATTCTAAACGCGGTCGGTGCACTGTACCAAACCGTTACTTTATTCTTTTCAAGCGTTTCATACCAATCGGTTGGGCTGAACCGTCCGCCTCGAATCACGTTTGTCACTCCAGCAAGCCATGGCGCAAAGATTCCATACGATGTACCTGTTACCCAACCTGGATCCGCTGTGCACCAATAGATGTCGTCATCTTTTAAGTCTAATACCCATTTAGCTGTTTGATAGTGCTGCAGCATCGCATTGTGTACATGTAGAACACCTTTTGGTTTTCCTGTTGAACCTGAAGTATAATGCAGAATTAATCCATCTTCGCGGTCAACCCATTCAATTGAAAGCTGGTCAGATGCCTGTTCTAGCTTTGAATTAAAATGAACAAAATTACCAGATGCCTCGTATTCATCAGCGACAATCAATACCTTTTTCAAATCTGGTAAGTCTTCAAAAGGAACTCGCTCCATTAGAGTTGGAGTCGTTACCAAGACTTTTGCCCCGCTATCTTCCAGACGATCTCTAACTGCTCCTTCCATAAATGCTTCAAACAATGGACCCACAATGGCACCAAGCTTAATCGCTCCGAATAAAGCAAAGTACAATTCTGGAGAACGTGGCATAAAGATGAATACCCGATCACCTATCTTTACCCCTGCTTCTTTTAACACATTTCCTGCTTTATTTGAATAAGCTTTCATTTCTTTAAATGTATACGATTCATCTCGTTTTTGGTCACTATAAAGCAACGCATCTTTATCAGCCTTATCTCCTTCAGCAAATCGATCAATTGCCTCGTAAGCTAAATTCACCTTCCCAGACGTATGCCAAGAGAACTCTTGTTCAACCTGACTCCAATCAAATGACTCATATTCTTTATCATAGTTTGCTAGATTAAAATGCCCGTTTTCAGGTGGAAGCGCTTGCAATTTCATATATCTCTTCCTTTCTGTAATGAATTAACATTAGTATAATATACGTTTTTCAAATACACAAATAGAAAGTAAGGGTTTACAATGATCATAAAAAAACTGTTCATAATATTCGTGCATCCCCTCGTTGCATGTTAGAATTGTGTATAATGAACGTATCAGCCTTAAAAAGGTGAGTGAACAAATATGAATCATATAAAGACATACCATTCTAGACTGATTCCGTTTAAAGATAAGAAGTTGTTAATTGAAGGTCCGATTTCTAAGGAAACTCTTGCATCTTATAGATTTCACGAAGACCTTAACTCGTTTCGACCTGCTAAGAAGCAAAAAGAAGCCTTACTTGAAATTGCTGAATTAGCTGAGGGCAGAATTAATGTGGTAGTTGACGATGATATGGTTGTTGGATATGTCACATTCCTTTATCCAGATCCAATGGAGCGCTGGTCAGAAGGTAATATGGAGAATCTATTAGAACTTGGAGCCATTGAAATCGCTCCTGCTTATCGTGGGGCTGCAGCAGGCAAAAATCTTGTGTCTCTCTCTATGCTTGATTCAGAGATGGAGAACTATATTATTATTACAACGGAGTACTACTGGCACTGGGACCTAAAGGGTAGCGGGTTAGATGTATGGGAGTATCGAAAAGTGATGGAGAAAATGATGGGTGCAGGCGACCTCGTCTGGTTTGCTACAGATGATCCTGAAATCAGTTCACATCCTGCCAATTGTCTAATGGCCCGAATTGGTTCAAATGTAGGACAAGAATCGGTTCAACAGTTTGATCAACTACGCTTCCATAATCGATTTATGTATTAATTAACTTTGGTAAAGGAGTCTTGTTCACATGAAAGTAAAAGATATTATGAAGCGTGATGTTGTGACTTTATTTGAAACGAACACGATTAAGGAAGCGCTTCATTTACTTGAAAAGAATCGAATCAGACATATTCCAATTGTTAATGATCAAGGGCATATCCAAGGAATTGTGTCAGATCGAGATATTCGTGATGCTAGACCTTCTATTTTTGCACAACATTCGGATGACCAGGATTTACTTAAACCGGTGTCTTCCCTCATGTCTACACATATCATTACGGCTGAGCCAGAGGATTTAATCCAAGAGGTAGCTTCTGTATTCTATTTATACCATATTGGTTGCCTTCCTATTACTGAAGATGATCGACTTATTGGAATGGTAACAGAAACGGAGCTGCTTCATACGCTAGTTGAATTTATGGGGGCGGATCAACCAAGTACACAGATTGATGTGGAAGTGAATAATAGTCCGGGTCAATTAGCAGATCTAGCTCATATTTTTAAAGAGCTAGATATTAACATCCACAGTGTCATGGTTTATCCATCTGAAAAAGAAGAAACAAAAACGCTTTTATTCCGTGCTCAGACAATCGATGCCAGACAAGTGATATCAGCAATCGAAAAAGCCGGTTTCACTGTACGCGGTCCACAACTCAATGGAGATTTGTATGAAGAAAGCTGATGCTTGCTATGTCTATTCCCATGAGGAGCATGCTTATCACTTTCACGATAAGCATCCCTTCAACCCTCGAAGGCTTACGTTAACAAAGGACCTATTGGAAACTTGTAGCTCTTTAGATCATTCAAGTGTTATCAAGGCAAGAAAAGCAACGGAACAGGAACTAGCATTGGTCCATGATTCCGCTTATATTGAAGCGGTTAAGCTTGCAGGGGCCAATCAGCTAAGTGCAGATAAGGCGCGAAATTATGGACTCGGAACAGATGATACTCCGCTTTTTGAAGGGATGCATGATGCAGCCTCCTACTTAGTAGGTGGTACATTAGCAGCCGTTGATGCAGTGATGAATGGAGAATATACTCATGCCTTACACTTAGGTGGTGGCTTACATCACGGATTCCGTGGGAAGGCGTCGGGCTTTTGTATCTATAATGATTCTGCGATTGCCATTGAATACGTAAAGCAAACCTATCAAGCTCGTGTACTCTATGTGGATACGGATGCGCATCACGGCGATGGTGTGCAATGGTCCTTTTATGATGATCCTGATGTGTTCACTTTAAGTATCCATGAAACGGGTCGTTACCTTTTTCCAGGTACCGGTAGCATTACTGAGAGAGGGGCTGGATCTGGATATGGCTTTAAGCTGAATATTCCATTGGAAGCCTTTACAGAAGATGACTCATTTATCGCTAGCTACGAAACAGCTTTTCGTGAAGCCGTTGAATTTTTTAAACCAGATTTAATTCTGACAGTAAACGGTGCAGATTCACATTATCTTGATCCCCTCACCCATTTACATACTTCCCTTAAAAGCTTTCATTTTATCCCTAAACTTGCTCATGAATTAGCTCATGAGTATTGTGCGGGTCGGTGGGTTGCAGTAGGTGGAGGCGGTTATGATCATTGGCGTGTAGTACCACGTGCATGGGGTTCCATCTGGTTAGAAATGACAGAACAAACGCATATATTAGATCAGCCTATCCCTACTGATTGGATTGATCGATGGAAAAGCGAATCTGATGTCACCCTACCTACGAGATGGCATGACGATCAGTCTATGTTTCCTACAATCCCTCGAAAACCGATTATCACAGCAAGGAATCAACAAACGGTTGAAAAAGCTTTGTTTTCTATACGAAATGAGAAAAAGCTCCGTAAATCCTAACAAAAAACAGCGAACCTTCCATCAATTGGAGGGTTCGCTGTTTATATGAAACGCTAGTTGTTCCAGCAGTGCAGCATTTCTGAAACGAGTTTGTAGGATTGTTCACTTGCAAGCTTCGTAAAATCCGTAAAGCTCATGGTTGCTTCTTCGTTCGCCTTGTCAGAGATCGCTCGGATAATCACAAAAGGAATCTCATTCATGGATGCTACTTGAGCGACAGAAGCTCCTTCCATCTCCACACAGCTACCATTAAAGTCTTCCCTTAACTTCTCGGAACGTTCTATATCTGCAATAAACTGATCCCCACTTAAAACGCGTCCTTTTTTGACTTGGCAAGAAAGAACACGTGTGGATGCCAGATAAGCCAAGCGAACTAAATGCTCATTGGCTTTGAATAAAGATGGCGTCGATTGCATTGGAATCTGCCCTTTTTCAAAGCCTAATGCAGTTGCATCCATATCGTGCTGGATCGCATCTTCAGAGATAACAATATCACAGACATTCAATTGTTCATCCAATGCGCCTGCAATTCCAGTAAACACAAGATGAGTGACTTGAAAACGATCAGCCAAAAGCTGAGTCGTCACAGCAGCATTCACTTTACCCACACCCGATTGACATAAAACGACGGAGCACCCGTTTAATGTGCCTAGATAAAAGGTAATACCTGCATGCACTTGAATCTGCTCTGCTTCTAAGTCTGCTCGTAACTGAGCAATTTCCTCAGCCATTGCTCCAATTAATCCAATTGTCATAGTCAACAGTTTCACCAACCTTAATCGTTCTTTGTTGACTGTCTAAATTCAATACGGTGTGGAAGCTGAACCGTATGATCTGTTACCTCTTCTTTGTTCATGAATTTAGTTAACAAACGCATAGATACAGCACCGATATCATACATCGGTTGTACAACCGTTGTTAATGTTGGACGGACCATAACAGATAAACGAGTGTTATCAAAACCAATCACATCAAAATCACCAGGTACGTTAAAACCTTTATCTTGAGCACCATGAATGACACCAAGAGCCATTTCATCAGACGATGCGAATATCGCTGTAGGCTTGTCCTGCATAGTAGTAAAGGTATCCATAGCCTCGATTCCAGAATCATATGTATAGTCACCTAATACGATTAGATTCTCATCGAATTCTAAATTCTTTTTCTCAATTGCGGAACGATAACCAGCGAATTTTTGGAATCCATTGATCGGATCATCAAGTGAACCGCTAAGCATACCAATTCGCGTGTGCCCTTTTTCAATTAAAGTTGTAACCGCATCCTCAGCTGCTTGCTTGTAGTCAATGTTCACTGAAGGGAAATCTTTTTCTTGATCAAGCGTTGCCGCGAGTACAATTGGTACCGGTGAACGCTTAAACTGTGCAGCGTGTTCTTCTGTAATTTCTCCGCCCATGTAAACAATTCCATCCACTTGCTTTTCTAGAAGCGTGTTAATAAGATGGATTTCTTTTTCTTTGTTTTGGTCAGAGTTACAAAGAATAATATTGTATTTGTACATTGTTGCAATATCTTCAATTCCTCGCGCTAACTCAGAAAAGAAAATACTAGAAATGTCAGGGATAATAACCCCAACTGTTGTTGTTCGTTTACTAGCTAGACCACGAGCTACTGCGTTTGGTCGATAACCAAGCTGTTCAATGGCTTCTAGTACTTTTTTTCTAGTTGTAGGTTTCACATTGGGGTTACCATTCACAACTCGTGATACTGTTGCCATAGATACGCCAGCTTCTCTTGCTACATCATAAATCGTTGTATTCACATTGATCCTCCTCATAACATGCTTATGTCCTCATTTTGTATTGTTATCATACGCTACAAACCAGGCTTCCGCAATGTCTTTCGCATTTATTCGACACTATCCGATAATTCTTCGTGATTCTTAGTCATCGAACGTTTTCATATAATACTACAGTTATTCCCGTAGGCACTATTTAATATGCTTCCTTTTACCAAAAAAGCTCATCAATCCATTTTAATCCTCCAACATAGGAAAAGCAACCCACTTCAATAGAAGGGGCTGCTTTAATAAATTTATTAATTCTTGTACAGGCCAGATGCTGTCAATTCATCAATAAATGTGTTAAAGGTTGGAATGTCCATTTGTTGTGCAGAGTCAGAAAGCGCAACAGCTGGATCCGGGTGTACTTCTGCCATGACTGCGTCAGCACCAATTGCAAGAGCAGCTTTTGCTGTTGGAAGAAGCAGATCTCTTCTACCTGTAGAATGTGTAACATCAACTAGTACAGGTAAGTGTGTTTCTTGTTTCAAGATTGGCACAGCTGAAATATCTAGTGTGTTACGAGTTGCTTTTTCATACGTACGAATTCCGCGTTCGCATAGCATGATTTGACTGTTTCCTTTAGAAACAATGTACTCAGCTGCATGAATGAACTCTTCAATCGTTGCAGATAACCCACGTTTTAATAGAACTGGCTTATTCACAGACCCTGCTGCTTTAAGAAGCTCAAAGTTCTGCATGTTACGTGCACCAATTTGAATAACGTCTACATAATCCAACGCCATTTCAATATCAGACGGGCTAACAATCTCACTGATAACAACCATATCTTGTTCTTCAGCTACACGCTTTAGGATTTGAAGACCTTCAAGTCCAAGTCCTTGGAAATCGTATGGAGATGTTCTTGGTTTAAACGCTCCACCACGAAGAAGCTTTAAGCCGCGTTCCTTCATTGCTTTTGCAACAGCTGTTACTTGCTCGTAGCTTTCAACCGCACATGGGCCCATAACAAGACGTTGCTGTCCATCTCCAATTGTTTCACCTTTCAGATCAACAATTGTGTTCTCTTTTTGTTTCTTTCTTGAAACAAGTAGTGCTTTACTGTTATCCTCTTCTTGCAGCTCAAGACCTGCCTTAAAGATCTGCTTGAATAAATGTTGAAGCGTACTTGTTTCAAATGGTCCTTCGTTATGTTCAGCAATATGATCAAGCATCTTGCGCTCACGAACTGGATCAAAACGATTAACCCCTGATTCGCGTTTAACTGAGCCGATTTTTTGGACTAATCCAGCACGCTCATTTATCAAAGACAATAGCTTTAGATTCACGTCATCAAGTTCAGAACGTAGTTGTTCTAGTTGTTCATTACTCATACTCTCCACTCCTCACAAAAAATAAGTTCTCTTTAACTTATATTCATTATAAATGATGTATCCATGAATGTCACGACATTTCTCTTTATTTCTTAGACGCTTTTAAGCGCTAAAGTAATTTATTGAATTCTGTATACCTTTTCTCTGTTAACTTTAGTAAAATAGAAACAGCATAAAAGAAAGGTAACAGGTGATTACATGGACGTTTCTCCGACTTTATTTGCTTTAGATATAGGTACTCGCTCTGTAGTAGGTCTGCTCCTCCAAAAACAAGGCGATCAACATACTTTAATTGATATAGAAATAATGGAGCACCAAGAGCGCTCCATGTTAGATGGACAGATTCATAACATCCCTGCCGTTGCAACTGTCATTCAAACGGTTAAGGAACGTCTAGAAGAAAGACATGGTCCACTTAAAAAAGCCTGCGTTGCAGCTGCTGGACGCTCGCTTCTGACTAAACGTGCAACATATTCTGTTCAACTGGATGAACATCCTCTACATACAAAGGAAGAATTAACTCAGCTAGAGCTTAGTGCTGTCACCCAAGCTCAGTATCAATTGGCACTTGAATCAGACCACGCCTCCGCAGCTCGTTACGATTGCGTTGGTTATTCTGTATTAGAATATCGATTAGATGGGACACCTATCGGAAGCTTGCTTCAACAGGCAGGCAAACAAGCTGAGATTGAAGTGATTGCCACGTTCCTTCCTAAGGTTGTCGTTGAATCCTTACTTCAAGCCCTTCATGAAGTTGGTTTAAGCCTAGAAGCGCTAACCCTAGAGCCAATCGCTGCCATAGATGTGTTAATCCCAACTTCCATGAGAAGGCTGAATGTAGCACTTGTAGATATTGGTGCGGGTACTTCAGATATTGCCTTAACTGCAGATGGTACTGTTCAAGCGTATGGAATGGTACCTACAGCCGGTGATGAAATCACTGAAGCTCTTAGTGACGAATATTTACTAGATTTCCCTGAAGCAGAATCAATCAAACGAATGTCACTACAAACTGAACGGGTACAATTAACTGATATCCTCGGTTTAACAACTGAATTTACAACAACAGAGTTATTTGAATCCATCAAACCAGCGATACAAGAACTAGCACATAAAATCGCAGATGAGATCTTGAGGTTAAATGGGAAATCTCCTCGAGCAGTGATGTTGGTTGGGGGAGGAAGTCAGACGCCCTTTCTGCCTGAATTAATTGCTAACGCTTTGCAATTACCGGCAGATCGCGTGGCCGTTCGTGGAGTGGATGCAATTAAACAATTTGTTTCAACGGATGAAAAAGCAGTTGGACCAGAATTAGTGACTCCAGTAGGCATCGCAATCGCCGCAAAGCGTAACCCGATTCAATATGTTCAGGTTCAAGTGAATCAGATGAATTTACGCTTATTTGATGCAAAGAAGTTAACCGTTGGGGATGCACTAGTTTCTGCGGGGATTGACGTGTTAAAGCATCATGGAAAACCAGGTCTTGCAATGGTCATTAAAGTAGACGGATCTCTCTACTCCATTCCTGGTAAGCATGGCCTACCGCCCGTACTTAAAAGAAATGGTGAAAACGCAAGCTTATCTGATTCAATTACAGAAGGCGATATCATTGTTATTCAAAAAGGAGCAGATGGCTCTCCACCCCATGTAACGATAGGTGAAGTTGTAGAGGAATCGTCGCAATTAACTTGTTATGTGAATGGAGAACGAACAGAGTTCGAATACACACTGTTAAAGAATGGTCAGCGATCATCTCGTTCAGCCATTTTACTTGATCGAGATGAAGTCAGCATTCAAAATAAAGTAACTGTGCGAGACGTACTAGCTCATATAAACATTAATCAAGGTAGCTTTAAGAATGTTCATGTGACAGTTAACGAGCAAAGCTTATTGTTGACTCATCGAGATTCATCGCTACTTTTAAATCATCGTCCAGCTTCCCTCGATCAGAAATTGTCTGATGGCGATCATCTTTATTACTCTGTTCCGGATAAGGATGACTCTGATGTAACGGTTGCTGACTTAATTCACCAACTCGGGAATGTGGAGCAATCCATTACTGTTACATTTAATGATGAAACGATACAGCTCACCAAAAAAACGGTGGAGCTCTATCAGGGAGATCGAAGCGTTTCAGCAGATATGCTACTGACTTCAATGGATCACTTTGTGACAAAGGAAGTGGACATCAGTCCATTTATTGTACAAGATTTGTTTGCAGTAACGGATATCACCATACCTACTTCAAACCATACATTTACATTGCTCCGTAATAATGAGCCCGTTGAATTTACAACGAGCTTACAGCATGGAGACAATATAGAGCTAAGGTTTGAAAAAATAACCAGCTAACTAAAAAAACGAGGCCGAGACATAACATTAATACAAATAGTAAAACAAGAACATAGCAAGGTACCCGCTACAGGAGAATCCCTCGCTTTCCGCGGATACGGCCTCAGCCCCTTTTGCGGGTAGCACCGCTACAGTGTCTTCACCACGTATTTTACCGCAGGAGTCTCGGGTTCTCCTTACGCTTGTTTGATTAAAAATAAAATGGCGAATGATTCAACCTTGGAATCATCCGCCATTTTTTCATTTATCTCTAGTTCTGTCTCAAGCTCTTTTAAATTAGTTCATTTTATTCTTTTCTTGTTCCACTTTCTTCTCTAAATCATCAACCTCAGATTTAACCGTTTCAGATACCTTTTGACCAGAATCCTTTAATTCACTTGTTAAATCCTCAGTAAGAGAAGCTACTTCGTCTTTTGTTTGACTTGCATCATTTTTCACTGTGCTTGCTACTTCTTTCACCTTATCAGCTACTTGACTTGATTGATCTGAAACTGTTTTTGCGATATTAGATGACTTTTCTTTCGCAATTGTTGCCCATTCGTTTCCTTTATCGTATGCAGTAGAGGTAAACTCTGATGTTTTTGCTTTAGCCATCTGAGCTTGCTCCCCTAAGTCGTTACGAAGCTCTTTACCAGATTTCGGAGCAAGAAATAAAGCTGTCGTAGCCCCTACAATTCCTCCAATTAGTGTTCCAATTAGAAAATCCTTAGTATTCATGTCTCCCATGTTCGTTTCCTCCTTGTGTTTTAATTGGTTCGTTGAGATGCTGCTTTCTCAGCTTAAACTTTGTATACAAATCAAGGGCCGTAGTCCCCCAATTAACAGCTTTAGCGATATTTTCTGACTGTTCAACCGTCTGACTTGAAACGGTATTTGATACTTGTCGAATCGATTGATTAAACTGTGAAACGGATTGACCTAAATCTTTCACCGAAGTAAACATCGTGTTCACTGCTTCTGATTTTGTTTGAATATCATCTGCTAATCGGTTGGTCTTGTGAAGTAATTGCTCGGTTTCACTTGTGATCCCATTAATTTGTTTCTCTAAATTTGCTACGGTATTAGCCGTGTGCTCCAATGTACGATTGGCTGATCGCAGTGTTCGAACAAGAAAAATAACTAAAACAGCAAACGCAACAGCTGCTATCAGGGCACTTATGTACAAGAGTATTGCCCAATCCATGATGTATCCCTCCTCCATACCTTAGATTTACCCAAAGCTAAATGTGATTAAACATATGTACCTTAAAACATATTCGACAGCTTTTTTAGATATCCTCTATCATACCTTACTTTTCATCTGATTAAAAAAATAATGATAAAATGAAAAAAGATCTTTGGAGATAACATAAAAGGCAAATGATTCACATAAAGAGGAATCATTTGCCTTTTAAAAATCATTTAATTGTTTTGTCCTTACTGTTTCACTAGGTTTTCATAATTCTTCTGAAACTTTTGAATATCTCCTGCACCCATAAAAAGAAGAACACTATTTGAATGTTTACCTAATACAGAGACATCTTGTTCTTTTAAAACATGAGATTGGGAAATAAGCTCTTGCAAGTGGCCAATCGTTAAATTCCCTTTATCTTCTCTTGCTGAACCAAAGATATCGCATAAATAAACAAAGTCTGCTTTCGAGAGTGCCTGCGCGAATTCATCAAGGAATGTTTTTGTCCGGGTAAACGTATGTGGTTGGAAAATGGCAACCACTTCATGTTCAGGATACTTCTTTCTTGCTGCTTCAATTGTAACGGCTATTTCAGTAGGATGATGTGCGTAATCGTCGATTAATACCTGAGTGCCAATTTCTTTTTCACTAAAGCGACGTTTTACACCATCAAACGTTTGAAGGTGAGTAGCAAGATCATCAGCGGATACTCCTTCATAATGACAAATAGCAATGACTGCTAATGCATTCAACACGCTATGGTTTCCGAAACCAGGTATTGTAAAGGTTCCATATAAGCTATTGCGCACAAATACATCAAACGTCGTTCCATTTTCTCCACTTTGTACGTTATGAGCTTGAAAATCGTTATGATCTTTAAAGCCATAATACACAACAGGTACGTTGGCATGAATTCGTTGCAGGTATTCATCATCACCACAAGCAATGATCGCTTTATTCACTTGTTTCGCCATTTCTTGGAATGCGTCAAACACATCTTCAACATCTTTAAAATAGTCTGGATGGTCAAAATCAATGTTTGTCATTACACAGTAATCCGGCTTGTAGTTTAGAAAGTGTCGTCTGTATTCGCACGCTTCAAACACAAAATACTTTGAGTCTTCTTCTCCCTTACCTGTACCATCACCAATTAAATAGGAAACAGGATAAACAGAACCGAGCATGTGAGAAAGTAATCCAGTAGTAGATGTTTTTCCGTGAGAACCTGTCACAGCCACACTTGTAAACTGATTAATAAATTGACCAAGAAATGTAGGATATTGTTCTACTTCAATACCCTTAGTTGCAGCTTCCTGAAGCTCAATATGGTCTTCATTATAGGCAGCTGACACAATGACCTTTTGATTTTCTTTAATATTTGCTTTATCAAAAGGTAAAAGTGGAATTCCTTTTCTCTCAAGTGGTTTTTGAGTAAAAAACGTCTTATCTACATCCGAACCTTGCACATTATAGTTCATGTCATGCAGGATTTGAGCAAGAGCACTCATTCCTGACCCTTTAATCCCGACAAAGTGAAAATCGCTCATATGGTAAACCTCCCCGCCAAATCTCATTCTCAATAGACTCAGAAAACAAGAGAAAGCGTTCATTCATTTTTTATTAATCGTCTATTTTATCTCAATAGCTTTTATCTCTTAGTATATGTTTCATGCTTGTAATACGCGTCTGACAACCTTCACGAACATGCATGTTGACCCCTCCCTATGATATAGAATAAGAGGTCTTAAGACAAGGGCTTCTTAGTCAGTGTATCCAAGAACCTTATCGACAGACATTTCATCAATGAGAACCTGCCTTGGCTTACTCCCCATTGCTCCTGTGATAACGCCCCTCGCTTCAAGCATATCAATTAATCTTGCTGCACGGTTATACCCGATTCGAAACCTTCTCTGAAGATTTGATGCTGACGCATTTCCTTGATTAATCACATGATAACATGCTTCTTCAAAGAGCTCATCTTCCTGCTCTGTCTGTTCAACTGTTTTTTGCATTTGCTCCGTGTCGAGTAAAAATTCTGGCTTTCTTTGCTTTTTCACGTGTGCAATCACATCTTCAATTTCTTCATCGGTTACAAAGGTCCCTTGAACACGGACAGGCTTTGGAGAACCGTTTTCGTTAAACAGCATATCACCACGTCCAAGTAATCTCTCGGCCCCGTTCATATCAAGAATCGTTCTGGAATCTGTTTGAGAAGAAACGGAGAAAGCAATTCGAGTTGGAATATTCGCTTTGATTAACCCAGTAATGACGTCAACTGAAGGACGCTGTGTTGCAACTAATAAGTGAATTCCACATGCTCGAGCTTTCTGAGCAATACGACAGATTGAATCTTCAACATCTTGTGGTGCTACCATCATAAGATCGGCTAATTCGTCAATTACAACTAAAATATAAGGCATTGCCGGCTTGTTTGGATTATCTGAGTATAACTCATTATATCTGCCTACATCACGGACACCTTTTTGACTAAATTGTTCATATCTACGCTCCATCTCACCAACTACCCACTTCAAGGCGATCGTTGCTTGCTTTGCGTCGGTAATAACAGGTGCAACCAGATGTGGAACGTCATTATAAGGAGCCAGTTCAACCATTTTCGGGTCAACAAGAAGAAGCTTCACTTCATCTGGACTCGCTTTATATAAAAGACTAATTAGGATTGAATTAATACAGACACTTTTTCCAGAACCCGTTGCTCCAGCCACTAAACCGTGAGGCATTTTGCGTAGATCTGTGACAATCGGTTGACCCGATATGTCTAACCCTAAAGCAACAGTCATTGGAGAGTCCGGTTGGATAAATACATCACGTCTAAGAATCTCTCGTAACCAAACCGCTTCAGGATGAAGGTTTGGAACTTCAATACCGATTGTGTTCTTACCGGGAATTGGCGCTTCAATTCTAATTTCTTTTGCAGAAAGAGCCATTTTTATATCATCTGTTAAGTTTGTTACTTTGTTCACTTTTACGCCTCTGGCTGGCTGAATTTCATACCTTGTTACAGATGGTCCCATTGTGGTATGAACAACCTTCGCATCAACATGAAAGCTTTGCAACGTTTCCTCAAGTAGAGTCGCTTGCTCTTCAAGCCATTCGTTATCCGTCGCTCGTTTCGCCTCTGGATAACGGAGTAGCTGGATCCCAGGTTTTTGATATGAATCATCAGAAGTTTGTTTCATTTGCTGAGCCGGTTGTGATTGCTTATCCTTAGGCATCATTAATACATTAAACGGGATCGTAGGTTTACCATTCGTTTTTGGTTTCACTTGCTCTTTAGCTGCTTTAACCGATTCCTTGGTTCCTACTTGTTCAGGTGCTGACTCAGGTTTCGTTACCTCTGTCTGCACTTGTATTTCAACCTCTTCGATTTGAGTAGACGCTATGCTGTTCTCATTAGTAATAATGGTGTCTTCAACGGTCGGCTCTTCAACGACAACTTCTACTTGATCATGGTACTCGCCTTGGTTGTCCTCAACAAAATCATTCATTTCATCCTCAGGTATCGGCAACACTTCAATCTCATTGTAATGTACAGTAGTAGCTTGATCTACTTCAACCGTTTGCGCATCCTGACTGATGCTATCTTCTTGAGAGGCTTGCTCTTCAATAATGATTTCACTTTTTACAAAGGAACTAGACTCAGAAGATTCATTAGGTGAAGAACCGTCATCGTTTAATTCTGTTTGATCTTGAACTGCTTTCACCTGTTCCATTTCGTGCACTTGAACTTCCTCGACTGGTTCTGTGTGACCAGCCTCATGATTCCATTCAGATAAAGGTTTAACAGGTCTCCGTAATTTTTCAAACACTGCGTCCTCTAGCCGTTTATTATGCTCTTGTCGCTCTCTTAACCACGAGCCTGTAGGGCGAGCCTCACCTTGTGTTGAATGAAACGCATCTTCAGAGTTATGTAGGGTTAACTGTGTTCGCTGACTAGGCGTGACTTTCCTGAATCCATGAATCGGAGATGGTATAGCCGTTGGTTTAAAATCAGGATTATTGAATTTAACCCGCTCTTTTTTCTCCACAACATCTTCTTGATAAGAATATTGAATTCGCTTTGAGCCCTTTGGTTGAGATGCTTCGGTTCCAAACTTCTTTTCCCATTTTGTCTCATCCACTGCTCGATCATTCATCATTTCCTTAGCCTGTTCTTCCATCTCTACAGGGAACCTTACACCACGAGACTTTGCATATTGATACGTAATCCGAGGGGTAAGATCTGTTGACTCTTGATAAGAAGAATAGCTAGATTTTCGTTCGGCTTTATTTACTTTTTTGTCAGCCAGTTCTTTATCTTCTGGCTCTACATCCTGCTCTGATCCAAAGAATGTTTGTTGGATCCATTTTTGAAAACGGTTCAATGGTTCCACGCTTTCATTCACCTGCTTTCTAACCACTAAGCTCCTTGGAACAAAAAAAAGCCGGCAGCAGTAAGATCGCTTTATCACATGCACAAAGGCTGCTTTAGGAGACCTATTGCTAAACCAGCCTTTTTCATTTTAGGCTGCTGTTATTTTTATCTTGAAAACGGTTGACCCGCTTCGTAGGAGTCGTCAAGTACTAAAATTCCTTTTTCTTCAGGAGCATTCGGAAGATTAAGCTCTTTGGCTGAGCAAATCATTCCATTTGACTCTACGCCACGCAGAGAGGCTTGTTTAATTTGTAGACCACTTGGCATGACCGCTCCTACAAGAGCAACAACAACCTTCTGGCCTGCCTCTACGTTAGGAGCACCACAGACGATTTGTAAGGTTTCCTGACCTACATCGACTTGGCAAATCCCTAGCTTATCTGCATTAGGATGCTTTTCTTTAGAGGTTACATATCCAACAACAAACGTTGGTTGATCTGCTCCATCAAATGAAAGAGTCATCCCCTCTTTTGAAAAGGCATTTTTAATCAGTGACTTTACGGAATCAGTTAGTTCAACAACTCCCGAATCATTTATTACCCCAAAAGTGGAAGCATTAAACACATTATATCCAATTGTTTTGTTTGTTTCTGTATCAAAAATTCTCGCTATGTTTCCAGTGCGCTCATAAGATTGTTCTGCTACTTCAATATTTAAAAGGGAAATCAGCAATGTATCGCCTACCCCTTTAAGATTATAAAATACGTTCATGAAGGTGCTCCTTTATCTCTTTTCTAGTTTCTAGTATAACACAGGTACTTTTTAGTTTGATGGGCCTTTAGGTTTTTTTTGTGCCATGATAAACACTGGTTCAATTCCATTGTCACCCATTAAAAATGGAAGGGCTGTGACTGGTACTCTACCTTGTCCAAAAAAGGTCAAAGTCGTTTGTGCCATCACATCATACCCTGTATCATTTACAAGATCGACAAAAAACAAAGCGTCTTGATGTGGAATCGCAATGCCCAATTCGCCTTGCACCTTTTTACCCATTTCTTCAATTAAAGAGGGATCGAGAATTCGACTAGCTTCATAGCCATCTTTTGCATTCATAAAGTAAAAGGTGTTCCCTGCTACTTCCTGTTGTTTGAAGGACTGAGGTAGTGAGCGCAAATTAAACAAAGCCATCTCCCTCAAGGATTCTGAAGTAATATCACTTTGTTCCAGCAAAGAGTGATCAATTAAAGTGTACGATTGTCCTAAATCAAGCGCATAATAAACTCTTGTTTCAGCCGTATGCTCATGGAAAACAAGCTTTTTGCCATCTTTTGATTCCTCAGGAAATGAAGCTGCTCGAATCACCGGAAAAATATGAGATTCGTTTCCTTTTAATTGAACTTGTTGACGCATCGATTCAAGTCCAACCTTCACATATCGAATCGCTTCGTCTACACCTGCGTACTCTTCTCTTTCCCATTTTGCGAGTAGTGGTCGCAAAGAGAGTGTGACTCCTTTATTTGTTACCGTATCTTCTATTCTAAGTGTAGCTTCTTTTTGATTGTATTTGATGTTCCATTCTGGATGCTCAAGCTGAGCTTCAATTTTCTTTCTAAATTCCTGCATATTCATATCGTATTCTTCCTTCCTACCAATCGGTAAGCGATCCATTGTAGTCTTTACCGATTTTACCATGTGTATGGCAACTTTCCAACGAAACCGTATCTTATTTCGTCCATAAAAAAACCTCTTTAGGATTTGTCCCAAAGAGGTTTTTCTGCTGTTACACGCTTTTTGCTTCAGCTTCGGTCAAGAATTGTTCAATCTCTTCTTGTGTTTTGCGGTCCTTGCTTACAAAGCGATGAACTTCTTGTCCATTTGCATAAGCTAAGAAGCTTGGAATGCCAAAAATGCTAAGCTCTCCACATAAATCGATGAATTGATCACGATCTACATAATAGAAATTAAATGTCGGAAAATCAGCTTCCACTCGTGGAAGAAACGGCTCAATTACACGACAGTCCGGGCACCAATCTGCTGAAAACATAAATACTGCAGTTTCGCTCTCGCTAATCTTTTTAAAATGCTCTAAGTCTTTTACATGTTCCATTTTTAAATCTCCTCAGCTTTCTTTAGATAATGTGTAGATTTTCATATCTCCATCTCTAATATAACCCATTTTCCTCATCAATTCCGAGAAAAGTAAACTAAGAAATGCTGGAGCCATAAAATAAAAGATTAAAACGGCAATCACACTCGAAGAATGAAAGCCCATATCTCGAAACGTCATAATTGGACCTACCAATCCACTAGTACCCATTCCGGCTCCAGCAGGTATGTTTGTTATTCCAAATACAATAACCCCGATTGGCGCTAAAATGGCGCCGGCTATTAGAGGTGGAATGATAATAATCGGCTTTTGAATAACCTTCGGAAGAAGAAGCATCGAGGTCCCAAGTCCTAATGGAATCAGTCCTGAAAAGCGATTGTCTCTGAATCCACTGACGGCAAAGCCAATCATTTGGGCTGCACAGCCTATTGTAGCAGCTCCAGCAATCGGTCCTTCAAGCTCTAATACCATTCCAAGAGCAGCGCTTGAAGTCGGACCAGTAATAACAAGCCCCATTACACTTGCTACAACAATACACATGATAAGCGGCTGTTGTTCACCTGCCCACATAATGGCATTCCCCAACGTAGTCATTGTTGTTTGCACACCTGGTCCTGCAAAGAACCCAACCAAATATCCGCTTATCACTGTAACAAAGGGAACAAGAATAATATCCATTTTCGTTTCACCACTGATCAGCTTCCCTAACTCAACCGCTATGACTGAAGCGACGAAGCTCCCAGATACACCACCAAACTCCGCTCCTGCAGCTCCTGCCACCACGGCTGAAAGAACAACAAGTCGAGGTGCCTTGAGCCCTAGCGCAATAGCAGCGCCGATAGCTGGCCCCATCATGGACATTGCTAAATCTCCAATGCGTATGAGACTGTCCAATCCAAATTGTTCACCTGCAGTAC
The DNA here is from genome assembly GCF_016798245.1 of Alkalicoccobacillus gibsonii. Lineage (GTDB taxonomy): Bacteria > Bacillota > Bacilli > Bacillales > Bacillaceae_D > Alkalicoccobacillus > Alkalicoccobacillus gibsonii. The sequence continues at coordinate 74,067 of NZ_JAEUZA010000004.1, read as the reverse complement.
TTAAAATAAGTCCGATAATTAATGTTGCAAAGAATCCTATAGCCATTTGCCCCATCGCATCTATAAAATACACACGCCAATGAAGCCTAACTCCTTTTCTTTTTAAAAATGCGTTCACGATTTCTCCCCCTGTCATCTACCTATCTCATCATACTCTTAACTTTTACACCTGACAAGACACTTGTTAAAAAGTGTGATGCTTTGTTTTTAACAACTGAAACTCGTATACTTTAACTACCAATCTAATAAAGGAGTGATTTAGCATGGAATTAAACGTTTATCTTGCAGGAGAAATTCACAGCTCATGGAGAGAAACCATCAAACAACTAGCAACGGATCTACCCATTACGTTTTATCATCCAATGGAGCATCACGATCGCTCTGATAACATCGGTGAAGAGATTATGGGTGAACAGCCGAACGCCGTTTTTAAAGATGAAGCGGCTTCAAGCATTAATAATTTACGAACTCAGGTCCTTCTTCAGAAATCTGATGTAGTGGTTGCGCTATTCAGTGAAACCTATCGCCAATGGAATACGGCAATGGATGCTTCTACAGCAGTAGCATTAGGTAAACCACTCATCTTAATCCGCCCAGAAAAGCTTCACCATGCGTTGAAGGAGTTATCGAACAAAGCACAAGTTGTTGTAGAAACACCAGAACAAGCAATCTCTGCGCTTTCGTATATCTTTGAAAAAGAATAAAAAAGGACGAGCTCTCCATTCTTATGGAAAGCTCGCCTTTTTTTTTATTTATTTTGTTGCTCAACAAGGTATTGACCGTATAGAGCTTTTACAATGTGACTAAACATCTCTTTACGTGAGATCCAGTTTAATGTAAAAGCACCAACTGCTCCTTCTCTTGTGTTTGTTCCTTCCTCATTCGCACGCTCGTTCATGATTGAACCGAGCTCTTGACCCTTTAACAGCCCATCACTAACATCTGTTGGAACAGGGATTTTTAATCCACTTGCTTCCCATGCCTTGCCTTTCTTATCAACCATAACTCCCCAATTGCATAACATTAGAGAGCCAGTCTCTGTTTCGCTGACTCCACCTTCAAGTCCGATTGCTAAATCCGTTTCAGCTTCAACCAATGCTGCTTTCGCGCGATTTAATGCGCCAAGTCTTGTTTCATCATCAGAAAAAGGTTGGCAACTCACACCTGAAGGGACTTCTACTGAAACAAAGGAGAGCGGTTCACTTAATAATGTTTCTTTCACCGCGTGAACCTTTGCTGGATTCTTCGTTCCGATGGCAACCGTTAATTGGGTTGTATTCAAAGGACTCATAAAGAATGACCAATAAGCGAATCGAACGTTGCTTTGTCCGATGTCTTCACTAGTTTGACCAATAGTTCTTTTGCTGCTGCATAGTCATCTATGTGAATGATAGAGCCTGATGTATGAATATAACGTGAGCAAATCCCTATTACTGCTGATGGAACGCCTTCATTAACCAAATGAACTCTTCCTGCATCCGTTCCGCCTGGAGAAATAAAGTATTGATATGGAATGTTGTTTGATTCAGCTGTATCTAGAACGAACTCACGCATTCCTTTGTGCGTAATCATCGTGCGGTCAAAAATACGTAGAAGGGCTCCTTTTCCTAAATGACCGAATGCATCTGCTCCACCTGTAGCATCATTCGCAGGACTTGCATCAAGTGCGTAGAACAAGTCAGGGTTAATCATTTGTGCAGCCGTTTGAGCCCCACGAAGACCAACTTCCTCTTGAACCGTTGCACCGGAATAAAGGATATTTGGGATGTCTTCCCCTTGAAGTTCTTTTAGTAATTCAATGGCAAGCCCAACCCCGTACCGATTGTCCCATGCTTTCGCTAAGATCTTCTTTGGATTCGCGAGTGGTGTAAACTCACTTACAGGCACAACTTGTTGACCAGGCATCACACCAAGCTTGATTGCATCCTCTTTGTCATCTGCACCTATATCAATGTACATTTGTTTCAGGTCCATTGGCTTATTCCGTTGACCTTCTTCAAGTAAATGAGGTGGTGTTGAACCAATTACACCTATAATCGGACCTTGATCCGTCATAATTTGGACACGTTGAGCTAGCAATACTTGACTCCACCATCCACCAAGCGTTTGAAACTTAATCAGTCCCTTGTTGTTAATGGAGGTGACCATGAATCCAACTTCGTCCATATGTCCTGCAACCATAACAGTTGGACCTTGTTCATTTCCTCTCTTCACACCAAAAATACTGCCTAAACGATCTTGTGTAATTTCATCGGTGTACTTTGATAACTCTTGACGGACAAACTGACGAACTTCATGTTCAAATCCTGATGCTCCTTGGAGTTCTGTTAACGTTTTAAATAAAGATAACGTTTCTTGATTCATACGTTTCTCCTCACTTTCTATGGGTAACTGATCTTTGTATGTATTGTTGTACAATACTCTTAGTGTATCGAATCTTATTTCAAATTGCTACTTTCTTACGCAAACAAAAAATCATCTTATTCTTCCACGATGGACAAACTTTGCACAGATTTTTAACTACTGGTATGATTAGATCATCCAATCGTACTACACATAAGACATAGACGGATTACTTATGAAAGGAATGATTGACCTTGAAAAAGCTCTCATTTGGTTTAGGAATTGGGTTTGCTTTGGGATATCTTCTTCGTCCTACTATTTCAAAGGAACGAATTTCTCCAGAAAAGGCCTTAAAGAAAGCAAAAGCTACAGCTGCTACACAGCATACGATTAGTGGATCATGGATTCATATGAATCCAGAAACAGTCGAACGTTACGGACTTCAGTACGAGGTTTATCGTGGTGGAATGTCTACTTCTACTCCAGACGGCACCGTTCAATTTGAGTTTATTGTTGAAACAAAAAATGGCACACTGTTAGAATTCATTCAGTCATAACAAAAAGAAATCCGAGAAAGGATATCCTTTCTCGGATTTCTTTTTTAGTTTCTAAATTTTGCTTCACACCGATAAATGCGCATTTGTTTTTTTGAGAATTTCTCTTCGTACTCAGTCATTACATTTCCTTCGATTCCACTCTCATGAAGGTTCAAGCTCACTTGATTTAAAATCATTCCATAAAGCGAAAAACTATGCAGTGAATATTCAAATAAGCCCTGATTATCGGTTTTAAAATGAATTTCTCCCTGCTTTACCAGAAGGCTCTCATATAAAGCTAAAAATAATTTATACGTAAGCCTTCTTTTCTCATGACGAGACTTTGGCCAAGGATCTGTGAAGTTGATGTAAAAACGATTTACTTCGCCAGGAGCAAAGAAATCCGCTAAATCTGCTACATCTTGGCTCAACAATTTTACGTTGTTAAGCCCTGCTTCTTCTACCCGCTCCATTGCTGTATATAAAACACTTTGATATTTTTCTACACCAATGTATAAAATGTTTGGATGAAGTTCTCCCATCCCTGCTAAGAACTTTCCTTTACCTGTTCCTACTTCAACATGAATTTCATCGTAATCGCCAAAGGTTTGCTTCCAATTTCCCGCCATTTCCTTTGGATTTTGAATGACAATGTGATCTCGTTTTTTTAATTCATCAGATGCCCATGGCTTATGTCTTAATCTCATTTTTAATCCTCCTGCTTTTGTATATTAACTGCATAAATGGTGACATTAACATCAAATCATTTAAAAAGGAGTCAACAAAATGACCCTCTCAAATTCTCATAAATTACAGCTTTTATGCGATCTACTTCAAAATCAATCGACAGAACAGTACATGACTGATGGAGAAGCTCATCAGATTGATCGACTTCTTCAGTCTTTAACCAGAGATCCAAACGTAGACCCTTCTATGTTACAAACCCTTCAGCAGATTCAAGAGCAGCATCAGCTTGATAATCGACCGTTTACGAATGACGTATCTGATTGGGTGACTTCACTGTCACTAGACCAAACGACATAATCCTCGTCATTTCTCAGGAAATAACACTCATAACAAAAGCTCATCCAGATGAATGGATGAGCTTCTTACTATTATAGAAGCGTAACCAAGTATTCTTCAAACCTTTTAGCCTCTTCAGGTTGTCCTCGTTCATAATGCCAAGTAATTAGCGTAATGGTTTGAGCAACAACATACCAGTGCATCCGATCTCTAAGAGACTGATCAAGCTGGATGCCATAGTTATGTAACCATTCTTCCCAATCTTGTTCTGCAATGTAAGAGTACAACAACAATCCAATATCTAAAGCTGGATCGGCAACCATTGCGCCATCCCAATCAATTAGATACAAATTATTTGTTTCGTCATCTACCATCCAATTATTATGGTTGATATCACAATGGCACACCACACTAGGAAAGTTGACTACTTTTTCAATTTCCCTACTGAGGTAGGTCATTCCTTCTTGAATCGTATCTATGTTCAACCCCGTCAATTCGGTTTGAATATGCAAATTCTCTAACATGACTTCAGGAATGAGAGGTTCATTACCAATCCTTTTAAACATATCAAGTAATTCGCTCGATCCATGAATGGTAGAGAGAAGATTGGCCACTTGGCTATCCTTCATTTGATAGGCCTTTAATTCTTTACCTTCAACCCATCTTTGAGCCGTAATGACATCGCCGTTCTCTAAGCGTCTTGTCCATAACAGCTTCGGAACTATGCCTTCAGCTGAAAGAACCGCTAGAAAAGGTGATGAATTTCGTTTCAAAAAGACCTGATGGTCACCTCGCCGGGCTACATATGCTTCTCCTGTTGCACCTCCGGCCGGTTGAACCTCCCAGCCATCTCCTAAAAACATTTCCAACCCATTCACCTTCAATTTCCTCTACTTTTCAAATATATCGGTCACATTCATATAATTATATCGCATTTGAGCTAATGAACCAAGAACGTTTGTAAAAAATCAACGAAAATAAGCAGAGCTGCCACGTTGTCTAGCTCTACTCATACTACTGAATACAAACCAGTGTAGAAAGCGGAGAGACTTTAAGCTCTTCTCCACGCAGTGAATACAATGGTACCAAAGAAGCAGCTTTTTCGTCAACGCAAACTTGCCATATCCCTGAAACTTTACAATTCAACGTTTTTTCCTGAAGGCTTCCATTATGAAAAACGAGCATTTTTTGAGAGTAACAACGATTGTTTGAATAGTGCTGTAATTGGTACACCATAAAATCAGATTCAGTTTTTAACCAGATCATTTGATCATTTATTTCTTCAAAGGTATTCAACTGAAACCCTTTATACGACTTCCTAAGCTTAATTAATCCTCTCACATAGCTGACGTGGGCGTTGTAACTTGTCCGTCGATTCCAATCCATCTGATTAATCCAATCTGGATGAGCGTAGCTGTTCTCAATTCCAAATTTAGTGCGACAGAATTCCTGTCCTGCATGTATGAAGGGAATTCCTTGAGAGAGCAGTATCATACTCGTTAAAAGCCTATGACGACGCTGTATAATGGATTGACCTTCATCTGGATAAATTTTTACTAAACGGTCCCATAAGGTTTGGTTATCATGAACTTCAGCATAATGAATAGCTTGAGTAGGAGAATTAAATCGAGCCTGTCCTCCACCTAACGCATCTTTTACTCTTTCAGGTTGACTATTCTCATGGCCAAACCCTTTGTCCTGCAGTGAAAAGATTGAACCTTTTAATGCATCTCTACACTGATCATCAAAGAACGAAATGCCAGGCAGCTTTTTCGCCTGTTCTAGGATAGCCAGCTTGTCATCAGGATAAGCAGTTTGTAGGTTCCACCCTTCTCCTAAAAGAAAAAAACCTTTTTTATACTCATTACATACATCAACGATCAAGTTCATTGTTTTGAGATCGATGATTCCCATTAAGTCAAAACGCAATCCATCAATATTAAACTCATTGATAATGTAACGAATGGAATCCACTATTAATTTTCGAACCATGTTTTTTTCTGTGGCAAGATCATTCCCCACTCCTGTTCCGTTACTGATCTCTCCGGATGAAGTGTGTCTAAAATAATAGCTAGGAACTAATTTTTCTAAATTAGAACGCTCCCATATATACACATGGTTGTAAACCACATCTAAAATCACTCTTATATCTTGCTTATGAAACTCATTGATGGTTTCCCTTAACTCTAATACTCGAGTAAATCCATGATATGGATCTTCCGAGTAGCTACCCTCTATAGCAAAAAAATGAGTGGTATCATATCCCCAGTTATAGGATTTAAACAGATTACTTTCATCGGCTGTCGGAAATTCCTGGACCGGCATGATTTGAACATGCGTAACCCCTAGCTGCTTTACATAATCAATTCCAGTTGTAAAGCCTTCTTCGTTTATCGTTCCGCTCTCTACCAACCCTTTATATGTAGCCTTTCCCTTTATGCCGCTCGAATTTGCTACCGAAAAATCACGAACGTGCATTTCATAGAGAATAGATTGTTCTTTTGGTAACGCGTCAAGCGATTTTTGATTTAGTAATGGAGCTAGCTTGCCAATCATTGCTTTATGACCGTTTATGGATACATATTTAGCATAGGGATCAACAATATCAGCCGGTTCGATTCCAGGGTTACATACTCTATATTGATACCAATATCCACTGTAATCTCCTAATAGTTCACATGTCCAGACTCCGCTTGTTTCACGTTTTAATTGAACGCATTCATAAGTATGGGTAAACCAGCTCTTAAATAGTATGAGTTCAACACAATAGGCCGTTGGCGTCCATACTTTAAACGTCGAGCCCTCCGTCGTATAACTCAAACCTAAATCGTTTACTGTGTACTCAAACTGCCGATCAAACTGATGTGTACGAACAACATCCTTTATCTGAATGGGAACAAGGGCACCCGTGAAACCTACCATGCAAAGAGAGCCAAACGGAAAGGAGTTGGATAAGCACAAAGTCAGACATGAGTTCTGTTGATTTTGTATGGTAAAGAAAATGGGACCCTCATCAGATATGATCAAGAGCCTTTCTTGTTCCTGTTTAGTCAGCCTTCTACTGCAAACAACTCTGACCACCTGCATATGGATTAACTCTGCCTTTATAAAAAGAGAATTGACAGTAGGGTATGTCGTTTGCTTCAATAAGAAAAGCTCCTTCCCGTATAAGTTGCATTATGATCTAACCTTACATATTAATGGATGTTAGAGGAATGGTAAGTAAAATGACTTACTGTAGCAAGCCTATGTAAGAAAAGAATCGATCATGCGCTTATTTTTTGTTGGGTGCTATTCATATTGTGGAGGGAACATCATGATCCAATCTTTACCTACTAATCGAGGACGTTTGTTGGTTGCTTGCCTTGACCAACCTGGAATTGTCGCGTCTATCTCAAGCTTCTTACAAAAACAAGGGGCAAACATTGTTCAGTCGGATCAATATACAACCGATCCAGAGGGCGGTATGTTTTTCATGCGTATTGAGTTTGACTGGTCTTCAAAAAACGATCACTTTGACCAAATAAAAGAACGTTTTGTAGAAATCGCATCTGAGTTTGAGTTTGACTGGCGAATGGAACGTGCAACTCGCAAAAAGAAGATGGTTATTTTCGTTTCGAAGGAAAATCATTGTTTATTAGAGCTCCTTTGGAAATGGAAAGCAGGCGAATTACACGTAGATATTCCGCTTGTGATCAGTAATCATCCAGATCAAAAAGAGGAAGTAGAAGGATATGGCATTCCATTTGTCCATATTCCAGTTGAAAAAGGACGTAAGCAGGAAGCAGAGAGAAAAGCGATTGATTTAATTAAAGAACATGATGCTGACTTTGTTGTCTTGGCCCGTTATATGCAAATTCTTTCACCAACCTTTGTTCAAGAATTCCCGAAAAAAATTATTAACATTCACCATTCATTCCTACCTGCTTTTATTGGTGCAAACCCATATGCAAAGGCATTTGAACGTGGTGTGAAACTAATTGGTGCTACAGCACATTATGTGACAGACGATCTGGATGAAGGTCCAATCATTGAACAGGACATTATGCGAGTAAACCATCGTTATTCGAGTGCAGAGCTTAAAGTGGCCGGAAGAAATGTTGAACGGATCGCCTTAGCCCGAGCGGTAAATTGGCATCACGAAGACCGCGTCATTATACATGGAAACAAAACCATTGTCTTTTCCTAATAAAAAAACTGATTCCGCAACTGGAATCAGTTTTTTTATTAGATTAGCTTTTGCAGCTCTTCGTTTATATAGCGCACCTCAACATCCGTCATTTCAGGCAGAAGATGAATTAATTGAGCACCGTCGCTCTGAACAACTGGGAGAGCTTCTTCACCGTAACGTTTTAGCCAAAGGTGAAGCGCTTCATATAAACCTTTCTTAGCTTCTCTGATGGTCTCACCGAAACTTACACAACCATCAATTCCTTCAAGTTCGATCATGTATTCTTTGTTTCCGATCCAATTCGGAACTTGACGAAGGTACCAAGTGAAGTCCTCAGGACGCACTTGGTGTAGAAGATCGCTTCCCGTCCTCATCTAACTACTCTCCTCTCGTACTATTGCGTGGACAGTCACTATCTCTCTCACGAGCATTTATTTAACCAGTTCCCTATTATACGATGACTAGCCAACTCTTTCAATGCTATCTCACGAGAACATTTCAGGTTTAGCTAAATTTGGTTCTATTGACTCCCTACTTTCACAATACTGAAGTAGCGTTTCACATGCCTTTACTTGTTGATGCTTTAACGGAACATTTGATTGAACAAGCTTTAATTTCCAATCAGAGAATGATCGCTTGTCTAGAAAATCAACCTTCATTCCGATCGTCCTATGATCAATAATTGAGTTAGCTGCAATGACCACACTTCGAATAGGCATACTTCGATCATGCTGAGCGAGAATGTTCCCTATGACTCGCTCCATTCTCTCAAGAGCAGGAATTGGACTAAGTCGTTTACGACGTTCTTGGTTCACGTATTCAATCCAATATCGATCTGAGCTCACTTCAAATACACTTAATTCTTCCCCATCTAAGCAGGTTAGACATATGATCTCAGTAGGGGTAATTAATATCGTATCTAGTTCTATTTCAGCTTTCTTCACATAGAGTACGGGTTTATAAAACAAGAAGCAATTGTCAGGAAGCTCAATACCAAGTTGTTTTAACCACTCATCATGCTTCCAGTCTATGATCATATCCTGATTTAACGGATCCTCGTCAGGAATTCCAGCCCAAAGCAATTGCTTTTCAAAGGTTTCATTTCTAAACACTTGCTTTGTTTGTTGAAACGCTTCATGTTCTCTCTCTTTTTCGTTCTTTTGTTCATGTATTCCCGTTGTCCAGTTCCGAACTTTGTTCACAGCCTTTGACCAGACTTCAGCAATCGCTGAGGATTCTGATAAATCTTCGTATTCAAGACGAATGGTTTCAGCGAATTCTCTTTTCCAAGATTCTTGCATATAATGCCAGCGTTCCTTTTTCATACGAGTGAATTGGCTAGAATATCGTTGAATATCCGTTTGATAACGTGATGTATAATCAGAAATACGAATAATGTGAGCCACAGCTCCGCCTCCTGTTGACTGCTTGCGACTCAGGCACTCTCGCAAGATTCGTTTTCATTTAGTTTATCATATTAATGAACAAGAGAGCCGAACATTTCCTCCACTTAAAACCAGATCATCGCGACAATAGGTATAAGAATGGAAACCATGATCGCACATAGAGTCATCGCTACAGAGCTAATCGCTCCTTCTTCCTCACTAAATTCAAGAGCTTTTGCTGTACCAATTGCGTGTGACGCACTCCCAACGGCAACCCCTCGACCAACAACGTGCTCAATTCGAACCCATTTGCAGATCAGTGGATAAAGAATGGTTCCGGTCACTCCAGCCACTGTCACAAAAATAGCAGCAAGTGAAGACTCCCCACCCGCCGTTTCAGCCAAATCAATAGCAACTGCTGTTGTAACGGATTTTGGTAAGAGCGAAGCAATCGTCCCTTGATCCACACCTAATAAGCTCGTTAGTAAAAATGTGCTAAACACTCCGATTACTGATCCAACCGCTGTTCCAATGAGTAACGAAACTCGGTATTTTTTAAGGATAGCTAGTTGTCTATATAACGGATAAGCCAATGCCACAACAGCAATTCCAATAACATACTCAAGCCACCCAGCACCATCTATATACGTTTCATACGGAATATCAAACAAAAATAAAATAAATAAAAGTAGAATCGTTGCCGTAATGACCGGTAGCAATAACGGATTCGGAAATAGTCGATAGATCCATCTTCCTCCAACATAGCAAAGAAGAGTTAAGCTGGTCATAAGTAACAGATTAATCATTAGGATTTCCTTTCTTGTTTTCGTGCAAAGGACTGGCTAACTAATCCAGATACGATAATAATCATCATTGTGCTGAACATTGTTATTAAGATTAATATAAGTCCATGTCTTGTGAAAAGAATAGGGAAAACAACAACTCCTGCAATGATAGGAACGAATAATAACGAAAGATGTTTAAGTAGATAAGATGCTCCTAGATCAACAAATCTTTCTGGGATCACTCCACTTATTAAGCAGACCAACAAAAGAAGCATACCAATTAAACTTCCCGGGAAAGGGATAGACAGCCACGATTGCAAGCCGAGCCCCAAAAGATAAAACCCGCTTAAGATAAGCAGGTGTATTGCCATTCGTGCAATGATTCTCATGTGTCAACACGTCCTAGATGTAATGTGTGGATGGGTTTGTACTTCGGTTCAGATTTTAGGAAGGACTGAAACAGATCCACATGAGAGATTGTAAATGGTTTATCGAATAAGGTCACGTGTTTAGCTTCATAATTCGTTTCTTTGTTCCATTTTCGAGCGACTGTTATATGAGGTGAATAAGGACGACTATCCACTCGAATTCCACAAGAAGCCACAATATCCTGAATATCCTTTTGAAGTCTCATTAAATCGCTATTCTCTTCTACCCCTACCCAATAGATACGTGGAGCTTTTGGCAATCCAAATGTACCCATCTTATGGAGTTTCAATGTTATAGGCTTCCAATGACTAATCTGTTCACGAAGTAAACGCACGATCTCCAGTCTTTGCTCGTTTGAGACCGCTCCTAAAAATACGAGCGTGATGTGATAGTCCTCCTCGTGAACCCACTTTTGAAAGCCATTTTCATGCCACGTTTTTCTTAGTTGTTCCTTGAGATGTTGTTTTATTTTTTCTGGTAAAGGTAATGCAATAAAAAAGTGATCATCCAACGAATGTACCCTACTTTCGAGCTGTATTTTTTCGGGGAGACTAATTCATCATAGAATCCTTAGTCTTATGATAAACTATTACCAGTCATTGATTCAAAGGAGTGGAAGCATGAACGTATATAACAACATAGCAGAACTGATCGGAAATACTCCTCTCGTTCGCTTACAACGTGTGGCAGACACTAATGGAGCAGCAGTGTATTTAAAAATGGAATCGCAAAACCCAAGTGGTTCAGTTAAAGATCGAGCTGCTTTTAATATGATTGCTGAAGCAGAAAAAAGTGGTCTTTTAAAACCTGGTTCAACGATTATTGAACCAACAAGCGGAAATACCGGAATTGGTATCGCAATGAACGCTGCTGCAAGAGGTTATAAATCCATTCTCGTTATGCCAGATACGATGTCACAGGAACGTATTAATTTGTTAAAAGCTTACGGAGCCAAAGTTGTCCTTACAGATGGCGAAAAGAAAATGCCTGGTGCCATTGAAAAGGCACATGAACTTGTAAAGGAAATTCCAAATAGCTTTATGCCAATGCAGTTTGAGAACCCCTCAAACCCAGATGCACACCGGAAAACAACAGCACATGAAATTAAACGATCGTTGGATCAGGTTGATCGAAAGCTTTCAGCATTTGTTGCTGCCTCTGGAACGGGAGGAACTGTGACAGGTACGGGGGAGGAATTAAAAGAACTCTACCCTGATGTGACCATCCATGTAGTTGAACCAGCTGGCTCTCCAGTGCTTTCAGGTGGAAAACCAGGTCCTCATAAATTAGTTGGGACAAGCCCAGGATTTATACCTCCCATTCTAAATACAGAGGTGTATAACGAGATCCAAAAAATTAAGGACGAAGATGCTTATCGTGTGACACGAGCACTTGCACGTGAAGAAGGCATATTAGTTGGTCCCTCTTCCGGAGCTGCTTGCTTCGCAGCTTTAGAAGTGGCTAAGCGTTTAAGCCCTCACGATACGGTAGTCGCGATTGCATGTGACACAGGAGAGCGATATCTTTCAACTGACTTATTTACTTTTGAGTAAAGGATGCATAGTGAACATTTTCCATACAGATTCATTCAATGTTCGGTTTTGTTCAAAGGGATTTGATCTTCTATCCAGTAACAGAAACGAATTCAGCAACATTTTTAATAAAGTCGGAACGTTCACCTGAATACAATGTTCGGTTTTTCATTCGTATAGTTTGTCATTACATGAAAATACACAAACAAAATCCTTGATAAATTAGACAAGCCGTTGTAAAATATACGTGTCTAGGGAAGTATATGTTTTATCAGATTAAACAGATAGAAGATAATCTGATCTAACATCACTTTAGAAAGACAACACGTCCCTGACGCACATGAATCATTAAAGAACCGTGCATGATGTGGATTTATTCTGCATACATTTAGCAACAGGATCTAGTCATGATTATGTATAAGGAGTGGTGTTTTGAAAACTTCAACTGATCGCATGCTGACTCGTATTAAGTCCATTTACCTCTACATCAAACAAAGGGGGACCGTCACGACGAATGAATTGGTTGAAGAGTTCGGAATTACTCAACGGACGATCCAACGTGACTTGAACGTTTTAGAGTATAACAAACTCGTGACAAGCCCTACACGTGGAAAATGGAGTACAACTAACAAAAAAACAAGGGTTTCATAGTAGACCTGTTACATGAAGAGACCGAGGCAACGTTGTGTGCCTCGGTCTCTTTTGGCTTTTATTCAAATAAGGCTAACTCTTCTTCCGTTAGTTCTCTATATTGACCAGGCGCAAGTGATTCATCGAGATCAAGCTTGCCGATTGCTCTACGCTTAAGAGCTAATACGGTTTTCTCTCTTGCCTTAAACATTCGTTTCACTTGGTGAAATTTGCCTTCAGTTATCGTCAGTTCGATGTTGGAGATCTCATTGGATTCTAAAATAGTGAGTACTGCAGGCTTTGTTACGTACCCGTCATCAAGCTCAACACCTACGCGAAATGCTTCGATGTCTTCATCAGTGACCATTCCGTCAATTTTAGCTTGATATACCTTTGACACATGCTGTCTCGGGGACATCAATCGATGTGAAAACGAACCATCTGTTGTTAGCAATAATAATCCCTCAGTATCTTTATCCAATCGACCTACAGGAAAAATGGAGTAAGACGCCCACTTCTCATCAATTAAATCAATCACTGTTCTATGCATGGAATCCTCCGTTGCAGAGATGACCCCTTTTGGTTTGTTTAACATTAAATAAACCTCAGATTGATAATGAACAGCCTCGCCCGCAACAATGACTTCCTCGGAACTAGGATCTACTTGTGTTTTTGGATCTTTATTTACTTTCTGGTTAATTGAAACAACCCCGGACTTTAAAAGCTTTTTCACTTCTTTTCTTGAGCCATATCCTGCATCAGCTAGAAGCTTGTCTAATCTCATTCTAATTGCCTCATTTCCTACATTTCCTCAGACTTTTCAAACATATATTCTCTTCGATTTGCTTTTACACATAAGACTAAACCAAGTGATAAACCAGCTGTCAATAACGAACTTCCTCCATAGCTAACAAGCGGCAATGAAAACCCAGTAACTGGGAGTAACCCGATATTCATTCCAATGTTTTGAAAGATTTGAAAAGCAAATAATCCTGCCACTCCGGCACAAATACATAGGTCAAATTGGTTTGTTGATTGAAAACCTATCATAACAATATGGTATAAGAGAATAAAGTAAATACTTATAAGTATACACGCCACTATAAACCCATGAGTATGGGCAATTATCGCAAAAATAAAGTCAGTATGCGCTTCAGGGATATAGTAATTATTATTCTCTGCCCCAATTCCATTTAATCGACCTGAGCCTACTGCTCTCATCGCTAAATTAACTTGGAATGCTTCATCCACATATTCTGTCGGATTTAACCATCCATGAAAACGTTTTACTTGGTAATCTTCAAGATGAACAAAAAAATATTTCTCTAATAAATCCATCCGTGTAAAATAAACCATTACAAAGCTAAGTATGGCTGTGACAGGAATAAGAATCATTGAAAGAATCCACTTTAAACTAACTTTTGATACAAGTAACACAGATAAAACAATCGCTGCAATCTGCATAATTGTTCCCATATCAGGCTGCTCAATTAATAATAACGCAACAGGAGCGCATAGAGCCGCAACCTTAATGATTAACCAGACATCACTTTTCCATTTTGATGAACCTTCTTTATGTTTACCAATGATGTTAGCAAAGGTAACAATTAAAAAGATCTTTGTTAGCTCTGCAGGTTGGAATGAACCAATCACAGGCAAGTTATACCAGCGTACCGCCCCGTTATCTTCTCCCCTCACAAGGGAGTCCGGTACAACGAGAAGGCCTATTAAAATAATGATTCCAAATCCATATAAAAACCAATGGCTCTGTTTAATATAATCAATATCAATGTACGACATGGCAATGACTAACATAAATAATGCAACGAAAAAGATTAATTGCCTGAGCATAAAGTTAGTTGAATACTGTTGAAGCTCCTGTGCTTCATATATGTAAAAACAACTAATCACCATAAAGAGAAAGAGAAGAAAAAGCATATTATAATCTATCTTTGATTTTAACATCATAGCCCCACCTAATTTCCAATTCCCTTCATTATATCGACTCCTCCCTTTTTTGGACAGAGTTTATTCCTTTTTTTGCATAAAAAAGAATCAGTCACCTTATTCGGCAACTGATTCTCTCGCTTCAAACATATAATGCTTTGTTCTCATATTTACATTCAGAATGATTCCCATCGCGAGCATATTCGTAAGTAAAGCACTTCCCCCGTAACTAATAAACGGCAACGCAAGCCCTGTGATTGGCATTAAACCAATCGTCATTGCAATGTTTTGAAAGACTTGGAACACAAGCAGACCAATGACACCAGCTACAAGATACGATCCATACAAATTATTGCATGTTAGAGCAATCATAATCATCCGGTAAAATAATAAGAAATACGTAACAAGTAGTACCATCGCTCCAAAGAACCCAAACTCCTCGCCAATGGCAGCAAAGATAAAGTCAGTATGAATTTCAGGAAGGGTATCACTTTGAGTTTGAACGCCCTGCATAAAGCCACTCCCATAAAACTGACCTGAACCGATTCCTTGTAACGCTAAATTTAATTGATAACCAATCCCCGATGTATCTCCATCCGGATCTAACCAGCCAAGAATTCGGTCAAGCTGATGAGACTTGATAAAAATATTGAATATATCAAAATGAGCATTATAGAGCCAAACCAGAATTGAAATTCCCAATATGACTAGGACAGACATAAAAATTAAAATTCGCCATCTAATTCCTGACATTAAAATCATAACACCGATGATACTTGCAATAACAAGTGCTGTTCCTAAATCCGGCTGTTTCAGAATTAAGAAAAACGGCGGAACACCTAAGGCCAAGATTTTAAACAGAATGATTAAGTCGCCCTGTATAGAGGTATCTTTTCGATGAGTTGTTACTTTATATAATAAATGCGCTAGAGCAAGAATTAAAAAGATCTTCATAAACTCTGATGGCTGGATTTCTGTTACACCTAAGTTAATCCAACGTTGCGCTCCGTTGCGGTAGACCCCAAAAAATTCAACGATCAATAACAGAAGCATACCAAATGCATAGACAGGCACTGTTAAGTTTTTAAAGAAATCATAATCTACAAACATTACACCAACAATAATGACAGCTCCAACAGCAAACCAGATAAGCTGCCGGATCACAAAGTAACTAGGATCGACATTGTATTGTCCAGATGCACTATATATGGCCAACAAACTAATACACATTAACACAAACATTAGAAACAATAACGTATAGTCAAGCTGTTGAAGGCTTGATTTTCTTTCTTGCATGTTATTCCTCCACAAATAAGGTTAAGCCCTCCTGCTAGGCTGTTTTAACCTGATTATCAAAATCTTCTTTTAAACGATTTTGACGAATGTTATGACGTGATATATTCGCCAAAATGGCAATAGATACCATCGTTACAAGTAGTGATGATCCACCATTACTTACTAAAGGTAACGTAATTCCGGTAATTGGTAGCAAACCACTCACCGCGCCAATATTAAAGACCACTTGAATGGCCAATTGAAAAACAATACCAAAAGCAAGTAAGCTGCCGAATGGGTTCTTACACTTAATTCCGACAAGTACTCCTTTAAAGAGGATCACCCCATAACACGCCAAAACAAACAACACACCAAGAATTCCAAGTTCTTCTGAGATAATCGCTAAGATAAAATCAGTATGTGCTTCAGGTAGATATAACAGCTTCTGTACACTACCACCTAATCCAGTTCCGGTCAGCCCTCCATGCGCAAATGCTATATACCCTTGAATGAGCTGGAGACCATCGTTCATCGGATCAGCAAACGGATCAACGAATGAGGTTAACCGTCTAAAACGGTATGATTCGGAAACTGCTAATACTGTAAATAACGAACCACCAACAACACCTAGACCAATGATATGTATCCAGCGCGCTCCCGATAAAAAGATGATAAAGAACGTAACCATTAAAATCGCTGTTGCCGTTCCTAGGTCCGGTTGACGCATTATAAGAATAAAGATCAATCCAACTACAATTAAAGGCGGCAGGACTCCTTTAATAAATTTATGAATATACACTTGCTTTTGAGAATAGACTTGAGCAAGATAAATAACCATGCCTAATTTAACAAATTCGGAAGGTTGAAGTCTAAATGGCCCAAGCTGCAACCAACGTTGAGCTCCTCCGCCCGAACTACCAAATCCTACCAATACCAGAAATAACGATAAAAAAGATAAGATTAAAATAAACGGCGTTAATTTCTTAAACACATGATAATTAAAGTGCATAAAAAAGATAAAAAGAATGGTGGCGAGTAAAAACCAGACAGCTTGCCGTTTCAAGAAGAAGTAAGGATCTCCACTTCCTCCTTCTCCCATATACATACCTTCCACATAGCTTGAGCTAAAAACCATTAACACACCAAAGGAAGCCAGCGCAAAAACTGTCAGGATTAGCAACCAATCATGATCTTTTATTATTGAATACTTCATTGCCTCCCCCACTTCACCCGAACATAGTCAGTCCTTTTATTATAGCAGAGCGTGGGCTTTTGAAAAAGAGGAGGAAGCTGTCATAACTTGTTGAAAATCGTGCGCCAATGACGCAAAATCTCTAAACATCAATCTGGTTTCCTAAACCGTTCTCCTAGTACTACCTCAGCTAACCCGGAGCGATATGTTAAATAAGCATAAACAATGGCCCCAGATAATGCACCTACCCCTGATAATACAAAGCTATTAAAGCGATTTTCTAATGGAAAGCTTAAACGAAGTCCCATCGTGATAAACCAAACAACAGCTGCCATGATGAGAGAAAAGCCTAGAAGGATGCACGCTCTTTGAACAATCTTCTGATAAGAAAATGACGTATATTTCCCGATTCCCCATACAGTCACGCCTATAGCTACGATAAATCCAATGTAGGTTGCTAAAATAGCTCCATTTGGTCCCATTGAGACAAGCAACAGATGATTTAATGCAAGCTTAAGAATTAACCCAGAAAGAAGAGCTGTGATCGCAAGCACTTGTCGATTAATTCCTTGAAGAATAGCTGCTGTAACAGAAAAAAGAGAAAATAATAACGTGATTGGACCGTAATATTGTAGTGTTTCTCCTCCAATGGCCAAGTCTTCAATACTAAATAACGCAACAAAGATTGGATCTGATAGTACGGCTAGACCAACAGCTGCTGGCAACGTGATAAATAGGATCAGTTGGAAGGTTTGCGTGATTAGACGTTGAAGTTTAACTTGATCACCTTCTGTATAAGCTCTTGTTATGGTTGGTACAAGTGTAATCGACAATGCCGTTGCTAAAGCCATAGGAATTAATACGATTTTGTGCGCCGATTGCGTCAGTACGCCAACAAAATTCTCGGAAACCTCACCCATTCCGATACGTGCAAGTGCTCCATTAATGGTCATCGTATCAATCAACTGAAATAACGGAATGGCCAAACCTACAATGGAAAGAGGAACAGCATACCATATAAGCTCTTTGTACATTGCTTTTAATGGCAATGGTTTTTTAGAGTGTTTGCTTTGTGCTAGACCTATAATGGTTGTTCGACTTTTAAAGAGATACATAAGAAGCACGGCCAGCCCAGCCAAACCTCCGATAAATGCACCAAAGGTAGCAAAACCTACAGCCAGTCCGATTTCACCATTCCCTACGTTCATAATTAAAAAAGCAGCCGACAAGATAAAACAGATGCGCACAATTTGTTCAATCACTTGAGATACGGCTGTTGGCATCATTTGCCCCGACCCCTGAAAGTACCCTCGGATCATCCCCATAATTGGGACAATTAGCAGAGCAACACTGACCATACGAATTGTAAAGGTAATATCCTCGTAAGAGTTTACACCTGCCTGTTCATTCGGCAAAACGAGAGGCGTGATAACAGGCGCCATAAAAAATAAGAGAAGAAAGGCTAATAAACCGGTTATGCTCATCACAAGTAACCCAGATTTAAACAGTCGGTATCCCGTTTCGTAATCACCCATTGATTGATATTTGGAAACAAACTTAGAAACAGCGAGTGGAAACCCCAACGTTGCTAAGCTGAGAAGTATGGTATAAGGCGTATACCCATACGAATATAACCCTAACCCTGTTTGACCAACTAAAGCAGAGAAGGGAACGACGTAAATAAAGCCTAAAATTTTTGAAGCAAGTGTTGCAGCGGTTAAAACTTTTGTACCGCGCATCAAATTTGAATCGGCCATGTTTTCCTCCTGTACATTCCGAAAAAGATCTAAGTTGAATTGTAGCATAATTTGATTATGCATAATCGTGACGAATCATGTAAAAAAATAAGCTAAAAAGCAAAAGAAAGAGCGAACATTCCAGCTAGTGGAATAATCGCCCATCATTCAAGCTTATCTATTCGGTTATACCATCGTTCCACTTCTACAAGTGTTAGCAGAAAAAATGATTCTTAACCTGCAAATTCATCGGGCTTATAGCCTTTTGATTTAGTATGAACGGCAAACAAGTTACCACCTTGTGGGTCATTCTCGTCATTACTAGAAGCCGTTGTGATATAAAGAGTTTGATAGTCTTCTCCACCAAAGGCACAGGACGTAACGCATTTTGCACCTACTTCAACTCGCTGAATAATTTCTTCGGTATAAGGATTTAATTGAATGACTTGCCAGCCGTTGTACATCGCGACCCAAAGCATTCCGTCTTGATCAATCGTCATACCATCTGGGGAGCCTTCTGATTTCGGAAAGGTATAAACGACTTTTTTTCCATCAATCTCTCCACTTTCCTGATGGTATTGATATGAGACAACCTGTTGTGTTGGTGTATCAATGTAATACATACTACTGTTCTTCGTATCCCATGCTAATCCATTTGAAATCTGGACGCCTTCAATCACTTTCTCACATGAATAGTCTGTATGGAGTCTGTAAAGCGCAGCATCCTTTTCTGAGCCCTCCATAACCATTGTTCCAGCCCATAAGCGTCCAGCCGGGTCACATTTCCCATCATTAAATCGGTGATACGGTACAATCTTTTCAGGGGAAGCAACTTTTTCTAGACGATCCGCATCAAATAAATAGAGACCGTCTGTCATTGCCAATATGTATCCGCCTTTTTTACGCTTCACAACAGCTGTTACCTTTTGGCCAAAGGAAAGCTGAGTATTTTCTTTTTCGTTAGGTGAATAGGTGTTTAACTTACATCCATCAATATCAACCCAGTGAAGAACTTGCTGCTTCTCATCCCAAAAAGGTCCCTCACCAAGCATTGCTTTTGATTTCCAGATGACCTCTGCCTTCACACGATCACTCTCCCAACTAGCTGACTTTTATATAATAGGTTCTAGCTCTTGAGCCATCAAACTCACAAAAGTAAATCCCTTGCCACTGGCCTAGGATTAATTTGCCTTCAGAAACGATGACGGTTTGTGATGAACCAACAGTGCTCGCTTTTAAGTGGGCTGCACTATTGCCTTCAGCGTGTTTATATTGTTGATGCTCCCACGGGTATACTTCTTGGAAGCTCATTAGCATATCTTCTTTAACATCAGGATCTGCATTTTCATTAATCGTAATCCCTGCTGTTGTGTGTGGACAATATATAACAACCTGTCCTTCTTTTATGTTGGAGTCTTTAACAACCGTTTCGACTTCACGTGTAATATCAACCATACTGTCTCTATTAGTGGTCGTTAATCTTTTCTTTTTTAACATGGTAATTTCCCCCTTACACGATCTCCACTTCCTTATTCCCTGTTTTATTTACTTAAAACCCAAATGATACTCAGAATAAGAAAATAATTGGAATCGTTTATGATCCGATGTTAAAAAGGGGAATGTCTCTACACTTTTTCTTCAATACTATTTTTAGCAGCATCCTCCTGTTGAAAGATATGAATGCCAGATGCCTCGAGAATTGAAATGGCTCGTTTCACAGGTAGTTTGCTGAATCCAAATTCATTATGAACACATTCTTCAATCTCATTAGATGTTTTGAACACTCGTTTCTCCGTTGTTCCATCCGGATAGTAGATACGTAATTGATTATTTCGTATGCGCATATTGCAGCTCTTTTTCCAAAGCTGACATCGAAGCTCTGACATATACGTTGCTGTAGGTTGGTGTGACCGCCGAACCATATCCTTTATAAACGAGGGGTCTGTTGGGTTCGTGGAAAATGTCCAGCAATCTTCTGTTAGCTTCCTTTTGATAAACCTTGCGAATTCATAATTCTGTTTACTCAAATGACGAATGTGGATCGTCTCTTGATTGTATGTGAACTCATACATATGATTTTTCTCAATTCGAACTGGAGTAAAAATGGGTGCTGCCACCCCGCAATCAACAAAGATATGTTCTCCATTGAGCGTAACTATGATCGCTAAATGATCCTTACCTAAATGGATGTTATAGCTTGTGAATCCAAGCTCATTTAACAATTGATTTAACATACTATTTAATACATAACACGTTCCACCGAACTGATACTGATTAAATTGTTCGATAAACTCTGCTAATGTTGGAAGTGCATCTACCTGAAATGTATTTTGATCAAAATTTATCACTTTTCCTATGTTCTCAAATGGAAAACAAAACACATGCGCTCGCACAATCTTCGCCAAAAAGGTGTAAGAAGGTTGCTCCTCTTTTAATCCTAGAATATTCAAATACTGCATAACTTCAAGCTTCTGCATGCTAATCCCTCCCACCTTTTTTCATCAATCGAGTATTCTTTGCTTTATACCCAAGAATGAGAGAGATCACACTATTTATGTTAGATAATTTAACCTAAAAAACAAAAAGAGAATGTCTTTTAAAAGAACACTCTCTTTTTCTCAACTAAGTTTATACCGATGCCTGCGTGTCAGCTTGCTTTCTTTGATGCTTCCCGTGCATCTCATGAATGCGTTCAAAGCCTTTGTAGGCGATCCACATGTTTACGTGAATAAAGAAACTAATTCCAACTAAAGGAATTAAACCAGGAAGGTAAATTAAAAAATAGTAAGTCGATAATAGACTAACGAATAGAAACACCATATTAGCTGGGTGCAGAAAACCAATAAAGAGTGCTTTTTTTAGTGTCTTCTTAATCGACATTTGATCGTGAACTAAAACTGGAAAAACATACATCATGAGCATTCCTATTGAAAGACCAATCACAATGAGCGCAACGTGCATAACCGAATGGAACGCACCTTCCCATTGTCTGACAAACATAAAATCAATGTACCAGATAGCAGAGATAACAAATAGAATACCCCCAACTCCATTTGAGAGCAAGAAGGACTGACGGTACTCACGGACAAATGTTTTGAATAAAGGAATGTCTTCTTCTCCTGCAGCCGTTCGTTGTGCTATCGCAAAAACAGCTGTTGTACTAGGCATAAAGCCTAGCACAATTCCACCTAATAAGGTTCCACCCACCCAAAACAGGTTGAGCCAGAAGAAATAGGTGATCCACTTACAGAGATTATAGATTCCAGTAAACAGTCGATTCATTTCCATTGTGATCTCTCCTATCTGATCAATTACACTGAATTCATGTTTTACCCGTTAAGATTTCAATCCACTTGTACTAATACCATCTACAATGTAACGCTGGAAGATGAAGAAGATTAAGAACACCGGTAAAATACTAACGGTTGTCATCGCAAACATTGCGCCCC
The DNA here is from genome assembly GCF_016798245.1 of Alkalicoccobacillus gibsonii. Taxonomy (GTDB): domain Bacteria; phylum Bacillota; class Bacilli; order Bacillales; family Bacillaceae_D; genus Alkalicoccobacillus; species Alkalicoccobacillus gibsonii. The sequence goes on along the minus strand of NZ_JAEUZA010000004.1, from coordinate 51,634 downwards.
AGTTTGTCACAGCACTCGGGTCTGAGAACAACTTAAGAGCAAGTGAAACTGGATATTTCTCAGGTGTTACTAGGTAAATTAACGGGCCCATAAAGTCATCCCATCTCCAATAAAATGAGAAGATGGCTGCTGTCATCATTGCCGGCACAACTAGTGGGACAATGATTCGGAAAAAGATGGAGAATGTATTACAGCCATCGATTTTTGCAGCTTGATCCAGCTCAGTTGGAATGGTCCGAATAAATTGCATAATCAAAAAGATGAAGAATGGTACACCAAAGAATGTCGGTAAAATTAATGGCAGGTACGTATCGATCCAGCCAAAACCTGAGAACATCACGTATTGAGGGATCATAACCATTTCATATGGAAGCATTAATGTTAACATCATTAAGACAAACCATAATTTTTTGCCTGTAAATTTTATGCGTGCAAAACCATACGCAATAAATGTTGAGGAAATCACACTTCCAATGGTGGAAATAACAGTGATCACAAATGAGTTTTTAAAGAACGTGGTGAATGTTATTCCACCGAATCCTTGCCAACCCTCTGAAAAGTTATTAAAAGCCCATTCTCTAGGTATTAATGTGTGTGCATCCACAAACACATCCGAACTTTGTTTAAATGAACTCATCACCATCCAGGCCAAAGGATAAAGCATAATAAGCGTAAAGATGATCATTAAAATATGTTGGACAATTTTCTTTATGCGTTTTTTTCGTTTGGTATCCATGTGTTCGTCTCCTTCCTTTGTTAATCGTTATAGTGAACCCACTTATCAGAGCTTTTAAAGATAACAGCTGTAAAGATCGCTATGATAACTAACATGACCCATGCCATCGCGGATGCATAACCCATATCAAAGAATTCAAAGGCACGACGGTACATATACAGTACATATAGGAGTGTACTGTTCATTGGTCCACCATTCGTGACAATAAAACTTGGGGTAAATGCCATAAATCCTTGGATCGTCTGCATGATCGTGTTAAAAAGGATCACTGGCGTTAACAAAGGAATCGTAATCTTAAAGAATTGCTGCCAAGGCTTAGCACCATCTACAGCAGATGCCTCATAAAACGTTTTTGGAATGTTTCGTAACCCAGCAAGGAAAATAAGCATCGATGAACCGAACTGCCATCCATATAAAGCAACAAGTGTCCAAATCGCTGTACCAGGATCACCAAGCCATGAATGAGTCGGTAGTCCGATCGATGCTAACACAGAGTTAAAGGCACCATCGTTACCAAATAACTGTCTCCACATAATGGAGATTCCTATACTTCCTCCTACTACAGACGGAAGGTATAACATTGTTCGATAAAGACCTACAGCTTCGACAATTTTGTTAAGGGCAACCGCTACCATAAGTGCAAATACAAGGCGTATAGGCACCGCAGTACCCGCATATAAAAAGGTTACTTTTAATGACTGTCTCCACGTATCATCTGACGTGAACATTCGTTCATAGTTACCTAGTCCAATCCATTCATATGTTCCACCCATCCCATAGTTCGTGAAGGAAAGATAAAGTGAATAAACAATCGGGTAAAGCGTAAAGGCAATTAATCCAATAATAAATGGCGAAATAAATGCATACCCTGACACTTCTTCATAGCCTGTACGCAATCGTTTAGGTCGTTTAAACGGCTTTTTAAAAGGCGGTTTAACTGGAACTACAGTTTCTTTACCCGTCTGGTTTTGTGCCATAATCTCCACTCCTTACAGATCATTTTCTTTAGCCAAAGAAAGTGATCCCCTTCACATATTCATGATAGGATCACTTCCTCAACATTAATTTCCTAGAATCATTTCAGCTGACTTTCTGAATTCAGCAGCGCCTTCTTCAGGTGTAATTTGTCCATACATCACTCGCTCATCAATTGTATTTAGCTCGTTTAGAATTTCAGATGATTGAGCAGGGAAATTTGTATCAATTGGTGAACTGTTTTCCGTTACTTTATCGATGTAATCATAGATTTTCGTTTCAATTTCGTCTAAGTCGGCACGCATTTGTTCGCGAATTTCATTGTTAATTGGAACACCACGGTCAGATCCGATTGTGTCAAATACTTCTTTCGTATTCGTGAAGAAGTTAATGAATTTAACCGCCTCTTCTTTGTGCTCTGAATTCTCACTTACAGACCAAAGCATCGCTGGTTTTAGATACATCCCTTGTGTTATGTTATCTCCAGGTAACACATTAAGATCAAATGTGTAATCCGCTGCCATTGACATTGTTTTCATTTGGTTGGACCATCTTAAATCAAACGGAGCTTTTTTGTGTACAATCAATTCATCTTCAATCCCTTGAATCTGCTGAATCACGTCGTATCCAGGAGCAACTCCTGCATCTACCATTTCTTTTGCTCTTGTCAGATAGTCTGTAAGAATTTGATCATCGTCATATCCAAGAGCAGTACCATCTTCATTAAACAGGGCAAACCCTTGCTCTCTTAGATAGTATTCGAAAATGTTACCTGCTTCATAAGAGCGAGTCCCATATGTGTCTAGTTCATCATGAACCTTGTAGGCAATTTCCTCGAAATCATCCCATGTCCAATCATCCGTTGGCAGATCTGCTCCAGCTTCCTCCAGCATCTCTGCGTTGTAAACCGCAGTCAGAGCATTGGTACCTGATGGGATTCCCAATAACTGGTCATCTTTCATTCCTGATTGAACAATCGATTCATCTACCTTACTTAAATCAAGTTCCCCACTATCCTTAAATTCATTTAGATCTGCAAGTAACCCTTGACTTGCATATAGGTTTAGGTACTCACCGAAATTTTGTTGCATGATATCCGGAAGGTTATTTCCTGCAGCTTGAGCAGCCATACGCTCAAAGTAGCCATCCCATCCAGTGAACTCCGGCTCAATTTTAATATTTGGATTTTCTTTCTCATACATTTCGATAATCTTAAATGTCATGTCATGACGTTCCTGAGAACCCCACCAAGACATACGCAACTTGATTTGCTCATCACCACTGCCACCACCTTCAGAGTCGGTTGTTTCTCCACCCGTATCTGAAGCCCCTCCACATGCAGCTAAGGCTAATGAAGCCGTTAATACAGAAGCCGTTAAAAACATCCATTTCTTTTTCATCAAGCAACCCCCTTTATATTTTGAAAGCGCTTTCTTAAGCTGTACTAATCGTACACCATCCTTATTTTTCTGGGAATCAAATAATCAGATCTAAAATGTTCAAAAAACAGAGATAACAAATAATGTGTAAAGCGATGATTAAAAATGAGGGTTCACTTCAATAGAATCTATTAACGTTCAACACAAAAAAAAAAAACACTGAAAAGATTCATCAGTGTTTTTTAGTGAATTCCATCTGTTCTTGTAATCTTGTTAGTTCCCTCCTAAAATTCTTTCTGAATCAGCTCTAAACTCAGTTGCTCCTTCTTCAGGAGTAATCTGACCATACATCACTCGCTCATCCACTTGTTCTAACGCGTTGAAGATTTCACTTGCTTCGGAAGGGAAATTCGTATCAATAGGAGAGCTATTTTCGGTAAGGTATTCAATGTAATCAAAAATCTTCGCTTCAACCTCGCTTAGATTCGCCCTCATTGTTTCTCTAATTTCATTATTGATTGGTACTCCACGCTCTGAACCGCTAATGTTGTAGACTTCTTGTTCATTCACGAAATAATCAATAAACTTAACTGCTTCTTCCTTTTGTGTTGAGTTTTCGCTAACTGACCAAAGCATAGAAGGTTTTAAATACATTCCTCGCTCACTGTTCTCACCAGGTAATACATTCAAATCAAATGAGTAATCTCCTGCATTTGAAAGGGCCAGAATTTGATTGGAATGGACAAAGGCGATTGGGGACTTTTTATGAACAATCAGTTCGTCTTCTAGACCTTGAATTTGATTGGTCACATCTAATCCTGGTATAACACCAGCATCCACTAAATCCTTATTAAACGTAAAATAATCTACTAATAACTGATCATCGTCATACCCAAGTGCTGTCCCATCTTGATTAAAAAGGGTATATCCATTCTCTCTAAGGTAGTACTCAAATGTATTACCCGTACCAAGCGAACCTGATCCGTATATGTCGAGTTCAGCGTGTGCTTGCTCTGCAATCTCTTTAAAATCGTCCCATGTCCAATCATTCGTCGGAAGTGCAATACCTGCTTCTTCTAATAGCTGTTTATTGTAAGCAACCGTTAACCCATTTGTCCCCGTCGGAATACCTAGCAGCTTTCCATCTTTTTCACCCATCTGTAAGATGTCATCCTCTACTTGACTAACATCTAAGGTGCCATCCTCAATAAAGGTCGAGAGGTCTGTTAGTAATCCTTGACTAGCATACAAATTTAAATATTCCCCGAAGTTTTGTTGCATGATGTCAGGTAGGTTATTTCCCGCTGCTTGAGCGGCCATTCTCTCGAAGTATCCGTCCCATCCAGTAAATTCAGGCTTAATTGTCACATGTGGATTTTGCTCCTCATATTTTTCAATAATCTCCAAGGTAAGATCATTCCGTGATTGAGATCCCCACCATGACATTCGTAGCGTGACTTCCTCCATCCCATCATCTTTTACTTCACTTGTGGCCTTTTCTTGACAACCGGTGAGGATAAGAGCTATTGCAACCCCTGAAACCATGAATAAACCGTTTGATTTTTTCATCTGTTCGCCTCCTGGCATAATATGAAGTATTTTTAACAGGTTTATGATTATTTTTCAGATGCGCTAAAACAATAGGTCTCTTTATATTCTTTTGGTGTGTAGCCCGTTTGCTTTTTAAAGACTTGACTAAAATAACGTGGATTGTTTCCAAACCCCACTAATTCCGCCACTTCTGCTACTTTACTATTTTCAATCTCACACATTTGTTCAATGGCTTTTTTAATTCGAAGCTTCATTAAATAGTGAGAGAATTTCTCCCCCATTTCTTTTTTAAACAGCTTTCCTAAATAATCTGCATTCATGTAAAAGACGTCAGTTGAAAGCTGTAGTAACGATAATTCTGAATCCCAGTAGGAGGATTCAACATAGTCACAAAGTCTTTGAATGGTCGTACTTATCTGCTTTTTGGTTGATTTGTAATTTTCACTTACGACCTTACTTGTGTTTTGCATCATAAATTCTTCAATTTGACGAAACGTTTGTAACCTTTGAAACTGTGCCACCACTGCAAACAATTCATCCATTAATTCATTTGAAGCCTGACGAATGATAGACATATATAGCTCTAAGCTATGAGCCTTTACAATACCTACATCGTACTTTTTTTCCGCGATATAAGAGAAGTAATGGTTAAGATAATGATTCGTTTCTACCATGTTTCCGCTTCGAATAAAGACCAATAGTTCTTCATGATTAAATTGAAGTTCATCGATACGAAACGGCTGCCGATCGATGAGCCCCGTTGAAATAATTCCTCCTTCCTCTAAATAAAATCGTTCTGCTAGACCTTGTAAGGCTTCTCGGTACAGCTGTCTCAATTCCGTCAAAGTACTTTCCCTCGTTACTGCACTTGTGAACGTCAACTGATAAAAGTGTGTAAAGTGATGTCCCACATCTTCTAAGATTGAGATAAGCTGATCATCAGAACAACTCTCGATTAAAATCACAACCTTTTCTCCAACAGTAGTTGAAAGCCAGACAGATTGAGTTTTCTCTATTTCTGACGTAGCCATTTCTTTTAGGGCATAAAAGTGTTCAAACTCCTCAGATTGAACATAAGAATTGTGGTCATGTATAGACTTATCAACTGTTAAAACAACAAGCTTTAGGAGCTTTGTCAGTTCCTTCGGTTCAAACAGATGCTTGTAATAATCCAATTCTTGCGTCCCAAATGTATTTGTTGTTAAGAATTCCTTTAACACCTGCATTTTTGCTTTTGGTAACATTTCATTCAGCTTTTCTTTCATCTTCCCAATAAAAGCTTCATCTTCCTTCTCCTTATCCAATCGATCAACAATTTGAGTAAGGGCATCCTCAATCTTTGATTCATTCGAAGGCTTTAATAAGTAATGTTTAACTTCATATTCCATAGCTGTTTGCGCATAATCAAACTCATCATGTCCAGAGAGAATGATCCATTTGATGGACGGAAACATCGAATGAGCACGCTTAAGCAATTCGATTCCATTTAATCCAGGCATCTTAATATCTGTAATGACAACATCTGGATTCTTTTCTGTAATTTGCTCCAATGCCTCAATCCCATTACTCGCTTTTCCAACGAGCTCAGTTCCACAACGGTTCCAATCAACGAGTGCTGCTATCCCTTCAAGAATGTTGATTTCGTCGTCTACTAAAAGAACGGAATACACGATGGTTCACTCCCCTACACTAGGAATTTTTACTGTGACAGTCGTACCAACGCCAACCTTACTTTCAATCTGAATACCAAACGGTTCACCAAACATAATGCGAAGTCGCTCCATAATATTTGTAAGACCTATTCCAGAACGCTTTGGCTTCACTGTACCTGCATAAATGGACTCAATGGTTTCCTGACTCATTCCTACTCCATTGTCTTTAACCGTAATATACAGATGCTCCCCACTCACCTTAAAGTAAATATGAATCTGACATTCTCCAATCACTTCTTCTAAGCTATGTTGAATCGCATTTTCAACAATAGGTTGAATGGTCAGCTTAGGAATTTGTAGACTTTTTAAATGGTCTGATTGCTCCATTGAAAAAGTAAGTCTGCTTTTATAACGATAGGATTGGATCACCATATAGTGATGAACAATCGTTAGTTCTTCTTCTAATGTGATTAACGGCTCTTTTTTGCTTATAATCGTCCTCATCATATTTCCGAGCGACTCTGCAATGCTAGAGATGTCCTGTTGTTTGTTCATCTTTGCTAACCAATTGATTGAGTCTAATGTGTTATATAAAAAGTGAGGATTTATTTGAGCTTGTAGCGCTCGATATTCTGTTTCTTTAATAACAAGCTGTTTTGAGTAATTCTCGTCAATTAATGTGTTCATTCGTCCGATCATGGAAACAAAATTGGTATGAAGCTGCCCAATCTCATCTGATGAATGTGTCATATTTTCTTCAATCATTGGCTTCACATTACCAACCTCTACCTGCTTCATTTTTTGTGTTAATTCTTCGAGTGGCTTTGATATGGTACGTGCAAGTTTTCGACTAATTAGTAAGATGATCACTAAAAAAACGATAAATGAAGCAACCATTAATTTGTTAAGCAAACTGGTCTTAGAGGATACATTGTCAAATGGAAGGATATTAACATAGGAGAGATCTGAATGCCTTGATTGCTGATACGTTAAAAAATATTCACTCTCATTCCACTTTTTCACCTGGTAACTCCCTTCGGATAAATCCTCTATTAGCGGATCTGCCCCCTCTGGGAAGTTTTGAGAGAGGATAATCTCTTGATCCTTCATCATGACAAAGCTTTTCTCATCTGATAGATTGAGCGTATCGGAAATAAATTCTTTCATATCAAGTGTAATAAAGACGGACCCGAGAAAAGCTAAGCTTAAGTCGTTGGACTTTCTCATTTCTCTTGTTGAAACGAGAACACCTTGGTCTGATAAAGGCATCCATACATTAGCCCCTTTACCAGCTTTCATTTCTTCTTTCCAACCTTGATCCACTAAATGTCTAATGGGTTCATTCCCTACAATATAATATTCAGCAAATGTATCTTCTATTTGAATGGATGAAATATATCGTTCTTGAGAGTAATACGCATTTAAGCGTTCCATTAAAAAAACCTTCGTGCGATACACATCGTATCCAATATATTCTGAGTTGATGCCTTCCATATAATTTTGAATCACTGGATCCGTTGCAATTTGGAAGGAAATTTGTTCAACTTTACGAAGTTCTTCATCAAGGACAGTTGATGAAATATTTAAGGTGTTTGCTGATTCGTTGTACACTTCTTCTTCATACACAGCTGTAAATACTTGAAAACTTATAATTCCCATCAAACAAAAAAAGACTAATTGTAAGATGGCGATCATAAAAATTTTATGTTTAATACTATGAAGTTGATTAAACCCCCAGTTAATCACGCCACCACCGCTTTCAAAAATAAAATAAAGCGCTTACACATTAAATTATTTTAACAGATTTTCACTTTTATGTGTTGATCTTTTGAAGTTATCGCTTAATTCATCAACTTATCACGACTGCTTTATTATTTCTCTCGGATCTGTGATAGTATAAGAAAAGCAAATGACCTGAATGATAAGGAGATTTTTATGTTTGATGTAATTGTAATAGGAGGAGGACCTTCTGGCTTGATGGCTTCTGTTGCTGCTGCAGAGCACGGAGCCCGTGTTCTTCTAATAGATAAAGGAAATAAATTAGGCCGTAAGCTCGCCATCTCTGGTGGTGGTCGATGTAATGTGACAAACCGAATGGAACGTAAGCAGCTAATAGAGCATATTCCTGGAAACGGGAAGTTTATGCATAGTCCTTTTGCTACCTTTGATAACGAGAATATTATTGAGTTCTTTGAAGGGTTAGGAATCGAGTTAAAAGAAGAAGATCGGGGTCGGATGTTTCCGATTAATGATAAGGCGCAAACCGTTGTTGACACCCTATTGCGTCGGATTCGAGAACTGAATGTAACCATCTGGACAGATTCAGCTGTAAAAACCATTGATTATGAAGATGGACATGTACATGCGGTGAAATTAATGGATGGTCAGGTTCTTGAAACACGTTCGATTATCGTTGCAACAGGTGGCAAATCCGTTCCTCATACTGGTTCAACCGGAGATGGATACCCGTGGGCCAAAAAGGCTGGACACACCATTACTGAACTTTATCCAACAGAGGTACCAATCACATCTATGGACCCATTTATAAAGGGTAAAGTTCTTCAAGGGCTTTCTGTTCGTGAGATTGAGCTCTCTGTGATCAACCCAAAAGGAAAAACGATCAAAACACATGAAGGCGATATGATTTTTACTCATTTTGGAGTATCTGGCCCAGCTGCCCTTCGCTGTAGCCAATACGTGGTCAAAGCGTTAAAGAAATTTGACGTACCAACGATTGAACTGCGTCTTGATTTGTTTCCAGCCAAGTCTAGTGAAGACCTCTTCCAAGAGCTTTGGAAGCTAGTGAAAGCAGAACCGAAAAAGCAACTGAAGAATGTTCTAAAAGGCGTGACACAGGAACGTATGCTAGCGTATTTGTACGAGCTACATTCAATAAACGCTGAAGCAACATGCGCTAACATTTCTCATGAAATTTTGCGCCAGCTTGCGAATACGATGAAACAATTCTCTATCCAAGCGACGGGTACACTTTCCATTGAAAAAGCCTTTGTCACCGGTGGTGGTGTGTCAGTTAAAGAGATTGAGCCAAAAACGATGCATTCCAGAAAAGCTGAAGGTCTTTACTTCTGCGGAGAAGTACTTGATATTCACGGTTATACAGGTGGATACAACATCACCTGCGCCTTTTCAACAGGCTACACAGCAGGAAAATCAGCTGCTGAACGAGAGTAAAATATTTTGGTCAATAACATAAGATTCAATTAGAAAAAGGTGGATGATTCGCTTGAATCATCCACCTTTCTTATGGTTTAACAAATCGAGCGGAAGGAGAACCCGAGACTCCTACGGAACAGAACGCGGTGAAGACACTGTAGCGGCGATTTTTCCGCGAAAGGGGCTGAGGCCGTTCCCGTGGAAAGAGAAGGATTCTCCTGTAGCGGATATGTTGCTATGTTCGTGTTTAATGATCTCTCCGCTTTTCTATTACCCTACAACAATATTGACTAACTTCCCTGGTACAGCAATGACTTTTCGAATTTGCTTGTCAGCAATCGCCTGTTCAACAGTCTCATCCGCACGGGCAAGCTCTTCCATTTGCTCACGTGTTGCATCTGCTGGAATAACAAGCTTCGTTTTAAGCTTCCCATTCACTTGAACAACGATTTCAATCTCATTCTCCACTAGCTTCGATTCATCAAATGTCGGCCATGCTTCATACGTAATCGTTTCGGTGTGACCTAGCTTCGACCAAAGCTCCTCAGCTAAGTGAGGCGCAATTGGAGAAAGGATTATTACGAAACCTTCCATTTGATCCTTTGGTAAGACTTCTTGTTTATAAGCCTCATTGATGTAAACCATCATTTGTGAGATTCCTACGTTAAAGCGTAGCTCTGTAAAGTCCTCTGTCACCTTTTTAATTGTTTGATGGTACACACGTGTTAATGTTTCGGATCCTTCTGCCTCTCGAATCACTGGACTTAAATCTCCAGATACTTCTTCAATGAACAATCTCCAGATGCGTTCAAGGAAACGACGTGAGCCATCCAATCCATTTGTCGACCAAGCAATGGTTCCATCAAGTGGCCCCATAAACATTTCATATAAACGCAATGTATCAGCACCATGTGATTTGATGACATCATCCGGATTTACAACATTTCCTTTTGACTTACTCATCTTCTCATTGTTTTCACCCAAGATCATGCCTTGGTTATATAAACGCTGGAACGGTTCTTTTGTAGGAACCACACCGATATCATACAAGAATTTATGCCAGAAACGCGCATACAATAAGTGAAGAACGGCATGCTCTTGACCACCAATGTACATATCAACTGGCAACCATTCCTTTAAGATCTCAGGATCAGCTAGTGCCTCAGAGTTATCTGGATCAAGGTAACGAAGGTAATACCAGCAGCTGCCTGCCCATTGTGGCATCGTATTCGTTTCTCTACGGCCCCTCATTCCAGTCTTAGGATCTGTTACCTCTAACCACTCAGTTGCGTTAGCAAGTGGTGACTCACCCGCTCCAGACGGCTTAATTTCTTCCATTTCAGGTAGAACAAGAGGAAGCTGATCTTCAGGAACGGTCGTAGACGTACCATCTTCCCAATGAATGATTGGAATCGGTTCTCCCCAGTAACGTTGACGGCTAAATAACCAGTCACGTAGACGATATGTGACCTTTTTTGTTCCTACTTCTTTTTCTTCAAGCCAAGCGATCGCTTTTTGAATGGCCTCTTCTTTTCCTAACCCGTCTAGGAAATCAGAGTTTACATGCTCTCCGTCACCTGTATACGCTTCTGCATCAATGTTTCCGCCTGCAACAACTTCACGAATCGGAAGAGAAAAAGCAGTAGCAAATTCATAGTCACGTTCATCATGAGCAGGTACAGCCATAATTGCTCCTGTTCCGTAGCTTACTAATACATAGTCAGCAATCCAAACAGGAATCTTTTCTCCGTTGATTGGGTTAATGGCATATGCTCCTGTAAATGCGCCTGATTTCTCTTTAGAAAGCTCCGTACGCTCAAGATCACTTTTCGTTGCCACTTTCTTTTGATACGCTTCAATCTCGTCCCTTTGATCATCTGTGGTGATCGTTGCTACCAGCTTATGCTCTGGTGCCAAGACCATATAGGTTGCACCAAATAATGTATCTGGACGTGTGGTAAACACAGAAATCACATCATCAAAGCCATCAATCGCAAAATCAACCTCAGCCCCTTCAGAACGACCAATCCAGTTACGCTGCATGTCTTTTAAGTTTTCTGGCCAATCAAGATCATTTAAATCTTCAAGTAAGCGATCCGCATAATTTGTGATACGTAGTACCCACTGTCTCATCGGACGACGCTCTACTGGGTATCCCCCGCGCTCACTCACTCCATCTACAATCTCTTCATTCGCAAGGACTGTACCGAGTGCCGGGCACCAGTTAACTGCGACTTCATCAACATATGCTAGACCTTTTTCATATAATTTGATGAAGATCCATTGTGTCCATTTATAGTAATTAGGATCCGTTGTATCAACTTCACGATCCCAGTCATAAGAGAAGCCTAGCTCCTTAATTTGTCTGCGGAACGTGTTAATGTTCAACTGAGTGAATGCAGCTGGTGCATTTCCTGTATCAATCGCATATTGCTCAGCGGGAAGACCAAATGCATCCCAACCCATTGGATGCATGACTTCGTATCCCTGCATCCGTTTCATTCTAGATAAAATATCTGTCGCAGTCATTCCCTCTGGGTGACCAACATGAAGTCCCGCACCTGATGGATAAGGGAACATATCTAACGCGTAGTATTTTGGCTTATCGCTTTTCGTGTTTGTTTGGAATGTTTTATTTTCTTCCCAATGTGCTTGCCACTTTGGTTCAATCTTATTATGTGAAAAAGACATCGTACTTCCTCCTGTAATAGTTTATGGTCCAGTCCGTTGTAAACATGAGTCCGTTTGCATCAGCACAAAAAACTCCCGTCCCTAATAACATCTTGCATTATCAGGGACGAGAGTTAGCATATATGCTTATCCCGCGGTACCACCCAGATTAACAGAGACTATTCTCTGTTCACTCTTTACACAAATAACGGTCGTGACCCGTTGAAGGCTACTACTTTTCACCCTCAAGACTCGGAGGCGAGTTCAATGGATCTGTTCGTTTGGCTTGCACCTTCCGCCAACTCTCTGAAATCCCAGATATCATCTACTAGTCCTCGTTAACATCAACATCTCGTATGAACTTATTAGTATTGTATGAAGTTGTACCCGCTCTGTCAAGCGACCGCTCAGAATGTTTACAATTTGTGTGCCTGTCTCGTTTGTCCTAATTGCTTTTTCAAAGGTTTGTCATAGAAGACAAGAAACGGTATAGATAAGATCAGCATGCCACCTAATACGTAAAATAATACATAAATTGAATACATATCGACGATAAACCCTCCGAAAACGGGACCTATCATACGCCCCACCATAGCTACACTGTTAACAAGCCCCTGATAAAAGCCTTCTCTTCCTTTTGGAGCTAACTCACTTGCAACCGTTGGAACTGCTGGCCAAATGAACATTTCTCCGATTGTTAGGATAATCATTGCGACCATGAAGATCGAAAACTGTTCTGCTTGTGTTAACACAAGGAAAGATAGTGCAAATAAAAGGACTCCTACGATCATTTGCGCTTTGAGTTTTTGAATCCATTTACGAATGACCCAAGCAAGCATAGGCTGGGCACAAACAATCATGAGTCCGTTCACTGTCCAAAACAAACTATATGAACCAAGTGATATTCCAAGATTTTGGGTGTGCACAGAAACGTTTGCCTGCCACTGCGTATATCCCATCCAACAAATTACAAATGCAATACTAATTAAAATAAGTGCATGAATCCGGTAATGTACACGAAACGGAATCTTTTCTCGTATTTCTTTACCTTGAGTCATAGCTCCCCGTGCTTCAAGACCTCGAAAGGCGAAAATGACAAAGATAAATAAGACCACATGCATAAGCGCATTTGCCCGAAACACGTTTGTTAATTCATTTTGCGCAATGATTCCAATTAATGCAGTCCCGAGCGCCACTCCAACATTCAAAGAGACATACATGGCGTTAAAGGGACGACGACCACCTTCTGGCCAAAGCAATCCTGCTAATGCATATAGAGTAGGAATCATCATCCCAGACCCAAACCCAATCCCCATTAATAAAAACATGTAATAGTAAAAGCTGTATTGAAACGCCAGTAAACAAGCACTACCTGTAGCAATGCTTAGTGCAATAATTAATGTACGATAGGAACCAATCCCATCAAACAATCTCCCACCAACCAGATTTCCACATGCCCCTGCTGCAGAGTTTAATAGTAAGATAAAACCAGCAACCGTCAAAGACTTTCCTAACTCCTCGTGAATAATAATGGCATTCAAAGGCCACATAAACGAAGCACCCGTAATACTCATGGTCATCGTAATCAATAAAATCCAAATTGATTTTGGCAAAGCATTCTACTCTCCTTAATCGCAAACTCCAATCGTAATCCTATGGCAACTAAATAAGAAAAGCAATTTATTTCTCTTTAAAACTGAACGCTACTTTTAAATTCATTGGCTCTTACGAATTTCACGTGATAAAATGGAGGATAAAAATAAGCATAAATGATCTCAACTTGTTTTACAGGAAGGTAGATTTGATGAATTCAACAACCGATTCGATTCCTAGTCACTTTATAGATAAACGGTATTATACTTGGAGTGCTCATCTCCGTGACCACTTTGGAACCAAAGTGTTTAAAGTTCCACTCGACGCAGGGTTTGACTGCCCAAACCGTGATGGACAGGTTGCTCATGGCGGATGTACATTCTGTAGTGTTCGAGGATCAGGAGATTTCGCAGGGGACCGTAGTGATGATTTAGTCACCCAGTTTCACACAATTAAAGAGCGGATGCACAAGAAGTGGAAAACAGGGAAATATATTGGCTATTTCCAAGCCTACACAAATACATATGCACCTGTTGAAACATTAAGAAATTATTACGAGATTATCCTAAAACAAGAAGGTGTCGTTGGACTTTCGATTGCAACGAGACCTGATTGCTTGCCTGATGATGTTGTAGAATATTTAGCAGAATTAAATCAACGTACGTATCTATGGGTAGAGCTCGGGCTACAGACCGTTCACGAGCGTACAGCGAACATTATTAATCGTGCTCACGATTATGAGTGCTATAAAGAAGGCGTTGCAAAACTTCGAAAGCACGGCATTCGAGTATGCTCTCACATTATTAACGGATTGCCTTTAGAAACACCTGAAATGATGCTTGAAACCGCAAAAGAAGTAGCTAAGCTTGATGTTCAAGGGATTAAAATTCACCTGCTCCATCTATTAAAGAAAACAGGCATGGTCAAGCAATACGAAAAAGGGCTTGTTGACTTAATGAACATGGATGAGTATGTGAAGTTAGTTGCCGACCAATTAGAAGTCATCCCTAAAGAGATGATTGTTCACAGATTAACTGGGGACGGACCTCCCGAACTTCTAATCGGTCCAATGTGGAGTATGAACAAATGGGATGTTCTAAATAGCATTGAAAAAGAATTAAAAGATCGCGGGACTTGGCAGGGATTTCACTATAAGACGGAGGCTCCTATTAAATGAAACTAAAAGGTATCCTCCCCTTTGCCAGAATCTTATTAGAACAAGCATTAAAACCTGGAGATACAGCAGTGGATGCCACGGCTGGTAATGGTCATGATAGCTGTTATTTAGCGGGACTTGTAGGTACAACCGGTCATGTGTATAGCTTTGATGTTCAAGAACAAGCGATCGAGTCCAGTCGTGAGCGATTACGCAGTCAAGATCTACTCGATCGTGTTTCTCTTCATCAAACAGGTCATGAACATGCTGTTGATCACATACAGCCTGCACATGTTTCATCATTAAAAGCAGCCATTTTTAATCTTGGGTACCTCCCTGGAGGAGACAAACAGATTACCACTCAAGCTCAAACAACTATTAAGGCCATTACTCAATTGTTTGAGGTTATGCCCTCTGAAGCTGTTATTGTCCTTGTCATATACCACGGTCATCCTGAAGGTGCCGTTGAAAAAGATGACGTTTTACACTTTGTTGAACAGCTTCCACAAGACAAAGCGCATGTTTTGCGGTATGGTTTTATTAATCAAAAAAATGCTCCACCTTTTATTGTTGCAATTGAGAAACGCTAACTATACTGAAAGGCAGTGAAGATACGTGTCCATTTTAGATAACATTCTTGAATTTAACCAGCAATTCGTCGAAGAAAAAGAGTATGAAAACTATCAAACCACAAAGTTCCCTAACAAAAAAATAGTGATCCTTACATGTATGGATGCACGTTTAGCCGAGCTGCTTCCTCGTTCCATGAACGTAGGACAAGGTGATGCCAAAATTATTCGAAATGCGGGTGCCGTTATTTCTCATCCGTTCGGAAGTATTATGAGAAGTATTTTACTTGCCGTATATGAGCTTCAAGCAGAAGAAGTGATGATTATTGGTCACCACATGTGTGGAATGGCAGGGCTTGAATCTGAGAGCTTTCTAAAAAAAGCTGAAGAACGCGGCGTTGATCTTAAAACAATCGACACACTTGATTATGCAGGCGTAGACATTAAACAATTCTTAACAGGGTTTGGTAATGTTGAAGAGAGTGTCAGCCATAGCGTAAACATTGTTGAAAACCACCCGCTAATGCCAAAAGAAGTCCCTGTTCACGGTCTCGTTATTCATCCTGAAACAGGTAAGCTTGAACTACTAAAACGTGGTGAAGCTAGATAAATAGTTAACCCCCTCCATCATCGGGTGGAGGGGGTTAACTATTTTTTAAGTAGATTCTGTTTTATTTTTATTGTTTCACTTCCCTTCCGAACGTTTCACTTCTTTCCACACAAAAAAGCAGACATAACCATGCCTGCTACTTAAGGAAACATTAAATTCACAAAGCTCACAGCATGACGGAACACTTCGTCTCGCTCTGGCTCGTTAAAGATTTCATGATATAACCCATCCCATTCTTTGTAGCTCTTATGGGTAAGGACTAGATGGTTAAACCATTCTTGTGTCGATTGCTTATCTACAAGAAAATCCTCGCCTGCCTGAAGCACAAGCAAAGGGATATTCGGGAATTTCTCTGGATATCTTCTTGTAAGTCGCATCGTTTTCTCAAGCTCTTGATACCATCTTGCTGACACTTTACTTACCTTTAATGGGTCGGTTAAATAGGCTTCAACCACTTCTTGATTCCGGGTTGCTCGATCAGAGCGAATCCCTGAGTTTACACTAAAGGTCGGTGCCACATGCTGCAGCACTTTTGAAGCTGCCTTTTTCACTTTTGGTAGTGGATGACTCAAGTCCAAGCATGGAGAAGATAAGATCACACCATAAATAAAAGAGTTATCTCGTTCCATTACGGTACGAATGGAGATTAAGCCTCCCATACTATGTCCTAAAAGAAGGATCGGAAGTCTTTTTTCTCTTGCTGCATCTAGCCATTCCTCAACAGCATCTAAGTATTGTTGGAAGGATTGAATGTGACCGCGTCGGCCTCTTGTTTTACCTTGACCAGGTAGGTCACCCATAATCACATCAAAGCCATGTTCGTTCCACTTTTTTGCTAACCATTCATAACGCCCGTGATGTTCACCTGCGCCATGAACCATCACAACGACACCCCTAGGCTCAGATACTTCCCATTTCCACATACTCATCAGCTCCTTGCTACCACATATGTCCTTATTGATTTTTACCTTCGTATCGAATTAGGTTAAGATTAAGTATAGCGTTTTTTTTAAGAGACGGAAAGGATGAGCCTACATGATTTATTCATATCAAAACAAAAATCCTCGTATTTCAGACAGTGCTTTTATTGCTGATTACGTAACCATCTCCGGTGATGTCGAGATTGGAGAGGAATCAAGCATCTGGTTTCAAACGGTTATTCGTGGTGATGTGTCGCCAACACGTATTGGAAAAAGAGTAAATATCCAAGATCAGTCTATGCTTCATCAAAGTCCCGCTTATCCAATCATTATTGAGGATGACGTGACAGTTGGACACCAAGTTATGCTTCATAGCTGCACAATTCGCGAAAAGGCTCTGATTGGCATGGGCTCTATCATTCTCGATGGCGCGGAAATTGGCGAAGGTGCTTTTATAGGTGCCGGAAGTCTTGTTTCTCAAGGAAAACAGATACCACCTAATACACTTGCTTTTGGACGCCCGGCTAAAGTCATTCGAGAGCTTACAGAGGAAGATCGTGCGGATATGGAACGGATTCGCACAGAATACGTGGAAAAAGGCCAATATTATAAGCAGCTTCAATCTAATCACAACGCGCAGGGATAAATGTAAAACTTCCCTTGACCGATACAATAAGCAAACAAAAAACAAGCGCCATCTAATCGATGACGCTTGTTTTTTTCTATAAATTATCCTACTTTTACACTTGCTTGTTCTTTAAGAATGGCAGCCTTGTCTGTCTCTTCCCAAGGCAAGCTCACATCTGTACGACCAAAGTGACCGTATGCTGCAGTTTGCTTATAAATCGGACGACGTAGATCAAGCATACGAATGATACCAGCTGGACGCAGGTCAAAGTTTTTGCGGACAAGCGACACAAGCTCTTCTTCTGATACTTTACCTGTTCCAAATGTATCAACTGAAATAGATACAGGCTGAGCTACCCCAATCGCATATGCAAGCTGAACCTCTGCTTTATCAGCTAGACCTGCTGCAACAATGTTTTTCGCTACATAACGGGCCGCATATGCACCTGAGCGGTCAACTTTTGTTGCGTCTTTCCCAGAGAATGCGCCTCCACCATGACGTGCATAGCCGCCATACGTATCAACGATAATCTTACGTCCTGTTAATCCAGCATCCCCTTGTGGTCCACCAATAACAAAACGTCCAGTTGGGTTAATGAAGTATTTTGTATCTTCATCAATTAATTCAGCAGGTACCACATGCTTAATCACATGTGTTTTTAAATCATGCTGAATTTGCTCAAGTGTTGCTTCCGGGGCATGCTGAGTAGAAATAACAATTGTATCCACTCGAGCAGGTTTTCCTTGCTCATCGTACTCAACTGTTACCTGAGTTTTTGCGTCTGGACGAAGATAGTCAAGAATTTCTTCTTTACGTACTTCCGCCACACGACGTGCAAGCTTATGGCTTAAAGAGATCGGAAGAGGCATTAATTCCTTCGTTTCATTAGTAGCAAAACCAAACATTAGCCCTTGGTCTCCTGCACCAATTGCTTCAATCTCCGCTTCAGTCATTTGTCCTTCACGCGCTTCTAGCGCTTTGTCCACACCTTGAGCGATATCTGCTGATTGCTCATCAATTGAAACAAGAACTGCACACGTTTCGGCGTCAAATCCGTATTTCGCACGTGTATAGCCAATTCCTTTAATTGTGTCTCGCACCACACGTGGAATATCCACATATGTACTTGTTGTAATTTCTCCTGCAACTAAAACCATTCCTGTTGTAACCGAAGTTTCACACGCCACACGAGCGTTAGGATCTTTCTTTAAGATTTCATCTAAAATTGCATCAGAAATTTGGTCACAAATTTTATCAGGATGCCCCTCTGTTACCGATTCTGAAGTGAATAATCGTCTGCTTCTAAGTTCTGTCATGTTAAACATCACCCTTCCAATTGAGTCTAAGCTTCTCTTATCAGCCTAATCACAGGTTGAGATTAAATATACACAATAAAAAACCCTTCTCCTCTATATTGAGGAAAAGGGTTGAAATGTTGTCCTTTAACCTCTTATCGTTCAAGGCAATTGCCTTGCAGGTTAGCACCTTTCCACTTTTTAAAAAGTAGTGGTTGCTGGGCTTCACTGGGCCTGTCCCTCCGCCGGCTCTCCGATAAGATCCGTTCGCCATGAAGTATATATCATTCCTCCGTGAAAGTCAATCCATTCAAGGCTCTCAAGTCTTGCGGTTTCACATTTAAAAAGGATAACGATATAAAGTATAGACTATTAATTTGAATGTGTTATACTAATTGAAAATCAGAATAAAAATACGCTAACTAATTGGAGAGGAGCTTCACATAATGAACATACTAAATACAGCCATCACACTTGAGGGCCTACTATCTCAATCTACAGTAAAGTATGACCTTTCTGTTCCTAGTCTAGTAAGTAAAGCACTGCAAAATAAAGAAGGCGTGCTAACCGAAAGTGGTGCCCTTAGCGTCGAAACCGGTACATATACCGGGCGTTCGCCCCGAGACAAATTCATCGTAAATGAAGATTCGGTTGAATCACTTATTAACTGGGGTGCTGTCAATCAACCGATCTCCAAGGAAACGTTTAATGCCCTTTATGATAAAGTCCTAGCTCACTTAGCAGAAAAAGAAGAAATCTTTGCGACTCATGGATATGCTGGAGCAGATACAACATACCGTCTACCTATTCGCATCATTAATGAATTCGCATGGCACCAACTTTTTGCTAAACAGCTGTTTATCAGATCAGATGAAACACCTGAGAACGCGTGGCAGGATGCTTTTACCATTGTTTCAGCTCCTACATTTAAAGCAGACCCTGAAACGGACGGAACACGCTCCGAAGCATTTGTGATCATATCATTTGAAAAACGTATTGTATTAATTGGTGGAACAGAATATGCAGGAGAGATGAAAAAATCGATCTTTTCTGTTATGAATTATTTATTACCACTTGAGGGAGTTCTCCCGATGCACTGCTCAGCTAACACAAGCACAGAGGGCGACGTCGCTTTGTTCTTTGGCTTATCAGGAACAGGTAAAACGACTCTTTCAGCAAGCCCAGATCGTTTATTAATTGGCGATGATGAACACGCCTGGTCAGCAAATGGAGTGTTCAATATTGAAGGTGGATGCTACGCTAAATGCATCAATCTTTCTCTTAAAAATGAGCCTCAGATATGGAATGCGATCAGATTTGGCACAGTGTGCGAGAATGTGGTTGTAGCGGAAAATGGGAAGCCTGACTATGACGATGTATCACAAACGGAAAATACACGGGCTGCGTACCCGATCCATTACATTCCAAATGCACTTGAGCCAAGTATCGCTGGACACCCTTCAACGATTATCTTTTTAACTGCTGATGCGTTTGGTGTTTTGCCTCCAATTAGTAAGCTGACTAAAGAACAAGCTATGTATCACTTCTTATCTGGATACACGAGTAAGCTTGCAGGCACTGAGCGAGGCGTGACAGAACCCGAAGCCACATTCTCCACGTGCTTTGGTGCGCCTTTTCTCCCTTTACCTCCTAAGCATTATGCAACAATGCTAGGTGAATTTATTGACACGCACAACGCCCAAGTATTTTTAGTCAATACAGGATGGTCAGGTGGACCATATGGTACTGGTGAGCGCATGAGCCTATCTCATACACGTGCAATGGTGCAAGCAGCCTTACAAGGCGAATTATCACAAGTTGAAACGACACAGGACGATTTCTTTGGATTGCATGTTCCCACTCAATGCCCTGGAGTGCCTGATAACGTTCTTAATCCGAAGACTACATGGGAAGACCCCAAAGCGTATGATCAGAAAGCATCAGAGCTTGCCAACCAATTTAAGCAAAACATCTTGAATTTTGATGATTTGTCAAAAGACGTTTTACAAGCCGGTCCGAAGTAATCCAATACACAAAAAGAAGAGCTCCCTTATGTGGGAGGCTCTTCTCTTTGTACATTATTGTCGCTTCATCCATTTTGCTGCTTCTTGCAGGATCACTTGCTGCTGGCGAATCGGAAATTGGTGACTAAATGTTTTAAAATACCAGCTTTCCACATGCTTATTTTCTTTCTCGAGCAAGGTTTCCAGCTGATACGCATGTTCAATGGATACATGCTCATCTAACTCCCCATGAATAATGAGCACAGATCCATGGATGTCCTTCAACTGATTCAACGGAGTTCGAAAATCATAACGCTCCGGATATTTAGTAGGAGTTCCTCCGATGACACGTTTCATCATTCGCCTTAGATCCACTCGTTCACGATACGTTAAAAACATGTCAGTCACGCCACTCCAACTGATGATGCTTTTTATTTCTTTCCGGTGAATAGCAGCCCAAAGCGCCATGACACCGCCTCTTGAGAAACCAATCGCATGAATGCCCTGTTCTTGATCAAATCGTTCATTCTCTTTTAGTACATCTACCGCATGCACCGCATCTAACCGGTCTTGACCTCCAAAGTCTTCGTTGCCTTCTCCTCCTTTATTTCCTCGGTAAAAAGGACCAAAGACAATAAATCCTTCAGATGCCCACTGAATTAATCGTTGAATACGAACCATTCCTACATTTTTGATCCCACCCCGAAGGTACAAAAGACCAGGTAAAGACTTGCTCCAAATAGGCTCAGCTAAATAGCCTTTTACCTTATACCCCTCACTCCAATAGGTCAGAATGTATAGATGTATATCCGGATGTGGTGAAGGTACTCTTTGTTTATCAATAATTCTATCCAATGGATCACACCCACTCAAATTGACGGTCATGTATGTATTGGAGACAATTTTTTAGCACATTATCTTTCATGATAAAGCTATATTCTTCATGCTCTCCAATATCACTTGGTAACTCATCCACCAAGACCGGTCCGTTTGTTTCATAATAATGATCGCTCTGATTTAATTCATAGATTGTAGCCATGTAAACATTCTTACAGATGTCTAAATCAGGTACCGTATACTGTCCTAGGTAATACAGGTTTGAAACGACAGCGCCCGTCTCTTCTAACACTTCTCGTTTCGCTGCATCCTCTGCCCGCTCACCAGGCTCAATCTTACCACCTGGAAACTCAAGACCTCTTTTTTTGTGATTTGTTAATAACCACTGATCCTGAAAACGGCAAATGACCCACACATGCCTAGGCGAGTCGGAAAAGGGAGCTTTTGCGAACGAGAGATAGACAGTTCTTTGATAAACATCCAGAAAGGTATGCATAATCGTAGTTGACTCCCTCTGCTTTTTTTAGCAGTATACCTTTTCTGTTAATATGCGTCCAACGTTAACTCCATGAGCCTTTAACTGACTTCTCTGGCTTGAGCAAAAGGAACGTTAGAACAAGTGCAATACAGCTTAACAATGCATGTAGAGAAAAAAGAAGAAAGTGATTTACTTCTAATAACGCAGCAAAAATTGGAGGACCCATCGCCACTCCAACAAATCTCATGCTGCTATATAATGAAGTGATTGAGCCCCTTTGCTTTTGTTCAATTCCTTCCGTAACAAATGCATCTAAACTAGGTAGAGCTGCTCCTATTCCAAGACCTGCTAAAAACAAAGCTGCGAGTAGCACATAGATGTTATCTGAAAATGCGATCCATAAAGTCGAACCTGTTACAAGGGCTAGTCCTCCAACGGTATACCACTTCATTAACAATTTATCTTGTCCGATAAGTTTACCGGTTACGTATGACGCAAAGCATAAGGCAGCTAGTGGAAATGCGAGTACAAATCCTTTCTTTAAGTCATGAATGCCATAGTCTTTTTCAAGGCTAGTTGATAAATAAAATAACAATCCGAAGATTAAATACATACACAAACCGCCTACAAAAAAGACAACAAATAACCATTTCCCCTCACGTTTAAAAGTCTTCTTAATTGATTTCACAAAGGGCTTAAAGGCTAATGGCTTATCCTTTTGCTTTGGTACGTGTACAAGGAGCAGAAGCATAACAATGGAAATGAAACAGAATACCGGAAAAGAGAAAAACGGGAGAAACCAGACAAACGAAGCTAATAGCGCGCCAAGGATTGGGCTGATGACTTTACCGAATGTATTAGATGTTTCTACAAGTCCTAGTCCGGAACTAACCTCTTTTTCTGAAGTAAATATGTCTCCGACTAAAGGAAAGGCGATCGGTGCAGCTCCTGCAGCTCCAATTCCTTGTAGAAGTCTGCCAATGAGAATCCAACTGTATGCAGAATCAAACTTCCAGGCAGCAAATCCAGCCAATGCACCACCGAGTCCAGCAAGGATAAGGCTCGGAATGATGACTTGTTTTCGCCCAATATGATCAGATAAATATCCTGCAAGTGGAATAAAAATAATAGCAACAATCGAATAAACGGTAATCAACAAACTTGCCTGTACCGAACTAATCCCAAGTTCTTTTTCTATCGTTGGTAGAACTGGAATAAGCATTGAATTACCAAGCGTCATAACGAGCGGAATTGATGAGATCGAAATGATTCCCCATATGCTTTTATTCTGCACACATTCTCCTCCTTTTTTACATACTCCGACTCTTAGTATGAGGCGATCCCACATATCTATACACGATCAAAAAAAGAAGCGATAAGACCATGGTCTCTCGCTTCTTTAGTACATATATGATTATAATAAAACGTAATTTCCACTTTCCTTTAAATCTTTATACACTTCATTTAACGTTTTTTCTGAATATGATTCTAAATTCTCGGTTCGTTGTTTAAAGCGCTCGAGAAGACTTTCTGTTGAATGACCATCTGTTAACAGTTCCTCCAACACATCTTCAAGCACATCGTCACGTCCTAGCACGATTCTTCCTTTAAAAATAATGCTGTACCCATCACTTAATTCCTTAATGGATTCGATGCTTGTAATCATGGCCGCTGGATGGTTGTCTTTGCTCGTAATGATCACATTAAGAAACACATGGCGATTAGCCTTTTGTTCACCTTCAAAGAAGTGCATATCCTCTTCGGACACAACAGCGTCAATAAACCACGTTCGCTCCTTATTTTCCATACTAATAATGAGACCATCTTTTAATGGAATCGATTCTTGTCTTATGGATTCATTGTCTCCTGCTAAAAGATAAAGTGCATGAAGCTTAAAGGTCTTCATAATGACTGACACCTCCCACTAAACATTACTCTCACCTCTTATTTAACCATAGTGGACATTGTAAGTAAATCGAATCCATATGAAAAGGCAATAAAGGAGTACCAATTATGTACCCCTTTATTGCCTCCATTCAAACACGTCTTGTCATCACGTCATTTATGAAGTTTTTACGTTTCTATAGAGTGATTCAGTCTGCTGTTGTTCCATCCATTTAACAAAATTATCCTCTTCAGGTGTCAACTCGCGTCCAAGTTTTGCTCTGCAGTCTTCAACCAACTCTTCATATAAATTTTTACATGTCACTTTACATGCCCCATTTCTATTAGAACGTAAACTTTAAGCATCGCGACTTTCATACGCCATCCTTTCCATCAACTTATTCATAAATGTGGACGATATGACTTAAATCTTGAATTTTCAACAATTCATTTACAGCGTCTTATGAACTATGTTTAGATTTCTCTTCGTCTAAATCGTCGGAGTCGCAAAATGTGAATCTACTTTATGCTGTAAATCACGTTGTTCTAGCTCTTTTTGTAAAAGCATAATAAAGTCTTCGTTCAAGCGAAGCTCCTTCGCCTTTACATACGCCTCCACTAACATATCGTTATTTAAATTTTTCATCAGCTCTCCGACACACACTCCTATTTTTAGAATTGGTCTTGCTCATACGCTTCTTTTAATTGAGTAAGTCCCTTCTGAAGCGTCTCTCTTGGACATGCCAAATTAAGTCTCTCATAATGTTGACCTTCAGCCCCAAACATTGGACCATGGTTTAATGCTATTTTTGCTTTCTCAACTAGCCATTTCTTGCGCTCTTCTGCCTCAAGCGGCACATCCCTAAAGTCAAGCCAAAGCAAGTACGTCCCTTGTGGTTTAATGACTTTGATCTTCGACATATGCTTGTCAATAAAGTCTTGTACAAAACGGTAATTAGCTTGAACATATTGCATCAGCTCATGAAGCCATTCTTCTCCTTCGTTGTAAGCCACTTCCGTTGCAATACCAGCAAACGAATTTTGACCATTCATATAGGTAGATTCAAGATACTTTTTAAAATCAAGTCTTCTTTTCTTATGTTGGATGACAAGATAAGATGCAATAATGCCAGCTAAATTAAACGTTTTTGTAGGAGCAAGACAGGTGAATGTCCGCGCAGCCATATCCTCATTAATTGATGCCAACGGGATATGCTTGTATCCGTCAAACAATAAGTCGGCATGAATCTCATCAGACACCACTAGTAAGTCGTGCTTTTTACAAAGAGCAGCTAATGCCTCAAGCTCGGACCTTGTCCAGACTCGACCTCCAGGATTGTGTGGGTGACAGAAAACCAGCATTTTTGTTTTTTCTGAGATCGACTGCTCTAGTTGATCTAGGTCCATTTCAAACTGTCCATCATCTCTTTGCAACAGAGGATTTCTAACAATCGTTCGGTCATTACTTGTAATCACATCATAAAACGGATAATAAACGGGTGTTTGGATCACGACCTCTTCACCCGGCTCAGTAAAAACCTTTATCAGATTGCTAATAGACGGAACAATTCCAACCGTATGAACGATTGAGTGGGAATCAATCTGCCAGTCATATCTTCGGTCTGTCCAACGAACAATCGCTTCGTCAACAGTTGAAGAAGGTGTCATATAACCAAATATGCCTTGCTCTACACGTTTATGTAGGGCATCTAGAACAGGCTGTGGTGCTTTAAAATCCATATCAGCAACCCACATAGGAAGCAAATCACTTGCTCCATAACGACTTTGTAACCCATCCCATTTTAGAGAATTTGTACCTTTTCGTTCAAACACTTGATCAAATTGACTCATCCTGACACTCCTTCATCTGTCTAACAAAGCGGCGCATTGTTAGAACAATCCGTTTGATAATTTCGATATCCTTTTTATAATTCCTTTAAGAATTTTGAAGCTTTCGTTCGACGAAATTCGGTAATTGGTTAATTATTCTTTATTCTACACACTCTATCTAATAAAAATCAATTGTTTAAGACTTACAAAATTAAGGTATTGTAAGTTCAGATTATATAAAAAGGAGCAGGCCATGAAACGATCTTCTCTTACTAAACGACATCTATTACTTATTCTCCCCATCGTGTTTATCATTCTCTATGTTAGTACGATCATTTATGGTGTAAATCGTCCACTGCCGGATAACGACCTCTCGTATCAAAGCGACTTAAAACCGGTCACAAGTCCCACATTCCTCTCTGATTTGTCCTTTACACAAAACAACAATCAAGTCTTTGAACAGGAAATCTTTGATTACGTTAAGGAAATGATTCAGCAAGCAGAAGGATTTGTTGTATTCGATATGTTTTTATTTAACAGTATATATGGTGAGGATGAGAGCTTCCCGGCACTTGCGGAGGATATGACCCAAGCGCTTATCCAAAGGAAACAGGAAGATCCTGATCTTGCCATCACAGTCATTACAGATCCGATTAATACAATGTACGGAGCGAATGTCCCTGATCACCTGCAACAGCTAGAAGAAGCTGATATTCCCGTGATTATTAGTGACCTTGACTCATTACGTGATTCCAATCCGCTCTATTCCGCCTTCTACAAACTGTTTCTTAGATGGGATACAGTAGGTAACATTGGTGGACTCCCTAACGTATTAGGCTCAAACGGGAAAGATGCGAATCTTCATTCCTACCTCACTTCATTAAATGGTAAGGCCAATCATCGTAAGATCATGTTAACCGATCAAGAGGCTTTAATTAGTTCTGGAAATCCTCACGATGCAAGTGCTTTACATAATAATGTAGCCATTGCCTTTAAAGGAGAGCTTTTAGAGGACTTACTTAAAACAGAAGAGGCTGTTGCACGATATTCAGCAAATGCAATGATCGAAGCTCCAACGCTTGACTCCTCAGCTGATGAAACAGAAACAGATGTGTATGGTGAAATCCTAACAGAACGTCCAATAAAAGACCGTGCGCTTTCTATGATAAATGAGGCAGCGACTGGCGATACAATCTGGATTGGACTTCTCTATTTATCAGAACAAAGCATAGTTGACGCATTGATAGAAGCCGCAAACAATCAAGTGGCCGTTCATATTGTGTTAGACCAAAACGTCGAATCCTTTGGAAACAAAAAAATAGGCTTACCCAACAAGCCAGTGGCAGCCAGGTTAATGAAGGAAGCGGAAGATCATCTTGAGATACGTTGGTATGAAACGAATAAGGAACAGTATCATCCTAAGATTCTCTTTTTAGATTCCTCAAAGGGTTCTCAGTTACTTAGTGGCTCAGCCAATTTCACACGTAGAAATCTTGATGATTTAAACCTTGAGACGAACATTTATTTGACCGGTCCACAGGATGCGGAAATCATGAACGAGACACGTGTATACTTTAACCGGATATGGTCGAATGATGGCGCCATCTATACCTCTGACTACGAAACCTATGCGGATGATTCTCTATGGCTTAGAGGTATTTTCACGATTCAGAAATGGACAAACCTCTCTACTTTTTAATATCACATCATTCATTCCCTCTTCCTTCAATTGGTCCTCTGACATCTTGAACTGAGTGTGATAAACTGAAGCGTAGAGATTAGCAAAGAAGGGTGTTAAAAGATGAGCGTGTTATCAGTAAGTAAATTAAGTCACGGATTCGGAGACCGTGCCATTTTTCAAGATGTTTCATTTCGACTCTTAAAAGGAGAGCATATCGGATTAATTGGTGCAAACGGAGAAGGAAAATCCACCTTCATGAACATCATTACCGGGAAGCTAATGCCGGATGAAGGAAAAGTGGAATGGTCTAAAAATGTTCGTGTTGGTTATCTTGATCAGCACACAACACTGCAAAAAGGTCAGACGATGCGCGACGTGTTAAAAAGCGCGTTTCAATATTTATTTAACATGGAAGCCGAAATGAATAGTCTATACGATAAAATGGGTGACGTAGATCCAGACGAATTAGAAAAATTGTTAGAGGACGTAGGTGTTATACAGGATACACTTACAACGAATGATTTTTATGTGGTTGATTCAAAAGTTGAAGAAATTGCGCGTGGACTTGGTCTTGATGAAATCGGCCTAGATAAAGATGTAACCGATCTAAGTGGAGGCCAACGAACCAAGGTCCTTCTAGCCAAACTTCTTCTTGAAAAGCCAGACATTCTGCTTCTGGACGAGCCTACAAACTATCTTGACGAGCAACACATTAATTGGCTAACGAGATACTTACAAGAGTATGAGAACGCCTTTGTGCTGATTTCGCACGACATTCCATTTCTAAATCGAGTTGTTAACCTCATTTATCATATGGAAAATCAAGAATTAAACCGCTATGTTGGTGACTATGATCACTTCCTAGAAGTACATGAAATGAAGAAACAGCAGCTAGAAGCAGCGTTTAAACGTCAACAGCAAGAAATTTCGCAGCTGAAAGACTTTGTTGCTAGAAACAAAGCGCGTGTATCTACTCGTAATATGGCCATGTCTCGTCAGAAAAAATTAGATAAGATGGATGTCATTGAGCTTGCCAAAGACAAGCCAAAACCTGACTTTCATTTTCATACAGCTAGAACTCCTTCCAAATATGTATTTGAAGCAAAAGACTTAGTCATTGGCTATGATGAACCTTTAACAAAACCATTAAATCTGGAGCTTATCCGAAATTCAAAAATCGCCTTAACAGGGGCCAATGGGATAGGGAAAACCACACTTCTTAAGAGCTTACTCGGATTAATCAATCCGCTAGAAGGTCAAGTGATTAAAGGAGATTATCAAGAGATTGGTTATTTTGAACAAGAGGTTAAGGATTCAAACAAAACATGCATTGAAGAAATCTGGGATACTTTTCCTTCATTTACTCAGCAAGAAGTTCGCTCTGCTCTCGCTAGATGTGGCCTAACCACTAAACACATTGAAAGTAAGATCATGGTGCTGAGTGGTGGAGAAAAAGCAAAAGTTAGACTATGTAAGCTGATGAACAACAAAACAAATATACTCGTTCTCGATGAGCCAACCAACCATTTAGATGTGGATGCCAAGGCCGAATTAAAGAGAGCCTTACAAGAATATAAGGGAACCGTCTTACTCATCTGTCACGAACCTGAATTTTACGATGGTCTCGTAACAGAGGTTTGGAACTGTGAAGAGTGGACAACAAAAGTGATTTAAGGTCAAAATGTAGGGGATGAACATGTCAGAACAAACACCGTTTATTGTGGTTGAAGGTCCTATTGGAGTGGGAAAAACCACACTCACAAAACTGTTGGCAGCTGAATTTTCATATGCCAGTCTCACTGAAATCGTTGAAGAAAACCCATTCCTCGGTAAGTTCTATGAGAATATCGAGGAATGGAGCTTTCAAACTGAAATGTTTTTTCTATGTAATCGATACAAACAGCTTGAAGACACACAGGAAAAGCTCGATCTCGGCATACCGGTAGTTGCCGATTATCACGTCTTTAAGAATTTGATTTTTGCTAGACGAACATTGCCTACGCACCAGCTGGACAAATATGTTCGCATCTATGATATTTTAACGGAGGAAGTACCAGAGCCATCCGTTATCGTTTATATCCATGCAAGCCTACCTACTTTATTAAAACGTATAAATCAACGAGGTCGAAGCATCGAGCAACAAATTGATCCAGACTATTTAAGTCAGCTCATTACTGATTATGAAGAAGCCATTTCGCAAATGGCAGCGATGTACCCGCATGTCCCGATTATTAAAATCGATGGAGATCAATACGACTATGTAGAAAATTCAAAAGACCTAGAACACATTTTCAATCTCATTCGCGAGATTACATCTTAAGGAGATTATGAAATTGAACCTACGAGAAAAATATAATATTCCAGATCATGCCTTAATTACAGTAGCCGGAACCGTTGGTGTTGGTAAGTCAACATTAACCAAAGCACTAGCAAGCGAGCTTGGTTTCCGCACATCCTATGAACAAGTAGACGATAACCCGTACCTAGATAAATTTTACGCGGACTTTGAGCGTTGGAGCTTCCACCTTCAAATTTACTTTTTAGCTGAACGTTTTAAAGAGCAAAAAGCAATGTTTGAAGCTGGCGGGAACTTTATTCAGGATCGTTCCATCTATGAAGACACAGGAATATTCGCCAAAATGCACGCAGACAAAGGTACGATGTCTGCCGTTGATTACTCTACGTATAAAAGCTTATTTGATGCCATGGTCATGACACCTTATTTCCCACACCCGAATCTGCTTATTTACTTAGATGGTAGCTTCCAAGACATCGTCGATCGCATCCAGCTACGTGGCCGCGAAATGGAAAAACAAACTCCACTCTCCTATTGGGAAGAGATGTACGATCGCTACCAAAAATGGATTGCCGAGTTTGACGCATGCCCTGTCTTAAAAATCAATATCAACGAATATGATCTATTGAACGATGATCAAACTCTCGAGCCGATCATCAAAAAAATCGGTGATAAAATGAGCCGTCCTGGCGCATTAATTCCAGAATAAACGAAGATGAGCCCCCTCCATGATGGAGGGGGCTTTGTATGATCGTAATTGTTTGTTGATTCTGAGCTCTCTTCGTCGATTCCGAGCTCTCTTCGTTGATTCTGAGCTCTCTTCGTTGATTCTGCTCTCTCTTCGTCGATTTTCGAGCTCTCTTCGTCGATTCCGAGCTCTCTTCGTCGATTCCGCTCTCTCTTCGTTGATATCGCTCTCTCTTCGTCGATTCCACTCTCTCTTCGTTGATATCGCTCTCTCTTCGTTGATATCGCTACTATCTCTTAAAAAAATACTCCCCCGCTACAATTCGGTTGCGGGAGTGTTTTACAGGTTCGAGACTTCCTTGATTTGAAGGAGATTCAGGTCGCACGGGTTCTTCGACAATGCTTCTCGCCTTTTCCATCTTTCCTTGCTTACATAGCTTTATTAATTCCTCCAACTCTTCTCTCATTAGAAAGCTGACGTTTGTGGCTCCAGCTAAGTTCCAGCAAGAGTCAGTTACATCTTCTGCAGACGTGATCACAAGCGCAGCATCAGCTTGGTAAAAAGACTTGGCTGCATGTATTTCTTGTACAGAGGTGAGCCCGAGCTTGGCTTGATAGCGTTTGGCTTGTACAATTACCTTCTGTTCCTGTTCATTCATAAATACAAGATCAGCCCCATAATCTCGGCTTTTTTTAGTGATAAATGTTTCATAGCCAATGGCCGTAAAAAGCACTAATAAATAATCTTCAAAATCATGTCCTGACATCTGATCAATGTCTTTCATTGTGATTTTAGCAACGTCATACCGCTTACGCTTTTTTAGACGCAGGATTAACCACAACAGTCCACCTACAAATAGTAACCCAATAATAAGTGCCCACGAGCTATTAACTTCAAACATCTTTAAAATTCCTTCCCTATAAAAAAAGAGTGCATAGCCCTTGGGCTAGCACTCTTTAGTATAAAGCTTTTCTACCTTATTTCAAATCTTCAATTGAATCAATGTCCATGTATTCAGGTACAACTAGACCTGTTTTTGCACCTTCGAAGTTTACACCAAGATCTACCACTTGGTCCTCGTAATCTTCAAAGTACTCTTGGTGAGTTAGTGGTAACCAACCAGCAACCATTGCATCTTGTTCACCATTTGCAATTCCTGCCCACATAAATGCACTTTCCATAGAGTTGATTTCAACATTATACCCAATTGATTCTAGAACGTTTTTGACAACATTTGTAGAAGCAATTTCTGAATCCCAAGATACGTATGCAAGAGAAATGCTATCTCCGTCAACTTCGCTTACTCCGTCAGTCCACTCATCCACTTGATCTTGATGAGATTCAACCCATTTGGCAGCTGCTTCTTCAGGGTCTGTTCCTTCTTGTATATCAAGCATCACTTCACCCATATCATCTTCTGACCAGTAGAAGTTATCTAATACGGTATTTGCCTCTGGAGCATCCTCCGCTAGACCATCACGCGTAAATGTATGAATACTTTCTTCTTCTCCGAATACATTTTCTGGATCATCAAGATATTTTAAATCATATGTCGTAAACATCCAATGTGGTGTCCAACCCGTTACAACAATTGGCTCTTCATTATCAATTGCATTACCAAGCGCTTCTGTCATTGCAGCACCTGAACTCGCTTGAAGAGCTAGATCTAACCCATATGTGTCAATAGCGTTTTGAGCAGCACTCATTACGCCAGCACCACCGTCAATACCAGTGATTTCATTCAAGCCTGATCCATCATTACCTGAAGTTTCATTACTTGTTTCTGCACCATCGTTGTTATCACCACAAGCTGCAAGCGCAAGGATTGAAGTTAACCCAATAGCAAGTCCCATTTTCTTCGTATTCATTTTCATAATTGAACCTCTCCTTTTATCTTTATATATTTTAACCAATCGTAAAATTGATTAATGCCCTTGTTCAATGTTCTTGTTGAACACTTGAGTCAGTCTATCTAAGATAATCGCAACAATTACGATAGCAATACCAGCTTCAAAACCTACCCCTACATTATTCTGACCAACAGCCGTATAAACGGATTGTCCTAGTCCACGTGCACCAATCATTGCAGCAATAACTACCATTGATAGAGCAAGCATAATACTTTGGTTTACACCAGCCATGATTGTACCTTTTGCCATAGGCAGCTCCACTTTAATAAGCTTTTGAGAACCAGTAGATCCAAATGCATCAGCAGCTTCAACAAGCTCTGTAGATACTTGTCGAATTCCTAAATTTGTTAATCGAACTGTTGGTGGCATCGCAAAAATAACAGATGCAACTACACCAGGCACCATTCCAATTCCAAAGAAAGCAACTGCAGGAATTAAGTAAACAAAAGCCGGCATTGTTTGCATGAAATCAAGAATAGGTTTAAAAATACTCTCTACAATAGAACTTTTAGCCATCCAGATACCAAGTGGAATTCCAATGATAATAGAAATAAGTCCAGCAGTTAACACAAGGGATAGCGTATCAATCATTTGACTCCAATACTGAAGATTGTCAATTAGTAGTAGACCAATGAGAACAAATAAAGCTAGACCCCATTTTCGTTTATGAAGTAAGAAAGTACCTACAGTTATTAAAATGATCCATACCCAAGATGGAGGTAATGATAAAACCCAACCAAAACCATCCACACACAAACTGATAAAATTTCTTATTCCTGAGAAAACAACACCTATTGCATCAGAACCTTTTATCCAATCAACAATCCACTCAATCCAATCAGATAGTGGTAGACGTGGTAGTGTATCCATCAAAATCAACCTCACTTCCAGACAGAGCTCCAAGTACGGCTCCTCTTACGATAATTCCTCTTAATTTGTTTTCTTCCACTACTGCGAGTGGTACTGAACTTGTTGAAACCTGTTCAAACAAATCAGCCAAAGTGGTTTCCGGTGTAACTCTGGTTAAATCATTCTTAACAATCGATTCAACCGATGACTCACCTGACTTGATCAGATCAGCCACTTCCTTCGCATGTACAATTCCTACAAGCTCTTTGTTTCGTCTTGTTACAAAGATACTTGAGATCCCAGCATCCTTCATGCGTTGCAGAGCAACACGTGGTCCATCTTTCTCAAGATTTACAGTTTCAGGTCGAATCATCACGTTTTCTGCCGTAAATACTTTTGAACGATCCACATCTTCGACAAATTTCTCAACATACTCATTTTTAGGCTTCTGCAGGATTTCTTCAGGTGTGCCTACTTGGACAATCGCTCCATCTTTCATAATCATAATACGATCACCAATTCGAAGAGCTTCGTCAAGATCATGCGTAATAAAAATAATTGTTTTCTGCATTGTTTCTTGAAGATCTAGTAATTCATCTTGCATGTCTTTACGAATAAGTGGATCAAGCGCTGAAAAGGCTTCATCCATTAGTAAAACATCTGGATCATTCGCAAGTGCTCTCGCAAGTCCAACACGCTGCTGCATTCCACCAGAAAGCTGACTAGGATAGCTTGATTCGTACCCTTTTAGCCCAACTAAGTTTAGAGAGGTTGTTGCAGTCTCACGTCTCTTTCCTTTAGGAACTCCTTGAACCTCAAGTCCGTACTCTACATTTTCAAGGATTGTTCGATTTGGAAACAATCCGAATTTTTGAAAGACCATACTCATTTTCTTTCGACGAACTTCCCGAAGCTTCTTATCATCCATCTTCGCAAGATCGTCTCCATCAATCATAATGCTACCTGTAGTCGGCTCAATGAGTCGATTAAGCAAGCGCACAATTGTTGATTTACCACTACCTGACAACCCCATAATGACAAAGATTTCTCCATCATGTACTTCAAAATTTGCTT
Source organism: Alkalicoccobacillus gibsonii (assembly GCF_016798245.1). GTDB lineage: Bacteria > Bacillota > Bacilli > Bacillales > Bacillaceae_D > Alkalicoccobacillus > Alkalicoccobacillus gibsonii. The sequence continues at coordinate 17,196 of NZ_JAEUZA010000004.1, read as the reverse complement.
GGTTTACTCCTACTGTCATTCCTGTTTCTTTTAGGATATCGTCTTTACTGTTTTTCTTTGCTAGTAAGTCTAAGGCTCGTTTAGGTTTTTTTCCAAATACCTTCGTCAAACCTTCTACCTTGATTTTTGCCACAGATTGTTCACCTCTTTGTCATCGTCCTGTCATATTCAACTTCTTAACTATACAGTTTTAAAAAAAATTGAGCAATTTTCATATAATGGACGAATTGATTATATTTTATGTACAGTTTAAACTGTACGCTTTTAACGATGTTAATGCTAACATATCCTCCTTATTCCTCACGTATCATCGCTCACATAACAGTTCTTCCTCCTTATTTAATTTGCTACACTTTAGTAGGAGACATAAGGAGGTCGCTTAACTTGGTCAAAGAAACAGAAAACCCATGTCATCAAATTGAAAAAGCACGCGAAGATTTGATCCAGGAGCTTTCTCAGAATATGCATCTATATGGCATCTCCGAGTCGGTTGGACGTCTGTACGGTACTGTTTTATTTGCAAATGAACCGGTGACGCTTGATGAAATGAGCCAATCACTTGGAATGAGCAAAACGAGTATGAGCACAGGTATGAGAATACTATCAGAAGCAAATATGGTTGAGAAAGCCTGGAAGAAGGGTGTACGCAAGGATTTATACCAGCCTGTTGATGATTGGTATAAGTCTTTTTCAACGACTTTCGTGAAAAGATGGAAGGTATCTGTTGTAAACAACCTGCAAGCTGTTCATCAAATGAGAGATACGTTATTAGATATAGAGCAGAATCAAGAGCTGAACTCAACTGAATACACTGTCGTAAAAGCAGATTTACACACACTAGAGCAAGCAGAGAAATATTACAATTGGCTTTCAGAAGTGACGGAGCTATTTGAAAGCGGTCAAATTTTTGAGTTAATCCCCAAAAAAATAACTAAGTCTTTAGAATGATTCACATACTAAGTCTTTTGACTCCGTTACTTTACCCGAATTTCTCTCTTTTCAAACGTTTATTTGTTCTAATACGAAAAAACCCTGGAAATTAGTCATTTCCAGGGTTACTTCATTTATTCTAAAACATCATCAATCTCTTGGACCATCTCTGCTGTTGATTGTAAGCCTCCACCTGATAAATACCAGTAATCTGGGTTAAGCATTACAATATGATCTTCTTTTGCTGCGTCCGTGTTATTGATTAACTCATTATCTAACACTTGAGTAGCTGATGAATCACCTCCACTTACTGCTGCACCGCGATCAACTACAAACAGATAATCAGGATTTTTCTCTGCTACATATTCAAATGAAACACTTTGACCATGAGTATTCACTTCAATATCTTCATCAACTGGTTTAACACCCAATACGTCGTGAATTAATCCAAATCGTGAGCTCGGTCCATACGCACTTAAAGACCCATCGTTTACAAGTACGATTAATCCTTCCGTGCCATTTTCTTCAACGTGATCTGCTACTTTATCTATTTTTGCATGAACTTCCTCTATTTTCTGTTCAACTTCATCTTCTTTATCGAAAATCTCTCCTAATATACGAGTGTTTTCTTCAAAAGAATTGACGTAATCAGCATTGTCTACACCTACATAAATAGTAGGAGCAATTTCGGATAGCTCATCATATGCGTCGCTTTGTCGACCAGAGATAACGATTAATCCCGGTGCCATTTCACTAATCTTCTCAAAGTCTGGTTCCTTTAAACTACCTACATTCTCATATTTGGAGTCTTCGTATTTACTTAAGTAGCTTGGTACGTTTGTTTGAGCCACACCGGCAACGTCAACACCTAATTCATCTAATGTGTCTAACGCACCAAAATCAAAGACTACTACGTTCTCGGGGTTTACAGGCACGGTTGTTTCTCCTAGTTCATGACTTACAACTACTTCCTCTGGTTGTTCCCCTGCTTCACTTGCAGAATCATTCTGGTCTCCTTGCGCTGCGTTACTATCCGTTCCGCAGGCAGCAAGCATAGCGCCTAATACAATAGTTACTCCCATTAGTGTCCAGTTCTTTTTCATTTTCTACACTCTCCTCTAATTATTTATGAATAATACACACAAATTTTGTCGCCATTGATTTCTTTAATATCCATATCAATCTCATAAATTCCTTCAAGTACATTGGACTTCATGATTTCTTCTGTCGGGCCTTGGTTTACAACTTCACCATCTTTAAGTGCCACAATGTAATCTGAATAAACGGAAGCAAAATTAATATCGTGTATCACAATGACAATAGTTTTATTTAATTCACTTGCCAATTTTTTTAAGACCTTCATGATTTGGACAGAATGCTTCATATCTAAATTGTTCAGAGGCTCATCTAGCAGCACGTAGTCAGTATTTTGAGCAACAACCATTGCAATAAAAGCTCGCTGACGCTGTCCTCCACTTAATTTATCTAAGAATTGATCTTGCATTGATTCAAGTTCTAAGTATCGGATTGCTTCATCTACATATCGCTTGTCTTCTTTTGTCAATCTTCCTTTCGAGTAAGGGAATCGACCAAATCCAACTAAGTCTCGAACAGTTAACCGAATACTAATGTGATTTGTTTGCTTTAAAATAGATATTTTTTTAGCAAGTTCGCTATTATTCTGGTCAGTCAGCTCTTCATTATCTATATAGACATGGCCACTATCTTTTGAGATGAGTCTACTCATAATGGAGAGCAATGTACTTTTTCCGGCCCCATTCGGTCCGATAAAAGACGTAATCTTACCCTTTTGAACGGTTAGTGATACATTATTCACAACCTTCTTATCACCGTAGGATTTGGTTACATTCTTCACTTCTACCATGCTTTACTCTCCTTTAATAATAGATAGATAAAGTAGGTACCACCTACAAAGTTAATAATGACACTTAAGGTTGTTTCAAAAGTAAATACACGTTCAACTATTAATAATCCTCCAACAAGTGCAATCACACTAATTAAGGTTGATCCCATTAATAGATATGTGTGACGATACGTTTTTAAAAATTCTCTTGCCAAGTTTACAACAAGTAATCCTAAAAACATGATCGGTCCAACTAAAGCGGTAGAGATCGATACCAAGACGGCAATTAAGATTAGCATTCTCTTAACGATCTGATCGTAATGAATCCCTAAATTTATCGCTTCATCGCGACCAAGCGCCATCACGTCAAAGAATTTAGTGAAACGGATAACATATATCCCTATGAGTAAGAAGCCAATCAGAGAAAATAACAGGATATCCTCATTCACATTATTAAAGCTAGCAAACATACGATCTTGAATAATCAAGAATTCATTTGGATCAATTAGCATCTGCATAAACGATGATAAGCTTCCAAATAAGCTCCCAAACACAATTCCTACTAACAATAGTAAGAATATATTTTGATCCTCTCTTTTAAACATCAATCGATATAAAATCGATGCAAAAAGAACCATCAACCCAACAGAAAGAAAGAAATTCACGTTCGTATCCATTAACCCTGAACCCGACCCTAAAAAGAATATCAGTACGGTTTGAATTAAGAGATACAAGGAATCTAGACCTAAAATACTCGGTGTTAAAATTCGATTATTTGTAATGGTTTGAAAGACAACCGTTGAAAAGGCAATCGCTGCTCCAGTTAAAACAATGGCAAGAATCTTCTTCCCTCTTCTCGGGAGAACGTACTCCAGATTAGAGCTATTTAAGTGAATAAACATAAAAATAGCAATCAGTGCCAAGGCAATTATACTGAGTAGTATCATTTTCTTTTTAGGCATAGGATGATTTCCTCCTGAGCAACAAATAGAGGAAGATCGCACTACCTATCACGCCTACCATGACTCCAATGGAAAGTTCATATGGATAGATGATGATTCGACCGAGTATGTCACAGAATAAGACAAACACTACGCCTAAAAACGCTGTATGCGCTAAGCTATTTTTTAAGTTATCGCCTTTGTATAGCGATACAATGTTAGGAACAATTAACCCTAGGAAAGGAATCATTCCAACTGTCAGAATAACAACAGAGGTCATCAAGGCTACAATAACCAGACCTACTTGAACGACTGACTTGTACTTCAACCCTAGATTTTTTGAAAAATCTTCTCCCAGGCCCGCAACTGTAAAACGATTAGCATATACAATGGCTAAAAGTAGAAGCGGAATACTTATGTAAAGTAGCTCATAACGGCCTCTAAGAATTAAGGAAAAATCTCCTTGAAGCCACGATGACATATTTTGTACTAAGTCATACTTTAGTGCAAAGAACGTTGTGATTGACCCAACCACGTTTCCAAGCATCATTCCTACAAGTGGGATGAAAATGGTGCCCTTATGCTTAATTCGATCTAATATCTTCATAAACAAAAATGTACCCGCTAATGCAAAGGTTGAAGCAACAAGCATCTTCACAATGGGACTAGCATTTGTGAAAAAAATGAGTGAGATTAAAATTCCCAGCCTTGCCCAATCCATCGTTCCTGCCGTTGTAGGTGAAACAAATTTGTTCCGCGTGAGCTGTTGCATAATTAGACCACATACACTCATTGCAGCTCCAGCGATAATAATGCTGATGACCCTTGGTACCCTACTCTCAATTAGAACTCTCTCCTGTGCTTCTGTAAGTGAGAAAAGATCCAGTGGAGAAACATTTGTCACTCCAACAAATACTGATGTGATAGAAAGAAGGATGAACAAGATAATTAAGTAATATAACTTCATGGTTGCAACCGTTGGTTAAAACAGCCCTGTCCCCCCTCAAGCAATGATGTTGATATTCATTATCAATTACATTCTCTATCTTATCATCTTTATTGCCCTAGTCAAGAATGATTTTCAATTAGAGACTTTTGTCATACAAAAACACCCAACTATAAGTCGGGTGTTTTGTGTCTGTTCATTCTATTTAGTATTAAAATGGCCAGGGCAATCCAAGTGATGCTGAATAAAGTTCCTCCTAGAATATCTGTTAAGAAGTGAACACCTAAATACATCCGGCTAATCCCCATTAATACAAATAGGACTAATGCTACTACAATGGAAAGTATTCTAATCATCTTTCGATCAACATAATGGTAGATTAAATATATACATAATCCACCAAAGGAAACAGCTGCCATTGTGTGCCCACTCGGAAAGCTATAGCCTGGTTGTTCGATTAGATAATTAATCTCTGGTCTAGCTCTTCCTATCCATTCCTTCACTGTCATGTTTAATAGGGCAGTTCCTCCCATTATTAACATAGGCGGCAAAACAGCAGTCCATTTTTTCTGCCAGAGTACTAAAATAATCATCAATATCAATGTTAAAGCCGCCATGACTTTTGTTCCACCTAACAAAGCAAGGAAAAGCATAAAAGATGTGATCCATTCTGCCCTTACACTCGGGACATGCTCAACAATAAAAACATCAAATTGTTGAAAAAAAGAGTGTTCATATGTAAATGCTAATAATATGAACAAACTAAGCGTAACAAAACTTATACTAAGTAAAATTTTATTATGGTTCATCGGTTTCTCCTTTTTCATGAATGAACCCATTTTACAGATATCTGATCTGCTTGACAATGACTAGCATTTAAAAGCCTTTATATGTTTTCTTTATATAATAACTGGGTACTTATTAAAAGAAAGATGATCAAATTTGAAAGCGGGATTAGAATGCCTCGTCAACATTTACCATCACAATTAGTCACTCCAACTTACATACATCAAATTCATACCCTCCATGGTACTTCAGCCGGCGTTCTTATTTCAGCTACCCTACTTAAGAGAATGTCTTTTTCTTTATTGAAGAAGCTAATAACATCCTGCCACACAACGGTCCTGCAGGTGGAGTCAGAAGAAACATTAGACGTACTCAAATTACAGCTTAAACGACTTAAAAGAACTCAGACTATTTTTTTATCTACGCAACTATGTTTGTTAAAAAAGATTGAGATGGCCTTTCCAACGTACAGACGAGTGTATAAGAGTACCATCACAAACTGGAATATAAACGACCTAATTGTTCACTTAAATAGATATCGCATCCGTACAATTATGCTTGAACCAGAGACTGCATCCTCTCTTTCTCATTCTTTAAGGAAACATGCATTTTCTATATGGAGTCAGGCTGAAAGTCAATCAAACCTTCACGACCTTATGGTTTCTAGTGTTCAATCTATTTCCGTACCAATCGAAAGTGAGATCATACCACTTTGGAAAGCGTATAGTCACTTAAGGATTCTTCATCGTCCAGTTTTCATCGCCCATCGAGGGGCGTGTCAGCTCAAGCAAGAAAATACGTTAGCTGCATTTAAATGGGCGAGTCGATTCGGTGCAGATATACTTGAAACTGATGTTCGAGAAACGAAGGACGGTCACCTTGTTTTGTTTCATGATTCAACGTTAAAAAGACTTACTGGAGATAGACGACGTGTAGCACAGCTAACACTAAAAGAGATGAATTCACTGACTCCCGTTGTGGAGCTTGAAACCTTTTTAGCTACATACCAACATACCTCGCACACATTATTGCTTGAACTAAAAGAAGAACATATCGTTCAGAGCGTTGTGAAGCTCATACAAAAATACGAGCTTTGGCATCAAGTTCATATCCAGAGTTTTCTTCCAAAAGTCTTAAAGGACGTTCAAGCATTAGAGCCTCAATTGGGGGTCAGTTTACTATATTCCCATAACAAGGGTTCAAGAGTCCATCATTCTGAGGCTATCGTAAAGGAGACTTTATTACACACACAAGCGTCCCTTAATCCGAAAATTCGAAGAACAAATTTCTTCTCAAAGCATGATAGAGATGGAATTCAGTCTTTTTATTGGACCATTCGGACAAAAAAAGAGCTTGAGAAGCAGTGGTCTAAAGGAACCTTAGGATTAATTATGGATTGCATTCAATATATCAACTGGTATCCCGTGCAAATGAACGTATCATCGCTTCCTACTCGTAATAAGCGGGACACTATATCGTTTCCTGCACAGGAACAGGCTATCTTTAGTGATGGATCAAATGAATGGGTACCAGTAGAATGGTATGTCCAAACCAAAACAGAGCTACGACGAGTGACTGAGGAAGTGAAATCAGATACGTCCATTCATGTATTTTGTGTATATCGTGTCTACCTTAATGGAGTATCTCATTCCATTTGCTCAGCTTTAATTCATATTTAAAAGAAGGAGGGTTTCCTATGAATCAGAATTCATCTGAATCGTTTGAAAGAGATCATTTAATCTCAAGTATTATTGAACTCGGAGTATATAAATTAAAAAATCGGCACTTATTTGAATTGAGCATGAGTGAAATCAATCACTTGTACCAGTCACTAACAAGAAACCAAACTCCTGAAACTGAAGCAAATTTAGATAAAAGTGTATAATAAGAGCCTGGAACATAACTCAAAATAAACGAAAAATGGCGAATGATTCGCTTATTGAATCATTCGCCATTCGTTTTTTTCGAAACGAGCGGAAGGAGAACCGGAGACTCCTACGGAACAGAACGCGGTGAAGACACTGTAGCGGCGCTTTTTCCGCGGAAGGGGCTGAGGCCGTTCTTGTGGGTGCGAAGGATTCTCCTGTAGCGGATATATTGCTATGTTCGTGTCTTCGTTAGTAATTTACTTTTTTACCCCAATCACTTTCTGAGTAGACCATTATTTATAAAATAGATGTAATGTTGATTCCTTGTTCTGTTAGATGTTTTCTTAACTCTGTGACAAATAACAGAGCGTGCTCCCCGTCTCCATGTACACAAACGGTATCAGCCTCCATCGGAATGGTACTGCCATCAACAGCTGTTACAGTTGAAGTCTTAACCATCTGCAATACTTGTTCAATAGCCTGTTCATGGTTTGTAATTAACGCATGTTCTGATGTTCTAGGCGTTAATGTACCATCCGGTTGATACGTTCGATCAGCAAAGACTTCGTTCGCCACTTTTAAACCATGATTCAATCCAGCTTTAATTAATTCACTACCAGATAGTCCAAACAGTACAAGATCTGGGTTCGTATCTTTAACCGCTCTAGCAATCGCATCAGACATCTTAGGATCAACCGCAGCCATATTAAACAACGCCCCATGTGGTTTTACATGCTGCATCGTCAGATTGTGTAGCTTACAAAATCCTTCAAGTGCACTAATTTGGTATACAACAAAATGATAAATGTCTTCTGGCGTCGTTTGAATAGGTCGTCTTCCAAAGCCAAATAAATCATTAAAACCTGGATGAGCTCCAATTCTTGCCCCGTGAACCTTTGCCAGTTGCACGGTTTTTGCCATTGTGTTGTGGTCACCTGCATGATAGCCACACGCAACATTTATGGAAGTGACAAAAGGAATGATGGCTTCATCCTCTCCCACCTTAAATGAACCATAGCTTTCTCCTAAATCACAATTCAGATCAATTTGCTTCATGTTAAATCCTCCTTATTAAACCTAAATCCCTTTTAATTGGATTGCTACTTTTATTTCCGCTAACTCTTTTTCTGACTGTAAATAAACTTGTTCTGCTTCTTGCAAGGAGACTTCTGTAAACTGAATCCATTCACCTGGCCTCATCTGAGCTAGCTTCGGAATGTCAACAAGCATCACCTGAGCAATTCTAGGGTAGCCGCCCGTTGATTGTCTGTCAGCAAGAAGAATAATCGGTTTTCCACTAGGTGGAAGTTGCACAGTTCCAAGTGCCACTGCTTCTGATAACAATTCAAATGAATCTGCTAGTTCAATACTCTCTTCTGTTTCAAGTCGGTACCCCATTCGATCAGATTGCGTTGAAAGTTGAAAAGGCTTTTCCAGAAAAATCTTTTGACTCTCAGTCGTGAATCGATCAAAATGACTCCCTTTCATCACTCGAATTAGATGAGGTTGATCTGTTGTAGATTCAATTGTTTGTGCAACTCTCCAATGAAGTGGTTTCTGGTCTTCAGCTAAACGCTGTACTAACTTATTGGCGTGGTCTGACATAGGAAGAAGATCCAGAATATCTCCTTTTTCCAATGCTCTACCGTCAAGTCCTCCCATTTTCGCTCGTATGTACGTACTTTTACTTCCCAATTGTACAGGTACATTAAAACCACCCGCTACTGAAAGATAGGCACGACAGCCCTTACGTATTGGCTCAAAATGAAGGTACGAACCTTTAGGAACAAACAATGGCGTATGTAACGATCGTCTCTTCCCATTAAGTACAGGAATCATTCCTCCTCCCGCAACTGCAATTAACAAATCCTCATCAAATGATAAAGAGGGACCTGTCAGTGTCATTTCTAGGCACGCTTCCCCTTCATCATTTCCGACAAGTAGGTTGGCTACGCGGAGGGACTTAGAATCCATGGCTCCTGTTACTGAAACACCTTGATTCATATACCCATAGCGTCCTAGATCCTGAATGGTGGTCTGCATACCTGGCTTCATTACATGGATGCTCATTTAGTCACGCTCCTTTAACTCATTGAATTCCTCTAAGGATATTGGAGTGAATCGGATTAAGTGACCCGGCTTTAGTAGGCTTGGTTCATTTCGATTAAGATCAAAGAGCTTAAAAGGGGTTTGTCCAATCAACTGCCATCCACCAGGTGTTTGCATCGGATAGATACCTGTCTGTTTTCCAGCAATTCCTACAGATCCTGCAGGGATTGTCAGCCGCGGCTGCTTCTTACGTGGAGTTGCGATGGCCTCATCCATCCCCCCTAGGAAAGGGAAACCAGGAGAGAATCCAAGCATATACACCTGATAAACGCCTTCCGAGTGAATTTGAATAACTTCATCTATTGTTAAGCTGTTATGCTCTGCTACTTCTTGCAAATCAGGACCTAAGGAGAGATCGTAGCAAACCGGTATCTCAATTGTTTCCTGTGAGACTGATGCAGAGTGTTCCGCACTTTCCGCAGTGTATTCTTCTAGTTGTTGACGAACCAAGTCACTTGGGCTTAAAAGTGTTGTTGGTGCATTTGCCAATACATCTGTTGGTTTATAAAAGATGGCAACCCCTGTATAACTTGGGACGCATTCAATAAAACCGGGAAACGGATTTCTCGTTATAAGGTCAATGAAGGTCAAAATCCTCAGATGAGTATCTGGATTAATTGTATCTGCGAATTGAACAACCATAGATGTTTCGCTTAGTGAATAAATATGTGGATAAGATACATTCGTATCCATACAGATTCCTCCATTTCTTTTGTGAATGAACATTCTTTTTAAGCAATATGTACGTACTTCGTGATGCTCTATACAGCTTATTTTCCCATTTATGTAGGTTGTTAAAACAGAAACATATTCCTTGAACAACAAATAGCAGGGAACAGATCCTGCTTGAATTCATTTAAGCATAGCATTATTTACTTCAAAACGTGTAGATTTAATGGGGTTATGAACGAAAAATAGCGAACCTTCATATGATTTGAAGGTTCGCTATGACATATCATTCAACTCTTCGACTCTTATAATTTTAAGTAGCCTAAAGTGACAACCACTGCTGTTAGAACGATAAAAACAATCCAAACCGATCCTGTTTGTTCAACACGCTTTGTTTTGCCCATGATGACTTCCATGATCCCGATTAGCATGATCGCTAATACACCTTTGATTAGGAAGCTCCAATTTGCTGATACAAAGTCACCAAAATTGTTATAATTACCGAACCGTAGTACTAATAGTCCGATTCCTGATGCAAGCATAATTACATAGAATAATCGCACAATCATGTAGACAATTTTAGATCCCTTCGGCTTTCCCCAGCGAAAAAGGAAGTAAGCAAGTAGAAATAAAAGAATCATAATAGCCCAAGAACCAGCATGAGATTGATAGAACATATTATACATCAAAGCACTCCTTTTCAATTTTTTATATGTAAGATCGGGTCAAATACTTTAACCCTAGAAACAAAAAAGCCTGTCCTACTTATTCGGAGCAGGCTCCTGATTCACAGTTATGATGGATTCATGTTCCGGATCATGTAGTTGTTTTTCAACTCGACGATATGAAAATAACATAGCAATCCTCCAAGGAAGAATCATCCCATAAGCTAAAAGGAAAAACATCCCCGATAGTTCTTCGGGATTAATACTTTGACCAAGAAACGCACGAACCGCAATTCGTATGACCAATAACCCCATTAATATAAACATAAACGCTTTTGAACGCTGTAAATATATATGACCATCTCTTATCTCAAACTTTGACGTCACGATAAGGAGGATTGAAAATAACATTCCAACTGCAAGCGCTTCCGCGACTTGCAAAGAATCAGGTCTAGTTGGTTCATATAGAAACATTAAAAAACCAGTAGACATAAAAATAGGTGGTAAGATAATTTTCTTTAAAGAAACGGGCTTTTTCGCTGCTTTCATTCGCACTAGCAATGCAATTCCACCCATGACAAAAGCAAGTACAATTGGAATGAGGAGTAAGTTATCCAACTTGAGGTCCCCTTTTCAGTAAAATTCATCTATATGAGGTTGATGAAACATGAAAGCCTGTTCCGCTGCTATGAGCGGAACAGGAAGAGATTAACCATTTACATACATTAGGATAAGCGAATACCCAATGATTAATGCAAAGAGTATCGTAATATGATTAAGAGAATAAATAAACATAGCCGTTGCCCACTTATAGTCACTCATCTTTTTATATCCAGCTAGGCCAAGAATCATCCAACCTAGTGTTAAAACAAACGCAGTAATAGCAATTGTTTTACTGAATGGGAAGAAGAGTGCAGAAGAAGCAAGTAACACAACTAAATAAACAAGCGTTTGAATTTTTGTACGCTTGATACCTTTTACGACTGGTAACATCGGTACATCTGCAGCTCGGTAATCTTCAAGCTTACGGATCGCAATCGCATAAAAATGCGGCATTTGCCAAATGAGCATTAGTACAAATAATCCAATAGCTGCTGGATGATAAATATCAGACGATACTGCAGCCCAACCAATTAATGGAGGAACCGCTCCAGATAAGCTTCCTACCTCTGTATTATAAATCGTGCTTCGCTTAGTCCAAATCGTATAAGGTACAGTATAAAGGAATAACCCTAAAAACCCAAGTAGTGCTGCTAACGGACTAGCAAATGCAAGTAATACTGTCCCCGCCACTGCAAAGGAAGAACCTAAAATAAGTCCAGCTTTCGTTGAAATAGCGCCAGTAACAGTCGGCCGTTTCTTTGTTCTCTCCATCTTTGCATCTATATCGCGGTCATACAAATTGTTAAATGTACCTGCCGCACCAATAACTAGCGAACTACCTACTAATGCTAGAATAATAGACCCCATGTGGGTAAGAAGTGTTTCTCCATGTATAAATAAAGCAAAACAAAGTCCCGCAACCATAGCGAGTACATTTGACTTTATAATTCCAGTTTTAATGGTTTCAAAGAGAATATCCGCGTAATAGGATACATTTGAAACTGAAGTTGTCTGTTCAACTGTCTTTTCTAACTTCACACTTTTCATTTGGGACTCCTCTCTCAGTATAAAGATCTGCATGTTAGCCAGATCAAGCCACTGATTTTTTCAAAAAAGAGTCTTACAGCTTACCTTCATGACACTTTTTTTAATCGCCTGGCTCATTTATTAAGTCTAACATAAACCCTTGCAAATAACAGATTCCAATTCTACAATCCAAAAAGCTGTCATACCTTTGTGACTACTTTTTGACAAGATTCTACCTGCAGTTGTGAAAGTATTCACTTGCCAAATGTATTATACTCTCATTTGTAGTGAATGCAAGAGTTTATGCCTCACTGCTTAAGTAAATTTAAGACCGTACCTCTGGATTAATTGGTGTCAGTGGATCCTTGCCGGTAAGCGTCGCTACTAAGTTATCGGCAGCTAACTTAGCCATTTTGTTTCTTGTTTCCAAAGTAGCTGAACCAATATGAGGCAGCGAAACCACATTTTTCAGCTTAAGTAGTGGATGGTCTGCAGGAACTGGCTCTTCTCTGAAAACATCTAGACCCGCAGCATAGATCTCTCCGTTTTCTAATGCATGAAATAGAGCTTCTTCATCAACCGTTTGACCTCTCGAGCCATTCACAAAAACAGCGTCTTTTTTCATTAAAGAAAATTGCTCTTTCCCCATGAGATCAAGTGTTTCCTTTGTTAAAGGTGTTAGCAGGCACACGATGTCTGATTCTTTTAATAGTTCTTCTAAAGAACAGTATGTCGCACCATATGTATCCTCAGCCCATTGGTTTCTTGACCGATTATGATAAAGAATCTCCATATCAAAGCCTGCAGCTGCTCGTTTGGCTAAGGTTTGTCCTACTCTTCCCATTCCGATAATTCCAAGCTTCTTGTGATGAACATCGAACCCAAAAAGGTCAGGAGTAACCGATGCCTTCCAATCCCCACTCTTCACAAGATGATCGAGTTCAACAATTCTTCTTCTTGTAGCAAGAATTAATGACATCATCGTATCCGCCACTGTGTCGTCAAGTACTTCTGGTGTATTGGTTGCTAACACACCAAATTCATTTAAGTCATTTAACACAAGGTTGTCGTATCCTACTGTTATGTTACAAACAACAGATAGTTTGGGAGCTTTCTCAAGTAATTCGCGATCAACCTTTAATCCAGAACCAAGAACTCCCTCTGCTTCTGTAAGCTCTTTCATAAATTCAGAGTAATTATCATCCGTTAGTTTTTCATAATAGGTTACCTCAAATGTTTCCTTTAGACAGGCAAGTACATCTTCGGGAACGTGACTGTATACAATGACTTTTGGCATGATTTCAATTCCTCCCATTATACTTTGCTTTTAGTATAACAGAGCTTACGAGCTTACATGTGACATTTAGACAAATTTTTGAGGGAAGATTTTCAATTCATTCAATTATATACGACGCTGCCCATCCTCTCTGATATAGCAGAATCAACTGGTTTTTCTGTTACGTTTAAGCCATTGAATGCATATGTCTGGTTAATGATCGCAAAAAAGAACGACTCTACCAAATAAACATGGTTAGAGTCGTTCTTTTTTCTTATTCTTCAAATCCGATATATTCGGTTACGATGGCCAAAAACATTTTGCCGATCATATGTAACGATTCTTCGTCAAAATCAAAGCGCGGATGGTGATGCGGAAACTGAGTTGACACGTCATCTGTTCTTCCTCCGACATGGAAGAACACACCTGGTTTTTGCTCTAGATAGTATGCAAAATCTTCCCCACCTAATGAAGGAGCAACCACAACCGGTACATCCTCACCTAAATGTGTACTTGCGATTGAGCGAACCATAGCTGTTTCGTCAGCGTGATTTACTACAGCAGGGTAGCCCTTTTGGTAATCAATCGTATAGTCTGCATGAGAAGCTTGACATACTCCGCTCACGATGTGATTCATCTCACTTTCAATAAATGTTCTTGTGTCAGGATTATAGGTTCTCACGGTTCCTTTAATTTCAGCTGAATCCGCAATCACATTAAAGGCTGTACCCGCTTGAAATACACCTACTGTTACAACAGCTGGATCAATTGGATTAACGCGTCTGCTTACGATCTGTTGAAGATGGGTAACTAATTGACTTCCAACGGTCACCGAGTCAACCGTCGTATGTGGCTTAGCACCATGTCCTCCTTTTCCTTGAATACGTATGGAAAAGGAATCTGCAGCAGCCATAATTGCACCCTCTCGAATAGCCACTTTTCCTAAAGGAATGTCAGAAGAGACATGTGCCCCAAATACTTTATCAACACCATCAAGTGCTCCTGCCTCGATCATTGATTTAGCACCGCCTGGTAATAGCTCTTCTGCATGTTGGAAGATGAGTACCACTGTTCCTTTTAATTGATCTTGAACCGTTGATAATACTTTAGCAACACCTAAAAGAGCGGCTGTGTGACCATCGTGACCGCATGCGTGCATCACATTTTCTACCGTTGATTTATAAGGAACGTCATTTAACTCATTAATCGGCAAGGCATCAAAGTCTGCTCTAAGTGCAATAGTTGGTCCATCTTGATCGCCTCGAACATACGCTAATAATCCATTCCCACCAACATTGGTCTTAACTTCAAGCCCAAATCCCTTTAGAGTTTCAGCGATATAAGCTGATGTTTTAGACTCTTGGAAAGATAACTCAGGGTATTGATGCAAGTACCTTCTCCAATCAATCACCTGTTGTTTTTCTGCTTTTAGCTTTTCAATTAGTTCAATGCTCATACGCTGTATCTCTCCTTCTCTCTCTAACTCCTCCATGTATTCTTAACAGATTACAGAATACACAGAAAAATGTCCACCTTTTTAATCCTTACTTGACTGATAGGAATAGATTGTTTATAGTGTACATATTATAATGAACCAGGTCAAATTCAAGGATAAAAGGAGGCGCATAAGTGGGTAGACTAGAAGATGCTGTTGATATTCGCAAACAACAATTAATTAGTAAACTGCTTAAGCATCACATTTATAAAAAGGATGGGCAGCAGCTTTACAAGCTTACATTGTCTGAAGTGGAACAGGTATATGCTACATTAAACAAGAGACCGTCTTAGTGGGTAAAGAGTCGTTAAAATCTTTAATTACGAATCATCCTCATTGGGAATTTCATTTTAATAGATGAAAATATAAAAGACTGATGACCCTACCTAAGGATCATCAGTCAAATTTTACGTTCATTTTTTATTATGGCTTAACTGCTTTTAATACAAATGTTTTTGGAATACCTTTATCAAAGACATCACTTGATAGATTAGGTTCTTCTATTAACTCGCTTACGATTAAACCTGAATTGGCAGTGGCCGTGACGATTTCTCCCAGCGTCCACTTTCTAAGTAATACCGTAGATGTTGTCTCTGTATCAAACTTTGAGAAAGAAACGTTTTGTTCATAAAGCGAGGAATCAAAATAATCTCCATTTACTTTATGCTTACGAATCTTAGCTGTTGTTCCTTTTGATGTAATAAGCTTTGTGGAAACTGGGTGAAAATCTCGAATGACACATTGTCCACCTTCATCGAGCAAAGAATAGATCATTTGAAAGAAAGGACCCAAATCTTTAAAATAATGTAGAATGCCCATCTCGGCAAAAACAAGATCATAAGGTGGTTGATCGCCTAACTGTAACTCGAGCACGTCACCTAATACATAGGAGATTGATATACCCGATGCTTCCGCTAGTTCCATCGCATAACGCTTATTTCCTGGGGAAAAGTCAGCAACCGAAACATCCGCTCCAAGAAGCGCTAGTGGTACTGCCTTTGTTCCATTAGAACCCATTAGATTCATGATTCGTTTGCCAGCGACCTCACCAAAGTGGGGTAATAATGTAATTAAAGGCTTTTCTGGGTGAGCTTTTAACTTTTGTGCAGCTTCAGTCGGAACACCAAATCGCTTGACCCAAGCTTGATAGGATTCATTGTTCCAAGCCTCTTGATTTTGATTGTTTGTAGTCATAGTACTTCGTCAGTCCACACTTTCCATCTAACTCATAAGCAATTCGTTAGCCAATTAGATGTTTTACCATATGATAATATGGGTGATCATATAAATCAAACTGTTCGAGTTCAGTAAATTCAAAGCGTTCATACAAGCGTTTTGCTCGATTATTCGAGTGTTCCACGTTTAATGACAGTTTTTGATATCCCTTGTCATAGGCTTCTTCTTCAACCGCTTCTAAAAGCATCGTTCCGATCTTCTGATTACGAAAATCTTCTGCTACAGCAATTGAATCAAGATAATATTCATCTGGTTTTGCCTCTAATTGAATAACCGGTGTCTGAATCTTAAAAAACGCAGCGATTTCACTGCTTAATTGATGATCGTAGTACACTGCATCTTCGTAATGATAAACAATAGCGATTGCAGCAATTCTACCTTCTAATTCACTTAATAAAAAGTTGTGGTAGCTAAATCGATTCCCTTCTTTTTCAAACAATGTAGCAAGAAATGTTAGAAACGTCTCTTTTGGTGTTTGTTGAATAAATTCAAGATCCATCGTTTCTAAAATAGAGTACGTTAACTCATTAATCTGTCGTATATCTTCTTCATTCTCATTCTCGGTTGCAAACCGTATCATGATAAGCCTCCATGAAATTGTATGATTATTTTTCCCTCTATAAGTAGAGGTATTCTTGTTATTATATGAAAAATCGCAGGGGTTGACCACTATTTCCCCTTATTAGTATACCTATATTCTATAAAAATCAAAACCACCAGTGTGAACTGGTGGTTTGCTCTGCGGCTGGAAGCCTCTCTTACCGGCCTTGGCCTCAAAGGCC
>NZ_JAEUZA010000003.1:303193-673396 GCF_016798245.1 Alkalicoccobacillus gibsonii | reverse complement strand
CATGTATTAGGCACGCCGCCAGCGTTCGTCCTGAGCCAGGATCAAACTCTCCATAAAAGTGGTGAGTTGATTGCTCACTAGCACACGAAGTGCTGGCTTTGATGTTAGACACAGGATGTGTCTGAACTTAATCAAAGATCATTAATTGGCGTTGATGTCTCCATCAACTTTCCAATTGCGTAGCATAAGCTACGACTTTTTTATACTTATGAGATATCGTGTATCTCTTCGTACGCTTGGCTTTTGTTCAGTTTTCAAAGAACTTATGATCGCTTTACCTTAGCGACTTTTCTATTTTATCAAACAATGTTTTGTTTGTCAACAACTTTTTTTGGTGGGCCTGAGTGGACTCGAACCACCGACCTCACGCTTATCAGGCGTGCGCTCTAACCAGCTGAGCTACAGGCCCAAAAAAAGACATAAAAAAAGCACGTTCTGCCAAATATATAATTTGGAGCGGGTGATGAGAATCGAACTCACATCATCAGCTTGGAAGGCTGAGGTTTTACCACTAAACTACACCCGCGTGTTATAAAAGATGATGATCGGGAAGACAGGATTTGAACCTGCGACCCCTTGGTCCCAAACCAAGTGCTCTACCAAGCTGAGCTACTTCCCGAAGTCTATGTAATAGAAAATGATAAGCGCGCCCGAGAGGATTCGAACCTCTAACCGCTTGATTCGTAGTCAAGTACTCTATCCAGTTGAGCTACGGGCGCATGCAATGAAGTGAATCATCGTGCAACCTGTTTAAGATCAGTTGTTATCGTGTCGCTCTTAACGACAAGTAATAATATATCATGTTCATTTAAAAGCAGCAATAGTTTTCTCGAAAAAACTTTCAACTTTTTAAAAGTTTATTAATTCAAACACTTTAAGAATACAGCGCCTTTCGAGAAAGGCGCTGTATAGAAGGCTTTCTACCTACTATTCATGAAAATCCGTTCCTGAATTCACCTTAGCTACATATCCTGCTCGAATCACAAAGTCACCAAAGTGTTCCCCATCCTCGCGATGCTTCGCATAATCAGCAAGGATTGGCTTGAGTTCACTCAGAATCTCAGCTTCTCCAATATTCTCCCTATACAGCTTGCTTAATCTCTCTCCAGCAAACCCTGCCCCTAAATAAACATTGTATTTACCTGGAGCCTTACCAATAAAGCCGATTTCACCGAGCGCTGCCCGTGAGCACCCATTTGGACAGCCAGCCATCCGGATAACGATTTCTTCATCCTTTAAACCGGATTCTTCTAATAAGACATCGATCTTGGTAATAAGCTCTGGCAGATATCTCTCTGATTCTGCCATTGCCATCCCACAGGTTGGTAGGGCAACACAGGACATTGAATTTCTCCGAAGAGCAGAGTATTCTTTGCCATCTGTTAAACCATACTTTTCAACCAACTCGTTTATTTTACGTTTTTTGTGACTTGTCACATTACTAATGACTAGGTTTTGATTTGCACTTATACGGAAATCACCCGTATGAATGGATGCAATCTCTCGTAGACCTGTCATTAGTGGATAATCGTCAGTATCTACAATCCGCCCGTTCTGAATAAAAAGTGTAAGATGCCACTTATTGTTCGTTCCCTTAACCCAGCCATAGCGGTCACCATTATGCTCGAAGTGATATGCACGCTCTGTTTCAAGCTCCCAGCCTAAACGATCATTCAGCTCTTGCTTCACCCATTCAAGGCCTCTTGAATCAATTGTATACTTAAATCTAGCATATTTACGAATCGAACGATTTCCATAGTCCCTTTGAATCGTAATAATCTTTTCTGCTACATCAAGCAGCTGGTCTGGTGTACAGAAACCAATGACGCGTGAAAGTTGGGGATATGTATTCGTATCTCCATGAGTCATACCCATTCCGCCACCAACTGCAACATTAAATCCTTTTAGCTTGCGGTCTTCTACGATTGCAATAAAACCAAGATCTTGTGAGTAGACATCTACATCGTTTGAAGGAGGAATCGCAATACCAATTTTAAATTTTCTCGGCAAATAGTACTTCCCATACATAGGCTCTTGTTCTTCATCAGCTGAGCTATCCACTACCTTCTCTTCGTCTAACCAGATTTCATGGTACGCTCTTGTACGAGGAGACAAATAATCACTTAATTTACGTGCCCATTCATATACTTCCCCGTGTATCTCAGATTGATATGGATTTGGGTTACTCATCACATTACGGTTTACGTCCCCACATGCAGCTAGCGTATCCATTAATGAATCATTAATCTCTTTAATGCTCTTTTTCATGTTCCATTTAAGGATGCCATGCATTTGAAACGCCTGTCGTGTTGTTAATTTTAACGTTCCGTTCCCATACTCTCTAGCTAAACGATCCATCGTTAGCCACTGATCAGGAGTTGCCACACCACCTGGAGCTCTTACTCGAACCATAAATTGATACGCTGGCTCCAATTTTTGCTTACGGCGTTCATTACGTAAATCCCGATCATCCTGTAGGTAACTGCCGTGAAACTTCATTAAACGATTATCCCAATCAGGAATTCCCGCTGAAAGAGGACTCTCCAACGTTTCAGCTAGTGAACCACGCAAATAATGGCTTTCTTCTTTTATTTGTTCTACATCACTTGGAGGACCTTCCTGTGCATGAATCTTATCTACCTTAACCATGATATTCTCCTTCCACCGTCTTAATAGACATCTCTCTGATAACGTTTCTGCTGCTGCATGTCTGCAAGATACGATTCTGCTTGGTCAGAGGTTAATCCACCCTCAGTCTGTAAAATGGATAAAAGTGTGGCATGCACATCGTGAGCCATGTGTGCCTCATCACCACACACATAAACCACAGCACCTGCTTCCAACCATCTAAAAAGCTCTTCCTTGTGTTCAAGCATTTTGTGTTGAACATATATCTTCTGTTCTTGATCTCTTGAAAAGGCGACATCTAGTTTTGTTAATACGCCGTCTTCTAGCCATTTAAGCCATTCGGTTTGATATAGAAAATCAGTCATAAAATGCTGTTCTCCAAAAAATAACCATGATTCCCCTGACACATCACGTTCTTCACGATCCTGTATAAATGAACGGAATGGCGCGACTCCTGTACCAGGACCCACCATAATAACTGGTGTTTGTTCACCTTCTGGCAGCTTGAAGTTTTGATTTCGCTGAATGAAAACTGGAACTGTATCACCAGGCTCTAAGCGTTCAGCGCATTGTACTGAGCAAACGCCAGCTCGATCTCTGCCGTGCGATTCATATCGAAGGGCACCGATGGTTAGGTGAACTTCGTCAGGACTGGCCTCATAACTGCTCGCAATAGAATAGAGGCGAGGTGGTATCTTCCGTAAAATGGACGTAAACTCAATTTCATCTGCTTGGATCGGACCATAATCATTTACTAGATCAATAAGATCTCGTCCAGATAAATACGTTCTTAACTCATCCGCATGCTCCGGATCAAGTAAGCTCTTTAATTCCTCATTCGTTACAAACGGAACGAACTTTTCTAATAAAGGCTTTGAAAGAACTGTAATTTCGTAATGACTGATCAGGGCCTCTCTTAATGAAAGAAGATCACCTTGTTTGTTGATTTGAATTGATAATTCCGGGTTATACCCAGTTACTCGTAATAGTTCATCAACTATGGATACGTTGTTTAACGGGAATATTCCAAGACTATCGCCCGGCTCATAAATTAAACCAGATCCCTCTAATGAGAGTTCAATATGTCTTGTTTCTTTATTGGATCCGCGACCATTAAGGTTGATATTTTCTAATACCTCCGCCTGGAAAGGATTCTTTCTTGAGTAGGATGTTTGATCAGCACTTTGTGTTTGAGTATCAGCTACAGCAACATCCCCTGAAGAACCCACTTCTGTAACATCACTTATTCCTCTAAATACACCTTCAAACCATTCTTCGGCATCATCTGTAAAATCAACGTCACAGTCCACTCGAGGATAGAGCCTTTTACCTCCAAGCTCCTCTAAGCGTTGATCAATATCCTTACCCGTTTTACAGAAGAATTCGTAAGAGGTATCACCCAACGCAAGAACAGAATAATGCAAATTATCTAGCTTTGGCGCTTTTCTTCCATTAAGGAATTCAATAAAGGATAAAGCATTATCCGGTGGGTCTCCCTCACCGTGCGTGCTTGCAACAATTAATAAGTTTGATAGATTCTTTAACTCTTTTGGCTTATACTCACTCATCGAAGAAACAGTTACTTTAAAACCTTTGCTTTCGAGCTTTAATCCAAACTCTTCCGATAAGCTCTGGCCGTTCCCTGTTTGTGAGCCGTATAGAATCGTGATCTCTTTTGATACCGGAGCCACATCTGTTTGCTGTGTAGGCTGCTGGGTCAAAGGCTCAATTGTACTGGCAGTAGCTTGACTAGCTGCTAAAAAGCCACTAATCCAAATCTTTTGTTCAGTTGTTAATGTGGGTATTAATTGATTCAATAAGTCAACTTGCTCTTGAGAAAAAGGACTATTCTGAATATGAAGTTGCAACGATTTCCACCTCACAAAAAAGATAATCTACAATCATCTTATTATTAGTTGAAATTACTATGTACTTTCCCATATTAATCTACTACTTTATCCTAACTTCATCATTCCTATGTGTCAAATAGGTTTTAGTTTTTTAACGTAAAAAAGAGCGCACGTTTAAAGGTGCGCCAATCGCTTATTCGGACGTAATAATTTTATCAATGAGGCCGTACTCGAGTGCTTCTTCTGAAGTCATAAAATAATCGCGATCCATATCTTTGGATACCTTTTCTTTCGCTTGGCCTGTTTGACTTGCTAAAAACTCCTCTAGCTGCTCTCGAAGCTTTATTATACGGCGAGCACTGATTTCAATATCGGCCGCTTGACCCTGCGCACCTCCTAAAGGTTGATGGATCATAATTTCACTATTTGGAAGCGCCATCCGTTTTCCTTTTGTTCCAGCAGTTAAGAGAATTGCACCCATTGAAGCAGCCATACCTAAACAGATTGTTTGCACCTTAGGTTTAATTAAGTTCATCGTATCAAGAATAGCCATTCCAGCTGAGGTTGAACCTCCAGGACTATTAATGTAGAGAGAAATATCTTTTTCAGGATCTTCTGCTGCAAGAAATAATAACTGTGCAACGATACTATTTGCAATTGGGTCATTCACTTCTGAACCAAGAAAGACAACTCGGTCTTTAAGCAATCGTGAATAAATATCATACGTTCTTTCCCCTT
Organism: Alkalicoccobacillus gibsonii; assembly: GCF_016798245.1. Lineage (GTDB taxonomy): Bacteria > Bacillota > Bacilli > Bacillales > Bacillaceae_D > Alkalicoccobacillus > Alkalicoccobacillus gibsonii. The sequence goes on along the minus strand of NZ_JAEUZA010000003.1, from coordinate 668,180 downwards.
GGCTTGTTTTTTCAACAACGTATGGAACCACATTCGTCATGAATAATCCCCCTTCATTTAAGCGGCCATCTGAAGACAACTTGAAAATGATGTAACGGCCATTCTTGGTTGTTTTCTTTGTTTATTCTCTGCAAAATAAAGGCGAAGTAATGTACTCACATCTCCATTTGCTAAGATCGTCCGATACTGCGAAACGACCTCTTCCTCTATCGTTCGCTCATTAAATAAATTAGCATGAACACTCTTCCTTGCTCTGTGTAAGCTCGATTTAATGGACCCTTCAGACATTCCGAGAACACGAGCCGTTTCTTTTAAGGAAAGGCCTAATGCTTCAACAAATAAAAACACGGTTCGTTGCTTTGGTGTACAGGATTTTAGCAATTGTTCAATCGCTTCATCAGCGATGCCAGTTGTCGGACTAGCATCACCTGAAATCACATCCTTATGCTCAGTCAGCACTTCTTCAATCTTCTTTTTGCGTAAGCGATCCGTCCAAGTATTAGAAGCGATCTTGTGTAAGTAAGCTTTGGAAACCGGCACTTGTTTATGGAGTGAATAACGATACAGTTTTTCTAACGTTTCTTGCATCAGATCCTCAGCGTCCCATTTTGTATTGGCAATGTAGTGACAGTATCTCTCTAATGACTTTAGATGCGGAGAAACCAGTTCTTCAAAGTTCCCGATATCCTGAGTACATTGGACTGTTGATCGCATGTCTACCTCCATCTCTTTGACTTCACTTATATAAACGAAAAAACCGTTCATTAAGATACGGTTTTTCAAAAAAAGAATAAAATAAGTTTACTTCTGTGCCAATTTGCCTTTATCTGCAATATCCCCAATCATCTGTGACTGTAAGTATTCATCCATCTTTTTCTCGGAATTCATCATGACGTCTTCGATTAAGCAACCTGGCTTATTACTTTCACAGCCTTTAAATAAGGGAGCGTTCCCTTCAATCGCTTGAATAATCTCCAGAAACGAAATTGTATATTTATCCCTGCTTAGACGATAACCGCCCTGTGCACCTGAGTGAGATTCGATCAGTCCTTGTTTTGTAAGCTTCGTCAATATCTTCGAAAGATAAGATGACGATACTCCTTGATGATCCGCTAGTTCTTGAACTCCAATGATTGGGTTATCGTCCTGCGAAGCTAAATACAACATCGTGTGTAACGCATAGTTTGTTCCCTTTGAATAATTCATTTCATCACCCGGCATTTTAATGTAGTTAATGGTATTATCTCAATTCACAATCGCAAGCGTCAATAAACAGTAGTGTTGCATTTGCTTTTTTAGACGATTTCACCTATTATAGATATACAGTATCTATAATATACGTGAAGGAAGGCGATAAAATGCAACCAGATAAAATTATGGATTGTGCGATCATTGGAGGAGGTCCAGCCGGGCTAGGTTCAGCCCTCGTTCTCGGAAGATCCCGTAGAAACGTTCTGCTATTTGATGATGCAACGAACCGTAATCAAGTGACACATGAATCTCATGGCTTCCTCACCAGGGACGGTACAACACCCTCTGAGCTTAGAAGACTAGGTCGCGAGGATGTAGCGGCATACCCATCTGTTACAATCGTTGATCAGAAGGTTTTAAGCATCACACCTGCTAAAGACGATTCTTTCTTTACCCTTACAACAACTGATGATCAAACCTATTATGCAAAAAAATTAATTCTTGCCGTCGGTTTTAAAGAGTCTCTCCCTTCCATAGAAGGAATACACCACTTTTACGGAAAAAGTGTTTTTAATTGTCCTTATTGTGATGGCTGGGAATTAAAAGATCAGCCTCTCATTATCATTAATGATACAGAGCATGCCAGTCATATGGCGAAAGTCCTCTACAATTGGTCAAAGGATCTAGTGTTAGCGACAAATGGATCCGAATTTAAAATAGAGCCTGACGTAAGACAAAAGCTCGAAGCGAAGGGCATTAGAATCAATACTAAAAAAATTGTGCAGCTTTCAGGAGAAAATGGACAGCTTTCAAGCGTTACGTTTGAGGATGGCACAAAGCTTCATCGTTCTGGAGGTTTTGTGGCGCCTACTTTTATTTTCAACCCACTTAGAGAAAAGATGAACTTTGAGTTAACGGAGCATGGCGCATTGATTATTGATGACTTTGGTCGTACATCAATAAAAAACATCTATGCAGCTGGAGATGCGATTAGCCCCGCCTATTCTCAGCTTATTGTCTCAGCAGCATCTGGACATAAGGCAGGAATTGGCGTGAATTCAGATTTAACAGAAGAATTATTTGCATAGCGACAAAAAAAAGATGACGAATTCCTAAAAAGGATTCCGCCATCTTTTTTCTTATCCAATTAACACATGGTCTTCTGGATATCCAAGCTTAGACTTGCGCTTCTTCTCGGCTAACGCATAAGCAAGCGTCAGTGGTCCTAAGCGGCCTACAAACATCGTGACTGTCACAATTGCTTTTCCTGCATCCGTCAGTTCACTTGTAAGTCCCATGGAAAGTCCAGCCGTACTGAATGCTGATGTCGCTTCAAAAAGAACCTCCATAAAATGCTCTTCGTAGATCCCCTCTGTTACGGTCAAGAGCAATGCGACAATAAGCACACACAAAATGGAACTCATCACGACTGCAAGTGCTCGCATGATTACATCCGTTGAGATCTTGCGTTCAAATGCATGGATTTGGCCTCCACCACGGAATGTGTTAATGGTAGCTAGGATTAACACAAAAAACGTAGTTGTTTTAATGCCACCCCCAGTTCCCCCAGAAGAAGCACCAATAAACATCAGTATGATTAACACAAGCTGAGAAGCTGACAGCATAGAACTGATATCTATCGTGTTAAACCCGGCACTTCTCGCTGTTGCACTTTGAAAGAATCCAGACCAGATTCGTTCAGATACACTTAATTGACCAAATGTTTGCGGGTTTAAGGTTTCTAAAGCAAAGAGAAGAACAAACCCTATCATAAGTAAGCTGCCTGAACTCACTAACACAATTTTAGTGTGTAAGGATAAAGGCTTCCACTTTCGCTTTCGAATTAATTCCACAATAACGATATAACCTAAGCCCCCACTCACAAGTAACCAGATGATTGTAAGGTTCACAATTGGATCGTTTACGTACTCAGAGAGACTATCCGACCAAAGCGCGAATCCAGCATTGTTAAACGCCGAGATCGAATGAAAGATCGCATTGTATAATGCATCAGAAAAACCCATATCTCCCATCCAACGTAAGGTTAAAATCGCTACTGCCACCATCTCAAAAGCAAACGCAATACACACAATGTATAGACATAGCTTTACCAACCCTGAAGAAGACTTAGATTGCGTTGTCTGTTGAATGATCAATCGTTGCCTTAATCCGATTCGTTTTCCGAGCAGAATGGCTATGATCACACCCATGGTCATAAATCCAAGTCCACCAATTTGAATAAGGACAGCTATAACCACCTGACCAAAGGTAGAAAATACAGTGCCAGTGTCAACGACCGCCAGCCCATTTACACAGACGGCAGAAGTTGCTGTAAACAATGCATCGACCAGGCCAATTGATAGTCCACTTGCGGATGAGATAGGTAACGCTAATAACAACGCTCCAATTAAAATAAGAAAAAGAAAGACGAGCATCACAAATTGTGGTGGGCTCATCTTGTTCGTCAACTTTGAAAGTTTAACCTTTAGTACATTCTTTTGATGAATATGGGGCTCCATGTTATTCATACTTACGTTCCAACGCACTAATATCTTCATTCGCTCCGATAATAAGAAGGGTGTCTCCTGTTCGAATCTTATCTTCGGCTAATGGTGAAATATTAATACCGTCTGCTGATTTGATAGCCATAATATTCACGCCATATTTGGCACGAACATCAAGCTGTTGAATCGTATATCCGTTCATTGCAGCCGGTGCATTCAGTTCCACTAAGTTATAGTCAGGAGACAACTCAATGTAATCAATTAAATTATCTGAGCTTAACTGTCTCCCTAAACGAATACCCATATCTCTTTCTGGATAGACCACTTGATCCGCACCAATTTTCGTTAAAACCTTCCCATACATAATGTTCTTTGCCTTGACCGTCACCTTAGGAATGTTCATTTCCTTCAGGAGCAGTGTTGTTAGAATACTCGATTGTAAGTTCTCGCCAATTGCAACAATGGCATGGCTAAAGTTCCCTACTCCAAGTTCCTTCAATACCTCTTCATCTGTCGAGTCGGCCTGAATGGCATGTGTAGCAATGGATGACATACTTTGAACCAAATCAATATCTTTATCTACAGCCAGAACCTCATGCCCAGCCTCAACTAATGTCTTAGTCAGACTGCTACCAAAACGTCCTAGACCGATTACGATAAATTGCTTTTTCAAGAATCTCTCCTCCTACACATCCCTTGTTCCTTATTATCTGCTTGAAGGAACGATATGCAAATCAATGTCACCCATCTTACTTACTAGACGGTTAATGAAATCTCCTTTTTTCAGAAGCTCCCATCTTGATTTACTGCATTCGCTGATCACAAGCTGCGTGATTTTGTTCTCACGTGCTTGATCTAGAATAATTTGCGGAAGCTTATCCTGTCCGTTATACGTTTGAAAGATCGAGTTCATACGTTCATCATCGACCAAATCCTGACAGCCTAATCGTGACAATTGATCCTTGCAGCGATTCTCATCTTCAGACTGTCCACTTAAATACAAAATATATAAAGGAGAATCAAACATTTGTGAAAGCTGTACCCCTCTTTGAACAAGAGGATCTCCGTTTTGATTCTCTGAAATATGGCATACCATAATTTTTTCTTCCATGTTCATTTCTACATACCCTCCTAAGGTCGTTTAACAGCACAAAAAAACTCCAAGAAAAGAGAGCATCATCTAGGAGCTTTTGGCTTCAGCATAGATCGTTCTCTCTCAAATACGCATACGAGGTTAGCTGACGGATTCGGACTTGAGAGTGCCCGTTATTCCTTACACAAAGGCAAGTGAACAATTAACCCCAGAGTTTACAAACTCAATGGTTCCCCCGTTATTTCAATCGAAATATTCTGCGCTCATCTTTTATTTCTAAAGCTGATCATACGCCTCTTAATCAAAGAAATAAAGCATTTTTTTTATTTTTTTCAAAGAAACTTTTAGGAGTATTATGTACAATGATAAGTATACTTATATCTGTATATTTTTAGGAGGAGTGATAAAATGATCAAAATGGAGCCAATCGGCTTTGTAGCAAGCGAAAGAAGCGAAGTAAAAGACGATCATTGGGGAATGGTTCAATCAAAGATTTTGGTTAATCATTCATTTTCAGAAGAATCTTTATTTGAGATCGAATCATTCTCTCATGTAGAAGTAATCTTTTATTTCCATGAAGTGGAAGAGGATAAGATTATTATAGGTGCAAGACATCCACGAAATAATGAAGCTTATCCCTTAACAGGAATTTTTGCTCAGCGAGGCAAAAATAGACCAAATCGATTAGGACTGACGACTGCTCGTATCATTAAACGAGAGGGGCTCACACTCTTTGTCGAAAATCTGGATTGTATTGATGGCACACCTGTCCTCGATATTAAGCCTGTGATGAAGGAGTTTCTTCCAAAGGGTTCCATCACACAACCGACATGGTCTCACGAACTAATGAAACATTATTGGTAGCCTGACACAAACAATCCACCAAGAAGAGGCATGGCAATCAAGATCAGTAATGTGATCAGACCAGAAGATAGCGCCCATTTTTTTATACTTGGCTCTAGTCCAAACAATGTATCTAGGATACCGTTTAAAATGAATACGATAAGATACGTTCCACCAAGGATAATGAGCATATAAGGAAGATAATCAATCATTGTGGTCACTCCTTTTATGACAGTTTTACCCATTGTATCATATGGCATAGAGTACGGACGACCTCATTTACAGAAAAAAAGCCTGAGAATTTGTTTCCCATTCACAGGCTTTTTCGTCTTTATTCTACATATGTTTTACTTGTGGCTCTTCGAATTAAGTGGTGATCTACAATTAGACCTTTGGGCGGTGTCTCGGGATCAAGAATTCGTTGACGAACCATTTGAGCCGCTTTATACCCCAACTCAAAAATACGAATATCTAACGTTGTTAGTGGGGGAGTAGAGAGCTTTGACATCAACACATTATTAAAGCTAACGACCGACATGTCATCTGGTACAGAAATATTCATACTAAATAACATGCGAAGGACACCCAACGCCATTAAGTCGTCTGTAACAATCATGGCTGATGGCGGCGTTTTTCTCGACATCAATTCAATAACGGCTTTCTCCCCACCCTCAAATATTTCATCATGGTACACCATTAATGATTCATCAAGTTCAATTCCTGCTGCTTCTAACGCTTCACAGTAGCCGCTTTTTCGGTCAATCGTTACAAATGCATCACTTCTACCACCAATAAAGGCAATCCGTTTATGCTTTAGGAGCAGCAAGTACTCTGTCATCATTTTTGCTGCTTGAACATTATCATTGTTTACGAAGGAAACCGATTCTCTCAGCTGCGCTGCAGGTTGTCCTACAATTACAAACGGAAAAGACTTTTCTAGAAGAAAGTCGATGACCGGATCATCAATGGTTGAATACAGCAGAATGAGTCCGTCCACGCGACGACTGTGTACCATATCCTTCACTTCATCAAGAATGGCTTCCTCCGTTTGACTTGTAGACAAATATAGTCCATATCTTTTTTCGTTGGCTTCTGCCGTGATACCACGTAAGACTTCAGGAAAAAAAGGATTTTGGAACGGAGCATAGCTTGCACTCGGCATAATTACTCCGATTACATTTGTTCGGTTATTTACGAGGTTTCTCGCATTTACATTAGGATAATAACCGAGCTCCTCCATCACACTTCTTACTTTTTCCTTTGTCCTCATACTAATGTTTGGATTGTTTGCAATGACTCTTGAAACGGTAGAAGGAGCTACATTCGCCCGTTTGGCAACGTCTTTTATAGTGATTGTCATCGTGTGTCCATCCTTTACAAGCAGGCATATATTTACATACACTCTTTCATAATGACAATGAGTACTCTATTTGTCTAGAGTGATTGATAAACTCTTGCTTCGTATGGCTGGAGTTGATTACTTGTATTTGTTTTATAGTTACTCAACACGCATCTCCCTAATGAGATCTTTTCAAATGCTTTGCTTTCTTCTGAAAGGTTCACAACCACTGTAAAAGTGGCTTTCTCGTCTAATCGTTTGTACATATAGATGCGTTCATCGTTCGCATCGCATAATTCATAGGCTCCATTAATGAACGTTTTGTTCTTTTGTCTAAGTTCAATCATCCGACGATAATGGTTCAGAATAGACGAGTCATCCTTCTCTTGCTCTTTTACATTAATCTGTTTGTAATTAGGGTTCACCTTCATCCATGTTTGTTCGCATGTGCTGAACCCCCCATTTGATACGTCTGACCACTGCATAGGAGTGCGCGAATTGTCCCTTCCTTGACTCCAGACAACCTGCATCACTTCTTCATGAGATTTGCCCTTCGCTCGCTCTTGTTTGTAATAATTACGCATTGACACATCATCGTAATCATCAATTGAAGGGAATTGGACGTTCGTCATGCCTATCTCCTGTCCTTGATAAATAAAAGGCGTACCTTTCATAAAGAAATAAAGTGTACCCAATGCTTTTGCACATACATTCCAGTAGTCCGTATCATCTCCCCAAGATGATACGGAACGCGGCTGATCATGATTTTCAATGAAGAGAGCATTCCAGCCAACTCCTTCAAGTCCATATTGCCATTTAGAAAGAGCTTCCTTAAGCGCCTGAACATCAAGTGTTTGTTTAGAATCTTTACTCCATAAACCGAGATGTTCGAATTGGAAAACCATATTAAACACTCCGTCTTCTTCTCCAACCCATGCGCGCACGTCATCAGGATCTTCCATACTTACACCATTTGCTTCTCCTACTGTCATCACATCATATTGATCCAGTGTTTGTTGCTTCATTTCTTGCAGGAATGGTTGAATCCCAGGACGATTCATGTGACCGTCAAAGGATTGAACATAAGGTTCATCTTCGCTTGTTTTCGGGATGTCTGGCAGTCCTTCTACTTTTTTAATATGACTTATCGCATCCACTCGAAATCCATCAATCCCTTTATCAAGCCACCAATTCATCGTTTCGTACAACTGATGGCGTACGTCTGGGTTCTCCCAATTTAGATCTGGCTGTTTCTTCGAGAAGATATGAAGATAATATTGCTCTGTCTCTTCGTCCCATTCCCAAGCTGAGCCATTAAAGATCGATGCCCAATTGTTTGGTTCAGACCCATCTTCTTTTGCGTCTTTCCAGATATACCAATCTCGTTTTTCACTTGTGGTAGAAGATCTAGATTCAACAAACCATTCGTGCTCATCTGAGGTATGATTAATAACCAAGTCAATGATCATCTTCATCTCTCGCTTGTGTACTTCCTCTAATAACTGATCAAAATCAGCCATCGTTCCAAACTCTGTCATAATCGCTTTGTAATCTCGAATATCATAACCATTGTCATCATTCGGTGAGTCATACATCGGACTCATCCAAATGACGTCAATCCCTATCCATTTTAAATAATCTAGTTTCTTAATGACTCCCTGCAAATCCCCAATGCCGTCACCATTTGAGTCATAAAAGCTTCTTGGGTAAATTTGATAGCATACAGCTTCTTTCCACCATTGGTTTTTCATCTCTTTTAACCCCATTTTCTAAGCGTATTAACCCTTCGTTGCACCAGATGAAAGGCCTGAAATTAAATATCTCTGTAAGAATAAGAAAACAATTGAAATCGGAATTGCAATTAAAACGGTCCCTGCAGCAAATCTTGTAAAGTTATTAGCAAACTGGTCACTCACAAAATTAAATAAACCAAGCGCCAGTGTATAATTTTCTGGACTCCTTAAGACAATTCGTGGCAGGATAAAATCCATTAATGGCGACATAAAGTTAAACAGGGCCACCACGGCAAGGATTGGTTTAGCTAATGGCAACATGATGGTGAAGAAAATTCGAAAGTGACCTGCACCGTCCAGCTTGGCGGATTCGTCTAGCTCTTTAGGGATCGTGTCAAAGTATCCTTTTACCAGAAATGCATTCATCGGAATCGCTCCACCTACATAAATCAACACCAACCCAAACAATGAATCAAGCAATCCAATTGTATTTAAGAGAACATAGATTGCAACCATCGCCATAATAACCGGGAAGATTTGTAGAACTAAAAAGAAGTACAAGCCATTTTTTCTTCCTACAAACTTATATCTTGAAAAAGCATATGATGTTAAACAAACGATGATCGTTGCTGAGATCGATGTAGCAAATGCGACAATGAGTGAATTCTTATACCATTGAACGTAGTTGCTTTGTTCATCGAAGAAAAGCCATTTGTAATGCTCAAGAGACCAGTTCTCAGGAATAATGCTTGAGCTATAAAGGTTGGTTCCTTCATTTAAAGAAAGTCCGATTGTCCATAGTAATGGATAACCAATGACAACAAACATACATGCGATGAAGAGATAGATGAACCCAACTTCTATCCGCGATCTTGTCTTTTGTTTCATACTCATTACTCCCCTTCCTTAAATGATCTACTTTTACGAAATTGAAAAACAGCGAATACAGCAACGATCAAACCGATAATAATTGAGATTGCGGCTGCCATACTGTACTGAGAGTTTTCAAAGGCTAGGCTGTATACCCAGGATATGAGGATGTCTGTTCCACCTGCATTTTGCCCTCTTACTGGTGGTCCCCCCTCGTTAAATAGATAAATAATGTTGAAGTTATTAAAGTTACCCGCATATTGCATGATTAGTAGCGGTGCTGTTGCAAACAACACATGTGGCAAGGTAATAAAACGAAACTTTTGGATACGGCTGGCTCCATCCATGTCCGCAGCTTCGTACCAGTCATCAGATACACTTTGTAAAACTCCCGTAAATAAAGCAAATACAAATGGGAACCCGAGCCACGTTTGAATAAGAATCAACGCAATTTTCGCCCAGAATGGATCTGTCATCCATGGAATTGTCGTATTAAATAACGGTTCTAGGAGGTCACGATTGATTGCTCCAAAACCATCGTTAAATAGCGCTGCAAAGATTAGAATCGTCACAAAACTTGGAACAGCCCAAGGCAGAATTAATACCGTACGAATGAGACGTTTAAATTTAACCCGCTTGTCATTCACCATGACTGCAAGAAGCATGGCAAGTACGATTTGTGAAGTTGTCGCTATAGCTGTCCACACAATGGTCCAGGAAAGTACAGAGAAAAATGTATTTCGCCAAATAGGGATCGTCGCTAAATCAATAAAGTTCTGAACCCCTACCCAATCTAGTACATTCCTTGGTGGCGCATTAAACAAGTTATAATTTGTAAATGCAAGAACGATCATAAATAATAATGGAAAAATGACCGCAATAAACAACAGGATTAGACCTGGTGTTATAAGGACATAAGGGAAGCTTTTATCCCACGAGTGTCTAAACCCATCTCTTAGACTTAATGGCTCATGACCTTGCTGTCTGCTTCTGGCAATCCTTCGCGCATCTCTGATGTTTAATATATAAAAAAGAGCTGCAAATAAAGTTAAGAACACGGCCACAATCCCTTGACCAATTAACGTTCTAGAATCATCCACTCCAGGTAAGGTTCCAAGAGTTGCAAGTCCCCAGAATCCAATGTTTAGAATGTCATAGAAGACAATACCAAAGGCGCAAGCAAGCACAAAGAAACAGATTCCTTTTACTTTTTGCTTATTATAAAGTTGCCCTAAGCCTGGTATGATTGACAGTAATCCAGCTGTTCGAATAGAGTTTGCATTCTCTACATGAGGTGAATTGTGAACTGGCTTCACTCCTCACCACCTCCCATAATCTCAATTTCGTCCTCAATCATATCTTGTGTTTCAACAAGTACTTCCTCGGCATCGTCCCCATTACTAATGAAGATTAACGCATCTCCTAACGGCTCCCATACAGCAGAAACTGCCGGTACGTTTGGCATAAATGTCGCATACTCTAACTGTTCAATAAATGCATCATAGACTTCATCTTCAAGGTCAATATCGCTACGCGCAGGAATTTCTTTTGCATAATCAAAGAAAATTTCCGAGCTTTCCTTACTTGTCATATATAACGCAAGCTCTTTTGCCCAGTTAATATGTTCACTGTATTCGTTTACCATCCACCCTTTTACCCCGGCGAATGATTCAAGTCGGTCTCTATTAATCTTTGGAAGAGGTGCCGTACGTAAGTTATCTCCAAGCGCATTGCGATATTCATTTATACTCCAAGGACCAGAAACCACTGCACCAACATTCCCTTGTAAGAACAATCCATTCATAATGTCCCCGTTCAGATTAGAAGGAAGATAGCCTTTTTCATACCAAGAGCGAATTAACTCTGTACCTTGTACCGTTCCTTGGTTCGATATGCCAAGATCGTCTACATCGTATACACCTTGATCTTCACCGAAGAAGTATCCTCCGTAAGCCGCCAAAAATGGATAGGCAAAAAAGGCATTCTGCGCTTCAAGAAGAAATCCATATTGATCACTTGATGAATCTGTTAGGTCTTCACCAATTTGCTCAAGCTCTTCAATGGTTTCTGGTGCTTCGGGTATGAGGTCGGTATTGTACATCAGAGCGTACGTTTCAACCGATGCCGGAATCCCTACCTGAACACCGTTGTAACTTAACGCGTCTAGCGAACCATCAATATAGCCTTCCTTTTGCTCATCTGTTAGCTCTATTTCTGCAGCCACTCCTTGAAGATACGCGTTACCAGTCATATCATGTGGTTGAAAAAACAAGTCAGGTCCTCTACCTGAAGGGGCGTCGAGTGACATCGCTTCCAATTGATCAAACAATCCAAACGGAACAAGCTGTACCTCAATTCCTGTTTCTTCTGTAAATTGCTCAGCGATCACTTTGTAAGCTTGCAGGTACGTTTCCGTGTCATGTACCCAAACTCTCAATGAATCAGGTTTATTCTCTTCCGTCGCTGGTTCTGGCTGCAACTGTTCTAGAACCCCACTTCGATCTGGTCCACAAGCCATTAAAGTAAAAGAAAGACCAATCACAGCAGGCCACATAAATCTCTTTCTTTTTGTCATGTCCCTTCCCCCTCTAGTGTATAGTCAAATCATAAAACCATTTACGCAAACGTTTGCACAAAAAGACACAGGTAAAACTTTTCACTTCAAAATTAGTATAATTAGTACCTTACTATTTAGCAATAGTTTTTAGGAAAACGCTTGCATTTTTTCATTGACAGCTTTAAAGTCATCCTCTACACTTTAGCTATCTTAAGATTTCGGAGGTACCATTTATGATCCTGTCTGCCATTAATCACGATCAAGCGTATTCGGAAGTCTACTCCTCATCTGACAAATCTGTCACGATTCGTATCAGAACAGCTCAGGTTGATGTCCAGCAGATTACATTGTTACATGGTGATCCATATATCTGGAAAGAAGGTAAATGGCAGTTTACACAAAGCTCTATGACTAAGATAGGTAGCGATGGTATACACGATTATTGGACAGTCACTATAGACTTACCTCATTCACGGTTGCGCTACGGATTCTATCTTCAATCCGCCGATGCGTTCATTGTTTATACAGAACGAGGTTTCTTCCAAGAGATTCCTGAACATGTAGCGCCATTCTTTTGTCTTCCCTACCTACATGTAGAAGAGCAGTTCTCTCCTCCAGACTGGGTGAGTAACACTGTTTGGTATCAAATCTTTCCGGAGCGTTTTGCGAACGGCGATCCTTCCATTAATCCCGATAATACACTAGCATGGGGAAGTGAAAAACCAAAAGTAAACTCTTTCTTTGGTGGCGATCTAAAAGGCGTTCTTGATCATTTAGATCACTTAGTTTCTCTTGGCATCACAGGCATATATTTTACCCCTATCTTTAAAGCATTCTCTAATCACAAGTACGATACCATTGATTATATGGAGATTGACCCGCAATTTGGTGATCATCACATGCTAAAAACATTGATTCAAGCTTGCCATGAACGGGGAATTCGCGTCATGCTTGATGCTGTGTTTAACCACAGTGGATATCATTTTGAGCCCTTTCAAGATGTCTTGAAGAACGGGGCGCAATCTCCATACAAAGACTGGTTTCACCCACATAGCTTTCCATTACGCCCTTCTGATAAAATACCAAACTACGAAACCTTTGCCTTTGAAGGGACGATGCCGAAGCTTAACACTTCAAATCCAGAAGTAAAAGACTATCTCCTTCAAGTAGCACGCTATTGGACCCAGCACTTTGACATTGACGGCTGGCGATTAGATGTGGCAAATGAAGTAGATCACTCATTCTGGCGAGAATTCAGACAAACGGTAAAAGCGATTAACCCAGATGTCTATATTTTAGGTGAAATCTGGCATCGCGCTTCTCCCTGGTTACAAGGAGATCAATTTGATGCTGTCATGAACTATCCGTTAACAGATGCGATTCAAGGATTTGTTTTAAACAATCACTCAACCAAATCCTTCAAAGAATCAGTTACAAAACATTTGTTCAGCTATCCACATACCGTCAATCATGTTCAGTTTAATTTGCTTGGGTCCCATGATACGGCGCGTATTTTAACAGAAAGCAAAGGCAACAAACAACATGTAATGCTTCAATACCTGATGCTCTTCTCCATGCCAGGTTCACCTTGCATCTACTACGGGGACGAGATTGGAATGACAGGCGGAAATGATCCAGGCTGCCGAGACTGTATGATCTGGGATGAAGACAAACAGGATCTAGACTTATTGTCCTTTATGAAAACGTTGATACTTTGGCGCAAACAACTACAACCAATGGGTTCAGTTGATTCAGTACAGTTTCATGAATCAGGCGACGATGATGTATTGATCTATTCCACTCATCAAGAGAACGATTTTCTAATTTACCTTTTCAATCGTGGATTGACTTCTGCACAGATCACTGTTCCAGAACACTTTAAAAATGAAAACCTCATAGATATTGTAGACAACAGTCATTTAGACACCCAAAAACCTTTAATCGTAAGTAAAGAGAGCTTTCGAATACTAAAAAAAGCTGCAGATCCAGAATGATCAGCAGCTTTTCTTCTGTTATTTGTTCTGACTTGCATATTCCTTCATTGCATCACGCATAAATGCGGCAAGTCCCTCGCCAAACTGGTCAATATTTTCGGTAAAGCGATCATCAGCGACGTACATCTCTCCGAGTCCTGCAAACGCATCAAGTGAATAGGTTCCAATCTTATTTAGGAACGTGAACCATGTTCCAATAGCCTCTTGCGCTTCCTTACTTGAAGGATCTAGATGACGGATAGACGCGAGGTGGCGATAAATCTGGTTCATTTCTTCACCCATCTCTTTTTCATTTCCAGCTACGTTTGCTGCCGCTTTATCAACTACCTCGTCACCCCAACGATCTCTTGCTTCTTGCTCGTGTTTATTCCATCCTGAAAAATCAAATCCTGCAAATTTTTCTTGATTCGACATCTGAATCTCACCCTTCTTAAATCTGAGCGTCTTATCAATCGTACGAATCATTTGGTCAAGCTGCTTTCTCTTCTCGCTCAACAAAGAGCGGTGAGATTGCAAGGCTTCAACCTGATCAAACGAAGGACGACTCATGATTTCTTTGATTTTTTTAAGAGGGACATCTAGTTCCCTGTAAAAGAGAATCTGCTGTAAGTCATCAAGATTGCGTTCAGAGTATAAACGATAGCCAGAATCGGTCACTTCGTCCGGACAAAGCAAACCGATCTCATCATAGTGATGTAGTGTGCGCACACTAATTCCCACAAGATTTGCTACCTCTTTAATCTTCAGCAACGACTTCACCTCCCTCAAAATCAACCTTAAGCTATTACGTAACGTGAGAGTCAAACGTTTTTTAATCGATAAGTTCTTTATTTTTGGTGTAGGATTTTTTAAGTGATGTGTAGTTTAAGAAAAATAGTATAAGTGCGCCTACTAAAGCAAAAATGATTGTCGTAAACCAGTCATTACTACTTAGGAGTATTGACATCATTGCAAAGATTATAAAATATATAATTGATTGATATACGAGTTTCTTCTGCTGTTTCTTGAAGTCTTTTGATCGTGCAACAT
The DNA here is from genome assembly GCF_016798245.1 of Alkalicoccobacillus gibsonii. Classification (GTDB taxonomy): domain Bacteria; phylum Bacillota; class Bacilli; order Bacillales; family Bacillaceae_D; genus Alkalicoccobacillus; species Alkalicoccobacillus gibsonii. Next base: position 653,027 of record NZ_JAEUZA010000003.1, on the reverse strand, counting down.
CCGTAAATTCAATACCTGATAAACTGTATCGGAGTGTGGTGTATGTAGCATACAAGCCGAGTCCAATTAGCACCACAAGCTGTGTTGTCCAATTCTGTGAGAGAAGTTCATTTATCATTAGAGCAACTACGAAATAAATTAGTAACAGGACTCCACCCTCCGCTAAAAAAAAGATCACTCTCTCTCGTTTGTACTCATCATCTGGTAAAAATACAGAAATCCACGACTTCATTTGTTTACCTCCCAAAATAATTGATCCAATGTCTTATCAAGTTTTATAGCAATCGCTATACACAGCTGTAAACTTGGATTATATTTTCCTTTTTCAATTAGTCCAATCGTCTGCCTTGTTACCTTTACCGCTTTAGCAAGCTGTTCCTGCGTTAACGATTGTTCCACTCGAGCGACTTTAACATTGTTTTGCATCATTATTCACTCCAAAAAGCAATATATACCTTACATAATGTAAAGTATATATTGCAATGCTAGTGAGGTCAAATGCAGTTATTGTTGCTTGATAAATGTAACGATTTCAATACTTTCTGGTGTTACGTGTTCTTCCATTAATACAAAGCCGTTCCTTACATAAGCTTGAACGGCTGGTCTGTTTAATTTAGCAGTGGAGACTTTTAATTGAGTATGGTATTTCAAAAGAGTTCTCACGTGGTTGATTAAAGACGTAGCGATTCCTTTTCTAAAGTGCTCAGGATCAACCATAAGCCTTGTGATGAGTAGAGTGGAACTATCCATTTGAATAGAGATCACAGCTACCAGCTCTTCCTCTTCGAAGAATCCGTAGAAATGACCTAAATCCTTTTTATAATCTTCGACTGTTTCCTGAAGTGGAGGAAATGAATGTACTCCAATTAGGTTCGCCTCCACTTCGTAAGATTTCATTTGGATGTTCCAAACCTCCGTCATAATAGTAGCATCGTTTGTGTTAAGCTGTTTAATCATTCGCATCCTTATGTCGCCGTATACACTAGCGAACCCCGATCTTTAGAATTTGTACTGAAGGTATTGTTCGCATTGATCTTAATGTTTCACTTTACTCTTTAACGCCTCACTTTTACCTCTTACCGTTTCACTTCACTCATTATCGTTTCACTTTTGCCTCTTATCGTTTCACTTTGCGACCTATCATTTCACTTCTTATCTTTACTTCCCCCCACCTCTGAGCACCTTTTCAAATACTCTAGCAACTCAGAGGTACTCAGAAAGACCTCGTCTCCCTTCACTGTAAGGGTTGGTTGATACCCTGGCAGCCAGTGCACTTCACCTGTTTGCACATGCGCTCGCTGTCCAGCTAAGAGATCGGCATCGCTATCGCCGAGATAGATCGCGTCTTCTCTGCGTGCACCTAACGTTTGAAGAGCAAGCTCAATGCCTTCTGGGTCTGGTTTGGGCTTGTTCACATCATCTCCTGAGATTAACACATCGAAATAGGAATGCAGTTCTAATGCTTCTAGGGAGATATCCAAGCTTCGTTGCGCTTTCCCTGTTATAATACCAAGTCGATACCCGGAGGACTTTAGCTTCTTCAACAACACCCGAATCTCTTCATCTTTTTCAACAAGCTTGGTATGGTGCTTAGAGTAACTTGCGTAGTAACGTTCAATCGCTGCTTCTATGTCAGTGTGGTTCAACTGATTTCGGATAATTCCTGTTTCAGATGGACCAAACATCTTAACAATGTCTTCATCTGTTAGCTCTACTTCATCAAACGAATGGAATACGTCTTGAAATGCTTTAAAGCAAACGGGCAATGTGTTGGCTAGTGTTCCATCAAAGTCAAATAGAATCGTTTTCATTCGATCACTCCCTCATCGATTATCTTGTATTGCTGGATTCAATGACATAATGTGCTCAGCGTGTTTCCTTAACTTAGGTAAATACTCTCTCACTGCATTGACTCGTTGATCTAAATCCGTTCGGCCTGTTATCCCTAGATCATGTAATAGCTCGTTAAATCCCTTCATGGATAAAAGGTGGGGTGCATCGAGAGCAAAGACCTGATGGCATCTTGCATAGGTTGCTACCATCCAAAAAATTGCCTCATGATGGTGTCCTTTTTGAATGAGTTCTCGACTTCCCTGTATGGAAATAGCCTTTGCTTCTTGTGTGAGATCTGTGCTGAAAAAGAGGGGTGTTTTGGCTACTGAGGCAGCTGCATCAAATGTTTCTTCAAGTCGTTCCAAATGTAAGGTTATCCTCGTGGGGCCGAGGTGCTGACAGCCTAAAACGGTTAGAAGGTCCATATAGACATGATCTAACTCATAGTATTGCAGCATGTCTTTTACTTTAAGATAGCGCAGACGCACAGTTGGATTTCGCAGATCTGCTACTAACAACACATGAGTCATCACTCCAGTTGCAAATAACCAACCCGTCACTTGTTCAGCCCATGTTTGATGAGAGGGGATTGTGTTTAAATTGTTTGTCATTCTAGAAAATGCATCTTCACACCTTGCTTCTACCCCATTTCGTTTAAAAAACTGGCTCTCCACAAAAGACTGCACCTGCTGTAACTCTCCAGTCGGATCTAGTAAGATCGTATTCTTTTTTAAGCTGTTAGCTAGATGATAGGAGCGTAGTGCACTGTCTGCGTGACTAACGACAGACCAAGGTAGATACGTTACATCCAGACAAACTCCACTAGTACGTATTTTTCCTGGTTTTGGTGGGACAGGATCACTATCTACTACAATGAATACATCCACATCAGAGCTTACGGATAACTCATCCAATTCATTTAACTCCGTAATAGAACCCGCCAGGTAGGCACTGTGGAACGACGGGTGAGTAATAGAAAACTGAGAAATCCATTCGAATGTAATTTGCCTTGCTTCTTTGACATTCATGATTGCACTCACCTCACTAAGCTTTATCGCATAGATAAGACATACTCTTCCCAGTACCCTTCAAATCTCAGCTTTTCCTCCAACGACCATCCCGTACACTCCAGGATGTGAGCTTTCATCTCCTCTACTTTTGAATATTCACCTTGTTTAGCAAATTCGCGAGCGAGTTCAATATAAATTCTCGCTTTAATTGATACGTTTCCAAATGGATCATAATATGAATCAATTCGCTCACTCATCCGACTAAATGATTGAAATAGAAATTGCTCCTTCCATCCAATTTCCTCGGCCAATTCTTTATATTCTCTTATTACATCTGTTTGCTTATTATCCTCTAACAATTGTTGGAACCTTATTTGATAGAGACGTTTTTCAAAGAGGTACTCCGAAGGGACTTTCTTTAATACGTTTTTCAGCCAAGATCTTTCAACAATATATTGAGATTGAATCCCTAACAGATTAAACGCCATGATAAAGGAAGCATCCTTTAATTCGAAATGGTTTTCGATCTCAGCTGCTGATGGATATCCATAGGTTGAAGGTGGGACAAGCTCAATCATCTCAGTTGTCGTTAAAATCTGTTCGATATCTGGCTTGTGAAGATGCCCGACAACAATTAATACAGTTTTTCCCTGAGCAGATTGTGCAATATGTTTGATACGCATGGCTTGCATATACGTTCGATACAGAAAAAAACGCCTCGGAAAATCTGCTTCTCCTACCTCGTTTTTAAACATTCCGTTGATCAAATCAACCGCCTCTTGCTTCTCAGAAAAGAAAAAATCATTTTCATAAGTAAAAGGTTCAGGGAAGGAAAGAAAAGGTTTGAACGCTGAATGCGTACGACTAAAAGGGAGATGCTCACTATCGGCTACTCCCCATGCTAGTTGTTGTTCTTCCATTGAAGCATTCCAATCAAACGGTTGAACAGATATATTATTCTTTTTTGCATACGGCAAAATGATATGCTGCTGTTCATGAGTAAATTCATAAAAGTCAGCCCTTAAAAAGGCTGAAGGCTCTCTTTCAATTCCTATCACATCAGGTTGAACCCGGTCAAAAAAGGCTCGATAGGCAGCCGGTTGACAAACCTCTGAGACCAGTTGATTGGCATGCCCGACTCCTAGGATCACCACTTTGGTCTGATTCCCAGAACTAGACTCCATTCCAAACCTCTTCTGCTTCCTCCATCACACGCTCAATGAGTTCTCCAGCTGATTGAACACTTGCAAGCATTGGACTTTGTCCAGACCAAAGCGACATGTATTCACGATTTTTCCGCTTCACGGATTCCTGACGAATTGACTTGGTGAGAGTATGTTGAATAGGGAACGAGGGTAGGTCCTCTTCATGTTTTTGCATCATCCGAATAAATGTATTGTTAATTCCTCTTGCTTTTTTCCCTGAGAAAACGCTTGTTAAGATTGTTTGACTATCGGTTGCCTTCGTTATCGCTTTTTTATGAATATCTGAGGCTCCACTTTCTGTGCAGGTTAAAAAGGCTGTCCCCATCTGTACGGCATCCGCACCCAAGCAACGGGCTGCCATCAGCGCACGTCCATCCATAATGCCACCCGCCGCAATAATCGGAATGTGAATGAGTCGAATGGCTTGCGGAATAAGCGCCATCAGGCCAATTAACCCTTCTTCCTCTGCATGTAAAAACGTACCTCTATGCCCTCCTGCTTCACTTCCTTGCAGGATTACCATATCAAGCCCCGCTCGTTCAATTTCAATGGCCTCTTTAACCGTAGTGGCTGTGCCGATAACTACAATTCCGTGTCTCTTTAAGCGCTCTATAACGGAATGTGAAGGTATGCCAAACGTAAATGAACACACTGGCACCTCTTCTTCAATGATGACATCAATTAAAGCTTGATATGTACGATGATCTTCTTCTGATTGAGGTAGAGGTACATCATTTTCTTCAATTTCTAGACTTTGATGAATCGATTGAAGCAACGTCTTGGACGTGTGTAACGCACAAGCTTCTACTTGATAGTCTTCTGGAACAAACAAATTGATACCAAACCAATGCTTTGTCTTCTTTTTTACTTCTTTAATTTGTTTTCGGAGTCCTTCAGGTTGGAGGTATCCCGCGGCAATCATACCAAGACCACCATGATTGGAGACAGCTGCCGTTAATTCAGGCGTTGAGATCCCACCTGCCATAGGGGCTTGTATAATAGGATGCGTGAGTTGGAGTCGTTCATAGATGCTTGCTTTCTTCATATTAGGCTCCCCCTTTGTTTAATTCGTTCAGCTTCTGCTGCCCTGTTTAATGACAGATTGAATAAAGGCTGATTTGTTCTTGGTATACAGTTCTCGATCGTGAGAGTACTGCTCAGCTAGCTTCTTCTTTAATGCAGCATACTCCGATACAAGTGTTGGGGAACTGCGCAAGGTATCACGAAAAAAAAGATGCTCATCCCACTTTCTCGAATCCTCTTCAACGATATGAAGATGAGCCATTCGTTTGTTCTTATGTATGTTTATAAAATACTTTCGCCACTCGTGTTCCCCTTCACGAGTTGGGACGTGAATCCAGTTATGCTTTTGCAAAAGATTAATAATCGGTTCTATTTGATTAAAATCCTTCACTTTCGCCATTAAATCAATGATTGGTTTTGCAGCTAATCCAGGTACCGCGGTACTTCCGATATGTTCAATGTCTATTAAGTGATAGGAAGCTAGAAGCTCAACCAAACGCTCCTTTTCTGCTTGAGCTCTAACCTGCCAACATTCATTTGCATCCTCAATAAAGATCGGCTCATTTTCCCAATTAAATGCTTGGCCCATTAGTTCCCCCATTTAGAAATTTCAAGTGGCTTAAATGTTTCCAACCTTTGTAACAAGACGGTTGCATTTGATTCAGATATAATTAAGTCTTGGTAAGCAGGTCTCATAAAGCCTTGATCAACCGTGTGCTTCATCATTTGAAGTAGTGGTTGATAGAAGTTATTTACGTTTAAAAAGCTGCATGGCTTGTAATGGTAGCCCAGCTGCGACCACGTAAATACTTCAAACCATTCCTCCAACGTTCCGGCTCCACCTGGTAAGGCAATAAAAGCATCTGATAGATCAGCCATCATGGCTTTTCGTTCATGCATGGTTTTCACAACATGCTGCTCGGTTAAGCCACTATGTGCAAGCTCAACATTCATCAGTTTCTCAGGAATGACTCCAATGACTTCACCACCAGCTGCCAAACATGCATTAGCAACTGCGCCCATACATCCTACTTGAGCTCCTCCATAAACAAGACCAATTCCACGTTCAGCTAATAACGTTCCTAGTTTGCTTGCCTCTTCCATATAAATGGGATCCGTTCCGGTACTTGATCCACAAAATACAGCAATTCGTTTTAATTGTTTCATAGAATGCTCCCCTTTTCTCACACAAATCTGTCTATTTTATAAGTATTCAATAGTTAGAATTAACTTTCAACCGATAACTCTATTTCTTTTCTCAAAGATTATGAAAAGAAGCACCTAAAAAAAGAAGCCCCCTGTAGGCATATACAACCGTACATAGGGGTCTCATATTGACCTGAGAACCTTACATCTTTATCTTTTGTAATGTGTTAATAATCTCATTCGTCACTTCAGTTGTTGAATGCTTACCACCAATGTCTGGTGTAACAATTCCTTGACTTGTTACGTGTTCTATTGAGTGAAGTAAGTGTTCACCAAGCTCCGTTTCCCCATGATGATCGAGTAACATTTTCGCAGTCCAAATTTGACCAATTGGATTAGCAATTCCCTTACCTATGATGTCAGGAGCCGAACCATGAACAGGTTCAAACATCGATGGGTATTTGCCATTTAGATTAATGTTTGCTGCTGGAGCAACTCCAATACTGCCCATAATGGCTGCACCAACATCTGTTAAAATGTCTCCAAATAAGTTAGAGGCTACGATTACATCAAACGTTTCTGGTCGAGTGACAAAGAAAGCAGCTAAGGCATCAATATGCTGTGAATCAGTTTGTATAGATGGATATTCCTTACTAACCTCATCAAACACCTCGTCCCAAAAAGGCATGGAATAAACAATCCCGTTTGATTTTGTTGCGCTAGTCACATGTCCTCGTCTTGACTTAGCTAGCTCAAAGGCATACCGCATAGCTCTTTCAATGCCCCGTCTCGAAAAGACCGCATTTTGAATGGCAATCTCGTCTTCTCCTTGATGGATTCTTCCTCCAATTGAACTATATTCACCTTCACTATTTTCTCTAACAACTAGCAGATCAAACTCTTTAGGATTAACAAGTGGAGACGCCACTCCCTGTAAAACCTTAGCTGGTCTGACATTAATAACTTGTTCAAACTCACGGCGTATGTTGATAAGAAGTCCCCATAATGACACATGATCGGGAACAAGATTTTGGTTTCCTACCGCTCCTAAGAAAATAGAATCAAAGTCCTTTAGCTGCTCTAAGCCATCCTCCGGCATCATTGTTCCGTGCTTTAAGTAATATTCACAACTCCAAGGAAAAGATGAAAATTGAAACTCAATCCCACCATGTAATTCAGATACCGCTTTCAAAACTCTTTCGGCTTCAGGCACAACTTCTTTGCCAACTCCGTCTCCAGGAATGCTTGCGATCATAAGTTTCTTCATTATTCTCCACTCCTTTTTCATTTCTATCTTTCTATTGTACTATTAGATCTTCTCTTACCTCAAACGTTGACATTGAAAAAACTCTCTGAAATATGTTCAGAGAGTTTTCTCAACGTTGCTTATCCCTTTCATTTCATCAGCGACAAATTGAACCTGCGTTCCTACAACAACTTGGACACTGGTCTTACCTGTAACAATGAATCCTGCAACTCCATGAATCGCTTTTATCTTTGAGGAGTCAATGATAGAGGGATCCTCCACTTCTATTCTTAGTCGTGTGACACAATTATCAATCGAGGTTACATTCTCATGCCCTCCTAATTCCTCGTAGATTTTAGTAGCCATTTCTTTAAATGACTGGTTTTGGTCCGTTGACGATTTTTTTGTCTCAGCAACATCCTCTACTTCTTCGTCTTCTCTACCAGGTGTTTTAAAATCAAACTTTAGAATTAAGAATTTAAAAATAAAGTAGTAAAGGGTGAAGAAGAAAAGACCTTGAATAAGTAGCATAAACGGTTGATTAGCCATTGGTAAACGTGAGCTTAAAATAAAATCAATTAACCCAGCGCTAAAACCAAATCCAGCGGTCCATTCAAAGGAGGCTGCAATGAAAAAGGAAATTCCTGTTAAGAGTGCATGAACGATATACAATAATGGCGCAACAAACATAAACGCAAATTCAACTGGCTCTGTTACTCCGGTTAGGAAGGCTGCAAATCCACCAGCTAGCATAAGTGACGCGACGACCTTTTTCTTGTTTGTCTTAGCAGTATGATACATTGCAAGACCTGCCGCTGGTATCCCAAACATCATGATCGGGAAGAAACCTGCTTGGTACATACCTGTAACACCCTTAACCCCTGTACCTGACCAAAAGTTTCCAATATCATTGATTCCTGCAAGATCAAACCAGAAGACGCCATTCAATGCATGATGTAACCCAATGGGAATGAGTAATCTGTTTACAAATCCATATATGCCTGCGCCTACTGCTCCTAATGTACTAATGGATTCTCCAAAAGCAACAAGTCCGTTGTAAACAGTTGGCCATGCAAGATAAAAGAATACAGATGCAAGAATCATAACCGCCGATGTAAGTATCGGAACCAGTCGCTTCCCACTAAAAAATGCGAGAGCACTTGGTAATTGAACATGACTAAAACGATTAAACATAACAGAAGCAATTAATCCTGATATAATACCGATAAATACGTTTTCAATATTACCGAACGCCATGTTTACATTTGACTCTTCAACACCTTGAATTAACGCAACAGATTCAGTTGACAGCAATGTTGTAATAACTAAAAAGGCGACCAGACCACTAAGTGCAGCGGCTCCGTCTTTTTGCTTCGACATACCTAGTGCAACACCTACTGCAAATAGGATGGGAATATGCTCAATAATGGATTCTCCGGCTGTAATTAAAAAGGCTGCGATCACATTCTCAGAGCCCCAACCGTTCGGATCAATCCAATACCCAATTCCCATTAAAATAGCGGCTGCTGGAAGGACGGCTACCGGTAACATTAAAGAACGCCCTATTCTTTGAAGATAATTCATCATACTTATGTACCTCCTTTTTTAATTTGTACCTCACTCACAAAATATAACTATGTTATGTTTAGTAGGTATATCTCTAAACAATACTAAAAGCTTCTAGTAAATAAAATGGTTTCCTCTAATTCATTCTTTTTTATTTTCAGACAGACTGTGTAAATGCTAAATGGAAGGAAGGAGACAAGCAAAATGCATCACACTCAAAAACCAATCATCCTTAAAGGGGTGGAAGTCTATACTGAAAATCAAATGATTCAGTCTGGCTACATACTCATTAAAAATCAGCACATCGCCGCATTCGGTCCAATTGAAGAATTAGATTCCATTTCTTCAGAGTATGAAGTGATCGATCTTCCAACCGGTCACAAAGCGATACCTGGGTTAATCGACATCCACATTCACGGTGCACATGGTGCTGATACGATGGATGCAACATATGAATCGCTTCAGACACTTGCAACAAATTTACCAAAGGAAGGAACAACTAGCTTCCTTGCTACAACGATGACTCAACGTTCACCAGCTATTGAAAAAGCCTTAATTCGCATAGGAGAGTTTATTCATACACAGCAAGATTCAGGACAAGCTGAAGTTCTTGGCATCCATTTAGAAGGTCCTTTTATTAACTCTGTAAAAGCCGGAGCCCAGCCCATTGAACATATTGTTCCACCATGTATAGAGGTCTTTAAAAAGTGGCATTCTTTATCACGTGAGTCTATTAGAATCGTTACACTAGCTCCAGAAATTGAAGGTGGGTTCGATTTAGTAGAATATTTAGTAGCGCAGAATATTGTTGCTTCCATTGGCCATTCAAATGCCACCTACCTTGAAGTAATAGAAGCAATAAAAAAAGGATCTAGTCAGGTGACGCATCTTTTTAACCAGATGAGTGGTGTTCACCACCGAGAGCCTGGTGTAGTTGGCGCAGCATTCTTACATGATTCACTTCAGGCTGAATTAATTGTAGATGGTGTTCATGTACGACCTGAGATCGTTACGCTGGCTTTTAAACAAAAAGGACCAGAAGGGCTAATACTGATTACCGATGCGATTAGGGCAAAAGGGTTATCCAATGGTTTATATGATTTAGGAGGACAATCTGTTAACGTGAAAAATGGAGAAGCTACCTTGAGTGATGGGACGTTAGCAGGTAGTGTTGTCACACTTAATCAAGCAATCAAAAATATGATGAGCTTTACTGGGTGTTCCTTACAGGAGGCTGTTCAAATGGCTTCTACAAATCCAGCTAAGCAGGCAAACGTAGCTGATCGAAAGGGTAGCATTTCCATTGGGAAAGACGCAGATCTTGTTATTTTAGATCAAGCATGTGAAGTGGTTATGACCTTTTGTAGAGGGAAATGTGCGTTTGTAAGAGAAGGAGGAGTCACAGATGCAAATCATTAAAGCACGGGATTATGAGGATATGAGTATAAAAGCTGCAGAGGTTATGATCAGCCGTTTAAAACAGAACCCTGCTTTAAACATTGGCTTCGCAACGGGTGGAACGCCTATTGGATTATATGAGCATTTAATTGAAGACCACAAGAAACACCAAACGTCTTATCAAGAGGTAACATCATTCAACTTAGATGAATATATTGGTCTCTCATATGACCATCCGCAAAGCTATCACTCCTATATGAAAGAACATCTTTTTAATCATATCGATATACGGCAGGATCAGATTTTCATACCAAAGAGTAACAGCCTAGATCCTGAAACCGCATGCGCAGCTTATGAAGATGCACTCTTTACACATGGGGGAATAGATATCCAAATCCTTGGAATTGGAAGTAACGGACACATTGGCTTCAACGAGCCAGGAACTTCTTTTCAATCCAACACTCATATCGTTCAACTTGAAGAAAGTACTCGTGCCGCAAATGCTCGATACTTTAACACGATTTCTGAGGTTCCGACCCATGCGATTACGATGGGCATCGCAAGTATCATGAGAAGCAAGGAAATTCTGTTGTTAGTCTCTGGTCAAAGTAAGAAGGATGCTCTCTACCACCTTTTACACGGTGAGGAAACAGAAGATTTTCCCGCGTCGATATTAAAGCGCCACCTACGTGTCACAGTCATTGCTGACCATGATGCACGCGGTGAATCGTAAATCGGTAACTAGTTAAACCAGCCCTTTTCTTTTGAATGAGTCACAGCCTCTATGCGATTCTTCACATCTAATTTTTCTAAGATCACAGAGACGTAATTTCTGACTGTACCGATCTTAATGTCAAGCTCCATAGATATTTCTTTTGTGCTCTTGCCTTCAGCAATTAAAGAGAGCACTTCTTTTTCTCGTTCTGTCAATGGGTTCGTTTCACGGAACACATCATCCATTAATTCTGGTGCGAAGACGCGTTTTCCCTCGACAACGTGGCGAATGGCTTGTGCGAGTTCATCGCTTGAACTATCTTTTAACAAATAGGCGCTTACCCCGGCTTGAAGAGCCCGTTGAAAATATCCAGAACGCGCAAACGTCGTTAGAATGACCATCTTCGTATCAAACTCCAGTAGCTTTAATTCATCCGCTGCTTCGAGCCCTGTTTTTGTAGGCATTTCGATATCCATAATACACACATCGGGCTGGTACTGTTTCACAAAGTCAACAGCTTCCTGCCCCGTCTTTCCTTTCCCGACAATCTTCATATCATCTTCAAGGTTAAGCAATGCTTCGAGTGCCCCAAGCAAGAGCTGTTGGTCTTCAGCTATATAGATTGTTATCATGAATTCCCATCCTTGTAGATTATTTTAATATCGTATGGTACCTGGATCCGAAGCTCCGTTCCATTTTCGGAGTTAATCTCAAGGCTACCATCTACAAATTCCAAGCGTTCTCTCATCCCTGCAAGTCCATTCCCCTTTTCAAGATTATTCTCCGTTCCTTTAAATGTTCCGTTATCTTTCACGATCAGAAGAAGTTGACCTTGATTAACCTGGATAGATGCCTCGCAGCTTGTTGCGTCACTATGCTTAACCACATTTGTAACAGCTTCCTTTAAACACATGGCCAATATATTTTCTGTAATTAAGTGTATATTGGATACTAGATCCGTATCTTCCTCATGCCAATTCCACTCTATGTGCGCAGCTTTTAGCATTTGAGCCGATAGCGTTCGCTCATCTCTTAACCTTAATCCCTTCATTGATGAGACTAATTTTCTGACCTCACTTAAAGACGCTCTCGCCGTTTGTTGAACCTCTTTAATCTCTTTCGCTGCTTGCTCAGGATCCTTATAAATTAACTTTCTTGCCAGCTCACTTTTAAGTCCGATCATGGAGAGACTTTGTCCGAGGGTATCGTGGAGGTCTCTTGCAATTCTTTGTCGTTCTTTGACCTTAATTAATTCGGATAATTGCTCATTCGCATTCTCTAGCTTATGCTCCAGAACGTCTCGCTCGTTCTTATTATGTGTGCTGAACGGCAGAAGAATCACACTAATCCAAGCTATAATCACAAATGCTAGCTGTGGTAAAAATAAGCTCGGTTCATTAATAATTCCATAGTTAATCGCGAAAGAGGTTGTCACTAAATGAAAGAAATATAAAAAGTAAAATGACCGCTTGTCCCTTATATTACCAATAAAGTAAGCAACAAAAAAGGCAAAAAATGTGTAACCGAACATAAGAATTGTCGAAGTAGAGATTCCCATTAAAAGAAAGATCCACAGATAGACAAGCCACCCCTTAGAAAGAAAGGCAATTCGATAGAAAATAAAGAAACTAACGACTAGGATGACGCTTGAGATCATATCAACGTCAAATGAAAATTGAAAAATATAATAGAACGGAAGAACAAAGAATACCGCCCATATATAAGGCGATATTCCACTATAGGTATGAAGGTTCAATCTTTGCATTTTTTCTAGCATATCAATCATCCTATCATGTTAGAGAACGGTTCACCGTGTTTTGTGAAACCTGTTTTAATACATTATACCCAACAAATTGTTTTGCTTCAGTATCCCAAAGTCTAAATTTTAAAGAAGTGAGACTTGTTCGTAACGTAATGGTTGGAATATTCTTCAACTGTTCCGTTTGATTATGGGCTTCCGCTAGCTTGTAATTAGGAATTCGTGGGCTAAGGTGATGCACATGGTGATAACCAATATTCCCAGTCAACCACTGCAATAATGGAGGTAGCTTGTAGTACGAGCTTCCTTCCACTGCCGCTTTTACGTAATCCCAATTTTCATCTTCCTCAAAGTACGTATCTTCAAATGTATGCTGCACATAGAACAGCCATATGCCTAACATTCCAGAGATAAAGAAGATTGGAGCTTGTATTAAGAGAAACGCCTGCCAGCCGACGAGTAGACATGTACCGGTTGCTAAAAGTACAATACTTAAATTTGTTACATACGTGTTCATCCGCTCTTTACGTGGTGCTTCTTTTCGATTAAAACGATTCTTAATTAGGAATAAATAGATAGGTCCAAGACCAAACATAACTATCGGGTTTCGATACAGTCGATACATCAACTTTTCCCTTTTAGAAGCTTCCTGATACTCACTAATCGTCATCACCCAGATGTCACCAGTGCCGCGTTTGTCTAAGTTACTGCTTGTTGCATGATGAATTGAATGGTCCCGCTTCCATTGTAAATAAGGAAATAGCGTTAAAACACCTGTTATTGTTCCAAGGATGTTATTCACTTGTTTATTTTTAAAGAAAGATCCATGACAACAATCATGAAAAATAATAAAGATGCGGATGAGAAATCCTGCCGCTACAACGATAAGAGGAAGCGATAGAAAATATGAAACATCCATTAGAAAATATGCGCCTACCCAAAGAGCAATAAATGGGATAAATGTATTCATTAATTGTATAATACTGCTTTTATTTTCACCTTTAGCATATTGAAGAACTTGTTGAGTTAACTTTTTGGTTTTTTGAATGTGGTCAGTGTGAGTCATATATCAGTCTCCTTCGTCACTTATCTATAACGTAACTATAAGCGCGAAAGGGAAAAAGCGTAAGTAGTACTTATCATAGGAGCAGTATGACAAATGTCATACTGCTCCACTCGCCTCCATTAAATTTGTTGATTCATTGGTGGTCTTGGCCTGCGTACAAGTTCTCCATTACAGTTAGGACAAATGTTTTTAACCTCGGTAGTACACCCCTCGCAGTATGTACATTCATGAACACAGATATATGCATATAAGTGATCTTTAAGTGCTTTGTTGCAGCGTTCACAGCTTTTTCTCATCTCTAAACCCATACTCATATACCTCCTCGAGATAGACGAAAAAGAATCGCACAAAGGGTTGGCATTTCTTTTAGTGACTCCATTCTTCTCTTAAGACTCCGTAGCGAATGGAGTCATAATACTCCCCTTGATAAAGCCGACATTTTCGAAGTCTTGCTTCGAGTGTCATACCAAGCTTTTCTCCTAGTCTCATCATCCGCTTGTTTCCAGACCACGTTGTAAAACCAACTCTTACCAAAGACATATTATCAAATAAGTGAGTGATCCATGCTTTCAAACATGGTGTTCCATACTGCTTATCCCATAAAGTAGAATCATAGATGATAATTCCTACCTCTAGCCAATTAGATGGCTTATGCTCCCAATAGTAAGAAACTGTCCCAATTAAACGTTCATTCGCAAAAATCCCATACACGTCATCTTGCTCAAGATACTGAGCACTTACCTTTGTTATAAAATCATCGTACGTAAGAGCTTGATGCTGAAAGTAAGGGGCATCCCATTTCTTCCATTCTGGGTGCGCATCTTTATAAGCAAGCGCCCAAAATAATTGCAAATCTTCTTCCTTTAAAGGTCTCATTGTTAAGTGGTCATTAACGATGATCAAGCTCTCACCTCCACGCTCCATCTGGTTAAATATACCAATAGTCTACCATATAAAAAGAGAGTTACCTAGTCTTTTTTCTCTGGTTTCGTATGGTCGGAGCGTTCTTCTTGATCACGGTCACGATTTTCAATCGTTTCTTCTTGCTGTTCAGTATAACCTTTGTTTATCTCCGAAGAAGGGTGTTCGTGAGTGGGATCCGTATGGTCTTCTCTCGTCTCTTGATCTCGGTCACGGTTTTCAATGGTTTCCTCTTGCGCTTCTGTATAACCTTCTCTATCCTCTTTGTCATTCGATTCATCTGATTTTGATTCGTTCTTCTGCTTTTCTTCTTTCTCTTTTTCAAGTCTTGCCTTTTTGAAATCAGAACGTTCACCATGCCAGATCAAGTCAAAAATGGCCCTTCCATTTGTTGGCTGTCCATCCGGCAAGTAAACAGGTATCACATCGAAGAAAATATAATAGAAGATGTAAAAGAGGAACGTATTCCAGAACACGTTAGATTCAATGACACCATTTGCTAACATCATATTAATGGTCAGCCCCAATAGAAGTGGACCAAATATTGGTGATGCATAAATAAATCCGTGCCAAAACCGATTTTTTGGATTGAGCTCCTCGTATTCTATCCAGCTATACATAAAGAAGTATCTTCTTACCTCAATCGTAGGTAATGAAAATAGAATGGGACCACTTCCAACAATTAATTTCTTTTCCTTTGCCCCAAGTATTGTTACAGCCAAATAGTAACCAGATTCCCTGATTACCGAGGTCAGAGGCAGAATAACGACTGCTGCGATAATTAAACGAAATAAATCATATAAGCCAAACATACGTATCCCTTTCTATAAATCTCTTTTATAAATGGTCGAATAACACCGTTCACATTTTTTGTATTGTTGTTCGTTAATTAGTTTTTGAACATAGATTTCACTATGAGTACTTTCTCTACTTTCAAGTGAAGTTGTATGAAATGCACATGAATCTCTTACAAAGGAGGATCTGTGGATAAGTTTCTGTGTAGTGTCGATTAAATATTTCATGATAATATTCCCCTTTCATTCATAAAAAAACCGAAAAGGAGTGTTCTCCCTTTCGGCTTACGTTCAGCTCTAATTGTCTGAATCGTTACTACCTTGATTTTGAGTTGGTTTTAAAATAAATATGATATAACTTATATCTTCAACGAAATCCCAGTCAACAAAGATGTCCATGATTTCAGCATTTAACATATCATTAAAATCTCCTGTTTCAAGAAGACTCTTCTCTAAATGACGTTTTGTTAACTTTAGTGGCTCTATAAAGCCTCCACGTATAAGCTCTTTTTCAATACGGACCAAAATGCCCTCACGCTTTACAATCAACGTTCGATCATTCAGGTAACATGAATCCACTGCGTCAGGTAATCTTTCAGCCTGCTTACTCACCTGTTCGATTTCACGGTGAATGGATGCTTTATTTGGATACTCCTCCATTACCTTAGTTGACTGATCCTTGCTCTCAATCACACCAAGAATAATCCCAGAACGATTGTGTAGAGACCAGTCATAATACAATTCTGACACTTTAAGATTATGAGTAGCCATGAGTGTAGCCTTTATTTCGGGAAGAAGCTCGTTCATTAATAAATCTCTAATTTCTTCCACCTTCACGTCTTTGTTTTGAGCCATCAAAACCCGTTCCATAGGTGAAAGGAATTCTCTTAAATGCATCGTAATAAAAGGTTCTTTAATCGACACATACACTGAGGATGGACCTTTACCAAAGTTGTCTCTTAATAATTTCCCTACAAAACTAGACATTTCAGCTTGAATGGACCGTTTATTCATTTTTAGACCTTCCTTTTGGAGACAAGAACATTATTTTTCTCGTCCACGTTTAGTATACTAGTCATCGTTTCATATTGAAAGGGATTCACTGGTTTGTATGAGGACGCGACTTCGTTACCATGTGTAATACCCCCATACCGCCAACTTATTCCTCTTCTAGATTGAATTATGTAAAAAACCTCAGGACATGTTAAGGGTACCCCGAGGAAGTTCGTTTTATTCGATGTTATTTCCTTGGGAAACCATTAAAGATTTCGCCAAATTTCATATGATAAATGTCGTTAACCACTGAATTTACTTTTCCTTTATCAGATAAATGTCCTTCAAGTACAATTTCAACTCGTTGATTGTTATCAACTAAAACCGCTTGAACAACAAGAGCATCTAATAAAATTCCAGTAATGACAGCGATTTGTTGTGGAGACAAACTATAATTCGAAAACATGCCATCATATTGATTATTGTCCTTCCCCATTCGCTACTCCCTCCACTTATGATGATATGATTTCATCACTTCCTAAAGTTGAATCAGATCGACCCGCCCCAATGCTAAACAAAATAAAGATTATGACGACAATAAAAAACAACGCCCCTGATTTGAAGGAATGTCCCATTCATGTTCCCCCCACTTTATATAGCCTTATGTACCATATGAAGTTGCCATTGATTGGTGACACTTGAATAAGAAAAACAAACTTCTATTTAATTAATAAAAATCAGTTTGATATAAAAACTCACGGGGAATGGAAATTGTAAGACCATATAGGAGGAGATCACATTTGGAGGCCATTAAAGAAAGAAAGAAGCTTCGAGACACATTATTAGAAGGTTTGTATCAGCATCATTTTAATCATACGGGACAGCCGATGACGATTACTGTCACGGATACAAAGGTTGAAGAAGAGCTAGCATATAAGTATCTTGAGGACAAAGGCCTTATCCATACAGAGAGACAAGGTCGTGATAACTTATGTCTAGAAATTACAACGGCTGGTATTGATCATGTGGAAGACAGCATAGAAACAAAATAAGAAAAGGCCTGCTCACTTCATCGAGTGAGCAGGCCTTTTTCTTATTTCGTACCATTTAGTGTCTCTTGTATTTCTGATAAGATCTCATAAGCTCCGTCTGAAAGATTGGAACAAACAATAATGTTCACACCAGATTGAGGGAAGAATACTGCCCTAAAGTTAACACCTGGGTCGTACCCCATCATAATATGACGACGAATGATGGATTGATCGACCTCCATATAGTGACCATAACCATAAAAGAATCCCTCGTCTTCCTCCACGTGAGGAGTCAGAAAGCGCTTGGTTGCTTCTTCACTTAAAAGCTTATTCCCTACAAGTGCATCCCAAAAGATCTGCATATCCCTAGCTGTGACGAACACGCCACCATCAGACGCACTTTTTGCTGGTAAGCTATAGAGATTGGTACGATAGCCCCCATCCGGCTTTTCGATATATCCTAATGCCGTTCGTTCTGGTAACGAATCAAGCTCAAAATAGCCCGAATCGTTCATACCGAGTTGATCAAAGATCTGTTTTTGAACAAATTGATCAAACGGAACCCCGCTTACTTTCTCCACAACAAGTCCAAGCAAGATATACCCTGCATTATTGTAGTGAAATTGTTTGCCGGGCTCTGACTTCATCTTCTCATCTTGAAATAATGGGAGAAAGTCGCTTAACTCTCGAATCAGATACATTGGGTGTTTCACCCATAGCTCTTCAAAATCATCCATCACATCTTCATCAAAATAATCAGGTACACCGGATGTGTGAGTAAGCAATTGGTGGATTGTGATGGCCTGATCAAAATGTGGAAACGAATGGTCTAAAAGATCTAACAATCGATCGTCTGGCGTTAGTTTCCCCTGATCCATCAACAAGCTAATGGCTGCAGCGGTGATTGGTTTTGATCCAGAAGCAATGCCATACCGTGTCTGGTCCGTGTTATGAATGTTCTCCGCACGATTAGACCAGCCATAGCTTTTTGTCCACGTATCCGTTTTTGTCTTAACTAACACAGTACCTGAAAATTCAATCTCTTTTTGTTTTGCGTCTACCTTTGTTTCTAGCATTTTTTTATCCATAATCACATTCTCCTCATTTATCTTTTTTGATTGATTTCTTATCACTTCAGAGTCAAAAAAGATAAATCAGTAAAGCGTTCACATTTGATGGATTCCAAACATGTGTCACCCCTCCTTTTTTGCTAGTATAGCACATAGGCATTTGATTTCATTAAACGTTTTATAGATTGACAGAATTAAAAGCAGAGAATTCGGTTATTTCAGGTTTTCCTACGGTTTCATCCATTGTCAAACGAAGCTTAGCAGTCTGTATCGCTTGAAAGCTGTGTATTCGCTTATGTCCAATAGCAGTCCCTTCCGTTATGGTATGCCAAGTGTCATGACGTAAGGCTTCGATTTTGTATGACCGGACTCTTTCTCCCATTCGGATCTGTTCTTTAAGAATCACTGCACCTATTTTACTTTCTTTGTCAAGCTCAAGTATTAGCTCATACCCGCTTCCAGATGCTGAGGCTACTGGCTTTGAAAAAGCTTGGTTGATTTTAGTTCTCCATTCATTTAGACGGTCAATATCTATTTCAGGAATAAGCCCATGATGATTTGGAGCCACGTTTAACAGTAGATTTGCCCCTCGACCAACAGACTTCTCATAAATCTCTACCAAGTTAGAAACGGATCTCAACCGCTCCTCATCATGCTCATGCCAGAACCAATGATCTCCCCGTATTGGCACATCACACTCTGCTGGCAGCCATTCAGGAGTTCCGGGTAACCAGGTTGATTCTTCTTTTGAAAACATACTTACTTTAGAAGTCTGTCTTGAGTTCCAGCAAGGATCTGGAGCAATACCCTCTTCATTTCCAGCCCATCTGATTGTTGGCTGACCCATATTAAAAATCATTGCATCAGGCTGATATTTCTTTACGGTACCAATGATTCGTTCCCAGTTGTATTCTCGCCCTTCAGAACCGGCACCATCAAACCATACTTCAACAATAGGTCCATACTTTGTGAGTAACTCTGTTAGTTGTTTACAATAAAACGAATCATAGGCTTCTTTATCTTTATAGCAAGGCTCGTGTCGATCCCAAGGAGAGATATAAAGTCCAAAGGGCATTCCGAGTTGCTCACACGCATCTGCGCATTCTCTTACTACGTCCCCTTCTCCATTCTTCCAAGGGCTGCTTTTTACTGAGTAATTGGTTGTTTCTGTTTGCCATAAACAAAACCCATCATGATGCTTTGCTGTAAGCATAAAGTACTTAAAACCCATATCCTTGGCTACTTTGACCCATTGTTTAGCATCTAAGGAGGTTGGATTGAAGACCTTCGGGGAATCGGTTCCGTCTCCCCACTCCTGGTTTAAGAATGTATTTAAGCCAAAGTGAACAAATAGTCCAAGCTCTAAGTTTTGCCAAGCGACCTGTTGTGGTGTCGGAATAGCTAAATCAAGATTACTCATCAGGCTACCTCCTTATCCAATTAAACGTCTGTAGAAATGCTTTAAAATTGAATTTCTGCACCTGTCTTACTAGAGTCATAGATAGCGGTCAAAATCTTCATGATTTCAACACCATCTTCAACTGGGCTGATCGTTTCTTGCTTCCCTTGTACACACTCTACAAAGTGATTAATTTCATCTTGAAATCCTTTTACAAAATCAAATGTACGACTATCCATTTGAGGGACCAGGTTCAACATCGTATTATGCTTTTCCGTAGCAATTTCGAGAGCTGGTTCAATCTGAGCGCCGCCTCGCTCACCAAATAAATGAATCTCCATCTTCTCTTCTTTAGCGTGGAGAGTAAAACTAACGTCAACCATTAACGAAGCTCCATTTTCAAATCGAATCAGAGTATTAGCTAAGTCTTCTACATCATTCTTATTTGAATCAAAGTCTGCTGCTTTATAGTACGATTTGTTTTGGATATTAGCCCTGTTTCCTAACTTGTTGTAAGTATTACCAGTCACTGACTTCACCTTTGGTTTCCCCATTAAGTACCAACAAAGGTCAATGACGTGAACACCTAAATCAATTAATGGACCGCCTCCGGATCGTTCCTGGTCTGCAAACCACCCACCAGGATTGCCTAAGACTCGTAAGCACGAAGCCTTTGCATAATAAATATCTCCTAAGTCACCAGCGTCAATAAACGTTTTTAATACTTGAGTATTTGATGCAAAACGTCGTACAAAACCAACTTGAAGTGTCTTCCCATTACTTTCATTTACAGCTTTTTGTATGGCCTCTGCTTCTTCTACGGTTTTGCATAATGGCTTTTCAACCAACACATGTTTATCCGCTTTTAACGCACTAATAGCAATCTCTGCATGAGAGTTGTTCCATGTACAAATGCTGACCGCATCCAGCTCCTCTAGAGCTAACAGCTC
Organism: Alkalicoccobacillus gibsonii; assembly: GCF_016798245.1. Taxonomy (GTDB): domain Bacteria; phylum Bacillota; class Bacilli; order Bacillales; family Bacillaceae_D; genus Alkalicoccobacillus; species Alkalicoccobacillus gibsonii. Next base: position 631,902 of record NZ_JAEUZA010000003.1, on the reverse strand, counting down.
GTGATAATCAGTCATAACATGTTGTGCCCCAAATTTAATTGCCTTTTCCTCTGCTCTTGACTGATTAAGGTCACATACCGCATAGATTTCTACCTGCGGATTTTTTGCGTATGAATCAAAGTGCATATCAGAAATTGAGCCTGCTCCAATAATTCCAATCTTAATGACACTCATCTTATGTACACCCCTTCTTTTTCATTCGGTAACTCATTCCACATACTCTTCACGTTATTAAGAGATATCGCCGCAGCCTTCTTACATTCCTCTAATCCTTCAAACTCTATTGAAATGAATTCATTGTAACCTGAACGCTTGATTACGTTTAACACATCTCTCAAGCAAATATCTCCGTGTCCTGTAATCGCACCTCTTAGGTAGTTTTGATTCGTGGTCTTGAACCATCCTTCTCCTGGATTAAACTCCGATGCCTTACGTACATAAAAGTCTTTTACATGAATCATCGAGGCTAAATGAACGGTATTTGATACGGCTGCATAAGGACTCTCATCAACACAAAGAAAGTTACCCGTATCCAGTGTTAATTTAAAATTTTCACGATTCACTTCAGAAATTAATCGTTTAACCCGATCGCTTGATTGAATATAAAATCCATGGTTTTCAATACTTGTTGTTATTCCATAGTTAGAGGCATAGTCAGCAATAACCTGGCAGCCTTCAATTAAGGTCGGCAAATCTTTTTCAAATTGCTCAATCGTAGCCTCTATAGGTGGTTTAAAGGACACGTCATGCCTCATCTTCTTCACGCCAAGTCGATTAGCAATGTCTACCTGTTCCTTCACTCGTTTTATTTCTTCCTCAAACGCATGCCTTGATTTTTTTAAGAAATCTGCTCCTATCGCATAATTTGAAAGATCAATTTGACATGCTTTTGCCTTCGCAACGATCTCATCAATTAAATGTTCAGACTCCGTTAGATTAAAACCAATCGGAACAATTTCAACATGCTCCCCTCCTTGTTCAGCTGTCCACTCGATCACATCAACAATCGACAGTTCATTAGACTGAATAGCACCTACTAAACTATAAGAGCTCATTCCAAACTTCATGTTTTAACCACCCATCATATAAAGTTAATACGAAATCCGATTCAGCTTTATTGATTGTTTTTCTTGATCAGACTGGTATGCGGCTTTCACAACCTCTAACGTTCTTAATCCATCCTCTCCACTGGTAAAAGGAGCCCTGCCCGTTTTCACACAATCAATAAAATCATCCACTAGTAATTCATCCATATCAGCTGCCCAAGACTTTCGCTCTATTCGATTGATTTCATCATTATATAAAACAGAATGCTGCTTTAAGGCATCAACGGAGAGGACCCCTTTTGTTCCTACAATTTCTAACGTAACGTCTCCCCATGTAGGAAATGACTTAGGTCTTGACCAGCTTGGGTCTATGGTAACTATAGTTCCTGACTCCATCTCTAGCTGCACCAAACCACAATCCTCAACCTCAATATCATAAAACCGTTGATCAAACTCAGCGTAAACAGATGCCACCTCGTCCTTTAGGGTCCACCTAAGAAGATCCATCAAATGAACAATATGGTCCGTTGCCGCCCCGCCACCTGATTGATCCTTTTCAACAAACCATCCACCTGGCATTTGGCCATGATTGGTCGCATTTACTGCGAGGATATCTCCGATTTCCCCGCTACCTATCATCGCGTTCATTTCTTGGATAGGCTCGGAGAAACGAACTGGATAAGCAACTTGTAAGGTTACTTGATGCTGTTCGCATGCTTGAATCATATCGATCGCATCAGATAGTTCCGTTGCAATTGGCTTTTCACAAAGAATATGTTTTTGGTACTCTGCTGCTTTGATCACATGTTCACGGTGATTTACGTTTTCCGAACAGATAATAACAGCATCAATATTTGATGTAAGCAACTCATCTAGTGAGGCGTAGAATGTGGATTGAAATTCATTCGCTCTCGCTTGGCCTCGTTCACTATTCGCATCCCAAATCCCAGCTAATTCTGCTTCTTTATGTTTATTTAAAGCTGCAGCATAACTATTTGCATGCATATGTGCGAAGCTGATTATACCGATCTTCAACTTATTCACCCCTCACTTCAATTGGTTGACTTAAACGTACGGATTTTTTTGCCGCCTCCAAAATCCTGAGCGCATTCAACATGGACTCACTCTGATAAGACATGATTTGTTCCTTACTTATGGCTAAAGCAAGGTATGACAACTCGCGGTTTACATTTTCACGAGAATCATTTACTTCTCCCATATGGAACACTCTAATAGGTGAGGTGTTCTCACTATGAAAACTCAACATGCCTTTGTTTCCGGTTAATTCAAATGATTGCATCTCTTTGGAATCTATTAAGCACAGATCTAAATGAACAAAAGAATCATTTTCCAACCTTAATGAAATAGAATGGTATTCAATTGATTGTTCTTCAGTAAGATCTTTACGAACTTGCTTAGCCATTACTCGTTTTACAGCCCCAAATGTTTCTAAGATCCATTCAAATTGTCCAATTGCTAATCTATCAAAGGCATGAGTAGATTTTTTGCGAACTGAAAATCGTTGTACACCTGGGTTCCCAAGAGCTCCTCTTTGCACCTCAACTTGAGCTTGCCTACGTTCAGGCAGAAAATGAACCGTATCCCGATTTATCACTTTCACGCCATTCTTAATCGCTTTTTGTAAAATAGATTGAGTTGCTGCCTCTGTCTCAGCAATTGGATAACTTGTTAATACACTGACTTCTTCAACAATAAGTGCATGTAGCAGCTTTTCTTTGTCCTTATCTAAGGTACAGAGATCAACAAGTTGAACATGTTTTGAACGGAGCGTTGAAATGAATTCCTTTAGAGCCTGAGTGCTACTTTCCTCCCCTTGGAAAGAGAACGTCTCAGCAACTTGAATCTCTTTATAATGAGACCAATAGTCTCGTAAAGACTCGAGGTTCCAAGCTTCGGTCATAATTGCGATTTGCATTAGGCATTTCACCTCTTCTTATGTGATAGTAGAGTTATAGCTCTTCCCATAATCTTTTTAAGTTATCAAGACCAATACGGGTTCCTAATCGACATTCTTCCATCCCTTCAAATTCTAGCGTCAGAAAGCCGTCATATCCTGATTGTTTAATTCTCTTTAATAGCTCTCTAACAGGGAGATCTCCCTGGCCAAATATGGATCCTCTTAGATTGTTATCATTTGCCGTCTTAAACCACTTTCCAGCACCAGGGTCCTCATAACTAGGTCGTATATAAAAATCCTTCACATGCACAAGAGAAGCGTATGGTAGATTTTTGGTCACCCCAACTAGAGGATCTTCATCGACACACATAAAGTTTCCAATGTCTAGCGTGGTTTTAAAGTTTGGTTTGTTAACTGCTTGTAAGACCCTCTGCACTCTATCACTATGTTGAACAGCCATCCCATGATTCTCGATTGTTGTTGTAATAGAGAATGCTGCTGCATAATCAGCAATCCGCTGACTTCCTTCTACCATACGTGGAAGGTTATTCTCAAAATACTCAATCGTGCGTTTTTCAGGCGGCAACGTAAAGGCTGTGACATCATGTCTTAAATGCCTAATATCCATAAAGTGCAAGAGATCAACATGCTTTTTCACTCGATCTACCTCTTGCTCAAACTCTTCCTCTGTATCCTTAACAAAATCAGCAGGCATTGAGTAGCTTGATAGCAAAAGACCTAGCTCTTCCGCTTTCTCCCGTACTTTAGCTGCAAGAGATTCGTTATCTACAAGAGTGAAACCGTACGGGACGATTTCAACGTGTTCGCCACCATGATCAGCCGTCCAATGCAAGACATCAAGTATATCCATCTCACCAGATTCAATTGCTTCTAATAAGCTGTACGTGCTAATTCCTGCTTTCATTTAATGATCCCCCATTCATTTCTGATTCAAGTGATCGCTGAAGCGGACTTCCTTTTACTGCATATCCACAATAGGACAATAGAAATTCACTATACATGGAGTTTGCCCACGCAAACCAAGGCCGTGTAAACCTTTCAGGATTATTTACATCAAAACCTTCGTGCATTAATCCTTCATTTGCATCTGTTGCTTTAAATAACGAGAGAATATAGTCTTTCTCCCCTTGATCAGTTGTTGTCATACCTTGTATAGCGAGCGAAATGTGCCAGATATATTGATCAGGGGTATGCGGGCTTCCTATCCCTTTTGCAGCAGTTCCTTCAAAGTAATAAGGATTTTCCTTACTTAAAATAAATGCTCTTGTATTTAGATAAATCGGATCATCAAACGCACAATAACCTAGATAAGGGATAGACAGTAAGCTTGGAACATTGGCATCATCCATTAGGTTTACGTGACCAAGACCATCTACTTCATAGGCGTACATAGTTCCGTACGTAGGATGCTCTACTGTCCCATGCGTTTGAATTCCTTGATCGATTTCATTTGCTAGTTCCATAGCCTCATTCGCTAACCTTTCATCTTTTAAGACCTCTGTTGCAAGTTCATGCAATTGTTTTAAAACGACAACTGCAAACATATTAGAAGGGATTAAATAGCCATATGTACACGCATCATCACTTGGTCTGAACCCACTCCAGGTCATGCCTGTGTAAGCTACCGGAGTTCCTTTTCCTTGATGAGACAATGTATCTTGAGCAGGACAGTTATCACGTTCAAAATAATACGGGGATTTTTCTTGATGGTGTTGTTCTGTTTTCCATACAGATAAGATCTTTTGAATAGCTTCTTGGAACTCTTTATTCATATGCGTCGTTCTTCCAGTTGATCTCCAGAGCAAATATGCTAATTGAATGGGATAGCACAGTGAATCAACTTCATATTTTCTTTCCCATATTAATGGAGTCATTTCTGTACGATCCTCATGGTATCTGTTACCATTATGCTCTTCGTTAAATGCATTTGCATAAGGATCATGATTAATATACATACACTGCTTTAAAATTAATCCTTCAATTAAATCGGCAATGTGAGGATCTTGTTCAGCTAAGAGAAGATAAGGGCGTACCTGAGCACTTGAATCTCTTAACCACATAGCCGGAATATCACCCGTAATAACAAAAGTGGATCCGTCCTTTTGTTTTCGAATGGTTGTATCATACGTGTTAACAAAGCAACGACTAAATAGTTCTTGCGTTTTCTCGTCTAAAGCAAAATGCTTGTTGATTTCTTCAATCCAATTTGTCATTGACTTAGGCACATGTTCCTTCATAATCAAACCCGCCTCTCTTTTAGCAAAACGTAATTTTGTAACTGCTTACAATTTTAAAGTGGAGAAGAGGGTTCTTCAATATGTCGGTTTGCTTATTCTCTGGCCAATCATTCTTTAAACACTCTGTCAAAGCCTACTACAACGTACGGTTCTTTCAAAAAATATGTTAAATCATTAGCTATATGTTTCTTATCTCCATATTCTTTTTTTCCTTTAGGGTGGTCTACTTATGAAGTTTTCGATATTGGCCAGGTGTGACTCCTTCAATTTTCTTGAATTTGCGGATGAAGTTAGCGACATCCTTATATCCAACTTGATCCACAATTTCTTTAATTGGTTGATCCGTTTGTGTTAATTGATTTTTCACATGCTGAATGCGTAGGTCTTGAATAAATTGCGTAAATGTAACACCCGTTTGTTCTTTAATAAACCGGCTAAGATAGGATACAGATAGATAAAAATGATTAGCTACAAATTCCAGCGAAATTTCATACGAGGTATAGTTTTCTCTAATAAAAGTAAGAAGTTCATCTCTGAGCTTGGAATTGTGACTATCCTTCTTTTGCTCAACTTCTTCACAGATCACTTCAACCATATTCATGAGTTGGCTCTTAAGATCACCTATTGATTTAAATTCAACAAGTTGGTTTAAATCAATAAACTGATCTTGGCAGCCGATCTCAGAGATTGTTTTTAATGTTGTATTAATCAGATCAAAGCAAATGCATTTGATTTCATGAATCGATTGATTCTTTTGTTCTAATACATCAAACATATCTCTAAGCATTTCTTGTGCAACCGTAACATCACCTTGTTTTAAGCTTTGTACAAATTTAATTTGTTCTTCTTTAAAATAGCCAATAAGTGGCTTAGATTGTTCTCCAATATCCTTAAAGAATAAAACACTGCCAAGCGGCTTCGTGAATTTGTATTCAGCCGTAGCAAGCGCTTCGATATAAGAACGATTTACTTTTTCTAATGAGCTATACGATTGTCCTACACAAATCGTAGGAAGCTTTTCAAGATACTCCTTAACGAGCGTCTGAATGATTGTTACTTGTTGTTCAATGTCAGAACTACTGCTGTTACTAGAGCGAGCCGACGTACTTACTAAGATGGCAATTGAATCCGAGTTAAGCAGGTCTACTGCGTATACACTTGAATTAGCCAATTGAACCGCATGAAGCATCTTAATAAGTTGATCTTTTTCGCTAATGTTTTCTTCGCAAAACGAGCCTGTCTCAAAATGCAGGGTAGCCACAAAGTGATGTCCTTCTTCAATCGAGATATCTAACGATTCCATCACTGCAGCTAACTCATGGTGATGTTCAAAGGAGCCTCTTAGTAATCTATGTAGAAACTGTTCCTTAGCAAAAGGCTGATGCAAGTAAACGGTCTCATTTAATATTTCATGGTGTTCATACAACGTAGTGAACGATCTTCCGATTGTTTCTAATTCGTTCTCATGAATAATTAAACCCGATGCGGACGTTGTGCTTTCCCCTCTTTTGGCAATATCAGATAAAGCTCTAATTGGCTTATATTGATTTTTCCCTAATAATACAGCTAAAACAAAACCAACAATAAATAAGCCCACCAGAAAAAATGCAACGATGTATTTCATATTAGATAACTTACTAAACAATTGATTGGGATCCATAACTGTTACAAACGTCCATCCGCTCATATCTGATTGAACAGAAACCGTCGAATATTCCTTACCGTTTACTCCAATCGTATCAATTCCATTTGCATTGTTTAACAAGGAAATCACATTAGAGGCATTAATGGAATCATCAAGAATTGTAGAAGCAATCACTTGCCCACTTTCATCAAAGACGTATACATTGCCTTCCATTTCACCAAGAATGTTTTGAATCATACTTATAAGTGTAGACTCTTCTATAAAATACATCGCCGTACCATAAGGTGTAACCGAATTCAGTTTAACGGGTAAATAATACACGATTAAATTCTCATGGGTTTCTGAGTTAATCTCTAGCTCATCAATTGTCCGGATTAGAGGTAAGTCTGTATTCAAATCTGAAAGGATGTTTTCCTTACCTATCCTCTCTAATTGCTTGCTGTTCTGGACTAATGCGTCAATGGAATATAAACCATTTGTCGAATATAACGTTTCATCGTTATAAAAATAGATAAATAACTCTTCAATAATCGCGCTGTTTGCTTTGTACTTCTTTAATTCATTAATTGCTTCTCTACCATAATATCCATGGTTCATCATATATGGAGTTAATCTTGGATCGAATGATATTCGAGTTGTAATCGTCTCAAGTTCAGACAATCTGTCATCTGTTAAGTTTCTTACTTGCTCCAAGTTATAGATATTCGAGCTCTCTATTTCTTCTCTCAAGCTTGAGACGGCGCTGAAATAAATGACAACGCTCATGACAACAAATGGTACAAGAAAAATGAGAAGGTAGGAGATGATGTACTTATAAAGTAGCTTGGATCTATAGTTCGTTTTCCAAAGCACTCTTGTTCCCCTCCTACCAATGATTAGTCTGATTAGCTACAAATTTTATGAAAACCCTTTCACAATGTGTTAAGTATACCTCTTTTTAGATCATTTTTGAACTTTTTTGTTACTCTACCACTGTTAGTTCAAGTTGAATGATTGATTCTACACTCCCACCAAGCATTAGATGGAACACACCAGGCTCAACGACTTCCTTCATCTGTTGATTCCATAAAGACAAATCTTCTTTTCCTATATCTAAAGAGACCGTCTTCTTTTCTCCTGGTGAGAGCTTACATTTCTGAAACCCTCTTAAGGTTTTTATTCTTTGAGTCACACTCGCTTCTACATCTTTGATATACAGTTGAACCACTTCAGACCCTTCTACCGTTCCACTGTTTATTATATCAACATGAATGAATACGCGTTTTCCGTTGTTAAGTTCTTTAACAGTTATTTTTTCTTCGGGTAAGTATGCCTGTTGATAATCAAACGTCGTATAGCTTAGTCCATACCCAAATGAAAACAGTGGTTCTCGCTCCATATCAAGGTACCTAAGTTGGCTACTCTGTTCCTTAGAGTTATAGTAAACAGGCAGCTGTGCGCTTGACCTCGGTATAGAAACAGGTAATTTCCCACTTGGATTGACATCACCAAATATCACTTCACCGATTGCCGTTCCACCTTCTTGACCTGGATACCACCCACAAATAATTGCCTGACAATGCTCTAGAATCGAAGAAATCGCATGAGGCCTTCCTTGTATCAATACAGCTATAACAGGTGTACCAGTTTGTGAGAGTTCATATATAAATTTTTCCTGCACTCCACCAAGTGATAGATCTGCAACATCAACTCCTTCTCCACAATCCATATCTGAAGGATTTCCCGATACAATTGCTGCACCATTGATATCAAAATTGATGTCGAAGTTTCTAGCACTACTGCCCCCAATGACTGCTACCACCACGTCAGCTTCTCTTGCAAGTTGTATCGCTTCTTCAAAGTCTTCTTCAGACGTTCCCCTCACACTACAGCCTTTTGCGAATGAAACATTGCCTTCGCTTTGATCAATAATTCCTTCTAAGATTGTTTTTCCTTTGTTTGGAGCTTGGATGGCCGTATAGTCTCCTAGCTGGTGATAAATTTGATCTGCGTTTGGACCAACGACAGCAATCTTTTTCGTTTTTTTATTTAACGGTAAGATAAGGTCTTGATTCTTTAGAAGAACAATGGATTCGCGGGCTACTTGCAGGTTCACTTTCTTAAATTCATCACTTCCTACCACTACCTTTTTGTTGTTCGTCTCAGAAAATGTTTGATCCATCAACCCTAGAGAAAACTTTAAGGTTAATACTCTGCGTACCGCTTCATCAACGTATTGTTCCTCGACAAAGCCTTTCTTCACAGCACCTGCTAATTGAGTAAAGGAAACATCCCAAAGACTTAAATCGACTCCAGACTGGAGAGCTAACGCACCCGATTTCTCATAGCTCCCAGTCATCATATTTAATCGGTCTACAGCTGTTCCATCAGCCATGACAATCCCTTTAAAACCCCATTCTGCGCGAAGGATCTCTGTAAGTAATCTAGCATTGGCATGACAAGGAACTCCATCAATTTCATTATAGGCAGCCATACATCCTAAAGCTCCCGCCTCTACTCCCGCCTTCATACCAGGCAAATGGATTTCTCGCAGTTCTCGTTCACCAATCGCAACTGTCCCTGCGTTTAATCCTCCTTCGCCAGCCCCTTGAGCAGCGAAATGCTTTAAAACGGCTGCAACTCTAGGATAATCTTCTTCATCAGGTCTGCCTTGAAGTCCTGTCACAGCTGCGCTTGTCATTTTAGAAGCTAAATACGGATCTTCACTATAGCATTCCTCAGATCTACCCCAACGTGGATCTCTTAGCAAATCTAAGGTTGAGATTAACCCTACGTGCGCTCCTCTTGATTGAATTTCTAAAGCCACATGTTTGTAAGCCTTTTCCATCAATTCGGGATTCCAAGTAGCTCCAACTCCTATATTTGTAGGGATCACCGTTCCATCTAACGCTTGATGTCCATGTGGGCACTCTTCTGAAAGTAGGACCGGTATACCAAGTCTAGTATGTTCTTTAACGTATTGCTGTATCATATTAGAAACCTTCACATTATCTTCTGTAGGGATGCCATTTTCATAGGTTACAGCTGACCATGGATCTGATCGAAACAGACCATATAATGCACCCATTCCTTTTCCTTGTGCTACATGCTCTTTAAATGCTTCTGTTAATTCAATGCCGTTTTCTGTTTTCCTATAAGCATCCCATCCATACATCTTTTGGTTCAGCTGACCTACCTTTTCCTCCAACGTCATTTGCTCTAACAAATTTTCTACACGTTCACTGATTGGCAAACGGCCATCTTTATACTTCATTCTCTATTCACCTCTGCTTTAAACGTTTTACTCGAATACAATGGTTTTCACTTCAAAAGGTACTAAGGAATAGTGATCTGACATTACTTCCTGAGGCTGCTCTTCCAACAAATTCGTCTCAAATGCTTTTCCTGCTATGAAATCCGAATGAATTGTGAACGATTCTCTACTCCCACTGGACTCATAAAGTCTTATTGCAATTCCATTTCCGTTTTCAGACTGCTTCACTATATCAATAATTCCATGTGTAGTATCCGTTTGAATAAAGCTTTTTTGTGATGGTAAGGAGCCCTTATGACGATCTGTTTGATAGATTGAAATGGGGTGATTGAGCTCATATCCCTTTCTTGTCACATTTGCATCAATCCAATTTCCCTGATGAGGACAAAGCGAATACGTAAAGTGGTGTTCCCCCTGGTCTGCTGTTGGATCTGGCCATTTAGGTGCTCTAAGAAGTGAAAGACGGATTGTTTTCCCTTTGATATCGTAGCCATACTTACAATCATTTAAGAGGCTTACACCATAGGCTCCTTCGGATAGATCTGCAAACCTGTGACCGCACACCTCAAATTGTGCATGCTCCCAGCTAGTATTTGTATGTGTAGCTCGTTCAATGGCTCCAAACGGGATCTCATATGTCGCTTTAGTCGTTTGAATATCAACAGGGAATGCAACCTTCAAGAGCTTATGTGTTTCTTTCCAATCAACCTTTGTTTGAAAGTCAATTCTTGATGAATGGTGATAAAAGATGACGTCCTGCCAAATAACAGATTCTGATAAGGTCCATTGAAACCGTAGCACATCCTTTGTTTCCCCTTTTAGTGCTACCTCTACGGAAACTAGTTTTGGTTTGTTAGCCTCTTGACTGTTAAATTTAGGATCAATATCCCACGCATCCCAATACGTTGGTTGGTCATGAAACAGCTGGAATTGGTTTGCTAGTTTTCCTTCTAGAAGAACCTCTCTACTCGCTGATTTATCATACAGCCTAGATAATTCTCCATTGTCATTCCACTCTATCAGATAAAATGATGTTTCCCAGCTTCCATCAAAGACAGAGGAATGATCATCTGTTGGTTTGCTTTGAGTAGGACGTAACCACACTGTTTTATAGCCCATTTGTGGGATCTTTGAAGCCATAAATGATAATTGAATATCATCTTCGCTTTTAAAAGTCAGATCACTTTTTAACTCTTGATTATTTTCATCGTAGACTGAAAGATTTAAAAGCTCTCGTCCCCCACTTAGTTCAATGATTTCGTCTCGTTCCCACGACAAGCTATTAAACAATACGTACGGCTGTCCATCTCCCTCCGTATTCATTTCCTTGGCAATATTGGACATAGCTTTATCTTTTAACTTGCTGCCAATAGCGAAAACTTCTTTATAGTCTTCCTCTGATTTCACATAGACTTCCGGAATCGATGTACCAGGGATAATATCATGAAATTGGTTAAATAAAAGAAGTTTCCATCCTTCTTTTAATGTATTTGCTTCCTCTTGTACATCTGTTGGTGAGAACGCCGACCACATTTCAGCCTCTCGATACAACACCTCCGCTTTTCGATTCCAGCGTTTATTCTTCGCATGAGTCGTGTACGTTCCACGATGTAATTCAAGATATAAGTCTCCTACCCATTTTGGTAGACTAGAACTAGCCTTCTCCGCTCTATTAAAAAATTCATGAGCCGTACTATTTATTTGTGACGGTAATCCAGGTAGATTTTCTGAACGCTTAACGTACTCGAGCATTTCCTTCGTTACGCCACCTCCACCATCACCGTGCCCGTACAAAAGCATTTGTTCAGGAAGTTCGTTCTTCTGCTTAAAGCTATCCCAGTGTTCTTTTATTTCTTTTGGGTGAGTATATTCATTAATCCCATGATTAAGGTAAGATAATATGGATGTTCCATCGATGCCTTCCCAGTGAAACAAATCATATGGGAATGGATTCGTATCATTCCAGTTCATTTTAGTTGTCATAAAATAATTCATACCTGATTTCTTTAGCAATTGAGGAAGTGACGCGCAATAGCCAAATGTATCTGGCAACCATTCGATTGTTGGTCTTACGTTAAATTCATCCTTAAAAAACTTCATACCATAGATGAGCTGACGTACCAATGATTCACCGGAAGGAATATTTAAGTCAGGCTCTACCCACATTCCACCTACAATTTCCCACCGACCATCTTGCACGTGCTTTTTCACTCGCTTATAAAGCTCTGGGAAGTATGTTTTAACGTACTCATAGGCCTGTGGCTGACTTTGTGCATATGTAAAGTTGCTGTATTGATCAAGCAGCGTACTCATAGTCGAAAAGGTACGACTCGTTTTTCGCACTGCTTCCTTCATTGGCCATAACCAAGCTAAATCTATATGGGACTGACCGACCATATGCATCGTCCCACGTTCATTTAAATCTAATGTTTCAATAGACTGAAGAAAGTTCTTTTTCTTCTCTTCAATTACACTTGGTTGATGTAGCAAGGTTTCCTTCGGGGTATTTTGAATCCACTCATTTAATTTTAGTAACTCACCTAGCAATGTTTGCTTTGTTAGTCCTTCCTCGGGAAGTAATATGGCAGACTCATAATAGACTTTCATGGTGTAATATAAATCCTCAAGTGCAATATTTGGTTGTACCCATTTACTTTCAAGCAAATAAAGTGGAGCAGGGTCGAATTCTGCAGGCGCATTTTGAAAATTAAGCTGATCCACCACTTGAGCTGTAGGATTAAAAAGTTCGATTTTCAAATGATAAGATTTTTGCTTTGGTAAAGGAATATAGCTACGATTTCGATCAATGCCGTGGTAAGGAACCCCGTCTAGATAAACTAAACCTTCATGATTGGTCGGAATTCCATGTTGTCCCACTTTAAATTCAATGCCATACTCTCCCTCAAATGATGGTGGAGCAATGAGCTCATTCTCTATAAAGAGGGTTTCCCCTGATTCAATTAGCTTATCACCCACTTTTATTGTAAATGGGTTTGGATCCTTAAATTCATATTCTCCAGGTTGTTTGTAATAAGCACGCGTTGCTTGCCAGTTTTCTGTCGTCTCAGTGTGTGTATTTACTAGCGCACCGACATACTGAATACATCTTCTTATATGTTGCATGCGTAACAGCTCCTCTTCTCACGTTGTATCGTTACATTAATTTGAAGGCATATGCATAAGATTTATGCAATTCTTTAATGTCTAAAGGTAGGTTCAGATGAATTCCTTCACTCGTTTGCTTAAATGAAAGGGACAGATTCGGATATACGAGTTCTACATGCTGGACTTCATTAAAATATGGAAGAATAAACTCTTCTTTAGCTGATTCTTTCTCATCCTGTAAGTAAAAGGCATAGATGACGCCCTCCTTCTGAGTAAAGGCAAAGCCATCTTGGAAATAAGGCGCTACTGGTCTAGTCCCATAGATTCCTTCCCCGTAAGTAGATAACCAGGATCCAAGCTTATTCATACTGGATAAGGCTCCTCGTGGCAGTCTTCCATCTGGCTGTGGTGCTACATTGAGGGCCAGATTTCCTCCTTTCGCAACCACCTCTAACAATAAGTGAACAAGCTCTCTCCCTGATTTATAGGTATCCTCATATCTAAAAGAAAAAGCACTTCCCATTGTGATACATGCTTCCCACGGTACATGCATCACTTCTGATGGAACGGTTTGCTCAGGTGTAATAATGTTTTCATACGTACCACCAACTGTCCGATCAGCAGCAAGTAACCAAGGCTGTGTTTCTCTCGCACGCTCAACCACTTCTCCTAATCGGATATCCTGATTATTTTCAGGAGAGACCCACCCTGCATCGAGCCATAAAACCTCAATTCTTCCATATGCTGTTAACAATTCGTTCATTTGTTCATGAGTAAATTGAACAAAGTCTTCCCACAGCTCTTGATGCTCTAATGGGTTATAACTAGGTCCACGCCACATATGTGTCCCTCTTTGCATGTCCTTTGCCCAATAGGTTGGTACATGCCAGTCCGCTTTTGAAAAATAAGCAGAGATTGGAAGTCCCTTCGCTCTAAATGCATTAAAGAGTTCCTTACAAATATCTGCTTTAGGGTGTGTATGAAATGGACACTCGCTTCCTGTAATCTTGTACTCTGTTGTTTGGGTATCCCACATTGCAAATCCATCGTGATGCTTTGTTGTGAACACTAAATACTTAAAGCCATTTTCACTAGCGACATCGGCCCATTTCTCAGGTTCAAACCGTACTGGATTAAATGTTTTGTTTAAGCTCACATATTGCTGCTTAAACACTTCGCTATCTGAAACCCAATCAATCTCATCTCTTGACCACTCTGCATCTTCGTCACTTAATGCCCACGATTCAACGACACCTAACTGAGAGTAGGGTCCCCAATGCATCATAATCCCTAGTTTCTGATCCTTGAACCATTCAATTTGTTCTAAGAGAGCCTCTTCCTTAGGCTTCACCCATCCCTTTTCATTTGTATAAGAATGAATCCCTTCTTCTACTTCTAGTGGTGCTTGTTCTCTATCCATTTGGTCCTCCTTACTGAATTGGAAAAAGCTCGTATTCTACTTAGCATCAAGTATGATACGAGCTTCTTTTTCATCTAATTAACTACTTGCCCAACGATCATATGCTTCTTGATAAATCTCCACATATTTTTCGATATTCATGCCTTCAATCGTCTCTACATAATTATCCCAATTCGAAAGCGGTTCAACGCCAGTGATGAATCGAGCTTCTAATTGTTCAACGTAAGACTTTAGATCCACTTCAATTGTGTTCACGATCTCCTGCTCTTCATTGGTTAGATACAATAATGGAATCGGCACTTCACCGTATGCATCAACTTTTTCGGCTGTTTCTTTATCCAAGAACTGATCGAATTCAGATAATTCATCATCCTCGTATCGCATAACAAGTGTTGGAGTCGGAATGCCGTATGCTGGAGTTAATGTTCCACGGTATTCCTCTGTACTCTCGTAGCCTGCCGGCAGCTCAAGATCAACTTTGTCCCCATTATCATCTAGCTCATATAAATAACCTTCTGGGCCTCTGTTTAGATACTCAGATCCTTCTTCTGAATAGAAGTAGTCTACCCAGCGAATGGACGCCTCTGGATGTTCATTTGAACTTGTAATAGAGAAGGTTCCTCTTGAGATTCCAGGATTAATTGGGATCAATGGCTCATCTGTAATCGGACTAGATAAAGGATGGAACATTGGATTATTCATTGATTCTTCCTCTGTTTCACCTGTTGTAAAGAATGAGAACCAGTCAGGAAATAGACCCAATTTGTTCTCTTGGCCTTTGGCTTTTTTCTGCTCATCAGATTGAGAGAAAGTCTCAGGATCAAGTAGACCTTCCTCATATAGCTTGTTCATATAGGCTAGATACTCTTTGTAATTTTCGGTACTTGGAGCATAACGAATCTTACCGTCAACCTCTTCTACGCCCCAATCCTTCATACCAAAGGCAGCTAAAAACGCCTTACGCGTGCTATTCATTTGAACATCAAGTAAAGGGATTTCATCCGCTTCACCATTTCCATTTGGATCTTCTTCTTTAAAACGAACAAGTAAATCATACAGTTCATCTGTTGTTTTCGGTAATTCTTCAACATCTAATGCATCAAGCCAAGCGCCGTTATACCACATCGGGACTGCCCATCCAGCGTTTGGATGCTGATTTATGGCAGGAAGCGAATAGATATGTCCATCCACTGTAGTAATGGATTTAGCTACTTCCGGATTTTCATCTAAAAGTTTTTGGATATTAGGAGCATACTCGGCAATAAGATCTTCTAACGGAATTAGAATTCCTTGTCTACCGTAATCAACCTCCATACCAGGCGTTAAATTACCACTTCCTGCCCCATAAATAATATCGGCTACATCGCCACTAGCGAATGCCAAATTAAGTCTAGTTCCAAAATCACTCATCGGAGGCGTTGTATAATCAAATTTAATATTCGTTAGCTCACTGTATTCCGTAAGTGTAGGCATATCCTTCCACTCGGCCATTCCTGTACCTGGAGCCATTAGCGAAAGCGTTATCTCTTCATCGACAATCGGAAACCCTTCCTTGTTGATCTCGACATCAGATTTAGTTGTTGAAGAGTTATCCGTGTTAGCATCATCTGAACTACATGCCGCCATAAACCCTAGACAACCAACTGCGGTTAAACAAAGTGTTAACGATTTTTTCATTCTACTAACCCCTCTCAATTTTGTTCATACATTAATTAGTGATACAGGCCCGTTCCCTACTCACCCCCAATTTAACTTAAAGCAAGGTTTAGCCTTTTAAAGACCCTATCATTACACCTTTAACGAAAAATCGTTGTAGGAAAGGATAGACAATGATAATTGGTAATGTACTAACAATCATGACTCCGTACTTCACAATTGCCGCAAGCTGTTGCTTACTATGAAGCGCTTCTGCCATTTCCCCAGTTATCTGAGTATTATTTGATGAAAGTTCATTAAGGACAAGGATTTCCCTTAGTACCATCTGAAGCGGGTACAAGTTACGATCAGACAAGTAAATCAATGCGTTAAAGTAACCATTCCAATGACCAACACCGTAGAATAAAGCCATAACTGCGATAATTGGCGCGGAGAGAGGTAAAATAATCTTCATGAACATCTTGAAGTTAGAGGCTCCATCAATTGTAGCAGCCTCTTCCAATCCTTTTGGAATAGTTGATTGGAAGAAGACTCGTGCAATAATGATATTCCACACCGCGGCTGCATTCGGTAAGACCATCGCCCAAATCGTATCAATCATGCCAAGGTCCCTAACCACAAGATACGTTGGAATTAATCCACCGCTAAAGAACATGGTCAAAACAAACATACCAGTAAAGAAACCTCTACCAAAGAAGTCCCTGCGTGATAAAGCGTACGCGGCAGGAATGGTCACGAGCAGGTTAATAAGTGTTCCAAGACCTGTATAGAAGATGGTGTTTAAATACCCTCTCCAAATTTGACTGTTTTGAAAAATCATTTCGTATCCAGCAAACGTAATATCAACGGGATATAGCCACATTTGTCCACTATTCACTGATGCAGGACTGCTGACTGAAGCACTAATGATATAAATGAGGGGATACAAAACGGCTATCAAAGCAAGAGTCAAACAAAGATAAACAAATCCTTTAAACAGCTTATCTACCTTTGTTTCTTGTATTGACGTTGTATTCATAAGGCTCCCCCTTTACCATAAGCTTGTTTCGCTTGTTTTTCTTGCAATTTGGTTAACAACAATGAGTAAGATTGCGTTAATAACAGCATTGAACAAACCAACTGCTGCTGCAAAGCTATACTGTGCATCTAGAAGTCCAGCTTTGTATACAAATGTCGCTATCACATTTGAGGACTCTAAATTCAAAGGATTCTGGAATAATAAGATCTTCTCGAAACCTAACGCCATAATGTTTCCAACGTTCATAATGAGAAGAATAACCATCGTCGGGAAGATAAATGGAATATTGATATGCCAAATTCGTTGTAAACGGTTCGCACCTTCAACGACGGCCGACTCATGGTGCTGTGGATCTACACCTGATAAGGCTGCCAAATAGATGATGGTACCCCAACCAGTACTCTGCCAGACACCAGAAAATACATAAACCGTTTTAAACCATGCGGGATCTGTCATAAACGCAATCGGCTCGAACCCCAGTAACTGAATTCCGTGATTGATAATTCCTGTAACAGGAGACAAAAATGCGATAACCATCCCCGCAATTACAACAACAGAAATAAAGTGAGGAGCATAGGTTACCGTTTGAACGGTACGTTTGAAAAAGCTGTCTTTCACTTCATTTAATAGAAGTGCCAATATAATAGGTAAAGGAAATCCAACAATTAATTCATACACGCTCAGTCCAAGGGTATTTTTAATTAGATCCCAGAAATAATAGGATTCAAAAAATCGGATAAAATGCTTGAACCCAACCCACTCACTTCCTGTTATTCCCGCAACAGGTGTGAAATCTTTAAACGCAATTTGTAATCCGTATAAAGGCATGTAATGAAAAATAAAGAAGTAAAGAAAAGCCGGTAAAATAAATATGTAAAGCTGCCAGTTCTGTAAGATCTTTTTAGTCTTTTTATTGTTCACTTTTTTTGGTGGAATTGTAGAATGTGTCTTTTCTACAGGTAGCGTTTTTGGTTGTAGTTTCATTGAATACCTCCTTCTCTTAAATTGCTCCAATCGTAGCACTGCCAGAGAAATAGTATCAATATGTTATTTTCAAAAAATTAACACAACATCGAAGACAAACATTGAAATCGCTTACATATTTAAGGCTTATACTACCATTAATATGTGCATCATGATGGAATATGTATCTTATGACATACAGTAAAGAGTCGCTATGTATCAGCATTTCCGACGCTAAATATAAAAAGAAGCTATCTATATAGCCTCTTTTAAATATGGTCTATTTTGTCTGTGTGACGGTGTTATTTAGAACATGTAATTTCTTCTCTTCGACTAATAAACAAGCACGGTATGAGAACCAAACCAACGGTGTAAAAATAATCGAAGAACCCGCAAAGATGAAAAGAACTGGCACAAAGCTAAATAAATAATACAGAATGAATAAGCTTAAAAGAATCGCAATTGTCTCCATTGGTCTGGCTAATGCAATAAACAATGACTGCTTAAAATAAGAGAACAATGGTAACTCATACCTAACGAATATCGTGAACATGTAAATGACTGTCATTAGATACACAAAACAAATAAAAAGAATCACTGCATGTAAATAAAAGGACTGAATAATTTCTTCTGAGATCTTTAGATCAATGTATAGAAACAATCCAAAACCCATTAAGAGTAAACCCAATACGTTGGATTTCTTAAATTGAGCCTTATAGGTTGAATAAAATTGCTTAAATATCGGTAGGTCAAAGTCTTTGTCATACCATTTATGAACAACTGAGCAGAGCGCCATCGTTGCTGGTGTGATGCCAAAAACAACTAAACCAGCAAGCGTGAATACAACCCATAATGTATGAAGATACATAACCTTAGCTAACCAATTGCTACATTCATAAAGCACTTTCATGATGTTCATTGGTATTCACCTCTCATAATTAAACTCTATTTCTAGTTGAGATCGCTAAATAAACTAATCAAGTTTCCATCTGGATCCTTTAAAATGGCATAGTGCTGTCCCCAAAACGTATCCCATGGTTCCTTATGACTAGTGTATCCTTGATCCATTACTCTTTGGTATAACTCATCTAACGCTGTTGCGTTCTCACAAGTAAAAGCTAATTCAATTCGGTGACCTGTTGGTTCTTTCCACGATCCATAGACAGAAGTCGCAACCTCGACCGTATCAAAGGCAAGCCTCACTCCACCCTGGTCAACTTCTACATGGGCCTGACTGTCCCATTCTGAAGAAATCTCAAATCCTAATGTTCGATAAAAATCCAAAGCCCGCTTCATATCCTTAACCACGATACCTACCATATCTAATTTTATCGACATAACGATCCCCCTATTTTTTATAGAAAATAGCTTCGGACTTCCTTCCAGTTGTTCACTCGAACCACACCCGACTCATGTATATTGTGTGGAGCTGTGTAGAGGATTCCTTGTCCTTCAAAGGTCTTAAAATGTCTTGAGTTATCATCAATTAGATAATCAGCTCGAATGATGCTCTTATTTCCGCAAAAGACAATGTTCAAATCGCTTAGAAAAGGGAAGTGCTCTTTCAGCCACTCGTATTTAGCTGTAAATGAAGTTGGATATTCCATAGCAGCGGTTGTGATATATACTTCATAAGAGTGTGTTAATTCTTCAATTACTTGCTGACTATCCTTCATCACTTCAAGATCCCGAAAGAACGTAGGATCTTTTATATATCCTTTGATTTTATCTTCAAGTTCTGGCCTGAGGGATTCTAACGTACACCCATGTAAGTCAGCAATCTTTATATCATCATTATACTCTGTGTTATATAAAGATAAATGCTTTGGGATAAAGTCAGCCATTACTTCATCCATATCAATGGCAATGCGTTTTTTCATTTCATTCACTTCCCGTATCTTTAGTTGCTACCTCTAGTTTATCAAAATGTCACAAAGAAAGGTTGCTCTTCTGAATTTAAACTTTTTTCAATTCGTTCTCTAAAGTTCTTCCACTTAACCATATCCAATGCCTGCTCGAGAGGAAAAAATGCCACTTCATCACTTTCATTCGATGGTCGGCACTCTCCTCCTATAGGCTTTCCTAAAAATAATGTATTACAAATACAACCTTCTACATTTTGAAAAATTCCACAGAAACCAGTAATTTCAATGATGATTCCACTTTCTTCTTCCGTTTCTCGAATGGCAGCATACTCAATCGATTCCCCTTCCTCCACTTGACCACCTGGCATCTCCCAGCCCCTATTCGGGTTCTTTACCAAAAGTAATTCGTTTTGATCATTTAATACAATCGCTGCCGCTGAAACAATGTGTTTAGGTACAGTCATTTGATCACTCCTTTTATTACGCATTCGATACACGTCGAGATATTCCTCTAAAAAAAAGAGCAATGACGCGTGTGCGTGCATTGCTCTCCTTTATTCTCTATTTTATTAAAAGGCAAAGATCTACATTTATTTAAGACCAGTTGTGGCAATACCTTGAACCAGATACTTTTGGAAGAACAAAAAGATAATAAATTGTGGTAATAATGATAGGGTTGACATGGCGAGTAAAGGTCCCCAGGAGCTAGCTCCTTGTGAATCTAGGAAACTTGCAAGACCCAACGCTACAGTATATAATCCTGGATCATTTAAGTAGATTAACGCTCCAAAGAAGTCGTCCCAGCTCCACATAAAAGCAAAGATTGTAACCGTAACGAGTACTGGCTTACAAAGTGGTAGAATGATTCGCCAGAAGATGCCAAAGGTTGAGCAGCCATCAATGAGCGCAGCTTCATCTAACTCCTTTGGTACGCCGCGAATGAACTGCACCATTAAAAAAATAAAGAAGGGCACTCCACCTACAAATGCCGGAACAATTAGAGGCAAATAAGTATTAACCCAGCCAAGTTCATTAAAAAGAATGTATTGTGGAATGAGCGTCACTTGCATAGGCAGCATCAGCGTTCCAATTAAGCACGCAAATAAAGTTTTCTTAAAACGAAATTCTAATCGAGCAAATCCAAAGGCAACAAGAGAGGATGAAAACAAAGCCCCCACAATATTTAAAGTGGATACAAAAAGAGAATTTGCAAAAATTTGATCAAATCCTACACGGCCGAATCCAGCCCATCCTACAGAATAGTTATCCCAATTAAACGAAGAAGGAATAAGAGATGCAGCCTGTTGAAAAATCTCTGTGTGTGGTTTAAATGAGCTAGCAAACATCCATAAGACTGGGTAGAGCATGACTGCGCCAAAAAGTATAACGATAGAATGATATAAGATCGTTCTCATCTTTTTTTGCTTGTCCATGAGATTACCCCTTCTCCGATTCGTAATATACCCACTTCTTTGAGCTATAGAAGATTAAGGCAGTAATAATTGCAACTACCACTAATAGCATCCAAGCCATGGCCGAGGCATATCCCATTTGATAGTTTTGAAAGGCTTTCTCATACAGATACAATGCATAAAATAACGTACGATCAAGCGGCCCACCTTCCGTAGTGATAAATGCCTGAGTAAAGATAAGAAATCCACCAATCATTTGCATAATCAGGTTAAAGAAGATGACAGGTGTTAATAAAGGAAGTGTGATCGATTTAAATTTACGAATAGCTCCTGCTCCGTCTACCATTGCAGCTTCATACAAATCTCTTGGAATCTGCTTAAGTCCTGCTAGAAAGATAATCATAGGTGAGCCAAACTGCCAAACAACTAGCAAAACTAATACCCAAATGGCATGATCGGGACTGGCAATCCAATTTCGGCCCTCTACTCCTAAAAATAACAGTATGTCGTTAACCGCTCCTTGCCCACCAAATAACTGGCGCCACATAACTGCGACGGCAACACTTCCACCAATTATTGAAGGAATATAGAAAACCGTCGTGTAAAAACCTTTTCCTTTGCGTTCATTGTTAAAAAGCATAGCGACAGCTAAGGCAAAAATGAGTTTTAAAGGAGTAGATACCAATACAAAGATTAATGTGACACTGACTGATGTTCGAAAGCGCGCATCATTCGTGAGGAGTTCCGTGTAGTTAGATAATCCTACCCAGTTAGGGCTAGAAAGTAGATCATAATCTGTAAATGAAAAGTAAAGGGAAGCAATCATTGGACCGATAACAAATCCTAAAAAACCAATTAACCATGGTGAAATAAAAGCGTATGCAATGAGCTCCTGCTTTCTTCGTTTCTTCTTTTCTTGCTCCGTCTTCATTGGTTTTTTGGACGAGTTTACTTTAACACTCTCAGTGGTTGCCATTTCATTTGCCTCCTTTCAAAAGAGAAAGAAGCAATCAATCTGCTTCTTTCTAGTGAGTTAGAACTAGTTTTGTAGAATACTCTCTGCCTCTTCTCTGAAACGCTCAGCAAACTCTTCTGGCGTAATCATGTCATAAGAGAGCTCTTCCAATAGACGGGTATAGGCGTCACTAATCTGTCTTGTACCTGGTGGCTCTGGTGGATGGATTGGCGCAGAGTAATCAACAACTAAATCCATATAGTCGAACTGCATTTGCTCTACTTCATCCAAGTCCTCGTAAAGATGGTCGCGAACTACCTGAGAGATTGGCACACCACGCTCTGCATTCAAAATTTCATTTGCTTCCAGATCGTTTGTAATAAAATCAATGAACCTTGCTGCCTCCTCAGATTTATCAGATTGAGAAGAGACAGATAAAAATTGACCAGGCTTTAAAATATGTCCATTGGATCCGCCTTCTACGACAGGGAAGGTTGTCATCTTCAGTGGACGATCTGCTGCTAGAACGTAAGCAATAATAAGATTACTGTTCTCTGGAATAGTTGCTGCATCGCCATGTACAATTAACGAATCCTCTAACCCTTGAATATCAGCCGTTACATCCGGACCTGGTACTAAACCGTCATCCAACATATCCTTGTACATAGTTAGAAAATCAATTAAATACTGATCGTCATAGCCCATCTCAGTGTAATCCTCATTATAAAGCCATAAATCATGTTGTCGTAGATAATGACTGAAGAATGGCATGATTGATATTTCTCCAGAGTAGATTCCTAATTCCTCATTAAGCGCTGCAGCTGTTTCAGCATATTCCTCCCATGTGTATCCTGGTTCAAGCTCCGGAACACCCGCTTCCTCAAAGGCAGCTGGGTCATAAAGCATAAAAAGTGAGTTAGTTCCTAGGTTAACTGCATATAATTCGTCATCAACATATCCACCTTCAATGAGCACTTCATCAACGTCGTCAAAGTTAATAACACCTGAATCTACAAATTGATTAAGTCCTGTTAATAGATCACGCGAGACATATTCATTTAAATATTGTAGATCCATCTGGACTACATCTGGCATATTTCGTCCTGCTGCTTGAGTAGATAACCGTTCCCAATGACTGTCCCAACCACTGAACTCCGTACTAACAGCAATATCAGGGTTCTTCTCTTCAAAAAGCTCAATTGCTTCAATGGTTCGGTTATGCCTTTCCTGACCGCCCCACCATGAAACTCTTAATTCCGTTTGACCTTCTTGAACATCTGCTACTTCCCCGCCTTCATCCGTAGCTCCAGTGCCATCTGCGCTTTCTTCACCTCCAGTATCTGATGAAGAACATGCTGCGAAAACAAGGACAGATGACGCTGTTAAACAACATAGCTTACCCAAATGTTTAATCCTCTTCAATAATGTCTCCTCCTTATTAATAAAGCGCTTTCATTTAGTGTAAACGGTTTCTATATCTGTGAATAGAACACAAATGTTAAAAAAGTTGCACAAATAAAGCATTCTGCGTAAATTCAATAAATGCTTGCATATGATTAGATTTCCTCTATTTTGTCTTAGACTCCTTAAGAAGCATCGTTGGGCTACAGCCAAAGTATTGTTTAAACTGCCTTGTAAAATATGGAACATGAGTATAACCCACAGATTCTGCAACCTCGTATACTAAAAGTTCGTCTCCTTCTACTAAAAGTTGTCTTGCTTTTTCAAGGCGCACCCTTGTAGCGTATGATTTAAAAGATTCTCCAACAATTTTAATAAAAAGCTGACCTAAATAGTTTCTCGAAAGGTTCAAATCATCCGCAATGCTCTGTATAGATAGATCGTTTTGATAGTGATTATGAATATATTCAATGGTTCGCTTAATGGCACGTCTATGCTTAATATTATCGTCGAGCTTATAATAATCAAAAATGCGAATGATTCTTCTTATTAGCCAATCCCTAAGTTCCTCTTGAAATAGGATTCTATTTAAATCCTCGGCTAAATCTATAGTAGAGAAAATATCATCTATTGGCATCCCCTTATGATGCATTGAATACGAAATAGCAGTCCAAATCTCTGTACCACACATACGTAATTGATCTGGGGAGTTAAGCCTTCCTTCCAATTCCAGTTGGTCAAAGCATTGATGCAGCAAACTTTCCACTTCATCCGATCGGCCAAATCGAATTGCTTCAGCCATGCTTAAATAATACCAAGAGGGCTCCTTCTTTTTATGATCAGTTACGGCAGTTGTTTCTTCTCCAGAAATCGCCACGTGTTTTGCTGGTTCCTTTAATGCTTGCATCGCAACATCTGTTGAGGTGGAAAGCTGCCGCCATGTATCGCATGGCTCCCCAATGCCAATTAGGACTTTCAGCTTAAGATATCTTGAAACAGATTCAACGATCTCTGCTGCTATATCCTGTAGTTGAATATATAATTTATCCCAATCACTCTCTTGATCATCATGAATCACAACAGCTGAAAATTCGTTATAAAGGTCCACCCAATCCAACTCAATCTGATGGTTTTTAGCGATCTCTCCAACAATATTTTTTGATGCCACACGTAGGAGAAACCAATCTGTGACGTTTGAAGTCATACTTGGCCTCTGATGAATGGCTAGCACACAGACTACATGTCGCTTATTCTTCCAAGTATGTTGCAATGGGAGAAAGGCTCCTCTCTGACTCGACTCCCCTATTACTGCGTCTCGCAGCCAATTCCGTTCAATAAGGTATTCGTACGATTTTAACTGATCCTCTAGCTCCTCCTGCTTCTGCTGCTCAACATGGTGCTGAGCTAGCTGTTCTGTTACTCGCGCAAGAACTTCTTTAATGGTATCAGATGAAGTTGGTTTTGAAAGATATTCATCGATTCGTAAGCGCAAGGCCTTTCTTGCGTATTCAAAATCAGAATGCCCACTCAGAATCACACACTTCCCTGTAAACGCATGGCAGCTATAAAGTGATTGCATCATCTCTAACCCATCCATCACAGGCATATAGATATCTGTAATCACTAAATCCGGTTCCTTCTCACAAATTACTTTCATTCCTTCCGATCCGTCCCTGGCCTCTCCTACCAGACACATGTTTAAGCTCTTCCAAGGAATAATTGCTTTTAACCCAGCTAATACTTGTGCATCATCATCAACGATCACGGTCCTCCACATTGGTTAACCCACCTTTTATTTGATCATTCAATTGTTTAGCTACATTAATGCTGACAGTTGTTCCTAGATTTCTTTTACTACGGATGATGACACCATATCCCTCGCCAAAATAGGCTTTGATACGTTTATCCACATTCTCAATGCCATATCCTCTTTTTTTCATCATTTTTGTTTCAAATCCACATCCATTATCTGTGACTCGAATGTTCACTCTTTTTTCCTCGACTGTGATCGTCACTCTAATCTTGCCTTGTTCACGTCTATGAAAACCGTGAATGATCGCATTCTCAATCAGTGGCTGAAGTGTAAACTTAGGAATGAAATAGGGCTCTGCATCCTTACTTAGCTTAAATTCATAGGTTAAAGAATTGTGTAGCCGATACTGCTGAATCTTCAGATAATATTGAACGTGGGCTAGCTCATCTTTTATAGGGATTAAACTTTTACCTTCTGATAGTCCAATACGTAACATTTTCCCAATTAATTCAATGACCTTGCTCATCTCATCTTGATTTCGTTCAATCGCCATCCAATTGAGCTGATCTAATGTGTTGTACAAAAAATGAGGATTAATGTTAGCTTGTAATGCACCGATTTCGGCTTTTCGTTTTAAATAGCTTTGGTGTTCAATTTTTTGATGGAGTCTTTTAATCCGATTAGTCATACGTTGAAAGCCATTAAACAGCTGCCCGAACTCGTTATGATAATTCTCCGGCAGAGAAATGGTTTGCCCTAGTCCATATTTCTGCATTGCATGAACTAAAAGTAAAATGGGTTTAGTAAATGTTGAAGAAAGAAAGTACGTCACAAACAGAGCACATATGACAGCAATAAAGCCAATTCCAAATAGGATGATAGCCATACGAGCTCCGCTTCCTGTCAGCTCTCCTCTTGGTGTTAGCTCAACTAATTTCCACCCTGACTCGCTAAGACCAGACCAAACGATTAAGCCTTTATCATTTTCCTGCATACCTTCATTGTTTTCATTATTTGTGAGGTTAGCCATATGTAGTTGTAATTCCAAATTAATTGGAAGGTCTGGGTCTCCAATTGTAGCAATTTGATTAAGAGAAGAATCCAATAGGACACGAGATTTTGATTGTTGATTATCCTTAATCAATGGGACGAACTGTTGAAGAGAAATATTCATAACCAATACACCACGTATTGTTCCTGAAGAAGAATAGATGCTTCTCGTATAGGAGACGATTTCAGCTGACTCCTCTTTTAAGTGCATTTGATGAGGTCCAAGCCATCCCTCATCCAATTGATTCAGTGTTTGGTTCTTGGGATGATCATGTAAATCAAGTATAGATAAATAACGAATAGGCGTTTGTGGATCGTAGGCTGGTGGCTGTTGCATGTAGATATCAATGGATTCTACTAAGGACATACTAAGAATCACTTGATATAAATAAGAATGAACATTGGAGCGTTGATAATTGTAGTAATAAAGTCCAGAATCAGTTGACCCTTGAAGAATTGTTTGGAGCGCACTGTATCTTGATAACACTAAAGACATTTCTTCAACAGCACGAAGCTGATTGTTAATCTCTTTGCTGTACAGAGCCAATGTTTCTTGCTGATGAACTATGGTCTGGTCTGTCATTTCGTTAACCATAGTTCTATAACTTACTAGAATCAGAATAGAGAAAAGGATAATAATAAACAAAGCAAAGCTGCTAAATAGCACAGTTCTCACTTTAAACCTCTTAAACATAAGCCAGCCACCATTGTATAATTGAAATCGCCCTCCTATTTTAAGCGCTTACAAATAATGTACGTTTCATTGTAAATGATAACCTATTATCTTTTCAAATTTTAAATTATGCGTGAAAAAAGCTACCTTTCTACCTCATTTTACTCTAATTGCTAGAATAAAAAAGATGATCCTGTTCATACAGTGATCATCTTTAGAAGTTGCTTAGGCTTTTTTAAATTTTTTTTAAGAAGGAGACATCTTGATTTTGTTCATTGCTCTCATCCCTTATTTCCAATTCGTAAAATAATTCTTCAGCTTCCTCATGAACTGACCCCACTGATCCTTAATTGAAGTGTCTTCTTCGCGTTTCTTAAGCTCCTGGTACGTGGCAAATCCGATGAGAATGGCTCCTCCAGCCATGAGATATACCCACCAAGGGATACTTGACCAAAACGTTCTTGTGGCATAAAGCGTATTGACAAGTAGAGCCACTACACCTGTTATAAAGTAAGCTGCGTATTTCAAATAAAAACCAGCGAGTATGGCAAGAACAGCAAGAATGCTTAAAGTTAAGCTTCCATAAAGCGTTTGATTGGCAAGTGTGGATAAGCTCATCACAATAAACCCAAGGACTACGGTAACCATTTCAACCGGTGGTCTCCATGAATAATCTTTGGCAACGATTCGCAGGAGAATACTCACAAGTAGCATGCATGGAACCGTATAGATAAAGACCATATACTCATCTGCAACTGGGAGGAGCGTTAGGAACAGCGAGTACGGATAATAGAAACCAATTAACAGCGTAGCCGCTTTTACGAATCGAACGCCTTTGTTTTGCTCTTTGATAAAAAGCAGAACAAGATAAGCAAAAAGAATGGTTGCAAGCGTAAGCTCCACAACTGTTCCAATTGTTTGATCCCCACGAAGCTGCAAACTCGCAAATAAAATTAATAGTGTACTAATGATCTGATAGCTGTTCACTCGTTTGCTTGATATGAAGGACCAGCCAACGTAATAAACACCTGTTGCCTTGCCTGCAAACGCTAAGGCGACGAGTAAAATAACTGTTTGAAGCGTACTTTCATTTCCAAAGAGAACGATAAGTGAAGCGAACGCATATGGGATTGCTGTATAGTTGCCTTTTTTAAGCTTCTCTTCAAGGTAATAGATACTCAAAATGCTTACCGCAAAAACAATAGCTATTTTCACGATTCCATAAAGTGTTGCTTCCCAAATAAGTAACGAAAGAGGATAAATATTCAGTAAGACCAACCCAGCGAGGATCCCTTTTCTTTGATAAGACAGTGGTTTCCAAAGCATACAAAGAAGGATGATTCCTCCTGTAAGAAGTAAGCTGTCTGACTCTGTCACAACCGGCAGCTTACTGAACCATATCATGTTGTGTATTAATAGGAAGATTCCTGCGCATAAGCTTTGAGCGAGACGCCACACTCGTTTCTTTGAAAGAATGACTTCTGCAATAAAGAAAACAAATGGTACGAGTAAGCCATGTACACTTAAGTCACTAATAAAGATAAAAAGTGAATAGAAAAGGCCCACGATTAAAAGAAGACTGTGACCTGTAACATAGAACAAGCTTGCTCCCAGTGAGGTGCTTCGTTTGATCCCTTTTCCAATCCATATGAAGATACCACCAGAAAGGAGTAGAATGGTCCAGAAGCCTACTGTCGTCTCAGCAAGTACTGTGTTCAGTAAGCTCATATACGCAAGTAACGCAAAAGCAAGAACACCTACATAATATCCCGATTCCTTAAATATTACGACAGCAGCCACTAGGAAGTAGAGAACTCCAGCGAGCAGATAGCCAGTTAGAACAACAGGGAACTCACTAGCGAACGTGAGATAGTGATACAGGATTGTCATCAGGACGATTAGATAGAGCAAGCCACCAGAAGCATAAGAGACAACGGCTGTCTGCATACCCTGCCATCTTTTGTAGGCGAAATGTAAGCCTGAAAGTAAACCTGCACCTACTATAAAGTGAACGGTTGTATCAAGTGGTGCAAGATAGATGCTTTCATTTGCTCTGGCAAAATAAGATGTAATCACTGCAAAGAATAAGACAATGACTCCACTTACACTCATCACACTCTGATACGCTTTTACTTCATACCTAAACAAAACAGAGGCAACAATCGTTAGACTCAGGAATACAGCAGTTAATAGCCACCATTCTGTATAAGCAGCGAGCTCCAACGAAATCATTCCTAACGATAAAGCAGAAATGAGTTTAATTGGATGGCGTATCAACCTTGTATCAAGCTTCTGAATGAAAATCGTTGCTAGATAAAGAACAACAAAAAGCGTAACAAGTAAAATCGCCCGAGTACTAATGGATTTAAGGTAATGACTGAGTAAATACCAGATTGAATAACTGGCTAACAGATACCCAAAGAACAAAGTCACTCGTTGTTTAGCTAACCATCCGGCCGTAATCAGAAGAACCACAGTTCCACACATGGTTACGCCGTACAAGTTAGGAGCAAAATAATCGTCAAGGAGCATTAGTTGACTAAAGGTATGTGTGAAAAAGATCGTAACAAAAAAGATAACCTGAATCGGCATATACAATAAAACGTCCCCGGTTTTTTTCTTCTCAATCTGATAAACCGCCAGTAAGATCGTAGGTAACACTAACGTAAGTAAGGCATTATACCAATCATATTCATTTGCGTTCCAGAAGATAAAGCCTGTTACACCTATGCTAAAGGTTAAAACGGCAGGGATAGAGAGAATTCTATACACAGGTTGCTTTAAAGCAAACCAATAATAGAGAATACCGAGTAACGCATAGTTTCCAAAGCCAGCGCGACTCCATTCAAATAAAATAAATTGGATAAACGTTGCGAGAATGATCTGCGCGAGTATAAACCATGGCAGATACGCACGATACGACTGCAACGCAGATAAACCCATTGCCTTTTTCCAAACAAGCAGTTGAGCAAACACAAAGATTGCTAGTATGAGTACATACGTCTCAATCGTGGATGAAATAAATCCAGCCGTATACAACATACTTGAAGCTGTTGCGAGAAGTGCAACAATCTGAAATGTCCGGTTCGCTTCAATGCTATATAAAAATGCGTAAAGTACAGCACAAGTAAGAGATGCAAGAGCCGCAAATAACAAACTGCCCTCTCCACCCATAGATAAGTAATCACCAAAAATTCCATAATAACTAATAGAGAAAAAGACAATCGGTACAAAAAACGCAAAAAGCATCAGAAAAGCAAGCATCGTTTGTTTAATCTTAAGACGATGAGCTACATAACTCATTCCTGCAAACAACACCGCAATTCCACTAATTAAGAAAACCTTTGTGATTGGAGCAAGCACTAGCCAATTGGTTAATGCAAGTAGCACTCCACCCAATAGCAACAATGCGACCCCAGACGTCAGAATATACGTTAATCGACGTTTGCGATTTTCCTCAGGAGTACGCTGTTTTTTGACAATTGTTGGACGGACAGGTTGCGTTTGAACTGGCTTATTTATTGCGGGAGGCGCTTGCTCTTGCGATTGAGCAGGAGCAGTTTGAGATAGCTGAAGCTCTTTTTCCGCAACCTCTGCTGCTTTTTGTTTAGCAAGCTCTTCTTTTTCTTGCTCCTCTAAAGCCAGAAGCTTTGCATCAAACCCCTTCTTCACCGCCTCATACGTAGACACATCAATATAATCCTCTTCCGCGAGTAAGAGCACCTCATCGATGGCCTGATCAATCTTTTGATGGGCTTTCTGATTCTTTTCTTTCAAATGAACACCCCCTAATGTCTAATTCTTACTAATTATCTTATACCTAATGTTAGTACCAGGTCATGATTATTTGATATTTTACACAAAGTTCCTTGATATGAGCGATGCGGTTAGGGCTTACTTACTCCCTTTTGCTACACAATCCAGACATTCTAGGCGCTGTAATTTTGCAAACGCCTTTAAATTTGTTACTCCATTTAGCTCTCCTGCCCTAACGAATAGAGCCAGCTTTTCATCTGATTGAAATTCTTTTTTGCACGATGAGCATTGTAACTTTTTTCGCTTAAAGAACATGATTCACTGACCTCCATTTTATACAGATATCCTCTAGAAATGATCTTTCTTCACACTGATTTTAGAAAAAGTTAAGAAATAAAATGGATTCTGTACACAGGCGTATACAGAATCCATCTTTCTACCATGAGGTTCAAGTTTCCTTTTTCCATTCGTAAATAAGCACATCCACATTCTCGCCTCTAAGAGTAATCTGCTCCTCCTGATGAAGAGTTGCCCCCATCTTCTCATAAAAGATTCTTGATTGATTATTCGCTAAGACCTCGACATAGATGGTTGTGCAGCCTAATGTATAGAGTTCCTCTAAAATTTGATTGGTTAGTCGAGCGCCAATTCCTTTTCCTTGTTCCTCTTTAAAAAGGTAAACAGTCGTTAAGTCCCCTACATTCGCATCCTTGCTTTTTTCACGCTTTTCTCCTGAAGCGATACCAATGATTTGGCCATCATCTTTTTCTGCTACATAGATAAATCCTCGCTCATTTTGTATGTTGTTCTCCCATAGCTTCGTTCGTTCATCGTATGAAAGTTTCTCCAACATTTCATCGGGCAATAGTCCCTTGTATGTAGTACGCCAGCTATCAACATGGACTCTTGCCATAGCAGGCGCATCTTCTATAACGGCCTTTCGAATTGACATCGTGCATCCTCTTTTCTCTTATCGTTTAATGACTAACATCGTGTGTGCGTTGCTATGAAATTCATACGTTGTTCGCACTTCTGAAACTGAGAAGCCTCTTTCAGTTAAGGTTGACTTCACTTGATCTAAATGTGCGTATCTTTCGCCTTCAAGGTCTACCAAAGGAAATATTCTTAATTCCTTTTTGGTGACACGTAACAATTCCTTGATTGTCTTTAGGTGAAAATCCTGATCCAGTCGATCACTATACATAAATAAAAAGTGCGCTGAAAGTGTTAGATCAAACTGTTGATCTGCAAAAGGTAGGGCCGGAAGCATCGCCGGTACGTATCGTTCAGGAAATGCTTCCATATGATTTGTACATTCTGTTAATGCCGTGAGACGGTGCACCCTCAAATCCTCAACATCTTTAAAGTAATCCCACTGATACTTGTCCCTAGCTTTTGCTACCCCCTTCATCGCATACTCAACGTCGTCAGATCCTTTCTCGTATAAGGACTGCATCGAATACGTATAGGCCATATCACAGGCTGTAACATCCATACCTAAGGAATGGGCATGAGCAGTAAAAGAACATGCCCCCGCTGGACAATCAAGCACTTTCTCCCGTTGTAGATCTTGCTCATTCAAACCAAACATTTTCATATATTCATCAAACGTTCTTCCAATAAAAATCACTCGATCTAACTCTAAATAATGACTCTTCTCCGCTCTGCTCATCCCAGCTCACCTCTTCTATTTAATTACCTATAAAATTGAAACACACTCATAAGAATGATTAATACCACAATGAAGATTATTGATAACATATACATGATCTTCTCTTTAGTCGTTGATCTTGTTTTACGCCAATTCACAATCATGAACAGCATGGCGATTCCTGCAATACCTGTGACTATGCCATTTAAAACGAGCTGCGGCATGACCTCTGAATACGCCCGCGCGGCATTGATTAACATACGCGCCACAAGGATCAGAAGATTAACTATTAAAATAGTGCCGCTTAAAGCAAGAATTCCATGTCCAATTGATACTTTTGACATACGATGTTTGCTTTGTCTTCTGATACGTTTTATTAATAACATGATGGGGATCACTAGAAAATAGAGTGCAACTACGCTTGCTAGAATCCCGTATATCAAAATATATGGCATACTCTTCCCAGGTGGATACGGTTCATAATCGGATATTGACGTTGAGATCTTGCTGACTTTTGCGTTCTCCATCTGCACAAATAGCTGCTTCATCGAATGAAAGACAAGATCTCCCTCAACCAGCTTATAAGTATTAGGACTTGTTTGCAGATAGGTTCCTGTGAAGCCAGCATATTGCACCTCAATTTTGTCTTCCTCTGAAGGCTTTATTTTAAAAGGCATCAAATCAAAATATAGTTTAATAAAACTATGTTGCGGTCTACGTGTAGCCAGAAAGGACCCTTCGATTGCAGGTGGTAAATCTTGTACCGTTACTTCCTGTTCCACTTGTTCCGCTCCAACAAGAAGCTCTGTTAAACCATAATTTATCTCCATTTCACCCGCTTGATTCGTCAGCACCACTACCGCAAACTCTTCGTCTGGCACTAGATGAACATGACTGGAGAAGGAGTTTGTGTTCCCTCCGTGGTACAAGCCTCGCGCGGCCCCCGCATATTCCCATAAGCCATGAGCGATCCCGTTGATGGTTTCATCAGCTGCATAGCTTTGTGATAAAAACTGATTAAGAGTCTCATGTTCCTTAAATAATGGAGAGAATTCCCCATCCATTGGCAGCAAAGCCTGAACAAATGCGGTCAAATCACTGGCTGTGCCATTCACTCCACCACTCGGATACATTGACATATAGAACCAGTCTGACTCAATGAATACTGAGGGTTCAGTTAGTACATACCCCTTTGCCTTTTTTTCCATCAGATCTTCTTTGCCACTGAATGTAGGATGAATAACTGTATGATTCATGTTCAATGGTTCAAAGATTTCGTTTTCTACATACTCATAAAAAGGCTCCCCTGTTACTTGTTCAACAATAAAAGCGGCAAGTGCAGTTGAGTAGTTTGAATACGCCACCACTTCTCCTGGAGGATACACTTGATTTGGCTCAGCGACCTTTAATCCTTCCTCAAGCGTTGTCACATGCTCAGGTGTAGGAAAGCCTAGATCAAAAACATTGTCTTCAAATCCAGCCGTATGATGCATTAAATCTAGAAACGTAATGGGTTCTTCTCTACTCACTTTTGTAAGGAATCCATCAGGTAAATAGGGTTGGATATCATCTGATAAATCCAATTTTCCTTGCTCAGCAAGCTGCATCAATGAAACCCAAACAAGAAGCTTACTTACAGATCCCCATTCCATGATCGTCTCATCTGGATTCATCTCCACATTCTGATCAATATCCGCAAGGCCGTATCCTTTTGAAAAGACGACTTCGTGATTCTTGATGACCTCGACACTTGCTCCAGCAGCTGTGTTTCCTACCCATTCATCTACATATTCATCAATTGTTGCTTCAATGTCCGAGATCGGAATCCCAGATGGTGTCTCTTGTCCAGTTGCATTGGTGTTCAAAGGAAATAGAAAAATGGATAACCATAAAATGATGAATGCAATTGTTCCTTTGTTTGGCTTCACTTAGCTCTCTCACTTTCTATGATGTCATCATTCATGGGCGGTCCCCCTTATCTATGTATATATTTGACTAATAATTGGTTAATACCTGCTTTTTAACAGAGATTTCGACAAGCAAAAAAAGACAGATCGCTCTGTCTTTTTTTGTCTTACTTACTTTATAGTTCTTATGCGCTGTCAGTTCCTCGCCTTACCCTTTCATATCCTGCACCACTTCTATCTGTTGATTGAATTGATTGGTGTAGTTCCTCATCAATAAAATGGAGTGCGGTGCCGTCATTTATTCCATATCCTTCAAGCATTTCACCCTCATGTACAAACCGCTCATAAGCGGGACGTCTTTTTCTCTCTCCATCATAGTGAGGACAAACACTTCCTTTTAGCAAGCCTAGTCCGTTGATCGGGTAAAGTGACCCGTTTAAGGGATCGGTTAAGCCTTGTTCAAACCAGCAAATGGCACCAGCACTTAAACCTGCGCAAATCAAACCCTTTTGATAAGCTTTTATAAGGATGACATCTAACCCCCACTCCTTCCACAGCACCATCATGTTTCGAGTACTTCCCCCACCTACATAGACAATATCCTGCTCCAGTACAAAGGCTTCAAGGTCTGTAAAGTTTGCGTCAAATAGAGATAAGTGAGTTGGTGTACACGACTTCTCTTTAAAAGCACGGTAAAAGCGCTCGATGTAGCCGTCCTGATCTCCACCGGCTGTAGGAATAAAACAGATCTTAGGCTTGGGCTTAGTTGCTTGAGCCAAGATATAGTTATCAAGTGTTGGATTATTGGGTTCCATAGAGAACCCTCCACCTCCAAGCGCAATGACCTGCCTCACGATTTTGATACTCTTTTGTTTGTTTCTATTCCAAATCCAAAAACAGATGTGACCATGATAAAAAAGAACAAAATTTTAATAATAGGATCCGCTCTCCATGAACCTATGAAATACATAAACACAAGAATGACAAACAAAACCGAAGCGATTCCCTGCGCAATAAACGACCAATTCTTCACCTAAATTCCTCCCGCATACAAAGTCTCTCTACATTCACTTCTACACTACTTGGAAGATCCCTTCCAAAAAGTATAAAACAAATTCCTTGTCTCAAATGATAAACTTCGCTACTCTTAGGCAATGAAACCTATTGCGAGGGGATGATTGGATATGACAACATCAAGAGAGAAGAAACAAGAAATTATCGATGCATTTCACTTCAGACATGCGACGAAATCATTTGATTCAAGCAAAAAAATAGCTGATTCAGACTTTGACTTCATTTTAGAGACGGGAAGACTTTCGCCAAGTTCAGTTGGATATGAACCTTGGAAGTTCTTAGTTGTTCAAAGTCCAGAGCTTCGAGCGAAACTGAAAGAAGTTTCCTCTGGTGCACGTGGTCAGTTAGATACTGCCAGCCACTTTGTTGTCATTCTTGCTCATAAGAATGCACGATATGATTCAGATTACGTCTATAACATTCATAAGAACGTGAAACAAATTCCTGAAGAAATGATCCAAGACATTCTTCCACGTTACAAAGCATTCCAAGATGATAGCCAGAATCTATTTGAATCTGAACGCTCTCTTTTTGACTGGGCAAGCAAACAAACATATATCGCTCTTGCAAATATGATGACTTCCGCTGCACAGATTGGAATTGATTCATGTCCAATTGAAGGATATCTTCCAGAGGCTGTAAACAACATTCTAGCAGACGAAGGCATTGTTGATACGGACACATGGAACGTTTCTGTTATGGCAGCCTTCGGATATAGAGAAACGGAACCAGCTAGAGAGAAAACAAGACAACCACTTAATGACATTGTGAAGTGGGTATAGAAAAAAGCCGTACACATCATGGTAGTGTGTACGGCTTTTACTAATTAGTATAGTGTTTGAACAGACTCTCTCGTATACGGGACCGCTTGTTCTAGGTCATCATCCTTTAACTTTTTCGCCCACTCAGGATCAGCTAAAAGTGCCCGCCCTACAGCTACTAGATCAAACTCATCGTCCGCTATCTTTTCAACTAGCTTCTCCATATTCTCTCTTACGCTTGTTTCATGCGAGGTACCTTGTTCATCTCTAAAAGCATGATCGAGTCCTAACGAGCCTACGGTTATTGTTGGTTTACCTGTTAGCTTTTTCGTCCAAGCAGCTAAGTTTAGCGAATCTGATTCATCATTGAACTCGGCTTCCCAGAAACGTCTTGTTGATGCATGGAATACATCCACACCCGCCTCAGATAATGGTTCAAGTATTTGTTTAAGCTCCCCGGAGGAATGAGCTAGCTTTGCGTCGTAGTCTCCCAGCTTCCATTGTGAAAAACGGAAGACGATAAGAAATTCTGGACCCACTGCTTCTCGGCATGCTTCCACGACTTCTTTTGCAAAGGTTGTCCGTCCCCTTAAGTCTCCACCATAACGGTCGGTTCTCTTATTCGTTTTCTCCCATAAGAACTGATCAATTAAATATCCATGTGCACCGTGAATTTCAATTCCATCAAATCCAACCGCTTTCGCATTTGCAGCCGCTTGTGCGTAAGCCCCAACGAGATCTTGAATCTCATCATTCGTTAACGGTTCAGTGACCTCATTTCCCTCTAGATCTAAACCAGATGGGCTCACTGGTAACGCCTCTTCATTTGGAAGGTCACCTTTCTTACGCGCGCCGCCAACATGCCATATTTGAGGAATGATCATACCACCAGCTTCATGCACCTCTTCAACAACCTTCCTCCAGCCTGCAAGAGCATCTTCTCCGTAAAAGCGTGGGATGTCCTGATGACTGACAGCTGACGGGTGAGGAATGGCTGTACCTTCAGTAATAAGTAGGCCTACTCCATTTTCCGCTCGTCTTCGATAATACGCAGCAACCTCACCATTTGGTATTCCATTTGGTGAAAAAGCTCTTGTCATCGGTGCCATCGCAATGCGATTAGGGATAATGACATTTTTTAATGATACGGGATGGAACAATGTTTCTATACCTTTTATTTGACTCATAACTTATACCTCCAGAAAATAATTCGTTGCCCTACTATAAGGGTGAACGTAACTCTTGTCTAATAGGTTGCTCATTAGTCTATACCCCATATGAAAAACCGTACCCATAATGTCCACGGTTAGTTTGTAAAAACGTTTATCTAAACATACTTTAAACTGACTGCTGTCCAAAAGATGGTGAATAGAAGCGTGATTCCGACGAATAAAGTAAGCTTAGCTGGCTTTGACCAGGACTTTAACCAACCCCATCTTTTCTGATCCTCATCAAAAATCCACACATCAGCAAAAATAACAATTGCAATGAATAACCCTGCAAGAATTGGATGAACCACCACTCTCACTCCTACCCATGGATAATTGTACCTTAAGTGTACATAACCTCCATAATTATTGCAATTGTGTGGAGGGGTTGTTAGTAAAAATAAAATTTCTTCGCATCACACACCTTATCAATTGATAAGTTTTTTCGATCGTGATATAACCCTATTAGACCTTAACCTTATCAATTGATAAGGATTATAAACTAAAAGGAGAAAACCATGAGAAGTGCACTGACAAATATCGTACATGCAATCGTTAGTAAGAAAGGCCGATGGATTACAATCGGGGTTTGGATTTTAGCTATTATTGCATTTCAGCTTTTACTTCCTCCATCAGGAGACTACACAGACGATACAATTGAACCGTTATCTGAAGATCAGCCTTCCATGCAAGCTGCAAGCATAATGGAAGAGTACTTTCCAAATAACGATGGCTTACCGGGATTAATTACATGGTACCGGGAATCTGGTTTAGAAGAAGAGGATTTGGCTGCTATTCAAGAGCTTTCTCAAAGTATGACTGATAATGAAGTGGAAGCCCAAGAAATGGCTATTCCATATCAGGATATTCCGCTTCCTGCTTTACAGGAAAAGATTTCAGAGGATGGAACAACGTTTATTCAAACCATTCTATTTAAAAGTAATGCCACAGCAGAAGACACGAAGGCAGGACTAACTGAAATCGAAGAAAGAGCCACTGAGATATTATCAGATAATCCGTTTAGTGCTGCATTGGATTCAGACGAATTGGTCACGCGCGCCACTGGCCCAGCTGGAATTAGCGTAGATGCAACCGAGTTATTCGCAGACGCAGACGTAACGTTATTAATCGGGACCGTTTTACTTGTCCTTGTGATTCTTTTACTTATCTATCGTTCGCCTATTCTTCCGTTTATCCCGTTGCTTGCTGTAGGTGCGGCTTATGCAGTAGCTACACCCATACTCGGTTGGTTAGCGAAAGAAGGAATCATTTCCTATGATTCACAAGGTATCGCTATTATGACGGTATTATTATTTGGAGCAGGAACAGATTATTGCTTGTTCTTAATCGCTAGGTTCCGTTTGTTCTTATATGAAGAGAAGAGCAAGCTGAAGGCCATTCGCTTAGCATTATCTGATATGGCTGGTGTGATCGGTATTAGTGGATTAACAGTTGTAGCTGCATTAATGTCACTGTTAATTTCGCAATACGCGACGATTACAAACTTTGCTGTACCATTTGGCGTATCGATCTTTATCATGATGATTTCTTCATTAACACTCGTACCAGCACTACTTAGTGTGATTGGCCGCACAGCCTTCTTCCCATTTGTTCCAAGAACAGAAGACATGGAAGAAAAACGTGCGAAACAGAAGAACAAGAAAGTGAAAAAACACAAGCAATCAACCTTCTGGCACCGCATCGGAGAGTTTGCAGCATTTAAACCGATTCGAACAGTGATCATCACGATGGTGCTTTTAATCGGAAGCTCACTATTCATCACTCAAATCGACTTCTCTTATGACACATTGTCTTCCTTCCCAGAAGATACTCCGTCTCGAGAAGGCTTTTCCATCATCAGTGAAGGCTTTGGATCAGGAGACTTAGCACCTGTTCAAGTTGTTTTTGATACGGCAGGTGAAGACGTGGACTTAACAGAGGATTTGGCAAACCTAAGCGGTGTAGCCAAAGTTGAAGAACCTGAAGTAAGTGAAGTGGATGAAAATATTGTGATGTATCAATTGGAATTAGATCAAAATCCATACAGCAATGAGGCAATGGATGATCTTGAATCCATTCAAGCAGGTGTAGCAAATATCAAAGATGACTATGAACTAAGTGATGTCTGGGTTGCTGGTCAAACAGCTGAGCAAATTGATCAACGTTCGGTGATTGAAAAAGATCAAACAAACATCATTATTCTTGTCGTTGTTGTTGTATCCATTTTACTTCTCATCTATTTACGTTCCATTACTGCGATGATTTATCTAGTTGGAACAGTCTTAATCTCTTTCACAAGTGCACTAGGGCTCGGTTGGGCCATTCTACATTATGGCTTTGATGTACCAGCGATCTCAGCCTTAATACCAATCTACGCCTTCGTATTCATCGCAGCTCTTGGTGAAGACTATAACATTTTAATGATCTCAAATATTTGGGAGAAAAAACGTGGACGTCCAATTAAAGCGGCCATCACAGAAGGTGTTGGTCAAAGTGGTGGCGTCATTACCTCAGCGGGGATCATACTCGCAGGAACCTTTGCTGTACTCGTTACTCTTCCTATTCAAGTACTTGTACAATTTGGTTTAATTACAGCCATTGGTGTCTTACTTGATACCTTTATTGTTAGACCATTACTTGTACCAGCTATCACAAGCTTGCTTGGCAAATGGGCATTCTGGCCATCTAAGCAAATGGAAGAAAAATCAGAGTCATTGGACACAGAGAAATAAAACGTACGAACAAGTGAGGCGAGAGATCCGTCTCACTTGTTTTTTGTTTCATCACGAAACGTGCCTTGGTGAAAATACAGCTGCCACCTTCCCTCTATTTGCTTCCAAACAGAGCTACGTAATGTCCACTGGTCTTTGGTACGGTTATGAATATGATAGGTCGTTAACACCACATCATCAGTTACTAGGTTGCATTTGAATTGATGCATGACCATGATATCTTGGCTTATACCTTCTTCAAGACATTTTTTCTTCCCAAAGGCTTTTCCTGAGCTACCAAATTCAAGAAACGCATCAGCTAAGATCAAGTTAAGTTTTTCTGGAGATTTTCGGACGTCCGGTTGTAAATGGCTCTCTTCCAATTCACGAAACTGCTGAATCCTTTCTCCTTCTTCTAGCTGAACAACCATGGTTAAAGACGTTCCTTCCATCCCCACTTGAGCAAATCCCAAGCTCATATAAAGCTCGACTGCAGCTTCGTTCTCGGGATCCACGCTCAATGACAGTGCCTTAAACTGATCGTCTCTAGCCTGCTTCATGATCTGGACCATTAGCGCTCTACCAACGCCTTTTCCACGTGCTTCTTTCGTTAAGACAATGCCAAGCTCCGGTGTCAGATCATCGACATAGTCGTAGCCAGCTTTTTCTCCTTGCAACAAACGATACCAGACCGCTCCAAGTTTTTCGTCCTCTTCGCTAACAGCAACCAGAGCACGGTCCCCTTGCATCCCCCAGTTTACATGGTACTTAAGCAGCTCCTTTGAATTTAAAAGCTCCTCGACCGATGGTTTCTTTGATTCCTCAATAAAGATTGATTCATACAGCATCTCTTTTAAAAAGTCATGTTCGGATGGATGAAGTGTGCGAATCGTATACATATGTTGCCTCCTCATGAGTTGTAATCGCGTGCAAGTATACTGTAAATAAGCGAGTCTCTCCAGCCCTCTGATAGGAGCAGATCTTCTCGTAATCTCCCTTCCCATACCATACCAATTTTCTGCATCACTCGCTCTGATCCTTTGTTACGAGGATCACATTTTGCATAAATTCGATGAAGGTTCATTTCAGAAAACCCGAATGAAAGCATCAGACCTGCTGCTTCCGTTGCATATCCCTTCCCCCAGTAGTCTGGATGAAGAATGTATGATAGCTCTGCGGTTTGATGTTTGACATCTCTTATTGTTAATTCAACAGAGCCAATCAGTGTATTGGCCTCTTTTTCAATGATGGCAAAAGCGAACTGAGATCTAGGTTTTTGTATCGATGCCTTTATTCGTTCTGCTAAAAAATGTTGCGAATCGGTCTCACTTTGAGGTTCCCACACCTGATACCTGCTCACTTCTGGACGTTTCGCATAGTCATGAATGGACTTCCAATCAGAATAAGAGAACTCACGTAGAGAAAGGCGTGTGGACCGGAGACTTTTCATCATTCTTTTATCAAATAAATCTTCACTCGTAAACTGAGAAGTATAAGCATCAAGTTCTGGAGAAGCAAACCAGTCATTATCTAGCTTGTCTTTTACCGCTTTAACGGTATGGATCACACTGTTCTCTGACATAAAAATGTTATGTGGAACCATTGGCCGGACAGTGATCCCTTCCCCTTCTTCTAAAATGGTCAAGTGACATTCTTTTGAAGACGTTTGTTCAGCATAAGCAATCCAGCCGCTTTGCACAACGTACCATTCTGTAACTCCTTTATGGTAATGACTGTTTTGCCACCCAGCGTCAGTTGCTTCTGTCCGACAATAAGAACTTCCATCAACATGGTTCAGCCTAAATCGATGCTCGCCATTTATCATCCTCTCATGATTGGTCGCCACACCGAATGACTTTGCTTCGTCATCTGTTAGCTTCATATGTTACACCATCTTTATAAACACTTTTTGATTCCGAACATGCTCATACCCAAGGTTCAAGTAAAACGTGTGAGCCTCTGCTCGTTGTTCACCAGAACGGAGCCTTACCTCACCTATCTTATTTGCTTTAGCCCACTCTTCACAGGCTTGCATGAGCTTCAACCCAACACCTGATCTCCTGTTATTTTTCTGAACGACGATTCCACCGATTTCGGCATATTCGAGTTCAATTAAACGCTTTATGTAAATATGTGCCCAACCTGAGAGTGAGTTTTTATTTTCAAACACATATAGCGCATGATCAGTTGCACTAAGAAGATGAGTGAGTCTTTTCCGTGCAGTCTCCTGACGTATGTTGTATCCAAGCTGCAATGTTAATTGAGCAATATCTTGGGCATCATCTAATGTAGCAAGTCGAATCATAGACTCCCTCCCTGATTTTTAAACAAATAGCGTATCCCTTTTCCAGCCATTGGTTCATCCTTGTAACGAGGCAATACATGGAGATGCGCATGGAAGAGATGCTGCCCTGC
The DNA here is from genome assembly GCF_016798245.1 of Alkalicoccobacillus gibsonii. Lineage (GTDB taxonomy): Bacteria > Bacillota > Bacilli > Bacillales > Bacillaceae_D > Alkalicoccobacillus > Alkalicoccobacillus gibsonii. Next base: position 589,028 of record NZ_JAEUZA010000003.1, on the reverse strand, counting down.
CACTTCTCCACAGTTCCATCCAATATTATAGCCGTCCGGTTTAACTGTTTCATCTAGCTGTTCTTTAACCAATTTGAGAAGAGAAAAGGTATCGTTCCATTCCTCTTTTGTTAAATCAAACGTGTTGTCTCGATGCTGTTTCGGTACAATAACACCCGAACCATTAAGAGGTGCACCTTGCTTTTGAGCGGAATGCAATTGTAAAAATAGACATGTTTCATTACTCATCACGATCCGCTGATCCCTATCAAGCTCTGGATTACAAAACACACAATGATCTCCCACGGCTATTCCCCCTTCCGTTTCACTCCTAATCCCTTCTACATTCCACCTGGTTTCTCCTATATAAAAAACAAAAACAACCCACCAATGGTGAGTTGAAAGAATATATCTATATGTTTTTATAATATAAGTTGGTCGCTTCAAGCTCTCCTTTTTCATTACTTGCAAAGCCAGGTATCGTTCCTGCTAACTGATAGCCTAAGCTGATATAGAGTTTATTTGAAGGATCTCCTTCTCTCGTATCTAACACAAGTAAGCTTCTATTATGATGCTTTGCTATTTCTTCTAGTTCGGTCATTAATTTTCTTGCCACACCTAATCTTCTACCACCCGGGTGGACCATCAGCTTGCAAACTTCAGCGCGATGACTTCCATTCGATTTCTTAATCAATTCAAGACTGACTGTGCCAACAAGGCGCTGCTCTTGAAAGGCGCCTAATGTGACCCGGTACTCGTCCGGTTGATAACTGTCCCAAAACGCCTCTGCCTCTGCCTCCTTCATCGGCAAATGAAAGCCAATAGAAGCTCCTTGATTAACCGTTTCAATTAGTATGGATGAAAGCTCATTTTTATAAGGTTGAATGGATTCAAGTTCTTTAATCTGTAAACTCATCTTGCACCTCCATACCTAGTTTACTAATTAACATTTAGTTCAGAAATAGCTATGTAAGTTTTTCTCACAAAAAAAGACCTTTTAAAAAGGCCTTTTTTAAAACTTTTGTTCGTTTTTAGGGATATGATCATCCAAGTGCTTGGTTTCGTTTTTTTGTTTCTTTATATAGAAAAATGACCAATAGAAGGAAGCAACAATACCAGGTAGTACGGTAACTAAGAAGGTTGTTCCTACTGAGAGATCGGCTATTAAACCGTCCGGCCAAATGGATTCAATTAAGAATAATACACCCGAGCCAACTAGTCCTGTGATGGCCCCTCCACCAATTGCAAAGAGAATGGTTATCCATATTTTTTTTCCTGTGTTCATCTTTATCATCCTTCATTTCTGACTTGTCTGAAGTTGCATCAGCTTGGTCTCTCATTTGTATGAATATAATGTACTGTTCCCACCTAGACGAAAAGAGAAACCCTTCTAGATAAAATTACACAATGCAAAAAGACCAGATGCATGATCTGGTCTCTACTTATTCTCTCGTTCATGTTCTGGCTCTGGGTGAATGAATACCTCAGAGTGAGGAAATTCCTTCTCAATCTTTCCTTCCATTCGGTCACAAAGTTCATGAACATCGCCCATACTTGCATCGGATGGAACTACTAAATGAAAATCAATATACTCCTGAGGTCCGGATCGTCTTGTTCTAAAGTTGTGAACTTCTAAGTATTCTTCCTTAAAGCTCTCAATAATTTTAAGTACAGCAGACTCTTCACTTTCGGTTAAGCGAGAATCAATCAAAGGTGGAAATGTTTCTTTCATTAATTTAAAAGCTTCAATCATAATATAAACAGCAAGGACCATCCCGATAATAGAGTCAAGAATGTACCATCCTGTTAACGTAACTAAGAGTAAACTGACGGCAACGCCTAGAGATGTGTACACATCCGTGAGCAAATGAAGCGCATTTGATTTCATCGCAACCGAATGAACACGATCCGCTTCCTTCCGAACGACCTTTGACACAATAAAGTTAATTGTCGCACCAACCACCATCACAAGCACCCCAAGCAAAGGTAGCTGCAGCGGCTCTGGATGAATAATCTTATGCACACACTCATAAATAATCCAAATGCCTGCAACAAAAATCAAAATCGTCTCAATCGTACCAGACAGATTCTCAACCTTTCCGTGTCCATAAGGATGCACAGAATCTGCAGGCTTCTTAGATATACGAACGGAGAAAAAAGCAATCAATGATGCCATTAAATCAAGCGATGAATGAATAGCTTCCGATAGCACGGCCACTGATCCAGTGATCAATCCCACAACAATCTTCAAAGCCACGACAAATGTATTACTCATCACCGACAAAAACGCAATCCTACTGGTCCTCAAGATCTCACCCTCTTTTATATCTTGCTGTCATACTCCTCCTTATAGTCTATCCGACAGGATCTCATCTGATTCCTTAAGAAATGATTCAGGCTGGAGGGGTGAGGTGATTTGTTCGTTGATTTCCGCTCCTCTTTGTTAATTATTTCCTCTCTTCGTCGATTCCCGCTCCTCTTTGTTGATTCTTTCCTCTCTTCGTTGATTTCCGCCCCTCATCGTTAATTCCGGCTCCTGCAAAATCTAAAAAGGCCACCTTATCATTAAAGGAGGCCTTATCTATATGTGTTACCCTTTGATTCCGGTTAACGTAATTCCTTCAACAAAGTATTTCTGCCCAATAAAGAATAAAACAATCGCTGGAAGCGTCATTACAGCTGCAGCTGCCATGATTAGATTCCAATCTGAGGTGTAGGATCCCTGTAATTGCAGGAGTCCAAGGGCAAGCGTGAATTTTGATTCGTCATTTAAATAGATAAGCGGGCCAAAGAAGTCATTCCAGACGTTTGTAAATGTGAAGAAACCTACGACCAGTAAGGCTGGCTTAACCAATGGCAACAATACTAAGAAGAATATTTGAAAGTAATTAGCACCGTCAATGAGAGCTGCTTCATCTAATTCTTTTGGTATGCTCATGAAAAATTGCCTCATCAAAAAGATGAAGAACCCCCCTCCACCAAAAAAGCTAGGAAAAACGAGCGGCCAAAAGGTGTTGATCCCTCCCAATTCCGTCCATACCATAAAGGTAGGGATAAGCGTAACAGCGGGAGGAAGCATCATGGTTGCTAGGATCATGGCGAACCATATATCTCGTCCAGGAAACCGAAGTCTAGCAAATCCATACCCACATAAGCAGCTCGTTGCGACTGTACCAATTAATACTGGAATCAGGATGAACAATGTGTTTTTAAAATAGAGTCCGAACTGCACTACATCAAAAATCTCAACAAAGTTTCCCCATAACCACTGTTCAGGTAGGAGTTTTGGAGGAAATGCAAAGATTTCGGTTGTTGTCATCAGAGAGCTTCTTATCAACCAAAAGAACGGAATAAGAGAAATTACCGCACCAAGTAAAAGCAAAATCCAAGCTGTTGCCCGAAATAAACTCTTTTGCATTATCTTCCACCTCCATAGTACACCCAGCTTCTTCCCCATTTAAAGATAAAGAGTGTAAAGATGGAAATAACCAGAAAAAGAATCCATGCTAAAGCACTAGCGTACCCCATATTGCTGTTAACAAAAGCCTCGCGGTAAATAAGATAAACATAAAATAGACTTGCATTATTAGGCCCACCACCAGTCATAATATAGGCCTGATTAAATGTTTGAAATGCACCGATCAATCCCATGATTAAGTTAAAGAAAATAATAGGTGATAACGTTGGAATCGTGACATATCTAAATTTATGCCAAACGTTTCCCCCATCTAAATCAACAGCTTCCATTTGATCTTTTGGTACGTCCTGGAGTCCAGCTAGAAAGATTAAAGCAGCACCCCCACATCCCCAGATACTTAGTAAGACGAGGGATGGAATGACAGTTACTTCATCAAAAATCCACATGGAGGTTGGAAGGCCAAAGAGACGTAGAATACTGTTTAATAAGCCAAACTCTGGATTAAACAACCACATCCACAAAATATTTGACGCGACTGCTGGCACTAGAACAGGCAAATAATAAATCGTACGCCAGACAGACTGCCCTTTCACCTTCAAATTCATTAATAACGCAACAAAAAGCGCGGCCCCTAATGTAGCAAACGTACTAACAAAGGCGAAGTAAAAGGTTACGACCACTGATTGTTTAAAGTAAAGATCTTCTGTGAAAATTCGGATATAGTTCTCGAACCCAATCCAACTTATGGATGAGGCAATTACTTTATAATCAGTGAAGCTCAAAATCAGACTGGCAATGATAGGTCCTATCGTCCAAAGGATTAACCCTAGAATGGCTGGAAGTGTAAATAGATATCCAGCAATGCTTTCTTTTCTTCTTAGTGGACTCTTTTTCTTATTGATGACTTTTGAATTGACAGCTGGTTCAAGCTTCATACATACTTTCCCCTTTCTGATCAATACTCATATTTATCACCAAACTGTCTTTCCATTCTAGGCAAAATATCTTCTTCCACTACCTCTTCAGCCGTCTTATTATTCAACCATAATTGGTCCAATGCAGGGCCAATGATATCCCCAGCTTGTTGTCGATCTTCCCAGAAGTAGTTAGCGTTTTGTACAACATGTTCTCTAGCCCAATCGATAACAGCTTCTTCATACTCAGCAGGGTGAATGGGGGTATCAATCCATCGATTAATTTTATCCGTATCTTCATACCAAGCTTTTTCATTTGGCATCCAGAGTCCTTCATTGATAAGCAACATAACATTTTCAGGGTTCATGATAAAAGCTAAAAACGTATCAACAGCCTCTTGATGCTTTTCATCTTTTCCCGTCTCAAAAGCTACAATAGGTGTTCCATAATTTGTTGTTGCATTTTTTTGAAAGTAAGGTAGTACTCCGATTCCTAGGTTCAAACCATCTTCAAGCGTCGCACGTCCTAGCTCCTGCATGGCCCATTGTCCATCAACAACCATCGCTACACGCTTGGTTAAAATAGCAGTGTCTGTAGCAGGAACCGTTGAGGCGTCTGATGGCGTTGGCATTACATGATGAACATACATCAAGTCGGCAACTTCCTGTAGAACCTCAATTGATTCTGGAGATTGAATTAATAGCTCCTTACCGTCTTGGCTTACAAAACCACCATTATTACTATATAGAAACGAATCAATCCAACCAGTGAAGTTACTCACTCCGTATGTTTCGATCCTTGAAGAATCGAAATCAGCATCGTTTGCATTCCGTCCATCTCGATCAACGGTTAGCTCCTTTGCAACTTCTACAAATTCATCCCAGGTCCAGGCATCTTCTGCTTTAGTCGGGGGAAGCTCCACACCAGCCTCTTCAAATAAATCCTTATTGTAATAAAGATTCATCACTTCGTTTGCGACACTGCCTCCTGCAATTGGTCCATCATTAAACTGATATAAAGTGTAATCTAGCTTTTCCTCGGTTTGATCCGACTTTAAGAGGGGAGTTAAGTCCTGAAGCATTTCGTTTTCTACCCATGGATATAAGCTCCCTTCTGGAAAATAGCCCGCGTCAGGTAATGTTTTTGATGCAGCCATCACATTCATTTTTTCCACATAGTTGTTTATTGGAACGAGTTGACCGTGCACTTCGATAGTAGGATGCTTTTGGTTGAAATCATCTATCAGCGTCTCAATCGCTTTTCGCTCGAGCGGTCCGCCCCAATACGTAAACCGAAGAGATGTCTCAGTTGATGAACTGGTGCTAGATGAAAAGCAACCCGTTAACAGAATTAAGATTGAAAAAAGACTTGTCATGTAGACAGTTTTCATACAATCCCCCCTCGATTTTACTTCCCACTCCGAACCCAAACAGTCATCTCACCCTCACCGCGATTCGCCCACGCATAGTAAGGAATGGCGGTAAATGTCGTTTCGCTTGTATTCACATCCTCGGTTCTCATATAGAGCGCTTGACCCACATCACTTGTAACCTCAGTTCTCTTCGCTTTTCCGCTTAGAACCATGACGCCATTTAAAAGCTCTTCCTCAAAACGCTCTTCGATTAAGCTATCTCCATTAATCTCTATACATGCTAGGTTTTCACCGTTATCCACTTGCTCTAAACAGTACACAACCGGACCGCGTTGCAATGCAATCTTACCTGCATTCGCTTTTACATTAGGATGAGCTACCATTCGTTCAATCTCCATGGGAATCTCGAGATGAATCTCATCCCCTTGATTCCACGTACGTGTCACATAAGCGTATCCTTTACTCACTTGAGTATGTGCTTCTTCCCCGTTTACCTTCAGTGAAAATGACCTTGCCCATCCAGGGATTCTAAAAGCAAGTGTGCCTTCAACACTTCGCTCAGGGTTCACAGTAAATTGAATGTCTCCACTCCACGGAAAGTTTGATGTTTGAGCTACCTCCACTCTCGTGTCACCTAGTGTAAATGCCGTTGCACTTGCAATGTACAGGTGGACAAATCCGATGTGATTGCGAACAGAATACACATATGAACCGATGGACGTAATTAAGCGAGCAATGTTTGGTGGACAGCAGGCACATCCAAACCAAGGCTGTCGCTCTGCTTTCACATGCTTATAGTCATGACGATGATTTGCCTGCTTCGGCCATACTTCAAGAGGATTAACATAAAAGAATTTAGTCCCATCAAGTTGAATCCCACTAATGGTGCCGTTATAGATGGCTCGCTCAATCACATCGCCGTATACACCATTCGCTTCAAGTGCAAGCATTTTCTGCGCCCAAAAAACGAGGCCGATTGATGCGCATGTTTCTGTATAGGAGAGGTCATTTGGCAGGTCATAATCAAAACTAAATGCTTCTCCAAACTCAGCTGAACCAATTCCTGCCGTGAGATACATTTGTTTTTGAGTGACATTATTCCATAACGTTTGGCATGTTTTTTTAAGGCTTTCATCATCTAGCTCATTGGCTAAGTCGGCCATGGCTGTATACATGTAAACTGCACGAACAGCATGACCACTGGCAACTTCCTGCTCTCTCACTGGTAGATGGGATTGTGAATAACTGTAGCTGTCATGAAACCAGCGGTGCGGTTTATCTCCACGCTTTTCAGCTTCAAGATTAAAGAAATGCGGTTGTTCACCTCGGATATTAATGAAAAATTGTGCAAGCTTTAAATATCTTATTTCTTCAGTCACACGATATAATTTGATCAATGCGAGCTCTATTTCCTGGTGTCCATCGTACCCACGAATCTGATCTTCTCCGTCTCCAAAAATCGTATCGACATAATCGACAAATTGACACATGATATCCAGTAGCTTCTTCTTACCCGTTGCTTCGTAATAGGCAACGGCCGCTTCAATGAAATGCCCGCCTACATACAATTCGTGGTTATCTCGCAAATTTGTCCAGCGTTTCCCTGGTTCTTTTACGGTGTAATACGTATTAAGATAGCCATCAGGCTGTTGCGCTCTCCCAATTAAATCAATCACTTCATCACATGTTCTCTCAAGCTCTAGATCGCGCTCCGTCTCTAGAGAATAAGCTACCGCTTCAATCCACTTTGCAACATCACTATCTTGAAAGACAAAACCATGGAACTCTCCTTCTTCTTCGCCTGCAGCAATTCTGAAATTCTTAATGGCATGACTTGGCGCCGCACCTTCAATTTGATCGTTTAGTGCCTGCCACTGATAAGGAATAACCTTCTCTCTTACAAGGGATTGATACCTGCACCAAAATGAATCGGTAAGCTTAACCTGCTGTTTTGAATGAACTGTCATATTTATCCTCCTCTAATTGAAATCGCTTACAAAGAATCGTACCAAATCTTTCCTGGCTTGTCGGTAGCACATCGTATAGAATAGGTGGACTTTTTCACATTTCTTTAATACGCTCTAAGAAACCATTGGATGGAGTGATTCGATGACAGCGCATTATCTAACCATTCGAGCAACGAAACCTGTTCAATTTGCGTCATGTGGGCGAGTAGAAACCTCCCGTCCCTTTCGTCATCCAACACGAACACTTGACAGCTACGTCCTTTTAATTGGTATTCAAGGGACACTTGAGATCCAACAAGAAAAACAAGTATACGCATTAACAAAAGGAAAAACGCTTCTATTAAAAAAAGGCGTCCAACATATCGGATATTCTCATAGTCTTTCGCCTCTTTCCTACTATTGGTTTCACTTTTATTTAGAAGATGAACGTGCCAGCTACATTTCAATTGACCATGAGAAGGAACAGCTAGCAAGTATGATTCAAGAGCCTTCAAGTCAGACATTCAGTCCAACCATCTATATTCCTACTTACTCAAAACCACCTAGTATTGAACGACTCAACATTCTTTTTAATCAACTGCTCGATCTGTCACAAGCAGGTGCGCATGCATATCTTGCTGCAAGCTATCTCATGACATCATTATTAATTGAATTGTCCAATCAAACAATTGATTCTTATAGGCAGAAGAAGCGTCCACTTGATCATGAACTTGTACATATCATTGAATGGATTCGCGTAAATGCTGATAGAGAGCAATCTGTCCAAGGGATTGCTGAGCACTTTCATTACAATCCCAATTATTTATCAAGACAGTTTAAATCAAAGATTGGTATGTCCTTGCAGCGATATATTAATCTCGTTAAAATAACAAAAGCTAAAGACCTTCTCTCAAGCACTCGAAAAAGTATACGAGAGATCTCCTTATCCATAGGAATTGAAGATGAAAAATACTTTATGCGATTATTTAAAAAAACCGAAGGCATGACGCCATCGGAATTCAGAAAAGCCTTTTACCGCATTCGGTTAACCGAACTAGGGTCTGTGTTGGAGGACAAGCATCTTGAGTAAACTTGAAAAGTTTCAAACTCTTCTTATTGTATTATCCATCGTACTTGGACTAAGCATAGGAGAGGTTTCGATCATTGCTGAGCATTCCGGGGCTTTTATTCTCCCATTTTTGCTTGTGATGCTTTATGGATTGTTTTTAACGATCCCATTCCATAAATTAAAAAAGTCTTTTGGACATCTTCCGTTCTTGGGGACAAGCCTGGGGCTTAACTTCATTTGGACACCGATTCTTGCCTGGGGATTGGGATATCTTTTTCTTTCAGAACATCCTGCTCTGTGGATTGGATTTATGATGCTCATGGTTACACCCTGCACAGATTGGTACTTAATCTTCACATCAATTGCCAGAGGGAATGTGACACTGGCTACCTCAGTTCTACCTGTAAATCTAATTCTTCAAATCTTGTTATTGCCTTTGTATTTGTGGATATTCGCAGGAACGGAAGGGGCGCTCTCACTTTCGACTATTTTTGAAAGTGTACTTCTTGTTTTTATCCTGCCGTTCGCATTGGCTCAACTCACGCGTTTTCTTTTTAAACATCGTCAAGAAGCATTTGAAAAGCGACTTGTTCCTTTTTTCTCTTCTTCTCAGTTAGTGTGGTTATGCTTAGCTGTTGTCGCAATGTTTGCATCTCAAGGAACGTATTTGTGGACAAACTTGGACGTCTTGTTCCTTTTATTCATACCCATCCTACTCTATTTTTTAATTAACGCGATTCTTGGATATTATGTTGCGAGTTGGATGAAGATGACTCAAAAAGATACCGTAAGTCTGCTCTTTACAACGCTTGCTCGCAACTCTCCCGTTGCGCTTGCTGTTGCGATTACAGCCTTCCCAGATCAACCAGTGATTGCCCTTGCCCTTGTCATTGGCCCACTCATTGAACTGCCTGTTTTAGCTCTGGTTGCGCAGCTTTTACTTCGAATCAAGAAATAGGAGCACCCATGTCTCAGTGCTCCTACCCCTTTAACTTTTTCTGAAGGTTGCCGTTGCCAATGCACATAGATCGCCTGATTCATTCAGTAGTTTTCCTTCCGTTGTCATCATCGACCTTGACTCATGAACAATTTCAGCTTCTACACGCACTCTCTCTTCTTTTGCTTGAGCTAAATAGTGGATATTTAAATTAGTGGTCACCATCTTAGCATCGGAGTGAGCTGCCATTACGAGGATCCCCATCGCACTATCAAGCATCGTCGCATGAACACCTCCGTGAAGAATTCCAATTAAATTTAAATGGTGCGGTTCGACATCGAGCTCAACAACGACTCGTTGCTCCTCGAGCTCTATCATCTCACACCCCACATATCCCCAAAACGTTTTCTCAGCAAGCGATGTGGCTTTTTCTAAAAAGGCTTCTGATGCGCGAGCCATGGCATTCCACTCCTTTCCCTTTACGCGTTTTGCTGCTTGTTTTGCTCTTCTTCTACTACTTTACGACGCAACGTTTTTCCGATTAATGTTTTTGGTAAAGACTCACGCACTTCGTAGCTTCGAGGAACTTTAAAAGCTGCCAGCCGTTCTCGGCAAAACCGGTCAAGCTCTTCTTCATCCATCTGAGCACCATCCTTTAAGACAATAAATGCCTTTACCGTCTCTCCACGGTATTCATCAGGAATACCTGCTACCACTGCATCCATGACAGCAGGGTGTTCAAACAGGACCTCTTCTACCTCTCGAGGATAAATGTTAAATCCGCCTGCGATAATGATGTCTTTCTTACGATCCATAATATAGAAAAAACCATCCTCATCATATTGAGCCATATCACCTGTATAGAGCCAGCCATCCTTGAGCGTTCGTGCCGTTTCTTCCTCTGCATTCCAGTAGCCTTTCATAACCTGAGGACCTTTTACGATGAGTTCTCCAATTTCGCCAACATCGAGTTCTTCACCTGTATCTGATTGAACAACTTTTGCCTCAGTGTCAGGAAAAGGAATTCCAATCGAGCCAAGTTTGCGCTTATCCCATATATTATTTGCATGTGTCACAGGGGAGGTCTCTGTTAATCCGTAGCCTTCTGTCAGCTTCCCACCTGTTATCGCTTCAAACTGTTCCTGAACCTCACCAGGTAATGGCGCTGCTCCACTTATGCAAATGTTAATCGAGGACAAGTCATACTGGCGAAGAGACGGATGATGAAGCAGAGCAATATACATCGTTGGTGCACCTGGAAAGACCGTTGGTTTCTTTTTCTGGATCACCTTTAAGGTAGCTTCTGCATCGAACTTTGGTAAGAGCACAATCATGCCTGCTTGAAGCATGGCGAGATTCATGAGCACAGTCATACCAAATACGTGAAAGAACGGTAGAGCCGCTAGATACCGTTCCTCGCCCTCCTTTGTTTGATACGACCAGGCTTTTGTTTGATGTGTGTTTGCAATCAAATTATGGTGCGTTAACATAACTCCTTTTGACACTCCTGTTGTGCCACCGGTGTATTGTAGTAAGGCTAAGTCATGCTCTGGATCCACTTCGACAAGGACTGGTGAGCTTGTGGACTGAGACAGTAGCTCCTTGAAGGAGTGCTTGGTGTCTGAATAATCCACTTTCATGGTTAAGCCATCCTTTTTAAGCGTAAGCGGATACAATAGATTCTTCGGAAAAGGCAAATAATCTTTGATAGAAGTAAAAATGGTGTGTTTAATACCTGTTTTACCTAGTACATTCCCTGCGCGCCTTCCTAAAATATCTAAGGTGATCAGGAAGGTAGAACCAGAATCATTTAACTGATGCTCCATTTCCCGTTCTGTGTACAGAGGGTTCGTTTGGACAACGATGGCTCCTGTGAGCAGGGCACCGTAATAGGCGATCACGGCTTGGGGACAATTGGGTAGCATAATCGCTACCCGGTCCCCTTTTTTTACGCCGAGCGACTGTAATCCGTTGGCTAACCGATACGTGGCATCAAGCAATTCCTTATACTTCACCGTTTTTCCAAGAAAAAATAACGCTTCCTTCTCAGGATATTTCCTGGCGCTATCTAGCAAAAACTGAGCCAAATGCTGCTTCGGATACTCATACGTTGGTTGAACTTGTTTTGGATAATGGGTTAACCAAATCCTGTCCTGCATGATCAACACCCCTTTTTGGTGTTTTGCTCAAACATTACACAACATACTTCTTTGCATACGCGACTTTTTCGGCGATTTGGCGTTTTCTTGCTGTGACATTGATAGGTGTTCTGCGTCCTAATTTCTTAAGAATGGATGCTTGCGTGCGTAGCATATCACCAGATTCCATCGAGGCAAGTGATTCTTTGGCAAGCGACTCAATTTGATCAAATGCTTCGTGAACAGCAAGCTCTGTCATTGCAATGGCTGTGGCTGCTTTTTCCTCACCTCTTTGATCAATCAATTGTTTGGTGCGCGCATAGGCACTCTCAACCACATAGATCTGGATCATCATATCCGCTAGGTTACTAAGAAGCTCCTGTTCACGCTCAAGCTCAAGCTGGTATTTCTGAACCGCCTGACCTCCTATTAGAAGAAACATTTTCTTAGCCATTTCAATTAAATGAGCTTCCTGCTCTAGCGTTTCATCAAATGTTTGGCCTGGAACCATTGATAATAGCTCGGATTGAAGAGCTTCAGCTTTTTCCATAAGCGGAAGCTGCCCCTTCATCGCTCGTTTAATTAACGTTCCTGGAATCAAAAGGCGGTTAATTTCATTTGTCCCTTCAAAAATACGATTGATACGAGAGTCACGATAAATACGCTCTACTTTGTATTCTTGAATGTAACCGTAGCCTCCATGTAGTTGAACCCCTTCATCAGCGATTAAGTCCAAAGCCTCTGAGCTAAATACTTTATTAATGGAACACTCCAAGGCATATTCAGCGATGGCTTTTGCAGAAACCACACCTGCATCGGGCTTACTGAAATCAATATCCTTCATTGCCTCATCCATTAATCCTGCAGTCCGATACACCATACTCTCAAGCAAATAGGTCTTCACATTCATTTCAGCAAGCTTTTGAGCAACTAATGGGAACGAGGCGATTGGGCGACCGAATTGGGTACGCTCGTTTGCATAATCAGCAGATAGCTCAATCGTTTCCTTCGCTGCGCCCACACTTCCCGCAGCTAATTTAAACCGGCCAATATTTAAAATGTTAAACGCAATTAAATGTCCTTTTCCCACCTCCCATAATAAATTTTCGACTGGCACTTTCACATCCTCTAGAATTAACGGGCACGTAGAAGAGCCCTTAATCCCCATTTTCTTTTCCTCAGGTCCAATGCTAACACCGTCCATCGTGCGTTCAACAATGAAGGTGCTGAATTGTTCACCATCCACCTTGGCATACACGATAAAAACGTCTGCGAAGGCTGCGTTCGTAATAAACTGCTTGGTGCCGTTTAAAATATAATGTGTTCCATCATCCGATAGCACTGCATTGGCCTTTGCTCCTTGTGCATCCGAGCCTGAGGAAGGCTCTGTTAAACAATAAGCCGCAATCTTTCGTCCAGCCGCTAAATCTGGCAGATAGCGTTTCTTTTGTTCTTCTGTTCCAAAGTACACGATTGGGAGCGTTCCAATTCCAACATGTGCCCCTACAGATAAGGCAAAGGAAGAAGCCTTCGACAATCGCTCATTTATTAGCGTAGAACTGACTTTATCAAGTTCCATGCCGTCATACATCTCAGGAACATCTGCACCAAGTAATCCTAAGTCGCCAGCCTTTCGAATCAAATCCACAGTTAATTCGTAATCAAGACCCTCCAGCTGTTCATCGTGTGGAAGAACCTCACGCTCAACAAAATCCTTTGTGGTATCAGCAATCATTCGTTGCTCATCTGTTAATTGATCCGGAGTAACAACTGCTTGATAATCCACTTCTTCAATAATAAATCCTCCGCCAGTCACTGATTTTAACATCACAGACAACCTCCCTAGAATTTGATTACATTATGTTGCGTGAATTTCAAATACACCCGCTGCTCCCATTCCTCCACCGATACACATTGAGACAACACCGTATCCGCCGCCACGGCGACCTAACTCATGAATGAGGGTAGATGTTAATTTTGCTCCTGTACAACCCAGTGGATGCCCAAGGGCAATCGCTCCACCATTCACGTTCACTTTATCTTCATCAATTTTAAGCTCACGAATGATGTGTAAGCATTGAGAAGCAAACGCCTCATTAATCTCAAACAAATCAACGTCTGCTTGAGTGATGCCCGCCATCTGAAGGGCTTTTGGAATAGCCTCCACTGGACCTACACCCATAATTTCAGGCTCGACACCGGCTACCGCAAATGACTTAAATGTGGCAAGGGGGGTTAATCCCAAAGACTCTGCCTTTTCCTTACTCATGACGACACAAGCTGCAGCACCATCACTCATTTGCGATGAGTTTCCTGCCGTGACAGATCCCCCTCTTTTAAATGCAGGCTTAAGTGTAGCCAGAATATCACTTGTTGTGTTTCCTCGAATGCCTTCATCTTCATCAAAGGTATAGGATTCTTCCCACCGTTTCCCATCCTCTGTTACACCACTTTTAGATGTGTGAACAGCGATAATTTCATCCTTAAAGAAGCCATTTACATGAGCTTCATGCGCTTTTTGATGACTCTTGGCTGCAAATGCATCCTGATCTTCTCTTGATACATCAAACTGACTCGCCACTTCTTCAGCTGTGAAGCCCATTCCCATGTAAGCTTCAGACAACTCTTCGGCAATCGTTGGATGAGGCGAAAAGTGAAAGCCTGTCATCGGTACATGACTCATGCTTTCTACTCCCCCAGCAATAACAACCTCTGCGTGCCCTAGCATGACTCGCTCTGCAGCAAACGCAATCGATTGAAGACCAGATGAACAAAACCGATTAATCGTGAGTGCAGGAGTGGTAACCGGAAAGCCCGCATACAAAGAAATAATCCGTGCCACGTTTAGACCTTGTTCTCCCTCAGGCATCGCGCAGCCTAAAATGACATCCTCAACATCCTCTTTTTTAAGCCCAGGTGCCCGCTCAATCACCGCATTAAGCACCGCCCTGCCCAAGTCTTCCACTCGTGTTTCGGCCAAACTTCCTTTTTTCGCTCGTCCAGAAGCCGTTCTAGCCGTGGAAACAATCACCGCTTCTCTCATACCATTCACCTCTCCTCTAATTACGTAGTGGTTTTCCTTTGCTTAACATGTGCTGCATTCTCTGCTGTGTTTTAGGTTCTCCACACAAACTGAGAAAGGCTTCTCGTTCTAAATCTAGCATGTACTGTTCACTCACTAGCGTCCCTTTAGGCACATCGCCACCTGCTAATACATGGGCGAGCTTTCCTGCAATCAACACATCATGGTCGCTCGCATAGCCTGCCATCTGCATTTGTCTCGCTCCGAGCTTCATGATCGCTTTCCCTTCGCGACCCGTTACACGAATGTTCTCGCGGCCCTTTGGCTTATATCCATTTGCAAGCTTGAGTGCTGCTTGTTTGGCTTCATAGATGAGATGTCCTTCATTCATGATAAAATCGTCTGTTTCACGCATGTATCCAAGTTTTTTTGCGTGTGCCGCACTTGTTGAAACCTTTGCCGTCGCAATCGTTTCAAACACACGATTCACATCTGCTTGAATGTCTCGGTCGCGCGGAGCCGATTCTGGACTTAGGCGAAGCATATACTCCTTACATCCGCCTCCAGCTGGAATGAGACCCACACCCACTTCTACAAGTCCATAGTACGTTTCCGCTGAAGCCACCACTTGGTCTGCCGGCAAACACACCTCTACACCGCCACCAAGTGCCATCCGATGAGGTGCTGCGATCACTGGTTTTTCAAAGTGCTTTAAGTTATACATCGTGTTCTGGAACATGCGGATGATCTGATCAACTTCATCCCACTCCTCGTCCTGTGCCTCCATGAGTAGTATCATGAGATTGGCGCCAACACAGAAGTTTCGACCTTGATTCGCAATGACAAGCCCATCAAACTGGTTTTTTACCTCTTCTGTTGATTGCTGAATCATCGTTAAAATATCTGCACCAATCGCATTGTTTGGCGAATGAAACTCCAAGCAGGCAATTCCATCTCCAATATCGATTAAACTCGCTCCACTGTTTGAGCGCACAACTTTGTTTTTGGCTTTAAGCTGCGCAAGGCTAATTTCTTCAGGTGCCGTTTCTAACTTCTGATACTCACCATTTGAAACATAGAAACGCTCTCCCTCTTTTTGCTCATAAAACGACGTATGACCATCTGCAATCCAATCAGTTACCCATGCAGGAACGGTTAACCCTTCAGCTTCCATTCGTTTAACCGATTTCTCAAGCCCAATGGCATCCCATGTTTCAAACGGGCCAAGCTCCCAGTTAAAGCCCCACTTCATTGCTTCATCAATCTCCACTATCGAGTCAGCAATCTCGCCTACTTTTTCTGCAGAGTAGATTAGCATCTGTTTCGTTACATTCCAGGCAAGCTCTGCATACCGGTCACCACCCGCAAGCAATGCTTTTAGTTTTTTGGGTGTACCTTTTGCAAGCTTTGCGGCTTCTAAGGAAGCACCCTTTGGCTTAGACATTGGCTCATAGTCGTACGTTTGGAGGTTAAGGGAGAGAATCTGTTTTCCCTTCTCCGTTTTCATTTTTTTGTAGAAGCCCTGACCTGCTTTTTCTCCAATCCAGCCTTTCTCCACCAGGTCATGTAGGAGCTGTGGCACGTTAAAAATTTCTTTTTCATTAGGAACTTCAAGCTTTTCATAGACATTATTCGAAACAAAATAGAAGGTATCAATACCCACTAAATCAAGCGTACGGAATGTTGCACTCTTCGGTCTGCCCATTGCCGGGCCAGTCACCGCATCAACTTCTTCAATGGAGTAGCCGTTCTTAATCATCTCCTGTAGGGTGACAAGCATTCCGTGTGTCCCTATTCGGTTTGCAATAAAGTTAGGCGTATCCTTACAACGTACAACCTTTTTTCCTAATGTTTTTTCAGAGAAGCGGGTCATCTGCTCCAATATTTCTGGCTTCGTATACTTGCCCGGTATTACCTCAAGTAGCTTCATATACCGTGGCGGATTAAAAAAATGCGTTCCGAGGAAATGCTCTTGAAATTCCTGACTGCAAGCTGTTGCCATCTCGTTAATAGAGATACCCGATGTATTCGAGCTAATAATGGTTCCCTTCTCCCAAAACCCACTAATCTTTTGATAAAGCTGCTGCTTAATTTCCAGGTTTTCCACAACAACCTCAATCACCCAATCTACTTCTTTAATGCGGTGTAAATCGTCCTCCAGATTTAAGGGCGTAATGAGCCTGGCAGCGTGTTGATCATAAAAAGGAGCAGGATTTTGCTTATGAAGCTTTTTAATCGCAGAGATCGCTAATTGATTTCGATTCTTCGTGTCTGAATCTTTTGGAACAATATCCATTAAAAGGGTTGGAATACCGGCATTTGCAAGGTGTGCAGCAATGCTTGCACCCATTACACCCGAACCAATGACAGCTGCTTTTTTTATTTGATCATGCATAAATGTCGCCTCCTATTCATTCTGAACTGATGGTTCACCAAACACCGCAAGATCGAGAATCTCGGCAATATCCTTGGTTTTTACTGTTTCGACTTCTGTTGATTTTGTTCCATCTGCTAGCATAGTAAGACAGAAAGGACACGCGCTGCTGATAACACTCGGATTCACTTCCAGCGCCTGCTCTGTGCGAGCTATGTTGACTCTCTTGCCTGTGTCCTCTTCCATCCACATCATTCCACCTCCAGCGCCGCAGCACATCCCATTTTCTCGACTTCGCGTCATTTCAATTAACTCAACACCAGGTATAGCCCTGAGAATATCCCTCGGCTGATCGTATACGTTGTTATAACGTCCAAGATAACAGGAATCATGGTACGTAATTCGTTCATTCATTTCATGTGTGGGTACGAGTCTTTTTTCTTTAATAAGTTGATCCAAAAGTTCGGTATGGTGCAATATTTCAACACCTTCAAGTCCAAAGTCCGGATATTCATTTTTAAAGGTATTAAATGTATGCGGACAGGCGGTTACAATTTTCTTGACGTTGTATTTTTCAAAGATTGAGATGTTTTCCATACAGAGCTCCTGAAAAAGCAGTTCATTCCCCATTCGTCTTGGCGTGTCTCCTGAATTCTTTTCCTCGTTACCGAGAATGGCAAAGTTTACGCCTGCTTTGTTTAACAACCTGGTAAAGGACTTGGAGATTTTCATGCTTCGGTTATCATAGGATCCCATCGACCCAACAAAATACAGAATCTCAAAGTCAGGATTTTCCTTCACCGTAGGCACATGACCAACATCCTCTTCTTCTTTCCAATCCGCACGACTGTTTCGATTGATCCCCCACGGATTGCTCTGTCTCTCGATGTTTTGCATGGCACGCTGGCCGTCTGTTGGCACGCTACCTTCCATTAAGACAAGATGCCGTCTAAGATCTATAATTTTATCGACATGCTCGTTTCCAACCGGACATTGATCCTCGCAATTGCGACACGTTGTACACGCCCAAATTTCTTCTTCAGTCATCACATCTCCAATTAAGTTCAGCTCATCAACAGGCTTTTCCGTGGCAGTCCACATTTGCTTTTGCCTTTGTAAAGTCGGCTCAATCGTTGTCATTGGCCCACTACTCCAGTCGAAGCCCGACGCACTAACTGCTTGAACACCATGTGTTGCAGGCTGTGGAAAAGCAAAAGCCGGAGTCCAAGGCGTTTTTGAAGTCACTGCCCCTTTTTCAGTCAGATGATCACGAAGCTTTACAATGAGATGCATTGGGGATAAGAGCTTCCCTGTATTTGATGCTGGACAGACATTCGTACAGCGCCCACATTCAACACAGGCATAATAATCAAGCATCTGCTTTTGAGTAAAATCCTCGATCTTTCCAACCCCAAACGATTCAGCATTCTCATCTTCTAGGTCCAGCTTTTCAAGCCTGCCTACCGAATCCGTTCGGCCTAAGAAGATATTGATCGGAGCAACAATTAGGTGAAAATGCTTTGATTGCGGAACATAGATCAAAAAGCTTAAGAGAATAAGCAAGTGAATCCACCAAAATGTGTAGAAGCCAATCGCCCCCACTGTGGTGCCAAAACCTTGGAATGGTGCGGCGATAAATGATGTAATTGGTGCAAACCAGGAAGCTTCTAAGCTATGAAACACTCGTTCAAACGCTAACGTTCCAAGAACGGAAATCATTAACGAAATGATTAAGAAAATGACGATACTCGGCTTCCACCCTTTTTTTAACCTTGGTAGCTTTTCACCATATCGACGATACGCTGCATACCCGATTGCAAGCAGAATGAGAAATACCGTTACCTCTTGAGTCAAAACAAAGACGTCGTATCCTGGGATCGGCAACCCTTCAAACCCAAAGCCTTTGACAATGATGTCCAGGGCACCAAACTGAAGGATAATAAACCCGTAAAAGACGACAAGATGCATAATCCCGCTTTTAGGGTCTTTCATTAGCTTTGTCTGCACAAACACTTGCACAAAAAAGATTTTTAATCGTGTGCCTAACTCTTGATCTAGCTTTTTAGGTTGACCCATTTTTACATTGAGATATCGGTTGTACATAATCACTAAAAAGATATACAAACTGAAACCGCTTACAATAAGAAATGATAAAAATTGAATCCAC
The DNA here is from genome assembly GCF_016798245.1 of Alkalicoccobacillus gibsonii. GTDB lineage: Bacteria > Bacillota > Bacilli > Bacillales > Bacillaceae_D > Alkalicoccobacillus > Alkalicoccobacillus gibsonii. The sequence continues at coordinate 569,691 of NZ_JAEUZA010000003.1, read as the reverse complement.
GCAAGCATTCTGAATCAGTCCCCTCATGGATATTCCATGCAACTCGCTACCCTTACCACCAAGATATTACCTCCCCTCTTCAAAAAGACTACAAAAATCGCGTGTTCACTCGTTGACAGAAGGTTGAAATTCGACTAAGATGATTAAAAATGAATGAGTATTCATTCACTATTACATGAAGCTTAACACCGAGGTGGAACGATGACAAGTAGAAAAAAAGAAAAATATCACCAAATTCTTGAAGCAGCAATTACTGTTTTTGCGGAGAATGGCTATCATAAGTCACAAGTTTCAAAGATTGCAAAAGAAGCAGGTGTTGCTGATGGAACCATTTATCTCTATTTTAAAAACAAAGAAGACATCCTGATTTCATTATTTCGCGAAAAGCTTGGCGAGCTTGTTGAGAAATTTCAAACGAGCCTCGAGCATATAACAAATGCAGAGGACGCCATTCGCACGATTTGTCGCATTCATTACACAGAACTTGAATCCGATGTTGATCTGGCTTATGTCACACAAATCGAGCTGAGACAAAGCAATATGGAAATGCGGGTTGCGATCGGGCAAGTGGTGAAGCCTTATATTCAGCTTTTAGAAAGTGTCATTAATCAAGGTATTGAGTCAGGGTTATTTCGAGCGGACCTTGATACAAAGTTAACTCGCCTCCTGCTATTTGGAGCAATGGATGAAGTTGTGACAACCTGGCTCATCTCAGGACAAAAGTACTCGCTAAGTGAGCAAGTAGACAAAACGGTTGAGTTTTTTCTTAAAGGATTACAGGCACACTCATAAATCTTTTATCTTGAAAGGAGAATGATTGATGAATATGTATGTTCTGTTAAAACAAACCTTTGATACTGAAGAAACCATTACAATTGAAAATGGCACCATCTCAGAGGATGGTGTCCAGTTTGTCATCAATCCCTACGATGAATATGCAGTGGAGGAAGCGATTCAACTTCGTGATCAAACAAATGGAAGCGTTTTCGTTGTTTCGGTAGGTCCAGAGCGCAGTGCTGAGGCCTTAAGAACAGCACTTGCAATGGGGGCAGATGAAGCCATCCTCATCCATGATGACCGAATAGGTACAGACGAAGCGTCAGTTTCAAAGGTACTTGCTTCCTACTTAAGTGATCAATCCTATGATCTCATTTTAGGAGGATATTTTTCAGTTGATAACGGTGCTGGCCAAGTAGGTATCCGTTTAGCTAAGCTCCTGAACATTCCACATGTTGGCTCAATTACAGAGTTAAACGTTGATGCTGGGGTTGCGACTGTGAAACGTGACGCTGAGGGGGATACGGAAGAAATTGAGGTAACTCTACCTGCCTTGTTTACTGCTCAACAAGGCTTAAACGAACCTCGCTACCCTAGCTTGCCAGGCATCATGAAAGCAAAGAAAAAGCCATTCACCACACTTAGTCTAGATGATCTATCTATCTCAGAAGATGCGCTTGTCTCGAAAACAACACGACTTGATCTCGCCCTACCTGAAAAGCGCCAAGCTGGAAAAAAGCTCACAGGTGAGCCAAGCGAACAAGTGAAAGAACTAGTCTCTCAGTTAAAAAGCAAAACCAATCTTTTTTAAGGAGGAGATCATATGACAAAACATGTGTTGGTACTCGCAGAACATCAGAACGGTAACCTTAAACAAGTGACGTATGAAGAGATTGAAGCAGCCCGCTTATCTACTCAGGCTGAAGGAGATGTTTCCATTCATCTTGCAGTAGTGGGTCACGAGCTACAGGAAGTGACAGAGCAACTGAAGAATAGTGGCGCGGCTACTATATATTCCGTAGATCATGAGGATTGTAAGCATTATAATCCTGAGGTTTATGCAGCGGTTCTGATGGAACTCATTGAGAAAGCAGGTGCAGACGGAGTCGTGTTCGGTCATACAACGATTGGAAGGGATTTAGCTCCCCTGATCGCTGCAAAATTAGATGCCGGGCATATTTCCGATGTCATCGCCATTGAACAGTCAGGAGATCAAGTGAGGTTTACTAGACCCATCTATGCTGGTAAAGCCTTTGAACAAAAAACCTTCCGCAGCACCCCGTGGGTATTAACGATTCGCCCCAATAACATCACGGCTGCTGTTGGATCCGATATCGAAAGCACGATTGTAGAGGTAGAATATAATCAGCCAAGTACCCTTCGCACGGTTATTAAAGATGTTGTGCAGAAATCAACTGGCACGATTGACCTTGCTGAAGCAAAAGTAGTGATCGCCGGAGGTCGTGGTGTAAAAAGTAGCGATGGCTTTAAGCCACTAGAAGAGCTTGCAGAAGTACTCGGAGGCGCGGTCGGTGCCTCGCGCGGAGCCTGCGATGCGGATTATTGTGACTACGCGCTTCAAATCGGTCAAACCGGTAAAGTGGTGACACCTGAAGTCTATATCGCCTGCGGAATCAGCGGAGCCATCCAGCACGTAGCCGGCATGAGCCAATCACGCCTGATCATAGCGATCAACAAGGATCCAGAAGCACCTATCTTTAAGATCGCGGACTACGGGATTGTTGGGGATCTCTTTGAAGTGGTGCCATTGCTGACGGAGGAGTTTCGGACGGTGTTATCGATGAAGGCATGAATGGATTGGTGACCTCCACCATGGTAAGGTGGGGGTCATTTTCTTGTGGTGATGTTGGGATGTATTTTTCGCTGAGCCGATGTATTCGCCTTTTTCTCGATGTATTTTTCGCTGAACCGATGTATTTGCCTTTTTCCCGATGTATTTTTCGCTGGGCAGATATATTCGCCTTTTTCTCGATGTATTTTCCGCTGAACCGATGTATTTGCTTCAACCTTCTTACTAACTCTACTCTCTTCCTTACTCCCCCTGCTCGCCCAACCAATCCTCCGTACTAATCACCCTAGCAAACTCCTCATGCAAGGTTGCTAGAGTCAGATTATGCATCCTTTCGGCATCATAGGTTATTCCTCTGTGATCAGTTAACTCAAATGCTGCCGTTGCATCTGCTATTAATGTTGTGTGAAATCCTAGGTTTCCACTCATTCTCGTTGTTGTTGAGACGCAGTGTGGGGTGGTTAAGCCAACGATAACTACGTGCTCAATGTTCATTTCTTTTAAACGATTTTCTAAGTTCGTACCGATAAATGCACTGTTCACTGTTTTTTGTATAACTGATTCGTGAGCCAAAGGTGTGACGATCTCCTTAAACTCAACTCCCTCTTTTTCTATGTAAAAACGAGAATCTGGGTGTGATGATACATGTTGAATATGAATCACTGTGTCTCCTTCACTTCGAAAATACTCTAGAATCCGAGCGATATTCTCCTCAGCATCAGGGTTGTTGCGCGTTCCCCATTTCTTGTCTTCAAATGCCTTCTGTACATCAATGACAAGTAATGCCTTTCTCATACTTCCAACTCCCTCCTAAACAAAACAAACGGCCATTCCTCACCTGCCGCATTCACATACGTCTCTTCACTTACACCCATTTGAATAAATCCATTACTCACTAACACTTTTTGTGAGGCAATATGGTTCGTGGTCGTTTTGGCTTCAAGTGCTCGTACGTCCGGTAGTGTCTTCGCTTCATCAATTAATAGCTTCATTGCTAACGTAGCAAGACCTCGGCCTGCAACGCTACTTGCCATACGGTAACCAATTCCTCCTACTCCATCATCGTCAACGTCAACAAGATTCACCCTACCTATAATGTCACCAGCCCCGTCTTTCACTAGATAAAAATAGGAACGCTGCTCAGCCTGCTCTTGCAATAATGCGCGGTGACTCTTGCAAAATGTCTTATAATCATAATAATCATCACCACGGCCTGGAACCATCTTTTCAAAATAATCACGGTTCTCCACTTCAAATTGATAGAGCGCAGCCTTATCTTCTTCTTTTAACATAGAAATGAAGACTAACCCCTTCTCAAGTTCAAGCTCATCCAACAAAGGAACGCCGTACTCTCCCTTAAGCGGGATCTCAGGCTTATGTTTTCTCGCTTCTGTCACTGCATCCTTGATTATTCGAGTTAGGCGATAACCTCTTCTTTGATAGAATCCGAGCGCCTGCATATTATCGTTTGTTGTAATGATCTTTATCTCGTTGCAGGTTCGCTTCACTTCATACTCAACGGCTTTAAGCAAAGCTGAGCCAATCCCTTGCCCTTCATCTACGCTATCTAAAGAGATTATTTCACAAACTCTATCCTTCACTATATATGTAATAAGACCTCTAATTTCATCTTGATCATTAAATACGATGAATCCATCTAACTCGCTGCAGTTAAATACTCCACTTGATGTGACCATTTCATCTGTACCCCAGTGTTTGATAAAAAAGTATTCTACGTTTTGACGCTGTTTTTCTTTAATTTTATGGACAATCATCTTGATGCCTCCCTTCCATTTATTCTACTTCTTATTGGGTAATTATGGTATAGTATACGCGAACAAATTTAGGAAAGGAGTGGTAGCATGGATTCTGTCTGGTTCGCTATCGCGCTAATTGGATTTGCTTATTTTATCGGAGATGGACTTAAACACTTTAAAAAAGGTAAACCTAAAAGTGGAAACTACAGTGAACTTTTAGATGATGAACTCTGGGGTACTCCTAAACTCGTTAAAGAAAGCAAAATCCACGATTACACAGGCCTTTCAAAAGAGGACGCAAAGACACTCGTAAAGGATTATCCCTCTGTTCCTCACTTAAAAGTGAACGGTCAAATCTATTTTCCTTTGAAAAAGCTAAAGGCTTGGATTGATAATCTACCAAACGCATAATGATGTTTTAAAACCTCCTACACCGGTAATGGCATATACATAGGACATGAATGACTGATTAGGAGGTTTTACACATGAACAAAGTAAAAGAGTTAGAGGTAGGCAATCATTATAAGGCCGCAGACATCGATCAGTTTCTTTCAACATCGGATGTAGTCATATTATCTTCAAACGAAAGTGATGTGTTTTCACATCCGGAACGTGAGTACAAGGTTGTTCAGATGTTTGAGGGTTTGTTTGAGCATTCCTCAAATGATGGTGAAAAGTACTATCGTACAAAGCCAGCGTATGTGCTAGACAAAGTGTAAGCTGAATCGCAAGAAGCCCTCAACCATAAGTTGAGGGTTATTTTTCTGTTATTATATTTGGTTCAATCATCGGCATCATTAGATGGTCAGCAATGTTTTCGATGTATGCTCGGTCGAACGACTTTCGCACTAGAAACAATCGATAGACAATAAGAGCTGGACCAACATCAGCCAGCAAATCTAGTTTTTCCGTGTGCAAGGTATGATTTTCTTTTAAATAAGGTTCAATGATGGTCCAAAGGGCCGTTCTAAGCTTACGGTAAAAATCTTTGTGTAACCCTTGCTCAAGTTCTTTATTATGAGGCATCGCCGAACCGATGGCTGTCATGGCTTGTTGATAGACTTCATGTTCTTCACGAAAGCAAAAACAAAGCAAATCAACTAACTGTTCGCGAAGCTCTTTTGTCTGGTCTATTTCATCTATAATTGATTCAAATGGACTGATCGAGGAAACTGCATGGATCACCAGCTCTTCCTTTGAAGCCCATCTACGATAAATAGTTGCTTTCCCTACCTTTGCTTGGTGTGCAATCGCTTCAATTGTTAATGCATCAAACCCAACCTCTGCAAGAAGCTCTAAGGTAGTCTGAACGATGACTTCGTTACGAGATAAATCCATAGGTCTACCACGTTTCGTTTCCTCTTCAGCACGTTGCTTTACGGAATCACTCATGTTTGATCTCCCCCTTATGAGCTTACCTGTTATTCCATCATACCAGTAATTATCTTTTTTTAAAATAAAAAAACGAAACGATTGCGTTTCATTAATTCTGGTGGTACGATACGTTAGGAAACGATGCCGTTTCGTAAATGAATTGATGTATGGGGAGGAATGTATGTGGACGTAGGACATACAGAGGAAATAAGTGCAAAAAAAGATATGCCGGAGATAAAAGTCGTACCGCTTCTAGCCGTATTGCTTTCTGGTGCATTTGTTGCCATTTTAAATGAAACAATTTTAAACGTCGCATTAAATGCCATTACTGTGGACTTTAATGTTGCGTATAGTACGGTTCAGTGGTTAGTCACTGGATATATGTTGATTATCGGAACGTTAATTCCTATCTCGGCCTATTTCATGCAGCGCTTTACAACACGTCAGCTATTTATTACAGCGATGTCGTTATTTACACTTGGAACGATTATCGCAGGGTTTAGCCCAGTGTTCTCCGTCTTACTAGTGGGACGACTCGTTCAAGCGGTCGCAACAGCGATTATGATTCCGCTACTCACAAACGTCATTCTTTCCGTCATTCCAATTGAACGTCGTGGTGCGGCAATGGGTATGGTGGGTCTTGTGATTATGTTTGCACCGGCCATTGGTCCGACTGTATCGGGGTTAATTGTACAAAGCTTATCTTGGCGCTGGTTATTCTTCATTGTTACACCGATTTCCATTCTCTCACTTCTTTTTGGCATAAAGATCTTAAAGAATGTGACAGAGGTTTCAAAACCAAATCTAGATATTCTTTCTTTTATTCTATCAACACTAGGTTTTGGTGGGATTGTATATGGTTTTAGTGCAGCTGGAAAAGGTGATGCAAGCTTCACCGACCCTGTTGTGTTCGCTTGTTTAATTGTTGGGTTTATTTCGCTTGGTCTATTTAGCTGGAGACAGCTACGTTTAGAGAAACCAATGCTTGATATTCGTGTGTTCCGCTATCCAATGTTTTTAGTGGGATTATTACTTGTTATGCTTGTGATGATGACGTTGTTTGCGATGATGCTTGTCTTGCCTTTATACATGCAAGGAGCTCTAGCATTATCCGCTGTAACGGCCGGACTGGTTATGCTTCCGGGTGGGTTAATTAACGGAGCCATGTCTCCAATTATGGGACGTTTATTTGATAAATTTGGACCTCGCCCGATCTTAATTCCAGGTACGATCCTTTTGGCGATCTCAGTATTCACTTTCCGTTATACAACCCCAGGTGTTCCTGTTTGGGTAATTGTGCTTCAGCATACATTCCTAATGATCTCTGTAGCGATGATTATGATGCCTGCACAAACAAATGGGTTGAATCAGTTACCGACAAAGCTTTATCCACACGGTACAGCTATTGCTAATACGTTAATGCAGGTATCTGGCGCAATTGGTGCAGCATTGTTCATCGCTGTTATGGAAAATGGACAGCAAAATTTCTTAGCGGATATTGCAAATCCAACCGCTACAGACACGATTGATGCGATGACATACGGTTCTCAATTAAGCTTCTCTACTGGACTTTATTTTGCGTGTGCCGCTGTCATCTTAGCTCTACTTGTTCGTCGTAGTAAGCAAAGCGAATTAAAATAAAAAATCAGCATTGACAAATGATGTCATTCGTTTTACGATGGACACCGAACAGAATAAAGGATCGTTAGGTGAGGCTCCTGTGTTGGAGATACGCTGCTGCCCGGAAACATCGAAAGACGCCAACGGGTCAACAGGAACCATCGAGATAAGGTGGTTTTTAACGTAGCTGGTATTATCCTATGCCACACAGTGCTAAAGCTCTACGAATGAGGTCTGCAATCAAGTTGGATTAGATGTACCCGTATGCGTATTAAGCATGCTCTAACCGCTATTTTACAAAGGTATCTTCATTCGTTGAAGGTACCTTTTTCTGTTTCCTAATGTAGAGAGGAGGAAACAGTGATGCACGCAATGACACTTAAATCAATCATGAGCACCGACTTTTTATCCTATGTAGATACGCTCACGGTAAAGGAGGCTCTATACCAATTAAAAACAACAGATCATTCATCTACATCGCCAAATGTGTACGTGGTTAATGCTGACAATAAACTAGTAGGGAGTCTTTCATTTAGAGAACTTGCAACTTCAGATCAACATGCACCAATATCAGATATTATGAGTTCTACTTATTTATCTCTAAGACTGCATGAAGACTTGGATAAGATTTCAGAACGGATCAAAGAAACCAATGATGTTGCGATTCCCATCATAAATGAAAGCAATCAAATAATAGGAGTTGTCACCACAAATGATCTACGGCGGACACTCGAGGTAGACGCAGACTTCGCTCTCTCTCCTTTAGCCGGAGCAGGCAAACGAGCTCCTTGGTTAATCTTATTAATGATTGTTGGCTTGTTAACAGGTGGTGTGATTAAACACTTTGAACAGGCACTGGAATCTGTGGTTCTGCTAGCGATCTTTATTCCTTTAGTAATGGGGTCTGCGGGCAACATTGGTACCCAATCTTTAGCCATTGTTGTAAGAGGACTCTCTTTAGAAACGTTTAGTCGTAAAGCCATCACACGTATGTTAAAAAAGCAGCTTGGAACGGGAATCCTTACAGGTCTGGCATGTGGATTCGTCATCACACTACTCATCCCACTTCTTCCATACTTCGGTGGGAGTTGGCTTATTGGTGGTATTGTTGGAGTCGCAATTTGCCTGTCTTTATCGATTACTTGTTTAATAGGTGCTATAGTCCCTCTCGTTCTCTATCAATTTAAAATGGATCCAGCTTTCGCATCAGGACCTTGTGTCACAGCGATTAGCGATATTCTTAGCTTATTTATCTATTTTTATATAGCAAGTGCCCTACTTGATTATCTATAAGAAAAGGGCGGGCACCCTTTATAGGGCGCCCACCCTCCTTATTAATCAACAAGTTTTTTATGTTCAATTGCTTTTCGTAAACTTGAGTATACCTTTCCTTCAACCTTAATTCCAAGGTTCACCATTGTTTGCGCCACCTCAGGTCGCACCCCACTCAGAACCGAATCAATTCCAATTAACTTTAGCGAAGACATCACTTTAAAGATTTGGCCGGCTACCATGGTGTCCACTACGCTGACACCTGAAAGATCAATAATAATTCGACTCAGCTTTAACTCAGCACCTTGATCTAGAGCATTCAGTAATAAATACTGTGCGCGATTTGTATCAATTTCTCCGATAAGTGGAATGACCCCGGTATCCTTCGTCAGTTGCACGACAGGAACGGAGAGCTCATCGATTGCATATTTTGCCGTCTCAATAGTTCGATGAAACTCTTCCATATATGACCTGCTAACGATTTGCACGGCTTCATCAACGACAGCATCGAACTCCGAAATAATTGAGTAAAACTCTGTTATACTAAGCTCTTGTCGAATCGCTTCATCTCTTACAATCTCACCTATGCTATTTCGATAATAAGAAATTTCATGCAGGCCAACATCCAAAGGAAACTGTAATTGGACAAGTAAGCCTGATACTTCTTTTCCCCACTTTTCAATATTCTGCTTTGATGAATCAGGAGTGGTTAGGATAGAGTTTGCATAAACTTCAATCAACTTTTTTCTCCATGGAGATAAATGCATTATTAATGTATTATCACTGACTATCGAATGACCTTGTGGCATGGAAATCAGTTCATCCTTATGCTTTAAAATCTCGTCTTTTATCGCCCGGAAGCTCTCATTAGAACCATACATATATAATACTCCTAAATAATTCGACTTTTAGTTCTTCCTTAACTGTACCATTCTTTGAATGAATATCAATGAATAACCATCTAAATCGAATGACGATCGATTTTCTTGAGTCTTTGAACAACAGCAAGTAAAACAAAGGCAAATAAAATTATCGAGAACACCCAATAGTAGGCAAGCAGTACATTTCCAGACTCCACTGCGATATAAATGCTTGTCGGGATCGTTCGCGTTAATCCAGCAATACTTCCGGCAAACATTAATGTTGCCCCAAACTCTCCCAGCGCACGGGCAAAGCCAAGCATGTAAGCCGAGACAACCTGGCGCCAAGTCATTGGAAGCGTCACATGATAGAATACCTTCCATTCACTAGCACCCATCTGTCTTGCTGCTTGCTCAAGCTCATCTTCAACGGCTTCAAATCCATTAATCAGCATCTGATAGATTAATGGAAAGGCCACCACTGTTGCGGCAATGACTGCAGCTACATACGAGAATACAATACTCTGGTTAAACACCGCCTCAAACCACTGACCAACTGGGCTTCGCCTCCCAAAAATTACAAGCAATCCAAAACCAATGACTGTTGGGGGCAGAACTAACGGAAGCATAAGTATGGTTTCAACAACAATTTTCCCTTTAAAGGTCCGTTTCTTTAACCACCAAGCGAAAAGGACGGCTAAAAGAAATGCGAGAACGCTGGCAACAACGACAACACGTAGTGAAACAAAGATGGGGGTCCAAAACTCCTCTACCATTTCTATTCGCCTCTACTAAATCCATACGATTCAAAAACATTTAGCGCTTCCTCTGTTTGTAAATACTCATAAAACTCTACTGCCGTGTCCTGACTAGCCGCCTCTTTTAGTAGACCAATCGGGTATTGTATAGGGTCGTGTGTATCTTCAGGTATTGTTTCAATGAGCTCTATACTTGAAGAGGTTTTTGCATCCGTTTCATAAACAAGTCCTGCATCCGCATTCCCGGTCTCAACGTACGTAAGAACCTGACGTACATCTGATCCGTAAATCAAACGATCCTCTAACTCATCCCACAGTCTGAGAGACTCCAAAGCTTGTTTCGAGTATCTCCCAGCGGGCACACTTTCAGGTTGTCCAATGGAAATCTTTTGGAGTTGATCATTTGTCAGATCATTCACTTCTTGTAATCCATCCGCAACCTCAGGTGTGGCAATTAAGACTAATCGATTCATTAATAGGTTTGATGATTTTTCAACCTCACTCTTTTCAATGAGTTGATCCATATCTGATGATGAAGCAGATAGAAACAGATCTGCCGGAGCACCTTGTGTAATCTGTTCTCTGAGCTTACCAGATGACCCGTAGTTAATAACAAGCTTCACATTGTGTTCCTCTTCATACGCTGGCTTCATCTCTTCAAGTGCATCCGTTAAACTTGCCGCTGCCATGACATGAATGTCTTCTGGTTGTGATGAATTTGCATTTGATCCGCAACCAGCTAGCATCATTGTGAGCACTAAAGCTCCCATTCTCTTCTTCAATCGTACCACTTCCAACCTTTTAATTTATTCTATCAATTATAAGGTAAACATTAGAAGAAAGGTATTCCTCTTAAACGAAAATCAATTCAGTTGACAGTTTTCGTTTTTTCGATTATTATTTGATACGTCAATGATTGACCCATCAAATAGTTTGGAGGTGAACGCTTTTGCGGGATCATGAATCTACTCAAGCCACGGCCCTGTTTCGCTTTAACGAAATTAACAAGCGACTGATGCCTAAGTTTGAGCGTTGTACAGGTATTAGTCAGTCTCGACTTGAAGTCATTCATGCCATCTATGAAGCAAACGAATTAAGTCAAAAAGAACTGCAGCAGCGTGTGAATATTGATCATGCAGCGATCACCAGGCATCTTAAGCAGCTTGAAGAAAAGGGTATGGTCACTAGGCGTAAATCAGAAGAAGATAACCGTGTCACCTTTGTCAAAATGACAGAAGAAGGCCTACGCCGTGTTCTCTCATATTGTGATGAACGTACGCATTTTACAGAGCAGCTGTTCAAGGGACTTTCAGAAAAAGACTGCGATACACTGGATCAGCTATTAAGTCAGATCCAACAAAATATTGATTCAATCGAAAAAAAGGAGAAATAACCCATGCAACCAACAAAAACAAATGACTTTTACGAAATCGTACTAGGTCGCCGTTCCATCCGTTCGTACGACCAAAGTGTAAAAATTAGCAGAGACGAATTAAGCGAAATCATTGCTGAAGCATCAAAAGCACCATCTTCAGTCAACCTTCAGCCTTGGCGTTTTGTTGTGATCGACACACCTGAAGGAAAGGAAACACTTACGCCACTCGCAAAATTCAATAAGATGCAGGTTGAAACGTCTTCTGCAGTCATCGCTGTATTTGCTGATATGCAAAGCCAGGAATACCTTGAAGGCATCTTAACAACAGCTGTGGAACAAGGGTTTATGCCTCAAGAAGTCAAAGACCGTCAGTTGAAAACTGTTACTGGATTACTTGCTGGAATGAGCCATGAGCAGCTAAAAGAAATGAATGTCATTGATGCAAGCTTAATCTCTATGCAGCTAATGCTTGTTGCTCGTGCGCACGGGTATGACACAAACCCAATGGGTGGATATGAAAAAGATAAAATTGCAGAAGCATTTAATATGGATAAAGAACGCTACTATCCGGTTATGCTACTGTCTATCGGGAAAGCAAATGAAGAAGGATACTCCTCTTCACGTCTAGACGTCAATCAAATTGTAGAATGGAGATAACACACATGATTATTACACATGTACGTTTTCAAATTAAAGCAGAAAAAGAAGAAGGCTTCTTAGCGCTAATGCACAACCTCGTAGCAGAAACTCGTAAAGAAGAAGGCAACATTTCATATGAGCTAATGAAAAGCACAGAAGAAGACTACACTTACTCCATGATCGAAACATGGAAAGACGAAGAGGCAACGAAAATTCATAACGCGAGCGAGCATTTCACTGCGTTTTTGAAAGAAATCCCCGAATTCTTAGCTGGACCTGCTGAAGCAAAAGCATTCGCTGGAGAACAGCTTGAAATGTAAGTAATGTGATGAGCCCGGTTGAATCTGTTAAAGATTTAACCGGTTTTTTTGGTCGTTTGCCTCTTTTCGTCGATTCAGCCTATTCTTCGTTGATTTCGTCCCTCTCTTCGTCGATTCAGCCTCCTCTTCGTCGATTCCGCCCTCTCTTCGTCGATTCCGTCCTCTCTTCGTCGATTCCGTCCTCTCTTCGTCGATTCCATCCTCTCTTCGTCGATTCCATCCTCTCTTCGTCGATTCAGCCTCCTCTTCGTCGATTCCGTCCTCTCTTCGTTGATTCAGCCTCCTCTTCGTCGATTCCGTCCTCTCTTCGTCGATTCAGCCTTCTCGATGAATTTCAACCTATCCTCTTAGTAATTTCCCGCCACCTACATAAAAAAGAGAGGATCATCACCTGATCCTCTCCACGTCCTACTTCACGACCAGCCCAAGCATCCTTGCAAAGGCAAGGGCTTGCCACTCTGATACGATACAGCCTTTTAAGTCTTCTAGTGAAACAACCAAGGAATCGAATTGCGATGTACTAAGGTCAATTCCTTTTAGCTTCGTGCGGTCAAAGCTGACTCCATCAAGCTTGCTATCTGTATATTCTACTTCTTTTAATTTGCATTGATAAAAATCAGCACTTGTCAGGTTGCACGCATGAAAAACCACTTTCTCCATTTTTGAATCACCAAATTGGCTAAGGTTTAATAAGCATTCATTAAATGTGACATGTCCGAACCGTCCATCCGATAAATCCGCACCCATGAACTTACAATTTTTAAATGTGACGCGGTGGATACTCGCTTCGCTTAAGTCTGCATTCGAAAAATCACAGTGTTCAAACTGTACATCTGTAAGATCAATTCGTTGAAAGCTATTGTTCTGAAACGAACATTTTGAAATGATCATATTTGATAAATGAACTCGGTCTATCGTTTCATTTTCAAAAATGGACCCCGAAATATTCATTTGACTTAGATATGGATCTTCGTCATCAAAGATCTGGCGAAAATCTCCCGTTATCAATCGCTCTGATATGTTTGGTTTTTTCATTTTCAAGATGTAACACCTACTCTAGTTTTTTGCATTCATCTTAAGTATACCATCCCCTTGTCAACCCCCTGACCTGTTGACAAGATTCGAAAACCGATATAGACTTTCGATATCGAAATTAGAATAAGGAGACGAAATCATGGAAGGACGAGTCATTCGAAAGTTATTTCTAGGATTCATTCAGATTCATATCCTCCACCACGCAAAAGAACACCCGGTATATGGCGTGTGGATGGTTGAAGAATTGAAGGAACATGGATATGAGATCAGTAGTGGAACTCTCTATCCCATTTTGCACGGCATGGAATCAGATGGACTCCTAAAAAGAGAAGACCGCAATGTAGAGGGGAAAATCAGAAAATACTACTCCATTACTAAACAAGGGGAAGACGTTCTGGTTGAGGCACGAAACAAAGCATACGAATTATTTAAGGAAATTAAAGAATAATGTAGGAGGCGAACATGACGTATTTTCAGAAGCTACTTGAGATTCTAGTGGTGTCAACGAAACTCGGACTTACTTCGTTTGGGGGACCTATTGCGCATTTGGGTTATTTTCGTGAAGAATATGTAGACAAGCGTAAGTGGCTCACGGATAAGGCTTATGCAGACTTAGTTGCTCTCTGTCAATTCCTCCCTGGTCCGGCAAGCAGCCAGGTCGGGATCGGAATTGGTGTGTCTCGCGCGGGTACACTCGGTGGATTCATTTCATTCATTGGCTTCACCATGCCATCTGTTCTTGCACTCATTTTATTTGTGTTTCTCGCTAATCAATTTAACGTCATGGATGCTGGCTTTATCCAAGGATTAAAGCTGACTGCAGTAGCAGTTGTTGCCCATGCGATTATTGGTATGGCTGCCAACTTGGCTCCTGATCTAAAACGAAAGACCATTGTTTTATTCTCACTGCTCGCCACATTACTCATCCCACATGTTCTTACTCAGGTGAGTGTGATCGTGATCGCAGGTATCATTGGATGGATTCTGTTTAAAGGCATACAAACCAATCACACGGAATCCTTTTCCATCCCTCTTTCTAAAACAGTTGGCGCCGTTTGTTTAGCTCTCTTTTTCATTTTACTAGCTGGACTTCCTTTTCTCGCTACATGGATGTCCTCTACATGGATTAGCATGATTGATAGCTTTTACCGTTCAGGCTCTCTCGTATTCGGAGGGGGACACGTTGTTCTTCCGTTACTTGAAAGAGAGTTTGTGCCAACCGGTCTTATAAGTGAAGAATCCTTTCTTGCAGGCTACGGTGCGGCACAGGCTGTTCCGGGTCCACTCTTTACATTTGCCGCGTACATAGGTGCTGATATGGCCGGTTGGACAGGCGGATTCATCGCAACTGCAGCCATTTTCCTACCTGCTTTCCTCTTAATCTTTGGTACGCTACCATTCTGGTCGTCTCTAAGCCAGAATAAACAAATGAAAGCTGCGCTACTTGGGGTAAATGCTGCAGTGGTTGGGATTTTAATATCTGCTTTTTACCAACCAATTTGGCTAAGTGCCATTGGCTCAACCATTGACTTTGCGCTCGCAGCTCTCCTGTTCTTTATGCTTGCTTACTGGAAACTGCCTCCATGGACCGTTGTTGTTGCTGGAGCCATTGGTGGTCAGCTGTTGTCCCTTCTTTAAACAAAAATCCCGTCCAGGAATGGATGGGATTTTTACATTATTCTATATGACTCTTGCGCTCACTTTCCGGCTCTAGATGAATCAGAATCTCCGCTTGATTAAACTCATTATTGATTCGTTCTTCCATTCTGTCACACAAATGATGCAAGGTTTCAATGCTTTCATGTGATGAAACAACGAGATGAAAGTCAATATATTCTTGTGCTCCGGCACGTCTTGTCCGAAAATCATGCACTTCAATATATTCCTCATCAAATGTCTCAATAATATCTAAAATCTGTTCTTCTTCCTCTTTTGACAACCGCGCATCGAGCAATGGAGGAAAGGCTTCCTTCATTAGCTTCACCGCTTCTACCATGATGTAAATCGCTAGAACAATTCCAATAATCGGATCTAGAAAATACCAGCCTGTAATGGCAACAATCAGAAGTCCAATAGCTACCCCAAGTGACGTATATACATCAGTTAAAAGATGAAACGCATTGGATTTCATGGCTACCGATTGAACACGATCCGCTTCTTTTTTGACTACCTTTGAAACAATGAAATTCACAGTCGCACCAACAAGCATAACAAGAATGGCGAGCATTGGCATCTGAATATCCTCTGGGTGCAAAAGCTTATGAATACATTCATAGATCACCCAAATACCTGCGACAAAAATGAGCAAGGTCTCGATTGTACCTGAAATGTTCTCTACTTTTCCATGACCAAATGGATGCTCCGGATCAGCTGGCTTCCCTGAAATTCTCACAGAGATGAACGCTATAATCGAGGCTAGCATGTCCAATGAAGAATGAATCGCCTCTGATATAACGGCGACAGAGCCAGTCATGATACCAACAATAAATTTTAACGTAAGAACGGACCCATTACTAATAACAGATAAAAGCGCGATGGAAGATGTTCGATTCATTTGATTCCCTCTTTGTATTAAAGTCGAATCACATCTTAACACAGCCGCTTTGAGTGGGTCTATAGCAATATTCTAGCCCATGTAAACATCTTTAAGCTATGCAAAAAAGAATTGCCTCAGGGAAATTCTTTTAGTGCATAGCCTTATTTATGTTCCGGTTCAGAAATCAAGTTGAGTTTCCATTTCTCTTCAACTAACTCTTTGCTTGATTTGACATCAACCCAGCTCTTAACACACTCAAATCCATTTTTTTGATACAGCGTTCGTGCACTAACAAGCTCTTCATTAGTGAAAAGAATGATTGATTGATAGTTTTGATCTATACAAAATTGAATCACTGTTTGAATGAGTTTTTGACCGAAACCCTTCCCCCTCAAAGTTGGATCCATTAAAAATAACCCTAGTTGGGCCATCTCGCCATCTACTTCATTAACAGCAATCGAGCCTTTGTTTTCTCCATCTATTTCTACGATCCATATGGATTCACGCTGATTTCCGCGTGTAAGAAAACCCTCTACCTTACTTTGTATAAAGGCCTTAAACGTTTCATCGTACTGAAATTCTTGGTGATACAACTCATAATGTGAATTCACAATAAAAGGGACATCACGCTTGGTATATGTGCGAATCATAATGTGCTCCTACTGATTATGTTTTTACTGCTTTCTCCTTAAGTCTTGAATTTCCTTCTGTAGTGCAGCAAGCTGGTTCTGAATAGCAGCCATATCCTGCTGTTGCGTTTCGTTCGAAAGTGCCTGGTTCGCCTCTTCAACCTGAATTTGTTCCAAATCAATCGCTACACCTAATGTCGCAATCGCATCACCCAGCGTTACTAAAATACCTCCAAAGTACGCCAGCTGAGTACCAAAATTAGGAGGATAACGACTGACTAATTCTTGTTTTTGCCCGTTGTTTCTCTTCATAAATAGCGCCCCTTAACGTTAATTCATTATTCTATGCGGGACATAGCTTAAAAGAGATGCACGACTTCTGAATTAGGCAGGTAACCGTAGCCTAGAACATGAATTCTTCTTCATTGGAGAGCTCCATGAGGAATGGACAAATGCTAACGAGTAATATGAATAAGCTTGTGTAAAAAAGTAGAATACCTATAAAAGTGGGTTGCAGCATTACCACTATTGGAATTGATAAAGGAGTTACAAAACCCAGTAAGCCGCTTCTCTTTTTCGACCTCTTCGTCACAAATTGTTCTTTCTCACAATGAGGGCAAGGCAAATCCGGACTAATTGTAAATGAACGCTTCACAGTCTGCCACCAAGCCCACTGTGTTCCACAATGATTGCAAGTAGGGATATAGATCACTCCTTAATGAATATGTGTTGTCCACTGGGCACAGTACTCGTTTACGATACGCTTTTTCTCCACGTTTTCAGTAAATGCAGGAAAAATATAGAGTATATGAACAACCAAATAAAAAACAGGTTCTAATTTTTGAATGGCATCAAATTCTTGTTTTAACTGAGAAATAGATCCATACTCTTTCCAAAAGTCTAGATAATGACAAAGTAAATTTTCTGCTTCTGCCTCAGAAAAAAAACTCCTCACTTCCTTAAATAACTGAACCATACTTAAAAAGGGATGCGTAATGGAACTGTCTGACCAGTCAATGATATAAGGGGTATCCTGCTCAATGATGACATTTCCACCAAATAAGTCACCGTGATCAAGCGAAAGTGGTAGCTCACGTAAAAGTGTACGTACCAAAGCTTGAACCTTAGGTATGGACGAGTGAATGAGCTGATATTCGTTTTGAGGAATTTCTTTTTTCAGCAAGCCCATGGCTCTGTTTAAAGATTGTTCACCAAACATATCAGCAAATCGGCGCACTGGAACTTCCACTTGGATTAACAGATCTCCGGTGACATATCTCTTCTGAACAGAAGCCATCTGACTAACTGTCTCGAGCCAATGGTTAAATTGTCTTGAGAATCCTAGTAACTTGCCTTTTAGACCTTTCATTATGTACATAGAAGGGCCATCCTGGATAGAAAAGACTCGAGGGGTGCAACTGTCTAGTTGACGATGAACAAACGGTTCATGTTTAAATAGTTCAGGGACCGCTTTGATGTAATAACAGTCCCTTGCCGTCTCTACCTGATAAAGTGAACACTTTTCCCAATTCCGAATTTGAGTAATCTCGAGCTTTGTTTTCATTAAGATCTGACTAATCCAATTCTCTACACTCTCTCGCCATCCATATTGCATCCATTGTATGTTGGAAGGTTGACTAGTTAACCAGAGATCAAGAATCCATTGTTGATCTTGTGCCAATAAAGTTCTATTCTCTTGGCATGTTGGTGGTGCCCACACTAGGTGTCGATCTTCTCTAAAAATGGGCGTAAGCAGTTCCACTTCGTACACTCTTTGATCAGGACGTTGATCAAGACATCTCACCACATTTGTTTGTAATTGATACTCATTTAAGAGATAGTCGTTGATAATTTTCGCCTCAGCGATATGAAACTCTGAAGTTTTAAAGGATGGAATAGATACCTGTGTTTTTTCTTTAATAAAAAGCATAAAGTCTTTTGTCGGTTGATAAAGTAAAAGCTGGATATCCATATAACTCTCCTCAGACCACAATCACAAGCAAACCAAACAACACAACCGTTAACCCCACCTGCGTGATCGCTAACTTTGCATATTCCAATTGACGGTCCTTTTCCTGATTTTCCTTCAGTTTTCTAAGCAATGCGCGCTCTCTAATCAAACAAAGAGCATTAACGAATAATAAAAAAAGAAATGGAACCCAGAATCCATGATCAAAGAATAATCGAAAACATAGAAGAATGGTTAGACCGAGAAACACATACGAATACCAAATTCTCATAGTTCTCTCCTCTCCATTTGTTTCATCTCTTTACATCCTACCATCTTTATCCAATTAGCTTCAACATTAAATTGACAGCGTCTGCCAATCAAAAAAGGACACCTAATAGTATCCTTAAGATATTCCTTATCAATCCTTTAAACCTTTTCCATCTAAAATAGGTTGAACGTATTTTTCAATTCTTGCCTCTCTTGTCTTTGCCTGCTTTGCCTGTGAAAAGTACAACAGATAGGCTCGCTGTCGTCCTGGGGTCAACTTTTCAAAGGCTTCTTCTAGCTCAGGATTCTCTTGAAATTTCTGTTGAAGTTCCAAAGGAGTTATCTTCTCTGTCTCAAGATTTACTTCCACTTTTAGTCCGGCTTTCTCCACTTCGATCGCTTGATTTATATATGATAATATCTTTTCACTATTGCTTTCGATTTCTTGAAGATTTTTAAATCGAATCTGCCTAGCCGCTTGTACATTTTTCGTTTGTTGAACAAGTAGTCCATCTGAATCTCTAAGTAGGGCTCCTTTCATAAATAGGAGTGCACAATACTCTTTAAATCCGTGAATCAATACGACATTCTTCCCGTTCACTGTATAACAAGGGTTGCCCCATTTAAATTCCTCGACAACTTGAGCTGCGCAAACGATGTGACGAAGCGCGATAAACTCCTCTTTCCATTTGTTATCCTTTTCTAAAAAAGCATCCACCTTCGCATTCTGATTCATGGAATATCCTCCTTATTGACTTATTCTTATTATACGTAAGGTTAACCATCTACACACAAATGACATAAATGAAAATAAAGAATTTATAAAGAATGTTGTACATTTCTATTTGAATCTATAAATGTGATATAATGAGCATTAACATAATCACATAAAGTGAAAGATAGGAGATAACCGTTATGAAAGATGAAACAAAATTTATCCTTCATTTGGTTCTTGTCGCTTTTTCCATTCTTATTATATCAATGGTTCAGCTTAGTATTATTCCTCTAGAAAAAGCACAGAATGTAGTGTTTACAGGAATCTTGATAGGGGCATTATCTACTCGACAATTATACAAATTATTTAAAAAAGACCAAAACCGCACTAGCTCTACGGACTAGTACGGTTTTTTTACTTTTTGTACGAACGAATAAATGTAAGAAATGCTTTTACTTGAGGAAATGACTCGGCATATTTTGCATGACTTATCCATGTTTTTCGAACGATCTGCTCGTCTTCATTCGCTAACATGGTCACATGATAATCTGAAAGATCTAAGTCACCTACAGCAAGCTCAGGTAAAACGGTTGCTCCAATCCCATGTTTAAGCAATTGTTTGGAGGTTTCCATCTGATCAACCTTTACTTTCGTTAACACTTGATGGTCTGGATGCTGGATTAACCATTGGTTCACAATCGTTTGAAAGCTCGAATCCGCTTGAAATTCAATCAGGACGTTTGATTCCGCTCCTTTCTTCCTTAACAAATACAATTGCTCTTCTAAAAGAAGAATAGATTGAGCTGTTGGTTTGTTACCTCGAGTAATGAATACGTGAAATCCCTCATGCTGTCCAATAATGTCACTTGATAGCCCTGTAAAAAGCTCAACGTTCACCCTTGGATAACTCGTCATAAAATCACTGAGCACAGCAGGCAAATAGTATTGGCCGATCGTTGAAGCTACACCAAGTGATAACGTACCTTCAATCGTATCTGAATCTGTCAATAATGCATTCATCACCTGGTTTGTCTCAGTCATCATCTTTTTAGAAAATGTGATGACTTTTTCTCCACTAGGTGTAGGAACTAGCTTTTTAGGTGTTCGAACAAACAACGACTTTCCCCAATAGGCTTCAATGCTTTTTAATCGTTGACTCACTGCGGGCTGTGATATTAAAAGAGATTTAGATGCCTCTTTAATTGTACCTGCTTCTGATAACGCAACAACTAATTGATGATCCTCAACCTTCATATGTACTCGCCCCTATTATAAGTTTTTCTTATTCAAACGAAGAAGTTTTCTGTCTTTTTCTTATTTTATCCCTTTTGATAAGATAAAACTACATTTACATAGAAAGAAGGAAATCAACGTGAAGATATTTGATGCCCATCTACATATCATTGATAAGCGTTTCCCCATTTACGAAAATCAAGGATTTACACCAGACTCTTATACGGTTGCCGACTATGTAGTTGATGCGAAAGGATTGTCCATCACAAATGGTGCCATCGTGTCTGGCTCCTTCCAAAAATTTGATCAGACGTATCTAAAAGAATCACTCAAACAATTAGGTAGTGGATTCGTTGGTGTGACTCAATTACCTCACACAACAAGCGATGAAGAAATACTGGACTTAAACGAAGCGGGTGTAAGAGGATTGCGTTTTAATGTGAACAGAGGTGGCTCAGAGGATTTATCAAAGTTAGAAGCCTTCTCAAACCGTGTATATGACTTAGTTGGCTGGCATACGGAGCTATACATTAACTCAGCGAAATTAGCTGACATCTATGATGTGCTTACAACCCTACCAGCAGTCTCCATTGATCACTTGGGATTATCCAAGTCAGGTTCAGACGACTTATTAAAACTTGTTTCCCACGGTGTAAAAGTAAAAGCAACAGGATTTGGTCGATTAGATTTTGACGCTGGTGACATGATTAAAGACATTTACCAGATAAACAGTGATGCACTAATGTTTGGAACAGATCTACCATCAACTAGGGCACCAAGACCTTTTAAAGACTCAGACATTGATATCGTGAAAAAGTCTTTAATGGATGATCAAGCGATCCATAAGGTACTGTATCAAAACGCCATGGATTGGTATTTCCGCGGAAAGGGTGAAGAACATGCACTTTAGAATTGCAACCAAAAATGATGTACCAGAGATGGTGCGAATGTTAGCTGATGACGTCCTAGGCTCCAAACGAGAATCATACCAGGACCCTCTACCGAATGAATACTATGAAGCATTTAAAGAGATTGAAGAACAAAAAGGAAATTGCATTTTAGTAGCGGTAGAAGAAGATGAACTTCTTGGATTTCTGCAGCTAACTATCATTCCTAGTCTGTCGCAAATGGGTATGAAGCGTGCACATATTGAAGGAGTTCGTGTGGATAAAAAGTTTAGAGGTCAGCGCATTGGCGAAAAGCTTTTTGAATATGCATTTAAATGCGCTAAAGAAGCAAAGTGTGGCATGGTGCAACTAACCACAGATAAAACTCGAAAAGACGCACATCGTTTTTATGAGCGCCTTGGATTTGTTTCAAGTCATGATGGGATGAAACGACGGCTTTAACGCTTCACCCAATCACTCAAATGTCCAACCCAGCTCATGTAACGTATCCAGTTCATCTTGAGGAAGGTCTTCTTCTGTGCCTTCCTCTACAAATTCGAGTTCATAGATGGATGTTTTAGCAGGGTAACTTTCCAAGATCACTTCAACTGTAATATGGATAAGGTCACCACTTGAAAGTCCATCAAATATACCATCTTCTCCCGAATGATTACTCATTATGATCGCACCATCTTCTTCACTCATGATAAAGTGGTCACCAGACAGATCTTTTGCATACCTACCTTCTATTGTTCCCCTTTTAATGTCAGGTTCTGGCTGTTCTGAACATCCAACGGCTATCAGTAAGAATAAAAGGTTTAACAAAACCATCCTAATCTTGTTCATCTAAACATCCCCTTTCAATACCTTTTTAAAATACTTTCCTAAGAAACGGACATCTTATGGGTAAGACGATCTCTAGGAGGGTAATTGATGGATCTGCCTACAATTCAAACAAATATTTGGGATGCGGTTCTTGCTGTACCTGTTGTCTTAATTGTTACCGAGCTTATTAAATGGATTACGCGCATTCCTCATAAATATATTCCTACCGTTGCCACGATACTCGGAGTTTTAATCTCCGTTTTCTACAGTCACCGGCATGATTTACCGGCTGGACTATTTATGGGATTCTTTTACGGGAATGCAGCCGTTGGAACATACGCTGGAATGAAGACGGCTTTGACCGCTTATCGAAAAAGCAATGTCTCATACGACTGATGATCTAGTTAGTATGTAATTGGGTACGTTTGCTGCAATAAGCGTACACAGAATATCCAATGAGCATACCAATAGCCCCACCTAAGCTGATGGCATTTATGAACTCACTAACTATGATTCCAACAACCGTTCCTACTCCTGCGCCTGCAATCATCCCTAATGGAATTACGCTATCTATGAGAGCTTGTTTTTGTTTTGATTGAGATTTGGCCAGTTCCCCTTTTTTATGCATAGACTTGAGACGGTTAATGACAAAAAGTACTATCATTCCAATTAGTAAAAGCGGTCCTACCGCGTGTAAGATATCCATCTTAATCATCTCCTTTTTGACGATATGTTTCATGCTATACTCAGAGTATTGGATATGAAAATCTTAAATTAGGACTGATACGTATCTTATTTATACTCGTTTTTGCCTTGGTCTTTTTGGGTGCTTTTTTGCAAAGTATTAGTGGAATCGGTACAGGGTTAGTTGTGGTTTCAGTATTACCTCTGTTTATGACAGTAAAAGACACAACCTTACTTATTTTAACGATCTTAATATTTGGTGGATTGACGGCTGCCATTAAATATTACCGGTACATTGAGTGGAAGAAAATCGCTGAGTTTTTGATCTATGTATTAATTGGTCGACTCGTTGCCTTTTTTATTTTGACTACCTATGGTGAATTAGATGTGATCAAAGTATGGCTTGGTGGCTTTTTGTTCTCAGTTGCGCTTTATCAGCTACTTCTTCCAAGGTTTTCAAAAAAAGCGAAAGTAGCAAGACAATCCCCAAACCGATTGGTTAGTTTTACTCTTGGTATTCTCGCTGGAATTGTTGGAGGATTGTTTGGCATTGGAGGCATGTTTGTTGCAACGTTTTTCATCATGCTTTATCCAAACCAACGCTTTTCCTATATTGTTAGTATACAAGTTTCAGCTATTATCTCCAGTATTTTTTCAATTAGTCTTCATGCTGCAAATGGAGATATAGAAGCCTCTTTGCTTCCATATCTTATCGTGGGGATTATTGCAGTGATTTTAGGTACTGTAGTTGGCTTTAAGTCACTTGATAAAGCGAAACCCCAAACCATTAAAAGAAATCTGCTTATTCTTATTTTAATTGCTTCGTTAAACCTTATGTTATTTTCTTAGATTGCTTTTTGGAAGCTTGGTATGGAATGCCTCCTTTATTCTAAAAAAGTACTTTCAGGTTAAGCGTTTATTAAAAGGCTAAGACGGGTACAAAGAGACTGGACTTTATAAAGGAGTGGTACATTCTTATGGCAGGTAAAAAGAAACTATTATCCGGTGTCTTAATCACTGCAGCTGTGATGTTGGCAGCGTGTGGAGGTGACGAAACGGGTGAAGGTGGAACGATTACGTTAGGTCATACTACATATTCTGATGGAACAGCTTTTGCTTACGTATGGAAACAGCTACTTGAAGAAGAAGGATACGATGTTAATATTACAACGTTTGAAAAGGCATTCTTATTTGAAGGAACCGTTAACGGAGATTTAGATGTAGCTTTTCCGGCATGGTTACCTTTCACTGATGAGGCCTATGTCGCTTTAGATTCTGATGAGATGGAATTAACTCAGGACCATCTTTTATACGAAGGAGCTCATAGTGGGTTAGTAGTCCCAGCCTACATGGATGATATTAACTCGATAGAAGATCTACCTGATGCAATCGATCAATTTGATGGAGAAATAGCTGGTATCGATCCCGGCTCCTCACTGATGCAAATTATGAATAACGACATCATTCCTCACTATCAATTAGACGCATACGAACTCACTAATTCATCTGAACAAGCGATGATGCAACAGCTTGATACAGCCTATCAAAATCAAGAACCCGTAGTTGTGACTCTTTGGAGTCCCCATTATGCATTTCAGGATTATGATTTAAAATATTTAGATGATCCAGATAACGTGTTTGGAGAACCCGATAGCATCTATTATATGGGACGTAACGGATTTGCAGAGGATTTTCCGAAGGCTGACAGTTGGCTGAAGAACAGTTTCTTTGAAGAAGATCAGCTAGCAGAGTTACTTTCTCTTAGACAGGAGTTAGGTGATGAAGAGGAAGCAGCTGCCAAATGGATTGAAAACAATCGTGAGCTAACGAATGGTTGGTTGGATAGTTAATTGGAAGCCAAAGGGTATTCAACCTTTGGCTTTTTCATATATCAAGATGAAAATTAATTTTTAATAAAAGGTTTAAAAGAAAATGAAAAAGGGTAAGGACTTTTTAGATCTTACGAAGAGGTGCGATGAATGTTGAATCAAAATGACGACCTTTTGTTTACCCAAGAAATTGAGAAGCTCAAAGAAGAAATGCTTTATGCCATTGATGAGTCGCTTAAGTTAACGATCCAAAGTGATATTAGTTACTTGGAAAGAATTCTAAATACAGAAACGAGAAATTGTATTACATTACCTAATGCTTACCTAAACTGTTGATCAGCCACTGTAAAGTTCTGTCTACTTATAAAAAAGAAAGCCGGCACCTCATTCATTCACCTACGAATCCCTTCCCTTTACTTAATCAAAGTAAGCATCTATGATACTGCGCCAATAAGTCCAAGCCTTCAAATAAGTTTCTATATCTTTTGGATGATGTTTAAGACAAGTCGCTAATCTAAGATATAAACCGATTAACACACTTCCATATAAGTGATATGGATCTTTTTTGTGTCCAACACGGAGGAAAGATACTACATCGTCAAAAGTTTCCTTAGTTAAATCCTCAGGAGTTGAGCAAAAAGCGTAAATTAAATCGTATAAAGGTTCTCCAATAATAGGAGTCGGATCAATGACCCCACTTAACTGTTTATTTAAGAAGATAAAATTGTGAAAGCCCAAGTCTCCATGAATGAAGTACGAGTTCGCACCGGAAGATATTCTCCGTACAAGATCCCTTAGAAACTTGTGCTCGTTTGACTTCAATCGTGATCCAATGAAAATCCCTGCTTCTGTTATTTCATTTAGAAGAAATGCTTGCCAGGTATTTGTCGGAGCATCTGCCCATCCCCACCCTCTCAGATCATTATTCGGAGTATAGTGATTGATTAAGTCAACGACTACTGTCTTAAGCACATCTCTTTTTGCGGGAGACTCGTTTGCTATAGATCCCTCAATATGTAGATAAACCAAATAGTCATATGTAGGAGAAACGTAAAGCATCCTAGGCAATAATGTTACTGTCTGATAAGTCTGGAGAAACTCATATTCAGCTTTTGTCACTTGATTACAATTTGCTTTTACTACGTACGTATCATCCAAAATATAGACCTTACTCACTGTCCCTCCAGTCGGCTGTTCAACTTGAGTTGGAATCGATTTAATAATCTTCATTTTCATTAACTCACCAACGATCTGTTGTAGGTCCAACGTTTACACCTCCTTATACAAAAAGCACCAAAGCCTTGTTTCGCTTTGATGCAAAAAGACTTGATTAAAATCCCACCTGAGAGACAGCGTAATTTGCATGCTCAGAGCTAAATCCTTCAAAAATCAATTGATCAATTAGTTCTTGTTTAGAGAATGAGGAGTAATCAAGATAGTTTTGTGCCATGGTCACTGCCTGCTCCTGCCAATCA
Organism: Alkalicoccobacillus gibsonii; assembly: GCF_016798245.1. Taxonomy (GTDB): domain Bacteria; phylum Bacillota; class Bacilli; order Bacillales; family Bacillaceae_D; genus Alkalicoccobacillus; species Alkalicoccobacillus gibsonii. The sequence goes on along the minus strand of NZ_JAEUZA010000003.1, from coordinate 543,063 downwards.
ACCGAGACGCTATCAACAGCAAGAGACGCGTGCTCCTGACTGAATCCTTCAAATTCAAGCTGCTCCACGAGCCCTGACTTTGAAAAGGCCGTATAGTCCAAATAGTTTTCAGCAATACTTATCGCTTGTTGCTGCCAATCTACACTTATCGCCTCTACTGCTTCAGTTGCTTCTTCCTGACTAAAGCCTTCGAATTTGAGCTGTTCTATTAATCCTTGTTTAGAAAAAGCTGTGTAGTTAAGATAATTCTCAGCTGTCTCTATTGCTTGATTTTGAGAGAATGTTGTAGTGCTTTTTTCTTCTTCGGCCTTGCGTTCTTCTTCCTCTTTTCTTGCTTGTTCCTCTGCTTCTTTTTCTTCGGCTTCTTTCTGAGCTAGTTTTTCTGCTTCCTTCTCTTCCTGTTCTTTTTTAGCAAGCTCTTCTGCTTCCTTCTCTTTTGCCTCTTGTTCTTCTTCCTTTTGCTTTTCTTTAACGATATTTGTCTCTTCTTCTTTTTCTACTTGCTCATCTGCTTCTTTTTCATCTTCTTTTTTCGTATCCTTCTCTTCAACTTGCTTCTCTTCTTTATCTTTTTCTAGCTTCGGTTCTTTACCATCTTCCTTTGGTTCAACTTCTTCCTCTTCCTCAACAATTTCAGACTCAGCTGCCACTTCCCCTGTGAAAGAAGAGCTTAAAGCAGCTAATCCAGCGCCGAACCCAAAGAATAGAACTGCAGCTAAGCTAATTCCTGATCGAATCAGGTACTTACGTCGGTCCTCCTCGCCCTTAGAAAAACTTAATACAAAAAAGACAATTGTCCCAACCAGCACTAAAAGCATGACGAATAACAGAAAGGCTGCCAACTACATCTCTCCCTCTAAATTTCTTGCATAGATAACCGAGCCGTGTCTAGGTCCGGCCGGTAACTTCACACTTGAGCTAATATCGGTCCAATGCTTTAAATCAATTGATTCTACTATTTCATAGCCTGGTTTTCGGAACGGGTCAACAAACATCATCCATCTTTCATGATTATCTTCATTCTGAACAGAGAACACCGTAGGTCCTTCTGTAAGCTCAGATGTTAACAAATCAGAGGTTTCATGAAATATTCGATTCCCGTTAATTGTTGAAAACTGACATGAACGAATGGCTTTAAATTCTGTTCCTGGATCATTTAACCCTCGTTCATCTTTAAAAAACATATAGTGTTTCTGCTCATCTGTCGTAATAACGGTTGAATCAATCACGTTGTAACCAGGATCAAAAAAGAGCTCAGGCTCTGAATAATGTATGAAGTCGGACGTGGCTACAGACCAAATTCGGTGATCTCGATCCTTTTCGCCAACCGTAGATGACCAAATCAAGCGATACTGCTGTTCATCCACATCAAAGTATGCCTCTGGTGCCCAGCAATTTTTTGTTAGAGGAACACCCTCCATTACAGGAAGTAGTCGTTCATCGCGCCAATCCACCAAATTTTCCGAACGTGCATAACCAATGCTTTGACTATTCCATCCATTTGTCCAAAGCAAATGGAACATACCTTGACGATCTTGGATGATAAAAGGATCACGTATCGTTTTAGTACCTACAGAAGAAGAAAAAACCGGCTCCCCCTTATTGAAGTCCTCCCAATTTAATCCGTCATTGCTCGTTGCCAAAAATAATTCCTCTGCCCCTGTTTTGAAATAACTAAATATGTACATATGCTCCTCACTTTTCACTCTTTAGAGTAGATTTTTCTGAACTGCTCACAGACAACAAGCATGTCTGGAGAAAAGGTTTGGTTATATTCATGGAGTTCCTTAGTAAAAAAAGCCTTGTGGGAATCCCACCAATATACGTAATCCCCTTCTCCTTCCAATTGTACAAACTCAGATGTGACTCGATTCATCGGGATTATCTCAACCACTTGCACTTGAATGACCGCAATAGGCTCATCCTTACTATTCAAGACAATTGAATAATCCCCAATTTGTGGGAGAGGTTCATTCTCCTCCTCATAAAAAAACAATCCAGATGTGGTCGCTTTCTTCTTACCAGTTAGTACGAGTTCAGCCAACCAATCTGGCGAGGCACCAAATTGAAATGCTTCCTTAAAAGTAGTCTTTTCAATGGAATTTGCGAAACAACAATCCGCCCAAAATCTATGAATATCTTTCAACCCTATCACCTTCCAACCACATTAGACATTACACTTTGTATATATTGTTAAAGTTGAATAATCATATTTAGTTACACTATAATAAGATCATACGTTCCCAAATTAGACATCAAGGAGTTTGATTTACTATGAATATGTTTTTATCGTCGTCTTTTGCTGATGTACTAGATTTATTTAAAGAATTTGTTGCCGAAGATCTAGTTGGTAAAAGTGTAACCTTCATTCCCACTGCGAGCCATGTCGAAGAGATTACTAATTACGTAGAAGCAGCAAGATCAGCATTCAGCTCTCTTGGAATTGTTGTAGACATGTTAGATGTGTCGAACACTCCATTTTCAGCAATTAGAGACAAATTAAACAAAAATGATTATATTTATGTATCTGGTGGGAATACCTTTTTCCTTTTGCAAGAACTCCGAAAATCCGGCGCTGACCAATTAATCATTGAACAGATCCAGAAAGAAAAGCTTTATATCGGTGAATCGGCTGGAACCATTATTATGGCACCGAGCATTACATACATCGAACATATGGATGACAAAGCTAAAGGTACTAGCCTCAGCGACAATAAAGGACTCCATTTAATCGAAGGCTACCCCGTTCCACATGTTGGACATGTTTATTTTAATGAGTCAGTAGAACAGATTATAGACAAATACCAATCTTCCTTACATCTCCTGCTCCTCTCAAACAAACAAGCCATTCTTGTAAGTGGAACGGATGTCACTCTTAAAGGGTAAGAACTACCTTACCCTTTTTACCTTCAAGTGTTACCTTTTCTGTCATTTAATGATAACCTTCCTTCTAAGGATTCGACTCTCATTGCTTAATACCTTCTACTGCTAACAAGTACATGGTTTGAGATTCAGCTTTTTTATCCAGCCACTCTCTATATTCTCTTTCAGCTACTACTCGTTCTTCTTCCTTTATATAATCCTCCAAGACCATTTGTATGCCTCTACCTGCCATAACATCTGCCCAAATCCCGGCTCGGTCTTCAAAATTTGTATCTTCACGAATCGTCTCTTCATGCTGAGCCGTTCCATGTACGTGAGTAAGACCTGCATCAGAAAATAAGCGCTGCAGGTTATCAGCGATGGCATTATCCATCCCTGCATCAGCTCGCCATTTAAGAAAGGCCGAGTAGAAATCAATCGTGCTTTTTGGAGGCAAAGGGTCCCATTTTATCTTCTCATGATTGTAATCCAATACGATTACTCTTCCTCCAACTTTTGTAGCTAGAGCCATTTGCTTTAAGGCTTCTAACGGATCAGCTAACCATTGTATGACTCTTGCACACGTCACAAGATCAAATGATTCCTTCTTTTCTAAATCATATATATTTCCCACTTCAAATTGTACATTCGGTATATCTGCGTGCATTGCACGCGCCTTTTCAATAAATGCTGAATTGTTGTCCAGCCCCACAACCTTACCTTGGTCACCAACAGCTATCGCAATATCCCTTGTAATCGCACCCGTGCCACAGCCAATATCAAGAACAGTCATCCCAGGTTCCAGTCTCTCGGCCAATTGTTTATGAGATGTGTGCAATGTTCGTTTGTCTAATATACTTGACTGATTTCCATAAATGACTGCTCTGCGGTCTGCCGTGTGATTTTTCATGAACTCCTCCTCAAATAATCTGATCCATATATACTTACATGAATAGTATTTTAATCCCTGCAAGTAATCGCCAAATATTTTATGAAATTGGAACAATTGAAATCTCATTTGCTTATGAACTTTTAAAACGATTAGAGAATCAAGCTATAATGTATCAGGATAAACAAGAAGAAACGATAAAAGCTATTGAGGAACGTTACAAGAAATATAAAAGAAGAAGCTAAAGAAAAAAGAGCTTTTATTGTAAGCTCTTTAGCAAATTAAGTATGTAGTGGAACAGACGATCCCCACAAATGATACCATCATCAACAATGGATAAGGAAAGAGATGGTCATTGAACGAAATCTCAAAATCCTTCAAGACAATTTCAGCAGCTCAACGAAATAAGAATGGATATGATTTATTGAGGAAAAGGCTTCCGTAGCAACACAGGACCGTGAGTAACTTCAAAAAATGTTAAAGGGTTTACAGGAAGCAGACATTATTTATGTTACAGACTTAACTCGAATCACTTGAAGTACGCAGAATTTATATGAATTAATTGATATAATACAAAGTAAAAAAGCAAGACTGTAAATCAAATTTGCGAAATTAAAAGTGTGTCTACGACTTCATTATATAGAAAGCTGTCAGAAAGGAATAACAATCGTTTTTTATTCCATTAAAGAGCTAGATTATTAAAAAAGAAAGGTGAAAAAACATGAATACAAATCAACAATTAGTGATAAGTAATTTTGAAGAGAAATTAAAAGCATATACTTATGCAGTTAGTGGTGAACTAACAAGTGAAGTAGATTTCGTCTTAGCAAATACAGAAATACCTACTGATACATTTAATGTACTATTGGCAAAGTCTTCAACCTTACAAGGAACATTCAAAGTTAGGCAGGGACTCGATTATTTTTATAAAAAGGAATATCCATTTAGTGTTTGGATGGATGTTGAGCATATGAATGATGATTGGAAAAGCCTTATGCAAGAATATGACTTAAAAGAGGCTGAACGTAATGTGATGATGAAACGTAATAATACGCTCGATGTTAATCAAAGGTCTTCCAAGCAATTAAAAATCACCCAAGTGAAAAATAATGAAGATCTTTTAAGATATGTAGAGGTGTTTATAAGCTTATTTGAAGGCACTCCAGAACAAGATGCACTGAAAAGCTATTTTATTAAGTTTTCACAAGTAAAGTTAGGTCCTGATGTTCAGATGTTTATTGGATGCATAGACGAAATAGCTGTAACTACTGGTTTACTAATAAAAAGCAAAGATAGCTATGGGATTTATGATGTGATGACAAAGGAAACAGTAAGAGGAAGAGGGTATGGTAGTGAAATGTTTCAATTTCTTTTAAGTCAAACAAAGGATAAACAAAAGCCAGTCATATTACAGGCTTCAGATGACGGGAAAAATATCTACAAGCGATTTGGATTTATAGATGTAGGGGAAATAGTTGTACTTGAATAAAAGGTCTTCTTATTCAGCTAACAAGCGTCTTAAAGGGGCAACGAAAAAAGCCCAATTTCTCAACACTTTATTGATAAATTGAGCTTTTTTTATATAGGAATTTAAATCCGCATTTTCCTGACGATCCCCCTAATAAGGAATCACATCATTAATCATACAGAATAGGTTTATTCATATTCCATAACCCAATATTTCTCTCCTGGGTTACCTTCCTCAACAACTTTTTTCCACCCATTATTCTCATAGAAATCTAATGCTTTTTGATTTTCAGTTACACATTTTAATCTTAATGGTTTATTCATTTTTTCTATGGATGCATTAATCAATTGAGCACCTACGCCTTTACCAGAGAAATTTGGGTGAACGAATAAAAGATGTATAAAATTATCTGGTAGGTATAAAGAAACAAATCCAAGGATACGAGAATTCTCCTCCGCTAAAATTATATACTCTCCTACAGTATGCTTATCGAAATCTTCTAGAGTCATTTCTTCTTTATCCACCCAATGAAAACTATTGCGCCGAGATTCTAAATATATCAATCTTAACGCAGGGTAATCTAATTTACTTGCTACTCTAACATTCATAATTTCAATCTCTCTCTTCTATATAATAATTAACTTTGTCTATATAAGATGAATATGCAAACATATCCTCTGCATTAGTCATCGTTACCAGTCTTAATATAAGTATGGTTTGTGCAATTTAATCTTCCAATCTACCTATAACTACTAAATCTAAGCTTCTTTCCTTTCCATGTGTCAATTTGAATTCGTTCTAAGTTGAGGGAATAAAAGAGATAACGCAGTAACACGTCCAACGAATCTTCACCATGACCTTTGCCCCAATACTCCGATTCTCCAATCATAATACCGATTGTTGCTGAGCGTGAGATCCAATTCACATCTCGGTAATCGCATTTTCCGATGTGAGTCTCCTTTTCTTTTGAATAGATTGAAAAGAACTGCCCATCCTCGAGTAGATTGTTTTCAAGGGTGTTTTTCTCTAAGTAATAACTTAAGCCCATATGAGAATTGTTAATCTGATAAGCCTTGTCACTTCCAGACGCGAATGTGACTAACGCTTCATCATTGTTCCATTTAGATACGTTTTGTAGGTCCTCTTCAACGACTGGTCGGAGTTCTGTTAACTTTCCTGCAAGCATTGTACATTCTCCCCTTTATGTTTTACTTTTTTATCGTTCAATGGTATTAATCGTTTTATATAGTATTTGATTTTGAAGCTTGCCTGCACAAACAGTATGAAAGGATGGACACATCATTTGGAAACGTTATTACTTAATCGAAGTGAAATTGAATCGATCATAGACCCCTTAGAGCTTTATACCAGATTAGTTGAAGCCTTTAAATTGGATTCTTCCAATCGGACCGTCGCACCCCAACGAGCACACTCAAGATTACTAAAGGAAGAAAACAGCGCAATGATTTTATTCCCGGGGATAAGCTCTAATGTACCTGCTTATACAGTAAAGGTTCATTCTAAGTTCCCTTCAACTACACCTGCTATTACTGGAGTAATCAATCTCCATGATATCGAAACTGGGAATCTATTAGCTATTATGGATTCTACCTATATCACCGCTGTTCGCACGGGGCTCTCTTGTGCTATTGGCACGCATGTTTTAGCAAATAAGCATGCGAAGAATGTTGCGATTATTGGTGCAGGTGTACAAGGTCAACTCCAGCTACGATCTCTTAGTTATCTGCGAACGATTTCTCAGGTAACTGTTTTTGACACAAACATAGAAAACGCTAAGCAATTTGCTGAGACAATGCATGAAGAGCTACAGATTCCCATACGACCATGTAACTCACTACAAGAAGCAGTAACTGAGAGTGACATCATTATCTCAGCCACCTGGTCCAAAGAGCCTTTTCTTTTTTCACATATGATTAAGGTAGGCACCCATATTACAACGCTTGGTCCAGATCAACCAGGAAAATGTGAAGTGAGTGCAGAATTGATCAAGAAGTCCACCTTTGTTTGTGACAACATCGATTTATCTTTAAAGATGGGTGCAATTGGAGGCGCCGGCTTATTTGAATCCGATATTCACGCAGAACTCGGCGAGATTCTTACTGAGCAGAAATATGGAAGAGTAAACGATCAGCAAATAACTATCTATGGTGCGGTTGGTCTTGCGTTTCAAGACTTAGTAAGTGCTTGGTATGTGTACCAGAAAGCGAAATCATTACATAAAGGATGTTACATGAATTTTTTAGAGTGAACTTAAAGGTGATAGTGTTTAAGTAGCTCGCTCACCCACAACCTCATTCTCTACGTGAAATGCTCGGTAGGATGGTAACAATACGTATATTGCTACTACTGCAAGAATGGACGTTACTCCGCCGAGCATTGTAGCACTTCTTGGGGACAGAGCTGTTCCTACTGCTCCAGCACGGAAGTCTCCTAATTGTGGCCCGCCAAATCCGAGAAGATATTCTACTGAATTCACTCTTGAACGTAAGTGATCTGGGGTGGAGTGGACAACGATGGTTTGATTTAAAACAACCATAAGTGAATCTGCTGCACCTGAAAGCATAAGAAAGAATAATGGTAGGATGATGATTGTATTTACGCTTAGTCCAAAACACATGATCGATACGGCATAAGAAAAAGCTAACACAATGACCGCTTTTCCTTCTCTTTTTACGTTTGAAAGATGACCTGAGCAAATTGATCCAAGGAACCCTCCTAAGGCTGGTGCAGCCATAAAGTACCCTAAGATGGTTGGATCATCACTAAAGTACAGAGCTGTGATAGCTGGGAAAAGCGCAGTAGAAGTCCCCAAAAGCGTGACGCTCATATCTGTTAAGAATGCGCCTTTAATTCGTTCACTCTTAACAATAAATTTCATTCCTTCAACAATCATTCCAACAGATGGTTTCACTGCTCCGCCCTCCGGAAGCATGGCTGGTAATCGGAACACACCATATAAGGCAGCTATGTATGACAAGGCATTAATCAAGTAGTTGATATTCATCGACCAAAGTGATGTAATGAATCCAGCTGTAATTGGCCCAAGCACTCCGCAGAATGTCATAAACACCATGTTTAGTACAGCTGCTGACCTAAACTGATCCTTTGGAAGAAGTCTCGGCATAAAGGTTGCTCTTGCGGGTGCATTAATTGATGTTAATAAGGATTGCATCGCAAGTAAGCCATATAAAATCCATACCTGTTCATTCTGAAAAGCGGATTGGATAAAATAAATAGATGCCACCACGATCTGCCCCATGGTTGTAAACAGAACTAGTTTTCTTCGATCATACGAATCCCCCAAGCTCCCTGCAAATAGCACAAACAAAAGAGAAGGGATCGCGATAAATAATCCAGAAGCCCCTACAGCTAAAGAACTTTGTGTAATGTTATAGATTTGATACATCACTGCATATGCAGCCATGTACCCTCCGAATGTAGAGATTCCGTTCCCTAACCATAATCTCCTGAAATCAGGAGAATGCTTTAAAGGTGTGACATCCACAAATAGTTTTGACGCCATAGCTTCCCTCCCAATGCGAAATTAGATACACCCATTCTCCGCCAATGCTTCTAAATACAATTGAAACTCCTGATTATGTATATCGTCTGCCACCATTCCATGGACACCAACTTGTGCGTGTAGATAAGAAACAAGTTTGTTTGCAAATCCATATACTTTAAAGTTAGACACGCTATTCTCAGATTCCTTCTCAAGCAAGATGGATACCCTTGTGCCCTGATTATGCTGATGGATTAGTCTGTTATATGTACGCGTCTTAGAACTCTCCGCTTTTAACTGTAAGCCATGATACTCGAGTGTATTTCTCAGTTTCGCTAATAATGGATCCTTGTATGCTTCTCTGTCGTCTTCTGTTTGGATCGTTGAAAGGATGTACTTATTGGTAATCGTAAACAGCTTATAGATTGATGTCTCATCTACTTCTTCATCATTAAGGTAATCCTGACTGCTAATAGAATGGAGAGGAATTTCAAACGCTTTAAATGTTGAGGTAAGAGTCTCTTCTACTTCATTAATCTTCATAATCGATGGGTTCATCTGGCTGTACCTAGTCGCTAATTCGAAATTGTACATTTATATGTCCTCTACTTTATTTTCCACCTGAATCGTAATATACTTCTCAGTCCACATTTGCGTACTGACAATAAGTTCTTCTTCTACGTTTTGAAAGATAAATGCGGATCCAACCTTCTCTTTATAATCCCAGCCTTTGGATTCAATAAACTGTACAACTTTTTTATCTGCATTTGCGTACCCCTCGTTCTTATCGCTCTCTGTGAGGTACCACGTGTAGTCTTCTAATTCTGCTATTCTCACAACGTCTTCGCCCGAACGATCAAACAGTGCAACAACCGTACGCGCAGATAAATTTGATACTGGAAACATCGGGTAAAAATAATAGGTTCTTGTTACAAACAAATATACGGCTAACCCTAATACAGCTAAACTAAAAAGAACTCCAACCTTTTTCATCATAACACCCCTTTTAAAATATAACCCTATTTTTCTATATTACACCATTTATGAACTGTCATTTCTTAATTCTTTCTTAAGCCTTTCTAAACAAAAAGAACCAAAGCCCCAGAGAGCTTTGATTCTTTCTGTATCATTCGATTACCAAATTAAGATAACACCCATCAGAATCACAACCGTAGCAAGCATCCTCGTCACGACACCCGCATTCAACCTTTTAGAAATAAAGGCTCCTAGCTGAGATCCTAGTAAAACACCAATTCCAGACCATGCAAGTACAGCCCAGTCAACACTTCCTTTTATTAAAGGAGGGATTGAACCAATCGATGAATAAATGATTAACGCGAAAATAGAAGTTGCTGTCGCTAAATGAACTCTTAATCCAAAAACATACATCAGGATTGGAACAACGATAAAGCCTCCACCAATCCCAAAGAAGGAGGAAATCGTTCCGACTCCGACCCCAACTAAAGGGAGGAACCTTCTTAATTTTTCTTCGCTTATAATAGGAGTTGTCTGTTCAGAAGGTGCCCTGAAGATTAGAAAGAAACCCAGACCTAATAGCATTAAAGCAAAGACCTTATAAAACGTCGCTTCGGGCACAAAAGAAATCAGTGTATGTCCGATAAACGTTCCAGGTATCGCTCCTACAGCTAGAAGCAAACCCACTTTATATTGAATCCTTTTTTGTTTGATATAAGTTATGAGTCCTGACAAGCTACTAATCAATACGATCAACAAACCAGTTCCAGCAGCTTCTTCTGGCGATATATTATAAAATAGTAAAAGCAAAGGAACAAAAATGAACCCTCCACCTGCACCAATGATGACTCCAAACGTACTAGCTATGAATCCTAAGAGAATTAACAAAAAAATGAGCATGCCTTTCGACCTCCAACATCTCCTATATTACAGGGAATGAACGCTCAAAAGAGAGAGGTGCAAGAGGATATATAGCCTATATCGTTTTAGCATAGGTAGGTAAACTCATCGGATTAACCTTCGTTTAGAACGTTTGTAAGGTTTCAGAAACGATTGACTCAAACGTTTCAAGAGCTGGTTTTTCAAATCTTAATGGCTTTTTCACACGCCAAAACGGTCGTTCTATTTTGCAGTTAACTAAAGGAATACTCACAAGAAGTCTGTGATGTATCTCATGTCTGACTGCATAATAGGAAGCAAAACCATAGCCTAAGCCCGTTTGGATGGCATTTTTTACGGCTTGATTTGTATTTAACTCCAAATGAGGAGTCACTTCATACTCATTCAATCGTTCTTTTAATTTTCGCTCTACAATTCGCCGTGTAGAAGATTTGGACTCTCTAGCGATATAGGGTTCGCTCATTAATTCTTTAATATAAATACTTGAACGCTTAGCCCACGGGTGAGTTGGACCCACAACCAATTGAACGTGATCATACGATATGACTTGCTTCTTTAACCGTTGATCTGTTAATTCTCCTTCTATAAATGCCACGTCTACCTGCTGATTATCAAGCTGCCTAAGAATCGTACGAGTGTTATTAATTTCAAGATGTATTGCCGAATCTGGATAAAGCTGTTGGTACCTCGCAAGCACCGAAGGCATGATATATTCACCAATCGTGTACGATGCCCCTACAATAATTTGTTTCTGAATTCCCGTTTCAAGGTGTTCAATGGCTTCTAGTGAATTGTAGTATTCACTTAAGATCGTTTTTGCATGTTCATATAATTCATATCCTGTAGAAGTTGGAGAGACACTCCCGTTTGTTCGATGCAATAGAAGCGAACCATAATGATCTTCTAACGAGTTCATGTACTTGGTAACCGATGGTTGTGTAATGTAAGCCCGCCTACCCGCTGCACTCAAACTTCCTTCTTCAACGATATAGCAGAAAAGCTCTAACCATTTTAAATTCATCTGGACTCACCTTCTTGTTGCTTTCATGTGTTTTCTTTATTGTACATGAAATGCCTGACAATAGAAAAAAGCACCGAAAACCAAGGTGGTTTTGGTGCTTACTTGCTACGGAGTGAGTTCTACGGGTATATCTTTGCTCATCTTATATTGCATACGTGTATACTCAACAAATTTCTCAAACTGTTCAGTATACATAAGTTTAAAGCTCCACTTGAATGTCTTAGTAAGAATCGAATAATACATATTTCTTGGTATCATTGCTACTTCAACCTTAAAGTGAGTCTGACCACCCTTATCAATTAATTGATATCGAGTAAAGCCTATACCTTCTTTTGTATTCGTTTTCACTTCAGCAGCATGAGGCGGATTGTATTTACTATACTCTCCTTCAAGCTCAATGATTTTCTTTCCTACCTTTTGTTTTGTGATAAAGATTGACCCTTCCTTTAAATCTTGTTCATCACCATCATACACATTCTCAACGATAAAATCGTTCCATTGTAAAACATGTTTGTCTTCATTTAAACAAGCGAAAACAACATCCACAGGAACATCAATCATTGCTTCAAACGTAAAACAAATCATTTCTTTCATCTCTTGTCTCCCTATTACTCTCTAATATCTCGATACACGACTCTCGTATGACAAATCAGATTTTATAATAACTTTACACCTTAACCTAATTCATTCAGATACAATAGATACAATTAGTAATAAAACAAGGAGGCCCTATGAAAAAGAAGAAGAAAAAACGTGAATACATTGATTGGCTGGGACTACTTTTTGAGATCCTACTTTATGTCCCTCGCTTAATCTTTAGTTTGGTAAAAGGGATTTTTCATCTATAACACATGAAAATGTAATTACTCACCAGTCTCTCTGAACTTCTTAATCCGCTCAGCAATCTCGTCTCTAACACGCTGGAAGAACGCCCACTTTTCTTCCTCTGTTCCTACTGCTTTTGCCGGATCCTCGAATCCCCAATGAGCTCTCTTAACATGCGCGGGCGTTGTAGGACATTTGTCTGCTGCATCACCACATAAGGTCACTACAAACTCTGCGTTGTTTAGTAGATCACGATCAATCGTATCCGAGGTTTGATTCGAGATATCGATTCCTACTTCGTTCATTGCTTTCACTGCATTCGGATTCAGACCGTGTGCCTCAATTCCCGCACTATATACGTTCCATTCATCAGCTAGATATTCCTTAGCCCATCCTTCAGCCATTTGGCTTCTACATGAGTTACCTGTACAGAGAAAATAAATACTTTTTTTCGTCATCTTTATATGCTCCTTTTTTAAGATAGTATAAGTAACCATAGGTATAAACCAATTAATGTGATAAATAAAACAGGCAGGGTGATGACTACACCTGTTTTAAAATACGTTCCCCACGAAATCTTTACTCCCTTTTGAGTTAACACATGGAGCCACAACAACGTAGCAAGTGAACCAATCGGTGTAATTTTGGGTCCAAGGTCTGCACCAATCACATTTGCATAAATTAAACCTTCTCTTATGATGCCTGTCGTTTCGGTATTCTCTATTGCAATCGCATCAATTAATACAGTAGGCATGTTGTTCATGACAGAGGAAAGAATGGCAGCTAAGAATCCCATGCCCATCGTTGCTAGGAAAAGTCCCTGATCTGAGACCACTTGAATCACATCGGACAGCAGGTCTGTAAGTCCTACATTACGAAGCCCGTAAACAACCACATACATACCAATCGAGAAAAACACGATGTTCCAAGGCGCGCCGGTTATAACTTTTTTTGTTTCGACCGCTTTGCTTTTCCTTGCAAATCCTAAGAAGATAAGTGCGATCACTCCCGCAATAACAGATACAGGTATATGCAAGAATTCACTAACCAAGTAACCAATCAGTAAGAAGGCTAAAACAACCCACGAAAGACGAAACATCTTGTAATCTTTAATGACCTCTGCAGGCTCCTGTAGCTCCGAATAATCATATCGTTTCGGAATATCTTTTCTAAAATAAAGATACAGAACAAGAATACTTGCTAGAAGAGAAAAGAGGTTAGGAACCATCATGCGTGTTGCGTATTCAACAAACCCAATCCCAAAATAATCGGCAGATACGATATTTACGAGATTACTCACGACGAGCGGTAAAGACGTCGTATCCGCAATAAAACCACTCGCTATAATAAACGGGAAAACCATCTTTTCATTAAACTTTAGCGAACGTACCATTGATAAGACGATGGGAGTTAAGATGAGTGCCGCCCCGTCATTAGCAAAAAAAGCTGCAACCACAGAACCTAATAAGCAAACATATGTAAACATAAGAACAGCATTTCCCTTTGCCATTCTGGCCATATGTAAGGCCGACCACTCAAACAATCCAATTTCATCAAGTATTAAGGAAATAAGAATAATGGCGATAAACGTTAAGGTCGCATTCCATACAATACTCGTCACATCTATGACATCAGTGAATGATACAACACCAACCAAAAGAGCCAGAATCGCTCCCCCACATGCCGACCAGCCGATATTCAATTGCCTCGGTTGCCATATAACAAAAACCAACGTTAAAACAAAGATAGCCGAAGCTAAAACCACTGAACTCAAAATAAACGTTCCCCTCTCACTACTCTACATCCTCTTTCGTATAAAAATATTCCCACTCAATTCCATTTGGATCGGTCACCCAAAACTTATCCTGAATGGCATGACAGCAATTCACATCCATTTCCTCTCTTGCAAAAAAACCCACCTTCTCTAGCCTTGTTTTATGAAAGAGTACATCTGCTGCAGAATCAACTTGAACACCCAAATGGTTAATTTGCTTTCCTTCAAACGTCTCTACTTCTTTTAATGTCAGATTTAAAGCAGGAGAATCCGTTAGAAACTTTACGTAGTTCCCCTTTTCTTTTACTGGAGTCACACCGAAGAAACGCTCGTAAAATGCCCTACTCTCTTTTAAACATTTAACATGTAAACCAATGTGAACATATGTCATCTTATTTGCTCCTTCTTGAATCAAATTTTTTTGATTAATGGGCTAAAAAAGAAAGCCGCTAGCTTGATGGCTTTAATACACAGCACAATTGTTCTGACAATAGCTGATCCATGACATGCTTATTCACAGCATAATAACTCCATGTACCCTTTGTTTCTTTAGTCAGTAAATCCGCATTCATTAGGATCTTTAAATGATAAGACAATTTCGACTGAGGCATATTCATATCCTCAACCAAATCGCACACGCAGGTTTGCCCTTTTGTACTTAACAAATGAAGCAGTTGAATTCGTTTCTTATCCGCTAAGGCTTTAAATTGTGTTTCAAGTACATCAAAATCATATTCTTTTGGTTTACAATCTTGTATCTGCATGCTTTCACCTCCTTAATCAACTTTTTTTGATTAAATAAAGTTTATAGGATTAAAGAAGATTAATCAAGAAAATTTGATGTATTAGTTACATTAGTCTTTTTTCAATGATCCCATTCATTTTAGATAATTAATTCGTTGAACCCTTCCACCGGATTAAATAACAAAAATAAAAGATTAAGTGCCCCACACAGCTTATTATTATAAGGGTAATTGCTGCAGGCCAATCCGTATAGAAGCGACCTCCACTAATATACATCAAACAAATGAATCCACTTATAAACCCTGCTAATAAATAGGCTAAAAACCCTATCACGTTATATTTTTCTCGTATCCATCTAATACTGAAATGAGATAAAGGAATAAATATAAAATATGCTGGCGATGCATAAAACAGAAACAATATTAAGAAGTTATAATTAGAGTCTCCTGTTGCTAATAGTATAAACCAAACTAGTAGAATTAGTATGATATAAGAACCGATAAAAGATATTAGAAACCTCAAACTAGTACCTCCCTAGGTTAATATTGCTTCAAATCTACCAATTGGAACGTTTGACAAACCAAAGTCATCATTTCATCAAACTCAATATCTGCTTCCCGACACTTTTCATAGAAAAACCTTCTATGAATCTCGTACCAATTCTCATAAGTTCCATCACCTTCAGACACTGCAAACTCTTCGGTAACTTCGTTCATGGGAACCATATCAACCTTAGTTAGTTGTATAATGGCCCGTGGTTCATTTTTACTATCAAGAATGATGCTGTAGTCTCCAGGTTGAGGCATTCTTTTATTTTCAATGGTATAAAAAATTGCACCGTAACAGGTCGCTGTTTTTCTACCATTTATAATCAACTCAAGTAAGTGATCTGGTTGATCACCAAACTGACCAGCATCCACTACTTTTCCAATACTATCTTTACTCTCCCAATAGTCTTGCCAATATTGAGTAGCTAGTTCGTTCATTAAAATTCTCCTCTGCTATGGAATGTCTTAATGAATCATTCGATGCTATTTCAAAACTTCCTTTAAATTGTTACAATCCTTAATCCAATCACAGCAATAATGATTAGACTCAAGTAGAATTCGCTTGGCATCATTTAATTTATTATAAAAACCAATATATAAAAAAGCTTGGGAGATAACACAACTAGGTTGTCTCTCTCGGTCTGTTATCCCTCCGTGTCCAAAGACAAATCTTTGCGTTCCCTTTTGTTCCAGCCCTTTACAATAAAACGGTATCCTAGGAAGTCTTAACTACACAATTATACTTAGAGATTTTGTTTAATTAGAATGAATATTCACTATTGTATTTGAAATTATCTTACCTTAGAGGGTTAGAATTTAATTCATTGAATGATGTTTATTCATACCCACCCTTTCACTCCCTATAACACCTCAACGCTTCCTCTAAATACTCAACATATTGCTCAATATATTCCTTTGGCTCAATGATTTTAATCTTTTTACCGAACCCTGAGAGAAATTGATACGCATACTGATTTTGAGGTAATTCGATGCTCGCCAGGAATCTCCTTTTATCTATCTTTTGAATGGCTTGTCGCCCGTACCTTTCAATAAATTGGTCTCTGACACTAATGTCTAGCTCTATTTTCACTTCCGGTGTTTTACGTTCAACGACTTTTTCTTTTTTGGTTCCTTTTTCGTTGAGCATTTGACTTTGTGGTCTTGGGGTGAACAAACCTTCTTTCTTTAAGTCTGTCATTCTCGATAGCTTAAACATTCGATCATCTTGACGTTCTAAGCAGTATCCAATCAAGTACCAATGAACCTCAATCATTTTTATCCTGTACGGTTCGACCACCCGATGTGTGATCTCCCCTTTATGATCCACATAATCAAATGAAATAGAGTGATTCGTTCGTATCGCTTCAATTAGATAGATGACTTCTTCATTCAGTTGATTTCGACCTACCCAATGATAAAAGCTTAGATCCAGACTAGGTGTTAACTCCAGATGACTCATTCCTTTTATCTTTTGAATAGTCAGATCGATGTCTTCATTCATAATTAGCTGTTCAAATCCATCTAATGCCACAACGATGTTTTCAATGTCCTTATGAGTCAATAATCGCTTATCGAACTTATATTCATCCATGAGTGCATACCCACCTGCATGGCCTTGATGCGCATAAATTGGAATATTAGCATACGTTAATGTTTCAATATCCCGTTGTATCGTACGCTTGGATACTTGAAAGAGACGACTAAATTCAGACGCAGGTACTACTTCTTTCTGTAACAAAATCATGATCATTGATATGAGTCGTTCAATTTTCTGCATAGTTCCCTCCCATATACGACATACATATGTCACCTATGGTCTATTATACTTCGGTTATACCAAGAAGGAGGATATAACATATGAAAACAATCGCATATTTACAATGTAACGGAAACGCAAATGAGGTTTTGGCATTTTATGAAACAGCTTTACAAGCAACAGTCAAAAAGGTAAGCTTTGGAGTACTTCCGCAAGACCCATCTGTTCCTCTCTCCACAGATGAACAAGATATGATCATGGAGTCTCGCTTAACGTTCTCAGATAACGTATTGATGGTTTCAGACGTATTACCATCAATGCAAGCTGTCACGGGTGAAGTACGTGTAGGAACAAATGTCTTGATCAGCATCATTGACGGTGACCCTGATACAAATAAAACCATTTTCGCTAACCTTTCTAAAGGCGGAACGATCATTATGCCAATCTCATCGGTGCCTTGGTCTTCTAGCTTCGGTATGCTCATTGATCAATTTGGTGTGATGTGGAAATTCAATAGTGATGCTAGTTCATTTTTGGATAACCTCGTTTAATCTAGTAATCCAATTCAGCCCTTTCGCTCATAAAAAAGCGCATTAGCCTTAGTCTAATGCGCTTTGTATTGATATAATTTAGAAAGAAGGTATTAAGATGAGTTGTGAATGTACTACTCTCAAAGCATTAAAAGTCGAAGCGGATCGGAGCAAATCCAATATGGTGTAAAACCTGTGGATGTAATCTCGAGTTATCCGACTTCCAACTATCTCTCCCCCTAGCTAGAGAGCTTCGGGAATGGGCCGAGCTCTACGGACAATGGATTGATTGGGACACAGATACGCTGATCCCAAATGGAATTCAGATGGAGGACGATCATAACGAAGCTGGTATTCTATTAGCCAAGAAGCTAAAAAGAGAATGGTTTGGATCTTACACGGTCACATTTATCCCTTCAAGTATGGCTAGAATGTATGCGAATAAAAAATAACGATCATGTTATGTGGTTAAGTTTAGTGACATTCGTACTGTTTTTAAGATATGACCATCAAAATTATCGTCAAAGGTATCCACTACGTTAAAACCCTTTTTTTCGTAAAAGCTTTTCCCTTTTATGTTATCAGACTCAACTTCAACAAATACATGATCTGGATTCAACTGCTTACATCCAAATTCAAGTAAGGCTGACCCAAGCCCTTGCTTTTGATGCGCTGGATGTAGATAAATGGCCGCTAGTTCCACATCCCCGTTTTCTTTTTTATTTGAGAAATTTGCAAAACCTAACACTTGATCATTTACTTTTGCTACATAAAAGGGGGATCGTTCTAGTCTCATTAATAAAACGTCCTCATTGTATGCTTGACTCAGAAATTTCGTTCTAACTTCTTCTGAGATAATGCCCTCATATGTATCGTGCCAGCTAAGCTCGGCAATATTCTTCACTTCTTTAATTTCACTAGGTTTCATCAAAGATATTTTCATTAAAGCCCTCCATTAGTGATTTTTAATTTGTTATAAATATTTCTCATCATTTCTTCCTGTTGAGCATTAGAGTTCGTCTGAAGGTTAAACTGAACATGATCATTAGCGTGTCTTGGAATAATGTGAAAATGAACATGTTTAATGTCTTGTTCCGCATGTTCCCCATTATCTTGGAGTATAGAGTAATCCGGGCAAACTCCTGCTTTTACTAACAAATGAGCGGCACCTATGATGGATTGCATCAGTTCATTTGCAGCTTTTCTGTCATTCAATTGATCCATAGTTATAACATGCTTATTTGGTACGACAAGCATATGACCTTCTGCGATTGGACTACTATCTAAAAAAGTCGTCGTGTCCTCATTTTGAATGATCAAATACGAATCTGCCCTCTTATGAACAATGTCACAAAACACACAACCGCTGTCTTCCATTAGTCCCTCCTTGTTTTGCTCTCCTTTGTTTGTTTTTTTCTTATAGATATATATCACCAAACATACTTCCTATATTTTATGATTAACCCTCTTACTCCTAATTTATGTGTCTATTTCTATGAGTATAACATTAAGCACTCATAAATGTGGTAAATTTACCAATAAATAAGATATAATATTAATAACATGTCTACAATTATTGGAGGGATATATGGATATCATCATTTCTCAACCTAAGCAGGAGGACGACCTTCAAAGTTTAGAACATCATATCATTTCTGCATCTAAAAACGATCTTGTTTTCTTCCCTGAAGGTTACATAAAACGTTATGAAGATGTGAGAAAAGTCGCAAAGCTAGCCCATAGCCAGGGCATTTTTGTAGTTACCGGTTATTTAGACAGGGATTCAAAAGACCGCGCTCTAATCATTGATAATAAGGGGAGAATTCTTTTAGATAGAAGAAAAGCTAGAACGAATGAGCAATTGGTTGAGCCTTTCCATATTTCCTTAGGTGAAATGAAAATTGGCTATATCTTATGTATGGAGATCTTAAAAGGGTATGAGCAATTAGATCAGTACATTGATACGAAGTTAGATATGATTTTTCACCCAATCGGTACAGGCATGTTCAGTGAAGCGCAATTTGCAGAGTGGATCCGCGAAGCAACGAGAATATCTGAGAAATACAGTACAACTGTTATAGGAACGAGTCACGCCGATGGTTCATTTCAGAACTGTGGGATATCCATACCTATATCTTATGTCGTGAAGAAAGGTGAGACTATCTTCATATCAAAAGATGATACGAGAAGTAGAATGTATAATCATGGGACGGAAAGAACGTATATTTTTAATACGAAAAATGAACATTAAAAATGAAGTACTGACATGATAGGAATGTTTACTTTTCATATGTTTCCTCTACTAAGCTATTATAAGCTTCCCTATCAACTACCTGCCGAACATCCGGTTCTAACAGTTCGTCATGGTCCACTGGTTCAATCGATGCTAATTCATCATCTGCTATTTTTCTTTTAAGAACGTCTCCATCAATATGATACGTTCCAAGTTCTTCCCCGTAAATCCAATAATCAGCCATACTTCCGCTCGTGGTCTGACGAAGAAAAAGAAGATAGGTGTCACCAGCCTGGAAAATCTGATTTTGATTAAAGAGCACTTTATCAGATCCTGATTGCAGAAACGTTATCTCCTCTTCTGACTCTCCAACTAGCGTGTGCACCACTTTTGCACTGTGTTTGGTCTTACACATATTTTCAAAAACCGTCTCACTATCCAGAATCTCAACTTCCGCAATGAGATCTGCTTGCTTCACAGAGTCTGAAAAAGGAATCCATTCAAGCGATGCCTCAATGGCTCCGTATTGTTTACACTCCGCAATTTCAGTCGTACCTAAGTTACAACCTACAGTGATTAGTATGATTAACAATAGGACTATAGATTTCTTCATCGTATCTTCTACCCTCCTCATTATGTTCTATTTTTCATTATAGTTTAAGATGGTTAAATCTATCCTTTTTTCTTTTCTACAAAAAAAGCGTACTAGTCGCTAAACTAGTACGCTCATTTAATGCGATTATACGTTGAATAATCCACCATCAATTGTGTACGAAGATGACGTAATGTAAGCAGCTTCGTCTGATAATAGGAATGCAATCAGATTCGCTACTTCATCCGGCTCTCCATAACGTTTCATTGGGACAGCATCATTGTATGCATGTTTAGCAGCCTCAGCATCTTCAGAAACATTTGATTCAATATTACGCATCATCTGTGTGTTAATCACTCCTGGGTTTACTGTGTTCACACGGACATTATGAGCAGCTGATTCAACAGCAGCTACTTTATTAATTCCCATAACGGCGTGTTTAGAAGAATTATATAGAACCATACTTGGAGAACCAATTAATCCAGCTACAGAAGATGTGTTAACAATGGAACCAGCATTTTGATTTTTCATAACTGGCAATACATGTTTCAAACCAAACAATACACCTTTCACATTGATACCATACACGAAATCAAACTCTTTTTCTGTAATTTCCTCAATTGGTTTAGCGGGTCCTTCAACACCTGCGTTATTCACAAAACCATCAATACGGCCAAATGTAGCTACAGTTTGTTCAACATAGTTTTTAACATTCTCTTCACTTGATACGTCAGCTTGTACAACAAGACTATTCTCTTTTGTTAGAGAAAGCTCAGATTGGACTGCCTCAATTGCTTCTTTATTTAAATCAACCAATACAACCTTGGCTCCACCAGAAGAGACTTTTTTACAACTTCTTTCCCGATACCGCCTGCTGCCCCTGTTACAATGATTACTTTATCTTTAAAATTCATAACTGAATCCCCCTAGTATATATCTAATTAATCGAGATCACTCTCGAATTAATACATATAGTATAGATCTATTTATACCTATTTATAAGTACGCACTTAAATGTGGTATAGTATCTTGAAAGATACTAAGACGACTACTGTCTCTTAAAAGTTTAGATAATAATAAATATCTGAATTACCTCGTTCAGATGTAAACTCGTAATCTCTAGTGTTTAACCCACCTATCTCAAAACCATACTTTAAATAGAATCGATTTGCAGCTAGATTGTAGGCTTGGGCGATGGTGCTAAGACCCTTACAATTTCTTTCTTTTGCAATGTTGCTTGCAACATCCAGTAATTTTTTAGATATACCTTTTCCTCGAAAGTCCTTTTTCACCTTGAGATCACTTAGATAACAGTATTTATTCCAACCATCCTCAAATATTGCTAGACCAACACATTGATCTTGTTCGTATGCAGCAACCGCAAATCCTTTTTGACTTACAATGTCAAAAGAATAGTTCTCTTCTGGAAAGATCTTCTCCTTTGGATGATCAAAGATTCGTTCTTGATATGCCCATGTATCATTCGGCCTCGTAACAATTAATTCACCAAAAATCTGAAATGCTTCGTTCGGTAAGCTCAAACTCTCTTTCATCTCTTCTGTGACTTGTTCAATTTTCAATGGAAGGCCCCCATTCGTATAAGTAAGGTCAATTCTAGTATACTCTATCTCTAAAAAAAGAAAGTCATCCACTTATATGTGAATGACTTTTCATATGTGTATTATTATGTTTGCCATGTTGTACTATCTACCTATAGTACGATGTTTCAAATAACCTTTGCCACACCTTTAATCTGATCTGATCGTACCCTCCTTGCAGCAAGCACACTTAATAGATCCTGCTTGTACATAAACCCCTTCTTGATGGCATAGGAAGTTATATCGTTAGGATTTTCTAAGTAGGATGATGACCCGAAGTAATGATTTTGTCCGCTAGTAAACTTAATAGAATAGAAGAAAATAGTAGCTGCTCCTTACTGTATTGAATTTAAGTTCCACTAATGATGTGCATCAAAATCTTTATACCCACTTTTCTGAGTTTCAAACCAAAAAACTTAACAAAAAGAAATTAATTCTTATTTTCATATCTTAACCGCTTTAGATAAATATGAAATAAGACCCTTCTCCAATTGCAAAAAGTGATACGAGTTCAAGTTCACTCTGACTTTGCTTTCTCTGTTATATCCACTAATGATGAGATGAGTATGAGGCAAACGGTCATCAGCTGAAAAATGATTAATTCCTAGCCAATCAAGACTTTGTCCCATCAGCTCTTCTAAGTCATTCATGCTCATTCTAATGACTTCTTTGAGTACATCTTCATCGTGACCCAAAACCTCTTTGTTAAAATGAATAATCATACGATATCCACAATCATTCCCCTTTGATGGAAGATTGTTCAGTAATTTAACAAAATGATCTTTTGTTGTTTGATTGTGATTATGATCAAAAAAAGCTTCTTTACGTAAGACTTTTTTACCTATATACGTTATGTGACCTTTTAATTGTGTTAAGGGAATGACATGGCTTCTCTTAAATAGTAAATGTTCAATCTTTATATGCATTATCATCGTCTCCTCTATGAAACGCAAAAAAGCCCATCACCAAATGGACATACTAATCCTCTGGTGACAGGCTCCTCCTAAAAAAGAAAAATATATTAAATAGTAGATTTAGTATACACGAAATTTAAAGATAGTACATTCCATACATCATTTATTTTTGAATGTGCCTTATAAAAAAACCAAAGCTCAGAATGTTGAGCCTTGGTCCATCAATACTTTGCTTTTGGTTTTGGATAACCAATTAGTATAGCAATGATCCCACATATCGCTATTAAAATGGGGTAAATCGTGTATGGCATAATGAGGATTGGTGATATTCCTGCTACAGTGGCAGCAGCTAAAAATTGTGCACCATAGGGTAGCAGACCTTGGACAGAGCATGAAAAAAGGTCTAATATGCTAGCTGATTTTCTCGGCTCAATTCCATATTCATCTGCAATATTTTTAGCAAGTGGTCCAGTTATCAGTATAGCAATTGTATTGTTAGCTGTAGACAGGTCTGTAAGACTGATCAAACCAGCTATGCTAAATTCTGCTCCTTTTTTAGACTTTATTTTTCGAGTTGCAAGTTGAAGAAGAAAGTCTATGCCACCATTATATTTAATAACCTCCACCATTCCAGCTATTAAGATGGCAAGGAACGCGATTTCATACATACTGGCCATTCCCTCACCGACTTGTTGAATCAAACTCAAAAATTGATAACTCCCATTAAATAAACCAACCAAACCCGCAAGTACAACCCCTAAAACCAAAACGAGGAATACATTAACACCAATTAATGCAAAAACAATGACTACTATATAGGGAATGATGTTAACCAAACTATAGCTTAATTCTTCAAACTGTCCAGATTCTCCTAATGCTAAGAAGCTTAAGATTACGCAAGTAACAATGGCTGCTGGTAAAACAATCAAGAAGTTAACTTTAAATTTATCCTTCATTTCTGCACCCTGTGTACGAACAGAAGTGATGGTCGTATCGGATATAAATGATAAATTATCCCCAAACATCGAACCACCGATAATCGTACCCATTAATAGCGCCATTGAAAGATCCGTTTGACTACTTATTCCAACACCAATAGGAGCGAGAGCAACGATCGTACCGACCGACGTACCCATTGAAAAGGAAATAAAGCAAGCTATGACGAATAATCCGATCACGAGAAGGTTCTGCGGGACGAGTGATAAAGTAAGGTTCACCGTAGACTCTACGGCTCCCATCCCTTTTGCAACCTCAGAAAATGCTCCTGCTAATATAAATATAATAACCATTAACATGACATTTGGATTGCCTGCACCTTTGCAGAAGATATCAACCTTCTTAGTAAGCGATTCTTTTTGGTTCATGGCTAGAGCTACACATGCTGATATGGTAATAGCTACTATGACTGGGAACATATAAAAATCTCCCGTCACAATTCCAGAGCCAATAAATAAAACTAAAAAAACCGCAAATGGGATAAGAGCCCATGGATTTGCTTTCATCATTTGTTCCACCTCATTAATAAAATTACCCGCAAAAAAAGCCTCTTTTTAATCCATAAGAAGAGGCTTTTTCACTATATAAGACACTCATCTTATCTATCAAGCCTTAGCTTTCTGGATTTGGCACAGCAACCTATATATAAGTTCCGCTGCCGAGATTTCAAAGGGCCAGTCCCTCCATCTCTCTTGATAAGAAGATATTATATTTTTGCAATAGATAGGATTATACACACTCCCCCTGCCTTTATCAAGTAAAAATCGATCTGAAAAGATGCCATGTGAAATCTACACCACATTGTGTGTCAGATCATTAGGCAAAACGATAAACTATGAAGTATGCTTTATATAGAATGAAAAAGGTATCAAAAACGGTTGAATTTCAAAAAATATTTAATCGTTTTAGTCCAACGATTAAACGTGGATGTTAGTACATTTATACACTTACGAGGAGGAGGAATAACCTTGGAGAACAGTCCCTCTAAATATGATGTAAAAAGCACTGGATTCGGATTAACCTTATCTCTAATTAATGGAAAGTACAAAATGGTCATATTGTATTTGTTGTTTGAACACCAGATTATTAGACATAACGAATTAAAACGGCAAATAGGGACAATCTCATTTAAAACACTTAGTATGATGCTGAAAGAGCTTGAAAAGGACGGATTGATAAACAGAGTTGAATATCCTCAAATTCCTCCTAAAGTTGAATATTCATTGACTGAACGTGGACTTTCACTGATTCCAGTGTTGGATTCAATGTGTGAATGGGGAGAAAGTCAAACGAATACAGAAGCAACCTAATGCGATTGCTTCTGTATATCGGATGGCTAGAGTGTTTGTAGAAATTGGACATAGTCCTTTGCGCTTGTTTCAATCTCCTCTTTTGTACTAAAATCCGCATTATAAAAGGCAAAAAATTGCTGGTAATTAGCGTTGCAGTATGTTGCCGTGATTTCAAAAGGAACGAGCACTTCTTCTAATCGATATTTGTATCGTCCGTCCTGATCATACTCCTCTTGATGTCCCCCTGCAGTAACGCCTAATGCGATTTTCCGATCTTCTAAATGATTCCCTGCCTTCCCAAAGGCCCAGCCTTCTGTTAATACCTCATCTAACCACTTTTTAAGCAATGGTGGACAATTAAACCAATAAATTGGAAATTGTAAAACAAGATTTCCATGTGCCATAATAAGCGATTGTTCCCTCTCCACATCAATGACCCCATCAGGATAAACTCTCGCCAATTCATGTACAGTGAACAAGTCAGGGTACTTCTTAAGCTCTTCTATCCACTTTTTATTTACAGCAGATGATTCAATATCCGGGTGTCCCACAATAACTAACGTTTTCATTTCCCATCCTCCTTTTGATTTGTCCTCATTATAGAGGTGGTTTTAAGCTCATGTAAGTACGCACTTATTTTTGGGGTACTTACTTGAAGGTTAGTGTGGAACGTAAAATCATTTAAACTAATTTTTTTGAAATAAGATAAGAAACATAAATAAGCGCCAAAGCCTAAGAGCCTTGGTGCTAGCTTTTATGGATTGCCTGATAAACATTCCATGTCTTATTCTAGTTCTAATAAAACTAATTCAATTAATATACCTGTCATCTCTTTTGGTACAGTATAAAGAGTATGAGTATCACTGTTATTCATCAAAGAACTCTTTTCATTCGGATCATCATTAATCCATAATAATACTTCTTCGCTCGTATCATTCGTATAAGTTATGATCAAGCTATGGATTGGCTCTATCATACTAACAATCCCATTCATCTTATTGGTGCGATCAAATACGTTTTGAAATTCATTTAACGTGTCCTGATCGGTTATCACAAAGCTCTTTTTTTCATCGACTAATTGTTTAACCTCAATACTCTTTATCTCATCTGGTATATTTATTTTATTTGTCGTCAAGCCAGTATTACAACACATAACAAATAGACTACTACCAATAATAACAATAAGAAGCCTTAATATAGTCTTCAATCGCATCACCTTTCTACCCTTCAACTAACGCATAATAATAATGAACTTCTCCATCTTCTTCCACAATCAAAATATCATCTCTTTCATTTGCTTCAAAAATTGGCGAGCCTACGGATAATTTATTCGCTGTTCCATTACTGTACTCAAAGTGATCCTTTTCTACTTGTTCTTTAACCTCTCCTACTTGATCTCCTTTAGTTAATGTTAATTCATCCACCCAATCCACATTTGTATTGTAGATAATCCCGTTAAACATAAAAATATCTGCTTCTTCGTCTAATGTTAGAATTTCCTCGGCAGTCGGATTTTCTTCACTGTTTGACGTAGCAATTGGATCATCTTCATTTGAACAGCCTATAATTAGTGCAATCATCCCAAGAAAAACTATACTCAACGTTTTATGCATAGGTCACCTCTTTTTTTGTTGTTCTTCATCTTCATCACATGTCTTGCTTTTCTACTTCATACATTAAAGCTGAACTCCTACGACTTTGCCAACTTAATCCGAAAAACAAAGGCCTTTAACCGGTAATTCATCATCCAATCATATTTGTTTCTATAATCTGTTGCCCATTTGATTAACCCTCCATATTATATTCGAACAAAGTACTATAATTCCTTGGTGTAAATAAGGTTAGTGAGTCATATCTCTTTTCCAAGATACTCCTGTATGTTTATTTTGATCTAGAATTAAGAGCGCTTTGTTAGTCTGACAACTAGACTCTTATAACAGTGATTTGTTAACATGACTAATAAAGGACTGATGAGATGAAAAAAGCGAAAGAGAAAGCCTCCTAAACGAATAAATTAAATATATTTAGGAGGCTGAACATCACTATGTTTACACTTATTAATCGGGATAATTGTGATCGAAAAGAAATCTTTGATCACTATTTAAATCAAGCGACAAGCTTTAGTTTAACGAAGGAATTAGACGTGAGTCATTTACTCCCATTTATAAGGGAAAATCGGTTCAAGTTATACCCAACGTTTATTTATTTAGTCACTAAGATAGTGAACTTAAATCATGCTTTTAAAACTTCTTTTAACTCAGAAGGTGAATTAGGTTATTGGGATTATCTAGATCCTATGTACACTATTTTTAATGAAAAAGATAAGCTGTTTAAGGGAATTTGGACGCACATGACTCCTAACTTTGATGATTTTCATCACGCATACCTTGCTGATGTAAAGAAGTACAAAGAATACGGAGGACTTTTTCCTAAAAAACCCATTCCACAAAATACAGTATCTATCTCCATGATTCCATGGACATCATTTAGTGGATTTAACTTAAACATTGGTAACAACCCAAACCATCTTTTACCTATAATTACAGCTGGTAAATTTGTTGTGAAGGGTAACAGAATTGTCCTGCCAGTTTCATTACAAGTACATCATGCTGTTTGTGATGGGTATCATGCAAGCATCTTTATGGAACAATTCAATGAGTTCGTAAAAGCACCTGACATTTCTCTTAAGTAAAAAATATACACACTCGTCTATCATTCAATGTCGAGTGTGTTTCCCTATTTAGGCTAATATTACATGGTATTCATTTGAAATGTTTTAATATTCTTTCTGCGAGAGAGGTGAATGAATAATAGAAATGAAAGAAGAAATACTCGAACATCAGCGTCATTCAATTGAGTTTGTAGAGTCATTAAGGGGATTAAATAACAAGCTTTGGAGAACACCCATTTCCGAGGGGAAATGGACAATTGCAGAAATTATTGGTCATTTTGAATCGTGGGATACCTTCATCTTAAAGAATCGATTACCCTATATTATAATGGAACATGAGCTCCCTAAAAGTCCTAAAAGTGAAAAGATCAATGCCAACTCTGCCTATATGAGTAGATCTGAAAAACAAGATGTAACGATTAATACATTTGTTTTAACAAGAAGAGAACTGTATAAAGCGATTCATAACATACCAGATGAAATGTGGACAAAAACATTTTCTATAGGAAATACGACGGTATCAATGTATGAGTACTTTACTGGATTAGCTAAACATGATCATCATCATTTTAATCAAATTAAAGATTTTTTGAGCAGATACAAATTATAAACACTCTCTGGCTAAATTTAGAGACCAAAGCTTGTATCCGCTTTGGTCTCTTTCATATATACCATCTACGTATTAAGTAAAATTATTATGTTCTTATAAATGTTAGTGCCATTCTACCACAGAGTCTACAGGCAAACGATAAGATGAATACCCTTCTTCTGCTGCTTTTCCGACTGCAATAATCATTACAGGAACGTATCTCTCTTTATCTAAACCAAATGTTTCTGCAATATGAATTTTATCGTATCCGCCAATTGGATTTGTATCATAACCATACGCTTTGGCAGTTAGCATAAATAACATTGAGACAAGCCCATTATCAACTAAAGCAACATCCAATTTTTGTTTTCTTGAAATCGTTTGATACCCTGCTGAGATTTGTTTCACTTGACGTTCTTTTACTTCCTGAGGCATAATTCCTAATTCTACTGACTTAGAATAAATCTCTTCTAAGTTCTCTACGCTTTCAGTATCTGCAAACACTGCTACTATTGCAGAGGAAGTTGTTACTTGTGTACTGTTATAACCAGCTAAGGGAAGTAGTTTATCTTTTCCTTCAGCACTATCAATAATAACGAATTTCCAAGGCTGCAAGTTAGTTGAAGAGGGAGCTCGCGTTGCTAAGGTTACCATTTCTTCTAATTCTTCATGTGGAATCTTTACATTTGGATCATATTTTCGAATGGATCTTCGTTCTTCAACGATTTGTCTAAAAAAATCTTTTCTATTCATAGTCTGACTCATACTCAACCACTCCATTTTTTGTTATTCAACAACTGTTGTAAGAGTAGTTTATTGTGTAATTGCAATCAATTACACCAACAAATCAAACAGTTTGTTGGAAATCCAACAAAGAACAGATAATAACGGAAAAGTACACGTTCAGATTACTTAATAAGGAGTGAGTGACATGTCGATTCAAACAGTAACGTTCATGATCTTCATTACTTTAGGTAATGCAGAATCAATCGTCTCTTCTCCTCGTATACAGGTCATGGCCAATCCGTAAATGCCCCAACTCCAAAAAGTGGCTTTAATTAAATGGTCTGAATGATCTCCGTAAATTTTATTTAGCAACGCATTAAGAGAAGTTGTTAGGTACGTTTTCATATCTTCTTCGATTTGAGGTTTTAATGTATCATAGGATTTTTGACAATGAAATGAGAGTCCCGTTTGAGAGTCAATAATAGCCTTCATGATATAATTGATGGTTGTTTGATTAATCTCAACTTCACTTTCAAGACCTTTAAATACATCATTTGAAATCGCCTCATTTTTGATGGTATCAATTAGATCAAATTTGTCTATAAAATGGTAGTAAAAGGTAGAGCGGTTGATTTCTGCTTCTTTCGTGATATCTGCTATTGATATCTCTTCAAAGCTCTTCCTCTTTGAAAGCTCATAAAATGTGTTGATGATTAATGCTCTTGTGCGTTTAATACGAGGGTCTTGTTTTTTCATATCTTTCATCCTCACATATAGTTTCGCTGGTTTAATAAGATCATCTCATATGATTGATTTCTCTTATCCATGATCGCTCCGTTCAGACCTCACCTAATTATACGACCCATGTTCTAAGGTATTTCTTATACTACAAATTAGAACAAATCTTTTAAATCACTTCCAAAATTCTTCTGGATTATACAATGGAACCATTACTTTACGATTGGGTTGTAATTTGCTCAGTGGATTATAGTAATTTGGATATAATGCGTAATAGGTTTGAATGGATGTTCCTTCATCTGAGTTAAACTCACTGACAGCTGGACATAAAAACCAAAAAAGGTTTTTAGACATGTAGTTAAGATAAAATGTGCTTTCATCTGAAACTGTATCCTGACCGTTCACTAAAACTGTTTTGTTTTTTGCAAGCCGTTCCCTAAATGTCTTAAGGTCCAAGATATGGCCACTTTCATCCGTAACGAACCTGTTCCATGATGCATCCACAAAAATCCATCTTTCTTGTTCTGCAAGATAGACAAGATTAACGACATGACTATCTAAATCAAGCGAATCATAAGGCATACATTGAACTCTTTTTGTTTTAAATCCCATACTTAATAATACTTCATTTAAAACCGTTGCGATTACATAACAATTTGCGCTCAGACTCTCTTGCTTTGCCATTTCTAAGATGTGTAATGAATGGTTGATCTCATGATGAGACATGCTTCCATGTGTTAATCTTTTATTCACCCAAGTGGTGAGGTTTAACACCTGTTCCGTCTCACTTCCGTATCCCGCTATTTCTTCTAACTCGTATCTATCTTTTAGCTCTTTTAACTGTGTATGATCTGAATTTTGATAGTGAAAATGTGCGCTAGCTCCACCTGGGTGAGGTTGATAATCTTGTGTTAACGCTAATAGCTTTAAATAATACTCCCTGAATTCAGAAATATAGCCAAACATCACAACTCCTCCCATTCTTCATCAATTAATCTGTTAAATACTCATACGCATCTTCAACTTGAAAAAGCCCAGATTCCTTTAAAAACTGGTTCACCGTATGCAAATGACTACTGCCTATAACTAAAAAGATTCGATCATCATTTGAATCAATGAGTCTTGTGAGGTTAGCGTATAGGATTAAGTTTCTTTGGTACCACCAGCGGAGCCAATCCATTCCCACATAATTGTTCCACTCTCCAATACGA
The DNA here is from genome assembly GCF_016798245.1 of Alkalicoccobacillus gibsonii. Taxonomy (GTDB): domain Bacteria; phylum Bacillota; class Bacilli; order Bacillales; family Bacillaceae_D; genus Alkalicoccobacillus; species Alkalicoccobacillus gibsonii. The sequence continues at coordinate 511,688 of NZ_JAEUZA010000003.1, read as the reverse complement.
GCAACGTGCATATAGATCTCATGGCTTTTTTTGATGGATGCAGGGTGGTTTATGTGACAATAGTTTTCTACTAAACTCCTGTCATCAAAAAACGTAAATTGCTTGTTAATCGATTCAATTTGTTCTTTCATCATCCGGCTTAGTTCAGGCTGATGAGCTTCTGCCCAATCTAAGATGTCTCCAAGTGATTTCTGTTCTGGCACTGAACCCATCCAATCAACTGCAAATACGTGCTGGTGATTCATCGACTTAGCTAAACGAAACCCCACTTGATGAATTTCATTAAGTGGCAGCTTCCAGTTACCGCTTAGGTATGTTTGATACTCTCTATCGATCTCCTCTTGCCGCTTCACTTCAACCTCAACTGCCACTTTAGTTGGTTGAAAGGCTTCCATTTTTTGCAGCAGTTCCATTAGTTCCTTCTCACGATCAGGCACTAGAATCTTCCCATCCTCAGCATCCATTCCTATGCTGTTTACCTCATTCAGATGATAGGAACCTAGAACAAGTACTTTAGGCTTCATATGATCTCTCCTCTTTTCTATGTAGAGTATTGCATTCACTACAGGTACACATTCGCCAAATTATTACAATACCCTTCACAAAAAAGGACCAAGACAGATTCAGCCTTGGTACTGAGGTTATGATTTAACCTACACCATTTCAAATTCAGCATTCATTACTCTAGTAACGTCTACTAATTTTGAGAATTGATCAAATAAGATATTAATTCTACTATCTTCCTGCTGAACTGGATACGAATGAAGGACGATATACATTAATTTTATTCCCCATACGTTTCGTTAGTCATATCAATAATTCTTAGAGAATTCCCATCAATATCATTAAAAATTGCGTATCTTCCAGGAGGAATATCACATGGCTCTTTAATGAAATTCAGAGTTAATCGGTTATCTTCATAAAACTTGTTAACATCATCTACAATAAAGACGCCTCCTGCTGGTACACCCTCATCTATCTCAATCATCAGTTGAACCTCACTATTTCCCTTAAGATGTAATGCGACTGTATGCTCTCCTTCTCTCCAAGCTTCCTCCAATCCAAGCTGTTCACGATAGAAAGAAAGCGATTTTTTTAAGTCCTTTGTTGGGTGGCATAAAAATGAAAGTTTCATTAACAAATTCCTCCTTGTATGTACATAATTAGATTACGTAAATCATAATCATTTTACGCTAACGTGTCAATATGATACAATATTTACTATGAAAGAATATATACCACTACCAGGAAGCACTAAGGAAAAGATCTTAACAAGTGCATTAGATACCTTTACAAAGCAAAGGTTTGAAGAAACAAATATTAATGATATTGCCAAAAAAGCGAATGTAACAACGGGAGCCATTTATCATCACTTTGGGTCAAAGTCGAAGCTGCTAGACATTATTAAAAGAGAGGTAGAGCAAAGGATCGTTGACAGAATGGAAGGGGTTATTGATTTATTTGAAACGCCCCTTGAAAAAATCGAAGCCGCTTTAAAAACAGGATTAGACTTTGTCATTAAAAAGAAGATGAGCTATTTATTTATTGACTCTTATGGACTCGAGGCGAACAAAGTCTATATGCTCATTGAGGAATTGTGTGGAGAAACTGGTATAAAAGGATTAGAATCCGTGATCTACTCAGCTTGGATCTCAATTATTGATTCAATAACGAATAATGCACTAACGATTGAAGATGGCAAGAATTTAATAACTTGGTTAGTAAAAAAGAACTGAAATTCAGTTCTTTTTTTGCGTTTGTTAATAAAATGATGCTCTTCTCTTCTTCTCCAATATTAAGTGGTTCTTTAGTCTAGACTTTTTAAACAAAGGTTGAATTCCAGCTTGATTCAGGTCTCGGAATGGATATACTTCTTCTAAAAAAGACCTAAGTCTGTTTTCACGTATAATTGATACTAACTTGTCGCAGCTCTCCACTGCCCAATATCTCTCATACTCAGAAATCCAATTCAACCCATACCCTTCGACAAATTCATCTTCATCTTTGATTAGATATCCACTCTCATCACTTGTTACTAAAACATCTAACATTAAATCCACATTATATACTTGTCCGTTAACTACAAAAAAAGGCGTACATATATCGCAGTTGTAGCTCCATACAAACTTTGTTATTTTATCCTCTTCTTGAACAAATCCTCCATCTAAATCAAAACTGATATTTATCTCAAACCAATGTTTTTTAAATGAGTAATGTCTTAGAATCGTTTGTTTATCTACTAGAACATCATAAACAAGATATTGATCATCAAATCTTTTAATTCCTACTTTAGGAATGTGAAACGTTCTTACTTCATCTGGCGGATGAAAATTATGAAATATCAGGTTGTCCATTTGCATTCCTCCTATTACATATCGTTGCCTATCTAACCATTCACCAATCACTTTCAAAAACCTGCATCTATAATAAAATAAGAAGCGCCAAAGCTCTTAAAGCCTTGGTTTCTTTCTTCAGATTTTGAATATTAAAAGGCTCAATCCCACTTGATTCCGAATACATCTTCTACAAATTTAGTTAAACCATGACCTTCTACGTAATCTCTCTCTTTTATAATCTTCATTAGAAATTATCTCAACCTATCTAAATGCTCTTAAAAGGAATATATACGTTAGTCGCGAATGTAGTGTTATACAATATCAGGAGGAATAAAAAATGATACGTGAAGCTATTAGTAGTGATAAAGAGCAGATCAATGAACTATATAGAATGTTAGTACCCAATAGTAAAAAAAGAGAAGTTCTTGGTGAACAAATCGATAAAATCAAGGAAGATCCTAATAATTTCATACTTGTTTACGAAGAGAATGGAGCAATTATTGGAACATTAACTCTCAATATTTGTTTACAAGCCTTACATGGTGAAAGTCCTTACGGAGTGGTAGAAAACGTAGTTATCCACGAGAATCATCGGAACAAGCGAATTGGAACAAAATTACTTGAGTTTGTCGACCACTATTGTCTTACAATAGATTGTCATAGAGTTATGCTATTGAGCAATTCAAAGAGGACTCAAGCACATAACTTCTTTGAGAACGCAGGTTATAACGGTACAGTGAGTAAAGGATTTAAAAAATATTATTAGTTGATTTAGACATCCCATGCTTAGTACATTGTAATGAATGTAGCTTTCATCTCACTAGTATCATAAATACATTATAGAGAAAGTCACAGATTCTTAAGTATCCATGTTTGATTATCATTGTATCTGTTTCAAATAGTCGTTGACCGTTAGTCCATACACTCTTTTAAACTGACGATTTAGATGAGTTAAGTCGACAAAGTCACATTCATTCACAGCTAAATAAATATCTTTTTCTTTTTCTAAGAGCGCTCTTGCTCTTTCTACTTTCGTATTAAGAAAGAACTGATAGGGAGTAATTCCAGTTTGTGTATTAAAGTAACGTATAAACTGAAATTTTGACATCCCAAACGTACTAGCAACTGAGTCGATTTTTAATTTGTTGTCAGAGCTCATCTCTTCCTTCATCTTTAGGATTAACGCATCTTGATTATCTTTAGTAGTGGTATTATAGCCAATCAAGCTTTCCGTTAGGTTAAAAAATAACTCGTCACAGCTATTTTCGTCTTCTTCATTAAAGATCGCATCTACAAGATTTAAGATATGGTGTTGAATGATTTGATTATAAATAATCGGTGAAGAAAAGCGAATGAGGTCCTTTTTCTCTGTCGCTTCTAATAAAAGACTTGGTTCAATATATAACATGACATACTCTAACCCCGAATCATCATGCGCCATACCATCATGAATTTGTTCTGGATTAAAAAACATAATTCCATTTTGATGAGAAAGTTGAAGGTGTCCATCTAAATGATAATGTTGAATCCCACGTTTTGTCACACCAATCGCATATTCACCATGAGAGTGCTTCTTATATGAGAAATCACTCATCGTTGCTGATAATGCCTTGATTCGTTTGTGTTTTTTATAGGTAAATTCATTCATCTGTACACACCTCCATTCTGTCAGATCCAAATCATTACAGCTGCATAAACGATAAAAACGGCCATGGTTGTATTGGCTGCTTTATGATATTTTTTCAGAAACTCCTTGAATATTGCTCCAAAGGTCACCCATAAGATAAACGAAAGAAATCCGATAAGTGTCACACCAGCAACAGTGATCGTTAGAGATAAGGTACTATTATAATACGGTAACACAAAGCTTGGAAATAAGGTTAAGGCAAACATAATTGGTTTTGGATTCAATAACTGAACGAATAACCCGCGGTTAAATGACGTTCTACCCTCTGTCTTTGTATCATTAGAAGCGTCCATTTTATAAATTTGGTACGCTAAATAGAGCATATAAAAGGTCCCCCCTATTTGAACAAAAATGATGATACTCGGGAGAACGTTAGCGAAAAACGAACTAAGAAATGCTGCACTAGCCAAAATGATTCCAAATCCTAATACTGATCCATAAGCAAATACCATGGCACTTTTCACGCCATCATTCTGTACTGTATTTAGAATGAGGATATTAGTGGTTCCAGGCGTAACTGTAATGACGAAACAATATATAATGAAAGAAACGATACTCATTTTGTTCTCACTCCTTGATGTCAATGTTTTTACACTATACATCTAGGAGTTTGATTCTGATAGTACACTATTGCATAACAAGGCCCAAGCTTAAATCCTATATTGGGAGGTACTTATGAGTAAGCTAATACTAGCAATCTTATATTCTTTAACTGCTGGAATCTTTCTTCTGTGTAATCTAACAGCTAGTTCAAAACCACCATTTAGCGCTGGAAATGGAAATATCGCCATTGTATTTGTGTTCATTTTAATACCAATTACAGTTAGTATTGTCTGGATACTATCGATGCTTTTAAGGCATATAGAGATTAAAAAGGCACAAATGAACATACTCCTACTCTTCTTAATCTCACATATATGTTTTGGGATTATGTATCAATTTAGTAAGTTAGACGATTACAGAGATATGCTAACAAACGAATACTTCGATTTTATGGGAGTCCATGACATAGAGTATATCCACATGATTACAGTTGGTTTTAGCAAGCAATTAAATAATCAATATTTTAATATAAATACGTGGTTTGTCTTTTTATCATTCACAATTTTAAGCTCTATGCTAGTTAACGGTGTGAGGAGGATGGTATAGGATAGTTATTTATAAGTCTAATGATTTTTATGAAGTAAGATTAGTCTTCTAGAAGAAATTCTTTTCCGTGATTACGTAAGAATTCAACATCTTTCCTATAGTGCTCAAGATGCCCTTCTTTTATCATGTTCTGAAAAGCCATTTCTCCTTGATTGGCTTTTTCAACAATATAGCGACATAACCCTTCGATTCTAAGGATGACCATTTCAAATAAACCTTTTTCAAGTCCTTGAAGCCCATACGCTTCAAAAAAGATCCCCACTTTTTCTTTTCTTTTAGGAGCATCTATTGAGTGATTATAATAGGTGGGGTCACCTTTTTCGTTATAAGTGACTCTACTTAGTGGGACGCATGTATATAGAGTATAAGCGATATCCCAAAGCCTTGGACCAGGCGCAGCTACATCGAAATCTATCATGCCTACAGGTCTTTCTTTTTGGAATACAATATTGTACAACGCAAAATCATTATGGCAAATGACCTCTTTCAATCCCGGTGTATTGATCATAGGCTCCCATTCATTTAATAAATCAAAATCACAAACGGAATCATGATAAAACCGGAGCATGCTTGCAATGTCTTTTAAAACTAGGTTAGACCGCATATACTCTTTTACTGGATCATTCCCCGCTTCACCCTCGATATAACTTAATACCTCTCTCCCCTGCTCATCAATTCCTATAAATTTTGGGGCATAATTAAAATTCTTTTTATCTAAATGGAGTAATAGTTTATGAATTTTACTGCTATCCTGATTTTGATTTCGTCGTACGGTACTACCAGAACGATAAACATTTGATACATTTCCACCCGCTAATATTTCATCCTTTTCACTAGTCATCTGAATATCCTCCATACGTAAGGTTCTTCATCGCATGCATCGAATAATTCTGAATAATTCCTGTATCTACAAATCCCATTGATGCGTATAACGTTTTTGCTATGACATTACTCTTATGATAAAAGAGGCCTACATGTTTCCTGTTAAAGAGCCAAGAGCCCCATCCCTATAAATCAGTTGATATGAATTCATGAACATTCAAACACTTGAAAGGAACTCCCACCCCCGTACCCATTCTCCACTTCATGAATAAAAATATCTTTAAAACCATTTGCTTTTAATGTCTTCTCAAACTCTTTAAAGTCATAAAGCTTAATCGGAAAATTCATGATTTCTGACCTCTGAACCGTATTGTTTTGAATGGATTGATACTTTAATTCAGTCTCTACCATATCCGTATGTTCATTAAAAGTAACTTTTTTGTATTCAACGATTGTTTCATCCGTAAAGGTGATTCTATTCGTTTCTTTCCAATCTAAGACTTCTTCGATCTCTTTTCCTTTCTCCATAATAGTTAATAGCAGCTTCCCCTTACTGCTTAAAACTCTTTTTAAATTCTGAAGACTCTTATTGACTATAGGATCAGGGAGAAGCGAAAAAGATCCAAAAGGGATGAGAATCAGATCATATCGTTTTTCAGTTTCAAATTCTTCAATTCCTTTTTTATAGACATTTGGATTTAACTTTAAGGTTTCACCTTTTTCTTTACATACCTTAAGCATCTCTTCCGATATATCAAACCCCTCAATATTAATTCCCTTTTGCAAAAAAGGAATTAACATTCTACCATTTCCACACATAGGTTCTAGTACTTTCATTTCTTGATTTTTAACAAATGAAAGATAAAACTCAAGTTCTTTCTCATCCGCTAAAGACTTCTCCTTTTCGTACATCTTCGTGCAAAGTTCTCCATAAAAATCACTCATTGTATCGACCCTTTCAAACTTTACGTATAGAAAGCCACTCTTCTTTCATTAATCCCAAAGCCTTGGCCGATCAACATTCATTGTTCGCATATAATCTAATAATTGACCTGTGTGTACAGACTCATGATATGCAATTCGCAAAAGCATATCACCTAACGTTCGAATGTATCCTGCATCACTTCGATCTATTTTTATCTCATCCAAATCTTTTGGACTTAGTTCTTTTATGTACTGTATAAAGTTCTCCCGATATGGCTTTGCAAATTCTAATTCTTCTTCAATAGACTTAAATGGCTTACTAGTAAATGGAGTGCTGAATTCTCCAGAAAAGTTAGCAGTTCCTTTAGCTAAAAGAATTTGATGATAGATGTGTTCACTTTCTAACACATGTACGACCATTTCTGCACAAGTCATTGCTCCTTCATCCGGTTTCCAATCAACATATTCTAATGGAATGGCATTCCACAATTTGATGCTTCGTCTTCTAACTTCTTCAAAATTCAAAATTATTAAGTCAATCGTATTCATCGATTCTTCCTCCGTTACCATGTTATTTCAAAATAAAATTAAACAATATTTGGTTATTTCCTCCCATTATATCATCAGCCAGATAGATTCAATGATGTTTCTACTAAATGGTGTTGAACACAACAAAAAGCACCTAAGCTCTTAAAGCCTCAGTGCTCAAGTCACGCGGTGAACAAATAGTGTTGAATATCCATTTTTTTTATCCATACACTTCTGTATCTTTGTTTATTCTTTCAATTTTCATAAAATCAAAATCGACTTCATATCCGCTTTCTTGTGGACTGCAAGCATAAATACCTACATTCATGGAATCCGTTTTTGTAAATAAGTGAGACATACGTATCTGACTCCAATTCGTACCGTCTAATGAAAAATCGACGTAATACGTAGTCTTTTTTCTAGATATTCGGAAATGTAGTGAATCTGGAACCTCGTCAATCTCCTGGCTAGACCAATCTGAATATCCAGCATTGGTAACCACTGCTCCTAGTTTACTCTTTCCATCAGGTATGAATTCTAAAGATGTTTTTATCCAAGAATCAGATGAAAATCTAACCATTAAACCAGCTTGATCATATCTGTGCATTGGTTTAGAATTCACCTTCGTTGTTAACCTAAAATCACCTTCAACTTGATCATATAAGAAATGCCCGTTATCCACTTGAAAACCGTAATGGGTTTGCTGCCAAAAATCTGTTTGTTTATCAGGCTTAATCGTTAACTGCGATTCTTTTGAATTAATCTTCCAGTCTTTAGGTTCGGAAAACCATCTTAGATTCTTATCCATTTCCTCATTGTGAAACTTCTCCATCAAAATAATAGTATCGCTCATAACCAGGAACCTCCCATTATTGTTTTAATACAGGAACAATAATTACTCTAATTTCAACTTGTATATACAAGTATGATATCATACACATATGTACCTTAAAAGTTTCAACTCTATTCAATATTCAATAAGGAGATATGGACATGTTAACTGAAAAGGAAAAAATGTTACAAGGAAAAATGTATGATGCAAACGGAGATAGCGATCTAATCCAAGAGCGTAAATATGCTAAAAGCCAATGCTTTGCATTTAACCAACTACCACCCGATGAAGCAGACAAATCTCATGACATTCTCAAGAGCTTATTTGGCAAAACGGGATCCACTTTTGAAATCCTACCTACTTTTAATTGTGACTATGGATACAATATTGAACTGGGGGAGAACTTTTTTTCAAACCACAATCTAATTATTCTTGATTGTGCAAAAGTGACTTTTGGGGATAATGTCTTTGTAGCTCCGAACTGTGCTTTTTATACAGCCGGCCATCCGATTGATGCGACTGAAAGAAATAAAGGCTTAGAATACGCATATCCAATAACGGTCGGTAATAACGTGTGGATCGGAGGAAATGTTTGTGTCATGCCTGGAGTAACTATAGGAGATAATACGGTGATAGGTGGAGGTAGTGTCGTAACTAAAGATATTCCTTCTAATGTTATAGCAGCTGGGAATCCTTGTAGAGTTATTAAAAGTGTTTGAATTCACCTACTAGGTGTAAAGGATTGACCAAAGAGATATGTATGGTCTCTTATTGAGTTAGCCTTACAACTATGTCTATTATCAAAACTCATACTGATCTTATATTCTATATCTGATTCTCTACTGGTCTTCATATATCTCTAGTATGAGGTGAGTAACATTGTCTTCAGCATTTAAATAAAATTCTAAGTTATAATTATTTTCTTTATCAAAATAGCCTAGAATGTTTGATCCTGTATCTTCTCTTAAATAGTAGTTTGATCCATATCTGCTGACAATTTCATCTTTTGATTGATTTATTATAGTATCATTATTAAATTCGTATTCATTTGTAAAAAGGAGGAAGCAGCTAATTTTCTCATTTGACACTCCTATTTCTAAATCACTCTTATCCTCCTTAGGACCATATATATAATACTTTTCCGGTGAGGACTCTACCTCTTCAATATAATCAGGATCACCTAAACTTTTAATAATGTCATTTGAACTAGAATTCAAATAAGTATTCTCAATATCAAATGAGGAGATCTTCGTGCTTTTGGTTTCATCAAGATAATCCATTTTTTCTTTAGAACATCCAAAGAGTAAAACTACAAATATTACCAATAATACTTTTTTCAATTATTTATACCCCTTTAAAGTCTAATAAATTGATTAAAGATAACAATGGAACTTAAGGTAATTAATAGATTATCGAGTGTATACAAAAAAGTGAAAATCATTTCTTCAAATGTTATTATTAGCATTTACCTGTGTAAATAGATTCTAAAATATAATTTCTTCAAAGGAGTACTATGCTAATGGCTAATTACGGAGAAGATTTGTTCAAAGGTACTGCTAGATATTATTCTAAATACAGACCTATTTATCCTTCTTTCTTGATCCGGTTCTTAATTGATCAGTTCAAAATGAACGGCAAGGGAAGAATGCTTGATCTAGGATGTGGGACTGGACAATTAACGTTTAGATTTACTGACTGGTTTGAAGAAATTATTGCTATAGACACGGATCCTGAGATGCTCCTTGAAGCAAAACGTCTTTCTAATGAGTATAGGGTGGAGAATGTTAAGTTTATAAATAAAACACTTGAAGACTATCAGGTTCGCGCTAATGATCGTTTTACGTTTGTCACTATTGCAAAAGCATTTCATTGGCTGAACAGAGAGGCGACGCTCGAAACCCTATACGATATGTTACCAGATCAAGGAGGAGTCGCTATCATCGATCATTACTCCCCAAATGAAGAACAATTGCCCTGGCAAACGAAGCTAAGCGAAGTGGTGAGAGAGTGGTATGGGAATGAGAGAAGAGCAGGAAATTCAACCTACGTACATCCAACTTTAAGTCATCAAGATATTGTTATTAATTCAAGGTTTGAATTAGAAGTACACCAACTGCCTGTTTATGAGCATATATGGTCAATTGAAACAATTATAGGCCATTTGTATTCGACTTCATATGGCGCACAGAGATTTCTAGGTGAGAACAAAACGATGTTTGAAAAGCATTTAACAGAAGAATTACTTGCTATTGACGAGACAGGTGTATTTAAAGAGAACATGAACTTAACCGTTATCTTAGCTATGAAGAATATGAGAAATAGAGAATAATATAAATTTAGCTATTCTCTAGTTTCTTTTACCTTTTCAATAAGTTTTTCTCTATCAACTATCTGCATATTTTCATCCTCTATTAAATCAGTCATATGATCTATTTCAATTGATTGCAATTCTTCATATCTATACTTCCTTATAAGTGAATGCCCATCTACTTTATAAGTACTAAGCTCATCTCCAAGTATCCAAAATTGGGCAGCTGACTCACCCACTGTTTCCTTTAACATTAATATATATCTATCACCGGGCTGAAAGATTTCATTACCATTTACTAGTGCACCGTTACCACCTTCCTGTAAAAAGGTAATCTCTTGCTCTGACTCTCCTCCAAAGTTCTCAAGAACCGTTGCAGTGTGCTTCGTTTTACACATATACCCATTAATAATGGAGTTTTCTACTATTTCTACTTCAACAATTAGATCAGCTTGTTCCACAGAATCCTTAAAGGAATACCATTCTCTTTCAGTTTCTATTCCCGTTGATGATGGTGAGCATTTCGTATTTCCAACAAACCCGCAACCTGACATTACAAATAACACGATTAAAACAGATATACATCGCCGCACTTAACTCCCCCCTGACTTTTGTATTGTTATTTATTATTCTTAATAAGTGTATATTATGGTAAAATATACAATGAAATCTATTACATAAATCGAGGAGAGAACACATCATGAATTACAAACCTGCAGGCTTTTGGATTAGAGCTATGGCTGCAATTATTGATGGATTAATAATGGGAGGAATTGGGCTACTAGTGATGATCGTATTCGAAGCTCCATCAATTGATTTTGAGGATTCCACAGCTTTAGATATTTTTATGTTTATTTATTCTATAATATTTATCGTCATCTTTACTGCAAGCAAACTTAAGGCATCTCCAGGAAAACTAATATTAGGTATTCAAGTACTTACTCTTGATAACAAACAAATTGGGATTGGCAGATCCATTGGTCGCTACTTCGCTTACATAATCTCTACATTTACCTTTATGGTCGGCTATATCATGGCTGGTTTTACTAAGGATAAGAAAGCTTTACACGACCTCATTTGTGGTACTCGTGTAGTATATAGAATTAAATAAACATGAAAAGCTCTCATTATAATTGAGGGCTTTATTATTTTAGACTTTTGATTCTGTCAAAACCTTGGATTAATCTTTAGAAAGTATTAACATTCTAATTAAACTGAATTCTTTTAATGTGTTAAGACTTTTCATTATAGGCAGGAAAATTAGGAGGTTCATTCTATGAATGAGTTATCACATAAAATAGAAGAAATAATTAATAACTTTATACTTGATAACAAGTTACCTGGGCTTAGCTTACAAATAGTATCTGACTGCAAAAGTAATTTCACTTATGAGTATGGTGTCTCAAACATTGATTTAAAAAAACCTATGAAACAAGATACAATAAGTTCGATCATGAGCCTATCAAAAAGTTTTACCGCACTTGCCATGTTGCATTTAGAAGAAAATAACGATTTCAACTTAGATACACCTGTTATTGAGTACTTGCCTTATTTTAAAGCAAAAAGTGGTGAGTATGTCAAAATTACCTCCAAACAAATACTAAGCCATACAGCAGGATTCCCAGATAATATATGGCTTGTGTCATTATTAGATAATAACTTGTTACAATATGCAAAGAAGCATGTTGAATATCACTTTATCTTTGAACAGTTCCCTACCTTTGAAGTAACGATAAGTAAAATAAAGACTAGAGAGGATATTACAAGGTATTTCTCCAATATAACATTAGATTATAAACCTGGTGAAGGGTGGCAATATTGTACTGATGCATATGCCATTTTAGCTGATATAGTAGAAAAAGTAAGCGGTTTAAGTTGGGAAGATTATGTACTAGATAAGATCATAATACCCTTAGGCTTAACTAATACACATATAAACCCTTCAACAGCTTCTCTACAAAATATGAGTGAATACTATTCATTATATAATAATCGTTTTATCAACGTAACAGCTCCAACTAATCGCTTAGGGGCACCGGTTGGCTTTATTTATTCTACTACAAATGACATGGCAAAATATCTTATTGCATTAATGGGAAGTGAGCAAAAGATCATTAGTCTTTCAACTAGAGATAAAATGTTTTCTATGATTGCACAAAGAGCGCCTGGATTAAGCTACGGACTAGGTTGGAAAATTAAAAATGTGCGCGATCTAAACATCGTCGAACATGCTGGAGGATACCCTGGAGTCAGCAGTTTTGCAGCTATGATACCAACGATAAATGTTGGACTTGTTATGTTATGTAATACTGACGGGATACCTCTTCAAAATCTATCAGATCAAATACTCGATATTCTCATCTAAATTAAATAAAGATACTTTTTCGATTATAAACGACCATTTGGCTAATAAAAGGATATCAATTCTACTGTCTTTTGGTTGATTTTTTTACTATTTAAATTCACTTCTAGCTACTTTGAGATTAGTTTGAGACGGATTCTTCTTGGGTAATAAACCCTTAGACAATTCTATTTAAGAGGTGTGAAAATTGGTTAATCAGAATGATGATCTCTTTTTTACAGAAGAGATTAAGAGGCTGGAAGTAGACCTTTTATACGCCATTGACAAAAATTTAAAAGTGGAAATACAAAAAGATATTCAGTTTTTAGAGACAGTCTTAATAAACCATAGTAAATTACTTACGTACGTTAGTGTTCATTAATGTCCCTTTTTGTAACGATAGGCAAGTAAGATATGTCTCACAAGGTATGCCGATACATGGTATACCTTTTTTCGTTCTCTCTAATGCTAACAAGAGAACACTGTAAATGTTTCAAGTATCCCTAAAAAGGGAATTAAGGTTTGTGTTCAAAAATATAAGAATAATGAAATGAAAGGAGGATAGCATTACGTTTTCAGGAGAACTAGAATATTACATATGAAATTGATCGTTCAATTTGACAGTCCCCAGATTTCGAACAGCATACGTTGCTACCACTCATAGTTTTTAACACACAGTCCGTATACAAATTTATTGAAATAAGGGTGTTGCATATGAAATCAGTCATAATTTCAAATATGATGTTTGAAGATTTAACTTCTTTAACATCCAAAATATATACTAAGACTCACCTTGCAGATAATGACCTATTAGAGAATCTATCAGAAAAAGAAGAAACATTACATTGGACACTTTTAAATGAAATCTTACTACAACTTAAATTAACCCTTACAGATGAAACACAACAAGGAGAATCGTTTACACTAGATTTTGATATCTTAGACGAAGCCACAGAACTTGGAATGGGTATTTTTGACCTGATTGAACTTTTAAGTAATTATCGATATGAGTTACTACTCGCTTATCAAGAACTCTGTGAAAAAAATAACTTCCATTCTAAAGATTGTAATAGACTCTCAAATAAAACCGTACGTATTTTTGATGAAGCCATTCTACAAACAAGCATTAAGTATACAAAGCGTCATGAAAATCATTTATCGCTTGCTGAAAAAGAGATCCTATCTCTTTCTGCCCCGATCGTTCCTATAAAAGAAGATGTTTCAGTTATACCACTAGTTGGTTCTTTAAACAGTCAGAGATTAGATACGATTTTTAATGTTACCCTACCTAATGTGGCTGAAGCTAAGGTTGAAACCCTTATCCTAGATTTCTCGGGGATTTATTCGTTTGATACTTTCGTCGCAGGCAAGATCTTCGATATCAGTAAAACCCTGAAAATCTTAGGTGTAGATTCTGTCATCACAGGATTAAGACCCGAATTAGCTCAAACCATAGTTCAACTAGGGCTTAATCTCAACACCTTTACTATATACAAGGATGTAAAAACTGCATTGCGAAAAGTTTGACTACTACCCCATACATAAATGTGTGGGGTATTTTTAGTAATAAAGCTCCTTTCTTACATTGCTGCATCCCTTACTGTAATAAATGGTTCAACCTTCACTAAGATTTTTAATAAATAAAGGGTGAGGTCGTCATCATTCATACAATTTGAATATTGCTCCAATTGTTTCCCTCTATACCAAGCACCTGAGCCATCTGGTACATATCCACGCTTGATATACATTCTTTGTGCCGCCCCATAACCGTAATGTAACCCAACAGCCAAAGATACAAGATCACTTTTTTGTTTTGCTAACGTTTCAGCAACATCCATTAGTTTATTACCTATCCCTTTTTTCTGATACTTAATCAGCACGTTTAAATCAACAATTTCAGGAATGCTCTCTGTAGAAAATGGACCTGTATACGTTTTATCTAACAAGGTCACGTAACCACAAACTTGATCATTGAGTGCAGCAACGATTACTTTTCGCTCATTATGGGTTTGTTGTTTATAATACTCTTCAAACAGTTCAAATGGCTTGTGCCACCCCTGTTTCTCAAAAGCAACGACAAACTTATCTGTATCGTCTTTCATCATTGAACGTATGATTAAACGATCCTCTTGTACGTAAATGATAGTAGTCTCCTCTCCTGAAACATTAACTATTGAACTATTTTTCTAACCATTATTTTTTTATTGTTCACTGTATACTAACTACAATTTATCTAATAATACACGAATATCTGATATCATCTCAGGAATCCATTCGTGCGCAATAGGAATGGCTTCGACTCCATATTCTAAAAGTTGGCGAAGCATATGAATCGTCCAGCAAATACCGCCCATGGTCACTTGCCACTCAATATCATGTGCCCCATAACCATCAGTTTCTTCACAGTATGCCAAAATCAAATCGTCCGGATCTATTTTATAATCTTTAGCTGAGTGAATTAAGCAGTATAAATCCCCAAGATGTGGGCTAACGTATGCTGATGCCCAGTCAATGACAGCTATACCATCATCATTTTTTATTAGATTTTTGGGATGGTAATCATTGTGTGTGAGTGTAACGGGAAACTCCTTATACAATCGACTAAGATGGTAAGGCAACACATCTAATGCCTTTTTGAAGATGAGATCTTGATTAGCTTCTATAAATTCACTCTGACGGCTTATATAAAGTAGATCGTTCATTATGCTGTCTTCTGAAACATAAAATGTTGAGTGATCCGCATCTGTAAGTTTCCCCTCAAGAATTCCTACTCTCGACTTGTTGCGAATGGTTGATAGAATTTTTGCAGCAGCAATAAAATCAAAGACTTGAGGATCTTCTTCTAATGTTTTCCCTTTAAGATCATCCATGATTAATATTCCAATACCACGATTTTCATAAGCCTTATACATCCTGGGGAGATCGAGTTCAAGAGGAATTAATAATTGTGTGTAAACCGAAACCTCACGTGAATTCTCTCCCTTTCCTTGTTTGATTATGAGTGAACCTTCGTCTTTCATTTCTATTCTCCATACCTCTGACAGTGACCATTGTCGCAAAAGTTCCCAAGAAATCGCTTCTTTAAAAGTTGGAAAAAGTTCTGTATATTCAATAAATGATGTAGGTATTTTGCCCAATTTCCTCCACCTTCCTAAGCTCTATATTCATGGAGTATAAATGAAAACCCTATTTCCATTTAAAAAAGGACCAATAATGCAATTAATTTACATGGTATATTTCTAATTTTTTGGTTTTATATTATAATATATACCATTAACTAATAGGAGGTTTCTGATGACTGAAATTAGTGAAACGTTAATGTATCTAACTCAAAATTTACCTAATTCAATTGATAACCTTGGATACAATATTGATAGTCTAATATCAACTTTATCCTCTAGCTTATCATACTTAAATATAATCCTAACTGTAATTGCTATTACACTAATCCTACAAACAATCTTATTTGCAATAAAGATTTTTAAGAAAAATTAAATCATAAATACAATAAACATATGTGTAACAAATCAATTATTTTTAGCACCAAGCTCCTCTAATTCTCTAGTGCTAGTTTCAATTTTATAGCGGTTAAATGAAGTCTATAGACTCAATGACGCGAAAGGTTAATGTGCGTTACAAGCCCTTTGTATATTAATACTTCTTTCTTTTATGAAGTAAATCTATATACTATACGTAGTTCCCTTGTTACAGTTGGTTTTTAGAGTTTAATTATTTTTTATATTTGTTGTTCAACAATCGTATTACAATGGATAAGTTTAACAATATTAGCTAAATTTAGATATAATCTCTTTCAATACTTTTTTACTTTCTGCATCTTTTTTTCGATATGGTCGACCAATTCGTTGATAAGTTTTCTTTTCTTCCAATAGCTGTTTCGGGTGTATAACCTTTGCGTATACTCCATCTAAAAGATAATCATTTAGTAGAAGGGAGTCCGCTCGCCATACCCATTGAGGTAAGCCGTTCAAAATGAGACTTCCACCACCGTTATAAGTTAAGTAGGAAAGAGTAATCTCTATATTATTCTTACAAAAATCCGATTGCCTCCTACGAAACTGTTCTTTAACGGGTAATTGTTCATACCCAGCATTTACAAGTTCCCATTCCACATTTTCCCTATTTTCTATCCATGTTACTATATCTATATCACTATGTCGACGTGTTATTCTACCAAGTAAGAAATCGATTGCCCAACCCCCACGCAACCAAAACTCAGTATTTAATTCCTCAAAATTGTACTGACTTCACTCAATACGTTTAATTGTGAGGTAGTTTGTACACCATCGTTTTCATTTATCACATAGCAACATCCTTTAAGACTTTTTATTTATCTACCAATTGACAAAGTGAAAACCGATCTCAAGCATTAAAGAGCCTTGCTTGCGAAAAACGGTAGAATGGTTACTATCAGCTTTCCTACTTTTACGTCCTTGGCATATATAATAACTTCCTCCATTTATAGTTCTCGTTGAGTTCACGTTTTTAGAGATATCCTAAAAGACGTTGTTCCCGTAATTAGAAAGTTCTTCTTTACTCAATAGAATAGGTTGAAGGATTAAATTAATTAACAATACCATGAGTTTCAATTTCGGCTGTGACATTTGCCTTCATGTTGATCGTAGGGTAAACCTCTTTCCAGTTGATTGTATGCCAAGATGAGTTATATCGAGCCTGTACTTGTCTCCCTATACCTAAATAATCGCAATTTGCTTTTTGAAGACTCAATAAGATTTCATTCGCTTCTCTTGTGAGCTGTTTTGACAATATCTCATTTAGTGAAGCGATGGTGTTCTTTTTATACATATGATCCGCTGGATATTCAATTGCATCTAATTTAAGAGTTAAATTGATTTCAACATCATACATATTCTGATCCACTCTTCTTACGTTTAATTTTCTTTTTGATTTCAAAACATCAACAGTTATGTAGTCATACAAGGTGGACTCCATGTTAGAACGTACTTTTCTTGTCATGCGATGTTCGCCTTTTTGACTATTTCCAAGTAGAAGTAGAAGAGTGGTTTCATCTGTGTTCAGGGTCCCAGTCATACGATTGTTACTAAACAATGCAGAACCAGTGATTTTAGCACCAGCCATTTCCTCCAGATTAGTTAAACGAGGTAATATCAAATCTTGCCCATCATCATAAAGTAAAGTAAACGTTTTTTGTAAATTCGAGATTGGAATAATGCCCATTTTCTCTTCGCTCACTATAAGGTCGTACAAATAATTACTAATTAAAGGATTGTTTTCAGGTTGTGCATGAAGGATCTTGCCTGATTCATCATCTGTTATCGCCAATTTTGCGGATAATGCACTTAAGGGAGAACGAAAGTGTACATCTAATAGGGCATAAATATCTCCTTGTTTGACCAGTTCGCTACTAATTAGAGTAACCCGATTCTTACTTGCAAACAGTTCACTAGCAATTTCCTTATCTAGTTCGACTCGACTGTTTCTTGAGGATACCCCTTCTGCACTAACAATAATATTCTCAGTAGGGATTTTTATATTAGAATCTGTTTTTACAATTGCAATGGTTGTTTTAACTTGATCTTCATCGTTGCCAATGTCAAAAGCCTGGGCTTTGATGAGGGAGACCTCTTTAAGTAATGTTTGATCCCAACAGCCAGTTAAAAAGATTGGAAAACAACATATTAAAATGTAGGTTAATAACTTATATTTCAATTGTCTGTTCTCCTCACTGATACATCAATTAATATCATAAGTCTTCTCTTATACGTCTTTTTTATACGGATCCTTTGATGTACTTAGATTAAAATGAGGCGAAGGATTAACCGGGTTACCTGACTTGAATAATCTGCAGCTATGGCCTAGTCAACTGAAGCGTTTAATAGCATCCTACGTATATGAGTCAGGCACATATGTTTATAAAAAGCATGGTCATCTTCGTTGCTCATAAGCCACTGAATTAAGCATCCATCAATCATCGCACGAATTCCCTTTGCCGTCTCTGAAGGATTGATTGTTTGGCAAAATACGTTCTCCTTTTGCCCTTTCATGATTATTTTTTCTGCAAGTTCCCAACAATTTAGATAAAAGCTTTGGTTAATCTGTTTATAAACAGGATGATGAGACGCTTCAGCTAAAAAATCTAAATACACTTTATAGAACGTACGATTTTTATTTGGTGAAACAAATACGGCTTCTACATAGGACTTCAACATATCTTCTGCTTTAGATTTATCTTTTATTGCGTTCATCTCATTTAAATAGATTTTATCAGTGAGCCATGTTAATAGTTCAGATAGGATCATCTCTTTATTGTCAAAATAATAAGAGATCACGCCTTTACTAAATCCAGCTTTGTCCGCAATATCCTGCAAAGTAACTGAATGAAATCCTTTTTCCGAAACAACTTCATACGTTGCCTTTAAAATTTGTTGCTTTCTTATTTCCATTTTTTTCACCGATGATTGCCCTCCTACTTAAACATACTAATAGTATAACACGCAAATAAAAAAATTGACCGGTCGGAATAATTTCGTTATGATGGCATTATTCAAAACAAAGGTGGTATTTATATGTCCGAACTGTTTAAAGCTTTTGTGATAGATAAAAGTGATAGTAACGTTCAATTAGAAGTACAGGAAATCACTAAAGATTTTTTACCTGATGCTGATGTTCTAATTAAGGTTCACTATTCAGGAATAAATTATAAAGATGGGCTCGCTTCCCAATCAAATGGTAAGATTGTTTCAACTTATCCTTTTATTCCAGGCGTTGATTTAGCAGGACAAGTTGTTCAATCCAAAGACCGCCGTTTTGAAAAAGGAGATTACGTCATAGCTACAAGTTACGATATTGGTGTTTCTCACTATGGTGGGTATAGTGAATATGCTAGCATACCTGCTGATTGGATTCTTCCCCTTCCAAAAAGCTTATCAAGTGGACTTACTCTGAAAGAATCAATGATTTTAGGAACAGCGGGATTCACCTCTGCTTTATCAATCCAACGCTTAGAAGAACATGGTCTTTCTATCGATGACGGTCCAGTAGTAGTGACAGGAGCTACAGGCGGAGTAGGTAGTTTAGCAGTAGCCATGCTTGCTAAAAGAGGATACGAAGTGATTGCAAGTACAGGAAAAGAAAGCGAACATGATTTTCTTAAAAGTCTCGGCGCAAGTAAAGTGATATCCAGAGAGGAATTATATGACGGTACCTTAAAAAGCCTAGCTTCACAACGATGGGCAGCTGCAATAGATCCTGTAGGTGGTAAACCATTAGCTTCGTTACTAAGTCAAATAAAATCTGGTGGATCTGTAGCAGTTAGTGGGTTAACGGCAGGTGGAAGCGTCCCAACAACGGTCTATCCTTTTATTCTTCGAGGTGTTAACTTATTGGGTATTGATTCTGTATTCACTCCAATGTCTGTGCGAAAACAAATTTGGCATCGTTTATCGACAGACTTAAAACCTAATAACATCGATTCATTTATCGCTAAAGAAATAAGACTTGATGATCTTCCAACAACACTTCCAAATATACTAGATGGTAATATTAGAGGTAGAGTTTTGATTAACGTTAACTCATAACATTTTAACTTTAAAAGAGAACTGGTTTTAACAGTTCTCTTTTTTGATGTTGAAGTTTTCTTTCCGTGGAAACGTACGTGTTATTTTCTTCAAAGCCGCATACCACTTTCACTCTTTTGCGGCCATTTCATAGAAAAAAGTCCATTTTCAAAGTGAGTTAATTCTTTTTTGAACTCTTTTTAGGTGAATGCATAGGATAAAAATAAAAAAAGGAGCGACGCTATGTACTATTTCCACAACTCATTTCAACCTTACCCTATTTATCAAAGAGAGTTTAACCAACCACACTATTATTCACATTATACAAACAGGACAGTACCTTACCAACAACCCAAGACTGACTATGGTAAAGAACCTTTTACAATCAACATCGCACAAGCATCAAAAAACAACAATACGTACCGAACAGCGATTTGGACAGGTGAACATTTACAGGTAACCTTAATGAACATTAATGTAGGTGATGACATTGGGTTAGAAATTCATTCTGATACAGATCAGTTTTTACGTATAGAACAGGGGCAGGGTTTAGTTCAAATGGGAGACAACCCAAATAATCCAAATAACCTTACCTTTCAATCACATGTTTTTGAGGATAGTGCCATTATGGTTCCTGCTGGAACGTGGCATAACATCATTAATACCGGACCAATACCTTTAAAACTTTATTCCATATATGCTCCTCCACATCATCCATATGGTACGATTCAAGAAACAAAAGCAGATGCAATGGAATCTTAAGTTTTTGTTAATACAGTTGCTTACTTCCACATCCCTTGATGTTCTGCATCAAGGTTTTTTGTTTTTACAGTGAATAAATATCTGAGATAAGTGATCTTGCGGTTGCTAATTCTATTCTGACGTTTGTCATGTCCTTTTGTTTTACTCCCGCAATCATTCTTTGAATACTTTCATTTAATCCCTCATATTCTCCTTCATCCCCAATAAGTTGTAATTTCCATTTATTTTTTTGATAAATGTCTTCAAAGGCATTAGCATATTTTTCAGCTTGTTCCCAGTCAGATTGATCCAAAGTCTCTTCAATCTGATTTAATGGATTATAGAAAAGATCACCACCAACTACATTACATCCAGAAAGTAAAAGTATGATTACCGTAAATAAGATTATTTTATTCACCAAAAACTCCCCCTATATATGTCAACATGAATATCACCTTTATTAATGCCCAATAATAGATAAAGGTTACATATAAATTGACTTGAATAGGGAAGGAACTGTTATGCCTGAACTTTTATTAATTTTAATTAGATCAATTATATCCTTCATTCTTTTAATGGTAATGGCTAGGATTATGGGTAAAAAGCAAATTTCTCAACTCACTTTTTTTGATTACTGTGTAGGAATTACTATCGGATCAATAGCTGCAACTATGTCTGTTGACCAAAATGTCAAAATCGCAAATGGGTTGATGGCTTTGCTTATTTGGGGTCTGTTTCCGTTTATATTAGCTTACTTAAGTATCAAATCAATGTGGTTTACAAAGATAGTCGATGGAAGTCCTACAATATTGATACAATCGGGTGAAGTTTTAGATAAGAACATGAAAAAAACCTTCTTATCAATAGAAGAATTAATGTTATTGCTTAGGGAAAAAGGAACTTTTAAAGTATCTGATGTAGAAATGGCTATTCTAGAGACAAATGGTCAGCTTAGTATCCTTTTAAAATCTGATCAACAACCCATGACCCCTCATGTATCAAATGTATCCGTTCCCCCAGAACAAGGACCTACGATCTTAATTATGGATGGAAAATTACTAAAAAAAGGCATAAAAGAACGTGGATATTCAGAAGAATGGTTACTAAAAGAAATACAAAATAAAGGAGCTATGGACTTCAATCAAGTTTTTTTAGCCCAAATCGACTCAAATGGGAAGGTATATGTAGACTTATATGATGATATTGATTAAAGATCCATTATGCTATTGCCACAAAAAAAAGAAACCTTGTTTAACAAAGTTTCTTTTTCTTATAATGTTTTTATGAAATTAATATCCTATACTACTTATGCTTTTCTCCTTTTCCATAAAAAGATGACAAAGAGGCTAACACTAAAGCACCTCCACCAACTGACGAGTAGACCATTATAGATTGCTGTTGTTTTTGATTTTCTCCTCCAAAACCACTGATTGTTTTCTCGAATTTATATTCTTTCCCATCGAAAACAAGTCCATTATTAGTTATAGTAATTGTTACTTGGGGAAAACCCTCTTCCGTTTTCGTATGGATAATTATAGGATATAAAATTTCGGTGTCTGATTCATTTGAAGAATTGATCTCCAAACTTGATACCTCTTCTACAAATGTTGGGATATCATCACCTACAATGCCATATCGCTCTCTTTTACGATTCTCATCATAATTATCTTTAACAATTAAAAAGCTAACGATTTTTCCGTAATCATTTTCAACGTTTTCTAATATGTCTCCAACAGTCTCATATTTATTTAAATTAACGGTTATTAACAAAATTATAATGGCAAGGGATAAAGCTACACTTATAATTAAATTTTTCATTTCTTACACCTTCTATAGCTATAATTTATTAATTAATATACTTTAATTTCTCATCTTTAGAAGGTAGTCGAATCCTAA
This sequence comes from Alkalicoccobacillus gibsonii, assembly GCF_016798245.1. Lineage (GTDB taxonomy): Bacteria > Bacillota > Bacilli > Bacillales > Bacillaceae_D > Alkalicoccobacillus > Alkalicoccobacillus gibsonii. The sequence continues at coordinate 488,568 of NZ_JAEUZA010000003.1, read as the reverse complement.
TATAAAAACTCACAACACTCATCTTTATAAAAGAGCGCCTAATATAATTAATTGTTTTTCTTTTTCTTATAATTGTTATAGCCTTCTATCACAAAACGATAAATTATCTCGATCCCATTCTTCTAATAATGTATTCCAGTCGGCTCTTGGCTTCTCAATAAATTTAATTATATCTTTATACATATTCAATTCTTGTTCAATATCCTCATTGTCTTCTATAGATACATCCGAACAAAAATTTAATGTAAACGGTTTTTCTTCGTCATAATATTTCTCTATTTGAAAAAGTACTTCATTTAGATTTTCCATAGTGCCTAAGACTGAACCATTGATTAAATATTCGTCTCTAGTCAACCTTTCGGAACTACGGAGTGTTTTTGCAGACTCCTCTATTCTAGTAATCGAATTCATAGTGTTATGCTTGTAAACATTATAATCAGGATCTTTGAACGATTCTAAATTAATATTTTCAAAGTTTCTTATAATATTAAGTTTATGTCCATCTATAACTTTGTCATTTTTAACTTTTGTTTGCCATGCTGTGTAGCTAAATAATAGATTTGTGGTCAATAAAATGATAACGATTATAACTAATTTTTTCTTTGTCATGTTTTATTAAGCCCCTCAAACTGTTTTCTATCCTATAGTAACTGCATAAATACAGTTTAGCTTTAAAAAACCAGAAGAAAGCTCAATAAAATTATCTTGAGAAGTCATAATTGGAAAGTTAAATAGTGAGTCTAAACTAGACCGCTTATATTGATAAATAGAGATATACAAAATCTCACCCCATTAAAAATAGCATTTACCTTTTTGAACTTTATAGTCCTTAGGAATAGTTGAACAAAGTAAGTAATGTTGACTCATATCTGGTGCTGTATGAAAATGCACCTATTTCATATTATATCTTCCATTTTTAAATATCATGGTAAATAAATGGTGAATTTAAAATACCTTATTATTTATTATTCAGAAGATCATTTTAATTATTTCTCACAATAAATTACCGAACATTAAAGTGATTTAAGACATAAATATTCGTTTTTTAGTTGTCATTTAAAATATTGTTATAAGTTCTATATGAAGCCATTAATCTCTAATTCGTTTTCCAAAATGTATATGCCAGTGCATATGTTTATTACTTTGATAGTCACCTACATTTGTAGACACGGTACATGCTCCAAATCTATCGTTCATATTTATTGCGATATCTTTTATAACATTTAATACTTCTATCATAATTTGCATCTCGTCTTTTTGAATTGAAACGAGAGAATCTATATGCTTTTTTGGTATGACAACAATATGCTCTTCATAAAATGGGCGAGTATGATTAAAAGCAAGAACATTCTCAGTTTCTAAAACTTTCTCAACTAGAGTTTTTCCGCTTAGAACTTCTTCACAATAAAAATCTGTCATCTTGAACCTCCACGAATTAATATCGCTAAACATTTAATAGCGAGAATAGATATTACTTTGAATCCATTTTATTAACTCCTTAGTGCTATCTATTCGTTCATTAACATCGCCTAGTAACATCTGATTTGTTAGTGAATTAATATTATTTGGTAGCTGATCTAGTTCTTTAAAATAAAAACATATAGCTCCTACCGGTGGTATAGGTTTATCATTGACAGCCCATAGCCCTTCATAAATTGTCCAAGTTGTTGTGTTAACTATAAACATCGCTTTCTTTAAATCCTTTGTATTGATTGCGTTGTTTATTTTAATAAATGAACTAGTTAACCAATGAGATATACTATCTTTTTTCTTCCGAGAAGCTCTGTATGAAGCATATTTTTCTTGAGCAATATCAATTAAATTCTCGAGTGTTCCTTGTCTGTCTAGCATTATCTTTCCATCTAGAAAAGAGTACAATTCCATATGATTTCTTTCTAAGTTTAACTTAATCTGATTTAACGTTGCGTATTTAAACTCTACTACAGTGTCTAATCTTTCCTCACATATAAATTTCTTTTTCATTTCTCCTTCAATTAAAATACACAAGTCTAAATCGGAGTTTTCATACGCATCTCCTCTTGCGACAGAGCCAATTAACAGTATTCCAATAACTTCAGCTTTGTTTGAGAACTCATCAATAATCTCCTCAATCAACTTAGTGTGGTGTTGATATTGTATAAAAGAAAGATCGTGATCCATACTGATTGCCCCTTTTTGATGTGAATTCTTTTAGATAAATCAACCATCTATCTCTATTAATAATTCACTTAACATCAAAATCAATCGCGTCATTTAATATTAATTTAGTAAGGACATGATCATTAATAACATACTCTACTTCTGAAGGCTCTACCCATATTCTTGTAAGTGCTTCATAAGATCTAGAAAAAGGAAGGCATTCTTCAATTTCCATTTTATAAAAACCTTGGTATCCAATTAAAGGATACTTACCATGATTAACGAATTTTTTGTTTTCAGTATGGTTGACTTCAATTACACCTAAATAATCAATTCTACCTTTAACACATCCTTCTTCAAAAACTTCTCGATGAAAAGCATTATCAGGAGTCTCCCACTTTTTAACATGTCCACCAGGATATTAAAACCTCTTCCATTAATCAGTGAAAGCAGTACTTTATTTTCATGAAAGCAGAACCCATGAACACTTGTAATCAGTTTTTTATCTGCAATTTTTTTTCGGGGTAGCCAAGTTAACTTAACTGGTTGTTCATCCCAAGTCTCATAGATAGTAGACATATTATAAATAACCCCCTTCTAACTGTACTTTAATTAAGTTCTGGAATTATCATTAATATCCTTCCATAAAATTACCACAAATACAAAAAGGCCTAAGGCTTTCATAAGCCTTAGTACCATGGATATGCGGTTGAAAGGAGTCGAACCTTCAAGAGTTTAACATGACTAAGCACTCAATTTTGGCGAAATGGTAGATATGACTATCCTAACCTCGAATACCTATATATAACACTCATTTTTCTCCTATTTCAGTTTAAATCATATTCTGTAAAAACAACTTGGAAATATAACAACTATAAAAAGATGTTCATCTTTAAAAATTTTTTAATTCGTTTATATAAAGAATAACAAATACACACTATGTTCTGTAAGTAGATAATAAATCATTTGCTACATTACCAAATTCTCGAATATCCTTTAAATAGTCGTAGCCTTTAGATTCATTTAATTGGTTATACATCCTTACCACAACTGCATTATATTTTGGTATGACTAAACAAATACAGCCTGTGATACCTAATATCTGAAATGAACAGCTTGGTAGATCCTCCCCAAGTTGATTTAATGGAGTGTCATTTTGCAACCACCAAATAAATCCATTAAGAGGAAAATGAGCAGGAACAGTAATAGGAGTTTGAGGAGTCATAATTCTCTCAAATACTCTTTGAGGTAATATTTGCTTATCATGCAAACAACCTTTTTCTAAATGAATATACCCCCACATTGCTAAGTCCCGTGCGCTAATAAATAAATTACTTTGATCTCCTTTATCACTATTATTAGGTCCAACCCATGTATCTTTATAGTGATAGTAATTGTAGATCATATCTTCATTATATTCTGTTTTCCAACCTGTTTCATTCAGTTGAAACGGATTAAATACATGACTCTTCATAAAAGCACTAAGATCTTGACCTGACAATTTCTTAACTAGCTTAATTAACATAGTAATGCCTGGACTCCTATAAGCCCAGCTTTCACCAACTGGAAACTCTCTTTCAAAGTGGTTGTCTGTTTCAATTAAGCCGTGTGAGTTGGTAAGTAAATGACGGATACTAGTACCTTCTACTGCCTTTTCATACTCCTCTAAATAAGTCACTATATGATCATCGATAGTTCTAATTTTACCTTGTTCAATTAATAAGCTAATAGCTAATGCAAGATACGTTTTACGAATTGAACCCACATTAAACTGTGTTTTTTCGTCTACGTGTCTTGATCCTACATAAGAATCATGTGTACCAGAATACCATTCATCTACAACTACTTTATCTTTTATAATATATGTTGCTGCAGCTGTTGCTTCATTCTTCATCTTCGAATTGTAAACGTATTCATTCAGAGGTTTAAAATGATCATTTCTATTTTTGTTCATAGTACTACCCCCAATTATTTGGTGTCTATATATGATAGTATTAGAGAAAGAAATAACATTCAAAGTATTTTTTATAATATTTACTCTATAAATACTAAAATTCACAATAAAAAAAGCACCAATGTATCTGTAAGCCTTGGTATTCCTAAGATGCGGTTGAGAGGAGTCGAACCTCCACGAGTTTAACCTCACAAAGCCCTCAATGCCGTGGAAACGTGTTATCAGCTGCAAACACGCACAATACTTGCACTCATTTGCGCCCATTTCTTATAAAATCGTCCATTTTTAATTAACGTGGTGAAGAATTGGTGAAGTAATATCTTTATTAGTTTTCAGCATTTACAACCTTATTATGATGCGGTTGAGAGGAGTCTAACCTCCACGAGCTTAACCTCACTAAGCCATCAATTCTGCGGATCGGTGTTAGGAATTGCATAACATTAATCTATCAGCATGTGAACACAGTGTTTCCGTATATTTTCATCACTTTTCAAATCTATTGGAGAGTTTTAGGCGACTTCTAACAAAAAATTAAATACGGATATTTAATCAATTACTACTATTAAATGTTCGTATTTATTTTAGGTCGCTACATCGCCTTTACTTGAAGTTGTTTGAACATTAAGTGCTCTATTATCTTGAAATTGATAATCCGTTAAACCCACTGCCAATAGAGAGCTAAGAATAAATAATGCTAGTAGTGTTTTCTTCATAACTAATCCCCCATTTCAGATTGTTTTATATGCATTCTAAGTGCCAGTTTTAAATACTTCATTGACTGCTCGAAGTTCTCTTTATGTTCGAAGTATTTCGAAATTTCTTCTGACACTTCAAATACCTCAAAATAGTAGTCCTTTTCTATTAATTCTTGAATTGCTGATTCAACTCCACTTATGTCGAAATCTATGTACAAGCTTCTGGTTATCAAATTCCTAGCCATATACTCTACATTTTTATTACTGAATATCTCAGTTTCAGCTTCTTCTAACAACTCTTTTCCCTGCTGGGTTTTTCCTAACCTTAATAATATATTGGCTAAATCTGATTTAGTCTTTGCACCAACATAAGATGTCTCATGTTCTTTAATACTAAGAGCCTCAAACATAGTTCGTTCTGCTTCTTCTAATTGCTCTTGACGAATTAGATTCCACCCATAAGCACGTAGCAATAATGCTCTAGTTATAAGAAAATCTTTAGATTGTTCAATTGCGTTCAGAAAAACTCCATCGGCACTTTTAAAATTATGTAACTCCGAATACATGCAACCAATGACTAAATCACAATTTAAAACTTTTTCCGTCTGGTCTAACCCCAGTTTAAATATTTCTTTAGACTGCTCTATATAAGAAGTAGCAACAGCATACTGATTCAGTCTATAATACACTACGCCCATGCGATGGAAAAATTCAGCACGTTCAAAATTAGAATCCACATGATCTATTAACTTAGCAGCTATGTTAAATAACTTAACTGCCTATTTGTAATTCCCGTTATAGAATTCATCTTGACCAGAAAAAAAGTAGTACATATATTTTAATAATAGATCACTTTGAGTCAATTCAAGGACTTCATCCTCAGGAATACTTAATCTCTTTTGAACATCTTCCATCAATAATCCATGACGATAATTTACTAATTCATAATACGTTAAAACACTATCATCTTTTTTGTGATTCTTTATAAGTTTATCAATTTCTATTTTCAATTCAACAGCATGTTCAATATCTCTTGATACGATACAACTATACCACTGCACACATTTCGACCCTATAGTGTGTGAAGCAATTGCATTCACCATGTTGAATCCTCTCCTGACTGTCTACCATCTTTTTTACAATTATAAATCATGAGCTCTTATCAATTCCATACCTAACTGTATTTCCCAAGTAAAATGATAATCATATACTAGGGCATAAATAACACTATTCTTTGCAATCAAAAAAAGTAAACACCATTTCGGTATTTACTCCCCCTAATAATATTCAATTACCTTGCAGACATTCTACTAAACTTATAAATGTTTGTATTTTATATTGCTTAAGGGTGAACTCTAATTGAGGTTATGAGTAATATTTAACGCTAGATAAGTCTCAAAATCTAAACTTGTAATGTCTTTAAAGTTCTTCTAACAACAGTCAGTGCTATTATAAAGCTAGCACAGGAAAGAGCTATTGTGATAACCAATGAAATAAAAATAACTCCTAATGATACAGTAAACAAAAACTGAAAAATCAATAAGTTAATTATCATTCCTAGTGTTAGAGATGGAATAATCCAAGCAAGAAATTCCTTCATAAATACATTTCTAACGTCCTTTAGCCTCCACCCAACATCTCTTAATGTGACGATCTCTTTTTTTCTAATATTAAGAAAAGAATAGATACTTTCCATAATAGTCGTAGTTACTAAATAGAGGGTAGCGCCAAGAACTATAATAACTAAAAAGAAAATAATATCATTAATATGGACTCCTAAACTAGTCTCTCCCGTCTCTTGATTAGTTAAGTATATTATAACTGGAATAAAATTAACTAATAGAGAGGCACAAATTAATTGTAGGACTGAAATGGACAAGAGTTTTTTATAAAAAAAGATATTCCTAAGCCAAGTTCTCTTAAATTTAATTCCTTCAAACTTTTCAAAAGATTTTCGCTTCGTAAACGTTAGATTCAACCAAGTGATTAACGAAGTTATCAAACCCACCACTATAAATACTATTAATGTAAGCACTTCAATAAATTCAATAATATAGAAACTTATTAAAAAGATAGCAGAAATCACAATAGAAAATAATATCAATAAATAACTTTCCATTAAATGAAATCGTTTGATGTTATTACTTGCCCACCCAAGAGCATGCAGTGTAGCAGTTTCATCTGTTTTGGCATACTTTTTAAATAACCCCTGATTTAACACATACAAAAAACTAATGGTTATAAATAACCCTGATATTAATTGATTAGTCGTGTTCCATCCATCTGAAATTGTTGCTGCTGCCCCTAGACTCGTCCATGCCTGTTCGACTAACCCTATATCTTCCACATTCAATACAATATTAGAAGGTGATGCTCCAGCTACTATTGAAATATCATAATCACCAATTTTAGAAATAGCTACAACCACTTCATTTATTTTTTTCTCTGCTTCTTCATTGTAACCAGCAACCCCACCTACTTTAAGTCGAATTGCATCAATAGGATTATCTCCCTTAATATAAGCAGCATCCTCCAGTGACATAATTCCATGAGCCGGTGAACTAACAAAGCTCCCTGGAGTAATCGTTTCGTGTAGAGTAACACCTTCTTCGGCTGTAACAGAAGGAGCTTGCTGATAAATACCCAATGGACTTGAAGCTAATGAATCTTGGTAATTTTGAGTTGTAAAAGTCCCGACTGGATAGAGTAAAAAAGGTATTTCAGTTTCGTTTTCTGAGGCGAAGTATTCATAAGTAGATGCTCCATGTTCTACAACCTCTCGATAAGTTGGTACCCCTGAATCTGACCCTACTTTTTGCGCTACTAAAATCCCATCCTCACCAATATCATAATCAATTGGTCGAGTAGAATAAAATTTTGATGTTTCAGTAATTCCAAATGAAAAATTAAGCTCTTCACTAAAAGTTCCGTCATATTCAAATGAAAGAGGATCATAAAAGAATGGTTTCATAAAATTGAATAGGGGGATCTCAAAATTTTGTTCCGATATACGTTTGATGTTAGATAATATATCCGGCATTGTACTATATTGTTCAGAAAGGAAAAAGGGAGTATCTTCTTCAATATCCATTTGTTCTTTTAATTCTAAAGTTTCTTCAATATTCCATTCAAGTTCAAACACATTAGCTTGCCCCATGAGTGGTATAAAAGAGTCTGCTAAAGAAATTATAGGTATATCTCTTTTAACCTCTAAATAATCATAATTATCTTTAAGGTGTACCGGTATCTGATTATCTAGAGCAGATAGGTTAATACCTGTCAATTTTTCTTCTTCTTCCTTATCTACTCCGACTGTTAAGTGGTATGTGGTAGGTATAAGGAATATGGGTTTTGTCCCCATTACATAAGTAGAAAGCCCACTTTCACCATAAAAATCAAATTTGTCATAGACGTTATCCTGCTCTAACATGTAAAAATATCCGCTCTTATCAGGAAATGTGTATTCATTTACTCCGTCAAAAGTTGAGAATGTTAGGTCAATATAACTACTAGTAGATGGATATGCCAAGGATAATGTTTTATCTTCACCAGTAAAATAACCGAGTGATGCTACAGGAGCTGCAATTTCAACATCCTTTAAGTTCTTAATCTTTTCCCACTCATTTAAGGAAATACCGCCTTCACCATAACTCAAATAATTTTCTTCGACTTTACCCAGCAACTTCTCTACCTTTGTTTGGGACTCTGTTGGTCGGATAAGTATATCATAGCTTCCTCTCGCGTATTCTTGAATATTGTCATCAACATTTGATTGAATCTCAAACAAAGCGGAAATAGTTATGGGTGCAGTAATAAAGATAGCTATTAGAGAAAAGATAATTAAAAAGGATGATTTCTTATTATTCTTTATTGATTTCCAACTGTAATGAATCATGGAGACATTACTCCTTTATATACAGCTCCGTCTTCAAAAGTAATAACAGAATCCCCTCTTTTTGCCACTACATTGTCATGCGTAGCTAAGAGAATTGTTTTACCGGTTTTATGTATTTGACTTAATAGATCTAAGATACTATCTCTATTTTTCGTATCTAAATTTCCTGTAGGTTCATCGCATAACAAAATGGATGGGTCTGACACAAGCGCTCTTGCAATAGCAACTCTTTGTTGCTCTCCTCCTGATAGTTGATAAGGAAAATGATGAATACGATGACTTAATCCTACTTTTTCAATTAGCTCTAGTGCTCTATTTTCAAGCTCTTTCTTTTGTTTTATATAAGGTATTAAAGGCAGTACTACATTTTCAACAACTGTAAATTGAGGAAGAAGTCGAAATTGTTGATATACAGTTGATATGTAGTTACGTATAAATTCATGTCTTTTATTAATTGATAGTTCTTTTATATTCATTCCATTAATATGTACAACACCTTCTGTACATTCAACTAAACCAGATACTATTTTTAAGAAAGATGTCTTACCTGACCCTGAAGGACCAATAAGAGATACCCATTCTCCTTCAGCTATATGAATATTCACATCATTTAAAATGGTAAGAGACGTTGAAGGATAGGTTAATCTAACATTTTTTAAAAGAATCATTATTATTTCTCCTAATAAACTGAATGTAATAATTATTTAAGAAGCAACTATAATTAGTTGCTTCTTAGATTATTAGTTATATTTTATCGACGGTGAGTAACTGATTTTCTTGAAGTTGCATGAGAATAACCAGTGGCAGATCCTTGTACACTATAAACTGCGTGGTCTCTATTAATTAAAGAATAAGTATGGGAGATAGAACGACTAGTCGCTCCAGTAGCTCCTGTTTGTGTTCTACCACCATCACCTGGGACAAACGTCCATCTATATTGATTGCTTCCATTTCTATCACCTGAAAAACTTAGTGTATTGCTGGATTAGTATTTATTCCTCTTATAGTAGATGGAATATGAAGATTTACACCCGTTTCAAAAGCCATGAGTTTCATTTCAGAATCATCTGAAATCGGATGGGAATTTACCTCTGCCCCCTCTGCTGTCACTGCAGACCATTTATATTTATTTTGTATTTTTCTTAAAAGTTCATCATCAAATTTAAAGACAGAAGATTGAAAACCCATATTCTCAAATAAAGCTTTGATTTGACCTTTAGTTACCTCTTCACTAGCACTATCGAACTGAATAATTAAATCACTGTCTGCTGTTATGATAGCTCGAGATTTGCTAAAATAATGATGCTTCTGTTTATGTGTGACTAAATCATCATGATAGTATTTAGCTTCGTAAAAATATCCAAGACTTCCACTAGATGAACAGTAAGTAGTAATTGACTCATTGTTAATATATTCTGGTTTAACAAAACCTTCACCGTCGAGTGTTCCATCATCATTTATAGGTGCTTTTTTTTTCGTTCATACTTTCAAGAACTTTTCCCAAATTTAATAATCCATCTTTAGAATAAATTAAATCCAACTGTTCCGCTGTACTTAAAGTGTATATAGCATAAAATGAAGAAGTAGTCAGAGAACTCATTAAAAGAATCCCTTCTTTAAAATAGTATTTAATTCCATTATACATTATTTATAATTAAATTTAAGCAATAACCTTTAGTATTTTGGTGAAAAACCAAAACACGAACTATAAATAATCTATGAACATTAATCAATTTAATTGAAGAACTCGCTCTCATACCTGAACTCACTACTATTTAGCAGGGTGTGGTGAATATGTGGTGAATATCAAACCTTTTAAGATTGAGATAAAAAAAAGCACCAAAGCTCTAAAAGCCTTGATACTTTAACGTTTTTCTTATATGCGGTTGAGAGGACTCGAACCTCCACGGGTTTAACCCCACTAGGCCCTCAATGACGAGAGAGCGTGATGTGGGGTACAAACCCTTGGTATAAGTACACTATTTATTATGTATTCCACACTTTTGTATGTTATCTAATTATTATGGAGTAAAACTGGAGATCCTTTTAATTAAATAACAACAAAACCATCTATCTTCAGAATATTACACGTATTATTACATGATAGTACTATCCTATTTTTGGTCTTACTCATAAGGATATTCATCTATAACTCGATCTATTATTTCTTGGAAATCATCGGGATCTTCAAAATTATATTCTTTACCATCGAATTTAAGTCCTCCATTAAAGATAGATAATCTTAATTGAGCAAAACCTTCTTCTGTTTTTGTATGGATAATTACGGGGTACAGGATTTCCATATTCGATCCATTAAAAGCTTCAATCTCTAATTTCGAAACATCTTCTCTAAAATTGTTAGTATCATCACCTACAACACCATATCGTTCTCTTTTACGAGTTTCATCATAATTATCTTTAACAATTAAAAAGCTAACTATCTTTCCATAGTCTTTTTCAATGTCTTCTAATATATCTCCAACAGTTTCATATCTGTTCGAATTCACTGTTATAAATAAAATTATTATAGAGAGAATTATAATGATACAAATAATTAGCTTTTTCATTTCTCACATCCCCAGTTAATTGCTCTACCTATCTCTTAAGTCTTTAGGAAAATGGGCTAAGTTATATTTATAAAGCTCATTCTCAATATGAGCTTTTTTCTCATTGTTTACTTTTATCATTATACTAAGTTTCATTACTTTCTCACCCCATGTCGAATGTCTTCACCGCATGCATAGAATTATCCTGAATGATACCTGTATCCACAAAACCAAATGAAGTATATAATTTTCTTGCTATGACATTACTCGTTCGATAAAAGAGGCCTACATATTCTGCTTCTCCGAATGGCATAGTTTCAATATCCGCCAACATTTTTTCAAAGGCAAGCTTGCCATATCCTTTCCCTTGAAAACTCTTCCCAATCATAAAATGCCAAATGAAATAGGTTTTTTTTCCGTAAAAAACTTCATTTTGAAATGATTCATGATCCGTCATATCATAAATATACATCAAAAAACCCACCACAACTCCATCGGCATAAATGGCATACGGAATCGCTGGTATTCTATCTGCGTTCAATACGTATGCGTCTGCAATGCTTCTCAGGTTATTAGTTTCTATTAAATTTTCCTGGTCTTCTCCAACTTCAAGTGATGTAACTTCATCTATGTTATCCTCAGTTATTTTTTGCAGTTCAATCAATTTTTTAACTCCTCTCTTTAAACAATATATTAATAAGCACGTTAAAATAACAATATTCGGTCAATTTCCTTTATTATAACATTCAAATTAATTCCACAGGACTTATTTTAAGAATATTAATAGCATAATAAAAAGTACCAAAGCTCTAAGAGCCTTAGTACTATTAGTATGCGGTTGAGAGGAGTCGAACCTCCACGAGTTTAACCTCACTAAGCCCTTAATGACGAGAATGGGTGCTGTGAGGTACAAACTCTTGGTAGAAGTACGCTCTCTTATTATGTATTCCATGCTTTTGTATGACCTTTAGTTATTGTGGAGTAAAATGGCAATCTCTTTTACCTTAATTACGAACAAAATCATATCCTTCTGCAACTCTTACACCTTCTATATCTATAGCTAAAATTTGTTACTGAATAAATCTTACTTGTTTATTTCGTTGAAGATTTAATACTATCTGCAATATGCCATCCCCATAGAAGAATTCCAATGATAATTAATGCTAGTGCTGCTATGTAATGTTTAGGGTAATATAACCAAGTTTCTCTTAATACATCTTCAGGATTAAGTCCATTTACTAAATTAGCGAGTACTGTTGCAGTAACTATGAATATCCCAAGGTACATTAAAACCCCAACAACTATAAAAGTAGAACCCATTATTAGTTTACTCAAACCATTCTCTCCTCTGTCTAAAATAGAATAAGTCGTCAGTGCTGAATCATTTTCGCCATACTGATTTCCTACTGTTTTAAAAAACTCTTTTTATAGATGAGTAATGATAAGTCTAGATTAGTTCCTTTTGTGTAGACGGGTTGTTGTACCTTTATGTCTAACGAAAAAAACAGTAATACCTACGACTACAACGAGTATAAGTAAAAACCTAAGAGTATTGGAGATGTGAATAATATCAAAAAATGAAAGGATCACAATGATTATAGAAGCAGGCACTGTGCTGTATATTGTACCTAGGTTACTGAAATTTTTTCTTTCTTTCCATGTATAATTCATATAAATCTCTCCTTCCATGTTTATATAAATTTATAACCAACTATCCCCTTAAATTGAAATTTAAAACTAATGCACTTCACTCTAAAATAAAAAAGCACCAAAGCTCAAAAGGCTTGGTACTCGTTTATGTCCATTATTCGGTTGAAAGGAGTTAAAACTTAAATAGTTTACCCTCACTAATCCCTCAATGACGAGAATGAGTATTGTGGGGAACAAATCCTTGGTATGTGTACATTCATCGCTTGATATTACGTACTATTGTATATATTCTCATCATTTTGGAGTAAAACTGGTTGGTTCTACAATAGCTAAATTTAAATATATTCATGATATTTTTCAGATGTAATCATACTACTATTCTATCTTTTTCATACTAATAGAGCTAAACCTGCATTAGCAATAATAACGACAGACATCTACAAATATACAACAGAAGCTATAATTAGTTAGAATTTGTTGATAACTTCTTTCAATACCGCCACATTATGCGTATTCAAGAAAGGTAATTTTCATAATAATACGGAGAATAACAAAAAAATATATATTACCCGAATAGTAATCAGTAATATCAACCATATTTTTCACTTTGGTAAATGAGACTCTCCGTTCGTAAATTCCCTACATTTATTTAGGTTCAATAGTCTCTAGAATACCAACTCTATCTTTATCAATCTTATATGTAATATAATATTCTGCCTTTACTTCAATAAGGTTAAACACGTTCTCATCTACTTCAAGTGTATAGATCTCGTTACCTTGATTTTTAACTTTAATGTGATAATCATCTTCATCCTCAAACCTTTCTGTGATTTGTACCATTGCAGCTCCATTTATGTCATAATTACATGCAACTAGCACTGCGATAGGTAATAATAAGCTTATCTTTTTCAACACGTTCTAATTCCTCCAAACATTATTAGAAAATTCTATTATATATTGATTCCAGCTTTAATTAAATATAAAAGACCTTCTTTGTAAGAAAGGTCTTTTATTTATAGTGGAATATTAGTTTGGAGATCCCCCAATAGTAAAGTTCGTTCTCCATTGTTCTTCATCACCTGTAAAATTGTCAAAATTAATAGATCCTGGACCAATGTTTACTCCTACTGAACCATTAAAATAAGGGTGAGCCCATCCTGTTATTACACTTTCTGTATCTCCATCATATCTATCTGGTACTCTTACTTCGTATCCAAATTCTGCTCCTTGTTCAGTTGAAGTATTTGTACTTATTTCAGCATAAGCACCATACATCTCAGGAGTTACACTAATATTATGAGATGCATCTCTATATTCATAACCATCAGCATATAAATTTTTAGTCCACGCATAAGAAGTTTCAGAACCCGCAATTCCAGTTAATTTGTTCCCCCAAGTTAAAGCTAGCGTGTCGTAACCTAGATATGAACCTACTGGACTATCGTACATCCACTGTCCAAAAATTTTATATTCGTGTTCATTACCTACCTTACCAAAATAAGCAATATTAGTTCCACCAAGGAAACTCCCAAAATTCACCTGAGTATTCCAATCATTCATTATTGACATTCCTTGGTCAACTTGAATCTGTTCTTCTGGATTTTCTTCATTATGTAATTTAATATCTCTTTCTCGAATCTCATCAATTTCTTCTTTATTATCTTCAGTTTGCTCATAACTCTTACCATCTAAACTATGATAGATAGATACTCTTTCAATATCAAGTTCAACTGGAACAGAATCATTTTCGATTAATTCCTCAATAACTTCATCATGGGCACCCTCAATAAATTCTGAATCAAACCCCTTTTCTTCTACAAGGTAGTCTCGATCATTACTTTCTGCTTGAGCAACATTAAAACTCCCAAAAGCAATTAGACCACTTGCAACTAAACCAGATGTAATCTTTTTCATACTTAATCAAATCCTTCCGTTTTGTGATACATACTTATTGTTACATTTTGTCTCATATTTGTTCAACCTTAAATTACCTTTTTGAGAAAATGGTTTAGTTTAGATCCTTTTTATTACAAAATAAAAATGTCTATAAAACTTTAAGACTAGACAATGATTTAATGAAGGGTTGATTTGATATTAGATTATTTCCAATTATTCACAACAAATTCAACTGCATAATATATCTATTCTTCGTACTTTATCCTTCCAAAAAAATATATTGAATTTACTACAAATAAAAAAGCACCAAAGCTAAATAGCCTTAGTACCAATACGGTGCAGTTGAGAGGGTCTTTAGCCTCCACGAGTTTAAACTCACTAAGCCCTCAAATTTGTGTATAGGTGATAATGGGTATTTATACGCTTACATACTCTATTAAAGTATCAACATCGTATATATTTAGATTAAATTCAATGAATTTTGGAAAGAGATAGGAAAAAAAATCTCCAAAAAATACGAACATTAAAATTAATAATCGATTGAAAATTCGGTTTTATTCCTGATCAAATGTTTAAATTGATCATGATTTAAAACCATATCTGCTTGCTCTCATTTTAAAAGCATCAATACCTCCCTCCATGACGTCACAGATTTTTTCTCTAACCTCTTCATTGTCAACTGAACCATTAACTAATTTCTCAATATTTTTCGACTCAGAATTTAAGCAAATTACCCATTCTGAATCACCATTCACTGGTATGTTCGCATTATGAGTGATAACAATTACTTGCCTTTTCTCTTTAGAACTTAATAACCTCTCAACTATTAAATGATTAATCAGCTGATTATCCAGATCATCTTCTGGCTGATCTAAAATTAATGGAGAGTTCCCATAAGATAAAAGGAATGTTAAAATAGCCGAAGTTTTTTGCCCCGCTGAAGCAGAGGATAGTGCCGTATAATTACTATTTTTATTCTTTCTATATTGAACCCTGATTTCATCTTCAATATTGAGTAATAATATATCTTCAATTTGTTCATTATTCAAACCTTTTATCACACTTCTAAAACGACCGCTAAAACTCGTTTCATCAGTTCCTTTATTTACATTCAACACAGTTTTCTTAAATTTTTCTAATGAACCTGGATTTTTAGATAGATTCTCAACGATGCTTTCAAGATCGCCTACGAAGCCATCCTTCCTTTGTATAATTCTTCTAATTTCATTAGTTAAATATTTAAAATCTCTGTTTGGAATAACATCAATTCTAACATTATCATTATTATTCATCACAGTTTTCAAGAAACTTCTTCTTTTTAATGTTACATTCTCACAAGCACTCATATATTTTTTGAGGAGTTCTAGGATCTTCGATTTAATTTCTTTAGATTTTTTTTCTTTTAAATCTAATTCATTTATACGATCATTTAATTTACTTAGTTCTATGTTTAACTCTGGTAGTAGATTAACTTGTTCAATTTCATCAGGTTTTAGTTCTGATTTTAAATCCTTATATTCTTTTTCAATTTCCAGGCTTATTTTTTTCCACTCAGAGTTTTCCAAGTCGATTATGAATTCATTTACAATACCTGTTAATACATGGTTCAAATCTCTAGAGAATAAGTTGGTTGATTCATTAAAATCTCCCTTTGTCTCATCTAAAATTCTAGTGAGGTCGGAATTTTTAATAATACTATTATCAAATTGTTTTTTTATTTTTATCTCTTCAAAATTACTCTTTATTTCCTTTATTTTTTTATTCAATGTATCTGCGAATTCAGAACTTATTTTTCTTTGCTCTTCTAATAAGCTGTACTTATCAATAACATCCTTATAGTCACTACTTGTTAATTTATGTAGCCTTGCTTCTAGCTCTTTTTTTTCTATCATGAGACCATTTTTTTCTTTGATTTCTTTATCTAATTTTCTCTTTTCAGCCAGCAAGTTTCTAAATTCAATTTCTAGCTTTCCTACATGCAATTTTAATTCTTTAATGTTAGGCTCTTCGTCAATTTTATCCCTTAAAGCATTTGGTGTAACAGCAATCTCATAAATCTGTTTTTGTGAATAAATTTCAGTCTTATTAAAGTACTTATTTATATATTCTTCGTCCGTTAACTCCCACTTAGATTGATCATTATTAAATTTGTATACAAACCTTTTTTGGGGAGTATTTTCAGATACAATCTTAAATCTATTTCCATTAAACTGTATTATCAACTCAATTCTTGTCTTCTCGTTAAATACACCACCTGTTTTGCTGTAAAAACTTTGTTGATCAGTTAGTATACTATCAAAGTCTTTCAATTCTGCATTTTTATTAAGTATTCCCCTAATGAACCTGACTATACTTGATTTACCCGTACCCCTCCCACCTACTATTGAATTCATTTGAGAACTAAAATTCACTTCGAACTTATCATTATTTAAATTAGAATTTTCTACAATTAATCTTTCTAACAATAAATTCGGGGTATTAAACGATGTCTTATTCGATTCAAAATCAGATCTAATTCTTAGATCAGCTAGAAGCAAGGCTTGTTTGAGGGATTCTAAAGATGGATCTCCATCCATCTTTATCCAAGTATATCTAGTACCAATACCTTGAATTCCATGTTGAGTATCTCCTTCTCCATGTGGATTATCTGAAAATGTTAATATTGCTTTTTTACTCTTTATAGCTTCCTTAACAGGATGGGACCAACTTTTAAGAACATCTTCTGTAAAATTGTCGTTCTTATATTTTCTATTCAACTCCATTATCGCTTCTTTTTTGTCTTGTTTAGAAGCTTGTTCTCCTAAGTCATAGATAACCTTGTTGGCAACTTGTACACCATTTATAGCTTGGTTATCATATATATCTTTTATATAAGCTAAAGAAAACTCTTGTAATCCTTTATATTCATCTACATGAGCAGGAATTATAATTCCATTTTTCTCCGTTACGATTCTAAGAATCTCAGCGAATTCTCTAGGAGAACAAGCATCTTGACTAGCAAAATTAGATCTATTTATTCCAACAGATATAAGAAAATCTTCTACATCTTGAGTAGTAAATTCTAGCGGAAATAAAATCAAAAGATGTACACCATTAGGTCCATACGTAAGCTCGACCCCAGGAAAGACAATTATTCCATTATCTTTACCTACTTTTTTATAAGCATCTATACTTTCACCGGTATTATGGTCAGTAATAGCAACACATTTTAATTCTTGTTCAACACAGCGAGTAATCCATTCTTCTGCCGTTACATTTTTATCTCTAAAGCAAAGACTAGCGGGAGTATGTAAATGTAAATCACACTTAAACCATTTATTACCTACCATTACCATCTAATCAGTCCTTTTCCTTAAATTAATGAATGATATAAATAGATTAAATTCCTTTATGTTATTTTTGCTCTAGTAAATAGAATAAATTATCTCTGAACTAATATATCGTACATGTCCGCAGTAGATATTTTTTTATTTGATATATATAAATTGTAAATATATTCAGCAGGTATGCTATGAATATCAATATCATTAATTCCTAGCTCTCTCATAAATCCCAAAGAAACTTTTCCAGATAATACAAATTCTTGTCCTTCTTTAGGAACTAGAAAAGCATTAATCTTATTTGATAAATCTTTTGATATAGAATAATTCTTCAAAGCCATTTCATATAGATATTGTTTTGTGACATCTTCCAATTTAGGATTTTTGTCTTCAAACTTACTTTTTTCAAATGATAAATTATAATATTTAGCATCCAAAATTGCTAAATATCTTTCATCCCCCATTGCAAAATCAGTTACTATATCGGGAGTTAAAGTTCGTTTTGAAGTTAATTTGTTTCCGTATTTATCCTCCCAGATAGGTTTATCTATTTCTTTTTGTATTAGAGAAACATTATTTGAGAATACATAACTACATATTTTCTCCCATACGATATGAAAATATCTTGTTCCGAAAACCCTTATAGAACTTTTACTACTATTAGAGTTATTTCTGTTTATAAAATTTATCATATTTAAAATAAGAATAATATTTCTATCGTTATATTGAACTTTCAATTCTTGGTTAAGAAGAAATATAATGTTTGAATTTAAATCTATCTCTTCATCAATAAAAGATATTGGCTCATACTCTAAAAAATAACTTAACCCACTTTTCTGCAGGTAGTTTGAACACAATCGTAAGATCTGTTTGTGTACTAGTGTTATAATGTTAAGTTCGTTTGAAGCGAATTCTTTAGTAAAATAATTTAAATATACAAGATTTTCATTAAACTTATAAGCATATGTTTCATCTATTGTTTTGTCCCAATCTATTTCATTATGCCCGTTTAATTTATATATCTGTTTTTGACTACTAAAAAGACCATTCTCAAAATAATCTTTATGAAAGAAATCAACTAATGGAATTAAATTCATATCGTTATTTGAAGTGCTTATACCTAGAGTGTCTAGCTCAGTATAATCTAAATTCTCTCTTTTAGAGTACACACTTAACACTCTAATCAGTTGTAAGCTCTTATTCAAATCAATTCTCTGTATATATTTAGGATACACAAACAAGATGCTACTTGAAAATTCAAGAAGTCCAACATATCTAAAAACGATTAGATCTTTACCTATTTTTTTAATGATTTTTCTTTCCAGTAAATCATCAAGAAGCTCACTCAATTTAAATTTACTTAATTTAAAAGTCGTCTCCAAGTATTCTTTAGAGTATGGTACAAGTTCCTTAAGGAAAAAAGGTCCTAGCATAGTGGTTACTCCTCAATAGATTCATTGCCTTCATTCTTTTCTTTTTCTTCTTCTATTAGCTTTAATTTATCATCAAACAAGGAATCAAAAATAGGCTCATTATTATTGTAAATATCTAGTAAGTCAGAGAACTTAACTACATCTTGAACAAACAATTTTGTTGTAGTAAATTTGTTAACGTCATCATATAAATACATAAATAATTTATTTTTAAGTTGCTCCTGAAATTTTATAGGGTTATCTAATATATTTGGATTTATAAAGAATGGCCCTATCAGCTTATCTTCTCTTACTCCTACATTAGATAAAAAATCATTTAAAGCTTTCCTAAAATTATTCCAATTCTTTTTAGATAAATACCCTATCTCTACTTCTTTTTCAATAAGTCTTTCCCCATCATTCAAATGTAAATATTGAAAATCCCATCTTCTTTTAAATGCTGTGTCTAATGGGAACACACCTTGATCAGCACTATTCATTGTTGCCCATATATAAAAATTACCTGGTAGATAGATTTCATCTAATTCTAATTCTTCTCGACGTAAATAATTCTTCATATCATTTGAAATTGTAAGCGCGTACTCACTTTTTCCATTTTCATCTCTATCCAATAACTGAAAAATATCACCAAATACTGTAGAAACTTGAGCGCGGTTTATTTCCTCAATTATTAATAAATAGTTTTTTGTTGGATCTTTTATAGCTTCAACTAATATCTTTAAAAATGGTCCTGGTACATATTCATATGTAATAGAAGTTTCATTAACGATAGGATAGAAATCTTTATACTCTTCATTTATCTCGTTCAACCTATTTATATCTTCACTTTTAATAATATCTTTTGTAAATCTATGAGATTCTAGGTGCTCTTTATAAATTGGAATGGGCTTATATGTCCCAATAAATTGAGAGTAAGTATAATTCGGATAAAAAGTTACCCTTTTGAAATTTTCTTGAAAGTCTTTTCTATCTTGATTAAGAAGGAAGCTTTTACCTGTTCCAGGAGCGCCATATATTATTCTGTTATAAGGCTTATCTATTTTCTCAGCTGGTAACGGCTCATTTTGATCCTGTGGTTCAATTATTTCAAGTTTTACATTTGTAAGAGGTAGATAATTGTTAATCCTCTCAGAGTACTCGTTTAGGCTCGCTACATTAACTGCACTTTTTAGGTGTGTTTGTTTACTATCTTTTTGGAGGAAGTAGTTCAAATTATCTTTAAGTATATTCTGAAGAATCCGTAAAGAACCTTTAGGCTCTATTCCAGTTGCTATATCTATTCTAGAGTTATGGTCAGTGATTTGTTGATAAATTCCATTTAACATGAACTTTATATCTGTTTCTTTATCTATTTGCAGTCTGAAGATCGCTTCTTCAGAAAAATGTGTAAAAGCTTTTATTAATTTCTCTTGAAAAATATCCTCAAAATCACTTTCTTTATCTGTTAACCAATAAAAGAGTACCTTTTTAAATTCTTCTTCTTTTATACTTATTAATAAATCTAATTGATCCATCACTTTTGTAAATTTGAGTATTTTCTTATGTCTAATTCCCCCTTGTCTCTCAGAGGAGAAGTTTAATTTTTCATCTTCAAAAACTACATTACTTACTCTCCAAATTAACCCCAAGCTTACTTGTAGAGCTTCTATTTGACTTTTCACTAGATTATTCTCATCTAGTATTTCACTAAATTCATTTTCATCTAATGATGTTTTCTCTAATTCGTTTTGGAAATAGTTTTTTATTTCATCCTTTATTTCTTTTTTTATAACTATTTTGTTATCTTGACTTTCTGAGAAACTTAGATTACCTAATTCACCAGTCACTTTCCACAATGTAAAAACTATACTTAATAACGGTTTTAAGTTTGGTATTGAAGATTTTATAGCTAATTTTAACTCTACTTTCTTAAAATCTGTTACTTCTTTCGGAAACAAATAATCAACCCCTTATGTATAACTATATAAAAATAGAATTACTTAAGCGTGTACCCTAAGTAATTCTATTTACTTATACAGATATTATTTCTTTTTTCATAATGTCGCTTCGGATCGCTTTTGCTATCTCATAAGCTAGAATTGGTGGAACAGCATTCCCGACTTGTTTCATTTGAGATGTTTTAGGTCCATAAAAAATAAAGGAATCGGGAAAAGATTGCAGTCGAGCTGCTTCTCTTACTGTAATTGCCCTATTAAGATAAGGATGAGTAAATCTTCCGGAAGAAGGAGTATCAAATCTTGTTGTAATTGTTACTGAAGGTTTATCTTCTAAGATTCTGCCCCACGTACCACTATAAATTGATTTAGTTAGATGTTCTTTAGGTAATACTTCTCTTCCTTTTCCTTTAGGTATAAGTTTCATTCTCTCGATCGCTAAACTTGAATGGTTTGTAGCTACGTGATTACGCAATTCACTCATATCATCTCTTAATAAACGCTGATACTCGTTTACTGGTTTAAGTCTATATTCTTGAATTTCTTGACCTTCTCCAGAATTAAGAAAAGCTAAATCGCTAATAGCTTCTAAAGCTGTTACACTACTATTATTAGATTCTGGAAGCCCTAAAAACCCCTCAAATTTCCCTATAATAAAAGCTCTTCTTCTAGATTGCGGAACTCCATAGTCACTAGCATTAAGTGTTTTAGAGTCCATTTGATACCCAAGATCATAAAACAATTCATAAATAAGATTAAAGAAATGCTTATTATTTGCTGTTAAAATGTTTGGTACATTTTCCATCAAAAAATATTTTGGTCTAATATACTCTACCATTTTATAGAAGTGTTTGAAAAGATAATTCCTATCATCTTCTAATAATGCTCTTCTCCCCTTTTGAGAAAACCCCTGACAAGGTGGTCCTCCCACAATTACATCGGTCATCCCAATAAAATGTTTAAAGCTTGTTAACTCAATTTTCGTTATATCTTCATTTATCATCTGAACATTCTCATGATTCCTCTTATAAGCCGCCGCTATAACTGGATCAATCTCATTAGATAATAATATATTGTAACCTGCTTTTTTGAATCCATAGGATAAACCACCTACACCAGAAAATAAATCAATAACATTTAACATTCTTTACACCCTTATAAGAAATTTAAAACAAAACTATATGAATAAACTGTTTTCAACTAACTGCTCCGAGATTCTCTTGCTAGCACCTTCAAAATATTGATCTTCTATTTCACATCCTACATAGCTGCGCATATTAATCTTTGCAGCAACTCCAGTCGATCCGCTTCCCATAAACGGGTCTAATATTACATCTCCCTCATTAGAGAGAATCTTAACAAAATGATCCATTAAAGCAATTGGTTTTTGAGTTGGATGAGAAATAAACTTTTTTTCACTTTTAGGAGTAATTGAAGTTTCAATATAATCATGAATTGCTTTACCATTATTATTGAAGGTTCCTGTTCTTCCGTCATTAATAAAATGAATCCATGCTTCAGTAGAATTTATAAAATGAAGGTTCATATTTCTTGGCATCGGATTTTTTTTATGCCAAATTCCTGTGGTTTTATAATAGAATTTATTAGTCTCGGCAATCTTTACAAGAGATTCTGTTCTTAATAAAGACATGAATACGACCATATTACCTTTTTTCTTCAATACTCTATTAGATTGTTTGAAGAACTCATTCATAAAAACTAGCCAATCATCATCTTCACTCTCGTCCCATCCTGCTGCTCCAAAAAAGTTTTCTCTCATTAATTTTAAGTTAGTTTGCCTTTTTTTCATAAAGTTAGCCAAATTATAGGGAGGGTCCGTTAATATTAAATCAACACTGTTATCATCTAAATTTGAAAGGGTTTCTAAACAATCACCCTTGAACAATGAAATGTTTGGTACGTTAATCACTGAATCTCCTCTTTCTATAAAAAGCTCTTTTAAAATCCTGAATCGAACATTTGCTCTATTTTAGTCCATACTAAATTATAACACAAGGACGAAAGCATGGATTCAGTAAATACTAGTAGATATATTTAAGGAGTCGAAATTGTTTTTGGGGGGATTAAATGTTTAGAGCATCAATTATGAATAATCAATGCTCATCTGCGGTGCTTTGGTGTGTAATTATGAGGAGGCAATTCCGTGGATAGTATTATTGTTTAAAAGTTATCATGTAAGAACCCAAAATTAAATTTAAGTTCTTAAGCATGAAAAAAAAAAGAGTTTTTTAGTCAATTAACTCTTCTCCTAATTGTTCTTGATATTCAGGCGTCTTTCCTATCATTGCTTGACCTTCAAATTGTTCTAATCTATTCCAAGTTTCACCCGCTCGTTCATAATAGTATTTATCTCCTTCTCTCATGTCGTTCTCAGGATCATAAAAAGATAGAAAAATATACTTACCATTATCATGTACGACGATGTTACCGTTCTCTCTTATCTCATGCTCATAGGCACTGGCAAACATACCATTTCTATCGTCATGATGAAATTCGATAACATCATCAATAGATTGGTCATACTCCCCATTACCGCACGCAATCAATAGTATGGTGAATGGAATCAACCATAAAGTAAAGATTACTTTTTTCATGTGTATTCCTCCTTTTTACCATATATTTTCCTGTTATTTTTCATCTTACCGATCATTGACTGTTTTTTCAAGTTAGTATTGAGTAAATGAAAATTCATACACTTTCCAATTCTCTTCTTGTTGAATCATATTTAATTTCATAATCGTTTGCGCTCGACTATCTACATCGTTAAACGAAATCCGATTCGTAAATAAGACTAGTAATTCCTGACGATCATCTAATGATTGACCGAAATAAATGGATAAATCTTCGACGTTAGAAGAAACATGTAAATCTTCGTTTCCTTCGATCCCTTCATGATTATTAAACTGTAATTGGCTTAACACTTCTTGAGTCACATAAGATTCGACACTCTCTTTCACAGGCTGATCCTCATAATCAAAAAAACCTTTGATAAATGCCTGGGCAGACGTTTTTGCTTCTTCATGAAAAGATGGCACGACTATATCTTGGTCTTCAGCACGACTTTCTTCTATTAAAATCTGATTTTCATGTTTCAAGTGGCTGTTTTGAATCAATAAGTAGACCACCAATGTGCCTGCAAGTACACACCCTGCAATCAGTTGCTTTTTCATTTTTGTACCTCCTATAATCCAAGTGTTTTTCGTGGATCTTTTTTTGCGTTATGCGGTTGTCCTAATTCAGTCATATGTTCTAAATGAAGATGATTCCCTGTACTTGATCCTGTTGTCCCACATGTCCCAACGGAATCGCCTTGATTTACAGATTGACCATTTCGTACGCCAATCGATGTTAAGTGAGCGTACCGACTAAACTCATTGTCACCATGCTTCACCGTGACATAATTTCCGTATCCGATGTTACTATGAATCGCTTCAACGACCTTGCCATCTTTCACACTCAAAATATCGTCAGATGGTGTACACCCAAAATCTAACCCACCATGAAACGAATTGACTTCCCCTGTGATAGGGTGTGTACGTGGACCGAACTCACTCGTTATGCGTATCTCTTTTAATGGCAGCGTCCATTCAGAATTTCCTTCCCCTACATAATCAGGTTCATTCGTATCTAAATATCTGTATACATTATCAATGTAATTGGGATCGCCATAGACATTCCACCCTAGGCGTTGTTTCATATGATCGGAAAATTGCTGTGCTAAAGCTTGACTATACTCTCCGTTATTATATTTGTTCGCATAATCAATAAAGCCGTGCCCCATGTTGTAACTTTGTAACGCTAGTTTTGTATCACCGCCCGCTGATTCTAAAACAGTTGAAAAATAGTAAACCCCTTGCTGAATCGATTCTTCGGGATCAGTGATCGTATTCACAGGCAACCCTAGACTTTCTGAACTCTGCATAACGTCCGCCAGTCTTCCTCCACTTTCCTGCATGGTCATTGCCATTAAGATTTCGGTGTGATCTTCGATCCCATTTTCCTTGGCGTATTTTTCAAAGAAAGGTCGATACCGTTCAATCTCAGGACTAACACCATTAAACCGGTAGTCACCTTCATACATGAATTCTTCATCTCTTATATCTTCGTTTACACTTGAATCATTCTCACCAGTAACGGTCATCATAATTCCTAAAAACAATAGACCCATACCGACAACGGGTATCAGGAACAGGCAACCTAGTTTTTTCATGTCACTTCTCCTTTCCTATAAAAAAAGGACATCCTAAGATGTCCTATCCTCTCCTACTATGGCGGTCTTCGTCTTTTTCAATGGCGTGTAATTCTTGATGTGTACGTTCTTGATTTTGTTTCCTTTCATTTTTTGATATGGCATTGGTTCGCTTCTCATGTTGAGAAACTCCCTTAGAGCCTGTTTCTTTTTTAACAGATTGAGAAGGTTGTTTCGTTTGACCCTGCTTCGGTTGAAGTCCTTTATTTTGCTTAGTTATTTGTGATTGATTAATAGAATGATTAGTGGTTGTTCTCGCTTGTGAAGGATTAGAAAACGTTTGAACCGAAGGTTTAGATTCTCTTTCTTTCGATTGTAACGATTCTTCTATATGCTTTGTACGTATTCCCTTCGATTTTACCTCTTTTTGAGTAGGTGATTTGGTCTCACGTTCCTTCGGCTTCAATACGCTTTGATGATTTTGACTTGTTCTGTCTTGTTTCGTTTCTTTTGATGGTTGTTTATGAGACGAATCTCCTTTTTGTACAGTACGCAACGCCTTATGATCCTCTAAGTTTGTAACGGTATTTGCTTTTCGTCCTTGTTGTTCCTGTGCTTGTAAGCCTTTTCGATCATCCTTCGACTGTTGTTTACTTCGTGCTGTATGTGGTGTTTGTGTATTCTTCTTTGTGGCTCGGCGGTCAATCTTTTCTTTATCTGACATAGGGGCTAAAGCGTGTTGTTGTTGATCTTGCTCTTGTTTCGCTTTACGTTTTTCCTCCTTCTGTTCTTTCTTCCGCTCGGCTCTTGTTTGCCTCGCCTGTTGTGGTGTACGTTCGTTGTTTGTTTTTACAAATGCTGTACTTCCTGATGTTGGTGTTTCCTGATGATCTTTTGTCTGTGCGGTGCGATCCTCTTTTGCCACGCCTTTCATACCTGTTGCGGTTGCCTGTTCCCTTGTTGCGCTTGGCGCATTCACACTGGAAGAAGGCGACGACGCTTCTTGTCCCGTGTGCCTAGAGGAAGCTAAACGTAATCCTGCCATCTTTGACTGCAATGGCTGTAATGCAGGATTCACCACATCACGTTGAACATTCTTTACCATGTTATTATCAACCGATTGAACCTTACCAGCCGTGATAAAATTAACAAGCGAATCACGTTTTCGAATCATAAAGAAAAAGAGAATAATCATAGAAAATAGATTCACTAAATACATCGCAAAACCATTCGGTGGTAAAAGGGTATCCACGATGAAACATAGAAGATAGACAAAAAGTACGAGTATACCAAGCAACGCTTTGATTAAAAATACACTCGCAAGTTTCCCGATGGCTTTAAATCCCGAATTAGCGAAGGACGGGATATACGCCATGATAAAGGCAAATGGTAGGGCAAAGGTTAACGCTAAGGCAAGTATCTCTAAAATAAGATTTAAGAAAGGTAATAGAAAGAATGGAATTCCTATACCTAACGCACCGACTAAAACGAGTAGCGATATCCCTAATTGAGAGAACACATTTCCTGATCCTAAGTTATCATTGTTTAACTTATTAATTTCACCCTTTACATAAGCATCTCGATCCTTCATTCCATCACTGGTTAACTCAAAAGCTAACATACGATCCACTCGATTATATTGTTCATCACCCGGAAGTTCGGAGGGATCAGCATCATGATTATTAACCGCATTTTCGCTTGTCGTACCATAATTCGCAATGAGATAAGGTTTCTTCACCGCTAAATCAAAATAGATATTTCGCATGACGGATACTGTCCCATTCAAACGATCTTCTTCGTCAATGTTTTCTGTATCGGCATATACGCCATCACCGTTGGCAATGGTAATCATGCCGTTCCCTGCTTCCAATAGATAGCCTTGTGCTTCAACGGATACGGCATTCATGCTCTTAAGAAGATATCCTGCATTCATCATCCAGTACCCACCGACAACTAAGACGAGAAGCAGCAAAATAAATCGTCTGATTGCTTCCTTTACGCTCCCTCTCACAATGCACAAGTAAATCATATAGCCAATGGCAATAATGAAAAACAGTTCTCCGAAGTAGGTCTGTAACGTGTCATAAACCGTAGAGGTTACGCCCGTTAATAGATCAGCAAATCGTTCAATCGGTTCAAGTGAATACATGATTTCCATTGATTTATCGACCGTTTCAACAACGAATGTACCAATGGTGAAACTTAGGTTCGCAAAGCCAACGAATGCGCCCCGTAAAGTATGGCTACGATCTTCATTATTCGCAAAGTATCGATTTAACGGGAAACGCTTGATGTCTAACTCCACGCCCCCTTTTTCTTCGATAGTCACATCGGACATGTTTTCTGATCCTTGCGGTGGTTCTTCTTCATCTTCGGCATACGTTACACCTAACGTTGCGAACACAAGAAAAAGGGGGAGCAATATCGCCACCCCTAACAATAGTAGTTTTCGTTTCACATTACCCCTCCTTTCTAATCGATCCGTGTCAGGAGATAAAAGTCATATTTCACATGGTGTAATTCCTCTTTACTCAATCTCTGATATTCTTGATAACGGTCATATAGCTTAAAACAAATGGCACGTTGAAACCGATTTTGCTTGAATCGAATCCGATTCACAGGTACAGGGAAGCCGAGTAATTCCTCTAACACTCGCGAAGATGCTTCATGCCCTACATAACTCTCATAATCCGTTTCATGTTCAAACATGATTTTCCTCGCTTCAAGCAGCGTGATCTTTTCCGCTTTATAGTATCCTTGATTGGTCACAACCATTGAATTTAAAATTGCCAACTTCATCTGCTTGATCCACCTCATTTCTATAGATATTTTTCCTCGGCCACGGCTACTTTCGATTCTTCGACCGTCTCTAATGCGCCCTGCCATTCTTCAAACAAACATTCAATGCTGATTTTCGCTGTGCGTCCGTAGTAATCTTTAAATAGGCATTGTCCTTGAAACATGTTATCCATCATTTCCACGTTTTCCTCACTCGGCTCCATGTTCATCCATTTCAATACGTCTTCTCGCTCATTTGGTTCATCAAAAGCGAACGCTACACCGAAGTTCCCTGATTCTTCTTCACTCAATGCGTCCTTTGTTGTTTGAGTAATCAATACAAGCGCATTTTCATAACTTCTTCCTACTCGTCTCATTTGTTTCTCGACTTTCTTCCCTTGCTTACTTGATGTAAAGACCCATGCTTCATCAATAAATTCAATCGTTCGTTCACTTTTATCCATACCGAATAACTCACAAAACTTACCAAGCGCAAACATGACCGCACTCGATTTTAATTGTGAGTTGGTATAGCTTTCTATCGGATCGGTTGCGTCAGGTAAATCCAAGTGTTCAACCTCGATGATATTAATGCGATCTGTCAGCGACAACGCTTCATTCGATCCATCATGAACACATAATTTTAGAATACTATCAGCCACGACCTCATGAAGAAAGTCACCTGCTTTCTGAACAATCGGTTCTTCATGCTCTCTCATGAGTTCGATGATCTGCATTGATCCAACCTGTTCTTCTTGTTGTCTTCGTTCTATTACTTTGGCTATCGCTTGTAGAAACGCTGTATGAATATCGTCTTTCCCTTTAAAATCATAGACTTGGGAGAAGATGACCTGTACCATTTCTTTGGCTTGCATAGGTGGAAGGAAGACAATCGGATCAAGCGATCCCCAATTCTCTTCATTCTCTGAATCCAACGTCGTGAAGTGAAACCTTTCAAGATGTTCCGCAAATAAAGGATAGTCTTTTTGTACTTGCCGATTTTTCATCACCTTATTAATCCACTTTCTTAACTCCTTCTTTGGATCAATGTAAAGTGAGCGCACATTTAGCATACTCACATATAAGAATAGTAGTTTCGCAAGAAACGACTTCCCTGTTCCTGTATCACCAGTAATGAGTACATGTGGCGACCGTGTTTTTGATCCTCTTAATTGTTGATTCGCTAGAAACATGTGGTAGAGGACAGGAAAACGGCTTGAATGAATGGCACTCGATAAATCCGTATGTTTGGCGAATGGATCGATCCATCCGATGAAGAAGCCAACTTTTGAACCGATGTCTGCTGTGACCCCGAATAACCCTTCGGCTAATCCATCTTGTGTCGTCTTCTGTATCCAATTTCGGCTCGTTGCGTCCAGTCGCTCCCCTGGTAGAAATTTATAGAATAAGGGGAGTTGATCGGCTACAGGTAATCGGCACGTAATTCCTGCTGACTTCATGTGACGGATCACTAATTTTGCTCGGTTCTTACATTCTTTTTTACTCTCCCCTGTAACGACAATCACAGATAACCAGTTCATCATGTTCACATCATCATTCTTAATTTCATCCCTTAAATGCTTGACTAGATATGCACTGGTACTAACGGATGAATCGGTTTCTTCTCCCACCTGATTCTGTTCATTACTCGTTTCTTTTAGTTGTTGATTCTTCATGTTTAAATCCATCTTCGTTTTTGATTTACCTTCGGCTTGAATTTTCATTTGCACTTCTACTGGAAAGGGAAGCGTTTGTGCTTCATAAAACAATTCACTCTCTGCCATGTTATGTCGAAATTCGTCGACAACTACAAAGGACGCATAGGCTTCATCAAATTCACCATTCAGTTTTAAAACACCCGTAGAGGTTGGATCAATCAATGCATCCGTAATGGCATTCACACTTGTTTTGTCCATTTCTTCATCGACCTGATGGTCGATTCCTCGGATAAAATTATATCGATTCACATAGATCAATTCTTCTTCGGACAGTCTCACGCCCCCTACTATCATCATTACGTTTGCCATCGCTTCTTCGGCTTCTTTAAATTGATTAAAAAAGGATTCGGATACGTCCTGTTCCCACCCTAATAAATTGATAATCGTGTCTGTCGCCGTTGAAAACATGGACATCATATTCTCTTTTAAATCAGCGTCCACATTCACCAAATCAGACCGTAAGCGCACGCCTATAATAAAATCATTTTTCGTAACATTGCCTAATCGCTGATTCAACATGCGCTGGGTTTCTTCGGTGTAGTACATTGCCATTTCTTTGGAATCGTCTGCTAGATCATCATTCAGATCATCAAATTTTTCTTCTAATTGATAATCTTGTGGATACATCATCAAGTGAACATCTTTATACTCTGTTACTTCTTCAAAGTAGGCTTTCCAGTTCTTCTTATAGCGATTGACGACTTTCTTATTTTGCATGGGAATGGATTGACTCTTGACTCGATAATACCCCCACACGTCGCCCGTTTTCGTCAACAGTAAGTTCTTCCGTAGCGTCTTCATCGGTGTTTTTAACATACTCATAATGTGATTGCACCACCTTTACACAGGGTTTAAATGTTTGCGGTTCGTCCATCCATTGCACTTCATGATCTTGACAGAACCGCTTCTTTGGTAACTTAATTTGCAGATAGTATCGTGCAACATCTAAAAAGTAGAGATAAAG
Source organism: Alkalicoccobacillus gibsonii (assembly GCF_016798245.1). Lineage (GTDB taxonomy): Bacteria > Bacillota > Bacilli > Bacillales > Bacillaceae_D > Alkalicoccobacillus > Alkalicoccobacillus gibsonii. The sequence goes on along the minus strand of NZ_JAEUZA010000003.1, from coordinate 457,436 downwards.
GTTTTTCCCTTCGGGTTTAATTTTGGTCACTAAAACGGTTAACCCGATAGGGATACCAATTAAGAAAACGAGAAAGCTTTTCCCAAACGCATGGGGGAATCCCATGCGAATGAGTAAGCCTAATCCTAGGACGATAAAGAAGAATAAAAAAAAGTTGATTACATGAATCAACTGAAAGGCAACAGGTAAGCTATATTCTTTTGTTAGCTGTTGAACCTGTTTCGGTTCTCTCATGGCTTTTCGGTAATTAAATACGTATCTCATGTCGTTCACACTCCTTAGAATGTATCAATAAAGGCTTGCACCCATGCACTCACTCTTGACCAGTTTTGAACCACAAAAGTAACAACCCCACCAAGAATCATGGTCATGACAATTCCACCAAATTTAAAGCGGGCAAAGTGTTTCGCCACCATGAAGAAGACGAGTAAACTAATCAGTTGAAGAATAACCGTCAATCCCCAATTCTCAACTACGTTTAATGTTGGTAATTCGTCTGGTACATTTGAGTTCGCTAATACAACTAGTTCCGTTAATTTCATTTCAATCACTCCTGTTTTTTTATTGGTATTGCAAGGTTTCAATAAAGAAATTGCCTTCATGACGTTGGAGGTCTAATTCCATATTCACCACGTGTGGAATGTTCGTTTCTACACCTCTAAACAAGACTGTCACGAATACCTGATAACCTTCTTCTTGTTCAACGATATGGGTATCTGTTAGTTCATCTAATTCAAACGCTCCATTCAAACTCATCGGCTCTTTCATCATGTACGCTAATTCCTCTTTCGGCTCGGACGCATACCGAGTAAAGAAGGTGTTTAAAAACGTATGAATTGGTTCAGTGTCTTCCCCTGTATAGGCTTCGGCTCTTTCTACTTCTTCCTGTTCAATCACTCCTTTCACGGTTGGTACTTCGGAGAAGTACGGCACACCTGATACGGCAAACTGATTTTCTTGCGATTGAACAGGAATGCTTAATAGTAAGGTTTGATCCGTTTCCTCTGTTTCTGTCACTATTTCGGTTTCAGGTTCTCTATCTTCCTCGTCTTCATCGTCCTTTTCCTCTTGTTCAATTTCCACTTCTTTTTCATGGTGAATGCGATTTGTGAACGTCACCTTGTATTGAAACAAGGCTTCATTTTCTTGTTCATCTTGTACATCAAAAAGAGAATAACTTTTTAACACTCGATCTCCTTGAATACCCGACAATTGATAAAATTCATTTCGTTCATTCTGGAAGGATTCAGACTGAACCATGTATTCTCTTAAGTTCTGTTTGCGTTCCTCGATCGCTTCATTCGTATTCGTCACGTTAATATAGGTTGGAACGAACCCTGATAGAAATTGTTCGGCTAACGGCTGCGACATGATTTCCTCTACTTCTACATTCTCTTGATTTAACATCGCATTCGTTGTATTCAGTCCTGACCGAGTATTCACAGATAACATGACGGTGAGAATTGAAAAGATGACAATCGTCGAAAGCATTGACCATACAGCTAATGCTGTTCGTTTTGAATGGTCTTTTTTCATAGGACTTTTTCGCTTTTTAGGTACTTTAATTTGTTTCGTTCGATTCTTAAATCGATTAAAGAGTTTCATACAGTCACCTACTTTCTGTTTCATCAGGTATTTTGTTAATGTACATCAAAAAAGATGTTACCTTTTGTAACACCTTCTTAGGAGAAGCATCTTTAAGATAGACCTTTTCATGTTTACGGTCACCATTCGGTAAATACGACATTTTATAGAAGGTATACCGATACGTGGCATACCCTCTTTTTCGTTCTCCCTCAACGACTAACATCGTCAAATGGCTTAACTCCTTCACATAGACCACTGATCCTTTACCGACTGTGAAACCCAATGCTAAAAAGTGTTCATCCATGGTTTTGTATTTTGTGAGCATAAAAATACCACTATCCTTTATCAGTAGTGGTTACGTCTTGGAACAGTATATATTTTAGTCCGTCAGATTCTTCCTGATATTGAGCGTCTTCATCTTCATGAACGATAAAGTGTGCAGTAATGTTTTTCACCACGTTATCCACAACCATCTTCACATCAACCACAAATTGTTCATAGACACCTTTAGCGATATATTGAACGTGTTCTTTCATTCGCTCAATCAACTGTTCTGCCACTTCTAACATTCCTTGATTGTCCAATTGATCCTCTAAATTTGAACGGTTTAATAAAATAACATTATTCATACAGTAATCATCCCTTTACGATTTAGTTTCTTGGAAAATGCTCGACTAAATAGTTCTGAAAGTACAATTCAATCACGCCACCCTCTTTCAATTCCAGTACAATGAAGTAGAAATCATAACTCCCTTCTGTCTCTCGACTGAATTCACTCAAATGTACGTGTACTAATTCTCCTATTTCAGTGTGGCGTGTAAATTCAGCCAACTGATCAAAGATCGGTTCCCATTGACGTTGAATGTTTTTCCTGATTAGCAATTCGTTCAATACGGATTCATTTACAACGTCTATAAAACTCATATCACACTCCTTTTAATCCGTACAATACTTGAGGTACAAATACTGGACACAATAAAGATCATAATTAGACTGATAATCCCGCCGATAAGAACTTGTTGTTCAATCGAAATCATCATGACTGTAAAAGCAATAAACGAAGTGCCAATGAGGAAACTAACCAATAAAATACTCGTTATTAAAGTCCTTAACATGCTTTCAACCTCCCAAATTTATTTTTCTAAGTGAGTATCTATTTGCTCATTTACATGAGACAATCAAAGAAAAGCTAATTCAGAGTTAGAAGAGGAGTTGACTGTATGTTCACTTTGATAAGAAATATCCACGGTTTAACAGAGACGTTAAAGGACTCAAGCAGTCAATTGGATAAAAACTTCATCCATATCTCTGACGCTACAAATTTAGCTAAAAAGCTAAACAGAAACACCGTAGAAGACTTACAGTGGACGGTTCATGAAATTATTGAACCTACAGTTTAAAACAGGTGACCGCCTGTTTTTTTTATTTTTCTTTCTTTTCATTTAGATATTTTATCCTAGAAAAAATCGTAATAAAATTCTAAGACAATGATCAATTAAAAGAGGTGTAAACCATGAAAATGATTCACGCAATACCTAGGCTTCCAGTAAGTAATATTAATCAAAGCTGCGACTTTTACAAAAGAACTTTAAACTTTACATTGATACACGCTGATACTGATTATGCGATTGTTTCTTCTGGAAAAGTTGAGCTTCACCTTTTTAGATGGACACCTGTCGATGGAGTTGAACAGTTAATTGCAAATAGTTGTCGTATAGAAGTCAAAGGAATCGATAAACTCTATAAGCAATTAGAAATTCATAATGTTATCCATCCAAACGGTAAACTTTCTAATAAAGATTGGGGAGAGAAGAGTTTTACGATGATTGACTTAGATAACAATGCCATAGACTTTTATGAGACAATTTAAATTTAAGAATCTAAGACCTCGGACGCTGTCCAAACCTGCAAGCTAATTTAGCTTGACCAAGGGTTAAGTCATCCCCCATCCCCCAATCTTGGGGGCTACCCTAGCCGGTAGGCGAACAAAAAAAAGTGTTTTTTTGTTAGGCCAAGAGGGTGTACTTCCGATACTCTATCAACTCCTTAAATTCCTTTCACTCTGTTTCAGTCAGACATTTACCGTTGACAGATACGATATACAGAGCCTTGGCTTAGGCGTGTACCATATCTTTAACTTCACCCAACCACACATCAAGCATTTTTTCTTGTTTCTTGGTCATTTCGGCATTGGTCACCATATCTGATAGCTGATTTGTACCTAACACTTGATCCGCTTCAAGTACCATTTTCATAGATGGCGCACATGAATTGCCTAACCAACGCTTGGTCTTTTCATAAAATTCTTCCTCGGGACTCATTAACAAGCTTAAACGCCCAAAGTCACCAATAAAGTCTTGCCAAAATTGGCTCGTTTCCCATTTGGAACGTGGTTTCTCTTCATCCTTATCCGCAAACCGAATATAGTTATTCACGACTTGCATTGCGATATCCAAAAACTGATTGGTTTTCATCAAAGAGAGAATGGCTTTTTGCGCCCGTTCGTTTTTCATCCGTAGTTCATAGCGATTCCAGTCGTCCATATCCTCAATGGGTAGATCGTATTTTTCAGCTTGTTCATAGTTTTTCTCGTAGAAACAAAGGTACGTTTCTGACTTTTTCGAGCCAAAATATAGAGTTGTTCCTCCGTTTGAACCATCCTTTATACTAACAGAACCATTAAAATCTGATTTCCTAAACCTTGATATGGCTTCGCCACGTTGAACCTTCTCAAGCAAATGAGGGACCGTGAAATAAGTCTTCCGATCATCGATCGCAATATCAACTCGACTGAATTTACCATTCAAATTCAAGCAGTCTTGAAAGAAATCGAACCATGTTTTGTTCCGAGCCTTTAAGAATGTTTCAAATTGCCTGCACCCTTTACCTGACATTTCGACTAATATTCCTCGGCTATCTCCTGGCTTCGAGTAGAAGACTTTAATTTGATCGAGTTGAAACGTCCCAATGTAGCCATAAAAGCCTGATTCTAATTCCTGCATATACGCTTTCTTTAGATGAACAACCTTTTCAAGAATCAAATCAACATTATGTGTTTTGAAAGATACTCTTACGTAATCCATCATAGCGGTTAATTCATGTTCCACACCGTTCACCTCTGTTTCTTGTTTTTAATTACTACCCCCCTGTTAGCTAGGGGGGGTTAGTTTAGTAGGTCACTCGCTGCGCTCATTCCCTACGCTTGTTTCCGAGGCTGTCGCTACGTTGCCACTGGCGACTGCCGCCGCCGACGCGCCAACCTCTCCAACAGACGCTTGCTCGATCTCCTTCATGAAATCATACCCCTTCGGTACAAATGGACTGTAAAACTCCATAATGGTGGATGTACCACTATCCGCATAGCCACGCCCTTTAACACTCTTATTAATAAAGGTTTTATCCGAATCACCAAACATCATCCCGTAACCTGTCTCCGACATTCTGCCTAACGTCACTCGGAAATTAAACTGGTCACGTATCCCATCGGCTAGATACTTAGCATCAGGTCGTTGCGCTCCAAGCACTAAAAAATAACCCATCTGCCGACCAAGCATGACGAGTTGTTTCATGTATCCCATGGCTTGTTGTCTTTCAGTGTGTTCTAACAAATCCATGAATGCGACATATTCATCAAAGAAAATAAATACAGGTGGTAAGCCTAAATAAGCATAGTTTTCACCCGTTCGATACTCAGGCATGTTTTTCATGTCCTCGGATCGTTTCATCATTCCTTCGACTGACTTTCTAAGCGTCATAAGAATCCCTGTAGACTTTGAAAAGACTGTACCTTTTGGCAATACCGCTTCTAAGTCAGCTAAATCAGCATTTTTCGGATCAAGTATTTTAATCTCTGCATCTGATTTAAGCACCGCTTGTATAATCGTTAAGATAAAGTAAGTCTTCCCTCCACCTGTTCCACCTGCAATCAGCATGTGTGGAAGTTTATCAAACGACCAATAAACGCCATCCATCAACTTCATAGACCCGTTCTGAACAATCACTTCTTGTATTGGAATCCGCTTCTTACTAGCGTCATACAACAGCTTGAATACCACGAAGTTTTCTTCCACTTCTCGGTCTACGAGATCACAAAAAAGACCACTCTCTAAATCCTTCCCTAGGTTTAGATAACGGTCTTGAAATCGGCTCATATCCATCGCAATTCTGATATAGATATGACCTTTCTTTTTCTTATAATAGGCTCTTGGAAAGTAAGTGATTTTATTTTTACTCACCTGCTTCTCTGACCATTGCGATTCTGTTTGAACCCGCTGTTCCTCTACAAAGCGATTAGAAAAGAACATACGTGTAATCTTCTGTCTATGCCATATGCTTTTATATTTCTCATGAAACAGCAGATAAGCAATGACCACAGCTACTAATCCAATTAAAATTGATACTCCTGTCCCTCTAGCAATCAATAGCCAATTCCATTCACTTAGTTGAGTAAACACTTGGTACTGGTGAATTTCTAACCAATCAATGATAGGAAAAGTATTACGAAAATTAACATACATGCCTAAAAGGAAAATAGGAATGAACACCATTAATATGGCATTTCGTACACCATTTTTCATATGAGGTAAGATTCTATGCCCTCGGTACTTCCAAAGCCGATCTCGAAAACCCATTACTACCTCCTATCAGAATTTGATAGATTCTACATTGCTTTATCCTTCTTACGCTCAAAGTATGGATATATGAAGTAACCACTGATGAAACCTCCTAGTGTAGAACCGATAACGCCCTGCCAATAAAATTCACCACCTAAAACAAATCCAACTATTGTCATCATTACAGCAAACATTAGTGAGTATTGTAATGCTCTTTTTAGACGTCTACTCATATTGACCTCCTATTAGGCTTTTATAATTCCCTTCCCTAACATGAACGAGGTCAATCGTTTTCCAATTAAAAGAAAGCGTACTAAATTAATAATCTAGTACGCTTTGCTTTAATTATTTCTTATCTGCCCCTGCTCCAACTGGTTCTTTGTTGTCCTGTGTTTTCTTATCGAAGCCTTTTTGTCCCAATGGTTTAATATCCTCCGCAACAATAGTATAGATGATGTTTGCAAAGGTTCCGTTCACTTGGGCTCTTGCTGTGATTCTAGGGTGAACCAGTTCAACTTCACTCATGAAATCATATTCTTTTAGATCAATATAATCAGGTAGCGTGACTTCAATCTGCCCCTGTTGAATACTTGAACCCAAATTATAGATTCTCGATTCCAACTTATCTGTGCGTTCACCTTTTTCACGGTCATAATACATTCTTTCTCTTGCTAACCCCATAAACACTAGCGTTCCAAATGTCTCTGTCTGATCCGGTTTAATTCCTGCTTTTAAATTCATATACAATTCCTCTTTTCGTTAAATTAGTTTTGTGTTTTCTCTTCGTCCATTTTCAACAGTTCAACTCAATCTATAAAAAGAAAAATCGCTCCGGTTCTGTATCCATCATGGCGCTTATCAGTCGCCTTCTTTGCGACCTAGTAGGTCAAAGCTATGACCATCAGCACGAATATTCGTTCCTGCTACAGCATTTTAACAAGTGTTAGCTGTGTCCACTTAATACTCACGAACGTGACATTTTAAGTAGAGTACGCTATAATAAACTTTCCACAGTTTTATTAGGGCGTATCTGACTTTGTCAGGTGCGCTTTCTTTCTATATGTAATTATCAAGGTACTCTCAACCCTTCCTGGTATTTAAGCTCTCCTATAAGTGGTTTATCTTCACACTCAATGTTCACCCTCAAATACTGATATTTCTTTTCTTCCTAGCTTATAGTTCTTTGAAATTCTTCTGTATGAGACACCATGTTCAAGCAATTTATGAATGACTTTCTTTGAAATAGGCTGTTTCATATAGTGGTTTATCTTCACACTATGTAAGGCCAGTTTCATTCTTGCTTGCCAGTCACCTTCCATCTTTTTCGCAAGCGGGATAGCTTCTTGCATCAATGTCTGCATCTCAACAAACTGCATTTAACCCACCTTACCTTTATAAACATATCTTTCTTCAAACTTAGACTTACTCACTTTTCCTCTGATAACCATATACCCTTCTTGTTTTAATTCTCTATTTAATTGCCTAATCACTTCGTAAGCTTTTGCTTCCTTTACATGTAGAATCTCTTGAACATCTTTAGGTGTTAAAAACTCACTCATTTAAATCACCTCTTTATAAAGTTTAATTGCTTATACTCATATTAAATTAACTTAAAGTACATGTCAATAAAAATATACAAATAGTATATTAAAAATCTTTTTAGTGTACTTATATTTTATTTTCTTTATGGATATTATAAAGATATTTCCTGTATCAGTTGATAAAATAATAATAATGAACTAAAAGTAGAATGAGGGATATTAATGACTTTAGGACAACGCCTTAGAATTGCGAGAATACAAAGTAACCTTAAACAAAAGGAAGCTGCTAAGAAATTAAATATATCTAATAACGTTTTATCAACCTATGAACGTGATTTTAGAGATCCTGACACGCAGACATTAAAAAAGCTTGCTGAACTTTACAATGTATCTGCTGACTTTCTGTTAGACATTAATTCTGAAAACACAAAGGAAATTGACCTTAGTAATCCTTTGGATAAAACCTTCAATGAAGTACTGTTAGAATTAAGCACCGAAGATATACAATTTCTTTCTAAAGGTGAAATTGATGAGGAAACGGCACAGTTAGTTAAAGTAGCACTTAAAAATGGGGTAAATTTTGTGGACGAGTATCTATCCGCTAAAAATAACAAGAAAAAGTAAATTTCCAGTTATTTTGTAGGACTACCTTACTGTTTATCGATTTTTGTGAAACAATATGGATAATCACCCCGTATTTTAGAAAAACAATGCTTTTATTGTAATTTCTATAAATACAGAAGAGGGTGGTTTTCTTGTTGTCAGAAGATGAAATTTTTCTAGAATGTGAATCAGTTACAACAACATTAGGTACTAGTAACCCTTGGGAAATTTGCGATAAGCTTAATATCTTCATCCTCTATAGTGAGCTAGGAAAAGTTGAATGCATGTCACAAGTACATAATGGACTTTTTGTGATACATGTTTCTAAGTTTTTTTCTGACATTCAATTCTTCCTAGCTCATGAGCTAGGTCATTATTTTTTACATAGGGATAATGACTTTTTTAAACTAATAAATTGTACATTGTTTTTAGGGAGTGATGAAAATGTAGAAGCAGACTTGTTTGCAGAAAAACTTCTGACATGCTTTCATACTTAAAAATCTGTTTAGGAGGTATTAATATGCCAATCAAACCGACTGACAATGGCAAGTTTAAAGTTGATGTTAGTTTAGGAGAAGATCCAGTTACTGGTCGCAGAAGAAGAAAAATTAAAGTGTTTAACACTAGAAAGGAAGCGGAAAAATACGAAGATGAATTGCATCATATTTATAATACAAAGCAAATTTTCGGAGAACGTAATTTAAGTTTTTCTTTAGTCAGAGATTTGTACCTTGAAGATTGCAAAATACATTCGAAACAAAGCACCTTTTCAATGATCCGTTATGTTGTGGGAAAACATATTACTCCTTACTGGGAGAATAGTTTCTTACGAGGTATCACAACAAGAGACGTGAGGAAATTTCAGGAGAAACTTATTGCTTCTCAGATGGCTAACAAGTCCATTAATAACATTATGATTATACTTAAATGTATTTTCAGAAAAGCTGTTGAAGAGAATGCTATGTCATTTAATCCGTCTGATAACGTTAAGAACCTCAGAAAGACCACTAAACAAATGAAGTTTTGGACACCTGATGAGTTTAAACAATTCTTGTCGTTGATCGAAGAAGAAGACTTCCTTTTTAGAGCTTTCTATTCCACAGCTTATTTAACTGGTATGAGATGTGGTGAAATGCTTGCCTTGAATTGGACTGACATTGATCCATATAGACGTGAGATAAATGTCTATAAGTCTTTATCTTATAATAGAAGCGAACTGGTGATAGCTGAACCTAAAACAAGGAGCTCTATTAGACGTATAAGTGTAAACAATAAGCTTCTTTTATTACTTGATGAATGGAAAGAAAAGCAAAAGTACCTTTTTGATAGGCTAAGAATGACTCACACTGATCAAACACATATCTTCCAGTACAAAGACGTCCCTCCTACTAAAGATCGTTTCAGTAGGAAAATAAAGTTGATATGTAAAGATAGTGACTTAGATCCAATTAGGCTGCATGATTTACGTCATTCTCATGTCGCTTTGCTAATACATCAAAAAGAGGATTATGCTACGATAAAAGAAAGGTTAGGTCATGCTTCAATCAAGACTACAATCGATGTTTATGGTCACCTTTATCCAAATAAGCAACAAGAAACAGCAGATAGGTTAGATGAGCTGTTTTAACTGGTTAAAATACATTGTAAAATAAAGATAACCAAATTTGAAATCGTCTTGAAAGGATTGAACTCATGGAAGCAACTTTAGCAACTATATTTTCAACAGTAATTTTAGCTATGACAATTTTCACTATTGTAAAAGCACTGAACATAGCTTATAAGAGAAATGAAATTACAATTCGTAAGTTCATAGTGATAGCATCTTCATCTATAATGGTTGGAATTGCGTTGTCATTTTTACTGTTTTACACGTATCAAAATTTGTTTGACTATTTTCTTTAAATTATCGTTAAATGGCTAAAACCGAACATTACAGATTTTCGTTATCATGCACCAAAACATGTGTGGAAAGAATGTGGAAAGAATTTTTAATACTCTCCAGTTTTAGAACGCAAAAAAAATAGCACCAAAGCTCCGAAAGCCTTGCTACTACTCGATTTCACCTATATGCGGTTGAGAGGACTCGAACCTCCACGAGTTTAACCTCACTAGGCCCTCAACCTAGCGCGTCTGCCATTCCGCCACAACCGCTCGTTGTTGCATAAAAAAAAGCACTTTGTGAAAAGTGCGGGTGAAGGGACTTGAACCCCCACGTCATAAGACACTAGATCCTAAATCTAGCGCGTCTGCCAATTCCGCCACACCCGCGTATTTAGATAATAAGATAATGGCGGTCCGGACGGGACTCGAACCCGCGACCTCCTGCGTGACAGGCAGGCATTCTAACCAACTGAACTACCGGACCAATATTTATTTCAAGAAAAAATGGTGGAGGATGACGGGCTCGAACCGCCGACCCTCTGCTTGTAAGGCAGATGCTCTCCCAGCTGAGCTAATCCTCCATTATAACTTCAGATAAGCGTCGGATTTCTTCGTCCACTGCGTTATTCTCAATCAGTCACGTACTAAGGTACGCTCCTTCTTTCGAAAACTTGTGTCCTTGAACTCCTTGCTTCTCTTCGTTATTTGGCTGCGAATAACCTTCGAATCTCTTCGTCCATTTCGTTATTTTCAGTCAGTCACGTACGCTTGTACGCTCCCTCCTTCAAAAACTCATGTCCTCGACCTTCTCGCTTCTTCTTGCCAAACCAGGAAATATTGTTGTGACAACCTTCGAATCTCTTCGGTTGGTTTCACAGAAATGGTGACCCGTACGGGATTCGAACCCGTGATACCGCCGTGAAAGGGCGGTGTCTTAACCACTTGACCAACGGGCCTTAAAATGGCGGAGAAGGAGGGATTTGAACCCTCGCGCCGCTTACACGACCTACACCCTTAGCAGGGGCGCCCCTTCAGCCACTTGGGTACTTCTCCATGGCTCCACAGGTAGGACTCGAACCTACGACCGATCGGTTAACAGCCGATTGCTCTACCACTGAGCTACTGTGGAATATGTAAAATGCTTGTCGTTTTGGCGACTTCTATAATATATCACAGACAAGGTGTCCAAGCAATATCTTTTTTAAACTTTTTTTAATTTCCCTCTACATTTTCCGCAGGCATAGCGCGCAGTGTTGACTCTGCGTTTGCGCGTATAGGTTTGTTTGCAGTTTGTGCAAACGTAATTATGCAGCTGTTTTGGTGTATTTTGTGCGCCTTCGATGACCTGGCAGTGTCTAAGTCCCCCTACTTTAGCAAGAAGCTGCTTAAAGTCTTGATCCTTATGCTGGTACCCTCTTTTTAAAATATGCAGATGGTAATGGCATAGCTCGTGTTTGATAATGCCAATGAGTTCTTCTTCTCCAAAGGCTTCAAGCATCTTGGGGTTAATCTCGATGTCGTGTGAGCGCAAGAAGTACCGGCCTCCTGTGGTTCGGAGTCTCGGGTTAAAGCGGGCTTTGTGCAGAAAGGGTCGATTGAAGTGTGTATTAGACAGGTCTTCGACGAGCTGCTGCAGGTCTTGCTCGTGCATTTAGTTTCACCCTTTCGTTCTTTGTTTGTCTTTTAGGAAACACTGACAAACTGCATTGCATATAGTAGATAATATTATCATATGAACGAAGGAGTTGGCGAATCATGCCTAACTGGTTAAAGAAGCAATTGAAACGTGCATTCGTCGAGAAGAACAAGTATCAGCTCCGCGTGTTGAACCAGTGCTGGTTTTATTATCAACAGAAGGACGGGGAGAAACAAGTGAAAAACCGACCTTAAGCAAGAAAGGTCGGTTTTTCGTCTTCTTTATGAGGAAAGGGTTTGGTTTTCTGGTGGAAGCATCGTCAGTGCAATTCTTCCTTTTTGTACGTCTACGGACGATACCCAGACCGTGACGATATCTCCGACTGCAACCACATCCATTGGATTTTTGACAAAACGCTTTGTAAGCTTCGAGATGTGGACGAGCCCATCCTGTTTCACTCCGATGTCTACAAAGGCACCAAAGTCTACGACGTTACGAACGGTTCCTTCCAGCTCCATTCCTGGTTCTAAGTCTTCCATCTTTAAGACGTCCTGTTTTAAAAGTGGCTTGGCTACTTCATCCCGTGGATCACGAGTTGGGCGGATAAAGGCGTCGATAATGTCTTGTAAGGTTGGAAGGCCAATGTTCAGCTCTTCTGCCAATGATTGAATATTCATCGCCTGCAATCGCTCCTTCGCTACATCTGAGCCAATGTCTGTCGCAGGGATGGCTGCCTTCTCCAGTATGGACGCTGCTACCTTGTAGCTCTCTGGGTGAATGCCCGTCGCATCAAGTGGCTGTTTGCCATTTTGGATACGTAGGAATCCAATACATTGTTCATATGTTTTTGCACCGAGGCGCGGTATTTTCTTAAGTTCTGCGCGACTATTAAAACGACCTTCTTCATCACGTTTTTTGATAATGTTGTTGGCTACCGTTTTTGATAAACCTGCGACATATTGCAAGAGCGCAGCGGACGCGGTGTTCACGTTCACTCCTACTCGGTTTACAACGGTTTCCACAACAAAGGATAAGGATTCTGTTAGTTTCTTTTGCGAAACATCATGTTGATACTGGCCGACCCCTACTGATTTCGGATCAATTTTGACAAGCTCTGCAAGCGGGTCCTGAAGTCTACGGGCAATTGAGATGGCACTGCGCTCTTCTACCTGCAGATCCGGGAATTCTTCACGCCCATTGTCTGAAGCTGAGTACACACTTGCTCCAGCTTCGTTAACGATCACGTAAAAGACTTCATCTTCTACCTCACGAATCGTGTCTGCGATGAATTGTTCCGTTTCTCTTGATGCAGTTCCATTTCCAATGGCTATGACGTTTACACCAAACTGCTTAATAAGCTGCTTCACCACTTTGGATGATTGCTCCACTTCTGACTTAGGTGGGGTCGGATAGATCACTCGGATATCAAGTACCTTTCCTGTATGGTCCACTACAGCCAGCTTACAGCCTGTACGATATGCCGGGTCAACACCAAGAACAATTTGCTGCTTCATTGGTGGCTGAAGCAATAGATTGCGGAGGTTCTCAGCAAAAATGTGGATGGCCTGCTCTTCTCCTGCTTCATTCAGCTCGTTACGCACTTCTCGTTCGATCGATGGCTGGATCAGACGCTTATAGCTGTCCTGGACCGCAACTTCTACAAACGGGATTGCCTTTGAGTCAAATGAACGAATGGTCTTGCGAACAAGCTCACTTGTTAAGCGGTCGTCTGGAGCGCTCACACGAACTTTTAGAATGCCTTCCTTCTCTCCACGGTTTACAGCTAATACGCGGTGCGGAGCAATGGATTTTAGGGGTTCGGAATAATCGTAGTACATCTCGAACACGCCTTTTTCATCTGCTTCCTGATTCTTTACTTCGGCCACTAAGCTACCTTCTTTAATCGTTTTGATCCGAATGAGACTTCTGAGGTCTGCATCATCTGCGACCCACTCGGCGATAATGTCCTGCGCCCCTTCGATTGCAGCTTCAACTGTTTCGATTTCATGTTCTTCAGATATGTATTTCTCAGCCTCTTGTGTTGGTTCTCCGGTTCTAGGTAAGGCAAATAACCATTCCGCTAAAGGCTCAAGTCCCTTGTCCTTCGCAACAGTTGCTCTGGTGCGACGCTTTTGCTTGTATGGACGGTATAAGTCCTCGATCGTTTGCAATTTATCTGCTGCTTCAATGGCTTGGCGTAATTCATCTGTTAGCTTCTCTTGTGCATCAATGAGACGAATGACCTCTGCTTTACGGTCGCTTAATTGGTTCACATAGGCCCACCGCTCAGCCAGCTCCTTCAACTGGACCTCATCCATTCCACCCGTCATTTCTTTACGGTATCTCGCGATAAATGGGACGGTGTTCCCTTCGTCCATCATGGCTATTACTTGTTTGACGTGTGTTGCTTTTACAGTTAGCTCTGTGGCAATCTGCTGAATCATCGAATCCTTCTCTTCCATGTTCTCGCCCTCCTTTGTTTCCATAAAGCTATTCTATCATAGACTTCCATCGCAAATAAAATAAGCCTTCCACCTCATCAAACGGTGAAAAGCTTATTTTAATTTCCCTATTAACAAAGTGACATCATCATTGTCTACATATTTGGCTGCGTCAAAAATTCGGTTTTTGTTTTCACTTAAGCTATTGATCTCAAGGAGGGTCAATTTAGGAGGAGGGCTTGCCACACCATCCGAATAAAGGATAAAAATCGTTCCTTCATCGTAGTAATAGTGACTTTCTTGTATCTTTTCATGGCGACCGCACAAGTAGCCTCTTCTTGAAATGGGTTGAACGGCTGTTCCGTTAGGATTATACATCGTAAACCCAATGTTACCTACGTTGCTGTAACTGATCTTGCGTTCTTTCAGATCCAGTTTAACGACCGTTAAAACTGCGCCACGCTTGTTTAATAATGCTTGGTTACACTTCTCAACAATCTCTTTCACAGGTAAGTGATGGTGTTGCTTCACGACTTCAGCCGCAGCTTGTGCTGATTCGCTTGCCCCTTCTCCACTTCCTAATCCGTCAATGACGGCACATACTATATAATCATCTGTGTTAATAATTGTATGAGCATCTCCACAATACTCTCCGTTATTCTTTGATCGTTCTAAGACAGCGACTTCAATGTGATGATCTTGCGTATACATAACCATTACAAAATCTCAGACGGTTCCACGCGAATCGATTCTCTTAGTTTTTCCAATGCACGGCGTTGTAGCCTTGACACATGCATCTGTGAGATTCCTAAGCGTTCTCCCGCTTCCTTTTGACTATAGTTATCGTAATAAGTGTATTGAAGGATTAATTTTTCCCGTTCGTTTAACACTTGAAATGCTTTTTCTAAAAGCATTTGCTGATCCGTCTGCTCATACCCACTATCTTCTTTACCAACTAAATCTAGAAGAGTGACTTCTCCACCCTCTTGGTCCGCTTCAAGTGCACGGTTAACTGATAGAGCCTGATAGCTTTTGCTCATCTCCATGGTTTCAAGAATTTCTTCTTCGGATACATCTAGGAAATCTGAGATCTCATGTAATTGGGGAGAACGCTGCAATTCAGATGTGAGCGTGTCTACTGCTTTTTTAATTTTAGGTCCAAGCTCTTTGATTCGACGAGGCACGTGCACACTCCACGTCTTATCACGAATGAATCTCTTAATTTCACCAACTATGGTCGGCACAGCAAAAGACTCAAAGCTGCGACCGAATTCTCCGTCAAAGCGTTGCAATGCAGCTAGTAAGCCGACCATGCCAACTTGGAATAAATCCTCATCATGCTCTCTGCCCTTTGAGAATTTCCTTGATAGTGAACGGACTAAAGCTTCATAGTGCTTGACCAGCTTCAGTTGGACATCATCGTTACGAGTTTCTTGAAATTCTTTGATCCACCCGTAAACCTTATCCTTGTTCTGACTGTAGTGATGAGATTCCGTCGACATGTTCTTCCACCTCATTTTTCCGTAGAAACTTTGTCATCATCAGTACCACTCCCGCTTCATCGTGAATCTGTACTTTATCCATGAGAGTACTAATGAGGAATAAACCAAGTCCACCTTCTTTCATATCACCGATTGGCTGCTTGGAATCAACAGGTCCGAGCTTGCCTTGAAGCTCTTTGCTATCAAAGCTTTGACCTTCATCCGCAATAATAATTTCAATTCGGTCTTCAAATAAGTCACAGGCAATTTTAACATTGCCGCCATCTTCATATGCATGACTGACAGCATTTGTACAAGCTTCAGCTACTGCAATCTTCATATCCTCTATATCGTCATAAGAAAAACCTAACCGATTGGCAATTCCCGAAATGGTCAGGCGTACTACACCGACGTATTCCGCTTTCGCTGGAATACTCATTTCTATATGGTCTACTTGATGTTCATTCATTTGGCTTCTTCCCCCCGATCAACAATGTTCATCACTTCATCTAGACCAGTAATGACAAAAAGACGTTTGATACGCTCTGACATACCAACTAATGTTAACGTGCTGTCATTTGAGTCAGTTGCCTTAAGAACTCCAACAAATACTCCTAAACCCGTACTATCTATATATTGAACCTCAGATAAGTCCACCACAACTTCTACTCCTGATCCTTCAGTAAGTGGAACAAGGGTTTCCTTCAACTTAGGTGCTGTATACGTATCAATTTCTCCAGCGAGAAAGACATTCTTTTGACTTTCTAATTCCTCAACTCGTATATCCAAATTCAATGTAGCAACCTCCTTGAGTTAGAACCGTCTCGACTTTATGTTTAGTATTCAATGTACCTTGTTTACCACAAAACGTTGGTATTTAAACCTGTCTTCTTAAAATGATTAATGTTAAATCATCTCGTAATGTAAAGTCCTGCAATTTACTTAGTTCACGATAGACATTTTCAGCTAACTCCTGTGCCTTAAGATGCATTGATTTACGTATGAGATCCACAATTTCTTCACGTTCAAGAAACTCTTCTCCCATACGGCATTCCGTTACACCGTCGGTTAAGAGAATCACCATATCTCCAATGTCGAGCTGTTTCACATATTCCTGATACGTCGCCTTTTTTGAGACACCGAGAACTAAACCCTTTGCGCTCAAATCCTCAAATGAATCGTTTTTGGCATGATAAAAGAAACCTGGCTCGTGTCCAGCACCTGAATAGGTAAATTCATGAGCTTGAATATTGTAGTATCCGTACATCATCGTCACAAACATGCTGTCGTCTACATTTTGCTCAACTACGCGATTTAAATTCTCTAAAAGAGCACTTGGATTCAATTGCTGCTCAGGCAAACTATCCATGGCATACTTAATCATGGACATACATAGAGCTGCTGGCACACCTTTTCCGATAATATCCGCGATGGCTAGCCCGATACTTCCAAATTGGTCTTGAACATAGTGGTAATAATCACCGCTCATTTTCTTAGCAGGTACACTTACAATTCCAATATCTAACCCTTGTACAGAGACGTCTTCTCGAGGCAGGAGTGTTTGTTGCATTTTTGCTGCAACATCAATCTCTGCCTCAAGCTCTTGCTGACGATCTCTTAAAATTTGATGCTCCCGATAGGCCATTCCGTATCCCATCATTGCTTCTAAAAGAAAATCAAACGATGCTTGAATGTCATCAGGCAGCTCAGGATACAGCTGATCCATAATAGAGCGATGGAGACTCACAAGTTCTTCTGGTGAAGTCTTATGCTCAAGCAATGTTCTCGTGAATTGTTGCGCTTCGTAGAGAACATGCTCGCTCCCTGTATTTAAATAGGACTCTAAAATCTTTTTATAGGACGTTTCGATATTGTTGTCTGTGTAATTCATAGTGCATTGTCGTCCTCCTTAGCGGAGCCATTTAGTTGCCGTAATGGTTGTCCCTTTATCTACTTCAGATTCAATATTAAAATCGTCCATTAATCGTCTTACACCAGGTAGACCTGCTCCAAGCCCACTTGAAGTCGTGAACCCATCGACCATCACCTGTCTTAAATCAGGTATACCAGGCCCTAAGTCTGATGCAATAATTTTAATTCCCTTTTTTGTTCCGAACTTTCCTTTGTCTTCAACGATCTCAATCTTAATTTCTCCACGTTGTGCGTAAAGATAAATATTACGAGCAAGCTCTGAGATGGCTGTCGTAATCCTGGCTTGATCTACATTTCCAAAGCCAAGCTCCTTTGAAAGGGTTCTTCCTGCCTGTCTTGCAGCAACAATTCCCCATTCATTTTTTACTTCAACACAGGATTGGGTTTCCATCATCTAACCCTCCAGTTCCTGTTGCAATTTCTCTAAGCCTTGTTCCAAATCTAGTGCTGTTGATACATCCTCTAACTTTATTCCCATATCAATTAATGTAATAGCTACAGCGGGTCTAATGCCTGTAAGAACAACCTTTGCTCCCATCAAGCTTGACATATCGACCACATCACCTAAAACTTTTGCAATAAATGAGTCGATCATATCAACTGACGTTAAGTCAATGACTACGCCTGATGATCCTTCTTGATGAATCTTATTAAGAAGGTCCTCTTGAAATTGAAGCGCCGTTTGGTCATCTAATTCAGTTTGTATACTAATTAGTAAATATTCTCCAAGTTTTAAAATTGGGATCCTCATTAATCCTATACCTCCAGCTTACAACTCAATCTTATTTTGATTACACATTTCAAGCGCTTTTTGCATTCCCTTTTGGAGCGTACTCTTTGTTGGGAATTTCGTTAAATCAATGCCTAAATTAACAATGGTTTGTGCAATTTCAGGACGAATACCCACAAGAATTGATGTTGCCCCGACGAGTCTTACTGCTTCAGAAGCCTCAATGATGTGGTGAGCTACCATTGTATCTACAATAGGTACACCCGTAATATCAATTAAGACAACCTTTGAACGATTTTTAATGACTCCATTTAATAGATTTTCCATGATTAACTTCGCTCGAGTCGTATCAATACTGCCGATTAGAGGCATGACTGTTATTCCTTCAAACACAGGAATAAGAGGTGCCGATAATTCTAGTAAAGAAAGCTTTTGCATTTCTAATGTATCTTCCCACGATTCAATGTACTTAGATACAAGAAAATTATTCATGTTGTCAATCCATTCGTTCAAATCACTATAAATATCTAAGACGTCCGCCCCGACTGGTGGAACATCTTTAAGCTGTTGATGAAACGCTTTTCTTAGGCCTTGAAGTGCTTTAGTAAAGTAAGTCAGTGACCGGCCCGATTGAATATACTGCTCGGTGAATTGTCTTAATCCTTCTAAAGAATCCTCTTCATTTAGCCTAGCTGTTTGAAGAATTAAGTTCATGTATTCTTGATTTGTGTGCTCTACAGCTTTTTCGAGTGAAGCTTTAATTTCGCCCTCACTCCGCAAAGCTGATAACTGCTGATCCCATTGGTTGATAATTCGCTCTTGATGTTGGTGTAAATAGGAAAGTGCGGTCGATTGCATAGAATATCCTCCAAATATAGTCTCTATCCTCATTATTCCATGAGTTCGCTTTTGTTGCAAAGAGAAACTACCCTAAATTCTATCAATTTGGCCTAAACAATAAAAAATCCCCACTATCTTAAAAGGGGGGATTCCGAATGGTTGAATCAAAAATCAACTAAACCTAAACTTATAAATAATGCCTCATTGACTGAATTCATCATGTTTTCATCAAGATGCGTAATCTTATCCGTTAAACGTTGTTTATCTATTGTACGTAGTTGTTCTAGTAATATAACCGAATCACGGTCAAATCCATACCTTTTCGCATTAATTTCAACATGAGTCGGTAATTTAGCTTTTTGAATTTGCGCTGTAATTGCCGCAACAATTACAGTAGGACTGAAACGGTTTCCAATATCATTTTGAATGATTAAAACAGGCCTGACACCGCCCCGTTCGGAACCTACCACCGGTGAGAGGTCCGCAAAATATACGTCTCCTCTTTTCACAATCAAATGCTACACCCCACTTACTAAACGAACAAGGGGTAGATCCGCTTCCTCCTCCGCAAGAAAAGCCTCTGATGCAATTGTCAGATTAATTTTTGCCATCTCCATGTAACCTTGCTGCATCGATTCGCGAATTTGGGATTGTTGTTTTTCCATGATATACGTTTTAGTTGCTCTAGAGATAAACTCACTTCTATTAAGGTTTTCCTGTTCTAACAATGCATCCACCTCGTTTAACAATTGTTGGGGTAATGTAACGGTAATATCCTTAAATTGTTGATCCTTCATAAAACGTATCAACCTCCACCATAAAACGCCTTGTACAAAAATCACTCTGCCGTTCGACGGTAACAAGCTTGTGGCTTTTACCTTTTCTATTCAAGATTTATCATAGCATTGGAATGTAAGGATTGCAAAGAGGTTTTTGAGAAGGTTTATAAGATATTCTTGTTAGAAATCATTCCCTACCGAGTTTTGGATATACATTTTCTTTAGATTTGGTTCTTAACAGAAATTAAATTGCCATTTTTAAAATAAAGTCTGGGTACCCGCTTACTAATGATACAAGGAATTTCGTAGTTAATGGTATCAAGCCTTCGTGCGACTGCATCCATTGAAATCTCCTTGCCATGACCATGACCGATTAAGGTGACGATCGTACCTTCTTCTTTTGAGGAATTTAAACGGACCATACATTGATCCATGCAAATTCTTCCAACAAAAGGGAGCTCTTCTCCATCAACTAAAACAGTGCCTCCGTTCGTTGAATGTGCTCTAATCCATCCATCGGCATAGCCAATAGGCAGCGTTCCAATCCATTCATCCGTTTGGGTTACATATGTGGCCCCGTAGCTTATTGCCTTTCCTGCTTCGAGCTTCTTCACTTGAGCAAGCCTTGTTTTGAGTTGAAAAGCAGGCATAAGGGGAAAAGGGAGCTGGTCTTTGATCTCAGGAGACGGACTTAAACCATACATAGAAATTCCAAATCGCACCATATTAAAGGCACGCTCCGGAAATCGCAATGCCGCCGCACTGTTTGCACAATGGATCAAAGGGATTGAAATGCTTTCTTCCTCTAGCTGTTGAATAAATTGCCGAAACTGTTGGAATTGCTCTTGATAATAAGTAATATCCAGCTCATCTGCCGTTGCAAAATGAGTGAACATTCCTTCAAGATAAAATGTATCTGATCCATGAATAATCTGAATCATTTCTTTTATTTCTTTAGGGTCTGTTATTCCAAGACGCCCCATCCCGGTATCACATTTAACATGAATCGTTAAAGGGTTAGATGAGTCTAAATATTCTTTAGCACTAACTAGCCATTCTTTTGAGAACACAGTCACAGCGATGTGGTGCTTTGCTGCAACACACGCATCGATTGGTCGGACCCGCCCAAGTACTAGGATTGGTGCAGTTATTCCAGCCTCACGTAATTCAACCGCCTCATCTAAAATGGCTACTCCTAAAAAGGTTGCGCCGCCATCAATTGCCGATTTTGCAACAGGGATTGCGCCATGTCCATAGCCATCTGCTTTTACTACAGCCATAATGGCTGTGTTTTGGTCTTTATAAACATGCGATAACGAGCGCACATTTTGTTCAATGGCGGATAGATTCACTTCCACCCATGTGTCACGATAATACGGATCCATTTGCTTAGCTTGCATCTTGGTCACTCTCCATTTATCATTCATCCTCTTGGATAATCTGATTATGAATGGCTTAATTGCAACCTGTCAATTCGTTGATATGCTTTTTATATAGGTCGGGAGCAGCTCCGCGATCTGTATGGGACGAACCATATGCTGATGTTTAGCCAATTCTTCTCCAATAAGCGAATGGATGTAGACTGCTGAGACGAGCCCTTCTAACTCATTACGCGATTGCGCACATAACCCAGCGATGATTCCCGTTAAACAATCACCCATCCCTCCAGTAGCCATGGCTGGTGAACCCTTGATGTTAAGGAAAGATTCTTGTTCTGTATAGATTCGAGTCCGATCTCCCTTAAGTACAACAGTTGCATGGAGCTGTTCTGCCCAATCCTGATTTTGTTCGTTCGTTTGATCTTTAGGATTTAACCCAGTGATTCGCTGCCATTCACCAGCATGAGGAGTAAGAATGACCTTCTGTGTACGCAGCTTACTTTTTTCACGTGCAAGTAAGGTTAGTGCATCTGCGTCGAGAATAAGGGTTTGATCTTCTCTTATGCTCGCTACTACAATTCGAAAGATGTTTACCGCTCGCTCATGTAAGCCGAGTCCAGGTCCCATTGCGACAACAGTGCTCTTTTTCACTTGGTCACTAATGCCCATTAAGTCATTCAGTGGTAAGGCCATCGCTTCAGGTACTCTCGTATGAAGAGCTACATGATGTGTGGCATCTGTGGCTACGGTCGTTAAGCCCGCACCTGATTGAACGGCGGCTTCAGCTGCCATTATGATCGAGCCTCCCATCCCTGCACTTCCACCTATTAATAAAACCTGACCATAATCTCTTTTTGTTGTATCGTGGTCATCCTCTCGGCTTGGGATCCACCCTTTAATTAATTCTTTATCGACTGTTCTCATCGTGTCATCCCTCTCAAAACAAATAATAATCATTCATACCCTGCAACCTATTGGGAATAACATAAAAACATAAAAAAGACGCACATTCTCAGTAGAGTGGAATGTACGTCACCGTTGCCTTTCATTCATTATTTTTCAGTTGTTCCGTATACAGAGCGGGCAACACTTGCCATTTCTTCTAACTCAAGATCAGAGGAAGCAAGGTAGAACTCAGACCCACCATGGGACCAGATTAATGCGTCTCCCGTTTGTACACCAATCGTAAACCCTAGGTCAACCGGCTGCCCTTCCGCCATGTTGGTAGATGTTGTAGAAGCTGGCACGGCATCCGCCTGAGATTGAATTAGTGTGAACGATTTGTCTCCAGTGTATTCCTGAACATAACTCGTTCCATCTTCAGTTTCCACTTCTTTTGAAGCAGAGGCACTTGTTCCATCAGGTACATACATTGGGTAAAGAATTTCCATCTCTTCTTCTTGACCGCTAGCAAGTGTCGGTTCAGATAATTGAGCACCCGTCATATTACGTTCCATTTCAAAATCATCATCATTAAATGTCGCGTTTTTATCAAACTCCGTAAAATCAAGTGTAACGAGCGGAGATTGCTCGGCGTCCAGAATCTCAACTTTTACTGGGCTTAGATCTTTTTTGTTCAATTGGATTTCTTGTTTGTTTAAATTCTTATTTTGGTAATTTGTTGCTGTCTCAAATGTGTAATGATCCTCATCCTGAGAGAAGACTCGTTCCTGATCTGTTAAGATATCAGCCACTAATGACTCATACAGATAACTCTGACTTGTTGTTTTAGGCCAGTCACTTTGGAAACGGAAGCTCTTATTTAAAGCAGGTGTTAATACAAAGACTCCATCATCATTGCGCAAGATGATTTGACTCTGATCTTTATCTTTGTTATTCAGCATCACTCTGTAGAACCCTTCCTTCTGATACCATACTTCTACATCATAGGTTTGAGGTTCATTGCCTGTTTCAAGCTGCATTGTTGCTTTTGCTTTATACCCTGTCAACTCTTCAAGTGTTGTTCCTAGATCCTCCAACACATCCTCTTGTGTTTTCTCACCACAACCAGCAAGCACAACCATCATTAGCACGCTTACCAGGAAGAACCAGCTAACTCGTTTCATCCTTCACCCCTCCATCTCATTTTGCCGCTAATTAGAGAAATCACCGTCTGATTGACGAGCTGTTTCCCTTCGCACTACAACTATATGAGACAACCTAAGTGAATATGCAGACGAGTCCTAAAGCTTGATTCAGAAAGATTTCGCTTCTATAATTACCTGTGCAACCGCATACGCTTGACTATGTGAGATGGATACATGAATCGTCTCATCAATTGGCCCCGTCATTATCGGTTTGCCAGTGGAATCATTTAAAATTTCAATGTCCATCCATGAAGCCTCTTTTATTCCAGAAGCTTTCACAAACGCTTCTTTTGCAGCAAACCTGCCAGCCACATATTCTATTTTTCTTGAATCAGACATGGTTTGAAGTGCAGCTCGTTCCTGTGTTGTTAAGATACGCTCGACAAATCGAGCATTTCGTTTCATCGCCCGTTCGATACGCGAAAGCTCAATAATATCAACACCAATTCCGTGAATCATTAAAAAACCTCAATTCTATTTATCATCTACTTGTTTTAAAAGGAGGGTACCGATGTTTATACGCAACGAAAGTTTTTATTCATTTAGAAAAAATTATCCGGTTATTACGATTTTAGTCGCAATCCATTTAATCCTGTTCTTGTGGGTTAACTTCTTCCCCTTTGGAAATCAAGTTCTATTCTGGATGATCGGAAGTAACCTCCAAGTAATGTTCGGAGAAGTTTGGCGTCTTGTAACACCAATCTTCTTGCATCGTGATTTGATGCATGTGGTGTTTAACTCATTTTCCCTTGTGATCTTCGGTCCGGCAATTGAACGCATTCTCGGAACCGTAAAGTTCACAGCTGTCTATTTACTCTCTGGAATCCTTGCCAATATCGCTACGTACTTCTTAGGCGACATTACGTACCTTCATCTAGGCGCCTCTGGTGCCATCTTTGGTTTATTTGGGGTACTTGTCTATATGATCTGGGCGCGCAGAGATCTCATTGATCGCGCAAATTCACAACTCGTTATAACCATCATCATTATTGCGTTAGTTATGACGTTTGTAAACCCAGGTATCAACATCCTTGCCCACCTATTTGGATTTATTGCAGGTATGGCTCTCGCTCCCCTTTTTACAATTGGGGCCAAGCCTTATCAAGCGAGACATTACAATCGACACGTACATGACAGCGAGGAGCCTAGCTTTAACCCAAACCGCTGGGCCAATCAAGAAAAGAAAAAGCAAAAGAAGAAAATCATCTGGATTGTCGTCGCAGTCATTGTTGTGGGGTTAATGATTCTACGATTTATGGAGTAAGGATTAATGGAACATAACTAAAAATAAATTAAAGGATGGGGAATGATTCGACTGCTGAATCATTCCCCATTTATATTTTCCTAAAAAAAGCGAGGGATTCTCCTGTAGCGGATATATTGCTATGTTCGTGTTTTTATATTCTTACAACTCTTCTATGTCACTCTTTCTAATCACGTATATTATCCTCATAACCGTACCATACTATTATTAGAATATTAACATTTCAAACCAATAGCGAATTGACAATGATTATCATCCTCTAGTATACTTACGCTAGAATGATACGGCGAAGGAGGAGCTTTCGTGAAAAAAGTAACCGTTCACGCTCTGAAGGATATTCATACTGTACTCACAAACAAACGAAAAGTCGGTGGTGCGATTGAGGCTAAATCGATTCGTTTGCGTTCTGGAGAAGAATTTCAAAACCCAGTATTTACAAGTATTGAACAAACACGTGGTGTCTACCAATCAGTCGGTTTTATGACAAACGATGGTGAGCGACTCATCGTTAACATTGACGAAATTTCCATGATGAAGAATCTAGAGCATAAGTTAATTTGCCAATTAGAAAATTCTCATGCTAAAACATACTTACTAACAGATACGCTACAATACTTAGAACGACTATGCGAAGTAAACGAAGGATGTCTCACATCTCCGTTTAAACGTGAGGTTGAAGGCCTTGCTTGTGATATTGGCGCAAAGCATCTTGAAGAGAATGGCTACTCAGACTTCGTGATCTACGCTGAACCGGACCATAACATTATTTCCATTAATCAAAAAAGCATGCTGGCTTAGGCCGCATGCTTTTTCTTTTTGGTTCGTTATTCTTTATCTTGGCTTTCTAACGTACAAATAGCAGACGGTCTCTTAATGCGAAGAGCTAGTGTTTCATAGACACGGAATGGATGATTCATTCCTTCTTCACCTAGATACGCTGTTTCAAAATCCTCAGACACAGCAAGATCAAAGTTATGAGGGCCTGTATTAACAAGAACACCTGTCTTACCTTTTAACACTGGTGACTGGAATACACCGTCCGTTGCAATTTCACGAACATGCTCAATCTCAAGAACATTTGTTTCTTTATGAACGCGGTGCAGGATCGCATAAAGCTCTGGTGAAAGAACAAGTGCATAAGGTCCGTGATGTCCAAGCTCCATTAGCTTACTTCTAGCTTCAACGATGTCTTGGAAGGCATGTCCAGATTCGTACCAGCTTTCTGTCACATGTGATAGACGACCTTTTACATTCATTAGACCAGGAATGTCAAATTCCTTTGAACCATGAAAGATCATCTGGTCTTCAAGGTATGCAACTTGACGTGCTGCGTTGGCTGCCCCTGAGAAATCAATTGGGATGTTTAACGTTTTTGCTTGCTCAACATCTCTCCAATACAAAACAAAATCTTTATAGATAAGAGGGATCGTGTGACTTACACGTTTTGTTGATTCAGCAATTTCTTCATTTAACCCTTGGTGATCCATAATCGCTTCATGATCATCTAAGTATACATCTGTATGAATGGTCTGTACACCTCGTCCAAGCGGTCCGTGTAAGCTAATAAATTTCCGACCAACTAATTGGCTTTTAGCCATATCTGCAACCACTTGATCTAAATGATTAAATTCACTCTCATTTAACGGTGCATCTGGATATCTTGACGCTTTACTCATTGCACTTCACTCTCCTTTTCTCCTCTTACAACAGACTTCCTACTGAGAAAGCCGGTCTATCTAGATGAATTGTTTGCTTTAATTCTACTTCGTTACTCGTAGACGGTTCCACCCATTTGCTTTGAATGTCATCTAAAATCGTTTGAAACTCATTCACTTGCGCTTGTACACTTTCTTGCATCTTGTCTAATTCATTCTCATCTGTTTCGTAATCCAACACGCGTGCATCCTCCACATGTTGACTAAATGCCTGAAGGGCAAAACATTCAAGCCTAAGATTCGCATACAGCTCAATGAGCTCATATTGCGTCAGGTCCTTTTCGTTCTCTTCATCAAGCCATTCGTTTAGCTTTTGTATCATCTGTTTGATTCGCTTTTTTCTCGCGTATTCTATGCCTAATGCTTTACGCACCAGCATTCGTTCATAGTCGTTACTAGGGTTAGTAGTTTTCGGTTCAACTATGTGTAAATACCTTTTAACCTCTTTTTTCATTGCGGCAAAAAGATCATGAAGCACATTCAGTGTCTTCTCCATGGGTCTTCACCTCGTTTCTTGAACTATCCTCATAGTATCACAATTCTCAATTAAAAAGAAACCCTTTTTATAATCATTATAAAGAAGGTTTCTCAATTACGATTATTTCTTAATCATAGGACAGCCTGCCTCACATTGGCCTATCGCTTTATAAATTGAACACCACGAACGTTTTGCATAACAAACAGGTACATCCTGCTCCATGGCTTTTTTCTTTAGGACGGTTGTTAGATTATGATTGATAAAGTCTGTTAATACTAGAATCATATCAATGTCTGCAGGGATCTCACGTTTCACCATTTTTGTCTTTCTTCCGCTTATATGTAGAATGTTTGCAAACCCCATGTCCTCAAGCTTCTTTGGAATGGAACCTAAATGATCAGCTCCTACAATCATTAGAGACGTCATGTTATACCCTCACCTTCATTTGATAATAATTCTCAATATTATCTTAATTGAAATCGATTCTCATTGTCAACTAATTTTATGAGAATATTCTGTTTCAGGTTACATCTATTCATGAAAAGGGAAAGATGAAAGGAGATAATATCCGGTTTACTTGCTGCATGTTTTTCTGTAAAGTAATTAGGATGAGTATGGAGGTGCATAGAAATGATCGCTAACATGACAGAAGATCAACTTCTCGTTTTGGTTATTAAGTATATTCGAGAGGCCAAACGACACTCATTACAGGAACTATTGGATGAACTACACCCTTATGATGTAGCGATAATCTATCGTTCTCTCCCGGTAAAACATCATCACAAATTTCTAACATTTCTTAATCCAGATCAAATTGCCGATTTAATTGAGGAACTTGAAACGGAGTACCAAGTAGAGATTCTTCAAAAGCTTGGTGTAGAAGAATCATCAAAAGTTATGGATTTAATGGAGAATGATGAATTAGCCGATTTATTGAACGAGCTCTCAGTGGAACGTATTCAAGAATTCCTAGATGTAATGAAAAAAGAAGATTCCATTAAAATTCGGTCACTCATGAGTTATCCAGCCGAAACAGCTGGGGGATTAATGACCAATGAATTTATCTGGATTCACGCCAATCAAACCGTTAGACAAGCGGTTGATAAACTAAAAGAATACGCAAGCTTCTCCGAAAACATCTATTATTTATACGTCATTAATGAGGCGAAGAAATTAGTAGGCGTTGTCTCTTATCGCGACCTGTTAATCGCTGATCTAAATGAGGTCATTGAAGACATTATGTTTACACGAACGGTCGCAGTGAAGGTAACCGATGATCAGGAGCAGGTTGCCAACATTATTGAACGGTATGACTTTATTGCTGTCCCGGTTGTAGACGATGAAGACACATTACTTGGAATTATCACCGTTGATGATGCTCTAGATGTTGTCATTCGTGAAGCAAACGAAGATATTGAAAAGCTTTCCGCGTCAGGAAATATCGATTTTTCGACCAAAGCATGGACAGCCTCCATCCGACGACTCCCTTGGCTTATTCTGCTCTTATTAATTGGACTTGTGTCAGGGAGCATCATGAATTACTTTGAAGCCACGCTTGCCCAGGTAGTAGCGCTTGTATTCTTCATGCCAATGATTGCTGGAATGACCGGTAACACAGGCACACAATCTCTTGCGGTTGTCGTACGAGGTATTTCCCAAAACACCATAGATAAAAAAGTGGTGACGAATCTTATTCTCAGGGAATTTCGTGTGAGTTTAATTATCGGTGTAACCTGTGGAAGCTTAATTACGCTCATTGCGTTTTTATGGATTGGAGATCCTTCCTTAGGTATGGTAGTTGGGGTTTCCTTGTTCTGTACGTTAATCATTGGAACACTGGCAGGGACAATCATCCCTCTTATCCTACACAGATTTGGAGTGGATCCGGCTGTTGCTTCAGGCCCATTAATTACTACTTTAAATGATATCTTTTCATTACTGATTTATTTTGGTATTGCAACAGCGTTTTTGACGAATTTAACATAAAAAGTGAGGCTGGAACATCACATTAAAGAAACACGAACATAGCACAATATTCGCTACAAGAGAATCCCTCCCACCCGCGCGTTACGGCCTCAGCCACTTTCGCGAAAAAGCGCCGCTAAAGTGTCTTCACCACGTACTTTTCCGTAGGAGTGTCGGGTTCTCCTTCCGCTCAGTTTTGTAAAAAAACAAATGGCGAATGATTTGATCGTTGAATCATTCGCCATTTTCTCGTTCATTTTGAGTTATGTCCCAGTCTTATTTCATTTTTTATGATCCGACTCATACTGCTTGGACCATCCGCATATAAGTGAAAGAGCTTGTCAATCGGATATCTCAAGTTGGGTGTGATGCGAAAAATGATTCGTTATGTACTGACACTTTTGATTGGATGTTTACTCATTAGTATCGGAATTAATTTCTTTTTTACAATGTATCATCTACTAGATGGTGGGATTATAGGAATTGGTTTAATCGCCCATTATCTTTGGAATACACCTGTTGGATTAACCATCCTGGTTGTAAGTATTCCAATCTATATCTTTGCCTGGTTTTACTTTCGTACGTTTTTTTACAATAGCCTTGCCGGTGTGATTGTCTCTTCTTTCTTAATTGACTGGGTCTCACTTTATTCTCCTGACCTTGCCATCTTAGGTCCCCTAGCTAGTGCTATTACCGGCGGCCTCCTGCTTGGTATTGGGGCGGGAATTATGTTCCGGATGGACATCAGTACAGGTGGCTTTGATTTATTAGCACAAATGATTGCGACAAAGGTTCCTTACAACGTAGGAGTCCTTATCATTTTCTTTGATATGCTCGCTGTTGTAGCAGGTCTATCCATTGTTACCATTGAAGAGATTGTCTTATCAACCATTGCTGTTATATCAACCGGTGTTGCAACAATTGTTGTCACAAGTTGTCCGATGCCTCATTTTCTCTATCCAGCCGACAAATTCCCCGGGAAATGAGCTTGCGAAACTAAGGAATCTGTCATTAGATCGTGGCTTTTCCTGTCACAAACCAGTACGAGATTCCATATACAAACGCTACTGCAGCTATAATAATAAAAAGGGTTTTATTAGATAGTCGTTTTTTCACGTGTTGAAGCCTCCTTTGTTTTTCTTTCTTTTATTATACGACCGTTTTTGGAAATAAACTAGAATAGAAAAGAGAACCTAGGAGTGGATCATTCCTAGGTTCTCTTTATTCATTCGTTTGAAAGCTTCGCTGCGACGTTTGCTACTCTTTCTCCGAGTCTCTTCGCCATGGTTAATTCTCTTTCATCAAGTCCATTACTTCCATCTGGACCAGCCACGGTTGATACACCGTATGGACTACCTCCGATTCCATCGGTAGTCAGCTGTTCTTGATTTTCCCCATATGGTAGACCTACATAGATCAATCCAAAATGTAATAATGGGACAAGTGATGTTAGGATGGTTGTTTCTTGTCCTCCATGGATCGAGCCCGTGCTTGTGAAAACGGATGTAACACGTCCTTCAAGTGATCCATTTGCCCATAAGCCACCTGCAGAATCCAGAAACTGTTTCGCCTGTGCCGGCATATTTCCGTATCGTGTCGGGAAGCCCCAAATGATACCATCAGCCCACACTAGATCATCGTGTGTTGCTTCCTGTATAGAATTTTGTGCTTTTTGCGCCTCAACGTATGCTTCTTGAGCAGACATCGCTTCTTTTACTTCCTTAAATTCAGGGATCTTTACTAAACGTACCTCTGCCCCTTCTACTCTGCTTGCACCTTCTTCAACTGCCTTTGCAAGCTGAAAGACATGTCCATAAGACGAATAATAAGGTATTAAAATCTTTGTCATTTAAAGTCCCTCCCATTTTATGTAGCTTGTTATCTATTCCTTCAAGAAGAATTTTCAAACCTTAAATGATAGATTTATAGAGAGTAAACGGATACAATAAAAAGTTAACGGGGTTTTTATCTTGCTTAATGATCCAAAAACCATTATTTTACGTATGCTTAATGAGTAAAGTCTAACAAATAAGGTGTTGTATAAGATGCAGGTTACCTATGGAAAGACTTTCTAATACGATGAAGCAGCGTACAAAGGAGTTTTACATGCCACATCTTACCGACGAACAATTATATCAGCAAATTGTTCAGCAAGATAAGAAGGCTCTTGAGGAGCTATATGATCGGTATGAACGAATTCTTTTTTCGTTCATTTATCGATTCACAAAAGACGAGGGATTAACTGAAGAAGTAATGCAGGATCTTTTTATGAAGCTTTGGCAAAATAAAGCCATATACCAATCCGGAAAAGGAAAATTCTCTTCTTGGCTTTTAACCATCGCTCGAAACGCAGCCATTGATCAGATTAGAAAGAAAAAAGTAACAGAGGTTGAGTTTCAGGACCATGATGCAGAGCCTGACCTAGAAATACCAGAGGAAGTTGTTGTTCTAAAGGAAGAAAGCTTAATCATCCAAAAAGCACTAGCCCATCTGCCAAAAGAACAACAGCATGTGGTTAAATTGTTTTATTTTGATGGAGAACCACAAAGGAACATAGCAAAGATTTGCAAGATTCCCCTTGGAACTGTTAAAGGCAGGCTACGTCTAGCACTGAATCAACTACGGAAGACGCTTAGCAGAAAGGGTGAAAGAGGCGATATCTATGAATGATAACAAATGCATACATTTACTTGATTATTTTAATGATCACCTTGATCCAAAACAAAAAGAGGAATTTGAACTCCATTTATTAGAATGTGAAGAATGCCAGGAGCAGCTACAGGAGCTCTATGAATTTAATAGTGAAGTGGCTACCCATTCTTCGCAAGTCACGCCACCTAATGGCATGAAGCAACGTATACTTGGTTCCATTCTAGAAGAAGAGAATGCGCCTAAAGAAGCACAAAAAGTAGATAATCAAGTTGTTACGCCAATAAACACATCGATAAAGAAGAAAAACAAATGGAAGCCTTGGGCTCAAGTTATTGCAGCCGGGTTAATCGCTTCAATCGGAATAAACCTATATACGATAAATCAATTAAATGATTCGCAATCAGAACTTGCTAATACAGAACTAGAACGTGACCTTTTAGCCAGCCAGCTTAATGAAGCCGAACAACCGCCATCTGAAACAGCACAGATCGAACAGGTAATCACATCAACCTCTTTGCTTTCTGAGAGTGAAGAAAGTGAACATGTTGGTCAGGCATCCATTGTTCAACAAGAAGATGGCTACAAATTAATTGTACAGGTAGAACAAATGCCGGAGCCTGTGGATTCAGAGGTCTATCAAATTTGGTTATTCCAAGATGAAACACCATTACCTGCTGGTTCCTTTACGACAAATGAACAAGGAAATGGTGCCATCGTATATGATCTTGATTCTGACACAAATATTGAAGACTTATTTGAGGCCATTGCCATTACACTCGAACCTGAGCCAGATAACCTATTACCTGAAGGACCTATTGTGACTCTTTCAGAGCTATACTGAAGCATTAGACTGTGCAACATAGCACCTCACATCTGAGGTGCTATTTGCTTACTCTACGTTTATATTTTTGATCGGAAAGGTAAAGACTAGTACTAACTAGTTTAGAGGAGTGTATTCCATGTCCAGTCAAAAAGATATTCAACAAAAACAGGAACAAATGAAAAACAAGCCTGCGCAAACGCAGTCTGTTCAACCCGGATTTGAAAGCGAAATGAAACCGGAACCGCTTTACGATGATCCATCGTATACGGGAAGTTCTAAGCTAAAAGGAAAAACTGCATTAATTACTGGCGGCGACAGTGGAATTGGTCGAGCTGTAGCCATCCTTTTTGCAAAAGAAGGCGCAAACGTCAGTATCGTCTATTTGAATGAACATGAAGATGCTAATAAAACGAAGCAATTAGTTGAGGAGCATGGTGCCACTTGCCTTCTAGTGAGTGGAGATGTAGGAGAAGAATCATTTTGCCACGATGCGGTCAAGCAAACGGTAGATGAATTTGGCCAGCTTGATATTCTTGTAAATAACGCAGCAGAACAGCATTATCAAGAAAAGATTGAGAACATATCAGCCTCTCAGCTTCACCGCACATTCCAGACAAATATCTACTCATACTTTTATTTTATTCAGGCTGCGATGCCACATTTAAAAGAGGGTAGTTCCATTATTAATTCTGCATCCATTGTTGCCTATAAAGGAAACCCTGTTCTAATGGACTATGCAGCAACTAAAGGTGCCATTGTTGCTCTCACTCGCTCGCTTGCAACAAACTTAGTAGAAAAAGGCATTCGTGTAAACGGAGTAGCTCCTGGTCCAATCTGGACACCTCTCATTCCTGCTTCCTTCCCAGGAGAGGATGTTGCCCAGTTCGGCGATCAATCTCCAATGAAGCGAGCTGGACAACCAGCAGAGCTTGCACCCGCTTATGTGTATCTTGCTTCTAGTGACTCATCCTACGTATCAGGACAGATGATTCATGTAAATGGAGGAAGTGTCATTAACGGATAAAGCAGTAGGACTATACAATCAAAACCACCAGTGTGAACTGGTGGTTTGCTCTGCGGCTGGAAGCCTCTCTTACCGGCCTTGGCCTCAAAGGCCCACTGAAACGGTTTCCCTCTTGCACCACATCTACTCACTGATTCTAAAGAATCTCTTATCTCTTTTTATTTTTTTGTCCTGTAAATGGGTCATGCTCTTCAAATAAGGATAGCTGATCTCCCATATAGTCTTCCTTCAGCTGATTTCGAATGTATTCTTGGATATGCTTTTTATTTCGACCCACTGTATCAACATAGAAACCTCGACACCAAAATTTGCGGTTTCCATATTTATATTTCAAATTGGCATGTCGATCAAAAATCATTAAACTACTTTTCCCTTTTAAGTAGCCCATAAATTGAGACACACTTAACTTCGGTGGGATACTTACTAACATGTGTATATGATCAGGACACGCATTGGCTTCGTGGATCATCACTTCTTTTCGTTCGCATAAATCTCTTATAATTTTGCCGATGCTTTCTTTGTATTTTCCATAAATAATCTGTCTTCTGTACTTCGGTGCGAACACGATGTGATACTTACAATTCCAAGTTGTGTGTGCTAAACTGTTCATGTCCTTCATAGGGCACGCCTCCTTCTATGACGAGATGTAGTGGTCGGGAAACCAACTATATCTTATCATGTCGTGAGGCTTTTTTTATGACCACGCTAGAAGCTCTCTGGAACCCCCGGCAGAGCCAGGGGTTTTCAAAACCATTAAAAAAACCCCCACGATACGCGTATCGTGGGGGTTCATTTTATGCAGCATCTTCTTCATCTGATTCCGTTTCGTCATCTTCTTGTGAATCAAAGAATCGGAATAAATCTCCATAAATAATCCGGTCTGAGTGTTCAAGATCTTGTAACCCTTTTTCCACATACGGTTCGCATGCTTCAGCTTCGATCTCTTCACCATCTTTGTTGTAGCACGTATTGTTCGTGTAGACGATATCGTCAGTAATGACACTTCCATTACGTAATACAGCTATGGATTCATTTTCAGGAGAGAAAAGGTCCGTTCCAAATTGAATGTCGTTTCTCGTGCTGTGACCTAACAAATGCATCAGTGTAGGTTTCACATCAATCTGACCACCAACTGTATCGATGGTTTCATGCTTGTCATGTCCAGGAATATGAACAATCATTGGTACGCGTTGAAGCTGAACAGTATCAAAAGGAGTGATTTCATCCTTATCAAGATACATACTCATTGCTTTATTATGGTTCTCAGAAATACCATAGTGGTCACCATATAAAATGAAGATTGTATCATCATATAGGTCAGCTTCCTTCATTTCTTCAAAGAAGCGTTCTACCGCATGGTCCATGTAACGAACCGTTGGGAAGAAACGGTTAAGTGTTCCGCTGTTGGAATCATACTCATCAACCATTTTATCTTCCTCATCTAGCTCAAAAGGAAAATGATTGGTTAAGGTAATGAATTTTGTATAGAAAGGCTGAGGCTGTGATTGCAGAAGATCAATTGATTGTTCGAAGAAATCAACGTCCTTCAGACCCCATCCTACGGAGTTCTCTTCTGTCACTTCATAACTGTTTATATCAAAGAATTGATCGTATCCTAGTGATTGATACATGATATCTCTGTTCCAGAAGCTTTTGTTGTTAGCGTGCATAACAGAACTGTACATGCCTTTATCACTTAAAATTTCTGGAAGTGCATTGTACTCATTGCCACCATGTGTGAAAAAGACTGAACCACTATCTCGGCCAAACATAGAGTTCTCTACAATAAACTCAGAGTCTGATGTTTTCCCTTGTGCCGTTTGATGATAGAAGTTTTCAAAATAATAACTATCTTCAATTAAATCGTTTAAGAATGGCGTGACTTCTTCCCCATTCACTGTGTTGTTAATGACAAATGTTTGTAAGGACTCAAGTGAGATCATGACAACGTTTTTGCCTTCAGCAATTCCAAAGAGCTCTGGGTCTGGTTCCTTATGATTTGCTTGCGCATAATTTTTCACTTCTACAATATCCGAACTGTCAGCGAACACTCGTTGTGCACGAGATTGTGATTGGATATACCCATCATAGACATGGTAGTTTAATAGTCCAATATTTTTTACGAGTAGCTCACGGTCAAATGATCTTGACAACAGCTGTGGGCGTTCCGCTTGGGCAATCGATAAATTAGCCAAGAAAAGAACAACTGCTAGTGACATTAAAATGACTGGTTCGCGCTTTAAACGACGCACGGCTGGAACACGTTTTGTCACAATAAGCAATGTTAGGATAAGAACATCTACTAAAATTAATACGTCACCAAGATGCATTAATCCTACAATACTTGTACCCAGATCATTTAAGTTACTTGTTTGAAACAGAACCGGTAATGTTAAGAAATCCGTGAAAAACCGGTAGTATAACAAGTTAAAGTATAAAACTAGGGTAGCGATGATACTGAAAGCAACAATCATAATGTTGCGAAGTCGGTGCTTAAACATTAGAGCGATTGCAAAAAACAGTACAGCTGAGCTTAAAGGATTAATAATCAAAATAAACTCCTGAAGCATGTTATCTGCTGAGATGTTAAACCCAACTTTATAAAGAATATATGATTTAATTGTTAACATGAATACAGCTAACCAATACAACTTCAATCGGCTTAGCGCAGACTTTACTTTTTCCATAATACTTGGTGCTCCTCTCTTTCATTTCAAGAAATTAGCGCGTTAAT
Organism: Alkalicoccobacillus gibsonii; assembly: GCF_016798245.1. Lineage (GTDB taxonomy): Bacteria > Bacillota > Bacilli > Bacillales > Bacillaceae_D > Alkalicoccobacillus > Alkalicoccobacillus gibsonii. The sequence goes on along the minus strand of NZ_JAEUZA010000003.1, from coordinate 421,251 downwards.
CGTTTGCACTTCATTAGGCATACTTGATTCTCTATTCCACCAAAAAAAGAGTTCAAACCACTTCGTGTGCATCAAAAGATGATTATATCAAATTCAGCGTTTAAACTAAACTACTTTTTTCGTAGAATAAAAATAGAAAACGAATCACCAGTGTAAATACACTGTTAAGAAGTATACGGTATAAGGAGCCTAAAAGTTACGAATATGTAAAAATAAATAAGAATACGTTAAAATAAAAAAACCATCTGGTTTTTTCGACAGATGGTTCAGCAAGATTCTTATGATTTAGACAGAACTGGCGGGATAAATCCTATACTTTCTAAGCCTTGAGCTAAGGTTCCAAATGTTTGTACTTTCATGAAGTTTGTTCGGAGTCGGTTAATCTTCATAGCGAGATCCGGTCTGATTCCGGTGAACATGGTTTTAACTCCTATAAGCTTAAGCATATGAGCCAGCCTTAACAGTTGTTCACTCGTGCTTTCATCTAAACTTACGATTCCAGAGACATCGATGAGTAGATAATGTAAATCTAATTTACTACTAAGTGTCATCACCTTATCAACAATGGACTCCATTCTCACTGTAGTAACATTGCCTATTACAGGTAACACACCAATTCCTTTAGCGACAGGTACCAGAGGAGCAGATAGGTCAGAGAGCTGCTGATGTGCAGATTCTAAATCCAACACGTACGACAATAACGAAGCCATCGTTCGGAACAGCTCTATATCGTTATCGGTCAAAGTAACCGTTTGATCATCCAAACCACAAATCGTGCCATACACTCCGCCACATCCATCATAGATTGGAATTCCAATAAAGCTTCCTGTTCCCAACTGTTTAACTGGATCTAGATCACACGCTTCTTCGTGATCACTTAAGCTTGGAATGACTAAAACCCTCTCCCCATAATCTACACTTAGCTTACAAAGAGTTTGAGTATAATCCAGTTCCTCTCCTACGCGTAAGAGTACTTTATCTTTATTAATCGCATGCATGATGCGGTTTGTTTTCAAATCATTTTTAGCGATAAATAGCGTATTAATTTGGATTTGATGACTTAATAAAAGCAATACCTGAGTTGCTACTTCCTCAAAATCTTGAAAGTTCTTTATATTTAACGCTTTATTTTGTTTAGAAAGTTGCAGAACCATGTGACTAACCCCCTTTTAAGTCTTTCTTTGTAAAGATAATATATTGAATTTATCTAGTAATCAAGTCCTACTATATTCTATATTTATAAGGAAGGAAAGCGAGAGCCCAGATTTAAAAGGTTATCTGGTGCGAAGAATGGAAAAGAGTGATACGATGATGGCATTTCAAATAGTAGGAGGAGAAACGGATGACGATTAAACTTGGTGTAATCGGAACGAACTTCATTACAGAACGTTTATTTGATGCGATATCAACACTGGAAGACTATGAAGTTGTAGCTGTTTACTCAAGAACCGAAGAACGAGCAACCGACTTTGCCGAAAAGCATGGTGCAACGTATACATATACTTCACTTGAGGATTTGGCAGGAAGTACGCATATTAACGCTGTATACATCGCGAGCCCGACCTCTTTTCACGCTGATCAAGCCATTCTTATGCTTTCTCACGGAAAACATGTGTTGGTTGAAAAGCCGGCTGCTTCAAACTACGAGGAATGGGCTAAGATGACCGAAGCTGCGCGCGAAAACGAAGTGGTTTTAATGGAAGCGATGAAAACAACACAGCTTCCTAACTTTTTAACGGTAAAAGAACAGCTACAAGAACTTGGCACCATTCGCTCAGGTTTCGCGAATTTCTGTCAATATTCTTCACGTTATGATGCTTATAAAAATGGAGACATTCAAAATGCATTTAAACCAGAGTTCTCAAATGGCTCATTAATGGATATTGGTGTGTACGGAGTATACCCAATCATTGCGCTGTTTGGCCGACCGAATGAAGTGCGAGCTCAAGGTCATATGCTTGAATCTGGTGTGGATGGCGCCGGCAGCCTTTTATTAAAATATGATGAGTCACAGATTATTATTAATCATTCAAAAATTACTCAATCTGTTATTCCATCAGAAATTCAGGGTGAGAACGGAAGTCTCGTCATACAGAATTGGAGTGATTTCCATTCTGTTGTACATCACAATCGAATGAACAAAACGGAGACAGTGATCTCAGAAGAGCAGCATCAGAATCCGATGTACTACGAAGCGATTGAGTTTGCTAAGCTGGTATCCAGTCAAACACTTGAGTCGATTGAAAATAGTCATAAGAATTCAGCGATTACGCTTCAGGTGCTCGATGAAGCCCGTAGACAGATTGGCCTTGTGTTCCCTAGTGACCAATAAACGTGTAGATGTCTGAAATGTGGGTATAGAATGAAAAACACACATTTCAGAAAGGATGCGTGCTCATGTCCACCTTTAAGCGAGAATCTTATTACGTCACATTAGATATGGCGATCATGTCCATTAATAAAGTAAAAACACCTGACAACACGATTCAATATCAAATCTATGCGACTGATAAAGAAAAGGAACAGCTTGCCGATTTGCTTGAGCGAGTGAAGTCAGAGGATTTCGATCAAAACCAAGTGTTTAAGAATCCGTTCGACGAAAAAGCTGCTGATCAAGAGAAGGATCAAACTCAAAATGATTTAAGAGAGGTTTACCAAATGGTCTACGATCTTGGCACTCTCGAAACAAAGGAAGTTGTAGCAGATATTATGCCGTAAGACTTTAAGCTGGCGAATCTCGATTAAGGGAGATTCGCCAGCTTTTATTTTGCTTTTATTAATGTAATCATGTGATGAACGGTAAGCAAACTCTCCATGTAAGCGTTCACTTAAAGGAATAAACGTGTTATAGTGGACGTAATATCATCGTAACTATCTCATTTACTCATCTAATACAAATTTTCGTAATCGCTTTCTAAATTAATAGGGGGTTTGATAAATGGATATGCGTGGACCTATGGGTGGCTTGCAAAAGATTGCTGAATGGATTACACGAATGGCTTATCTCAACTTACTCTGGCTTGGATTCACAATAGCAGGCTTAATTCTATTCACTATCTTTCCTGCAACGTTTGCCATGTTTGCTGTTCTCAGAAAGTGGATTATGGGTGAATCAGATCTTCCTGTATTTAAAACATTCTTTTCTTATCTTAAACAAGACTTTATACGGGCCAATCTGATTGGATTGGTATTAGTCGTTATTGGGTTTGTCTTGTATGTTGATCTTCAGTTCCTCCTAACCTTCTCAGGTGAAGGGGTCGTCGCATACTTCTATTATCCAGTACTTTTCGTAACGTTACTTGTTGCGCTTGGTACGCTGTTTGTCTTCCCTGTTTACGTCCATTATGAACTAAATATTCGCCAAGTGTTTAAGACAGCCTTTTTCTTAATGGCTGTGAACCCATTGCTATCGATCCTAATGATTGTAGCGTTGGGTACCACTTTCTATGCGATGTTATCATTCCCAGCTACTGTCATCTTTTTTGGAGTGAGTATTCCGGCTTATCTTATTATGAGAATTTCTTATGGAATTATTGAACTAGCACGTATGAAACAGCAAGCACGTGATGAAAAGGCTACAGCAAAGAAGGAAACCTCTCATGCTTCTGGCATGTAAGGTTTCTTTTTTTTGTGACAAACTAACTAACAATTGGTAAATAAAGAATATTCATACGACTTTCTCCTTATTCTTTCCTATTTCTGAAACTTTTTCATCCCTTATGGGGTATATACATACTAGATTGACACATATTCTAAGGAGGAATTGATAATGAAAGAGACGAATAAGGACATTCAAGACAATAAACTGGTTTCCATCGTTGCCTACTTGCCGATCTTATTTTTGATTCCATTGTTTGTAGCAAAAGAATCCCCATTCGCCAGATTCCATACGAATCAAGGTGTACTTGTTACAATTGTGTGGGCGGCAGGTTACTTACTCTTAGCTATTCTTCCAGGTCTAATCAGTGGACTCCTCACACCACTGTTCGGAATCCTTATGCTTGTTCTGTTTATTCTTGGTGTAGTAAATGTATCCAATGGACAAATGAAACCTCTCCCTGTTATTGGCGAGACACAGATTATTAAGTAATGTGAAAAAAGTAGATAGTAAGAGCGAGCCTGGGACATAACTAAAAATAAACGCAAAAATAGCGAATGATTCAACCATCGAATCATTCGCTATTTGATTTTTGCAAAACGAGCGGAAGGAGAACCCGACACTCCTACGGAAAAGTACGCGGTGAAGACACTGTAGTGGTGGTTTTCCGCTACAGGGGCTGAGGCCATTCCCGTGGAAAGCGAGGGATTCTCCTGCAGCGGATTTGTTGCTATGTTCGTGTTTTTGTGAGTGATTTATGTTATGTCCCAACCTGGTTCTATATTAATTAAGACGCTACTCTTGTAATCTATTTCTATCTGTTATAATATCCGATTAGACTTATTGGTTTTAAATACAATTCTTTTGGGTATACACCATATCGTCTTGTTTTTACATTTTTATTACTTTGAACGGAGGTTTTCAGATTATGGCTCAGTCATCATCATCATCAGATATTCCAAGCAATTGGGATCAGCGATCTACAACCGTTAAGGGCCCTCTTCAATCGATTCAAACGCCATACGTTATTCTTGGGTTACTTGCAATCATTGCTTTATTCATAACAACGGTCCTTGTTGTTGATTGGGTGCAAGGGTTCTTATTTTTAATTGGCCTTGCTTTGGGGATGGCCTTATTATATGCACGCTTCGGATTCACATCTGCCTTCCGTCGATTGGTTTCTGTTGGAAACGTGCAGGGTCTTCAAGCTCATATGCTAATGCTTGCCGTCGCAACAACGTTGTTTGCTCTTATCTTTTCGTCTGGTTTTAGCTTTACAGGCGTTGAACCAACTGGCTATGTATCACCCGTTGGCATCAGCTTATTAGTCGGTGCATTTATGTTTGGTATCGGTATGCAGCTTGGTAGTGGCTGTGCGTCAGGAACGCTTTATTCCGTTGGGGGAGGCTCTTCCTCAATGGTTGTAACGCTCTTCTTTTTTATTGTCGGTTCTGTGATTGGTGCCTATCATTTAGCTTATTGGCAAACAACACCTTCGCTTGGACCAATTTCGCTTGCTGAGACTACTGGGTTTGGTTTCTTTGGTGGCTGGGCTCTTCAAATGGCCCTCTTTGCAATCATTTATTTCGGAACGGTGCTATTTGCAAAATGGAAGAACCCTCCTAAAATGAAGCCTCTAACCACTACAACGGGCTTTAAAAAGATCCTTCGTGGAGCATGGCCTTTGTTTTCTGCAGCGATTGTCCTTGCTGTGCTAAATGCACTAGTGTTAGCTGTACGTGGTACCCCTTGGGGCATCACATCAGCCTTTGCACTCTGGGGAGGAAAGGTTTTAGATTTCGTTGGTGTAGATGTCGCTTCGTGGGATTATTTCACAGGCGCAAATGCCGAGGCATTATCAAGCACGGTTTTAGCGGACTCAACAAGTGTCCTAAACTTTGGAATTATGCTTGGTGCGTTTGTTTCGGCGGCTTTACAGGGAACGTTCCGACCAAAACGCGTGAAGCCTGGGGTTGTCGGTGCATCGGTTATCGGTGGATTACTAATGGGCTACGGTGCGAGACTTGCGTATGGATGTAATATTGGCGCTTATTTCGGAGGCATTGCTTCGTTTAGTTTACATGGCTGGATTTGGGCTGTGATGGCTATTCTTGGAACAGTCCTTGCATTATATATTCGCCCTCTATTCGGGTTATCCAATCCAAAACCAAAGGATTCATTGTGTTAAGAGATATTAAAGAAGGACTAGCTGAGAGCTAGTCCTTTTCTTATGTTACTTGGAAGGTTGCAATGTTCTTCTACGAACAAAAAGCAATAAACCAAGTCCTGTTATTAATCCACCAGCTAACATAAGCATAGGATTGTTTGTGGCTGTATCTGGTAATGCTCCACCTTCCATATCTTCAAGCATTTGAGCGTTGTCACGCACGTCTGCTGGTACCTCAATTGAATCTACACCATTAAAGTTATGGACATCCATCTCAATCATTTGTGTCATGTTGGTTGTCTCACCTTCAACCTCCATGTCCATATCCAGGTGCATCATTAGATTAGTCATATAATGTGTATCTTTTGCGATGGTCATTTCATACTTTACGTCGTTATACGTAATATCCGCCATTAGTTCATCCATCATCATGTCTTCGTCCTGCCCCATAGACATGTCCATCCATTCCTTCATTGCTTCTTCTAAATCTTGACCGTCACCCTCATAGGTCAATATGTACGAATCTCCATTATCCTCTACACTCATGTCTTCTCCAAACAGTTCCGCTTGTTCTACTTGATCACTTGCCATAGCCCATTCCATTAATTCATCTAAACCATCTGATAATTCAGCAGGGAGCTTAACCCATTCACCATCAGCTGTCTCTTGATAAAAGCCTTCTTCTGTCCAATACGATTCTAATGTTTCTTCTTCACCTGCCATTGAAGTCGTAACAACTTGATGCATCGCAAAAGGATCCAGAATCACATCTTCTTTAGAGCTTGTCTTAATGGTCACTTCTTCTCCCATGCCCATCATAGTCATTTCAATCTTCGTTTCACTTGAATAGCTTTCAAGCTCAAGCATAGCTTTGTTTGATTTTTCCAGAATCGAGGTAGCACTTTCTTCTTCATTAGCAAAGGCTTGATACGGAAGTGCAAGCGTGAATAGGGCAACAAGACAAACTGGTGTAGCGAACTTTTTTTGCATAAAAAAACTCCTTCTCATTTTGGGTTTGAGAGATTCGTATGCTGTATGTAAGTGGGGCCACTAATTTCTATTTATTTGAATTGTTTACTTGTCCCTCCTGCACTGTCTACCCTTGTCACATTCTCGTTAAACCGCTTTCTTTTATATGTTAAGATATAGTGAGTAAAGGAGAGGATATCAGTGATACGACTAGATTCTATTAAAAATGTTAAGAGTCTTTCCATGTTCATTTCACAGTGTCAGCAGCATTCATCTAAGCATATTGGATACATCGGAACAGTAGAAAAAGAAATTCAACATTCCCTTGAAGAAGATTTTTCAGATCTCCCATTTGAGGATTCAGCTCTAGGAATCTTCATGAATGGAGAATTAATTGGGTTCCTTGGCTTTGATATTGATAAAGACGAGCGCTCGGTAGACGTGTGGGGTCCTTTTTTTAAAAATGATTGGAACGAGGATCAGGCGATTGAGCTCTGGAATGCATTGATTGACCGTGCCTCTATATCGCTAGAAGAATACTCTTTCTTTTTAAACATATCAAATAAAGACGCAATCCAATTTGCTGAAACACTTGGCGCCACATTTCAGGGAAATCACTTTGTCCTTACACTTGAACGTTCACTTTATCATCCACAGGAAATTACCTCTTATATTGGGCCATTCGAACATATTCATAAAGAAGCCTTCACAGCTCTTCATCAGACTCACTTCCCAGAAGCTTACTTTACAGCAGATGAGATGATCGATTCCATCGATACAACGCATCAATTATTTCTTTACAAAGAAAACGAGAAAACGAAAGGCTATATCTATGCTGAGGTTGATCCACAATTTGGTGAATCAGATATCCATTTCTTTGCGGTGGATGCCAATACCCGAGGAAAAGGAATTGGGACACAGCTACTCCATGCCGCAACGTCCTGGATCTTCTCTTTCACTGCTATTCAAACCATCACCCTTTGCGTTTCTGCGGAGTCAGATGCAGCTATTCATTTATATAAAAAAGCTCAATTTAGAGAAACCTATACTCTGTCTGCATACGGATTAAAGTCCTAAAGAAGAAGCGAGCACCCCATAAAAATGGATTGCTCGCTTCTTTTTATTACTCTCCGACAGAGACCGCTTCAAACTGTTGCTCAACCATTTCTCTATACACCTCATGAGTTTGAATTAACTCATCGTGTGTGCCAATTCCTGTGGCACGTCCTTTTTCAAGTACAATTAACCGGTCCGCATGTCTTACAGTGGATAACCTGTGAGCAATAACTAGTGTAGTTCTTCCCTTCATTAATCCTTGGAGAGCTTCTTGAACCAGGCTTTCTGAGGTACTATCTAAGTGAGCGGTTGCCTCATCGAGAAGTAAGAGTTCCGGATCACGTATGATGGCGCGTGCAATGGCAAGACGCTGGCGCTGACCACCAGACACCATAATGCCTCTCTCCCCAACCTGCGTATCATATCCGTCCGGTAGTCCCTCAATAAATTCTCCCAGATTCGCTTGCTTAATCGCCACGTCAATTTCTTCATCTGTAACACCATCAAGTCCATACGACAAATTATCACGAATGGTTCCAGCCATCATTGGGCTTTCTTGAGAGACGTACGCAATTTTGCTGCGCCACTCTCTTAACTGAAAATCCTCCAGCTTGCTGCCTTCATACGTAATTACTCCATGTTGTGGTTGATAAAAGCGTTCAATTAAAGAAAATACAGTCGTTTTACCAGCGCCACTTGGACCTACAAAAGCTGTAACCTTCCCTTTTTCTACCGTAAAGGATAAGTGATCAAGAATCTGTTTATCTTCCGTATATCCAAAGGATACATTTTCAAAAATCAGCCCTTCTCGTGATCTTAATGGCTCAGAGTTTTCCTCGGTGTGATCTGTTTCTACTGCCTCATTCATGATGTCCCGAATACGCTCTGTTGCCCCCATCGCTTTTTGCGATTGTGTAAAGAAAGTAGCCATTTGACTAAATGGGACAATGATTTGAAACATATAGAGAATGATGGCGACAAGCGATCCGGCACTTAACGTCCCTTCGGACACTCGAAACCCACCGTAACCAATTAAGAAAACAAGCATCACCAAATTAACGGTCATCATAAGCGGAGATACAATTGCGTTTATTTTGGCTTCTCTTAGCCCATACGTAAACAGCTTTGTAATTCTAGAGATCCCTTTTTCTTCTTCTTTTGGTTCAGCAAGTGACGACTTCACTAAACGAATATCAGATAATACTCGACCAAGATCTCCTTGAAATTCAGCCGTTTCATCTTGCGTTGCCTTAGATACACGATACATTTTTCGACCAAGAGGCATTAGGATTGCAAACGCAATTGGAATAATCACCAGCATCATTAATGTAATCTTCCAGTCGATGATTAATAGAAAAATCACGGAGCCAATAATGGAAATGAGTCCAGAGAAAAACGGAATGATTTGCATGACAACAAATTCTTTCACCACATTTGTGTCATTTGTAATACGGCTCATGGTCTCACCAGAATTACGTTTATCAAAAAATGGAATCGGTAGCTTCACGACATGTTTCCACAAATCCTCGCGAAGCTTTGCGATCATATGCTGACCCACACGCGTCATCATATAGATGGAGAAGCCCGACATCACTGCTTGTGCTAAAAACACTCCCACAAGTCCTGCTACGAGTCCCATTGATATCGTGGTGACTGACAAGATATCGACAAGCTGCATCGTTAATAGCGGGACAAGTAAAGATAGAATCGTTTCCCCTAGTCCAAGGATGATCGCGCCACCCATTAGCCAGTAGGAAGGTCGGTAGTTCATTAATAGTCGCCAAAATTCTTTCCATTTAGGTGGCTGGTTTGTCGCTTGCTCTGTTTGCTTCATCTTTTTGCATCTCCTTTTGCATATCCATTAAATAATGTTCAATCTCTTCACTTACCTGATCCATAAGAAAAGGTGGGGCTGCTTTTATCTTTTCAGCATTCTCTTCAAGCTCATCTAGCATTTCCTTCGTAAACAAGGTAGAAATGGAAGATGAGAGCTCAAGTACCTTACTTTGTGCTTGAACGCTTGTTGGGCTATCCGTTTTCACTATGTTCACTAACTCGCTCAATAGCATCCAGTATTGTTTTTGTGTTTCAAGTGAAAAGAGTACTTCCACCAAATCTTGTGATAAGAAGGTCGATAACCACTGCTTCCGCTCTTCTCCTTGTTGAAACGTGTGTATAAATGAAAGAATAACGTCTCCATTAACCTCAACCTCACTATTAACAACCTCTTCAACTGTTTCTAATGATTCGATGACCTTTTGTAAGCTTTTTTGCTTCTCTACAAGTAGACGTTTCTGAAACGAAATGGTTTCAATTAAATTCAATTCCTCATCATGAATAAAGTCGGCGATTTGATCTAATGAGTAATTTAAATACTTAAATGTAATGATCTTTTGGAAAAGAAATAAGTCTTCCTTCCCATACAAACGGTGCCCCTGTTCATTAAATGAAGAAGGAACTAACAGCTTTTTCTTATGATAAAACCGTAACGTTCTTATATTTGTTCCTGTTAACCTAGCAAACTCTCCTATTGTATAACGTTTCTCCATTGTTAGCTCCTCTCATCTAACTAGAGTATAGCCCGTGACGTTACGTCATGCGCAAGAAAAATCTTGATAATAAATGATTCTAATTTTATAGAATTTAAAATTCTAAAAATATTGAATTATTCGATCTGCACCTATATACTTAACATTAATATGGAAGATAAAGGAGATGAAGGTATGAATATTCTTGATTACTCAAATCCATTTAGAGAAGGTTACTCAATTGAATTTAAGTATTCTCTCTTATGGGAAGCCGCTTTAGGGATTGCTGCCATTACACATAAGAAGATCAATCATTCTCTAACAGAACAAGATTTCTTTGCTCCCATTAATCAGGACATCATTTCTAGCCAACTTAAAACGGAATTGGATACTGTACATACTCGGAATACATGGAAAGCCTTGTTACAGCTACTGCACCATCTAGATAACCATTCGTTAGATTCCTTTCAATCATTTGTCCATTCCCTGGAAGAAGCCGAATTACGAAAAAAATGTCTTCCTTATTTGAATCAAGAACTAGAAGAGACTGTGAATAAGGCAGCTAAAGGTGATTCTGGTGCTATTAAATCGATTGCTTCCGCCAACAAACATATCTCATTTATGCCCGACTACATTATGTACCTGTGTACAACTGAGATCGATCCGCTAAAGAAACATCTTATTTCTGTAATGACAGGATGGTTTCAAGAAATCATCAAACCAAAGCAGCATTCATTAGAGGACATGCTGAACCGAGACATCAAATCAAAAAGAGCTAAGCAAAGAACCTATTCTCAGATGGACGAATTCGTTGCATATGTAACTGATGGAATTGACTATTCTCCCGAACCCTACGTTACAAAGGTTGTTCTCATTCCACACTTTTCATACCGGCCTTGGACGATCGTTGCTGATCTTAAGGGGGTAAAAGTATTTTACTATCCAATTGCAAATGCAAGCATGACTCCCGGCGATCCGCTCATTCCAGATAAAAAGCTTGCCCTATTGTATAAAGCATTAGGAGATGAAGCTCGCTTAAAAATGGTTAAACTCCTGTTTTCTGGGGATAAAAGCTTACAGGAATTAGCCTCTCTTTTGGACATGCCAAAATCGACGCTACATCACCACCTCACCCAATTGCGTTCAGCAAGACTTGTCTTAACGACCAAAAGTAAGTACAGCTTAAACAAAACAAAGCTTATAGATATACATCGTGGCCTTACTGATTATTTAAAGGAAGGGTGGAATGAGAATGAGTGAGGCTGTACATTCGCTGCATAAAAACCGCTCGTTTTACTGGCTGATGGGAGGCAATCTCGCCTCCTTTGCCGGTGCACAAATTTATCTAATAGCCCTTCCACTTGTTGTTCTATCACTAACAGGTTCAGCTGTTGCTATGGGGACGATTGCTGCAGTCGGACAAGCAACAGTCTGGTTCATGCCTGTTATCGGGCCTTTTATTGATCGGTATCACAGACGAACCTTACTGCTTTTAAGCGACTTCATAAGGGCCTTAATCCTTTTGCTACTAAGCATGCTTTATATGATAGACATGCTTCATTTCATCACGTTGATTATGGCTTCAATCGTCATCGGCTTATGCACGCAGATTTATAATACGGCGCAGTTTGCCGTGATTCCCTCTATCGTTAAAAAAGAAGATCTTCCTCTTGCAAATACAGTAGAGTCAAGTCTCTACCATACAACCATTTTAATTGGTCCAACTCTTGGAGGACTGCTTATTGCTTTTGTTCATCCGGGGATTGGGTTAATTGCAAACAGTATTGGGTTCTTTCTGGCCTTTCTGACACTATTTTTCATTCGTGTTCCACCACCAACTAAACAACCTTCGACTCGAGGATTCTTTCAGGATGTGAGGGAAGGATTTCATTTTATTTATACGGAGAAGCTTCTATTGTTAACAAACATCGGCAGCGCCTTCATTAGTTTTGGAGTGACGTTTTCACTTACGCTATTAGTCTTTCATCTTCAATCAACAGTCGGTTTGACTCCACTTGAGATTGGGTGGATTCTATCATTCGGAGGAGCTGCTGCCATCGCCGGTTCATTTCTATCCATTAGTTTGAGAAGGATTGCCAGTCAACGGACCATCCTCTTTTTAGGGTACTTTGGCGGGGGTGCTTCTCTCATTTGGCTTGGCTTTGCGGATTCATTTGTCCCCTTACTGATTGCAAATGCCATTGGCACCTTTTGTGCGGCTTCCTTTAATCCTGTTGTAAAGACGATACGGCAGAAGTTAACACCATCCCATATGCTTGGAAGGGTTCAAGCGAGTAGCCGATTTATTACGATGGCCCTACTTCCTCTAGCTGCTTTTATTGCTGGTGTATTGGGAGACGCTTTGGACACACATCGCACCATTGCCATAGGAGGGTTGATTGCAACGTGTTCAATACTTATTTTCTTCCACCGCGATATGGTTACATTACGAGCGGATTTATAGACAAAACCTTGCTTCGATAGATTCAGAAACCCATAAAAAAAAAGGCAAATGATTCGCATTGAATCATTTGCCTCTTATTCATTCAATTGTCATGTTGATTTTTTATTAACCTAGAATCTCTTTCAGGTTACGAATACTGATCTCCACGCTCTCAAGCGGTGGGCGTTGGCAGACGTCTTGTTCTACGATAAGACGCTTGGCACCTGCCTCTTGAACTGCTACAACAATGCCTTTGATATCAAGTGTTCCCTCGCCCACTTCCGCAAACGTTCGGTCTGAGGTATCTGCCATATCTTTAATATGTGCAAGAGGTAATCTACCTTTGTACTTTGCTGCATAATCTACTGCTGAAACACCTGCGTATTCTGCCCAGTAGGTATCTAGCTCTACTTGAACCAGTTCAGCGTCTGTTTGAGAGAAGATTAAGTCCAATGCGTATTCGCCATCATATTTTTCATATTCAAAGTCATGATTGTGGTAACAAAGAGTCATGCCAGCTTCTTTCACTTTTTTACCATAGTGATTCAAGCTTTCAGCTAGCTTCACGTAGTCATCCTTACTCGTTCTTCGTTCTGGAACTAAGTAAGGAATGACCATTGTTTCAACACCTAGCTCTTTATGGTAGGCAATAATCTCATCGGCATTATCCTCAAGTAGCTCGATTCCAACGTGGCTTGAGAAAGGCTTCAGATCAAGCTCCTCTAAGAAGGCTTTTAATTCAGAGGCTTCATAGCCACCAAATCCGGCAAATTCTACGCCATCATATCCGAGCTCCTTAACCTTTTTAAGTGTTCCTAGAAAATCCTCTTTTGTTTCATTTCTTAGTGTAAACAACTGTAAAGCGATCGGTAGCTGTGCCATGTTAAACATCCTCTCAGAACTAGTTTACTTTCACAAATGCACTGGTTTTTGCAGACTCTAATGCGGCTAGTACCACATTCAGCGATTTCATTCCTTCTTCGCCAGTGACAACAGGCTTCGTACCATTTATAATGCCATCTAAAAATGCATCAATCACTCCACTTGAAGTCTGACCGCCTTCTTCATTGGTAGCAATCGCCCCAACTGCGTAACGTTCAACCGTCCCATCTGTTAAACGAACCACAACCTGCTCATCGGCGTTATCTTTGATTTCAAGCACACCATGCTCGCAGTAAACGCTTGTTGTATTGTCTTCGCCCTTGTAATATGTCCAGCTTGCTGCCATTGTTCCAATCGCTCCGCCTTGCATACGCAATAGACATGTTGCGTTGTCATCAACATCACCTTGCTTATCAAGGGTTTCAACAAACGCAGCAACTTCTGAGACTTCTTGATCAAACAACCAGCGGATCAAGTCAATTTTGTGTACACCTAAGTCACCCATTGCTCCTACAAATGCTTTGGATTTATCAAAGAACCAGCTTGTATCTCCTTGTACACTCCATGCATCTGGACCACCATGGCCAAATGTCGTTTTAAATGTAAGTACCTTACCTAAACGGCCTGATGCTAATACTTCTTTTGCCTTTACGTGTGGAGGCATTAGTCGCTGATTGTGCCCAATCATTAATTGCACATTGTTGTCAGCTGCAGCTTGGATCATGGCTTCCGCTTCTTCAAGGGAAGTTGCCATCGGCTTTTCACAAAGAACATGCGCTCCAGCTTTCGCTGCCGCAATCGATACTTTGGCATGGTCTGCATTCTGAGTGCAGACACTCACTACATCAACCTCTTCATTTGCTAGAAGCTCCTCGTAGCTTGTGTAGGCTTTTCCTCCGAACTGTTCTACATTGGCCTCTGCTAATTCAATGGTAAAATCACAAAAGGCTACAAATTCAACGTCTTCTCTACTTGCATACTCAGGAATGTGACGATATTTTGCAATACTTCCATTCCCAATCACAGCTACTTTTAATTTTTTCATGATATTACCCCTTTCTTATTAATTAAAAATTCTATAGCCACCACATGTCTGGTACTGGATCTTTAATTAATACTTGCTGAAGATTGCTTACAGCTCGACTGAATCCTTCATCAATGGACATTAGTCCATCTTCATGCTCGATGCTGACAGCTCCATCATATCCAACTGTACGCAGTGCGCTTATGATATCTGACCAAACCTTCAGATCGTGACCATACCCTACCGAGCGGAAGATCCATGCACGATCTTGCATATTGGCATACGATTGCATATCAAGAAGCCCATGCATGTTTACATTGTCTTGATCAATATATGTGTCTTTTGCATGGAAGAAGTGGATCGCATTACGCTTTCCAAGAATTTTAATAGCAGCTATGGGATCGATCCCCTGCCACCATAAATGACTTGGATCCACATTTGCTCCAATTACTTCACCCACTGCATCACGGAGTTTTAACAAGGTTGCTGGGGTATGTACTAAGAACCCTCCGTGCAACTCAAGAGCAATCTTCACATTGTGATCGCTTGCGAATTTCCCTGCTTCCTTCCAATATGGAATCAGTATTTCTTCCCACTGCCATTTTAAAATTTCACCATGCTCGTTTGGCCAAGGAGCAACTGGCCAGCTTGGTGATTTCGCGCCTTCATAGGCACCAGGTGTGCCAGAGAATGTTGTCACAACTTCTACACCTAACTTATTGGCTAGACGTACCGTATCAAGAAATTCCTGATGACACTGATCGGCAAACTCCTTGTCAGGTGTAATCGGGTTCCCGTGGCAGCTTAAGCTACTAATCGTCAATCCTCTACTCTCCACAGCATGTTGGAACGCCTTTAGCTTTGATTCATCTGCTAAAAGCTCAGCAGGATTACAATGGGCATTTCCCGGATAACCTCCTGTCCCAATCTCTACCGTTTCTAACCCTAAGCTCTTAATATGATCAAGCATTTCCTCAAATGGTTTATCAGCAAATAATACTGCGAATACTCCTAGTTTCATCGTATCTCCTCCTTAATTAGTTTCAACTGGTGCCGGACGTTCACACTGACTTTGCATGGCATAATGTTGATTGTTTGCCGATGCTGTATAGAAACCATGCATCGCTTCTAGTACGTGGTAGCCCATTTCACCAGATGCTCTAGTTGGACTTCCTGTCACAATTGCACGTGCCATATCCTTTAAGCCAAGACCACGTTCATTTTCCGTGTTTCCATGTGTTAGAGCGAGTTCAGTCCAATCGAGCTCTCCCGCTTTTTTAATATAGACCGGCCCACCAAACGTGTTCGGATCTGGTACTCTAAGTGTTCCTTCTGTTCCATAGATCTCAATCCATGGTAAAGTAGCGCCCCACACATCAAAACTCATAATTAATGTTCCAACTGCACCGTTTTCAAAGTCAATGACTCCTGTTACGTGTGTTGGCGTATTTACTGGAATGACTTCACCATTACGTTCTGGACTTGTAGCAATTCGTTCTTTTAGTGCAGACTGAGCTGATCCTGTTACTCTGCGGAATGGACCAATGAGGTGAATGAGTGCTGTTAAATAATACGGACCCATATCAAATAGCGGCCCCGCCCCTTCTTGATAGTAGAAGTATGGATTTGGATGCCAGCTTTCAGGACCATGTGACATCATAAATGCTGTTGCTGCTACAGGTTTTCCTATTGAGCCCTCATCAATAAGCTGGCGGCAGGTTTGCAGACCACCACCTAAAAACGTATCTGGCGCAACGCCTACTTGAAGGCCTTTTTCCTTCGCAACTTGCAAAATTTGATCAGCGTCCTGTAATGAAATGGATAGAGGCTTCTCAAGGAACACATGCTTTCCGTTCTCCAAGGCTTTTAAAGATACCTCAGCATGTGCTGCTGGAATGGTTAAATTTAATATCATATCAACATCGGGATCTGTGTAAAGCTCGTCTGGCGTTAGCACTCTTTGAATGTTGTACGTTTTTGCTTTTTCTCTTGCAGCCTGTTCATTTAAATCACTGACAGCAACAATCTCAATAAACTCATCTGAGACACAATTCTTCAAATAGATATCACTAATTGTGCCGCAGCCTACAATCCCTACTCTGGCTTTCTGCATTGAACTCACTCTCCCTTAAAAATAATTAACCGCTTACAGTACGTAAATCATTGTTTCATGTATACGCTATCATTCTACCTGTTTTCGTTCTGAATGTATAATATTTTTATTGATTCATTGAAGGTTTCTTTTTAACTTTTGACTGCACCCTCAGTAATACCAGCAATAACTTGCTTACTAAATAGTAAAAAGATAATAAGTAAAGGCAAGGTAGCTAAAAATGTTCCATTTAAAACCATGCTGTAATCTTGTGAATAGGTTCCGTTTAATGTCTTCAACGCAACCTGAATGGTATGAACACTCCGGTCCTTAAGCACAACAAGCGGCCAAAGAAAATCATTCCAAACATTCATATACGTAATTAAACCAAGTGTGGCAAGGGCTGGACGAAGAATAGGGAGAACAACTGTCCAATATAATCGGAAATTAGAGCAACCATCCATTCTTCCTGCATCAATCAACTCATCTGGAACAGCTGATGAAATGTATTGTCTCATCCAGAATACGCCAAATGCATTCACCATTGCTGGAACAATCAAAGCAGTTAACGTGTTAATCCACCCAAGTTGGCTAACAATCATATATGACGGGATAAGACCTAGCTGTGCTGGCACCATCATTGTGGCAAGCACAAAGATAAACAAACCGTTTCGTCCTTTAAACTTCAGTTTTGCGAAGGCGAACCCTGCTAACGAACAGAAAAATAAAACAGATATAGTAATTAAACTTGCTACAATAAAGGTATTAAATAGTGCCTGTAAGAAGTTAATGTTTGTAAATACCTTCCCAGCATTCACAAAAAACTCTGTCCCAGGCATGATTGCAGGAGGAAACTGACTAACTGCGGATGTATGATTTGATCCAATGACAAACATCCAATATAAAGGAAATAGCGCACACAGGCTAAAGAAAACAAGTGCGCTATATATACTGATCCTACCTAGACTAAACGGCTTGCTACCTACTTCTTTCATCCGACTCACATCCTTAATCAGCAGATTTAATTTTGCGCGTCACAAATAAATTCAGTAACGAGAACATAACGATGATCAAGAATAACAGCCATGCAATCGCAGATGCATATCCAAACGAATTTCTGAGAAATGCTTCTTCATATAAATACAGAGTTAATGTTAAACCTTGATTAACAGCTCCACCGCCCATACCTGAGAAGGTCTGTGGTTCAGCAAAGATTTGCATTCCACCAATGGTTGATAAAATAACCGTGAAGATGATCATCGGTCGAATCATTGGGATCGTAACAAACAAGAATTGCTGAATTTTATTTGCTCCATCAATCGTCGCTGCTTCATAAAGATCTTTAGGGATACTTTGCAGAGCAGCTAAATAAATAATGGAGTTATAACCGACCCATCGCCAGATGACCATGCTTGAGATCGCGACATGAGTTCCGAGAACGGACGCTTTCCAATTAATCGGCTCCACACCAACAAGGGAAAGAAGATAATTAATAATTCCATAATGCTGTCCAAAGATCGCATCAAACACAATGGCTACTGCAACCACTGAGGTGATATTTGGAAGAAAAACAGCTAGTCTGAAAAAATGTCTCCCTTTGAGTAACGCTTGATTTAACACAAATGCCAGCACAAGTGCAAGTGTCAGCTGTGGAACGGTTGACATGACCCATATACTCATGGTGTTCCCAAGAGCCTTCCAAAACAGTGGATCAGTCAGTAGCCATTGATAATTCGTAAACCCCACAAACTCTTTTGTTCCAAGAATGTCCCATTTATGAAAAGAGATATACGCCGTAAAAAGAATCGGAAATACACCAAAAACCGCAAACAATAGAAAAAAAGGTGAGATGTATAAATAAGCCGAAATATGATCTTTTTTACTTTGAGTAAACAGCTTCTTGGGTTTCTTCACAGAACTCTCCTTCATCACTTGCCTCCTTACTTAATATGAGGATGCCGCAACTGCACGGCATCCAATAAAGGTTTTGGTTATCTTCCAATCTCTCGTTCTAAACTTTTCATTGCCGCATCCCAGCTTGATTCTGGTGTATCCTGCCCATCTCTAACCCTAGTGACCGCATCTCCAAGAATTTTTTCAATTTGAATAGATTCTGGTCCTTCAAGAATTGGAGTTACTCGCTCTGCTGCTTCAGAGTAGATCTTTCCTACTGGCGCATCATTAAAATACTCACTTGTATAATTTACTAGCTCCTCTGAATCATAAACGGAAGGCGTGGAAGGGAAGTTGCCAAGTTCTCTAAATACCGTTAATTGCTGCTCTGGCGCTAAGACCCACTCGATTAAATCATATGCTTCCTGAGGGTGCTTAGATTCTTTTGGAACCGTCAGGAACGATCCACCCATATTCCCTGACCCCTCAGGGATTTGAGTGATATCCCAAAGACCTGCTGCATCCGGTGCACTTTCTTGAATTTGTGTCATTCTCCATGCAGGGGCCACAACGGTGGCAAAGTCACCATTCACAAGACCAGCTGACCATTCTGTACTTCCGTCCTCCATATTTGTTGTTAGTCCCTTTTCAATGACTTCCATGGCATAGTCGTATGCACGGTGTATGGCTGGGTTATCTTCAACGATGATGTTCCCTTCCGCATCAAAGTACTTTGAATCCCCCTGTCCTTCCATTACCGCATACATATTCCCTGGGTTTGGAAGCATGGCTTTGCCTGTTTTCTCCATTACAAGCTCTCCCGCCGCAATAAAGTCATCCCAGGTCTTTAATTGCTCTGCAACTTCCTCCCTGTCAGTTGGGAGACCAGCTTCTTCAAATAAATCCACTCGGTACGCAAGTGCTTGTGGTCCAATATCAGTAGGAAGCCCCAGCAAATATTCACCATCTATCGATAAAGCTTGCTGCCATTTCCAATCTAAATAATCCCCTTCAGCTTCTGCTCCTCCGTAATCAAATAAATTATGAAAATGATCTGGATTGGCCTTCATTTTATCGATTCCTTTTACTTCTATCGCTGATATATCCGGTGCACCGCTGCCTGCTGCTAGCGCTGTTGTTAAGTTGGTATGGACATCGTTAAAATCTGCAATTTGAATGTTAACCTTAATATCGTGTTCTTCAGCATATTGCTCAATTAAACTCTCAATCCCCATTGATTTCCAGAGCCATATTGTAAGCTCTACCTGTCCATCGTCTGCCTTTTCTTCTCCATTACCGCAAGCAGACATCATAAATACAGACGCTACACATGCTGAACTAAGAACCCATCTCTTCCACACTTTACTCATCATTTATCCCCCTTTAGTAAGGTAAGCGCTTACATATATCTAGTCTACGCTTGGATAAATAGATTATGATTACGTTCTAGGTTTTATTTTGTTTTAAAAAGAATGACTCTCTTTAAGTCAACTTTAGATAACATCATTAAAAGACTAACGCTCTCTTACATGAGAACATTAGTCTTCTACTACACCTATATTCATTGTTCATCTATTAAAGCTTTTCACAGATCAAAAGAAAACGATGCTGTGCGACATCAATATACCCTTCTTTCTTCATTCGAAGGTAGATTTGATACAGCTCATCCTGATGATCCTCTTGCTTCCAGCCTTCAAGCTGCCAAGGAATTGCCTTTAAATAGTATAGGAGAGCACCCAAATCAAAAAAGCGCTGAGTTGGAAATTCTTCTTTAGCCGTCACCACTCGAAACCCCGCTTCCTTCAATTGGTTTTCTGCTTTCTCCAAGTTCCAACCCTCATACGAAACAGGCACATTAAACCACTCGTTGATTTCTCTGCAGTCGTCGCCTCCCACTTGCTGAGTAACAAAGGTTCCACCTGATTTTAGAATACGGTTCACTTCGTTTGCATCAAACGAATCATGTTTATTGATAATGAAGTCAAACTCTTCGTTCTCCAAAGGTAGATCATGATCATCTTCGAATGGTAGGACCGTTACACCTAAAGGCTCCAACCGGTTCTTGGCTATACTAACATTCGGTTGATAGCCTTCGGTTGCTTTTATGTGCTGTGGATAAGGTCTTAAATAACTAAGGAGTTCACCTCCACCTGTTCCCATATCAAGCATACTAGTGGCTGAAGCCATTTTGCTTTTAACGATGCTGCCATATGACCACGTAAGAAGAGAGGTCGCGATACGTCCCGTTTCAGACACGTAGGAAAAGTCCCATCCTTCAAATACTTCATCTGTTGCTTTTAACTGATTAAGAAAATCCTGCTCCACTTGTATCCTCCTTTAACGCTGCTAGAAATTGTTCCATTTCTTTTTGCCCTGAAAGAACATATACCTTATGTTGATCAGAGCTCTCCTCAAATTGTTTTAACTTTTGCTTCATTTTCTTCTGTCTTGGATAATAGGTTTTCAAAATAAACCAGATAAACCCTGGATCTATTTTCTCCTTACAGCCCTCTGTCAGGTCTGGCCTTGACTTACCATGAAACATAATTCGCCTCTTTACAACTTGATACAAACACCGCCAAAGAGGGCAATGGATAAACACAATGGTATCCGCTTTACTTAAACGTTCATTAAAGGTCGCATTATAGTTTCCTTCTATAATCCACTGCTCCGTTTGAGCTAATGCTTGTTGCTTCTTAATAAAAATCTCCTTGTCCTCTTCTATCCAGCCCGGCTTCCAGAACAGTGTATCCAGATGATGAACTGGCAGATGAAGCACACTTGATAGTTTTCTAGCAAATGTTGATTTCCCCGCCCCAGCTGAAGAACCAACAACCATAATCTTATTCACGGCGTTCATTCCCCTTTTAACATACCTTTTCCTGTTACTATCTATTAAATATGAAAAAGATAGGTAAAACAAGTTAAATATGCATGATCAACTTGTTGAAATCAGTAATTTGTAAATTGACTTACAATTAAGCCGGTGATAAAGTGGTACGTATAATTTAACCTTTTTATTGCTTCTAATTATCTATTTATACGAATAGGTTAGATCAATCTATATTAGTTTGGAAGCGCTTACTTAAATTGAGTTAGAAAGGAGATGTTCAGATGATTGGACAAAGTAAAAGATGGTTACTGGTCGCATGCTGCTCTCTCATTCTATTAACTGCGTGCAACCGCACAGAACTCACTACCAGTGATGGTCGAATTCAGCTTAATTACTGGGTATTGTTTGGTGGTGGAGACTTAAGCTACATGCAAGATATCGTTACATCATTTAATGAATCTCAGGACGAGATCTATGTAAATATCATCTTGCAGGACTTTGATGATTATTATACTAAACTCGTTACGAGCGTTGCTGCCAATCGTGGACCTGATGTCGCGGTATCACATGCCGCTGTTTTGCCTGAGCTTGTCAATCAAGGATTAACCGTGCCATTGAATGATCTCTCACAGGAGGTTGGACTGGATTTTAATGATTTCTATGAGAATCTTCAAGAGGCAATGGAGGTTGATGGAAGCTACCATGCGGTGCCGTTAGATTCTCATCCTTTCATCCTTTATGTCAATACAGAGCTAGCAGAAGAAGCTGGTCTCTTAGATGATAATGGGCAACCGATTATCGAAGAAACACCAGAAGGTTTCCTGAACTTCTTTCAAGAGGCTCGGGAGGCATTACCTGACAAGACGGGAATCGCCATACCAACCGGAGGACTTGATGTCTATCGCTGGTGGTGGACCATTTACTTTCAGATGGGTGGAACACCCATCTTCTCTGATGATCTAACGAATCCTGATATTACGCTAGATGAAGAGATTGCCGTAGAAGCGGCTGACTATCTTTTGCAGTTCTTTGGCGACGTGATTCCGATGCACTTAAGCGATCCTTACGAAACCTTCCAATCTGGTAATGCATTTAGCTTAATGACTGGAGTATGGGGCACAGGGATCTGGGAGGCTGCTGAGCTGCCTTTTACAGCGGTTCCATTCCCACAGCTGTTTGATGTGGATGCAGCACAAGGTGGATCACATACGCTGATCATACCGATTCACGCTGAAACAACAGATGAAAGGCAGCGAGCAAAGATGGAGTTCATTCAATACGTAAGCGATAGTGGACTTGATTGGGCCAAGGCTGGTCACATCCCTTCCAAGCCTGAAATTGTAGAATCACAGGAATATCAAGATATGCCATATCGCACTGATTACGCATCCATTTCAGCTGACGTTGTGTATACCGATCAAACGATCTATCAAAGTGCAGCTGAAACAGATATGACACGAAGCTTAGATGAAATTATGGCTGGTAGACTGACGCCAGAAGAAGGAATCCAGAAGATGATAAATGATCTAGAAATTACGATTCGATAAAATACGTATACACAAGGAGGTGTGCCCTTTGAACAGGAAATCATGGAAAAATGAATTACGCCCGCTCCCTTTTATTCTTCCTTTCTTTATTGTGTATGTTGCGTTTACGGTTTTCCCTATCTTTAAAGGAATGCAGATGAGCTTCTTTAATTGGACGCTCATTGAAAAACAAGATTTTATTGGACTCGAACATTACCAGAACGTCTTAACGGATCCGAACTTTTGGGAGGCTTTCGGCAATACAACGCTGTTTGTTCTATTATCAACACCCACAATGGTGATCTTAGCCTTATTTCTAGCCTTACTTGCGAATTTAAATACACGATTTCGTACGTTAATACGTGGAGCCTTCTTTATCCCTAGTATTCTATCAGTCTCTGTTATTTCCTATGTGGCAATATTCATGCTTCAGCCTTATACAGGGGTAGTTAACAATCTGATTCAAGCGTTTGGAATCAACCAGGAGCCCTTTTGGCTTGCAGAGCCCTCTCTTGCCTGGGTCAGCATTATTGGGGTGACATTATGGTGGACGGTCGGATTTAATATGATCCTCTTTCTAACCTCCCTGCAAAACATCCCAGATGATCTTTATGAAGCTGCCGAGGTGGACGGTGCTACTCGGATGATGATGTTCTGGAAAATTACGTTACCACAGCTACTTCCAATTACCCGAGTGATTTTACTCCTTCAAGTACTGGCTTCCTTTAAGGTTTTTGGCCAGATTCTTTTAATTACTGGAGGCGGACCTGGTACGTCAACACGACCTATTATCCTGTATATTTACGAAATGGGCTTTGAGAGATATGACCTTGGCTATGCTGCTGCCATGTCGTACTTGCTTTTTGTCGTCCTACTCCTTCTCTCATTAGTTCAGCTACGTATGGGCGGTAAAGGAGGCCGAATGATATGAGTACTCAGCCACAGTCGGCATTATCTCAAAAACGGGATCCACTTCGGTTGCCAAAGGTCATTCTGGCCTTATTCATGACCTTTTTATTCTTGTTTCCAATCTTTTGGATGATTTTTGTCTCACTTAAGCCTGAAAGTCAGCCTGCTGCTTCTCCACTTGAGTGGTTTCTTCCTCCTTATACCTTTGTGAACTATATTGACGTGATTGGTGGAAGTGATATTTTCTTATGGGTTTGGAATAGTTTCATTGTAGGTTTAATCACTACGGTGCTAACACTAGTTCTTACTTCACTAGCTGCGTTTGCGCTATCAAAAATGAAATTCCGTTATCGCCGCGCACTCTTTGTGTTCTTTATTGCGGGGTTGATGGTTCCTGGTGAAGCCATGATTATTCCTCTCTATGAGATTATTGGCGCTATGAATTTATTGGATACGTATAGCGGTTTGATTCTTCCGATGATTGCCGCTCCACTTGGGGTCATTATTCTGAAAAGCTTCTTTGATGGCGTTCCAAATGAAGTCATTGAAAGTGCCCAAATTGATGGCTGCTCAGACATTCGTCTTTTCTGGAATATCGTGCTACCACTGGCCAAGCCGGCACTTGCTGCGATTGGGATTCTAACCTTTATTGGTTCATGGAATAACTTCCTATGGCCCTATTTAGCGATCATCTCTGAATCTCTTTATACACTTCCAGTAGGAATACCGATGTTTAACTCGAACTATTCAGAGAGCTACATTCTGCCGATGACGGTGAATGCACTCGCATCTATTCCAGTTATCATCGCTTTCTTGCTTTTTGAGAAACAAATTGTAAAAGGAATCAGTTTTACCGGAATAAAAGGGTAACACATTTAAAAGGAGTGAGTTCATTGAACATGATTCGTACGGAGTATCCAAGGCCCCATTTCAAACGTCCTAAATGGACGAATTTAAATGGAGAATGGTTATTTGAATATGATGATCACGATGTTGGAGTCACAGACAAATGGTACAAGGAGCATTCATTTTCTAAAACGATTCATGTTCCGTTTGCCTATCAGGCTGCGTTGAGCGGCATACACGATACGACGTTTCACGACCGGGTCTGGTATAAGCGCCAATTCAGCCTTCAAAAAGAACAAAGGTCTCTCTACCACCTTCATTTCGGAGCTGTAGACTACGAGGCGACGATTTGGGTAAATGGTCAATTAGCCGGGTCGCATCAAGGTGGTCACACGCCATTTAAGTTAGACGTCACCTCACTTGTTCATACTGGGGATAATGAGTTGGTTGTTCTAGCGGTGGATTCATCGACTGACCTCGATCAGCCACGTGGAAAGCAATATTGGAAAGAAAAATCAGAGAGCATCTTCTACACTAGGACAACAGGTATTTGGCAGACCGTTTGGCTTGAGACCGTGCATCAGCGCCATCTATCTCATGTATCCTTCACACCTGATATTGACGAAAAGCAAATCAAGCTAGACTATCACATTCATGGAGTAGCCTCGAACCTTGAGCTTGAGGTGTCCATTTCTTTTAACGGTGCAACGATTGTGAACGACCGCATGACTATTCTTAACGAGCAGGGCCAACGACAATACTCCATTGTTCATCCTGCAACGCAGCACGAAGAGTGGTTATGGAGTCCAGAAAATCCTTCCCTCTTCGATGTAACCTTCAAGCTCCATGACGGAACCAAAGTTGTCGATGAAGTAGAAAGTTATTTTGGGATGAGAAAGGTCTCTGTCTCAAACGGTGAGGTTTATTTAAACAACAAGCCTTATTATATGAAGCTTGTCTTAGATCAGGGCTACTTTCCAGATGGGGTTCTCACGGCTCCATCTGAAGAGAGCTTCATCCAAGACATCAAGCTGACAAAGCAGCTAGGTTTTAACGGGGCGAGGAAGCATCAAAAGGTCGAGGATCCGCTCTATTATTACTGGGCTGACAGGCTCGGACTACTTGTGTGGGCGGAAATGGCAAATAGCTATATCTATAGCGAACGCGCGGTGGAGCGACTGACCAAGGAGTGGCTTGATGTCATAAAGCGTGATTACAACCACCCCTGCATTGTTGCTTGGGTTCCAATAAATGAAAGCTGGGGTGTGCCTGATCTGTTAACAAGTGCGAAGCAACGTCATCATAGTGTGGCTATGTATCATCTGACCAAGTCGATTGATCAAACGCGATTGGTTATGTCGAATGACGGGTGGGAGCACACGCAGTCTGATTTGTGTACCATTCACGATTACGAAGCCTCCAAAGAAATTCTCAAAGAGAGATATCGGACGCATGATGGTGCGCTCAGCTTTCTTCCCTCTGGAAAGAACCTCTACGCGCTAGGGTATCAATACTTAGGTGAGCCAGTACTTGTCACAGAGTTTGGAGGTATCTCCTTTAAACAAAGTGACTGGGACGGCTGGGGTTACTCCCATGCAACAACCGAGGAGGAGTTTTTAAAAGGGTACGCTGCTGTCATTGAAGCGTTATATGAATCTCCGCTTGTCAAAGGATTTTGCTACACACAGCTCACAGATGTTGAACAAGAAATTAACGGCCTTGTCACCTATGAACGAGAACCTAAGGCAGCCATCGAAAAGATTCGTGCAATTACAATTGGAAAAGAATGATTCTGGGACATAACAGTAAAACCCTTATGAAAACACGAACATAGCAACAAATCCGCTGCAGGAGAATCCCTCGCTTTCCATGGGTCCGGCCTCAGCCTCTTACGCGGAAACCCACCGCTGCAGAGTCTTCACCACGTACTATTCCATAGGAGTCTCGGGTTCTCCTTTCGCTCGTTTTATCCTATAAAATACGAATGGCGAATGATTCGATTGTTGAATCATTCGCCATTTTCCAGTTGTATTTTATCTTTGTCTCAGCCTCTTCCTTTTGGGAAAAGAGTGCCACCACCCCGGTAGCGGCGGCCGAAGCTCCTACACAATTCATCTCTTCCTGCAAAATGAATGCATACGTCTCACAAAGCGGACGGGATGGGCGGCCGACTCCTGAGGGAGAAAAGGGCAAGGTTGAAATGACCTTGGCGTAGCCAGGTTAGTTCAACCTTGCCCTCCCTAGGAAAGCGTGCCCCCATCACGGTAGCGACCGCCGAAGCTCAAACCTTTTAGTTAGACGATTCGTCGATAACTTGCTCCACCCATTCCGTTAACACCATTCTCGCTTCATCAGTAGCGTAGGCTTTATTTTTGTCATCGTGTAGCTCAGCTTTTAACGCTTCCATTCCCTTTATAATCTGTTTCGTCGATCCACCCTCAGCATGAATCTTCGCTCGATCAATTTCTTTAAATAATGTTTTGGACAACGGTGCCGTCACTTCTCCTGCATCAACAAAAGCTGTCAAAGTAGACTCCAGCTCCAAAAGCGGATCAACCTGCTGCTCTGCTTCTGATACAGGCACGTACTCCCAGTCCATATCTGATGCATAATAAAAGCTTGGATAGGAAGGTTGGTTGTAGGTTACATTTTGCCACGCAATACCAGTCCGATACTGTGTATCATGCATGAGTGTATACAGCTTATGCTCTGTCACCTCTGTGCTTGTATACATTCGAATAGCTGAGCTATCTGTCGTACGCACGAGTAGCTCTTCCCTAAAATCACCAAAGATATCAGCTACAAGTGAAGGCGTTCCTTTTGTATAATTGTTTGTGCGTGTTCCTTCTGCAGTTAGAAGTCTACCCTTCTGCCAATCATCAATGGTTGGTGTTTGATCAATGGAGCCATTTACAATTTGAGTTGTAAGATCACCTGACCATTTAATGTTGAAATTTGTTCCTGGCATTCTGTCACTAAGCTTCTCCCCATCAGCTGTCCACAAACCAACTGCCCACGTCTCAAGTCCTCTTGTGTCGGGATTAACATCTCCTACCATCCCTCGACCTGTATCTCGACCAGTGTAGCCTCCATAAATGACGTCACCCGATTCAGCATCACGCAAGGCGTAACCGTAAGGAGCCCACGGTCCACCTTCAAACACCATAAAGCTTTCAAGTCCTGGTCGATCTGGATTCACATCGGCTACATGTAGCGCATCACCATGCCCAAGTCTCGCCTCTGATCCAGGATCTGCGCTTCCTGGAGGCAACGTATCAAACGAGCTGTAGAGAAGTGTGCCATCATGATCAATGGTTGCTCCTCCGTATATGATCTCGTGCTTTCCATCCCCGTCCACATCAGCAACACTTAAGGAATGTGCCCCTTGAGTAGTAATTGTCCCAAATTCCTCATCTGTCCCATCAGTCCCATGTGGACCATCATTAAACGGATTCGACATCGGCGTCCAGCCACTGTCTACATACCATTTCTCTTCTAAATTCTCACCGTTCCAATCGTATGAAACAAGCGTTGTTCGAGTATAGTAGCCTCTTGCAAACACGGCTGATGGTCTCTCTCCATCTAAGTATGCAACTCCCGCAAGGAACCGGTCGACACGATTTCCTGGCTCAATACGATTCATCGCATAGTCTCCCCACATTAAGCCATCATCGCTTCTTCCTGGTTTATAGTGTATGGTTTCTAGTTCTTTACCTGACTCTCCTTCAAACACCGTTAAATACTCCGGTCCCTCAACGATAAAGCCTTCAAAATCTCGTAGGTGATTTCGTTCACTACGCGATGGTGCGTAGTCGTCTATAAAATGATCAACGAGTGCTTCTGCATCTTCTTTTGAGAGAGGATACTCATATTGTGGGTCCAATCCAAAGCTTTCTTCAAGCGTCTCTGGCCAATTCCCCGCGACAACCTCCTCATGATCATGCCATCCCATAAACATCTCAACCAAATGCTCGTAGTAATCATCTGAGCTCATTCGGTAATCATCTTCATGACTAAACCCTTTTGTCAGATCTTCTTCCGGCATTGTGATATATTCTTCTGACTCTACAGCCCCATCATCAGCGTACGTAATGATTTTTGTACCTGGCGCTGTTTTAAACATCATTTCAGCCTTGCCATCACCGTCAAAGTCGTACACTAAAAACTGTGTATAATGTGCACCAGAACGAACATTTATACCTAAATCAATGCGATAAAGCAATTCTCCCTGAAAGGTATACGTATCAATGTATGTGTTTCCTGTATACCCTTTTTGAGAAACATCCTTAGAATTAGACGGGTCCCATTTCACAATAAATTCGTATTGACCATCGCCATCAACATCGCCGACACTCATATCATTCGCATGATACGTATATTGCTCCCCAGCTGGCGTCACACCATCTTCAGGCTTTTGAAGAGGCAGGTCATAATATCCATCAGCCCATGGATTGACCGGATCACTTTCATCCAGCTCAACTCCGTCTTTAACAGCTCTCACGGTGTATTCAGATCCTTCTGTCCCTTTTGCATCTAGATAATTTGTGCTGTCCGTTATTTCAGCAATCTTGCTCCCATCACGGTGCACATGAAAGTTTACGCCTGTTAGACCCGTATCTGAATAACCCGTGGCTTCTTCCTTTAATAAGCGCCAGCTCACAAAAACGCCTTCTGACGTAGCGACGGCCACAACACCACGATCTAGTTCTTCAAGCTGTGGATTAAATTCTTTTTTAATACTTGAACGCACGGTATTTGAAGTCTCTTGTTCCGTTCCATCAATCACTGGAGCTATTTTAAAATAGTGAGGAATATGTGTGGATCGTTCGTAGGTGTAGGTTGTATCGGTTACATTATCAAGTAATCGGTATTCCATATTTTCTGTGTCTTTATCTGCCCAGTATACATTATATGATTCTGCACCCTCTTCTTTTTCCCAAGACAATGTGACACCGTTATCTGTGACTTCTGTTACGGATAAATCATGCATCTCCTCTTCCCCTAACGCTTCTTGTACGGATATGTTACTACATGCCAATACCCCAACCATAAGTCCGACTAAAACCTTCTTACTACGCCTTTTTTTTGACATAGAACTCCTCCTTATGTAATTAATTGAAGCGCTTTCATTATACATGATTTTTCTTATCAAAAGAGGATTTACTCATACATCTTAACATTTTCCCAACCTTTCAATCTTACTTAAGCACGTGTTTCAAATCAGCTGAAAGCGGTTATATAGAGTACAAATAAATGATTCATGTGGAAAGGGAGAGTAGAATGTTTATTCAAGCAAAAACCTTGGAAAGCTTTTCGATGAATGCCACAGACGGCGAGCTTGGTTCCATCGCTGATCTCTACTTTGAATCCAATACATTTACCCTTCGTTACTTTGTTGGTGACACGCGTACTTGGTTTTTTGGTGGGAAAGTTCTACTAAGTCCTGAATCCGTTACTTCAATTGAACAGGAAAAGGAACGAATTGACGTCAATTTAACAAAAGACCAAATTAAAGACAGTCCTAAGCCTTCTTCACACGAACCGGTATCACGTCAATACGAGGCTGAGCTTCGTGATCACTATGGATGGCGACATTACTGGGGTGCTCCTATAGGCGGCGCGAGCGCTGGTATGGGGTCTCCAGGATCATACCCTGCTGCACCAGGTATGATGATCCCTTATCCGATTGCCAATCCTAACGTTAATCGTACGGAAGACGAGCAAGATGCGATGACCCAGCAAACAGAACAAAATTCACTGCAAAGTATCAACGATTTGCGTGGGTATAAGATTCATGTTAAAAACGGTGAGGTCGGAAAAGCATTAGACTTTATGTTAAATGAACACGACTGGACGATTAACTACATTATTGTAGATGTTGGTGGAGCTTTCACAAGAGAACCAGTGCCACTCGCTGCTGAATGGATTACAGATATATCTTGGCAGGATAAGACCATTACAGTGAATGTAGATAAAGAACTAGTTGAAAGTGCACCTGATTATGAGATTCATGAGCCATTTACAAGGGAACATGAGAGCAGGCTATATGCTCACTATGACCGTTCTCCTTATTGGGAAGAAGCCAACTAAACAAGAAGCCGACTGGATGTTGATCCAGTCGGCTTTTTCATTCGTCTTCTTTAGACGATTGTGTTTTTTTCTTTTTTTCCATGTCTTCTTTTAATTGATCCTGCACGCTATCTTCCGTCATTGGAACACCTGAATGATAAGCAGCCCGGCTGATTAAATGACCCGCTACTGGAGCTGTTAGGAATACAAACACAATTCCTAGAATCAAACGTACACTTATAAAATCATTTACGAACCAGAAAAATATAAAGGTTCCTGTTAGTGTACACAAGACACCGAGAGTCGCACTTTTTGTTCCGGCATGGGAACGGGTGTACACATCAGGTAATCGAATGAGACCAAACGCACTGATCACACTCATTAATGTTCCAATTAAAATCAAAACGGCTGCAATAATCTCACCTGTCCCGCTTACGCTCAATGACTACACCCCTTTCCAAGAATTTTGAAAAGGCTACAGTCGTGATAAAAGATAAAATACCTAGTAACAAGATGACCTCTAGAAAAGCCCCCGTATCCAGGGTAATTGAAATAACTGCTACGGCAGATATCAAGTTAATTCCTATTGTATCGAGAGCAATAACCCGATCAGGCATGGATGGTCCTTTAATGACTCTAAACAATCCAATACAAATGGAAATGGAGAGAAAGATTAAAGCAATATATCCTACGATTTCAAGCATTATCTTGTCACCTCCATAATCGCTTTCTCAAACGTCTTCTTAGCTTTTAGAACGGCGTCTCTAGATTCAGGAATATCCATAGCATGAATATAGAACACCTTGTTGTCTTCAGTTATCTCAAGTACTACTGATCCTGGAGTTAATGTCAATAACAACGCCAGAACCGTTACTTCCATATCACTTTCAAGCTCTGTTTCAAAGCTGAAGATACCAGGGGTGATATTTAACTTAGGTCGAAGAATTTGCTTGATGATTAACGCACTTGATATAACAAGTTCTAAGTTAAATAAATAGAGCAGATGAATAATCGAGAAAACTTTTTTAAGATAAAAGGGTGTTGGAAAAAACCTTCTCATAATAAAGATTAAACTCAACCCGACTAAAAACCCTGTAATAAAGTTTGTGATCTCAAATGAATCTTGTAAGAATACCCATAGGAGGGCAATAAAGATATTTAAAAGTAACTGGATAGACAACTCTTCACCTTCTTTCTTTTAAGCTGGTAGCTTATTGGTTATAGAGAACAGCATCAATATACTTGGATGGATCCATTAAAGTCTTTGCGGCTTCCGTGACGTATCCTGAGATTCCTTCGATTCCTAGACCAAACGCAAGGCTAAGTGCAGCCAGGAATACACATGGAATCAGCATACCCATCTTAAGTGGTTCCATCTCCTCTTTACCCATGATCGCCTCTCCCCAGAAAGAATTCTTGAAGATCTTAAGGAGTGAATAGAGAACAAGAATACTTGAGCCAAGCGCAATCGCAGCGAGCACATAAGATCCTTCCATGATAGCTCCTTGTGTAACAAGGACCTTCCCAATAAATCCACTTAACGGTGGAATACCAGCTAATGCAAGAACAACGATAAAGAATGTCCACCCGAGTACCGGGAAGTGACGGATAAGACCGCCAACCTCTTTTAACCACTTTTGACCTGTAAGGTAGATGACGGTACCAGCCAATAAAAACAACAAGGCTTTCGCAATCATATCGTGAATCAAGTAATAGATCGCTCCTTCAATTGATGGCGTTGTGAAAATGGCCAGTCCAGCAATGATAAATCCAACTGCAACAATGACATTATAAGAAACAATTCGCTTAATATCCTGATACGCAATCGCTCCTATGGCTCCAAGTAGCATGGTTGCACCTGCCATAATCCCAAGCAAGGTATGAGTAATACCCGGTTCATGCGGGAAGATCAACGTAAAGGTTCTAAATAAGGCATAAATCCCTACTTTTGTTAAGAGGGCACCGAATAATGCTGCCACAGCAGTTGGTGGAGCACCGTATGCCCCAGGTAACCAGAAGAATAAGAACAACGCAGATTTTAAGCCAAAGACAATAAGAAATAAGATGGCAATCGTTGTTAAGATTCCTCCTTGACCCGCTTCAGCTACACGCTCAGCTAGCTGAGCCATGTTTAAAGTTCCTACAGCTCCGTATAGAAACCCTGCTGAAATAAGAAATAGCATGGAAGAAAGAACATTAATCAATACGTATTTTAAAGACTCTCTTAATTGAATCTTCTCTCCGCCAAGCGCAATTAACACATAAGAAGCCAGTAACATAACTTCAAAGCAAACAAATAAGTTAAACAAATCTCCAGTTAAGAATGACCCAATGACACCTGCAAGCAAAAATTGTACAAATGCATAGAAGTAAAAGGTCTCACGCTTTTTTCCGATTGATGAGAAAGCGTAAAATAAGCAAGCAATTGCAACAATTGCAGAAGTTAGTACAAGAATGAGTGCAAACATATCTCCTACAAACACAATACCAAATGGCGGCTTCCAGCCCCCAAGATAAATCGTCTGTATTCCTTCAACGTTAACCTGATGGATCAGGACACCCGTTACTCCTGCAATTGCAAGTACAGAAACGATACTCAATACCCTTTGGAATTTAATTTGATGTCTAAAGACGATCATGATAAGTCCCGCAATGACTGGAATGAGCATTGGGAAGATAACAAGATTATTCATCTTTATTCCCCCTTAGCTGATTCATATCATCTGTCCCGAGCTCCGTATAACCTCTGTAAGCCAACACTAGGAAAAAGGCCGTTACACCGAAGTTGATTACAATAGCTGTCAGAATTAAAGCTTGAGGCAACGAATCAACAAATGCGTCATTACCTTGATCGAGTAAAGGAGCTGCGCCTCCCTTTAATCCTCCCATTGTTATAAGCAGTAAGTGTGCACCATGCGAAAAGATCGCTGTGCCCAGAATGATACGAACAATATTTTTTGAGAGAACCATATAGGTTCCCACCGTGAATAATAAACCAACTAATAACGCCATAAGTGTCTCCATTAATCAACA
Organism: Alkalicoccobacillus gibsonii; assembly: GCF_016798245.1. Taxonomy (GTDB): domain Bacteria; phylum Bacillota; class Bacilli; order Bacillales; family Bacillaceae_D; genus Alkalicoccobacillus; species Alkalicoccobacillus gibsonii. The sequence goes on along the minus strand of NZ_JAEUZA010000003.1, from coordinate 387,383 downwards.
TCCTCACTTATGCTTAGAATGATTGTTAACGCTGTACCGATAACAGCTAGTGATACGCCAATTTCAAAGATTGTAACTGTTGTTAGCTCTGTCTCTCCGAAGATTGGAAGATTAAAGTAATCAAATTCCATGTTCAAGAAATTGGTTCCGTAAAACAAAGAACTAATACCTGTACAAATAGAAACCAGAACCCCGATCCCTGCCATTAGCCTATAGTTAATCGGAATTCCTTTCTCTACGGTCTGTATATCAAAGGCAAGATACAGCAGAACTAAGGCAGATGCGAGCACCAAGCCACCGATAAATCCACCACCGGGCTCATGGTGTCCAGCTAAGAACAGATAGACACCAAAAGTCAGAATGATAAACGTAGCTATTTTACTGACAGTTTGTAAAATCACATCATTTACTTTCACGTCTATCCTCCCCTTCCGACGATTTTAATTTAATCAGTGTGTACACGCCGAGTCCTGCAATCGCTAAAACAAGAATCTCAAGCATCGTATCAAATGCACGGAAATCAGCCAAAATGGCGTTTACGATGTTTTTACCACCAGCTAACTTATAGGCATCCTCAAAGTAGCTTGAAATACTATCAAAGAGACGATTGCCTTGAATTGATAACATAACAAGCGTCACAATCGTACCAACCCCTAATGAAATAACTAGGTTAAGTCCTTTCACCTTTCGAGTCACGTTCTCTTTCTTCCATTCAGGAAGGAAGAAGAAGCATAAGAGGAACAAGGCAGCAGACACCGTTTCAATAACGAGCTGTGTAAGGGCCAAATCCGGTGCACGGAAGATAACAAAGAAAATGGCGACCATATAACCAAGAACACCATTTAAGATGATCGCTGTTAATCTGGATTTAGCAAAAATAATACCAACAGCTGCGATGGCAATGATACTAATAAGAATCAGTTCATAGATATTCACAGGTGCATCGTTGGACGTATCAATTACAAACCCATTTGTAGCAAAGATTACAGTGCCTACTGCTAAGATCAAAAAACTGAAAATATAAAGCAGGTAATGTCTTAGTGATCCCGTCATATATTTCCCTGTTAATTTCTCTGAACTCTTTTCTGAGCCAACAAGAATGGCATTGTATACCGTGTTAAATGACCATTCTCTTGGGAACAGACTATATACACCCTGCCAGCTACGCAGGAAGACAAAAAGTAGGCTTCCTAAAATCACTACAGCAATTGTCATCCAGAGTTCAGGTTCCCAACCATGCCATGCCTTAATTTCAGTGTAGTAATTAGCATTTTCTAATGGTAAAACAGCCTGCACACCTGGATTTAAAATATAATCAGCCATTGTTTGAGGGAAGAAGAAAATGACAACAACAAATGAAACCAGGATCCCCGGTGGAATCAGCATCCCAATTGGTGCCTCATGTGCGCTTTTCTCAAGTTTCTCCGGATTGTAGTTTCCGGTAAACGTTCGGAAGACAAGAATCATACAATAAACAAATGTGAGTACACTTGCGACCCAAGCAATGATTGGAAACATCAGTCCGACGGTTTGCATATGGAAGATACCAAGATCTGATGCCGTTAAGACAGCAGAGAAAAACATTTCTTTACTTAGGAATCCATTAAACGGTGGTAAACCTGCCATAGCAAAGCTACCAATCGCAGCAAACGTAAATGTAATCGGCATAATCGTCATCAGACCGCCTAGCCTGCGAATATCACGTGTACCTGTTTCATGGTCGACAATCCCTACTACCATGAAAAGCGCCCCTTTAAAGGTCGAGTGATTGATTAAATGAAACAATGCTGCAAGAACGGCCAAAGACGAATATTTGAAAGCATCCGAACCAGCATCAAAGTAAAGTGCTGCAGAGCCAATACCAAGCATGCTCATAATCATCCCTAGCTGACTAATCGTAGAATAAGCTAGCAAGGCTTTTAAGTCTGTCTGTCTGACGGCTGTATATGAACCCCAGAATAGTGTGATGAGTCCAACCATACTCACGATCCAGAACCAGGTTGCTTCTCCACCGAATACAGGCGTGAATCTAGCAACAAGATAGATCCCTGCTTTAACCATTGTTGCCGAGTGAAGATACGCACTAACCGGTGTCGGAGCTTCCATTGCATCAGGTAACCAGATATGGAATGGAAATTGTGCTGATTTTGTAAAGGCACCGAGTAAAATCAATAACATAGCTGGAATAAACAAGCTAGAGTCAGAAAGTGTCCCTGCTTGTCCGATAATCTCACGTACACTCCAAGATCCAGTCATCGATTGAAGCATAATAAAACCAGCGAGCATCGAAATTCCACCTGTTACGGTGATAAGCATAGATTTTTGAGCACCGTAGCGTGATTTATCACGTTGATACCAAAAAGCAATTAATAAGAAGGAAGATACACTTGTTAACTCCCAGAAAAGATAAAGAACCATTAAATTATCAGATAATACAACACCTAACATTGCACCCATAAACAACAACAAGTAAATGTAGAAATTATGAAGGGCTTCTCTTTTCATGGAAAGATAAAAGATTGAATAGGCAATAACAAGTGTTCCCACTCCTGTTATTAACAACGCTAGAATTAAGCTTAATCCATCAAGATGTGTGGTGAAGTTTATGCCGAGTGACGGTATCCACGAAACCGTATGCATAAATCTCTCGCCATTTGCAATATCCGCGATTGAGGTTGTGAGATAAATAAATAATACTAAAGGAATCGGTAAGACAAACCAACCTGTGTGTACCGAGGAAACCTTCTTATAAAAGAATGGAATAAAAACAGCGTACAGAATCGGTAGAAATATGGCGAAATTTAACCAGCTCAAAGCATGACCTCCTAGATTTTCGACCAGGACACCTGAATGTTCAGATACTGACGTTTTTTATATTAATTCCCTCACATCATGATTTCATTTCAGATGTGAAGTAGTCCTTGAATTGGATGTAATATAGGTGTATGATGTAAGCAAATAATGGAATTCGCGTGGAAATGCTAATTTTGACCATTCCAATAGGACTGTGCAAAATTAAGCGCAGTCTACATGAGCATGGAATAGATTACGAGCAGGGATTGCTTTATAAAAGTAGGAGTAACCTAATGACAAGTGGACGTACTTATTACTCATTTGTAGATGGGAACATAAACAATACAAAGAACCATTACTCTTCATTAAAAAGTATATAATAAATTTCACTTGATTGCACTCCATAGAGACTGGATTTGAATCATGTCTCAAAATCGTAACAATTTCCCCTAATTATTGTTTTTTCGACACACGATTCTCAACTCTTTTAATTAAACATTCACCCAGCCCAAGTTTCCACAAAAAAATTGTTAATTTAAATTGAAATGTTGAATGTTTCAGTATATACTGTGCTAACGCCAAAACATAATGCATACGACAATTGATAAAAATAGATTAATTCATGAAAAGAACAAGGAGAGTATACAATGAAGAAAATAAAAGGAAGAATGGATGAAAGCATTTTAGTATGTGTGTACTACGGACCTAACGGTGAGCGTCTGATTAAGCGCGGCTGTAAAATCGCTAGCATGCTGGACTGTCCACTCTACATCCTAACAATTGATGCACTTCCTTACGATGAGTTAGATGCGGAGAAATCCGATTACATTGATCGCTGGAAACAGCTTGCCCAAGAACACAACGTTGAGGAATTTATGATTCGTGATAATGAAAAGCGTCCAGCTGTAAAAGTCATTGCAGAAGTTGCTCGCGAAAAACATATTACGCAAATCATTATTGGTCAAACGGCGAAAAGTCGCTGGGAAGAAATTACTAAAGGTTCATTTATGAACGTTTTGCTTCGTGAAGTTCCTTTTGTAGACTTTCATGTTGTCTCAGTCGACCGGGCACTTAAGGGCGAAGAAGGCCATTATGAAAAAGGCTGCCGTGCGTACCTGACTAAGGATAATGAAGGGGCTTATCGTTTAAGCTTCTCTCACCCAAAAGATGCATTGTTTGAAGGAATCTTCTTTAAAGAACAAGGTACAGACTTTAACAATGGTGTGTTTAAGTTCATGAACAACAATCAAATGATGCAAGTTCATGTGACAGATGATAGTGTGACAGAGCCAGAAGTTGTCGATTCCTGTACACAGAAGTTTAAAGAAGAACTTCTTAACAAAAATTAACTAGCAAAAAGCACTCCTTTTATGAGGAGTGCTTTTTTAGTCTTTAGTAACCTATCTTACTTATATACCTTTACACGTTCCTCAAGTGGTTTGAAATCCTTATCTCCAGGAGATGCTATTGGTTTCCCGAATGGCATTTGCGCTCTAAGCTTCCAAGTAGATGGAACGTGCCACTCTTTTCTCACTTCTTCATCCACAATTGGGTTGTAGTGTTGAAGTGATGCACCAAATCCTTCTATCTCTAATCCCGTCCAAACAGCAAATTGATGCATTCCACTTGTTTGTTCTGACCAGATCGGGAAATTATCTGCATACAGCGCGAATTGTTCCTGAAGACCCTTAACCACTTCCTCGTCTTCAAAAAAGAGAACCGTACCATACGCATTCCCGAATAAGTCCATTTTCTCTTGCGTTCCAGCAAAGTTCTCAGCTGGCACAATCTTTTTCAGTTCACCTGTCGTTAACTCCCAAAACTTATCATGATTCTCCCCCAATAGGACAATCACACGTGTGGTTTGTGAGTTAAATGCAGATGGCACATATTTCACAGCGTGCTCTACGATTTCAATAATCCGCTCGTCTTCTACTACGTGCTCTTTACTTACAGCGTAATAAGAACGTCGATCAGCGATTGCTTGGAAAAAATCTTTACTCATGATTATTGCCTCCTATAAATATGATCCGTCCTAGTATAGACAGTCAAGAGAACTATTATTGTTTACTCAAATCTTACGTTCATACCCGCTGGATCTACTACCCAAATAATTGAGCTTTCTTCTTTAAAAGGGTAATTTGCCTTCTGTAGTCGCTCTAGAAGCTTCTCTCTCTCCTCATTGTCTACAAGCTTCACCGTAAAGTAAGACATTCCTACAGCAGTTTCCGGTGTTGGTGGTACGCCCTTCCCTGCCCAAATATTAAAGCCGAAGTGATGATGGTACCGACCAGCTGCCATGAACTTAGCACGCATGGCGCGGTAATCTCCCACTGTTTCAAAGCCTATGATGTCTCTGTAAAATGCTTCTGTTTCATCAAGATCAGACACATGCATGTGCACATGTCCAATGACCGTTCCTTGAGGAAGCCCTTTCCATGAGTGTTCCTCTGCCTCTTGAATTAAGCTTTCAATGTTAATTGGGTCTGACGCCATCTTATAGTCCCCATTTTGTTCGAGTTCCCATTCAGACCGATCCCTGTCCCGATAGATCTCAAGGCCATTCCCATCAGGATCAGCTAAATACAATGCTTCACTTACTAAGTGATCCGCTTGACCAATTTGAATGTGCTTATCTGCAAAGTGATAAAGAATGCTCGCAAGTGACGGGCGATCTGGAAGCAGAATGGCTACATGATAAAGCCCTGCAGCTGATCTTTCTGGTAAGCGGGCTGCATTTGGAATTTCTTCTAATACAAGTAGAGTTTTCTCTTCCTCTACTTTTAAGTAAGCAACCTTGCCTTCAATCTGCGCGATAGGAAATCCAATTACTTCCTTATAAAACTGAATAGACTGTTCAAGGTTTGATACTCGAAGCCTTACGTGCCCAAGTGATGTATCTGAATGAATACTCATTAATGAGTCAACCTCCTACTTAATTTTCCGATAAGTTTAGTATGCTTCATAAAACATTATTATAGAAGTAGGCACTTAAAAGTAGTATAGTGTCATTATGGAAACTAAAGGAGGCTACACAATGGAAACGTGTAAAGTAGATACAGCCCTTGAGATTCTAATGGGTAAATGGAAACATAGAATTTTGTTTGAACTAACGAAAAATGATGTCATGCGCTTTAATGAATTAAAACGTGCCATTCCTGGAATTACTCAAAAGATGCTTACCGCCCAGCTTCGTGAGCTTGAGCACCATGATATCGTGATCCGTAAGGTATATGCTCAAATTCCGCCAAAAGTGGAGTACTCTATGACGGAATACGGTAAAAGTCTTCATCCTCTTTTAGATGCCATGCACGAATGGGGAAGCAAACATGCGATTCACTTAAAAGAACTGGAAGCTAATGATTCACTTAAGGAACATAATGCATAATGTATAGATTTGAGACTGCCTTTTAAAGGGCAGTCTTTTTTATTTTTACGATTAAGAGTAATTTCACCAATTCTATTAAAAGATCTGATACACTGATAGCGAATGAAGCGTTTACAAAATTATGTTCGGAACCTTAAGGAGGTCATTGGAATGGCGACGTCATCACGTAAGATTAAATGGGGAATTCTTGGTACTGGAGGTATTGCAGAGAAGTTTGCTACAGACTTAGTTCATGCGGAAAATGGTGAACTTTATGCAGCTGGCTCACGTACAAAGGAAAAGGCTTCATCATTTGCTGAGAAGCATTCGATTCCACACGCATATGGGAGCTATGATGAATTGGTTCAAGATCCAGAGGTGGAAGCAATCTATGTAGCCACACCTCATCCCTTCCACAAAGAAAATGTGTTAAGTGCACTGAATGCAGGGAAGGCGGTTCTATGTGAAAAGCCTATGACTGTGAACGCTAAAGAGCTTGAGGAATTAGTTGCTACTGCTCGGGAAAAGAATCTGTTTCTGATGGAAGCGATGTGGTCCCGCTTTTTACCAGCATTGATTAAAGTGCGTGAATGGGTAAATGATGGGAAGATTGGTGAAGTCAAAGTAGTTAAAGCCGAATTCGGCTTTCACATCGGATGGGATCCGGAAGGTCGTTTGTTAAACCCAGCACTTGGCGGCGGAGCGCTCCTTGATGCAGGAATTTATCCTGTTTCGTTTGCCTCTATGATCTTTGGTCCGAACCCTGAACGCCTTTGGACAACGGCTCATATCGGTGAAACAGGTGTAGATGAACATTTCTCTATCCTACTTGATTATGGTGAAGGTAAGACAGCGTCCCTTCATGGTGGGGTTCGCCTTCATTTACCAAACGATGCGTTTATTCATGGGACAAAGGGCTATATCCATGTTCCACAATTCTTGTTTGCTGATCAGGCCACGCTTCATGTGAATGGAGAAGAACCTGAGCAATTTAAGGACAACAGAGCAGACCAAGGCATTTCTGGGTATAAGTTTGAAGCAGAAGAAGTTGGACGCGCTCTTCTTGAAGGCAAAAAGGAAAGCTCCATTATCACACTGGATGAATCACTCAATATTATGCGCCTGCTTGATCAGGTACGCGCAGAATGGGGTCTTACATACCCTTTTGAAGAGAAATAAATAACATGAAGAAGAGCCTGAGACAAAACTAAAAATCAATTTAAAATGGCGAATGATTCTACGATCGAATCATTCGCCATTCGTGTTTTTTGGATTATTTAGTAAGACGAGCGGAAGGAGAACCCGAGAGTCCTGTGGATACAGTACGCGGTGAAGACTCTGTAGCGGTGGGGTTCCGCGTAAGAGGCTGAGGCCGTACCACGCGGGTGGGAGGGATTCTCCTACAGCGGATATCTTGCTCTGTTCGTGTTTTACCATCTACGTTAATGTTTTGTCCCAAACTCTTTCTTTTGTTCTATTTCTTCGAGACCACTAGCACCCACCAGATAAGTAAAGGCTGAAAAAGTAACCGAATCCACAGGACTACAGGATTCGTATAGTCATCCCATGGTGCAGGAATTTCTTCAATGGCCATATAAATATTTGCTGGAAAGATTAAGACGAGATAGATGGCCGTTATGATTCCTGCTAGTCGCCGTGTTTTTGGTACGAGAAGCATCAAGGCAAGAATCCACTCAATGATTCCTGTTAGATAGACAATTGGATATTTAAATGGTACCCATTCTGGGAACATCCGCGCAAAGCCATCATCCATAGTAAAGTGGCCTATTCCTGCAACAACAAATAAGAGTGCAAATACATATAAAGCGATTCGTTTTCCCATCTACTTGCTCCTTCCTCTCTCTAATTGGAAGGATTCCTCTTTTTCCTGGCTTCAAACTTATTTTATTTAAAAGGACAGCAGATTTAGGCTATTTTCTCCTGCTTTTCGTGATTTGTTTCCATCGTTTCTTTTCTTTCATCATCTCTCGTTTATCTGCCTGTCTTTTAGCAAATGCCTGCTCTTTTAATAATTTTACGTATCCCAGGTATCGTTGCTCGCTTAGCTCTCCCGTTTGAATTGCTTCTTGCACACGGCATCCAGGCTCGTGTTGATGCTTGCAATCATTAAACTTGCAAGAGTCTGCAAGAGCATAGATATCCTCATAGCTTTGTTCCATTCCATTTTCTGCTCCAAGTAGTTGTATCTCGCGCATACCAGGTGTATCAATAATGGCTGCACCACTCGGTAACAAGAAGAGTTCACGATGTGTTGTGGTATGCTTTCCTCGATCATCAGATAATCTTGTTTCATTAACCTTCTGAACTTGGTGATCCATAAAAGCATTCGTTAGACTGGACTTCCCTGCTCCAGAAGATCCGAGTAGCGCAATGGTTTTCCCCTCAGTAAGATACTCCGAAAGCTGCTCCAACCCCTCACCTGTTAAAGAGCTGACTGCATGAATAGGTACGCCAGGGCAATCCCTTTCAAGCTGATCCATTGGTGATTCAAGATCAGCGCACAGATCTCGTTTACTTAGTACAATCACTGGGTTTGCTCCACTTTCATAAGCAAGTAATACATAGCGTTCCATTCTTCTAGGATTAAAATCGTTTGTTAAGGCCATGACAAGCATAACAGTATCGACGTTTACAGCTACTAGTTGTTCTTCAAATGTATAGCCAGCTGCTTTGCGACTAAATTGGCTAGATCTCTCCAACACCTTGTGTATGATTGCTTTGCCTTCGCCCTCTCGCACAGAAACAGCCACCCAATCGCCAACCGCAGGAAAGTCCTGTCGATCAAGAGCATCAAATGCGAACTTACCTGAAACCTCACTTAGAAGCTCACCCGTGGCTGTCATCACTCGGTACAACCGTTTATGCTCCAGAACTACTCGCCCAGGAATCAACTCATCTGTTTGAAGCTGCTCCCACTCTTCTTGTCGTTTCGCGTTCCACCCATATTTCGTTTCAATCAATGTTGGTCATCTCCTTTATTTTTGAGCATCAAAAAAAGACTACGGTTTTCCGCAGTCTTCTCATACGTGTGCCTACGGATATAATCGCAGCCCACCAATGTATACACGCTCAATAGATAAAGAAATGAAATCGTTAGATGGGCTGCTTTATGAAATTCTGCGTATTTACATGTGCATTTGTCATAAAGCATCCCTCCTCAAGTTATTTGTTTAATCATACAGTACATGGATTCTTGAAACAAGCAAAAAAAACAGATTTGTGCTAGTTTTATGAAAAAAGGAAGTGAATTCATGCAAACCGAACAAGTACGTATCTTTGATGAGCAAGGAACACCAATCGGAATCAAGTCTAGAGCAGACGTTCATCTGAACGGAGATTGGCATGAAACCTTTCATTGCTGGATGATCGGAAAATACGAACAAACCTACTATGTAGACATTCAATTAAGAAGTGCAGATAAGAAGGATTTCCCTTCCATGTACGATATCTCAGCTGCAGGTCACCTACTAAGTAACGAGTCAAAAGAAGACGGCGTACGGGAACTTGAAGAAGAATTAGGAATGAAGGTTGCTTATGAAGACCTAACCTTACTTGGAACGATCGCTGATGCAATATCCACCCCTTCGATTGTTGATAACGAATTCTGTCATGTTTACCTTTGTGATGCGATTCCTCATTCTGTACAGCAATATCATGTTCAAATAGAAGAAATAGCTGGTATGTTCCGTATGCGTTGGTCAGATTTTAAACGGGTCTTTTCTTCTTTTAACGAAGAGGCTCATGCAACTGGTTTCTTAATAGAAGATGACCAAAAGAGCGACACAACTGTAACGATTACTAAAAAAGATTTCGTTCCTCATAGCGATTTATATGTTCAAGCTTTCATTAAAGCGGTTGATCAAATGATTGCCAACGCTTAAACCGGCTTACTTGCAGCAGCTTCTTTTTGCGCTTTTGTTTCATCAAGCAAATGGCAAGCTGCCAGGTGACCCGTTCTCCACTCTTTTAATTCTGGCTTACTCGTTGCACAGACATCCGTGGCATGAACACAGCGCGTGCGAAACACACAGCCACTTGGTGGATCAATGGGACTTGGAAGTTCTCCTCGTAAGATAATTCGCTCGCGTTTATCTTCAAGATCCGGATCTGGGATCGGGATAGCAGAAAGAAGTGCTTGTGTGTAAGGGTGAAGCGGGTTTGCATAAAGAGAATCACTGCTCGTGAGCTCAACAATCTCGCCTAAGTACATCACGGCAATTCGATCACTGATGTGCTTTACCATCGACAGATCGTGCGCGATGAATAAGTAGGTGAGTCCTCTTTCATTCTGTAGCTTCTTCAGCAAATTTACGACCTGGGCTTGTATCGATACATCTAATGCAGAGATTGGTTCGTCCGCAATAATGAGTTCTGGCTCAAGGGCCAATGCGCGTGCTATTCCAATACGCTGCCTTTGCCCTCCGCTAAACTCGTGTGGATACCGCTGTGCATGCTCTGCATTTAAACCAACGGTCTCAAGGAGTTCATGCACTCTCTCCTTCCTTTTCTTTCCTTTATTCAGCCCTTGAATATCCATTCCTTCTGCAATACTGTCCATAACAGTCGCACGAGGATTTAGTGAAGCATATGGATCCTGGAAGATCATTTGTATTTGCCGAGTAAGCTTATTCTTCTCTGATTCAGTTGCCCCAAACACATCAATCCCGTTAAAAGTCACCTCCCCCGCTGTTTTCTGGTACAAGCGAATTAATGTCCTTCCGAGTGTTGATTTCCCGCACCCAGATTCGCCAACCAATCCAAAGGTTTCTCCTCTTTTCAAAGAGAAGGAGACATCATTCACTGCTTTTAACGTTTGATTTTTACCAACGGAAAAATGTTTTTTAAGATGAGATACGGTTAAAATGTCATCATTACGCTTATCAGACATGTCTCGATCCCCCTTCAGTCAATGGGGACCAATACCTTCTTGAGATGCAGTGTTCTTTCGCATAGATCCCACTGATTGGAATCTCTTCTATCTGTTTTCCTGTGTTTGGCGCATGAATCATTCGCCCGTCTCCTGTATACATTGCCACATGATGTACACGTCCCTTGCCTTCTTCATAGGCAAAATACAGAAGGTCCCCAGGCTGCAACTCATCTGACCCGACCTTAATGCCTTGCTTTGCTTGTTCGGAAGCGTCTCTAGGTATGGTTAGATCAAAGGCTCGATGAAGCTGATAGACAAACCCAGAGCAATCAAACCCAAAACCACTCATTCCAGCCCATAGATAAGGCAGCCCTCTGAATGTTCTTGCGAGCTCTACAAGCTGCTCACCTGAATCGGGCCATAGACGGTCATTAGGGTACACGACTCGAATATCTTCTTTACGCAGTTTGCCTTTTCCGATTGGCGTTTGAACGACTACCCAGGCTGCATCAGATTCAATAATCGGCAAGCGTGTTTGAAAGCTAATCTCCATTCCAACTTCATGGTTCATATGATACAGCGTAGCCGTTTTTGCTTGAACAAACGCATAAGGATACGTTTCAATCAGGTTTGGTACGGCTTCAAGCTGATTTATAGGAATCCAACCAGGATATCCAAGCTCTGATTTGGCCGTTGGTTGGTCAACTACATGTACCTCAGCCCATCCATTTTCCTCTCTTACCTTTAGAACCTCCTGACCAAATAACGCTTGCGTTTGTGTTCGATTTGAAGTGCAAAGGTCAAGCCGTTGTTCATGTGTGAGTTGGCTAAGCCAATCTTGAATGTGCACAGGGTACTGCAACGCCGGTTCATCAATCTCTCGGCTGGAGTGGGGATCTGTCCAGATGGTTGCGACTGCGGTCCGAACTGCACATCGTTTCATGTGAATCACTCTCCTTCTACACCAGGTTCAATTGAGATTCTACGTTCTGTTAAATCAATCGTTGCCATTACTCCAAGAGGAAATGATAGAGTCGGTGTACAATGACCAGCCTGCACTCCAATAATAGCTGGTGTACCGGCCATTGATAGATGGTGGGTTACAACCTCATCTACATCTTGTGACTCTTTTCGTTTGAACGGCTCGCATTCGTGAAAGTCTCCAACAATGATTCCTTGTGCATCCTGTAGCTTGTTTGCTAGCCTTAACTGATTAAACATGCGATCCAGTCTATACGGTTCCTCTCCTACATCTTCAAGAAACAGGAGTTTACCCTTGGTATCTATCTCGTAAGGCGTTCCCAGCGAACTAACGAGTAACGAAAGATTTCCTCCAACAATCGGACCGCTCACTTTCTTTTTTTCATTAGAGTTCAAGACAGTGAGATCCGAGATGGTTGGATCATAGGTAATCGTTGTGGGTGTAAACACTTGCTTTAGATAGGTTTCAGTAAAAGGATGAACCTCTCCTCCAAGATCACTACTCATCATCGGTCCATGAAACGTGACCAGTCCTGTTCTTTGGCATATGACTTGGTGCAAAAACGTGACATCACTATACCCCCAGAAAACCTTTGGGTTCGCTTTAATCACGTTAAAGTCAATAAACTCCACCATTCTTGCTGATCCATACCCCCCATAGGCACAAAACACACCTTTAATCTCTGGATCTTGAAACATTTCCATTAAATCGTCTGCCCGATCTATATCTGATCCAGCTAAATAGCCATCTGTTAAGTGGATGGAGCGCCCTATCTTTACGTTTAATCCATACCCTTCATAAAGCTTGATCCCATTCTCTAGCTGATTCAGACTCGGAGGACTTGAAGGGGCAATTAGTCCAATTGTGTCTCCTGGTTTTAGTGGTCGTGGCTTCACTCGTTGTCTCTCCTTTTATGTAGAAAAGGGCCCAGTTGCCCAGACCCTCCTCTAAGAACTATTGCAAATCTGCCCACTTCAGTTCAATGTATCCTACAGGATGACGAACGATACCAGTCACCTCATCTGCCTGAAGCAAAGGCTGATTGTAGAAGTAAATCGGGAAAATCGGAGCTTCTTCAAGTAAAATCTCTTCTGCCTGATGCATCAGGTCAAATCGAGCTTCTTCATCTGCCTCAGATTTTGCATCAGCGATAAGCTGATCGTATTCATCATTACTCCAGCCGGTTCGGTTCATGGAGCTTCCCGTCACAAAGCTTTCTAAGTAATTGATCGGGTCTGCAAAGTCTGCAATAAAGGAAGAGCGCGAGAACTGCATTTCTAGGTTTTGTTGCGCTTCTAAAAACACATTCCACTCTGTATTTGCTAGAGTTACCTCTACATCAAGATGCTCCTTGTACATATCCTGAAGCACCTCTGCAATCAGCTTGTGCTCATCGCTTGTGTTATACGATAACGTAATCTCAGGTAGCTCAGCGTATCCCTCTTCTTCCATTCCTTGCTCAAGTAACGCTTTTGCTTCTTCAGGATCAAAGCTAAGCAGATCGCCACCTACATCACGGAAGTCCTGTCCTGATGGTTCTGGAAATCCATATGCAACAAACCCATGCGCTGCATTTTCTTCACGTTTTGTTACGTAGTCAACAATCTCTTGCTGATCTACAGCCATGGAAAAGGCTTTGCGGATGTTCTGATTTTGGAAAGGCTCCATCTCCGTGTTAAAGCGGTAAAAATACGTACCCGATTGATCTTCAAACTCTACCTCACCATCGGCTATAAGCTGATCAGCCAGTTCGGTTGGAATTGATGATGTGTGAAGCTCCCCTGTTTGAAACAGTTGATACTCAGTATTTCGATCACTAACCATTTCCCAAACAACCCCGTCAAGCTTCACATTTCCTGAATCCCAATACTCAGCACTTTTGTCCATTACTAGGTTAGAATTGTGGCTCCAGCTAGTTAATGCAAAGGGCCCATTCCCTACAAACGTATCCGCTTCAGCCGCCCAGTTATCGTCAGCCTCTACTGTTTCTTGATGAACTGGGAAAAAGGCTGGATTTGAAATGATACTTAGAAAATAAGCCTGTGGACTATTCAAAGTCACTTCAAGCGTTTTATCATCTAGAGCGGTAACCGCCATATCATCAGCTGAACCCTCTCCACTATTGAACTCACTTGCTCCTTCAATTAAGTCCGTTAAAAATGCAGCATCAGCGGCCGTTTCAGGATTAGCAAGACGTTTCCAAGCAAACTCAAAGTCCCCTGCCGTCACAGGTTCGCCGTTTGACCAATTGGCATCCTCACGAATCGTGAATGTGTAAGTCAAACCATCATCAGATACCTCCCAGCTCTCAGCTGTCGCCTCTTCCGGTTCATGTGTATCTCCGAGTCTCGTTAAGCCTTCCATTAAGTTATTTAAGATATTATACGAAACATTATCAAAGGCTTTAGTAGAATCAAGAGAAGTCGGTTCATTCTCGTTGTTCAGACGTAGAATCTTATCTCCGCCACCTTCATTGTCTGTTGTTTCGTTTTCATCATCTCCACTATCCCCACCATCTGTACCTGTTCCTCCAGTTGTGGTACATGCAGCCAAAACGACCATTAAACCAAGCGCAACCAACATCATTACTACCCATTTTTTCATACCATGACCTCCTAATAAGATTAAATGATTATACGGATTTCTTATGGAGCGGAAATTCCTTACCAAACGCCTGTTGTGCTCTTTCATCCTGCAACCAACAAGCTACATGATGCCCTTGCTCAACATTCACTCGCACTGGTTCTACTTGCGTACATACATCCATGGCATAGTCACATCGATCAGCAAATGCACATCCTGCTGGTGGTGAGAATAAATCTGGCGGCGTACCAGGAATCGGTACAAGAGGTACACTTCGATCTGCATCCATTCTTGGAACGGAGTGGAGTAATCCACGTGTATATGGATGCTGCGCTTTGTAAAACAAATCCCTGCGATTGCCTTCCTCTACAACCTTACCTGCGTACATCACATGAATTCGATCGGCTAGCTGCGCCACAACTCCTAGATCATGCGTAATCATGATGATAGCGACACCCATTTTTCTTTGTATCTCTTTAAAGAGATCTAGGATCTGAGCTTGGATTGTTACATCCAACGCTGTGGTTGGTTCATCAGCAATCAAAATTTCCGGATCACACATAAGAGCCATAGCAATCATGATTCGTTGTCTCATTCCGCCACTAAACTGGTGCGGGTATTGAGTCAAGCGCTCCTTAGCATTAGAAATTCCAACTAGTTCTAGCATTTCAAGTGCTCTTTCCTTTGCTTTCGCTTTTGAATGTCCTTGGTGATTAATTAATCCTTCCGTAAGCTGATCACCTATTGTTAGTGTCGGATTCAATGACGTCATAGGGTCTTGAAAGATCATCGCCAACTCACGCCCACGGATCGATCTCATTTTCTTATTTGAATAGGAGAGTACATTCTCTCCTTTAAACCGGATCGTTCCATCAGTAATTTTTCCTGGAGGCTCAGAAATGAGACGCATAATGCTTTGAGCAGTCACACTTTTCCCGCAACCACTTTCTCCAACGATAGCGAGTGTTTCTCCTTTTTTCAGTGTAAGATTTACCCCACGAACCGCATGAACGCGCCCACCATAGGTCTGGAATGAAACATGCAAATTTTTAACGTCTAACAATGGCTCGCTCACTACTTTCTACCTCCTTAGCTTAGGATCGAGCGCATCCTGCAAACCGTCTCCTAACACATTAAATGCAAACATCGTAATTGATATGAAAAATGCAGGGAAAAACAACCTCCACCACGCTCCTGACGTTAATGTCCCAAGCGCATCTTCTGCCATTACGCCCCAGCTCGCATAAGGGGCCTGCACGCCTAGTCCAAGAAAACTGAGAAAGGCCTCTGCGAATATAGCTGACGGCACAGTTAATGTCATTTGTACAATGATGGCTCCCACAGCATTTGGAAGTAGCGCTCTTCGAATGATGTGGCTCGCTTTTCCACCGAGGGTTCTAGATGCTAACACATATTCATTTGTTTTTAGTTGCAGGACCTGCCCTCGAACAATTCGAGCCATTCCTACCCATCCTGTAACGGTTAATGCAACAATGATGGTAAATAAACCTGGTCCCATCACAACCATGAGAAGAATGACAACTAATAGGTAGGGTAGTCCATATAACACTTCAACGACACGCATCATGGCGTTATCTGTGCGTCCCCCTTTGTAACCGGAGATCCCACCATAGATAATGCCAATTACGCAATCGATCAATGCAGCCATAAACCCAACAAACAAACTAATACGTGCGCCGTACCAAGTGCGTGCAAACATATCTCTACCTAAACTATCTGTACCAAACCAATGATCCATCGAAGGCGGCTGATTTGCATTGGTTCGTAATTGATCCGTTACACTATGCGGACTAATGATGGGTCCTATGATTGCCATCACAACAAGGAGAATCATCATGATCAGTCCTGCCATTGCCAGTTTATTTTTACGTAGACTTAACCAGGCAGCCTGCCAGTAGCTTAAGGAGGGACGAACGACTCGCTCTGCTTTTTTATGATCCGGCTTCCTTCGTTTAAAAAGTTCATCTGAAACAGGTGAGTTTGTTTGAGGCATAGTCTCACTCCTCCTTCTTATGGAGCTTAATCCGCGGATCGAGAATGCCGTACATAATATCTACGATCAATAGCATAATCATCAAGATCCCACTATAAAAAATCGTTGTCCCCATAATGACTGGATAATCTCGACTGTTAATACTTTCAACAAAGTAGCGGCCCATTCCGGGAATCGCAAAAATTTTCTCAATGACGAAGCTACCCGTTAATATGGAAGCTACTAATGTTCCAAGGATTGTTACCACTGGTAGTAGTGCGTTTCTAAGCGCATGTTTAACGACAATCTTGAAGGGAGAAATCCCCTTTGCCTTCGCTGTTCGAATATAATCCTGTGTGAGGACTTCAACCATGCTTGAGCGAGTAAGTCTTGCGATGATCGCCATTGGGGTTGTTCCCAGTGCTAAAGCTGGTAGAATCATATGCTTCCAGCTCGCCCATGTCCCTACAGGTAACAGTCGCCATTGACCGGCTACCTGATAGATTAATAGGGTAGCCAGAATAAAGTTCGGGACGGAAATCCCAATGACTGCAAATGTCATCATGCCGTAGTCAATCACACCGTTTCGTCTAAGAGCAGCGAGGATTCCAAGAGTAATACCTGAGACGATCGCGACAACTAGTGCAACAATGCCAAGCTCAAGAGAGACAGGAAAGCCACGTGAAATCAACTCATTCACAGTGGTTGGAGATTGTTTAATCGAAGGGCCGAAGTCAAATTGTGCGAGTGAGACAAGATAGTCAAAGTAGCGCACATATAACGGGTCATTCAGGCCAAAATGCTCCTCCATGTTTGCTTGCACTGCTGCATTTGTCGTTTGTTCTGTATTGAGGGGAGAGCCGGGAACAGCGTGCATCAAAATAAACGTTAAGGTGATGATGACCCACATGGTCACAACCATCCCGAGCACTCGTTTTCCAATATATTTGAGCATGATTCACCTACCTTCTCAGCAGAATGCTGTTCTCATGGCAAGCTCTGTCATAACTAGCATCGCTCTATAGGCTTCCAAAATATCATTCGCTTCAAAACGCACTGTTGTTGTGCCTTCTTCAATGGTTGCCCCCGGCATCAACGCGGCCCATTCTGCTTGACCGTAGTTTGCAAATTCAATTCGTAGAACTGGATGATCTGGTGGGATGAGTGGTTTGACGTTTTGCTGATTATGTAAGGCTATCTTTGTTTTTTCCCTGAGCAATTCTCCCGCTTTTTGAGGAGTTAGGCACAGGGCTGAGGATCTTGATTGTTGTTCTTTTACAATAGCTGTGGTGACATTCGGAATCAGAGCCTCAGCTTCTTTGGCTGTCTCGTCATCTCCACTAACCATAAGCACAGGCACGCCGTAATACCCTGCGACATATGCATTAAAGCCCATTTCTCCAATTTCATGATCATTGATGTACATCGTACGAACACCAAAGATCATCGTATGGCTCATCACCCCTCTTTGGGAGGCTCGAGCATGGTATCCAAGAAAAAAAGCGCCAGTAAACGAATCGTTTAACCCTTGTACCATTGAAAATGGTTTTACATCTCCCGTAATCAGTTTTGCTTCTGTATGTAACTCTTCAATTAAAAGGTTGTTCATCTTTGAATGACTATCATTAACGATGATTTCTTTACCTCCTTGCTCGAATGCTTCCCCAATGACGTGATTAGCTTCAGCGGTCATTAATGATTGTCCACGCCTATAATGCCTTTTAGATGAATCAACAAATTGATCATCGGCGAACCCCGTAATCCCTTCCATATCGACTGATAGATAGAGCTTCATAGCATCCTCCTCATTGATGAAATTCCATTTAGTTACCTAATTATCAAAGAAATCAGACAAATTGAAAAGTATTTCGTGAGGTTATATGACAAAAACTAGGTTATATCACTTATAATGAAAGCGTTTTCTTTAATTAGTATACCTGTTCCTTTATTTGGATTTCAATAAAAAAGATATAGATTTGAAAAACATAATTGATTCTGATGTTTCTTCTCTTTTGCGTTTGGCTTCTTTGTAGGTTTGTTCGTTGAAGGAATTGGGAAGTGATAACCATAAAATGAGGGAGGAGAATACAATGAGTTCTGTGTTAAACATCATGAGCACATTTTATTTTGCCTTATTTTTTGGTGCGTTTACTACAGCAGGTAGAATGGGGCTAGGCTTAGCCTTGCTAAACGCAGGTTCAAATTGGTATTTAATTATAATCGAATTTGTAATTACAGGTCTTATTTCTGCACTACTCTTTTTCTTCGTTTTCAATCTAATTAGAAAGCTTTTAGAAAGACCGTCAAGTTCAAAAGGTTAAAAAGAAAATTGAACGAGGGGCGGGACAGTACTAAATATCGATGAGAAAATGGCGAATGATTCGATTTTAAAATCATTTGCCATTCATATTTTTAACTTAGACGAGCGGAGGGAGAACCCGACACTCCTGTGGAATAGTACGCGGTGAAGACTCTGTAGCGGTGGGTTTCCGCGGAAGAGGCTGAGGCCGTACCCCGCGGGTGGGAGGGATTCTCCTGCAGCGGAATTTGTGCTACATTTGTGTTTTGCTATCCGCATTAATGTTATGTCCCGGCCTCTCTTCATTATTCTTACGTAAAACGACTCAGCTTAAAGGAATCAATTGAATGAATCAATGGTTGATCTAAAGCCATTTCGCTTAAAATCTTCCCGATCACACTCGCAAATTTGAATCCGTGACCGGAGAAGCCTCCTGTAAGAATGATACGCTGATCCGATGGATGCCAATCGATGATAAAGTCTTCATCGGGCGATTGATCATAGATACATACGGCACCACGCTTAAGCTCGCCCGCAGCTCCTGGCACATGTACATCAAGGAGTTGTCTCAGTTCTGGCTCGTCTTCTTCGTATGCGCCAAATATCCGGTTTAATTGAGCAGGCTCAACAAGCTGTCCCCCGTCGTGTCTGCCAATCTTAAAGCCCGCCCCTTCGTAGTCTGGAAAGGCGTAATATAATCCGAATGACGTGTTGAACACTACGCACGGAAAGGAAGACGAATCGAATGCATTCTCTTCTTTCGGTTCAAACCAAGCAATTGTCTTACGAATAGGCTGTATGGGCAGCTCTACTTCTGGCAAGAGCTTATGTGTCCAAGCACCTGCAGTCATAATGACTTTACTCGCATGGAATGAATGCTGCTCTGTCACAACCTCCACACCCTCCGCTACAGAATTCACGTGCAATACTGCATCCTGTTCAAAAATGTCTACTCCAAGCTCCAGAGCAAGTTCCTTATAGGCTTGTACACATTCCTCGCTTAACAAAAAACCAGCTAATGTATCTAGGACGCCGTTAAAGGTTACTGGCAGTTTAATCTGTGGCCATCTTTCTTCAATGTCACTCGCTGATAAGACCTCGTGAGGAAGCGAATGAGTTGTTGAACTATGTAATACCTCATTTAAAAAGTCAGATCCTAAGCTCCCCATGAGCAAAGCACCTGTTTGCACATATAGAGATCGATTGGATTCTTGCTCAAGCTCTCTCCAAAGCGCATATGCATGTTTAACAAGAGGTACATAGCTTTCACCTTCACTGTATCCAAAGCGCATCATTCTTGTTTGCCCATGGTGGCTCCCTGTTTCATTTGGAATTGTATCCCGATCTAGGACGGCTACACTATGACCAGATCTTGCTACATAATAGGCCGCTGCGATTCCCATTGATCCTCCACCGACAATGACAACATCATATGACTTTTTCATCTCATCACTTCCTTTTTTGTAGTCTAGCGAATTTTCACTCAAATGGGTAGAGGTGATAAATTTAAATCTTTCCATTCCCTAAATAAGTGATGTATGATTAGACATCATAGCGTATGAAATTTAGATGTAAATCAGGTGAAAGTATGAATAAGCAAAACGAGTCCGCCGTAGCTGTTTTTCTCGGGGCAGGTGCGTATGTTCTTTGGGGAATCATGCCCTTGTATTGGAAAATGGCTGGAGATGTTTCGTCCGCAGAGATCCTCGCCTACCGCGTTATTTGGGCATTTCTCTTTATGCTGATTGCCCTTGCGATAATGGGTAAGCTAACAGAAGTGCTTCAAGAGATGAAAAAGATCTGGAATCATAAGAAGAGTCTTCTTGCTATATCGGCTGCATCGGTTTTAATCACAGCCAATTGGTTTATTTTTATTTTCGCGGTGAATAGTGACCGCATTATTGATGCAAGTCTTGGTTATTATATTAATCCTCTTATGAACGTTGTGCTTGCCACAGTCATTCTAAAGGAACAGCTAACCAAACTTGAGAAAGTGTCTGTGGCACTAGCCTTTGTCGGTGTCATTGTGTTAACCCTGTATTATGGTCATGTGCCATGGGCATCCATTCTACTTGCGATCTCATTTTGCTCATATGGTTTCATTAAACGCTCCGTATCCATCAGGCCCTGGACTGGTCTAACGGTTGAGACCTTGTTAATGACACCCTTTGCCGCACTCTTCTTGTTTTTGTTACCGGAAGCCTCATATTTTTCTGAATCGGTTTCCACGATGCTTGTCTTAGCTGGTACAGGAGTTATCACGGCCGTCCCACTTCTTTTATTTGCAGCAGCTGCTCAAAAGCTTAGCTTTACGGTGATTGGATTCTTGCAGTATATCGCTCCGACGTTTATGCTTATTATTGGAGTCTTCCTTTATAAAGAACCATTCTCAGGCGTTCAACTTACTGCATTTATCTGTATTTGGATTGCTTTAGGCTTGTTTACGTATTCAAAGCTACAAACAAGAAGACGACTTAAAAAATTAGCACGTACAACGCAACAACCAGCTTAGTGTTTCCATTTGAAAGGAGATTGTTCACACATGAGTACATTTAGAGGGTATATTGGTACCTACACAAAAGCAGATAGTAAGGGAATTTATACA
This sequence comes from Alkalicoccobacillus gibsonii, assembly GCF_016798245.1. Lineage (GTDB taxonomy): Bacteria > Bacillota > Bacilli > Bacillales > Bacillaceae_D > Alkalicoccobacillus > Alkalicoccobacillus gibsonii. The sequence continues at coordinate 365,870 of NZ_JAEUZA010000003.1, read as the reverse complement.
TTCACATTGGATACCGAAGCGAAGCGCCTCCAGGAGATTGAAGTAGCTGCAGAGTTAGGTAACCCAACATACGTAAACCTTGATGCTGATCAAACACATCTTTATGCCGTTGTAAAAGAAGGTTCAGAAGGTGGAGTGTCATCCTATAAAATCGATAAAGAAACAGGGAAGCTCACTCATCTAACCACAGAATTAACAGATGATGGTTCTCCTTGCCACGTGAGTGTAAATGACTCTCTTGCAGTGACTGCTAATTATCATAGTGGAAGAATTACAGCCTTCCCATTGCAAGCGGATGGCAGTGTGGCTCCAGCTTCTTCTTATGCACAGCACGAAGGAACGGGTCCTCATGAGCGTCAAGAGAAACCACATGCTCACTTTGCCGGGTTCACTCCTGACAATCAATACGTAATTGCTGTTGACCTTGGAACGGACAAGGTTGTGACGTATTCGTATGAGGACGGTAAGCTTACAGAAGCAGGAAGCTACTCATGTAACCCTGGTTCTGGTCCAAGACACTTAGCCTTCCATCCAAAAGAAAAGTATGTGTATGTCTTTACTGAACTAAGTAACGAAATCATTACTCTTTCGTATGAAGATGGAATCAATGCTTTTAAAGAGGTTCAAGTCGTTTCTACATTACCGGATGATTTCTTAGAAAATAGCCAAGGAAGTGCAATCCACATTTCATCTGATGGCCGTTTCGTTTACGCAGCAAACAGAGGTCATGATAGTATCGTAGTCTACGAAGTGAACCCGTATTCTGGAGAGCTTTCTCTTATCCAACGCGTTCCATCTGCTGGAAACTGGCCGAGAGACTTCGTACTTGATCCAACTGAAGCATTTGTCGTTGTATCAAACGAAGAAACAGGAAATGTTGTCCTGTTTGAACGCGATCCGGAAAAAGGGACGATTACACAGCTTGATTCAACACTTGAAGTGTCCAAGCCTGTATGTCTTAAATTTCTAAACTAAGCGAATGCAACTGGCTTCTATACAGACAATCTGTATAGAAGCCCATTTTTTGGTCTGATTATAAAAAGGAGCTACAACATCATGACGCACCAACAAGCTTTATCGAAAAAACACACTTTCCTACTTATCATAGGAATTGCGGTCATTGCCTTTAATTTACGACCTGCCATAACATCGGTAGGACCAGTCATTGGCGAAATACGCGCAGACTTTGGTCTATCAAATGGTGCAGCGGGATTGATAACCACTTTACCACTGCTTTCATTTGCTGCCCTTTCACCGCTCACCCCAAAGCTTGGTCAAAAGCTTGGCTTTGAAGGAGCCATTGTTGCCGGACTCGGTCTATTACTGTTAGGAATTCTTTTGCGCGCAACAGGTCTTTTATCCTTTCTTTTTATCGGAACAGCCTTAGTCGGTGTAGGGATTGCCATTTGTAATGTCCTTTTACCCGGACTTGCAAAGCTTCACTTCCCTTTAAAAGTTGGTTTGATCACCAGTATCTATTCCACCCTTATGTCAATCTTTGCTGCACTTGCATCAGGAATCACCGTTCCTATGGCAGATGGGTTAGGTCTTGGCTGGAATACAACGCTCCTGTTATGGGGTGCGCTCGTTTTACTTGGACTTGCCGTATGGGTACCGCAGCTTCGCGGTAAAAACAGTGAACCCAAACCAGTAGATGTCCAACCTGTTTCTAGCTCCATGTGGAAGTCTTCAATCGCTTGGCAGGTCACACTTTTTATGGGATTACAGTCCTTTCTCTTTTACTCCTCTGTCGCATGGTTACCTGAAATTATGCGAAGCCACGGAATGAGTATCGTGACAGCGGGTTGGATGCTATCGATCATGCAATTTGCCGGAGTTCCAGGGAATTTTCTCGCTCCTATTATCGCTGGAAAACTAAAGGATCAACGAGGATTGGTCATTGTCATTAGCATCCTTTACTTTATCGGTCTCATTGGATTGATTTATGGGGGCTCAACGCCGTTCCTCGTTGTATCCATCTTATTTATGGGACTTGCTTCTGGATCAAGCATCAGCCTCGCCCTTACATTTATCGGGTTACGGAGCGCAAATGCGAAACAAGCATCCAAGCTATCTGGAATGGCGCAATCACTCGGCTACCTACTTGCTGCATCAGGTCCGATCGTAATTGGACTTGTGTTTGACTGGTTCCATAACTGGACTGCACCACTACTTATGTTTATGGTTGTACTTATTGCAATGACAGGTGTTGGCCTCGGTGCCGGACGAAATCTGAATGTCGTACGTGAAGTTGGATAGGTTTAGGTAGGAGAATATGTCGAATACGTCGGAATTGAGAGGAAATACATTAGGTTACGACCTAAATACATCGCACTTTTCAGCAATACATCCGACTTCAGCCCAAATACATCGCACTTCTCAGCAATACATCCGACTGCGGCACAAATACATCGCACTTTTCAGCAATACATCCGACTTCAGCTTAAATACATCGCAGTTTCCACTCATATAAAAAAACGGACTGATTCATCTCAAAGAATCAGTCCGTTTTTGTGTCTAGCGCTCGATCTAGGATCGCTTGATACACCGAATGCCAATTTTTATAGTAGGAGGAAATTTCGTGTGGGTTGATCAATCTCCGTTCAGAAGACTCTTCATTTAGATGAAAAGGATGTACCTCTGTGATGTTCATCTTATAAAACACTTGATAGCCAATCTTAGGGTATGGACTTGTGTCTTTCCACAACACATTTTCTGTGTGATCCACAACGATGGATCCGAGATATTCAGCATTCCCTCGGACGGCAGCCTCCTCAAACACCTCTCTGTGAAAACATTGTTCAGGTGTCTCTCCTTCATCTACATGTCCTCCAGGAAAATCCCAGCCTCTATCTTGTAAATTTACTAGCAGCATGTCATCGCCTTGAAAACAAAACCCGTGAACACTTGTGATGAGATCCTTTTGTGGAAGCATCTCGCTTGGCTGCCACGTTAGGTTTACCTTTGCCTCTCCCCACTGTACATCGATACGTACCGTTACACTCTCCTCCTTTTAAAAGAACCATCACACTTCTGCGATGGCTCTCCTCATTATTCGCTTAACGCTTCTTCAATTGTTGCATAGCTGTAACCTAAGTCACGCGCCACAGCTTCGTAGGTGATCTGTCCATTTGCGACATTCAAGCCAAGGGCAAGAGAAGGATTGTCTGTCAAAGCTTGTTTGACCCCTTTGTCTGCAATTTGCTTCGCATATGGTATCGTTACGTTTGTTAGTGCGATGGTTGAGGTACGCGGAACGGCTCCAGGCATGTTTGCTACTGCGTAGTGTATGACGTCATGCTTTGTATAGGTTGGGTCATCATGCGTTGTAATCTTATCAGCCGTTTCAATAATTCCACCCTGGTCAACAGCTACATCTACAACTACGCTACCTGGCTTCATCGACTTAATCATCTCTTCCGTTACAAGCTTTGGTGCTTTCGCTCCTGGAATAAGCACAGCGCCAACAACAAGATCCGCCTCTTTGACCGCTTCTGCAATATTCATTGGATTAGACATAATCGTTTGCACATCTCTTCCGAACTGATCGTCGATTTGACGAAGGCGCTCTGCACTTAGATCCAGCATCGTGACATCCGCACCAAGCCCAACTGCAATCTTAGCGGCATTTGTCCCAACGACTCCCGCTCCAATGATGGCTACCTTCCCACGCTTCACCCCCGGTACACCACCTAAAAGAATGCCTTTGCCTCCTTTTGGTTTCTCCAAGAATTGTGCTCCGATCTGAGTCGCCATTCGACCAGCCACTTCGCTCATTGGAGTGAGTAATGGAAGCGTCCGATTCACTTCAACCGTTTCATAAGCAATCGCTGTCACACGACTTTCAGCTAATGCCTTTGCAAGCTTTGGCTCCGCTGCAAGATGTAAATACGTGAATAAAATGAGACCATCACGGAAGTAGCCATATTCCGATTCAAGTGGCTCCTTCACCTTTAGGATCATTTCGGCCACCTGCCACGTTTCCTCAGGTGTCGCTAGGATCGTTGCACCTGCCGTCTTGTATTCATGGTCCGTGAAGCCGCTCCCCTCACCTGCTCCTGTTTCAATAAATAGTTCGTGTCCTCCATTTACTAAAGTAGATACCCCAGCAGGTGTGATCGCTACTCGGTTTTCGTTATTCTTTACTTCCTTTGGTACCGCGATTATCATATTGACTCCTCCTTCACTCTCTACTATTCCCTTTTTTTAGTATAGTAAAGAGCCGAACAATCTGACATCGTGGGATTTGAAGAAAACAATGGTCTCCCTTTGTTGATTTTCACAAAATGGATTTATGTTACTTTCGTGTTAGGAGGAGATCTAAATATAGACCCATTCGCTGTGCTGGATCTTTTAGTAAAAAGCGCCCAATACTCTCCAGGCGTTTAATTCGATAGGTTAGTGTATTTACATGTACATGTAGTTGTTTGGCCACCTCGTTCGTATTGCCATCTTTCTTTAAAAAAAGGACCAATGTTTCATAAAGCTGGGTTCCTTGCTTCTTGTCGTATTCTACAATCCGTTCGATGCCTGGATGCACCTTTGTTCCTTGTGGGATTTGATCAATGTATTTAAACACACCTAAATCTGAGAAGGTATGAGCTGTATCGAGCTCTTCCGGATACCTCTTTTTTAACGATAAGATTTGTTTTGCTTCCTGATAGCTTTCGGAGATGTGATGAAAGCCCGCTACGTACGAACCGGAGCAGCTTTCCTTCTGTTTAATGACAAAACGCTCTTGAAGCTGACCTGTTAGCTTCTTAAGAAAATAGTGACGAGATTGTACACCGTCAGCTTTGACCAAACACACAAGCTGATGCTCATCCCAAAGAAATAAAGGAATCGTGTCCTGATAAGAAGCCTGAAGCATGTAGTCAATATGACGCCTCGCTTCCTCATCCTGCTCTTCAAATACAAATAGGCTGACAAATACGCGTTCATCAGGCTGCATTTGTGCAAGATGAAGCTCTGAATGTATTTGCTCAGACTCATCCCCTAAGATCAGCTGCCAGAGCAATTCGGTTCGGCTTTTATGCGTCTGCTTGCGTTGTCTACTCAGTTTAAGAAGCTCTTGCTTCGCGGTTGCAGCCGCTTCTTTTAACAAGAGGAGATCTGTATCAGTAAGCTTCTGCAGGTGATCAGATACCCAGATGTATCCCAGCACCTCTTGATGCTTCCAAATCGAGACCGCCACTCGGCTCCCAAGATCAAATTCCTTAATCTCAGGGACTCGAACGGGCTCTCTCGTCTGATTTAAAGTTGGAATGATGCCATCTTTCCAGAAACGATTAATGAGCTTTTCTGGTACTCTTCTTGAAATGATCGTAGAAATCCGTGCTTTGTCTGCCCCATCTCCATGTGTACTATAAGCAAGGAGCTGATGGTTGGCATCTTCAATCGTCACAGGACAATGTAAGTAATAGCTAACCATCTCGGCAAACTCTTCTAGAGAACGAAAGGGCTGGCGAAAAACGTGAGAAGTTGTCTGTGTCATAGCATTCCTCGCAATCTTACTAGCTATAGCGCTTTTCCTTATTATAACAAGCAGATAAAGATCCTGACTACAGGCATTAGCCCTTCTCTTTATAAAGCTCAAGTGCACGCTTGCGCATGGTACTGTGATCAACGATGGGATGAGGATAGTCCTTCCCAATTTCACAGCTCACTTCCTCTTGAAGCTCCTCTGGCATTTTTTCAGGTGAGTGAATGTATTTTTTAGGTACATCTTTTAATTCAGGGACATACTTCCGAATGAAGTCTCCATCTGGATCAAAGCGCTCGGATTGTCTCGTTGGATTAAAAATTCGGAAGTACGGTGCCGCATCTGTACCTGTTGAAGATGCCCACTGCCAGCCTCCAATATTTGAGGCCGGCTCGTAGTCAATCAATTGCTCCTCAAAGTAACGCTCACCCTCACGCCAATTCATCAGCAAATCCTTTGTTAGAAACGAAGCGACGGCCATACGGAGACGGTTATGCATCCATCCGATCTGATTGAGCTGTCTCATAGCCGCATCAATAATCGGAAAACCAGTTTCTCCTTTTTTCCATGCTTCAAAAAGCTCATCATCCTGGTTCCAATCCATACCTCGATACTTTTCAATTAGCTCCTGATCCTTACTTTCAGGGAATTGATAAAACACCATGTTGTAAAAGTCACGCCATGCAAGCTCTTGAATGTATGTCTCAGGTCCTTGGCCATTTGCTTGATCTCCGAGCTCATCTAAGATCGTGTAATACACCGTCCGAGCTGAGACGGCTCCCGTGCGCAAGTAAGGTGAAAGCATACTTGTACCAGCTACAGCCGGGAAGTCCCGCTTTTTCTTATAGTCATACATCTTACTATGCGTAAAGTCCTCTAATCGTTCGAGTCCATGTTCTTCCCCCGCATACTTCCATTTACCTGTTTTTGATTCCATTAGCTTTTGATAGGCATTTGCCCCACGCTTAAAAGAATCACGTTTGTCGATCGCATGCTCTTTTACTTTATCGAGATCTACTTGTTGAATTGATGGCTTGTCTAGCTGTTGCCACTGCTTATAGTATGAAGAGAAGACCTTATAAAGAGAGCCGTCCTGCTTCTTCACTTCAGTTGCTCCGTGAATCGTGTGATCTATACATGGAAAGACACTAATGGAGGTGGAATGAAAATAGTCGATGACTTCCTGATCCCTTTTAGCACCTCCACCCGTTTCGTCTGCATTGAAAAAAAGCTGATCCACATCAGGCAGTTGATTCTGCAGCTGGTGGAAGGCTTCTTCAAGACTTCCTGTCACAAAATGCACCGGGAATCCTTTTTTCTCACACTTTTCGACATGCTTCATTAATGTCTCATAGTAATAATCATGTCTAGCTGTAAATGTATCGTTTAATGTTGGCTGAATATAAAATAACGCAACCAACGAGTCCTCTTTCTCAAGTGATGACAGTGCCTTTGATAGTGCGGTATGATCGTGCAGACGTAGATCCCTTCTAAACCAAACAACCGTTGTTCCCATTGTGTCCCCTGCTTTCTAAAAACGTCGTATCTGTGTACCATCTTCTTTACCCTTAATATGAGCAAATTAGACTATCTTTAAGAATCTGCGCTGTAAATATGTTTCGAATCTGTGAATTAAGGAATGATAGGGGTAAGAACACAGAGAGGATGATAAACATGATTCGTACAATTCTTATGATCGTTGGTGCCATTGTTGTAATCAGTGCTATTGTTTCATTCGTACTATAATAAAACGTTTCATGCCCTTATATATTTTCAGAAATATTGCGGAGGAACAGCATAGATCAGCATATCCTCAGTAAGAAAAGACGATGACCCAATTGAATTGAGTCATCGTCTTTTTTAGATAAATTTTATTGTTAATGCTCCAATTTAGATTGGTGATGCTCCATTCCTCACTCTAACGCTCCAATTCGGATGGCTTATGCTCCACTCCTCACTCTAACGCTCCAATTCGGATGGCTTATGCTCCACTCCTCACTCTAACGCTCCAATTTGGATGGCTTATGCTCCACTCTCCTACACCCGCGACAAACTTTCACCTTTCCTCAGAACCTCAACGTCTACTTTCACAGTCTCAGGATACTTTATGCCTTGTCCGGTATTCAGAATCACAACTGTTTCTTCTTCACCAATCCACCCTTTTTGCTTCAGTTCTCTAGCCGCCGCAAAGGCTGCAGCACCTTCTGGACAAACAAAGGCTCCTTCTGTCCGCCCGATGGTTTCAAGCTCCTTGAGCATGGTTGCGTCATCAATTGCGACAGCACAGCCATTTGTTTCATAGATCGCATCAAGTACAAGAAAATCCCCAATCGCTTTTGGCACATTGATACCAAATGCTTGGGTATAGGCATTTTCAAAGAATTCAGAGGATCGACTTTTGTCTTGCCATGCTTGAACAATTGGAGCACACCCTGTAGATTGGACAGCTACTAATCGTGGAAGGTTTCCTTCGATCCAACCCATTTCTCTCAGTTCAAGCAACGCTTTATAGATCCCAATGAGCCCTACGCCTCCACCTGTTGGGTAAAGAATCACATTAGGCATCGACCAGTTCATCTGTTCAACAAGCTCAAGTCCCATTGTTTTCTTTCCTTCAATTCGATATGGCTCCTTAAGGGTAGAGGCATCATATATACCGTGCTCCGCGACAGCTTTTGCCACAACCTGTCCCGCATCGCTAATTAATCCGTCAATTAGATGAAGGTCTGCGCCTGCCACGATACACTCCTTGCGTGTGATCTCAGGTGCATCCACCGGCATGACAATGGTCGCTTTGATATCAGCTCGAGCTGCATAGAGAGACCACGCTGCACCAGCATTTCCATTGGTTGGCATGGCAATTTCCTTTACGCCAAGCTCCTTTGCTTTTGACACACCAACTGCAGCACCTCTGGCTTTAAATGAACCAGACGGAACCATGCCCTCATCCTTCATATATAAGTGAAAGAGACCCATTTCCTTGCCAAGCTTAGTCATGGGGACAAGCGGAGTCATCCCTTCACCCAGACTGACAACAGAGCCCGGATCTTCAACAGGTAACAACTCGTGGTACCTCCATAAAGTGAGTTCTCGCTCCATTAAATCCTTTGGATTCATCGCTTCTGATAACGCCTTCAAGTCATAACGAACAAGAAGCGGAGAACCACATGCACAAAGGTGATGGATCTCTCCTTTTGGGTACACTTCATAACATTTTGGACATTCTAGGTGCGACACATAGCTGTACTTCATCCCAAATCCTCCCTAAGCCATCTATTTAGTTGTTCAAAAAAGCTGTACCAGTCGTGTAGACCTAGGTACAGCAGCTCTTCCTTAATCGTTTTGTTCCTTTAATTCCTTAATATCATCTTTAAATTTATTGATACGATCTTCTTTTTCATCATCGTCTAAATCGTCGTTTTCTTCAACCTTTTTTATATCTTTTTCTTTAATTCGTATTTTCAGATCTGTGTTGTTTAATTCCTTTGCCTTCTTCCAAGCTTCATCAAGATTATCCTCTTGATAATAGCTTTCTGCAGAAAGCTTTTGTGCTCTCTCACTCTCATTGAGCTCTCCCTGGGCAAGCTCATGAACTCTTCCATAATTCTTTTCATTCCAAGCTTGTTCCAGCTGAACATACGGAGATTCCGATTCAATGGTCATTAGTGACGCTCGAGCTTCATCTGAATTTAGAGCCACTAATCTTGATGCAGTATCTGCCGCATATGCACGATCCAAACTCGCTGCTTTTACAACCACTTCAGGATTGTCGTGTCCTAAATAAAGCCGCTTTAATGATTCCTTGTCCTGCTCGTTTAGCTCACCCATCGCTTCAAACGCTTCAATTGCCTGGTCTCGCTCACCGGCACCTAGCAGTCGGTAGGCTTCCAGGTTCTGATTCTGAGTATCTACTGTTGATTGAAGCTCTTCGTTATCAGATTCAAGTGCAGCAAGTTCACCATTTGATTGCTCGGTTAATGCATTAACCTGAGAATCCGCTTGACCTGCGACAACACTGTATACGAGAACACCGCCGATCGCAAGACCAGCTACAACTGCACCAATCATTGTCGCATAACCCTTCTTAGGTGCTTTCTTTGTAGAAGGTTGAGTGTTTTGTTCCTGATTTGTAGTAGGTGAACTTGCTGGTTGCTGCATTTGCATAGGTGGTGCAACGGGTATGGGCTCCTCCTGTTTAACAGGAGTCTCTTCTTGTACCGGCTTTTCTGCAGGTTGCGGCTCAGAATAGGTACCATTCAGCGCGCTCTCTAACTCGTCCAGTGACTTAGCTTGATAAAGCGCTCCGGCAATGCCCTCATCAGAGTGACGTTCACCTAATCCCTTTTCGATTAACTCGTAAAAGGAATGAGCAGTAAATAAAGAAATAATTAAGCATTTTAATCGATAAACAAACACCTTACTCTCATGTTGCTCCGGAGGTAGAACGGCACGGATGCCCCGATGAGCAAATTTCACATCACCGGCTTCATTAGTATAAATATTAACCGGGTCGATATAGGTGGTGAACTGACTCCCCTCAATTCGGCGAACCTGCAGAATCTTCTTGGCAAGCTCCTGCTTTTGCTCTTGGCTTTGCCCCGTTACATGCTGTAAGCCCTGATATCCGTTCGGTAACTGGTAACGAACCGTCAGAACATCCTCTTCGATCCCATATGTTGAAACGGGCAGAAACAGTTCATCTGCACGCTTAAGCTCTTCAAGCTGCTCCTCTGCTTGTACATGTGTTTCTTTTACTGGTAATTCGACCAGTATCTCTTCAATTCCTTCTATTAACGTACCTTTTGGTAATCGATGACGAGCCACATTAATCCCTCCTGACATACTGTTTCTTAGTATTGATCGATGATGATATAGACAATGACGGCAAGGAGTAACAAGGAAGAACCGACGTATGCTGCGATTAACTTTCCTTTACTCATCTGCCGCTTTTGTTTTTTTAATAGGTCTTCTTTCGCTTTTTCCAAGCTTGCCTTTGTTTCACCAGCTGATTGGATTCTCTTATCAGGCTCATGCTCAACAAGCTGATGGACAATGGAATGAAGCGTTTTGCTGATCCCTTTGCGAAAGGTCTTAAGTGGTTTCTGTGCAATATAGACATACTTACCACCAGACAAAAGAAAGTAGAGAAGCGCGCCAAGGGAAAAGAGGTCTGTCCTTGTATCCGATTGTCGCTTCTCAAATTGTTCTGGTGCCGCGAAACCAACGGTCCCAATCTGAAGCGTATCCTTAAGCTTCTCTTCATCAAACGCTCTAGCAATCCCAAAATCAATTAACATTAAACGACCCTCATCAGTAAGCATGAGGTTTCCAGGCTTAATGTCACGATAGATAATGGAAGGCTTTTGAAAATGCAAGTACGTTAGAATGTCGGTGATTTCAATACCAAGATCGATCACAAATTGCTCTGAGAATGGCTGGTCTTGCTCTTCGAATAACTGAAGCAATGACTTTCCTTTAATATACTCCTGGACCAAATACACATAGCGTCGATCGTCGGAATAAAAGAAATCCGCAATCTGAGGTAAGTTTTTGTGATGGAGCCTGCTTAACACCTTTCCTTCAGCTGAAAGTCTTCGAGCCATTTTCTTTTCAGTATCCGCGATCTTCACAGCCCAGAGCTTGGATTCATCATGAAGCTCACAAGCTAGATACACGACTGCCATGCCACCAGAACCAATATGACGGATAATTTTGTACTGACCTCGTAAAACCTCTCCCGCAGATAAGTGAATATCATGTTCAGCCATCTGCTCACCTAGCTTTCTTTCTTTTTAAAAATGGAGGTAGCCAGGAAGCCAATGATCGACCTTCTACCCGAGGCCCGGAATCGACATGGATGTGGCGGACGAGCAGCACTGTTATATTGTCATAGGCGCCAGAATAGTTCGCTAGCTTCACTAAGTAATCGGACATCGCTTGTAAATCTGTGTATTCATTCTCTAATCCTCGTAGCGTCTGAAGGATTTCTTCTTCTGTAAATAAAGAGTAAAAACCGTCGCTACAAAGGAGAAATAAATCACTAGCCTGATACACACCAAGCTGTTCATTTAGTTTGACTCCCTTTTCAATGCCTAGACACTGTGTTAGGACGTTTCGCTTATGATGGGTTCTCGCCTGTTCTCTGGTTAGCTGACCACGCTTAATTTGTTGCTCCACCCAAGAGTGATCCTCTGTGAGTTGAATCAAATCCGATTCCGTTTCAAGCGACTCGGTGTGCTGCTGACTAAGGTCGAGCGATTGATTTTGTCTGAAATAGTTTTGTAGACCTGATTGACTACCTGTCACCTGGTAGATTCTACTGTCTCCCACATGAGCTACGGCATACTGACCGCCATACATGAATAACACAGACAGTGTGGTACCACTTTTTGTATTCCGTTCAAATAGCTTGGCATCAATGGACTCAAGCAATGGCCCCACTTCACTCATGATCGAGTGAAGTGGCTGATCGTGCCGTATGAATCGCTTGATTCGTTTATCCCACCATTCTTCAAGACTCGTCTTTGCATACTGACTTGCAGCTGCCCCGTTCTTTGAGCCACCCATTCCGTCTGCCACAGCAACCATCAACACTTGCCGCATGTGGTCATCTTCATAAAGTCGCCATACAAAAACGTCCTCATTCTCTGCTTTAACCGGACCTATGTCCGTTGACAGACCTATCTGCCAATTGGGTTGTGCGTCCATAGATGATTACTCCCACTTAAATTCATACGTCGCTTTTCCAATTTGAATGGTGTCACCCACCTCAAGTGAGTGAAGTTTATAAGGAACCAATGGCTGATCATTTACCTTCGTCCCGTTTTTCGATCCTAAGTCTTTTACGCTGTAGCTGTTTTCAATGCGAACGAATTCAACGTGCATACGAGAAACGCCTGTGCTCTCTTCTACGTATTGAGCGGTCTCTGGATTCCGTCCAATGACAAAGTTACTTTCTGAAATCGTGATTTCTTCAGGACCTTGTTCACGCTGAATTGTTAATGTTGGCCACGTTTTGACTTCTTCCAAAACCTCTTCCTCTTCTTCTTCTAAAAGAACCGTGTCGTCTGATAACAAACTCGTATCGACTCCATAAGAAGGCTCGGCCGTAACACTTGGTACAGGCTCCGCAACAGCGGTTGCAGCAGGTTGCTGTGCTTCCTGTGCGTGAGGCGCCGCAGCTGCTATTGTTGGTTCAGGTGCTGGTGCTGATGTATTCACTGCTTGTGGCTGAGGCGTTACGGGACTCGATTGAAAAGCTGGAGTTGCTGTTTGATTGTAGCTTGGTGACTGATTATAGCTTGCATATCCAGTGCTTGCAGGCTGTTGTTGATATTGTTGCTGCTCACGTCCAGCTGCCACTTCTTTTTTCGGTTGCTCGTCTTTTTCACCTGTGGCTTTTTTATAGAAAAAGCAAAGATAGAGCACTACACCTACAATAACAACGGATAATCCGATACTTGATAGAAACGCAATTCCTCCGTAGTTCAATCCAAGCAATTGCCATACAATGACAATGGCAAGTAGACCAAAGACAGCTGTATAAAGCCTATTTCTACCTGTTATAACTGGCTCTTTTTTACCTGTAGCTGATTTCGCTGGTTTCTCTTTTTTTGTCTTCTTTGCCTTTTGTTCAGAAGAAGAAGTTGAAGGATTTTGCTTGGTATTCGCATACGGTGCTTGCCCAGATTGCTGTTGGTGCGAAGACGGCTGTTGCTGTTGACCTTGCATCTGTTGCGACTGTCCGTACCCTTGATCCTGCTGTTGATTGTACCCTTGCGAAAACCCCGCCTGCGGACGAAGCTGCTGCTGACGTAATAATAAATCCTTTAACCCGGCGAAACTAAAAGAGACATCCTCTGTGTAGGAAGACAAATGATTAAACTCTGTTCCCTGAAGTCCATTTACTTTTTTACCGATACGAAGGAGCAATGATTTCAGCTCATCAGCTGCAGTCTCCTCTTTGTCGAGACCCTGCACGGGTAAATACGTGATATATAAGTGTTGGAGGTTTTTCCCTATGTAAATATAGTCCTCCTGCAATACATATTGATGCTCATTCAGCATGTACAGCTTACTTTGTTCAAGTGTATTAATAATGGATAAAAACAGGTGATAAAATTCATGTGACGATAGTGACTTTTGTTGAAGATACTCAGAAAGGGGTTGCTTTGCTGTTACGTCAAAATAAAGACGCACATTAAAATCAACCTCCTCCACAGAGAGTGGTAGCAGATTCGGAATTTGATTAGACTGCATCATCTTAAGCTGAAGCGGAACCAAATCATCCCCTTGTAGACGACGCTCCCCTTTCTCCCCAAAAATCATATGACGCCCATTCTTTTGCTGAAACTCATACTGTAATCCATAAATGGAATCACCCATTTGTTCTCCTCCTCTTTCCATAGCCATAAATTTAAGCAAATACTAAAAAATAATAAGTCGTAAATACAGCAGGTGCCACCGCGTACATAAAAGGTATTCGTGTACTTCGGTTGACCTTATACTCTTCTAAATGAGATAAATCTTTTGAAGTGATTGAACCAATGATGGCAAAAAGCCCCCCGGTCACACGACTCAGGAACGTTCTCGTAAATAGCAGAATAACGATCCCAATGACGCCGCCAAACACAATCGAGTACATCATGAGATGAAGCACAACCTCTGTACCGGCAATTGCACCAAACGCTGCAAATAACTTTACATCTCCAGCACTCAGCACACGGAATACATATAATAGAAGAAAAATACCAGTAGCTACTAAAAAGCCGATGCCAGAAAAAAGTAATCCATCGATTCCACCTGCAATTAAGTGATACACCAAACCAAAAGCCACACCACTAACGGTTAGCCAGTTAGGCAGCTTGTTATAACGGATATCTGTATAAAGAGCAACAAGCATTAATACGAGTAAGACATAATCCTGAAATTGCAACAAACGTCTCTTCCCTCCTTCCAATAAACATCCTTCATTTTCAAAAATCTTCATAGGATTTCCTGTATTTCTCATTCCCTCTTTCCAAAAACCTAATCCTATTGAATGAGGAAGTTTTCATGCCAAATGACACGTCATAGCCCAACCCACAAGATGCCTTATTTGCTCAGCTATGACGTGTCAAAGAAACATAGACTTATTCCATTTCACTTTGTTCGAACGTAAAGCGAATGTCATTTTTGGCAGCACCTGATGCAACCAATCCTCCAGCGACCCTCAAATAGTACTCATCATTTTCGTAGGCATCATGTAAGCCTTGACCCGTTGTTTCTTCTCCCGGTGCCAAAGTGCCCTCTACAGGAGATACTTCCTCATAGTACTCTGCCGAATCTGAGAAGCCTGATGCCTCTAAGTCATCAGTGAGTTCCAAGTTACTTATAGAGTTAGCAGCATCTAGTTCTTCGTCTCCTTCATTTTTCAAGGTATAATCCACTAAAACAAAGTAATCAAGCTCTGACATCTCACCATCTAATTCTTGTACAATTTCCACCTTATTCACCGTGACAGAATAGACGCCAATCGTTGTTTCAACCGTACCCGTCTCTCCAATACGAAGATCCAATTGATCCTCATACCTTCCTTCTGCCAATGCACTTTCCTCTGAGTCTGTCTCTTCATCTAAATTGGAGTCATCCGTCGAGGCTTGCTCGGTACCAGTTTCTTCATGTGAGGGTTGTGACTCTTCATCTGAACAAGCAATAAGTACTACGGATGTTGCAGCAAATAACGCAGCTACTTTGACAAGTTTCTTCATTTAAATGGACCTCCTTTTGTGATCAACACATTTATTCTGAATCTTCTTCTGTAAAGGTCCAAATTGCTTGGTTCTTAACTGATGAGGATGCAACCAAGCCGGAATTTACTCTTATATAGTGCTCAGCGTTCGTTTGATCTTCCATTACTAACTGACCTGATATCGTCTCTCCTGGTTGCAGTTCTCCAGTAACCGTTTTAACATCAACATCATATTGTTCAGATACATCGCCGTATCCCCCACCGTCTAAATCAGTGGTAACTTCAAAAATACCAGTCGCATCTTCAATCATGATTGGCTCATCATAAATATTGGTCAATGTGAAATCAACTACAATAAAAACATCTAAGTCAGGTACGACAGCATTTAATTCATCTTTGATCTCAACAGAGTCTAAAGTGAATTCGAATGAACTAATGGTTGTTTCTATTGTTGCTTGATCACCAATCTCTAAATCTAATTGATCTTCCGTATTACCGTCATCCTGATTAGTTGAACCTTCTTCATTTGACTCTTCATTGAGTTCATCTTTATCAATTAAACCTGAGGAGTTAGCATCATCGTCAATTTCATTGCTTACAGGTTCGCTGTGATCAACTGTTCCTTCTTCACCTACTTGTTCTTCTTGGTCAGTACCATGATTTCCATCCACCTCTGAGGCTTTATCTGCTCCTTCCCCACATGCCACCAGAACTGTACTTGTTATTAATACCATCGTTGAAAAAGTGATTATCTTCTTCATTTCTTACACTCCTTTTATGGCCCTTCTATTTCACTGGCTTGGAACGTATAAAGGATTTGATTTTTAGCAGCCCCTGAACCAATAAGTCCTTCTCTTACTCTAATAAAATATTCATCTGCCTCGTGAGCTACAAAAAGGATATCACCCGTAATCTCCTCTTCTGGTGCCAGCGTCCCCTCAATCGCTTCAATACTTTCAGAGTAGGGAGCTTCGTCAGAAAAGCCTGTTCCCTCTAAGAAATCAGTCGCTTCCAATATACCTACTGTCTCTCTTGCATCAATGTCGTCTTCTCCAATGTTTTTAACGGTCAAGCTTACTAATAAAAAATAATCTAAATCAGATAACTCTCCATCTACTTCATCCAGCCGTTTTACTCCGTTTACTTTAAACTCTGAAGTGCCAAGAAGTGTTTCTACCGTCCCAGTATCTCCAACTGACAAATCCAATTGATCTTCATATTGCCCTTCCTCTAGCACATTGGTATTCTCACTTGCTTCTTCATTAGCTTGTTCTGAGGATTCACCTGCTCCTTCAGTTTGTTCTGTTGTTTGCGACTCTGATTGCTCATCTGAATTGTCGTCGCTACAAGCTGCCACCAAACTTGCCAGTAGTATAAATGGCACGACCCATTTACTCTTCTGCATCCATATCGCCCCTTTACGTTATTCAGCTTCTTCCTTCGTAAATGTCCAGATCGTCTGGTTCTTGGACGCTGAAGCGGCCACCAAGCCTTCTCTCACTCGTATGTAATAGGTCTCAAACTCATCAGCCTCAAAAAGTAAATTGCCCTCTATTATTTCACTATGATCAAGAGTACCCTCCATCGTTTCGATCACATCAGAAAGATGAGAAAAATCTGGCCCTCCACTTCCTTCTAAGTCTCCTGTTAACTCTAGGACATCTAAACTATCCCTTATATCAATCTCTGAATCTGACAGGTTCTCTAACGAAACATCTACAAGCACAAAATTTTCTCGATCTGGTTCCTCATCTTCTATACTTTTTTCAATACGTGCCTCATAAATCGTCACAGCAAAGGTAGCAATCGTTGTTTCAATGATCCCAGTATCACCAATCTTTAGGTCAAGCTGATCTTCCGTTTCTCCATTACCTAGATTGGGAGAATCATTCGCTTCTGTCATATCATCATTTCTCTCAACAAGACCAGATGAGTTTGGATGATCATCTTGCTCAGATTTATCTGTTGCACTTAATTTGTCCGGACTTTCACTATTGACTTCCTCGTCATTACTACAAGCAACTAGCATGGCTGAGGCGACAATTGCAATAGATAAAATCTTTAGATTCACTTTGGTCACCTCTTCCTTGTACTATGTTTCAATTAGTACTTATTTACCATCTTCCTCTACAAACACCCAAGTCGCTTCATTCTTCACTGCATTAGAGGCGGTCAATCCTGGTGTAACTCTAAAGTAGTGATGCTCGCCATTAATTTCTTCAAACAACATCTGACCTGATGCTTTCTCATTTGGATTGAGTTCTCCACTGAATTTATCAACACCGCTAAAATGAGCAGCCACATCCGGATAACCACTACTCTCAATACTTGTTGTAATCTCGAAGATTCCCATTGAGTCTGAGATATCAATACTCTCTTCACTAAGATTTTTTATCGTTACATCTGCTAAAACGAATGTGTCGAATTGTGATTGAACTGCTTCTCCCTCTAATTCATCCATGAATTCAACAGCATCTAAAGTGACCTCATATTTACTAATAGTAGTTTCCACTATTGCTGTATCACCAATAGACAAGTCTACTTGGTCTTCCGTCTCACCATCTCCTAGATTAGGCTGATCTTTATTGCTATTATCTTCATTAGAATCTTCCCCTTCATTTAATTCATCTTTATCAATCAATCCAGACCCTTCTGAGCTTGAATCAGTGTTTGGTTCATCTTCTTCTAATTCATCATCAGCTATTTGTTCATCATTTTCTGATGCCTGAGTTTCCATTGAATCTGTACTATTACCCTCCTCACTGCTACTGCATCCAAACAATAAGATTACTAACAATGAACTAAAGAAAAACGATTTAACATAAGTTTTCATTGTTTCCTCCTAATTAATTATGATTAACAAGAATAGACTGCATTCTTTTTTATCCTTTCAAAATCTTAAATTGAAATCATTCTATATCACCTTTCTGAAAAGAAAAGCGTATCTGATTTTTAGCAGCTCCGGACCCTACTAATCCGTCCGTCACACGAAGGAAATACTCTTCACTATCGTAAGCGCTGTATAAAGCCTCGCCTGTCACTTGCTCATCTGGCGCTAACATTCCTTCAATTGCATTAAATTGATCGTAGTATTGTGCATTATCTGAGTAACCAGATCCTTCTAATCTATGAGTAGACTCCAGTGAATCAACGGCTTCCCGAGCATCCAGATCCTCATCTCCTATGTTCTGAACTGTATAAGTAACGAGTAAAAAGTGATCTAGTTCAGGCAACTCACCATCAATATCCTCTAATAATTCGACGCGGTCCACTGTTACTCCATATGCACCAGATAGTGTATCTACACGCCCAGTGTCTCCTATGGCGAGTTCGAGTTGATCGTCAAATTCTCCTTTAGCGAGAACATTATCTTCATCATCAGTCTCTGTTTCTTCACTTGATACTTCTTCAGTAGACTTGGCTTCACTAGTAGAATCGATAGTCTCAGATTGTTTAGTCTCTTCTGATTGTTCACTGGTAGGATCAGATGAATTGCAGGAGAACAAGAATAATGATGATAGGATTATTAAAGATGTAGACGTGACTGAATTTTTCATTTTCTCCGCCCCCACGATTCTAGTTTTTTAAATGAGAAAGATCACTCAACACCTAGTAAAAAAATCTATATAAGTACTTATTTACCATCGCAAAACAAAGCAAGGTACAACCCTATAACCTTGAGATGATTGATGTACCTTAAGCTCCTGTCCATAGCCTTTCGTACCCTTTGTGCTTTAGAGTGATTTCTTTATCTATAAAAGGAGCAACAATTCTTAACTTATAAGAAGCTTCAATTCCAATATAGGCATCTCCTGAGCCATTGAGTGAAGGACGATCTGTAATTTTTACATCCATGGCATCTGCTTCAAATAGTGCATCATCGTGCGAAGCATTAAAACTATCAATAATTAAGTTTCCTGTTGGACCTTCTGCAGCATTATAAATCATATCCGTAGGATTAATTCCAGTTTCTTCAAAGATAAAGTTCAGAAATTGATTGATTTCATCTAAATTTGTTGCGTCACCAGTATATTCTTTAATCAATTCATCTGTTTTCTTTTCAATTGCGCCAGTTACCATAGCAACAGGATAAGCATGCGTCGCATAAATTTCAGCGGTCTCATTTACAGCTTTCTTCAACGCCATATCCGCAATAGAAATTCTAATAATCATTGCCATGAAAACGACAAATAGTAAAAACATCGGCATGATAATTGCAGCTTCTAAGGTTAAATTTCCTCGTTCGTCGTTTATGAACCTTTTAAACATGTAAATTCATCCTCTCAGTATTTTCTGAGTTCTGAGTTGAAAATGTGAGTATTGATTGGTTTCTACTATTAAAATGAAAATGGAAGCTGACTGTTATAAAACACTTCTTTAATTACCAAATAAAAAAGAAGTTTTTCTCTTTATTTAGTAATTAAAGAAATGTGTTGATTTACCTTAAGTAAGTCAACACTTAAAAGCCACTCATAGTACACGAAAATAACTACAATAGATCATTATTCAGAATCTTCTTCGCTAAATTTCCACATAACTTGATTTTTCACAGCTGAAGCTGAAATTAATCCAGGATTTACTTTAATATAGTGTTTATCACCTAGATTATCTTCGAATAGAATTTGGCCTTGAACTTCTTCACCAGGTTCTAAATCTCCTGATAGGTCTTCAACTTCAACATTATAGAATTCGGAAACTGGACCATAACCCCCACCGTCTTCACTAGTAGTAACTTCAAAAGTACCAACGGCTTGCTCTAAGTCCAATGGTTCTTCATGAATATTCCTAAATGTAACATCTGCAAGTACAAACACTCCTAAATCTGGTTTTTCACCATCAATCTCTTTTTCAACGGTTACAGAATTTATTGTCATCTCAAATTTTTCTATCGTTGTTTCAATAACTCCAGTATCTCCAATCTCTAAATTCAATTGATCTTCTGTATCTCCCTCTCCTAAATTAGGTTCTTTCTCTTCAGATTCACTATCATTAGCATCATCATTTCGCTCTACTAATGAAGACCCTCCTTCAATGTCATTATCATCTCCATTATCTTCACTACTATCTTGATTGTTTTGTTCACCTGGATCATTCTCATCTTTTTGTTCTTGATTATCGGTGTTTGGAACTGAATTATTTGATGTGGAATCGTTATTACAACCAACCAAAATGGCTACAGATACAAATGTTAAAACAGTTAATAATTTTGTTTTCTTCATTTTTATTCACTCCTAAAAATTTAATAAGAATAAACTGCCTCTTTTTTTATTCTAAATTCTCCATCTTCCACGTAACCGTCGATTATATCTGTTTCACCAAGGAATTCTGTTAACTTTGGTAAAAACCATAGATTTAATGAGGCTTCCGCTTCTCCTACTGCATATGTTGGCATCTCAAGAAGGTTACTATCAGTTTGTTGATGTATACGAGCCATCATTCTAGGTAAATTATTTCCTTGTCCGTGTATAAACAAAAACAATCTCAAATAATCCTTATACTCAGGTCTAAAACGACTATTTTTAAAGAAACTTACTCTCTCTTCACTCATAAATTTTCTTATATCATCAATGGTATTTACTAAAGCATAACTTAGAGCCGCCACCCACATGTAAGGACCAAAACTCCTAACTCTACCATCAGTAAAGGCTTCAACAAAATTTATTATAAATCTAAAAGCAAATAGTTCTGACATTGCAGCTCCAAAATTGGCTGCTGAACTATCTAAACCATACATTATAAACTCAACCTCATTGTTGTCTATTCCAAACCCATTAGCATCTTTCTTGGAAAAATCGTGACTATTAAATCTAAGCAAGATGTATTCGTTTAGGTATAATTTGTCTCGTGCTCCCAAAAGTCCTTCCCCTATTGCATTGAATAATGTATCTATCATATTCCTTGATGATTCAGACATTTTTTTTGATGTGCTTCTATCTAGTTCCCTTGACTGGTCAGCTCCAGAAGCGAAAACTCTATAGTCATTCACTAAGTTTACTAATTCATTATATTCTTCTTGATCCTTTAAAAGTGCCTCTGCTTCACTGAGTAATTTGTCTAATTCTTCATTTGCTTCTTCCAAGCTTTCCTCAGATGTTTCTTCCTCATCTTCAACCTCTTCCTCAGATCTTTCAAACTCAACTTCAGGCTTATTTCCAAATTCAGTATAAGCCTCATTAAAGAACTGTGCCGTTATTTCAAAAGACTCTTTAACATTCTTTATTCCCTCATTAATTATATTTTTTCCTTGTTCACGCTTTATCATTGATTTTTGTTCAACAATTAAAATTAACTCCTGTACTCTTTTCACTAAATTATTTTCGCTGGTTTCAAGACTGTCTATTGCTTGATCAAGAGCTTCTTGAACGCTCTCAAAAAACTCTTCAGGTATTACTAACTTTTGTAATTCTTCTTTTGCATTTGCTATACCTTCCGAGGCATTTTCTCCGTTAACACTTGGACTACCTTCACGTAGTTCATCACCAGCTCTTTGGGCCTCACCATAATCACCGCTTTTATCACTACCTTCATTCAGCAATGTATCAGCAGCTTGATTATGCTCATGTGCTTTTTTAAGTTCATTACTTGCACTAGTTAAAAATTGTTCAAATGCTTCAATGTCTTCTAATATCCCCTCTAAAAAAGATACTATATTCCTTTCATAATCATTAGCATCATCTAATTCTTCATCTGTAGGGCTTTCATCTTCATCTTCACCACCATCACCATCCCCTTCATCTTCTTCTCTATTCTCTGCTTCTTCCTCTGCTTTTCTTATCTCTTGATATTTATCAAGATGATCATAAAGTTCGTTAAGATTATTTACCTGTGGAAATGGAGCAGCAGCTTCCCCTTTTACATTTTTTTCAATTGATTTTAGGACAGTATATGCTGATTCTAAATTCTCTTCTACTTTTTCTAATCTCTCGTCTCGTTTTTCTACTTCTTCTTGTACATCTTCAGCCACTTCTGCGTATTCAGAGGCTTCTTGTACCTCTTTTGTTATCGACAGAAACCCCTCAATTACAGATTCCCCAATTTCAAGGGGAGCCTTATATTTCATATCTTCTAAGATCTGATACTCGGCTGTATCTGGTGATGCTAGGTTCATGTTTTCTTTAAATGTGACGTTTGCTGATCCACTTACATAGGACGGGTAAGCAAAGTTGAAGATCCCATCTTCTTGTGATGGGGCTAGATTTTCTCTAAATACTTGTTCGAAAATCGCGTTGGCTTCTCCAACATCTCCATCAAAACCGAATAATCCATAATCGGACGTTAACTTTTGGTTAAAGTTTGCCATTGTGGAACGTGCCGCAGCTTTTGCTGCTTGATCGACGTTTCTTTCAGCAGTCATGATTCGAATGTAATCAATTAATACAGCGTTAAAGACAAATAGGAGGAGAGTCATAATAATAGCGTAAATCGATACTGCTCCGTTCTCATTGATTACAAATTTGTGGAAACCTTTTTTCAGCCATGTCTTCATCCTTCTCCTCCTACCTCTTTATCTGTATAGATTACTTCTTCATAAACTTCTCAATGTATCCGTAGTACTCCTTAATTTTCCCACCAAAGTAAACTACTACTTCAGTATTCCTGATGACCTCAACGGGTTCAGTAACTGATCTTGTAGCTTTTGCCTCCATTAGATTCGTACCAAACATTGTTGTTACAGACGAAGGCAAGGGCATTGGTTTTTCTAAGGATACAGTAATCGTACTATTTAAAAGGCTATTGTTATACGATACGGTTGCCTCGGTAAGTCCAGGAATTTCTTTAGCCAGATGTTCTCTTTTTTTCTTATTTGCTAAACCACTATCGTCACTTCCACTTAGTCCAAATTGCTGAAGGAAGTTATTATCAGTTAATCTCCAGTACAACCCATCACCATTTTCGGTTGTATATTCTACAAACTCACCCGTTTCTACATCCTTTGAGCTATTGTTCCAAACATACGCAACCTGATCTGCAATCCGATTCGCCTCGAATTGCAAAACAGATTTATAGAAGATGATCATACTGAAGAATATCAACATCATCGTAGCAATGAGAATGGCTGGGAATAAAAGACTCGCTTCAAGTGTGAAACTTCCAGATTCATCTTCTTTAAATTCCTTAACCCTTCTTAACATCATCAATCTCCAGTAATGTCGCCTACTTTGTCGTCACCGAAATTTACTAGAGTAGTAACCCATTCAGTAATCTTGTCTCTGAACGTTAGGGCTATGACTACAACAACAGCTACAATCAACAGAATTTCTAATGTTTGCAAACCTTCTTCATCCGTCCAAAACGTTTTGAAAAAATTTGATAATGTATTCATGTTAAATCCTCCTAAGAATTTGTTTGTATTTACAAAATGGTTATTGCTGGATAGCCAACAATAATCATGATTGCAACAAAGATTAAGATTAACGGGAAAACCAATTTAGATGATGCTTCTTCCCCTTTGGTCTTAGATACGTTTTTACGTTTTTCCCAAAGATCATGAGACAGCTCTCTTAATGACAAGATGAGATCCTGACCACCTTTTCGATAATTCAGTAAGACCGTTGTTGTAAAAATAGATACTTCCTGAATTGAGCATTTCTTACTGAATTCGTTTAATACATTTGGGAAAGGCTCATTACTGGTTAGCTTGTTTACAGCAATTTTCAGTTCTTGAAAAAGAGGAGAATCTGTTTTTTCCTTTAATTCCACACAGCGAACGATAGCTTGCTGCACGGTCTCTCCTGCATTGACTAAGAGAATGATCTTGTTTACTACTTCCGGGAGTTCAACTAAGATTTGATTTTTCCGCTCTTTTTCTTTATTACTAAGTTGATTAATCATGATGGCAGGAAGCAGAACAGAGAAGCCAAGCCCTACACCAAAGATCAAATGATCATTTTGAAGTAGCCCAATCAGCGTAGAACCTAATACTCCTAATAGAAAGATAGAAACGAGTTGAGCTAGAAACATTCTTGTATGTCGTAATGCATCTCGACTTCCATAAAGGCTAATCATTTTCTGTTGAATATGAGCAATTTGACTATGAAATTTCTCCATAATCTGAAGCTTAAAGATGACGTGTAGCGATACCGGAGCCATAAACATCAGAGAATAGGTACCATCAAATTCTTCCACCATATGTGTGTACTTGTCTCTAGACGCAACGGAAAGAATAAAGTACGTAACGACTAAAACGGCAAGTATTATTCCATAGACAATCAAAGCAGCATCACACCTTAATGTTCATGATTTTTTGGCTTAACCAGAATGAAAAGATAAAGATCGCTAAACAGAATGTCATAACAAGCGGTCCTGCACCTGGCCATTCATACATGGGAGCTAAGTAGTCTCCTGCTGAATACTTAAGTAGCGCAATCATTGCTAAAGGAGCAACGGCCAGTATTCGTGATTCAAACTTTTTCTGAGAGATCATCACTTGAACATCTTGTTGAATATCAATCTTTTCACTAATCACATCTGATGTTCTACGGATTACTTCAACCAAGTTTCCTCCTGTGCGCTTACAGGTTAAGAACACATCCGCAAAGTTAATTACGTCTTCAATGTCTGACCGAACGGCAAAGTCTTCAATTGCTCGTTCAATCGTTTCCCCATTTTCTACACGTCGGTTGATAATCTGAAATTCTTGCACGATATACGTTTTGGGGTCAGGATAGAGAAGCTGTAAGTCTACAACAACCTCTCTAAAACTATTTTCAATGGATCGCCCTGCTGCTAATGACGAAGATAGAGAGGCAATCGCTTCTTTGAATTGAAGAGAAAGCTTCTCTTTTCTTTTTTGCAGCAGTACTTTTCGTTGTATTTTAGGAAAAAAGAGTCCAACTGCCCCTACTATTGCCGCTAGAATGATGTTCTGATAGAACAAGTAGCCAATAAAGTACAACAGACCTACAGCCAACACCGCATAAAAAATATACTGCTTCAAACTTAATTGATAGTCCCCATAGTTAATCAAATGACCTTCCGTCGCCTTCTTAAATTCTTTTGGCGATAGGGATCTGAGCGCTTTGACTCGTTTGGCAAAGGCACTGGGTTCTGGGATACTTTCAATCTTTGCTGCTTCTTCTTTTTCTTTTTTCTTTCTACTAACAACTAGATAAATATAGAAACCGATCAAGACTGGTACTAAGAGTAAGGGGAGTAGGTCTGTACTCACGACGCCCCACCTACTTTAATCGTTTCCTCATAGATTCCGGCTTGTTTTAGCTTGGCAATGGAGTGAAGTTTGTTGCCGGTTGGTTTTAGGGAACCGAGCACCTCGCCTTTTGGTCCCTCCCCTTCTTCTACAAATTCAAAGAGTGGATTGACTTGAATTTCTCCGTTCTCCAGATCTAGCAATTCAGAGATTGAAACGATTTTTCGCGAGTTATCACGTAGTCTGGAAAGGTGAACCATAATATCGATCGCCGAACTAATTTGCTTTCGGATGACTTCGACCGGCAAGCTTGCTCCACTTAATACCATGGTCTCAAGTCGACTTAGCATATCTGTTGTTGAGTTGGCGTGACCTGTTGACAGTGACCCATCATGACCAGTATTCATTGCCTGAAGCATATCAAGTGCCTCGGCTCCACGAACCTCTCCAACGATGATCCGGTTTGGACGCATCCGTAGTGACGTCTTGATCAACTCCCGGATCGAGATTTCCCCTTTTCCTTCTGTGTTCGCATTACGCGTTTCAAGACTTACTAAGTTCGGAATTTTGTGAATCTGTAGCTCAGCCGAGTCCTCAATTGTGATAATCCGTTCGTTTGCTGGAATAAAGTTTGATAAAACGTTTAAGAATGTTGTTTTACCGGAACCTGTTCCGCCTCCGATGAAGATGTTGTATTTGGCCTTAACAAGGTTATTTAAGAATTCAGCTGCTTCCTCGGTGATGGCCTCATACTTGATTAAGTCCTCAATCATAAGTGGTCGCTCCGGGAATTTCCGGATGGTGATCACTGGTCCTTTTAGTGCAATAGGGGGGAGAACCACATTCACACGAGAGCCATCGTGTAATCTTGCATCCACAATTGGGGAGGATTCATTGACGACGCGGTCGACCTTCGAAACAATCGCTTGAATAATATCTTCAAGCTTTTGTTGGCTTTCAAACTCCACGTTCATTTGCGAAACCTCGCCGTTTCGCTCAATGAACACTTCCTTGTGGCTGTTCACCATAATCTCAGTAATTGATTTGTCTTCAATTAGCGGCTGAAGAACGTCATACCCTCGGAACGAGTGGTAGATTCGATCAACTAACCATTTCATCTCAGCAGACTTCAAGCGGTATTCTCTAGCGTATTCAAAAACAGCATTCTCCACGTGCTCCATTAATTCTTCATTTGGAATGGAATGCATTAAGTCGAGGGTCTCTCTCAGCCTGCCAATCAATTCGCGTATGACTTTATCATCAACCATTAGGCGCACCTTCTTTACTTGTTTCCACCAGACCTCTGATAATTGCCAGCAGCTCCTGAGTATAATGCGGATGAGACATCATTTGATCACGATCGACCAATGGGTTCCACTCTTGTACATATGGCAGGTAGCCTTTAATGGCAAAATCATACGTGATAAATGGCTCTGAGACATGTCCGGTGAAACGATTGACGATATATTCAATCTTTTCTTGAACTCCATGTCCCTTACCAAGAAGCTGATCCAAATTCTTCAGGAGCTCATTGGTTTTGTGAAAGCTCTGCATATCATTGTTTAACAGCCAGAATAATTGGTCACATGCAGCAAAGGCCGCCTGACTTAACACCTGGAAGGATGAGTCCATGTCAATTAGGATATAGTCATACTGATCAGTGGCTGAAATCGCCTGGATAAGCTTTAAAATTTCGTCCTTTGTCGCCTCAAGCATCTCTTCAGGATTAGTTGGCCAATCAAAGTAGTCTACATTCATTAACGAATCATGTTTCTTTAAGGTTTCAACCTTCGACATCAATTGATGCGGTTTTGCCTTTAAATAATAGAACACCTCAAGAGACGGTTTGTCCTCGTCAGACCTGAAGTACAGCTCTCTTGAGTTCAGCACTTCAAAGTTTAAATAAAAAATTTTTTTGCCCATGATGGCAAGCTGTCTGGACATGTTTGCCGCAAGTGTGGTTTTTCCAGCTCCACCCGTTGCCGAATAAAAGCCGATGATACTCGTACGACCGGTTGTGCCATTGTTTGCATCAAGCGATTTATTCTGTTCGTAGTAAAGCGATAACATATCGGATAAAAGCTTTGTAATTGGCTGATACTTAAATAATTGTTGATTGGTTTCAATGTTCTTCTTGGCTTCTTCTAGATAAAGAATAATGCCTCTAAACGATTGCAATTGCTCTTGTTTATAAAGCTCTGGTTTTAAGAGGATGAGGTCAAAATGCTCATCAGACTCAAGATAACGACCTAGACTCTCTTCACTCGTACAAAGCTTAAGGTCAAACTGGTGTTGTGCATCTGAAGATAGTACATACTCTCCAAAGGATTGTAAGAACGCAGCATCATGATCTGCTACGATCAGCTTAATTTTTTTCATAGTCGTCACCTGCTTTCTCTCTACGAGGTCATGTGCTAGAATGACCTAGCAGAATTCATGTAAAATTCCAAGAAACATAACTGATTGTACTAGATTTCCAATTAAAATGACGTATTTTGGTCACAAACAGGAAAATGGTCTGACAGCACTAAAAAAGTACTAGTGTTTCTTGCAAGAATGTGTATCTTATCTAATACCGTTGACTCATCAAGCCTTCCACCGATCCCAAAATTATCTACGATTTACCAAATACCCCGACAGTTAGGTCTGAAACCTGAAAATGGTGCAATTCATTGTTTTTGATACTTTAGTCACAAAGTCATAAGGAATGTGGAATAATCATGTGATTGCTTGTTTACTTGAGAATCTGCGTAGATAAACACGTCTAAATTCGTAAAATGACTGGTTCGAAAGAAAAATCATGGAATAAATAGGGTGTAGATCCCGACTTTAATCCTGATTCAGTGAATGTTTGCTTTAATACCCAAATAGAGGAAGCATAATTTTATAAAGAGATTGTAAAGATTTCGTGTGAAAGAATGGAAACGATTGACCCCCTTTTTTAAAGCGATTATACTAAGAACACTTAATTAAATACTCCAAAGGGGAGTAGCAGTTCAGCAGCTATCGTCATTACAGGGAGTAACTCCCTCGGTACTGTTGGCAACAAAACATTGTTGTTTGCGAGACCTTTGTCACAATCTTGTGGCAAAGGTCTCTTTTTTTGTTGGAGACCCAAGTCACAATGGCTTGGGTCTCTTTTTATTTGGTTAAGAAAAGACGAGAGGAGATCAGCATATGTCCAAACTTATAAAGCTCTTGGGGCATCCAATGGTAAAAAAGGGGTTAAAAGAAGCTCAGAAACATGTCTTACCCAAGGTAAAACAAGAATTAGCCAAACGTAAACAATCGAAAAAGGGGTAGTGTTCATGAATGAAAAGGCGCATCTAAGTCCATCCTCTGTTTCGCGCCTTGCTAGTAGCGTGACATTTACCAAGAGAGGGAAGCAGACTGTTCTCTCAAGTTTCGATCAAAGCTTAACGCTTGTCGGGAGCGGAAGAAGCGCTTATGTGTTTAAGCTTCCAAATGTAAATCGAGTCCTAAAGGTATTTTATCCACCTTATGAACAGATAGCGTCCGAAGAAGCAGAGATCTACCACTCGCTAGCTGGTACAACTCATTACCCTACGCTTTACCAGGCCGGTCAAGGATATCTTGTGATTGATTATATTCGTGGTCAAACCTTTTTTCAGTGCTTGCTTCAAGGGGTTCGTGTAGGACCTGAGCATATTGAGGCCGTTGATGTAGCAATTGATGAAGCTCGGTTAAGGGGATTAAATCCTTCTGATATCCATCTGCACAACTTAATCCTGACAGAAGATGGTTCAGTTAGAGTGATTGATGTTGCTCGCTTCAAGCAAAGCAAACAGTGTAAACAGTGGGATGATCTTAAACGGGCATTAAAAGCGTATCATTCAAGTCGTTTGTTTCCAAAACGATTACCAAAAGCGATGCTATATGCCATTGCGGCTTGTTATAAAACGATACAAAAAGTGATGTAGTATGCCTTAAGGGATTCCGAATGCGGGATCCCTCTTTACGTTTTAAATACTAGATAGATAATAACTGTAACAACCGCAATGGCTGTGATTACGATTGGCCCTCCTTGAACGATCCACGGTCTTACTCGTTCCTGACTATCGTTTATCGTTAGATTCATATGAGTTGATTCCTGTAGATTTTGTTTTACCTCGTTTGCTTCCTCACTATCTAGTAGCATCGTATCTTGTTCATTTGACATGGTACCCCTCCTCCGATCCTGTTTTTCTGTAGTGTAGCACGCTTCCTTCTTTTAACCTAATACTCAATTCATTTGTCGCTTCTGAAAAATTATGGTAGGCTGTTGATTGTATTTTTCAAGTAACATTTTCCAAGCATTAGATATTTTAGTATAAGGTAAACCATTACAAAGGAGAGGATTATGAGTGGAAGCAGAAACAGGGAAAAAGCGATCAGGACTCTTTATAGGAGGAATCGTGGCTGTCGTTGTTTTTCTACTCCTTGCTGGTGGAGGCGTATTCTACGTCACACAAATGAATACTAGTTCAAACGGTGAAGAGTTGCTTACTGACTTTGAAAACGCATTAAATAATGAAGATGCAGAGGCACTTACAACGGTGTTAACATCAGCCTATGAAGATTGGGACTATGAGACAGTGGATGCCGAAGCGCTCTTTCTTTATTTTCAAGAAGATCCATCTGAAAAAGATGCCCTACTTAATCGTTTAGATGAAGAGATGAGTATGTATGAAGAAGACGGTGAAGATGCTGCTAGTGTCATTCACCCAGCATACCAAGAAAATAATTATGGAAATATAACGTTAACGTACGAAGAAGGTGGTATGTTTTCAGGTGGTTCCTATGAATTACTTGTAACACCTGCTTACATTTCTATGCATGTGGAAAATGAAGAGCTTGTTTTCTATTTAAATGAAGAAGAAGTGAAGCCAGATCATTATGATGGAACGTCCGCTGTCTTTGGTCCATTCGGTCCCGGTTCTTTTACGATGCGAACAGAACTGGCGTTAGACTATGTAACGGCGACTACTGAGGATGTGACCTTGAACATTTATCACACGGAGGACGAAGTGTCACAAATTGAAGTGATCGCACCTGATGTGAAAACGATGAAAGCTCGTTCGAACTATGATGATAGTGTTGTTTATCTAAATGATGAAGAAACGGATTTAATAGTCAATCAAGCGGAGGATAACGTGACAGAGCTACCAACGGATGAAAGTATTAGTGTTTCACTAGAAAAACAATTCCCTTGGGGATCTGTGCGTTCTGAAGACTTGGTTTATGACGGTAGTATTTTGCGTTTTGATGAGTTTGAAGGGGTGCCTGAAGAAGAAGTAAATAAAGTAATTGATCTTCTAGAAGAAGCAATGGATCAACGGAATGAAGTCATCATGCATGGAGATCCATCCATTTTAACTCATGGAAATGAGGAGTTTAAGGAAAGCGCAATGGATGCTCACGAAAGCCGTACTAAGCAGAAAGATTACGTGGCTGAACGTGTAGAAACGAATTATATTCTTGAGGATCTTACTATTCCAGTATTCAATGAAGAAAAGAATCGATATGAACTCGTTGTTGACATATCTTATGTCCTATATGAATTTGATAACGGTTCATACTATTTATTGAAAGAAGGTTCCGATAAACAATTCAATCGCAATAATTATCGCGGTGTTGTTTATTATGATGATGAATGGACACTTGAAACCATTACCTCTGAATCATACTTCTTAAACCAAACTAAAGAGATGATTAACCGTGGACCTGGAATTGAAGAATACGAAGCAAATATGGAAACAGTTGACCCTGATGATGAGGATGAATAGGAATGAAGGGAACTAGATGAAATTCCCCTTGAGTTTAATCTAAAAAGCAGTATACTGGGACACAGAAAAATATATAGGAAAAGAAGGCAGACGATTTTAAAATCGCCTGCCTTCTTAAGTGACGAAGATATTAGCCTTTTTTTGCAGCACAGAAATATTCTATCTTATCTTCCCGTTTCAATCGGACTATCCTCATAGCTCACCCAGTCACTCCAGCTCCCGGAGTAGAGTTTCACGTGATGGAACCCTGCTTCTTTTAGCGCAAACACATTTGGACACGCGGTGACGCCTGAACCACAGTATACAATGATTTCCTTATCCTTTGGCAGTGCTTTGAAATGATCAGCAAGCGCAGCCCCACTCTTCCAGTTCCCTGAATCATCCAATAGGTCTTCCCAGAAATAATTAAGCGCACCAGGAATATGTCCGCTTTTTGCATCAAGCGAATCTGCTCCACCCGCATAACGTTCGGGGGCTCTTGCATCAATTAGAATAGAATCCGAAGAACCGAGCCTTTGTATGACATCTTCACGCGTAACTCTTTCCTCTTTTCGTACAGAAGGAATAAATGTCTTTTCAGGATAGGTCGGAATGTCTGTTGTTGTAGGGTATCCCGCTTTAACCCACGCCTCATATCCACCTTCTAAAATAGAAAATTGTTCATGACCAAGATAATGAAGCTGCCAGCTTAATCTGCTTGCAAACGATCCTTTTTTATCATCATAGGCAACCACCATCGTATCTTGATTAATTCCGACCTCGCCCAGTCTTTTAGAGACCTCCTCTGTATTTGGAATCGGATGACGTCCACCGTGTTCCTCTGCTTCGCCAGATAAGTCATGGCTCATGTGCAGGTAGATTGCACCTGGGATATGTGATTCTATATACAGTTGTTTTCCTTTATCCGTATCTGTCAGAGCATAGCGAACATCAACAATCACAAGATTTGATGCATCTGAATCTAGTTGTTTTTTTAACTCTTCTGGCTTCAACTTCTTCATTGCGATTCGCTCCCTTCTATTAATCTATCGTATCATATTTCTATTAAAATAAGAGGGTGGGACCTCCCATTAATGTAGCTAGCAAAACATGAACACAGCACATAATCCGCTACAGGAGAATCCCTCGCTTGTCTTACTAAAAAGCAATAAAACACAAATGACGAATGATTCGATTGTAGAATCATTCGTCATTTTTTTATTATTTTCTAGTTATGTCCCAGCCTCTTACAAAATCAAGCGACAAATTTCAACCCGACGTACCGATTTCTACCTTTTTTACGAACCCAGCAGATTTGTGCCGTTCGTCCTGCTAGTTCTCGTTCGTTTGTAGATACTTTAACCAACTGATCTACTCGAAGACTACGGTTAAGCTGTAGGCTGCAACCTGCTTCACTATAATCAAGTACCGTCATTTCTACTGTTTGACCATCTATATTCAGTTGACCCGGAAGTGAGACATTTTTTCGGATCGATTGACGGTGAAAGCTTGGATCTTCTCTTTTTGTCCGGCGAAGGAACCGGTACATTGCTGTTGTTAAAAGGGCCTTATCATAATATTTTTCTATCTCTGCATTGATTGGCTCACTAAACAACACACGAATGGTTTCAGCATATTGTTCAAGGTTTGGATCAATAAATGAAATGCCCATTAAAAGCTTCCCATTCTTTTCGTTAATCCATTCCTTGTTCACGGTTAACGCTTCGACTCCGGCAAAGTCTATTGTAAAAGTCTGTTCCTTTGATAAATACTCTTCAAGAGAAAGTGCATCTAACTCAATTCGGGCACCACTCTCACTAATATTAATAATGTTAAATGAAACGGCTGCTTCGCTTCCATGAAGAACCCCTTGAAGATCAACAGAAAAGCGCTCTGAGTTTCGGTGACGTGGACGTTCAAACGAAAGAAAGACTGCTAGAATAATAGCCGCTGCATTATAGAGTACCCAGAAAACATTAATATAGAGTACATCTGGGTTAACTGAGTACCGCTCTGGATACACATAGTAAAGTACAACTTTTACCAAGGCGAAAAGAGTCAAGGCTGCTAAAAGTAAGTAAGGAATACTCGTAACCCATAGAAAGCGTCGTTGATTGGTTTGTACACCTTTTCTCGTTACGTTAAATTTGAATTTTTTTTTAAGGAAAAGCTCCGATAATACAGAGATGGCCATATATGGTGCCATCGCCACTTCATACACATGACTCCAAAGGAACGTTCGTTTTTTATTGGCAACCGTCTTAAACATAAGCTGCGAGGAAATAAACGCTGGCACCCAGAACCAGAGTAACTGCGAGAAGGCGACGTCTAAGCTGTATATGTTAAAAACAAGGAATAACAACGGTGCAAGTAAAAACACCATCTTATAGATGCCAAAGAACCAGTAATGAATGCCGTCCATATATAGAAGCTTTTGCATAAAGCTTAATCCTTTCATCTTTAAAGGATTAAACTTACGGATAACTTGAATATTACCGCGGCACCAGCGATCACGCTGCTTTAAGAGATCAGCATAGGTTTCAGGTGATAGACCAACAGCCAATGTCTCATTAATAAAAGCGGTTTTCCGGTCATCTGATTGGAGTAGCATCCCTGTTGCCATGTCCTCTGTAATGACACCTGTGGCAAAACCGCCCACTTCATCAAGTGCAGTTCTTCGAAATAATGCATTACTCCCAACATACATTGTAGCATTAAAACGATCTTTCCCTTCTTCTAATTGACGCATAAAGAAATCTTGTTCATTTGTAATCTGATCCTCAAAAAACAAATTATACTGAAAAGGATCATCATTATAGAACACTTGGGGAGCCTGTACAAACACCATTTCTGGATCGGTAAACTGACCAAGTGTTCGTTCTAAGAAATTGGCCTGGGGTACCATGTCCGCATCCATCGTTACCACAATTTCACCGTTTGTTTTCGTTAGCGCGTGATTAAGGTTCCCCGCTTTAGCATAGCTATTGTCTTTCCGGTCAATATAGCCAATACCAAATTCCTCGCAAAGCTCCCGGACGCTTGCTCTTCTTCCGTCATCACATACATAAATCGAGACTAGATTCTTCGGATAACGGATGAGTGTACACGCTGCAATTGTGCGTTTTAATAGATCCTCAGATTCATTGTATGTCGCAATAAAGATGTCTACAGTTGGTAGATTCTCAAATTCAGACAAAGGTATATGCTTACGCTTAAAGGGTTTCCACGAGATTACACTAAATACAATTGATTGAAGAAACCCTGCAATCTCAGTAAGTAAAAGTAGAATACCCGCAATGATACTAATGGTGTTCATGGTTGGTAATGTATAAACGGCACGCCAGCCTAGATAAATGGCATTAATCGCTAAAAAAAGCGCGATGAGCACCTGCTTAGACCAATGATATTTTCTTGATAAAAGATAAAAAACAATAAGTGCCGCACTGGAAACAATTAACCATTCGTATATCGTCACTTCCATCTCTAGTAATTCCTCCTCAAAAAGACATGTGTCTATTTCACTAGAATATGGATTCATACTAGTATCAGGCGACAAAAAAATCAATATAAAATCGCCAAAAACTACCGACTTTCACCTAATTTTATCTGGTATCGCTTACATTAGGCTTTATGTAAAATTAATTGTTGAAAGGGGTCGTTCAATCGACTAAACTGATTTCAGTTCAATTAAAGGATGTGGTTAACTTGGAGAAAGAACAGAAATTAAAGCGTACGCTTACGCTGGTTCCGCTTATTGTAATCGGACTGGCCTATATGGATCCGCTTGTTGTATTTGATTCCTATGGAATCGTTGCTCAATTAACGCAAGGACACGTGGCTGCTGCCTACATTTTTACGATTGTAGCGCTTTTACTTACTGCTTATAGCTACGGAAAAATGGTACAGGCGTATCCAAAAGCGGGCTCAGCGTATACGTATGCGCAGAAAAGTATTCACCCTCATGCCGGCTTTATTGCTGGATGGACCTTATTACTCGATTATCTCTTTTTACCAATGGTGAACTTTGCGATTGGAGCGGCTTACTTAGACGCGGCTTTTCCGGCTGTTCCACCGTTTATCTGGGTGTTAATTTTAGCCTTAAGTATTACATTAATTAATGTGTTTGGAATCAAACTAACAGCCAATATCACAGCTATTTTCGTAACGTTTCAGGTGATTGTCGCCCTTGTCTTTGTTGGGTTTATCATTAAAGGACTCACATCAGGTCTCGGTACAGGTGTGTTAATCTCACCCGTTCCTTTTTACAGCTCTTCACTTGATCTATCACTTATCTTTACTGGAGCATCCATCCTTTGCTTTTCCTTTCTTGGATTTGATGCGATCTCAACGATGTCAGAGGAAACGATTAACCCAAAGAAGAATATTCCTCGTGCGATTTTTTTAGTGGTTCTCATTGGGGGCGTTCTTTTTACCATCACGTCTTATTTCCTGCATCAGGTATATCCTAACTTTCAAAACTATGTAAATGCAGAAGCAATCTCTCTTGAAATTGCTGGATATATCGGTGGTAGCTTCATGCATTCATTATTTTTAGCTGGAACAATGGTTGCCGTCATCTCTTCCTCCCTTTCCTCTCATGCAAGTGCATCGAGATTGCTTTATGCAATGGGACGAGATGATTCTTTGCCAAGACGTTTCTTTGGATACGTACATCCTAAGCTTAAAACGCCACTATTTAACGTCTTGTTTGTAGGTGTCATTTCAATGACAGCAATGTTTGGTGAGCTTGAGATTATTTACTCCTTCATTAGCTTTGGAGCATTGATCGGTTTCACAAGCGTTAATGCTTCTGTAATCGCACATTATTACATCCGCGGTCAGAATCGAAGCTTCACTCAGACCCTGCGTTACTTAGTTGTACCAGGCGCTGGTGCTGCATTCTGTATTTGGCTACTCGGAAGTATTAGTACAAATGCATTAATTATCGGGTCTGCATGGCTCTTACTTGGACTCATTTACTTCATTATAAAAATTCGACGCAACCCAGATTTCGTTTTAAATCTGCAAGAAAAATAAAAATAGAGCTTATAACATAACTCAAAATAAACGAGAAAATGGCGAATGATTCAATGAGCGAATCATTCGCCATTCACGTTTTTGTATAACGAGCGGAAGGAGAACCTGAGACTCCTACGGAACAGAACGCGGTGAAGACACTGTAGCGGCGCATTTCCGCGGAATGGGCTGAGGCCGTTCCCGTGGAAAGCGAAGGATTCTCCTGTAGCGGATATATTGCTATGTTGGTGTTTTCGTGAATAATTTACTGTTATGTTTCCAGTCCCTTTCTTATGCCATGATTTTCATAGAACGTTCAATAGGAATCTCACCTCATATGCGTTACAATAAGTGGAGTTTCGACATTAATCGTTGTAAAGGAGTTTCATAGAATGAAAGGAAAAATAGGCATACTTCTTTCGTGGAGCTTCATTCTCATCCTCCTATCTCTTTTTTTAGTCATCCTCTACCAGGAGAAGCAATTAGAAGGCCCACACGAAGCCTTTGCTAAACAAAAGAATGAAGCATCTGAACCTGCAACAGACCTTCATCCAACGGTTGCTGATAAAGTAGATCAATTGGTTGAACAAGCTGAAGAACTAAATATCCAAGTGGTCATCACTGACGACTTTCGCTCTATAGACGAACAAAATTCACTCTATGACCGTGGGAGAGATGCCGATGGTCAGGTTGTTACACACGCAAAGGGTGGAGAGTCCTATCACAATTATGGTCTTGCTGTTGACTTTGCCCTTCGTACGCATGATGGCGATGTTGTATGGGATATGAATTATGACGGTAATAACAACGGGAAAGCAGATTGGATGGAAGTCGTTGACTTGGCAAAGGCACTTGGCTTTACCTGGGGCGGTGACTGGACAAGATTTAAGGATTATCCTCATCTACAAATGGATTTTGGTTATTCCATTAACGATCTTCAGAACGGGTATTATCCCCCGCATGAGTAGAGAGCTTTCTTCATTCTGAAAGCTCTTTTTTTAATGAAAGAACAGTCTCACTTAAATCTCCACGTAGTTGTAAAGAAAACAAAGAATCCATCATCGTTGGCTCTCCATTTAGAAGAGCAGTTGGCAATCCACGTTCATACGCGGCATATTCAGGTAACATGTTAAACGGACTTACCTGAAGAGATGTACCAAGCGTCAGGACTAAATCACTAGAATCAATCACATGCTCTGCCTCACTATGCTTTGAAATGGGATCACCAAAAAGAACGATATCTGGTCGGACGATTGTCTGACAGCTTTCGTTGTGACAACGCGGGGTTTCTTCTTCAAGGATTTCTGCACTCGACATCTTTGTTCCACAAACTGGACAAGTGGCTGTGTGTAATGACCCGTGGTACTCAATGACAGAAGAGCTCCCTGCAGCTTGATGTAGCCCGTCCACATTTTGAGTCACTACATATACTCGTTTGTCTTTCTCCAGATCTTTTATAAACGTATGAACCAGATTAGGCTTGTAGTTTTGCATGAGTTTTATGTGAAAAATATCCTTATATCTTCTCCAGAAATCGATAGGATCTCTTGAAAAATATCGGGTGGACATATAGTATTCTCTTGAAAGATCCTCTGTCCACATTCCACTTGAAGACCGGAAGTCAGGAATCCCACTGGCAGTTGATACACCAGCTCCAGTCAAAACGGTGATGGCAGATGCTTGTTTGATTAGCTTAGCTAATTGCGCCACGTCTGACATACTGGTCCCTCCTTTAACAAAACGATTCGTTTCCTTATTATATCAAAACGAAATGGATCAATCATTTCGCTTGAAGAGACAGTCTTTTTGCAAGACCTTATTATATTTCCCAACCTCTTTTAAAAACATATTCCAAAACAGCATGCCTAACTTATAAGGAGGTTAGACCTATCAAATAACCACATGCCCACTAGCTTTTCTTATATTTCCAATAAGACAATTCATTAGACCGTTTTCACCTAATTATTCCAATATATTTCTTGAACATAACAGAATAGCTTGCTACAATCGCCTTACATAAGAGATTAGACCTAGTCGCTAACCTTGTTTTTCCCAACAGAAAAACAACAATCTCCTCTCCATCTGAACGGAATTTGTTTTATAATGAAAACTATAGACATGGGTTGGTGAATCATGGAATTTGGACCAATAATCAAATACTACCGGTTAAAAAGTGGAATTACCCAAGCAGAATTAGCAGACGGAATCTGCTCAATCCCTCACCTATCCAAAATTGAGAACAACGCCTACAGTGTCAACAAAGAAACCGCAGCTATGCTAATGGAGCGCTTAGGTCTTGATATAAATGATGAAGTGGAGAGGTACGGGGTACTAGAAGAAAGATTAGAAGAATTTATTGATTCATTGTTTTATTTTGAACTTGATAAGGCAGATAAGTTGAAGGTTGAACTTGAGCTTGATGAAGAATATTATAGTAAAACAAATTTGGTTCATTTGTACCATATTTATATGGGTAGATACTTTTTTTCTAAATTAGATAACGATTCAGCCCAATATCATCTCCAGATTGTTGAAAAGAATAGAACAAATCTTTCTCCAATAGAAGAACTTTTGTTTAGATACATCTCAGGTAGCACACTGTATCATAAAGGAAAGTACCGTGAAGCCTTAGATTATTACTTGGGATTAAAGACGAAGAATCTTTCTAGCAATTCTTCTATTAGTATGAAAGAGATTTCATATCAGATTGCATTGTGCTATAGTGCACTTGGCCAAAGCGAGAACTCAATACCATACGCTCAAGAAGCTCTCTATTTCTATAAAGAGAAAGATAACTTTATTAGAGTTATACACACACAGATGCTTCAAGCAATTAACTATGAGAGTATTAAATTATTTGAAGAAGCAAAAAACAATTATAGAGCTATACTTAGGAATACCAAATTACTTAGTCTAGAAGATTTATATTTTAAATCATTGTTTAACTACTCACTTTTGCTAAGTGAAACAAAAGAATACTCTAAGGCTGTTAAGAATTTCAAAACGTGTGTTGAATATTTCGAACCTGAAAGTGAAGTTCAAATCACTGCCACTATTGAATTAGTAAAAGTTCTACTAAAAGCAAATATCAGTTCTGATCTAGAGCATTACATTGATCGTTTAAGAAGTTTTTATAACAAAGAAGAAATTAGCAAAAAAACTCGACTGTTACTTAAAGAACAAATACTTAAATTTGAAAAGGATCATGACAAAATATATTCATTTTATGAGAAAGAACTTATTCCTTTTCTTGAGAAATCAAAAGATGAAATATATTTTAGATACTATACACTTGATTTAGCCAAATGGTACGATTCTAAAAATGATGTAGTAATGGCACATCGTTATTATAAACTATATAGTCTTTATTAAATTAAGGAGGAGATTTCATTGAAAAAATTGTTAAAATTAAGTTTATCTATTGTTGTTGCTGGGGTAGTCGCTACAACCGTTAACGAATTACAACTAGCCTCTGTTGCTTTTGAGTTCGTTACAATGGGAAGCCCAAGTGTAATGCTACCACCAAGCTAAAAAAACTCTCCTTCCCGGAGAGTTTTTTTCATATCATACCCCTTACCTCCCCACGGCCGCCTCTGCATTCACCAGCCCACTACCAAAGTACTCTTGGTTGCCAAGTGGTGTAGCTGTTGTTTGTAATGCGTCGCGAATGTCTGTTGCTGTAGCTGATGGGTTTGCTGCTTGTACTAGTGCAGCGACTCCTGCTACGTGTGGAGAGGCCATTGAGGTTCCGCTTAGCTCTGCATATTGACCTCCCGGATACGTGCTTAGGGTGTCAACGCCAGGTGCGGCAATGTTGTTTTCTGGTCCAAAGCTTGAGAAGTTGGCTTTGTTATTTTCTGAATCCACTGCTGCGACAGATACGACATTATCATAAGCTGCCGGGAATCCAATTCCTCTGGTGCCTGAATTTCCTGCTGCTGCAATGAGAAGTGTGCCTTGCTCTTCAGCGTAGTCAACGGCTTGTTCGAGTACCGGAGAACCGATCGGACCGCCTAAGCTAAGGTTAGCAATATCAATGTCTTGATTGGCTGCCCATTCAATTCCTGCTGCAATGTCGCTTGTATAGCCATCCCCAAATTGATCGAGAACCTTCACTGCATAAAGGTCAGCCTCTGGCGCTACACCCAAGACTCCGACTGAGTTATCAAGTGCTGCAACCGTTCCGGCTACGTGCGTTCCATGTCCATTTAAGTCTTCGTATGACGGCTCTGAGCTAACAAAGCTTTCTCCGCCTACGATATTCAAGTCCTCATGTTGTGCGATCCCTGTATCAATGACAGCTACGGAGACACCTGACCCAACGTTCCCTGCTTCATGCACGACTGGCGTGTTAACCTGCGGAATACCGTATGGGATCTCTTGCATGGTGCTCATCTTTACATCCTTTTCTACATATTCAATAGAGGCTTCTGCTTCAAGTGCTTCTGCTTCCTCTTCTGATAATTCCGCATTAACTATGGGTAAATTCTCGTATTCTCTTAGTATTTCTACGTCTACTTGGTTTTCAGATGTTTCTGCTTGGGTTGAAAATGTATTTGCATCGGCTTCTTCTTTAAATCCAATAAGATACCTTTCCTTCACATCCTCTGCCCCAGCAATTGCCGGTATTGCTGATAGTGTTACGACTAATGTTAGACCTACCGTCCATTTGCCTGCTTGAAACTGCATGAAATCCCTCCTAGATGATTTGCCAGAATGTTCTGGCTTGGTACAACCCTAGCAAACATTCCCTTCCATGAACATTGGGAAAATGCAGGGGATTTATTTAGTAGAATGATTGAATCTTTCTCTTTCCACATTAACGTATTCGTCTATGGACCTAGTTCTTCGGTATCGATCTCATAATTTATCTATGATTCATTGGCGGTGAATTATATGGTAAAATAACGAAATAAACCAGTATAGTAGGAGATAGAATATGAGCGAGTCTTCGCAAAGTAAATATGTAGTAGCTGGCCTACTGCTTGGTATTTTTATGGCTGCCATCGATAATACGATTGTAGCTACAGCGATGGGTACAATTGTATCTGACCTTGGGAGCTACGAGAAGTTTGTCTGGGTTACTGCAGGGTATATGGTGGCCGTGATGGCAGGTATGCCGATCTATGGTAAATTATCTGACATGTATGGTCGTAAACGCTTCTTTCTTTTTGGGTTGTTAGCTTTTCTAGTTGGCTCGGTTCTCTGTGGAACGGCCGCAAGTATGGAACAATTGATTGCCTATCGAGTCATTCAAGGAATAGGTGGTGGGGCTTTGATGCCAATTGCATTCACCATTATCTTTGATCTGTTTCCACCTGAAAAACGAGGAAAAATGACTGGATTGTTCGGTGCCGTATTTGGTTTATCCAGTGTTCTTGGACCCTTGTTAGGTGCTTTTATCACAGATGCCTTAAGCTGGCATTGGGTTTTCTACATCAATATTCCGATTGGTGCCGTTTCCTTCGCCTTAATTCTTAAGCACTATCACGAAGAGCGTAATACGATTAAACAAAAGATCGACTGGCTTGGTGCCTCTACACTCGTGATTGCCATTGTCTGTTTAATGTTCGCTCTAGAACTCGGTGGGAAAACATTCGCTTGGAGCTCTGCACCAATCATCAGCCTATTTATTGTTTTTGGTGTAATGTTTACTTCTTTTTTCTTTGCGGAACGAAAAGCATCCGAGCCTATTATCTCGTTTTGGATGTTTAAAAACAGATTGTTTGCTACCTCACAGATTCTTGCTTTCCTATATGGTGGCACCTTCATCATCCTTGCAGTGTTTATACCTATCTATGTCCAAGCCGTATATGGAGGATCAGCCACAAGTGCTGGGTTCATCCTTATGCCAATGATGCTTGGGTCGGTAGCCGGAAGTATGTTCGGTGGAACGCTTCAGACCAAATTTACGTTCAGACGGTTGATGGCCGTGTCTGTGGTATTTTTCTTTGTGGGCATGTTTCTCTTATCAGGGATGACTACTGAAACTTCAAGAATTGCTTTAAGCTTTTACATTGCACTTGTTGGATTTGGCGTTGGCTTTTCATTTTCCTTGCTACCTGCCGCATCCATCAATGGAATCTCATCACGTCATCGTGGGTCTGCCAATTCAACGAACTCCTTTCTTCGTTCGTTTGGGATGACCGTAGGCGTCACCATTTATGGAACGATCCAAACAAGCATTT
Organism: Alkalicoccobacillus gibsonii; assembly: GCF_016798245.1. Taxonomy (GTDB): domain Bacteria; phylum Bacillota; class Bacilli; order Bacillales; family Bacillaceae_D; genus Alkalicoccobacillus; species Alkalicoccobacillus gibsonii. The sequence continues at coordinate 323,542 of NZ_JAEUZA010000003.1, read as the reverse complement.
TCACATCTAGAATTGGTGAGTCTCGTTTGGGGTCAGGAAATGTTAGTGAGCCAGGAGACATTCAACAAATCTTCCAGCCGGAAACAAGGGGGAGTATTCAACCTGAGCTATTAACACAACTTACCGAGGCGATGTCTGATTCGGTTACCTTTGTTTTTACATTAGCTCTAATTCCAATTGCAATTGCTGCCATAACGGTTGCCTTTATGGGGAACGAGCGAGTACTAACCTCTAAAGAAATGAAAGAGAATGCAAACCAATAACATAAACGTAAGAGCATTAGATGATTTAACTACGAATCATCCGATGCTCTTTTTATTGAATGAAGCGTATGAAATGAAAGGAAATGCTAGAGGACGTCATCATTCTTCCGCGTTTCATGATATAGTAGGGTTAAAATAAGTTAACCGAGGTGATTCTGTGCATACTCCAGATTCTCGGGCTCGTTCAGATTGGTCATCATTAAATGGTGTTCAAACTGTAACGATTAGTCCACTTGAGAACAAAATTGATAAGGATATCCGCATTCCAGGAAGCAAAAGCTTCACAAATCGAGCGCTCATTATCGCGGCGATGGCTGAGGGACCTTCCACACTTTCAGGCATTCTACGTAGTGATGATTCCTATTGGTGCATCGACACGTTAAATAAGCTAGGAATTCAAACAAAAGTTGATGGAGATACCATTAAAATCGAAGGATGCGCAGGCGATTGGCCAGTTAAAAAAGCTGACTTATATATAGGTGCAGCTGGAACAACCGCGAGATTCCTTCCGGGCACACTCGCTGCCGCTAAAAATGGGGAATGGTTTGTTGAAGCAAGTGAGCGCATGAGTCAACGACCAGTAGAGCTGCTACTTGAAGGTCTTCGTACATTAGGTGCATCGATTGAGTCAGAGGGCTATTACCCGCTAAAAGTAAAAGGTCAAGGCCTTAAGGGGGGGCCAGTTACGATTTCAGGTGCGCAATCAAGCCAATTCATCAGCGGTCTACTCATTGCTAGTCCTTATGCTGAGAAGGAAGTAACCGTGACAATACCAGATCATATTGTTCAACATGCCTATGTGAAAATTACCATTAATCTGATGGAACGATTTGGTGCAAAGGTTGAAGCGAATGATGAGTTAACAACGATGGTCATTCCTCCTTCCGCATATGTTGGTCAAACGCTTGATTTAGAAGCAGATGCTTCAACAGCAAGTTATTTTTTTGCTTTGGCCGCTTTAACGAATAGCCGCATCAAAGTAACAAACCTGACAATGGATACAAATCAGCCTGATATTTTTATGGTTGATTTATATGAAAAAATGGGTTGTACCGTGACGCGTGGTGAGGACTTTATTGAAGTACAAGGAACAGACCAGCTTCAAGGTGATTTGGACATTAGCATGAAGGAAATGTCTGATCAGACGTTAACCATTGCTGCTCTTGCTCCATTTGCAACAGGACCAATCACGTTAAGAGATGTTGAGCACATTCGTCATCATGAGTCAGACCGAATCTCAGCTATTTGTGCGGAGTTAACGAAGCTTGGCATAAAGGTTGAAGAATTTAATGATGGACTTACGATTTACCCGGGAACACCAAAAGCTGCTGTTCTTGATTCGTACGATGATCACAGGGTAGCCATGTCCCTATCATTAATTGGATTAAAGGTTCCAGGGATTACAATTAATGATCCAGGCTGCGTTTCGAAAACATGCCCAACGTATTTTGAGCTGTTAAAGGATCTAGGTGTGTCTGTTCAGTTTGATTAATCAAAAAGCGAAGTAGGCTTGCCTGCTTCGTTTTTTTCGTTTAAATGGTAAAATAAACAGTAACAATCGTAAGGGAGGTATACACTCGATGATTATTCGTAAGCAAGATCAGATCTTTCACTGTATTCGTCAGCATGACCACGCCTATATCTCAGGGGAAATTGCTAAGCATTGGATCGAGCCTGTTTCAGAGTCTGTACTTACAGGTATTTATGAGCATGATCGCGCCTGGATCCCGCTTGATGAGAAGGTGCGAGTAGCAACAAATCAACAGATGCCATATGACTTTATTTCCTTCCCTCTTGAATGGAAGATTGCAGCTTATACAAAAGGTGTTGATGAAGTCGAGGTTCATTCTCCTTATTCTGCCTTCCTATGCAGTAAGCACTATTGTTCCTTTTTTTCTGGATCGATTACATCAGAGCCAGGTGTAAGAGATTTTTTGACGCATGAAGAAAACAGACGGCAATCCATTCTAAATGTACTTGAAGTAAGTCCTAGTGCAAGCGAACGTTCACAGGATTTTACCCTACTTCAATTCTGTGACGACCTCTCACTTTACATCTGTATGAACCCTCCAGGCATCCGAAAGTCTGATGAGGTATCGTGGTTTAAAAACGGGTTCGCTCAATCATTTCCCTTTGCACCAAAGGGCATACAAGCTGAGTGGAAAAATGAAAGCGAAATCATGTTAGAGCCCTTTCCTTTTAAAGAATCCCTTACTCTTACGTTTTCTGTGCATGAATTACCTAGCGATACTTGGAAGCAAGCAGATCAAGACATTCCACTAGACACACTAACTCACTACACGCAAACCGTTACGTTAGTCCCTGTAACAGTTTAACAATGGAACTGAGCCCCTTCACAAGAAGGAAGAACCCTTAGCAAGGAAAAATGAATTTTAACCATGAAAGCTTGACCTCTTAGTAAGACTAAACAGCTGTTAACATGAAAAGAGCATGACGTATCAAGAACAATGTACCAATCAACAAGAACCACCCTTCCATACCAAGAACAACTCAACCTCAAGCAAGAACCTGCACTCTATTACCAAGAACCATCAAAAAACCAAGTGGTCATCAGCCGACGACCACTTGGTTGCTTAAGTACTTTGCGATTAATTGATTGACGATTTCCGGTTGCTCATGACTGACCCAGTGTGTCGCTTCCCCAACAAAGGTAAGGGTCCCATCCTCACAATGTTCAATACTCTTCTTTGCAAGCTTTCTCGATAAGAACGGATCATTTACTCCCCAGATCATCCGCGTTGGAACCGTTACTTTTTCAGGATGAGCAAATCCCTCTGGCAATCCTGCTCGAATGGCACGGTACCAGTTTAACATGGCCGTCATTGCACCAGGCTGCGCCCATGCCTCTTTATACGTTTCAAGATCCTCTCTAGTGAATGCATCACCCGTGCTCGCGGAGAACTTGATTCCTTTAGCCATGCCTTCAAAATGATCTGCAGATAGAAGCTTCTCTGGCCATTCAGGCAGCTGAAAAAAGGCCATGTACGAGCTACGTAACCATTGTAATGGTATGGTAAGCATCGCTTTCGGCATAATAGCCGGATGTGGAATATTGATCGGGATAAGAGTTTCAACATACTCTGGACGTGTCGACCCTAGATGCCAGGCAACGGCACCGCCCCAGTCATGTCCAATAACATGTGCCTTCTCACGATTATAAAGCTTGATGAGTCCGATCACATCGTCTCTTAATGTGTCGAGCGTGTAGTGTTCAATCCCTTCAGGCTTTTGGCTTTTGTTAAAGCCTCGTTGATCTGGTACCAGAACGCGATAGCCCGCTTCTGCCAATGGTTTGATTTGATTACGCCATCCGTACCAGAACTCAGGGAATCCATGTAACAATACAACAAGTGGGCCATTTCTCGGTCCAGCTGTTACCGCATGTAGTGTAACCCCATTTGTCTTAACCAGTTGAAATTCCAATTCAGTTTCACTCAATCTGAATCTCTCCTCTCACAGGCTTGTCCAATACTCATTGTCCTTCCCTTTCAATCTTTCGCTAAAACGTGCTTACTTTCCTTTTAGGGAAAACAATAAGTCCCGATCAATCTTAGGTACAAGTCCTTCACCTGCAGCTCGTGTTAACAGTGCTTCAATGGCATGGTATCCATCATCACCCAGGTCCTGTGAAAATTCATTGACGTATAGATTAATATGCTGATTTGCCACATCCTCTGACATTTCTTGTGCATGAGCCATCACATAATCCTTTGAAGCAGTAGGATTACTAAACGCATACTCTACGGATGCACGAATCCAACCCGTTAGTTGCTCCGTATCTTGCCCGCGTTTTGCAATGATGGCACCCAGTGGAATGGGAAGTCCTGTATCTTCTTCCCACCATTCGCCCATATCAGCAACAACACTTAATCCATAGTTTTGGTAGGTGAATCGTGCTTCGTGAATGACAAGCCCTGCGTCGATTGTTCCAGCTTGAACAGCTGGCATGATTTCATCAAAAGGCATAACAACAATCTCGCCAACCCCACCTGGAACCTTGTTTGCTGCCCATAGCCTGAACAATAAATAGGCTGTTGAGCGTTCGCTTGGAACAGCAACACGTTTACCAGAAAGAGCGGTTGGACTTTGATCCCCTTTTGTTAATACTAGTGGACCACAACCTCTTCCAAGTGCCCCTCCGCATGGAATTAATTCATAATCGTCCAATACCCAGGGTAGGGCTGCAAATGAAATCTTCATGACCTCAGGACCAGTGCGATCTGCAGCCAATGTATTTGTAATATCAATATCAGCAAATGTTACATTTAGTTCAGGTGCTCCAGGAATGAGCCCATGGGCTAACGCATGGAAAACAAATGTATCATTTGGACAAGGTGAAAAGGCAATATTCATGAAAAGACCTCCGTTAATGCACGTCCTACACGTTCAAGTGCTTGAAGTGCTTCTTTTATCTTCCAGGCTTCACGATTTCGTGGGCCGATTTCATTTGAAATGGCACGAACCTCTAGTACTGGAATGCCAGCTAATTCAGCTGCGGTTGCAACACCGTGTCCTTCCATCGCTTCTGCGGCAGCGATTGGAAAACGCTGTTGTAACGCGTAAGTTGTTTTGCTTGTACCAGTTACGGTCGCTAACGTTAAAATGGGCGCTAAGGTCACCGTTTCTTCGTTTTCCCTAAGCCTCTGTTCAAGATCAGACGAAAAGAGTTGTGCCGTTTGAATAGATGCTTGTCCCAAGCCTAAATCGTCTACTGGCAAAAAACCTTCTTCTGATTCCGAACCGAGATCAGCTGCCACGATCTCGCTTGCTACAACAATGGACGTAACAGGTGCTTTGTCTTTAAAGCCACCAGCAATTCCTGCATTAATGACATACCTATACGAATGTTCAGCAAGCTCAGTTGCTGTGCGTGCTGCCGCTCTTGCTGGACCGACACCAGTAAGTGCCACCTTAAATTGTGTAGAACCGTTTAACCCTCGTTCTAAGGCATCTTTCTCCGCTTCAACACTGGTCATAATGAGGATTTCAGGTAAATCCATCTTTCGTTGTTCAGCCATTTATCATTGCTCCTTTAATCGTACCAACGCTAACACCTTCTAGTGTATCGCTTCTTTTAGGCTAAATGCCACTAAATTGATCAGTCAAAAAGAAACAGTTGACAGTTTTCATGTTCAGAGATATGATTTATATAACTTCATACGGTTTCTTCCAAAGGGGAGTAGCGTCAAGTTTACTTTAAACTTGAAACAAAGTCGTCATTTCGTGGGCTAACGTCCGCCGGCTTTGTTGGCATAGATACATAATGCTCAGCAAGACCTTTGCCAATTCCATGGCAGAGGTCTTTTTTCTATTCATTAACCTCTGTTGTGTAGTGGCTCGGTAGAAGCACATCAGAGAGGAGATAAAAAAATGGATGTGGCCCTACTCTTAGAATACAGTTGGGTGTTACTTGTTTTAATTGCGTTAGAAGGTGTTCTGTCAGCCGATAATGCCCTCGTTCTTGCGATCATGGTTAAGCATTTACCAGAAGAAGATCGAAAAAAAGCATTACTTTATGGTTTAGCGGGTGCGTTTGTTTTTCGCTTTGCTTCTTTATTCCTGATCTCGTTTCTTGTGGATGTTTGGCAAATTCAAGCAATCGGTGCCCTTTACCTATTGTTCATCGCTCTGAACCACCTCTTCCGAAAGCATGTGGTGAGTAAGCATGGCGGTGCGGATAAGAAGCTAAAAAAGGAACGCAAAAAAGGTGGCTTCTGGCCAACTGTTATTAAAGTCGAGCTTGCTGATATCGCCTTTGCCGTGGATTCAATTCTCGCTGCGGTCGCACTTGCTATGGCTCTTACTCCAACTGGTCTTGGTACTGTCGGAAGCTTAGATATAGGTCAATTCGCAGTCGTCTTCATTGGTGGTCTTGTCGGACTATTGATCATGAGATTTGCAGCGACGAAGTTTGTTGTTCTTCTTGAGAAGCGTCCTGGTCTTGAAAGTGCAGCCTTTATCATTGTAGGTTGGGTAGGCGTTAAGCTAGTTGTGACCGTACTTGCTCATCCAGAGCTTGCGATCATTGACTCTCACTTCCCTCACTCTACAGGCTGGAAAGTATTCTTCTATAGCGTACTCGTGATTATTGTTCTTGCTGGCTGGTTTCTTTCAAAAGAAAAAAGCACAGAAGAAGTAGAAGAAAAGAAAAAACAAATCAAAGAGAATGTATAAAACATTCAGCTGTTTCCTTAGACAAGAGGAAGCAGCTTTTTTAATTTCAAATTCTCCTCCAATGAATGAATTCCTCTTATTGGGGCAATTTACTATAAGAAATCTTGCAGAGAGGAGTGAACAAACGATGCGAAAACATCCGAGACGAATTAAACCCACATCCAGTCAGGAGCTTAATGCTGCTCCAATTAGAGCAACAGGTAACCCGGAAACGGATTTGGCTTCGTTTAAGCGCATTTATCATAATTCAGCTGACCTTACAACTCGACCCTTTCATTTTCATGATAAAAAAGGATTGGTTATTTATTTTGAATCATTAATTGATAATAACCTATTAGAAGAGTCCTTTTTCACTCCTCTCTCGGAAGAAAGATTTGACGATCGTTACTCTTTAGCAGATATGATCACAGCTCCAAAGAAAGTTGTAAGTAATAACATCACGGAACAAACTCGATTACTAACATCAGGGTATGCTGCAATCCTTTTAGAAAAAGATACCGAGATCATCTTTGTGGATACGGGCTTATATTTCAATAGGAGCATAGAGGAGCCTAGTAACGAAAAGGTTGTTCGCGGATCTCACGAAGGATTGGTTGAGAGTCTATTTATTAATTTAAATTTAATTCGTCGTAGAGCACAAACCTCTGAATTTACAGTGAAGAAAACAACAGTGGGAAATAAATTAAAACGTGAGACCGCTATCTTATATATGAATGACATTGCCGACCCTAATACGGTAGATGAGATAACTAAACGAATTAATGCTATTTCGTCTGATCTTGTTCTCTCACCAGGATTTATAGCAGAATACATACAAGACGATGTGATCACTCCATTTCCACAGGTGTTATTTACAGAACGGACAGATCGAATCATCTCTCATTTACTTGAGGGGCGCATCGTGATTATAACGGATGGTAGTCCTTCTGCTCTAATTGCTCCTATTTCAATCTTTGCCTTCTTTCAATCACCAGATGACTACAACGTTCACTTTATCTTGGGTTCATTCTATCGCTTAATTCGCTTTCTAAGTTTGGTTATTGCTGTCACACTTCCTGCTCTTTATATTTCTGTCGTTGCCTTTAATTACGAAGTGCTGCCAAACCCTTTGATTTTACCCATTAAAAACTCCTTGGCGAATATCCCATACCCCCCTTTAATTGAGGCGTTAATTATGGAATTCACCATTGAGCTCATTCGTGAGGCTGGGGTTCGGCTTCCATCTCCAATCGGACAGACAATTGGGATTGTTGGAGGTCTAGTGATCGGTGAAGCTGTTGTGAATGCTGGTCTCGTATCGAATATGGTTATTATTGTAGTTGCACTCACAGCCATTGCATCTTTCGTTATTCCATCCCCAGAAATGAATTCGGTTGTTCGTGTTCTTAGATTTCCGTTTATGTTCCTTGCATCTATATTTGGGATTTTAGGTGTGACTCTTGCTTCAATGCTTCTTCTTATTCACCTTTGCAAGCTCACGTCATTTGGTAGCTCTTACTTATCACCTATCGCTCCTTTCCGCTTAAAGGACTTGAAGGATACATTTATTCGTATGCCAGTTTGGTTACTCAACACAAGACCACTGGCTGTCAAACCAAAGCAACTCAAACAACAAGGCTATTCATGGTGGTGGAAGCGTGAAAAAAAACAGTAGTATCACTCTCGTTCAATTCTTTTGGTTCTTTACTCAAATTCAAATTGCTGTTAGCGTGTTAACTCTCCCTTACAGCATCTACAAAGTCGCAAAAACGGATGGTTGGCTATCAATGATTTTAGCTGGAATAATTACTCAGCTCCTCATTTTTGTCATTTGGAAGCTAGGTAAACGTTATCCATCTATGACGTTTTTTGAACTACTCGAATCCTTACTTGGAAAGTATGTAGGAAAATTTGTCTCTATTTTATACATTACATACTTCTTATCACTCACCACCATCATTTTGATCTTCTTTAACTTCCTTATTTCTGTCTGGGTCTTAAGTCAAACACCGGATATCGTAAAGATTCCTTTGTTTGTATTGGGATGCTTTTATTTGCTCCATAGTGATTTACGTATCATCGCCAGATTTCTTACAATTATTGGTCCTGTAGTATTACTTGTTCCTTTTCTAGCTTGTTATGCTTTTTTTGATTCTGAACCACTATATCTTCTCCCTGTTTTTAGTTCTGACACTGTGGATATTTTAAAGGGCGTATTAACAGGATCTTTAGCAATGCAGGGCTTTTTAATATTGAGTATTCTTTACCCATATATAGAGGGCTCTGATAAAGAAAAACTATTGTCAGCCACCTATGCCAATATTATGGTTACAGCGATTTATGTATTTACCATCATAGCTGCATTTGTGTATTTCAGTCCTGGACAATTCGAAATTCTTCCAGAACCACTCTTATATATGGTCAAAACGATCTCTCTTGTGTTGATTGAGCGAATTGATTTAATATTCTTAGCGTTCTGGTCCGTCACAGTCCTAGCCACAATTGTTGGTTATTTATATATCATCTCAACGGGGATGGCTACAGTTTTCCAGCGTTCAAGTTCCAATCGCTTAGGTTTTAACATATTAGCATGTGTCATTATTACGGTTTTTGCTTTAATTCCTCAGAACCTTCTAACCCTTAGAAGGTTGCTCATCTATATTGACTACATAGGTGCAGTCTTTGTAGTTGTAATCCCAATTCTGTTACTCCTATTTGCCGTCTTATTTAAAAGGAGGGAATCTACATGATTCAACAACGCACCATAATCATCATTCTTGTTTCTCTCTTTTTCTTATCAGGATGTTGGGATGAACAATTACTAAAAGATGTTGCGCTTATTAATAGTCAAGCCATTGATTATGATTCTGACAACGGCACGGTCAAACTGACGATTGCTCTTGTTAGTGGAAACTCCAATGAAAAAGTACCCACTACCACCACAATCGTCTCAGCTGAGGGTAAATCGATACGGGACGGCCGAACGGAATTAGATAAAAAGGTTGGAAGTGAATTGTTCGCATCTAAGAACCAAGTGACCATGTTTAGTCGGAAACTTGCAGAAAAAGATATCTATGCTGCGTTGGATGGTAATTACCGCTCTCCCCTGAGTGCATTAACTGCACGTTTAGCAGTCATTGAAGGAGAAGCAGAACCCATATTGCATGCAGAAACAGAGAACAAGCCATTAATTAGTGACTATATAAGAGATCTGTTAATTAGCGCCGAGGACACAGGTGTTATCCCGGCTGTTAATCTTCAGAACACACTAACAACCCTCTATGACGATGGACAGGATATTGTAATGCCACGGTTAAAAACAGTCGAACAGAAAGCTGGTGCTAAGCTTATCGGCACTGCTCTATTTAGTGATCGAAGAATGACCGGTGAGCTTGATTCTGAGGAATCCATCATACTTCTCTTACTAGCTAATAGTAAAAAAGGAGCTCATCGGATGACACGAAAGGTTCAGACTGATGAAGTGGATCCTTTATATGATTATGTGACGGTTGATGTGGAACATATGAAGCGAAACCTGAGGCTGTCGAAAAATGAGCTCGGAAACTTTGAGGTTCAAATTGATCTCGTTTTAAAAATGAATGCTAATGAATACCCAGGAGATGACTTGTACAAAAGGCATGTCATAAAAAGATTGAATACACAGCTTTCAGAGGAATTAACGAAGGAAGCCAACATTGTCCTTACAAAAATAAAGGAAGCCAATTGCGATTATCTAGCCATTGGTCGTCAGGTAAACGCATTTTACTATTCAGATTGGCAAAATATAAAATGGAAAGATGTGTATCCGACCATTGAGATGAAAGCGAATGTGGATGTTGAGATTATTTATCATGGGATTATTAATTAACGTTGGGTGCATACAAAGAGTAAGGGACGTAACATTAATGTTGCCTCAAACACGAATATAGCAAATAATCCGCTACAGGAGAATTCCTCGCTTTCCACGGGAACGGCCTCAGCCCCTTTCGCGGGAAAAGCGCCGCTACAGTGTCTTCACCACGTTCTGTTCCGTAGGAGTCTCGGATTCTCCCTCCGCTTGTTCAAATAAAATCACGAAAGGCGAATGATTCTGCAATCGAATCATTCGCCATTTTTGCGTTTTTAGTTACGTCCTAGGCTCTTCTTTATCTTTTACTTATTGAACCTCAACGTGTAGGGCATTTGGTTTAACCCAGCCTAAACGCTTAATAAATGTGTATAGCGTAAGCGAGATACAGATTGGAACGACAACGCCCATTAACAAGAAGATGGATAATCCAGTCCAGCCTTGAGTAGATAATAGGCTTAACGGAGCAATTAGTGAATTCATTCCTAATCCGGCGAGTTCATATGAAGCTTCAAATTGAAACAAAATGGTCGCGATCGGTGCACAAATAATTGATGATACAAATGTTGGAATGACCAATCTCGGATTTTTTACTAGGTTAGGAAATTGGACTTTTGGTGTCACTAAGGATTGAGCCAAAAATCCTCCTAAGTCATTTTGTCTAAGTGACATCGCTGTAAAACCTGCAAATTGAGCAGTGCACCCAATCAGTGCTGCAGCACTAGAAACAGGATCCATCTGTAAGGCGATGGCCAGAGCTGCTGATGAAGCTGGAGTCATGAGCAGCACACTCCAAGCCAGTGCGATTACCATGGATGCGAGAACGGGCGATCCTTGTACAGAGCTAGTAATTTCAGCACTCATCGCTGTAAGTAAAGGTGTGGCAACCGCTGCAGCCGCAACACCTGTGACACCTCCTGCAAGCGTTGCAGCAAGAGGAATAGCCATAAGATCTAGCTTTGTCTTCCCTGTTACTCTTTTTCCAACGTAGGTTGCAACGAGAGCGGCGATTAATGCACTTACTGGTTGACCAGTTACCATAACCATACCAGATTCAGTTAATTGCATTGCCCCTCCACCAACTGTACTACAGATTAATGCACTATAGATAACGAGGGTATTGCCTCCAAGTTGATATGCGACTCCTGCACCAATCGCCGGTGCAAGTAAGACCTTAGCAATTCCTCCTATCGTTAGAAAAGCACCCCATCCTAAAAAGTTACCAAACGTTTCAAATAATAACCCTATTGCAAGCGTTACAAGAACTGCATTCGCAACTCCTGCAGATGCCTTATACATTCGATCAATCACATATTCCTTCACGACTACACTCCCCAACCTATCCTTCAAGCATTTATTCTCTCTTTACTAAAACGGTTTAAATCAATAAAGTGCGATGTTAAAAAATAACCATTCCAAGCGTCTCAGAACAGATTATACCGCCTCATTTGTCTGTTTATTCAGTAATCATAGCACCAGGTAACAACGTTGTAAATCATTTTCCGGCTTCCATTTTTATTAAAGCGTTACCATCTTTTAAATCTGAAAAAGCAGGGTGAAATGTTGATTTCACCCTGCTTGGCTCTAGCTCCCTTGTATATACGAAAAAGCAACTTCTGATGCTTTTTCTCCTTCATTTATAGCAAGGTAATGCTTAAAGAGCTGCTTTTCATAATAAGTAGCAAGTGTGATATTCCCACTCTTCCTTAAATAAGGAATAAAGCTTTCATGTAAGTAAGAGTAGTAGCGATGCATTTGATTTTTAAGTAAAAACGTTAAGAGCTTAAACTTCATTAGGTCCCCATCATTCCCAACCCTTGTGGCTAGTTGCATACCCTCTTTCACTAACTCATTCAGTTGTTGTTGATTCCTGCCATCGGTAATCAAATAACTTGTGTGTATGTAGCCAAAAAGTGCGGTCAAATAGGTTGGGTTGGGGCATTGTTTAAACAAGTCAATAGCAGACCTGTAATAGGTATTTGCTTCCCTGTTCTTTGATCGAAGAAAGTATTCTTGACCCAAGTTCCCCATCAGTATAGCCTTCTTTTCTATTTCTCCAAATAAATCACAGCTTCGCATAAGATTCATATATTTCTTTTTCATCTCTTCAATATCTTCTTGGACAATCTGTCCCCCTTGTGTCAGCAGGATTAACGTTTCTGCATCAATAATCTTTCGGAAATGATTGGCTTGTTTAAAGTAGTTCAGGCTGGTCCTAGCGTATTCATATGCTTTTACATAATGACCAAAGCGGTAACAAGTAATAGCAAGATGATAGTAGAATTCATTATTTCGATACAAGTCAGGTTCAATTTGTTTAAAGTATTCTAAGGCTTTTGAATAATCACCTGTAAATAAATAGTACGCCCCGCTCATATGTAAAAAGAGTTGGGCTTCTCGTTCCCCGAGTACATGTTTCTTTGTCTCGATCTGTGTAAGTAAGCGACGCGCTTTCTTTAATTCTCTATTTGTTAAAAGATAACGCACTTGCAACAACTGATAGTAAAAGGCTAGATCTGACCGTTCAAGTAACTCATTATGTTCGAGAGTTTGCTTATACGATTCTGTTTTCTCTCGATCTTGCATAATCATCGTATCATGCCATTGCTTTAGCGTTTCTTTTAATTCTTCAAACTTCAGCACCTCTTGACCGATATTAACACCAAGACGTTCACTTAGAAGCTGAGTGATTTCTGTAGAATAATGAGCTGTTCCCCGTTCAATCCTACTCATATGAGCAACAGAACAAATCCCCTTACAGAGCTGTTGCTGCGTGAAATTATGTTTTTCACGATAATATTTAATAATGAGACCTTCATGCACAGAACAAAACCTACCCTTCTCATTCCAGTTTTTCACAACCGGGACTTACCCGTTTTTACGCCTAGTTAAACATGACTTTTGTTACAAAGCGGATAAGGACTTTTTCATTATTTCTCTTTTTTCCCTTCTATTATTCTTAATTATATCAAAATTCTACGTGATTTTTCTAATATTCTCGCAAATATCTGAAAGTTCATATTAGTAAAAATCCTAGTTCCTCTACTATTTCTCTCACGAATGCCTAACCGAATCGATCTTTGGTCCTGATTCATTCACTAGATTTCATCACAATTTGTGTTAATCCTTAAAATGACCTTATACCCTCTATTATTTCGCTATACTACTCCTCATAACAAATAACTATGTTTTGAGAGGAGCTTTGTGATTGAATACAAATCTAAAGAAAAGTAAGCCGTGGAACGTCATGGTCTTATCCGCGTTGTCAACAACACTTGTATTCGGAGGACTTTATACTCCACAACTTGCTACAGCCGAGGAAAAGGCAGCTTCCTTGCAGCTATCAGACGATATTAACCTGAATAGCGACGAGAAAGTGTCTGTGATCGTTGAACTAGAAGAGCTTCCTGAGCAACTAGCAATAGCAGAAGCCGAGGAAAAAGGTGAGACTCTATCAGAAGCAAGTGCAAAGGCTAAAGTAGAAGCTTCACAGGATTCATTCGAGGAAGATCTATCAACTACTGATTCCACTTATACGATTACCCATACGTACCAAACGGTATTTAATGGTTTTACCATTGAATTACCTGCCAATCAATTAGAAGCACTTAGCGAGGTAGAAGGTGTTAAAACGATTTGGGAGAATGATGAAGTTCAATTAATAGACCCAGTACTTGATGAAACCGTATTAGAAGAAGCGATTGAGCCTTACATGGCTGATAGCGTTCCATACTTAGGTGTTGATAGGTTGCATGTTGAAGGAATCACCGGTGAGGGTGTCAAGGTCGGTGTCATTGATACTGGAATTGATTATACTCATCCGGATCTTGCCGCAGCGTATAAAGGTGGCTATGACTTCGTTGATAACGACGATGATGCTCAAGAAACAACGTATGATGATTGGTTAGCCTCCGGAATGCCTGAGTTTAATGCAAACGGAAACTCTTATTACACATCTCACGGTACACACGTAGCTGGAACAATCGCAGGTCAAGGTGACAACGAATCTGATTATGCAACAACTGGAATTGCTCCAGATGCTGATCTGTATTCGTACCGTGTTTTAGGACCTTATGGATCTGGATATACAGCAGATGTTCTTGGTGGAATTGAGCGCTCTGTTGAAGATGGAATGGATGTCATTAATCTTTCACTAGGTGCAGGCGTCAACGACCCTCTTTACCCAACAAGCGTTGCCGTAAATAACGCTGTACTAAGTGGCGTAACAGCTGTTGTTTCAGCAGGAAACAGCGGATCTGGAATGTACACACTAGGATCACCAGGTACTTCTCCTTTAGCTATTACTGTTGGAGCAAACGATGTTCCACTTGTGTTCACTGACTTTACAGGCTACTTAAATGATGATTTCTCTGCTGGTCTTGTAAATATCTCAAGTGGTTTTGAAACTGACTTTGATGCGTTAGAAGCTGGAGAGTATGAGATTGTTTTTGCAAACCTTGGTTCTGTAGGTGACTTTAATCAAGTAGACGCTGAGGGCAAAGTGGCCCTTGTTGCACGCGGAGAGCTCGCATTCGTTGATAAGATTGCTAATGCCAAAGCCGCTGGGGCTGAAGCGATTATCATTTATAACAACCTCCCAGGTGCCGGTCACATTCCTAACTATTTTGGAGAAGGCGTAAACTTTGTCGCTGGTTTCTCGTTAACGTATGAAGATGGAATTGCATTAAGAGATGCAATTACAGAAGATAGCACATTCACATTTGGAGATCGCTCTGAATCTCAAACGGCCGGTGGCGTTTTGGCTGATTTCAGCTCACGTGGTCCAGTGAATGGTTCATTTGCCATTAAACCAGAAGTGAGTGCACCAGGTGTTAGTACTCTATCACCTGTTCCTAGTTACATGAATGGTCCTGACTACATTGGTGAGTATGAATTTGCTTATGGACGTAAATCAGGTACGTCGATGTCAGCTCCACACGTTGCTGGTACGGCTGCTTTACTTCTTGAAGTAAAGCCTGAACTGACTCCAGCTGATTTAAAAACAACGCTTATGAATACGGCAAACCCAATGACCCTTGATTACAGTGTATTTGAAATTGGTGCAGGTCAAATTGATCCAGTTGCCGCTATTGAGTCTGATATGCTCATTCAAGTGAAGGGTGAAACAGAAACTTTAGATGAGAACGATCAAGTAACAAAGATTAGAGACCTAACAGGCGCTCTTAATTACGGTGCTCTTGCTCCAAAAGGCAAAAATGTACGTGAGATCCAATCCGTTACATTCAAAAATACAAGCGCGGAAAAGAAAACATTCACAGTTGACGTCGACTATCATGTTGGTATTCGCGGATCAAAGGATGCACTTGCAAACGGAGTCACTGTACAAGCACCACAGAAGGTTGTCGTTCCTGCTAATACAACTGTTTCTAAAAACTTCTTCTTTGTTAGTCCAAAAACAACAGAAACAGGAACATATGAAGGCTATATCAACGTAACAAACCAAGCGGATGCTGAGGAAAGCTACCGTATCCCATTTGCTGCAGGTATTACTAACTAACTTGCAAGATCATTAGATTGGAAAGTGCTTGTATACAAGCACTTTCTCCATCTTTTGAAACTGTTGCTCTTAATGACAGGAGGTCCTTTTATGTTCAAACGAACAATCTCGTTCGTTATTAAGTCCTTTGTTGGACTCCTTTGCTTAGGAGTACTGTTTGTTTTCATTCAAAGTCAACAGCAAAGTGAGAGCACACCTCACCTTTTTGGATTCTCAGCGCTAACGATCCTCTCCAATAGTATGCAGCCTGAGTTCAGTGAAGGTGACGTTATCTTTATTAAACAAACAGAGGCAAGCGACCTTGTTAAAGATGACATTATTACGTTTGGTACACCTGAAGGCAATCGAGTTACACATAGAATTACTGAAACAAACACTCAAGAGAACCAGCTCTCCTTCACGACTAAAGGGGATAACAACAATGTGATTGATGCCGAGCCAGTGCAAGAAGGACAAGTCATAGGGAAAGTGCTCTTTCACATTCCAAAGCTTGGCTTTTTATCAAGATTTCTTTCAGAACCAATTGGCTTTGGGCTTGTCATCGTTCTTCCACTTGTAGCCTATGTCGGTATCACTGTGTATGAACGCTTATCCAAACCGAAATCAACCAAAAACGAGGAGGCCATTTAAGATGAAAAAAACAAAAAAAGTATTACTCGGGGTATCAGTAGCAGGTGCATTAGTGCTAGGAGCGGGGCTTGGATCATACTCTTGGTTTACATCAGAAATCCAAGCAACTGGTCAACTACAAACAGGTACACTAGAAATTAATAATGGACAAGATATTGAAGAAAATATCGTGAACTACAGCGGGTTTGCTCCATCCAATCTTGTGTTTGGCGATTGGCTAACAATCGAGAACACTGGCAGCATGGATACAAATCTTGAGGTTGAGTTCTCACATGAATTAGATAAAAACGTTGATATTTCTTCATTTAAAGTGGGGTACATAGCAATCAAGTACACATCTCAACCGAGTCGTGACGTGCTTGAAGCTAGTCAAATTAAGCTTCAGGAATTGTTTGATGGCGTAACGAATGAAGTGGAAACACAAGCAGCGATTGCTGATATTGCGGAAGGTGCTGAGGTTGTAAGTGGAATCGTCGAAGCTCCTGAATTTAGAGCGTTTAGTGAAGGTGCTGTAAGTAGTGGCGGGTTCTTAATTGGTGACGGTGCACTAACAGGTTCAACAAATGAGTTCTGGCAGCTAGATGAATCACAGTACATCGATCTTAACTTCGGAGTAAAGCTTGATGAGAACGCCGGAAACGAGTATCAAGGATTAGCTTACTCAGCTAGCTTGGATGTTGTCGCTAAGCAAATTGATGAAGGCGCAGAAAAATAAGGCATAATAAAGAAAAGCAGAAGACCTTGTAGATGAGGCTTCTGCTTTTTATTTATGAACCTACGTTACTTGTAACAATGTTCTTAAGTACTTCTGCAGTTTGGTGAATATCAGCCTTTGAGACATCATAGTGCGTAACCAACCGTACAATGGTTGGTGCAAATGGATTTGCAAGAACACCATGATCCTTTAACTTTTCAACAAATTGCTTAGAAGTTAATCCTGTTTCTGACACATCCATCATGACAATGTTTGTCTCTACTTCGGAGGCTACATTCAAACCTGGAATTGAATTGATCTGATTCGCTAACCATGCAGCATGCTCATGGTCCTCTTTCAAACGGTCAATCATTTCTGTGAGAGCAACAATACCAGGAGCGGCTAATACACCCGCCTGGCGCAACCCGCCACCTAATCGTTTTCTCCACTTTCTAGCTTTCGCAGTAAATTCAGTGCTTCCCGCAATGATTGACCCGACTGGTGCCCCCAGACCTTTCGATAAACAGATCTGAACAGTCGTCACGTATTGCGTAAAATCAGTCATCGGACGCTTTAAGGCAACAGCAGCATTCATCAGTCTAGCTCCATCTAAATGGATAGGGATCCTGTGACGCTCAGCCACTTCATAGATTTCCTTCATTTTCTCAGGAGACATAACCGTTCCGCCTGCCCGGTTATGTGTATTCTCTAAACAGATTAACCCTGTTTCCGCTTCATGGATATCTGTACCACGAATCGCTGCTTCTACATCAACCGCGCTCATGATGCCTCTTTCTCCTTTTATCGGAAACGGTTGAATCCCAGCAAAAGCAGAAGTCGCCCCCCCTTCGTATCTGAAGATGTGTGACCCTTCCTCTAAAATGATTTCCTGGCCAAGGGAGCAATGTACAAGTACTGCAATCTGATTCCCCTGCGTACCGCTCGTGACAAAAAGCGCTTCTTCCTTCCCAAGCATGTCAGCAGCTAACTCTTCAAGCTTTTGTATCGTGGGGTCATCACGATACACATCATCGCCTACCTCCGCTTTAAACATTTCCTGCCTCATCCGGTCTGTTAGCTTTGTAACCGTATCACTTCGAAGATCAATCATGTACACAACACTCCTGCCTTCTTTATTCTGGTTTAAGTATAGCATCATTTCCACTGATTAATGGGTCCCTTGTCAGATGATTAACAGAACGTTTTTGAATTAGACATGATTGAGTAGATCCCCATATTTCTTTATTAATTGAATTAGAGTATGATAGAACGAGAAAAAATACCTAATGAAATTGAGTGAATAACATGATAGATAAACGCTATACAATGCCTGCCGAATGGGCACGCCATGCTAGAACGATGATTGCTTGGCCAGTTAAAGAATCGATGGTCTATCCTGACCAATATGCAGACGTCTGTAATGGGTATGAACAGTTAATTTCCGCTATAAGTGAGTTTGAGCCAGTCCTTGTTGTGGTCAACCCAGAAGACGAGGAATCCGTTGCTTCTCGCTTTTCACATGCTCCTGTTGAACTTGTTTCCCTACCACATAATGATGCGTGGTTAAGAGATAACGGACCGACATTTGTTCGCGATGGCGACAATCAATTGGTTGGCATCAATTGGGGTTTTAATGCATGGGGAGAAAAATATGAACCGTGGGATCTTGATGATGAAGTTGCACCTGCCCTTCTTACTTTTATGAAGGTTCCTGCTGTTGATGCACCGCTTATTCTAGAAGGCGGAAGTATCCACGTAGACGGCGAAGGAACATTGCTTACCACTGAGGAATGTTTGCTCAATCCTAATCGTAACCCAGAATTAAGTAAGTCTGATGTGGAAGAGCATTTGCAGCAGCTACTTGGTGTCAGCAAGATTGTTTGGCTTCCTTTAGGTTTAGAAGGTGATGAAACAGATGGGCATGTGGACAATGTTGCATGTTTTGCTGCACCGGGTAAAGTCTTATTGCAGGTTTGTACAGATCCAACTGATCCGAATTATGAGCGGAGTCAAGAGCATCTTAGGATCCTTTCAAAAGAGAAAGACGCTGCCGGGCGTTCATTTGAAGTTATTCAAATTGAGCAGCCTCCCTATCGTGAGCTTAACGGTGAGCGCCTGACATTAAGTTATATTAATTTCTATCTAGTAAACGATGGCTTGATCCTGCCTGTTTTTGGCGGAGATGCAAGTGAATATGATAAAAAGGCAGAAGCTGTTTTACAACAAGCTTTTCCTGATCGCACCATTCGTACCATTGACGGAATGGCTATTATTGCAGAGGGTGGGAATGTGCATTGCACAACTCAACAAATTCCTTCAGGAGGGAGTTCTACATGAGTACAATAAAAGTAGCTGCGACACAGATGAGCTGTGATGCAGACGTTCAAACAAATATTGCACGAGCGGACAAGCTTGTGAGAGAAGCAGCAGCAAACAGGGCAAACCTCATTCTTCTTCAAGAGCTTTTTGAAACACCTTATTTCTGTCAAAAGGAAAAGCCGGCTTACTACGCTTATGCAACAACAGTAGAAGAAAATCCAGCGATTCAGCATTTTCAAAAGCTTGCTAACGAATTAAGTGTCGTGCTCCCAATTAGCTTTTATGAAAAGAAAAACACAGCTCGCTATAATTCTGTTGCAATGATTGATGCAGATGGAACGATACTCGGGACTTATCGTAAAAGTCATATCCCTGATGGACCCGGTTACGAAGAGAAATACTACTTCACCCCAGGCGACACTGGATTTAAAGTCTGGAACACACGTGTAGGAAAAGTTGGCGTAGGCATCTGTTGGGACCAATGGTTCCCAGAAGCAGCACGCGCAATGGCCCTTCAAGGAGCCGAAATTCTTTTATATCCAACAGCGATCGGTTCTGAGCCAGAGGATTCAAGTGTTGATAGCAAACAGCATTGGCAAACATGCATGCTTGGTCATGCTGCCACAAACCTCGTTCCAGTAATCGCCTCAAACCGAATCGGAGTGGAGACAGATGAAGATTCAAGCATTACCTTCTATGGCTCGTCCTTCATCGCAGGACCAACTGGAGCTGTCATCGAAGAGGCAAGTCGCGATCAAGAGGAAATTCTATACGCAGACTTTGATCTGGCACAGCTCGAAGCACAACGTGTGGAATGGGGATTATTCCGCGATCGTCGTCCGGACCTTTATCGTATATTAACGACGCATGATGGGAACTTGAATTGATTAAATGGGAGCTTCTT
>NZ_JAEUZA010000003.1:0-303099 GCF_016798245.1 Alkalicoccobacillus gibsonii | reverse complement strand
CTTCTTGGTTCAAGAAGCTTCTTTCTTGATGCTTTGGAGGTTGGTCTTGGTATTGAGGCGGCTTTCTTGGTTGGACATGATGTGGGCTTGGTGGAGTGGCGGTTGTTCTTGGACTCGGGGTTAGAGTTCTTGCTCTTCTGGCATTCTTCTTGGTAACACGTTCTGTTCTTGGTGTATGGCCTTCGATCCTTGGTTTGGTCTTTCTTTTTCTTACTAAAAAAGAGCTTCTTGGTTCAAGAAGCTTCTTTCTTGATGCTTTGGAGGTTGGTCTTGGTATTGAGGCGGCTTTCTTGGTTGGACATGCTCTGGGCTTGGTGGAGTGGCGGTTGTTCTTGGACTCGGGGTTAGAGTTCTTGCTCTTCTGGCATTCTTCTTGGTAAAGCTTCTTAGCACTCACCTCCTTCCTCAAACTAAACGAAAAAGAACCAACCTCAGCTGGTTCTCACCACTTTAAACTAGGGAGTGAATTCCTTTTTCAAGGTCTGAAGCGACTTTCTTTGTCAATCCTTCTACTTGAGTGAGGTTTTCGCCCCAAATGGCTTCGTTTGCTAATAGGTTGTAAACTGTTTCTTCCAGTGTATCTTCTTTTGCGTCATAAGCTGCCCACACGTCTGATAAGAAGTTTAATGTTTCTTCGTTATCACGTATAACGTAACGCGTACCGTCTCTGTCTCCTGCTAGGAAGGCGCCTTCTTTGCCGACTGGTTTCGTGTATGCAAGTAGTGCGGCTAGACTGAAGGAAAGCTTCTCTGGTAGTTCGACAAACTTGTTTACGTAAGCGAGTAAGCTCGGCACAACTCTTGTTTTAAATTTATAAAGAGGGTTCATGCCAATATCCGTTAACTGGTGCTCGAGAAACGGATTACTGAATCGTTCTAAGACAGACGTCGCGAATGCTTCCTTCTCTTCATCATCCGCATCAACGGTTGGAAGGATTTCGTTGAATAGTCCATCCTTCACAAAGGCTGCTAGTTTTTCATTTGTCATGGATTGATAGACAGTGTCCACGCCTGATAAATAGCAGGCTGCAAACATCATCGTATGCGCTCCATTCAATAGTCTTACCTTTAGCTCACGATAAGGAGTGGTGTCGCCCCACTTCACATTCAATCCTGCTTGATCAAATGGTAGCTTTTTGGCCACATGCTCTGGTGCATCGATAACGAATAAGTGGTAAGGCTCTCCGACTGTTAATAGGATATCATCATATCCTAGACGCTCTCTAAAGTCTTCTTCCTCACCTCTAGGGAATCCTGTAACAATACGGTCTACAAGTGTATTACAGAAGAGATTTGCTTCTTCTACCCATTGTTTAAAGTCATCCGATAGATTCCAATCATTAATGAGCTTCAAGACAATTTCTTTTAATAGATCCCCATTCCCTTCAACGAGTTCACATGGAACGAGTGTAATTCCCTTGTTTGTATCTCCCTCAAAGGCTTTATAGCGTTCATATAAGAAAGCTACAATCTTTCCTGGAAAGGATAAGGGAGAGCTGCTCTTATCGAAAGATTCTTGATGATACGTTAGGCCAGCCTCTGTTGTATTAGAGAACATAAATTCAATATGAGGTGATCTAGCAAGCTCTAGTACTTCGGACCAGTTGTTGTAAGGGTCAATGCCTCTTGAAATGGATTGAATAAGCTCTGCGCGGTTAACGGTTTCTCCATTTTCAACACCTCTTAATACAGAAGTATAGAGTCCATCCTGTGCATTAAGCTTTGGCACAACCTTCCCGTGGGGCGTCGGTTGAATGGCAACCACTTTTCCATCGTACAACCCCTTTTCATTAAGCTGATGAATCATCCAATCAACAAAGCCACGGAGAAAATTCCCTTCCCCTACTTGAACGATCGTTTCCTTTAATTGATCTGTTGATTGATTCACATGCTCACTTGATAGTTTCTTCAACTCCAAACCTCTCACCCTTTCCTTTATAGAATAACCCCGTCTTTGAATAAGGCAATTTCTTTAAATCCGTGCTTTTCGTTGTGTGTTCTGACATCACCAGAGGCTAGATCTAAGACATAATCCAACAATTCCTCAGATACATCCTCCATTTTCTTACCTTGAACCAATTCACCCGCGTTGAAGTCAATCCAGTTTTTCTTTCTTTCAAAAAGTGGTGTGTTTGTTGACATCTTAACAGTCGGAACTGGCCCGCCAAATGGTGTTCCTCTACCTGTTGTAAAGAGAACAATATGAGCACCTGATGCAGCAAGTGCTGTTACAGAGACAAGGTCGTTTCCTGGTCCTTGTAGTAGACTAAGACCATTTTTCTTTAAGCGACCTCCATAAGGAAGAACGTCTACTACTGGTGCAAATCCACCTTTTTGAACACAACCGAGTGATTTTTCTTCAAGTGTCGTGATTCCACCTTCTTTGTTTCCTGGAGATGGGTTCTCATAGACAACTTGGTCGTGGCGGATGAAGTAATCCTTGAATCCATTTACCATGTCAACGATTCCTGTAAATACTTCCTCGTCAGCTGCGCGATCCATTAAGATTGTCTCTGCTCCGAACATTTCAGGTACTTCCGTTAATACCGTAGATCCGCCATGTGAAATGAGTTTATCGGAGAAGGTTCCAACAAGTGGATTTGCTGTGATACCAGACAAACCATCTGAACCTCCGCACTTTAAGCCCACTTTCAGTTTAGATACAGGCACGGCTTCTCTTTTAAAAGTCGCTGCATAGGTTGCTAGTTCTTCGATTAAGTCCATTCCCGCCTCTAACTCATCAGACACTTGCTGTACACTTAAAAATTTCACACGATCTGGGTCATAGTCTCCAATTACTTGTTTAAAGGCATCAATATAGTTGTTCTCACAGCCAAGCCCAAGTACTAGAACACCCGCTGCGTTCGGGTGTGCAACTAAGTTACTTAGAATTTTCTGTGTTGCTTGTAGGTCATCTCCAAGCTGAGAGCAGCCGAATGGATGCGGGAAATGAGAGACAGCGTCCACTCCTTCAAAATTCATCTTATCTCCCTGTCTAGCAAGCACTTCGGCGGTTTTGTTAATACAGCCAACTGTGTTAACAATCCAGATTTCGTTACGGATACCGACGTCTCCATTTTTGCGAACATACCCTTGGAAGGTTTTTGGACTCACTTGTTCACTGGTACTTACGGCAACTTCGTTTGGCGTAAAGGTATTGTAGTTAAGCGTCCCTTCAAGTGTTGTTTTAATATTGTGCGTATGAATCCACGCACCTTTTTTAATGTCAGTGGTTGCAAAACCGATTGGGAAACCATACTTGTGTACAGGACTTCCATTCTTAATATCTTCCCGCGCCACCTTATGACCTCGTTTTACATCCTCGAGTAGAGTAATCGATCCAGTGTCTAGTTGAAGCTGTTCTCCAGCTTGATAATCACGTAACACGACAACGACGTGATCGTGTTCATTTACAATAATATAATCCATCTTTTATTACCCCTTTCAACATATAAAATAATTTTCCCAAGTTTATTCTGACAAAAATACATACATTTCTCTTGAATGGAATCGTTTTACGACATTATTATCAGTAATTGAAAGCGCTTACTAACTGTCTATATTATATTCATCCTAAAGGAGGGAAAATAGTAAATTTGATCTATACCAACCAAAAAACGAATGGAGTGATTCTATTGAAAAAAGGTACCTTTCTCTCTCCCATTTTTGCAATCGTCCTTTTGTTTGGACTGTTTACTCCCTCTGTTGCAAAAGCAAACGACGTAGTGACTCAAGCCGAGCATCTATTAACCTGGCAAATGGAACATGGAGGCTGGACAAAGGATTCACCTCACATCTACACCCGCGATTGGGATGGTAGTGAACCAAGGTCGGTTTGGATTTCGAATGGACAAGAGCTAGGAACGGTCGATAATGATGCAACCGTCTCAGAGTTATTAGTTGTTGCCCAAGCATATCAATTAACTGGTGATCAGCGATTCCTAGATAGTGCAAATGCAGCCATCGACTTTCTCTTTAAGCTTCAATATGAAAGTGGCGGTATCACTCAAGTCTATCCTGAGCGTGGCACGCCTTCTGACAACGTATGGTATTCAAATTACGTAACATTTAACGACCAGGCCATGATTAATGTGCTAGAAGTGATGGAGCAAATCGCCAATCAAGAAGCACCGTTTGATGGTGATTTTGGAAATGACGAATTGCGAGCTGAGCTTTTTGATGCGATTGATCTTGGGTTAGATTACATTCTCAAGTCTCAAATCATTTCCCAAGGGAAACCAACTGCATGGGGTCAGCAGCACCACCCTGAAACCTATGAGCCTATGCCTGGTAGAGCCTATGAGCATGTATCAATCTCTGCCGACGAGTCAGTTGGTGTTGTTGAATGGCTTCAAGCACGACCTGACCAAACACCTGAAGTGAAAAATGCAGTTAACAACGCACTAAGATGGTTTGAAAAGGCAAAAGTAAAGAATACTAGATATGAGAGAAGAGTAGAACCTCACTTCTTTAATGAACAAGGTGCACAAACGTGGTATAGATTCTACCAAATCGGTACAAATCGTCCAATCTTCTCAGGTAGAGATGGTGTCATTCGTCACAAGATCATGGAGATCGAAGAAGAAAGACGATTAGGTTATGCTTGGGCTGGCAACTGGCCAGAACGTGTATTAAATAAATAGATTCAAAAAAAGGTCTGTCAATCTTATGTGGCAGACCTTTTTCTTCATTTAACCTAGTTCAAAGTAACGTTCAGCATTGTGGTAGCAGATGTTCTCAATCATTGCACCAATCCACTCATAATCCTCAGGTGCTTCTCCTGCTGCGATCCAGCTTCCAACTAAGTCACACAGCACGCGACGGAAATACTCATGTCTTGTATAAGAAAGAAAGCTTCTTGAGTCCGTTAACATTCCTACAAATGTGCTTAAAATTCCAATACTTGAAAGGTCTTTAAGCTGCTTAAGCATACCTTCCTTCTGATCGTTGAACCACCAGCCAGATCCAAATTGAATCTTGCCTTGTGCTCCACTCGATTGGAAGTTTCCAATAGCAGATGCAATGACTTCATTATAGATAGGGTTAACTGTATAAATAATCGATTTAGGTAGCTGATCTGTTTTTTCCAGTTCATTCAAAAATCCATTTAGAGACTCAGCCATAGGCGCGTCTCCCATAGAATCAAAACCGGTATCTGGACCAAGTTGGTTGAACATGCGCGTATTATTATTACGTGCCGCACCTAGATGCAGCTGCATCGTCCAGTTTAGTTTGTGATAGAGACGACCAAGGAATTGCATCGTGTAAGCCTGGTAAGAAAGTACTTCTTCAGGTGTTACATCTTCCCCGTTTAATGCTTTTTGGAAAACGGACCCAGCTTCGGCTTCTGATGTATTTGTGTATGGAATGGTGTCTATTCCATGGTCAGATAAACGGCAGCCTGCTTCATGGAACACATTTGCACGTTTCTCTAAAGCATTCAGCAATTCTTGATACGAGTTGATCTCTATATCACTCGCTGCACCTAGCTTCTCAACATAGCCTTTAAACAAATCCGTGTTAATGGCTAGTACTTTGTCCGGACGGAAAGCAGGATAGACTTTTGTTTTAAACTCACCGTTTTCTGCAGCTAACTTTTTGTGAGATTCTAATGAATCAATCGGATCGTCCGTTGTGCAGATTACGCTTACATTTGATTGATTGATAATTCCTCGTGTACTCATATCGGAGTCCTGTAGACGCTCATTCACTTGCGTCCAGATTCGCTCAGCAGACTGTTCATTTAACAGCTCGTCAACTCCAAAGTACCGTTTTAGTTCTAGATGTGTCCAGTGATAAAGAGGATTTCCGATTGTGTGCGGAACCGCTTGAGCCCACTTTAGAAATTTCTCCTTGTCACTTTTTTCACCTGTAATATAAGCTTCGTCAATTCCTAGAGCACGCATGCCCCGCCATTTATAATGATCCCCGTGTAACCAAACTTCTGCAATATTGTTATAACGACGATCGTCAGCAATTTCGTGTGGAGATACGTGGCAGTGATAATCTAAGATCGGTTGATTTTTTGCAAATTCGTGGTAGAGCCTTTTAGCTGGCTCGTTAGATAGTAGAAAATCATCATGAATAAACGCTTTACCTGTGGAAATCATCAGTATCTCTCCTTCAAAGGTTGAACGCATTTCGAAGATTTATAGATTACAATTGTTCGAATTCGTTCGATTTGGTTTGATTATATCATGTTGGCGCTTACATCACAATGCTTTCATTTTAGGCTAATTTGATGTGAGGAACTCTCTCTTTAAACGCATCATAAATTGATTCATCCAAGTCAGAATCTGTAATAATCAGATCTAACTGGTCAAGCGTCGCAAATGTCATCAGTCCCGTTTGCTCAAACTTTGTAGAATCTGCAAGCAAAGTGACATGCTTTGCTCGTTTAATCACTGTACTTTTCCAATCGTAGTGAAAGCTATTAAGTACGGTTAGTCCCAGGTCAATGGATACTCCTGTTGTTCCAAGAAATAAACGACTGACATAGAGGTGCGATAATGCTTCAATGGTCTGATTTCCAAACAGTGAAGTGGTTGCTCCAAGCTGTGACCCGCCTAGCATTGTCAGTTGAATGTTTTCTTTGGCATACAGTACATGAGCAATCTCAATGTCATTTGTTATGACAGCTAGTGGAAACTCACCTAACAGCTCTGCAAGTGCATAGGTTGTACTGCCTCCATCTAACAAAATCACTTCATTTGGTTCAATTGTTTTTAGTGCAGCTTTAGCAATCTCTGCCTTTTTATTTTGATGACTCGATTGGCGTTCCTTCTCAGGGAAAAGCCGCTTTTGATCTTGACGAATGACCGCTCCACCATGAACCCGTTGCAATAAATGACGTTTTTCTAATTCTTCCAAATCTAAACGAATGGTTTTTTCTGTGACTTTAAGTAGATCACTAACGACCGATACCTTAAGGGCTTTATGCTTATCGAGGTAAGCTAATAGTTTTTCGTGACGTTCTAATGACAACATGTGTATTCTCCTTTAATGAACGTTCTATCCTTATTATCGA
The DNA here is from genome assembly GCF_016798245.1 of Alkalicoccobacillus gibsonii. Lineage (GTDB taxonomy): Bacteria > Bacillota > Bacilli > Bacillales > Bacillaceae_D > Alkalicoccobacillus > Alkalicoccobacillus gibsonii. The sequence goes on along the minus strand of NZ_JAEUZA010000003.1, from coordinate 296,073 downwards.
ACAATAACGAACATTAGTAAACAACTTTTTGTAGAAAATGTGGTGAATTTCCGCTTCGGGAGAACACTCGCTTAACTTGTCCCATTAAAAAAAGAAAAGCAGATGATTCACTCAATGAATCATTTGCCCAATTTAATCAATTTGTAGTTTTGTCCTAGCTTCCTTTTCTATCGTTACTCGCTATCCTCAACAAACTGCATATCTACCATTTTTTCGTATGAGTACGGTTGGTCGTAAATACCGGTTTTCTTTAGGACATCCATTGTTTTGGCTAATGCTTCTTCTGTAATGATGCCGTCCTTACTCCAATGTTCATCCTTGTATGCTCGGTCTTGCGTAGCTTCAACCTGTTCGTCGCTAAGAGTTGGGAATTCTTTACGCAGGACCTCTTCGGCAAGTTCCGGGTCCCCATAGACTGTCTCAAGTCCACGTAAGATCGCTCGAACAAAGCCTTGAACCTGTTCTGGGTCCTCGTCAATTGTGGATTGCTTCACACTAATCACGGAGTAAGGGTAATCTCCAAGTGATGGAAATCCAAAGAATGGCTCTTCCCAGATTCCTTTGTTTATTCCTTCAGCGATCGTTGGTTCCGCACCATTTGCCATTTGAGATTTCCCTTGTTCAACTAATGCAATGACCGCCGTGACATCCGCAGGTTCCTCAAGCGTTACGTCATTTTCTAAATCAATGCCAAGATCAATGAGTAATGATCTTGTTAATAGGTTTGGACTTCCTCCGTATCTGCTTGCAGCTATATTCTTACCCTTGATAAAATCGGCAAGCTCTTCGTCACTGTCTCCGTCTGGCTGTGTTCCCTTTTCGGCCATGAGATACACATTCGCCCGATTTACAACGTTTGCTACTGCTACAATGGGATCACTATTTCCATCGTTTGCAAGCTCATTTGAGTCAGGTCCAGCAATGTTACCCCATACCTCTCCACTAACGAGTGATGTAACATGTGCCCCTCCGGCAGCTGTGACCATCTCTACATCAAGTCCTTCTTCTTCAAAATACCCCTCTTGAATGGCAATATATAATGGTAAATACCCGGTTAAATGTGCAGGCTCAGCAATAGATACCTTTTCAAGTTCAACCTCGTTACTGCCGCTACAACTAGCAAGTAGTACGCCACATGCAATCATGCATACAATCGTTGCTTTTGACTTTAACGTTCTAAGCATCCGTTCCATACCTCCTTAAGGTTGTTGCCCAATTTTTTTAAGTAGCCATCGTTCGATTAATCCAACAAACCAGTACATGAATAAGGCCAATAGCGAGAGTACCGTTACACCAACCCAAACCAAATCGATATCGAGGATTTGCCCTGCATAAAGAATCATGCGTCCAATCCCTTCTCTTGAAGCTATAAACTCACCGACAATGGTTCCGGCGAGAGCAAGAGCAATATTGATTCGCAGGCTACTGATAATCCAAGGCAATGATGAAGGAATGACTACTTTTGAGAAGACATGTCGTCTTTTTGCCCCAAGTGTATAGAGAAGCTTCTCCATATCGGGATCAATCTGCTTCACTCCGCTATAAGCTGCCAAAGCTGTTACAATGACCGTCATACTAAAAGCGAGAACCACTTTTGAGGAAAACCCTATCCCGATCAGAATTACAAGAACGGGAGCTAATGCTAATTTAGGAATGGCATTAAATGCGACTAAGTAAGGCTCACTAATGACTGCATACAATTTTGACCACCAAAAGGAAAGACCAATCACCGCCCCAATTACAGTTCCAAGCACGAACCCATATATGGTGGCCCCAGACGTAAACAGTAGGTCTTGAATCAATGTGCTCTCTGTTAATTGAAACCAGCCTTTTTCAAGAATGACTGTTGGTGAACTCCAGTAGTATGAATCAACCAATCCAAACCGAACCCCGAGTTCCCAGCCAGCTATAATAAAGATCCCGACCAGACACCTACCTAAAATGGTATAGAAGGAGAACCACTTGCCTGATCCTTCTTCTCCATCACCTGCCTTTTTGTTCTGTTTGCTCACCGCGCTCACTTGGCTCTCCCTCCTTTTCTTCTTGTGAAAGTAAATGGTACAAGGTACGTTTCATGTCTAGAAATTCATCGGTTAACAGATCTTCTCTTTGGCGAGGACGTTTCAGATCAACTTCAAGTACAGCTTTGACTGAACCTGGCCTCGCTGAGAGAACATAGATGGTATCCGATAAAAAAATGGCTTCATCAATGTCATGTGTCACAAACATGATTGTTTTCTCTACATCAGCCCACATCTTAAGCAGCCAGGACTGCATTTGACCTTTTGTCTGTGCATCAAGCGCCGCAAAAGGTTCATCTAATAGCATGATGTCTGCATCGTACAGGAACGTTCGCAACAGAGCCGCCCGTTGCCTCATCCCTCCAGATAATTCACTTGGAAAATGGTTTTCAAATCCTTTTAACCCGTAGCGTTCAAGAAGGGGCAGAGCTTCAGCTATTGCTTCTTTTTTCTTTATCCCTTTTAATTCCAGTCCAAGAATGACATTTTGGATAATCGTACGCCAGGGTAGTAGCAAATCTTTTTGAAGCATATAACCGACCTGACCACTTCTGTTAAGAATACTCTGGCCATCAACGAGCACATCACCTGATGTAGGTGTGGTTAGCCCTGCAATGATATTAAAAAGCGTGGATTTCCCACATCCACTCGGACCAAGTACACTGACAAACTTTCCCTTCTCTATTTGCAGGTTGACCGGTTTTAAAACCTCTGTAATCTGGCCATCCTTTTGAAAGGATTTTCCCAACTCTTTAATACGTAGCTTCACTTTCGATCACCTCCCATGTGGATGCTTGTATCGTTTTATTTCTTTATGCATGACAGTTATTCAGGTGCTTTATCCTATGCAAATGCCCTCCAGTGATGAAGGGTTTTTGCGAAAAAAAGCAAATATGTTGTCATAAGTCCAAACATGAGCAGATGGTTTGCAGAGAATGAGTTAACCACCTAAACTGAGCAAAGGAACAAACAAAATTGAACGAAAGAAGGCTGTTGAAGATGAAGTCAGCTTATCAACCTCTTTTTGAACCATTTACATTTAGAAGCGGTGTACAAACCGAGAACCGAATTATGGTTGCACCGATGACGCACTATAGCTCAAATGATGACGGAACAATCTCGGAGCAAGAGATCCCATTTATTGGTGCTCGCTCAGATGGTCCAGGAATCGTCATTACGGCCTGTGCCAATGTTCACGTAAACGGCAAAGCCTTCCCGGGTCAGCCAGGTATCTATGATGATGCACACATACCTGGTTTAAAAAGACTTGCTGAAACCATTCATGCGAAGGGTGCTAAGGCTGTTATTCAAATTCATCACGGCGGCTTGCAGTGCCCTCCTGATCTAGTACCAAATGGTGACGTATTAAGTGCAAGTGACCTTCCTGAAAAAGGATCTCGTGGCCTATCGGATGCAGAGGTCAAAGAAATCATCGAAGGCTTTGGCTCTGCAACAACAAGAGCGATTAAAGCCGGATTTGATGGAGTTGAAATCCATGGTGCCAATGGCTACTTAATTCAACAATTCTTTTCTCCACATACAAATAAACGAACAGATGCATGGGGCGGAGAGTCCGCATCAGACCGTCTCGCTTTCCCGTTAGCCATTGTTGATGCAGTAAAAAGCGCGGTGGCAACTGAGGGTGCAGAGAACTTCTTAGTAGGGTACCGTTTTTCTCCTGAAGAACCAGAAACACCTGGTTTAACGATGGAGGATACCTTTGTACTCGTTGATGCACTCGCACAAAAAGAACTTGATTATCTTCATGTCTCTCTTATGGAAGCTCATTCAAAAGCACGTAGAGGCGCAGATGAAACAAGAAGTAGACTAAGCCTCATTAAAGAGCGAGTTGGGAAGCAAGTACCAATCGTTGGAGTTGGTTCAGTCCATACACCAGCTCAAGCAGTAGCCGTTTTAGAGGATGAGGACATGGACTTTGTAGCCATCGGAAGAGAGCTTCTGATCGAGCCTAACTGGGTGAACATGGTGAAGAATGGCGAAGAGGCCAACATCCAAACAGTCATTAAAGTTAGTCAAAAAGAAACATATACACTCCCAGAACCACTTTGGAATTTAATTATGAACGCTCGTGGCTGGGTACCTTTTGAGGAATAGAATAAAATGAAAAAAGCGAATGCCCATTTATGATTAGGGCACTCGCTTTTTTGTTTATTCGATCACTTCTGGTAGATCAAACATTCCACGTTCTTCAATATGAAGCTCAAAATCCAAGTCATCCTGAAGCTCTGCAACTCTTGCCTCTGCTTCTTCCATTGTCCGGTAATACCCTTCTTCCACAAATAGTGTTTCATCTTTGGAATGAATGGTTCTGACGTGTTCATTCTCAGTGACATCAAGTTCCGTTGAAAAATTTTGAATATCAGCAACTGTTTCATCAGGAGGGTAAATTGACCTCGTCCTCACAGAAAAAACAGAAGGATGCTCTTCTTTCTCTAGCATTCGAACATCGGTAACGATTTTTCCTGGATCATGCATTTCAAACACTTCATATTCAACGCTTTCAATAAAATAGGAAGCGAGTATCATCATTGAATCATCAAAAACAGGGAGTATATCCATGTAAGAAAAAAGGGCAGACTCGTCAAAACTCGGAAATTCGTCGGCCTGATCACGAATACCATTTAAGGTATAAACCAGCCTGGCAGGATAGTATTCCTGTGCGACTTCAAAATAGTTAGGAATCTTAGCTTGGCCTCTCACTTCTTGAAAATTTCCTTCATACACATCCAGTACCAAGCGTTCAAATCCGTCATGCAGCCCATGATCCATTTCATCGATGACCTTGCCATCGGTAATCTCACCGCCAACAAACAAACCATTTACTACATACTCATCTTCTTTGGTTGTCTTCGCTTCTCGTTCTTCGCTTGAATCAAATCTCTTAAGCTCTTGAACATCCGAATTGTGTTCTTCCGCTTCCACTTCGCTCTCACTTTCAGGAACTTCCGACTCTTCCCCATCCTCCTGATCCTCTTCAATTTCAACAGATGGCTCTTGGACAACTGTTTCGTCACCTGTTTCATTCTCTTCATTTGAAGCATCCGTTTGATCATTGTCTCCACACGCCACTAAACCGATCATCAAGAAACCAGTAAACAGTAAGCCGGCCCGAGTGTTCATCTCATCTCTCCTCGCTTCCTTTGCTTCTGTTTACCCTTTCCCAGAAATTAGTTAGTGTACACATCAAAATCCAGTTCTTATTTCTGTGCTTTCACCAAACCGATCTCAGGCATATTCACAAAAATGGAGTGATACTGATGAGCGGGAACGTTGTAAGCCTCATGAAAAATACCGATGCTGTAGTCAGCGGCTACTCGTTGATTAAAATGCTTCCATGCTTGTAGATGTTTTGGCGACCTGGAATAACTCATAAGCGCCTCTTCCGATTTCCAATATTGAATGAGTGTGACACCGCGCCATGTTAAGTTGAATTCAGAATGATAAAAACCTAGTTCTTGCTTATGCTGGGATAGCTCTGTAAGCATCGGTCTCATCGACATAAATGTTTTAAACCACTTATGTACGGCCCATAGCTTAGTAATCTTAATCCCAATCACAAAGATCGTAATGGGTTGATCGGTGTTCGGCTTCATTCTTCCTTTATGAATGTTCAACGGTCTCCCTCATTCCTCTGATTAGATTGACTTTTGACACATTACCACTTAACCTAAAAACAAACCATCGGTCGGTTCTAGATTAAAGTACCGACCGTCGGTTTGTCAATGTTTTTATGAAAGGATTTTTACTACTATGGATACTCACAACCTGCCTGCTAGCTTGTTACATATCTTAGCTCAAACAGAGCAGCTCATTAAAGAAAACGGATGCGCTAATACGACTTTAAAGATGATAATGGATCATTCTGGTGTTTCGAAAGGTGCTATCTATCATTATGTGAGTAGCAAAGACGAGTTATTTGGTTTGTTACTTCAAAGTCATATTAGAAAAATTAATGCTACATTCTGGTCTATTCTGGAGGACAATTGTATTCAATTAGAAGAGCCGCTTTCAGCTATTACTGAGGGATTAACCTTCTTTCTGAAGGAAGAAGACGTAACGAACGCGATTTTCACATATCTCCTAAGCAAGAAAGACAATCCTCAGGTTGAAGAGGTTTTAAATGCCTTTTATACGTTTAGTGAGAGCCAAGCAGTAAGCTGGATTAAAGCTGGACAAATGGGTGGAGTCATTGACTCTAAGGTTGACCCAGCCCGAAGTGCCTCTTCTTTTCTAACGTACTCATATGGGTTAAGAGTCATACATATAGTCTCACCAGATCGTACACTTGAACTTAAAGAACAGTTTTATTCGTATATGTACGACACGCTCGCTCCGTGAACGTAAGAATCAAGCCCCGCTACTAATGCTGGGCTTGTTCCTTGCTTTCCTTTTGCTGTTGCTGCTGTTCTTGATTAGCTTCTCGGGCTTCTTGGTATTCCTTTTCTTCTTCTTGGTATGGGAGCCATCGTGCTTGGTATCGAGGAGGCGGGCTTGGTTTTAGATACGTTTTCCTTGATATCAGCACCTGTTTCTTGGTGGACTGGGCTCGGGGCTTGGTCAGCTGCTCGTTGGTCTTGCTAAGGCTCTTTGCTTCTTAGTTAAATTGAGGTTGTTCTTGGTATACCTTTTCTACCTCTTGCTAACGCTGTTGTTCTTGGTTCGCAGACTTTTCTTCTTGCTCTGCCTCTCACTCTTCTTCGTCCGAAAATCAACGTATTTTGCAAGCTAATCTCTTACTGACTACCACCAAACGAATGGTTTCCACTTCCACTGCTCTTTTTATTATGAAGAACCATATCAATCACAATCATGATAGCCAAACAAGGTAAAACACGTTCATCGTTGTGAATGGTAACGTGGTACGTATCACCCCAGGATAGCCATTCTTTTGTCACGCTCATTAATTCAGTTGATCCATCCTTTAAAACGTATTGATGATTAAACACATCCCCTTCTACTACCCAGTTGTGCGGGAGTATATCAAAGTTGGCTTTGAAGAATGTGAATTTCTTTACCATCTCGCAAATAACCTGGCCATCCTGTTCAATTAAGTAACGAGGCATCCAGGAGGCGAGTTTCTGTCTGATTTTTATTTCACTAGAACCACCCACTTCGGATATTGTTAATTGGTCTCCGAATGAAAAGAATTTCCCTTGTACGTCATATAACTGATTTCCTTGCAGGTCAGCCACAGTAAATTGGTCATTAAACGTGAAGATCCGTTGTTTAATATATAAGTCCATTTCACCACATCCTTTCTTTCCTGTGTTTATTTACGTATCAGCATGAAAAAAGTTCCAATACGTTCAAGCTGAATTAAAAAGTGAAAAGCCTTCAAAAATGTTAATCATTTTTGAAGGCTTTTTGTTTGTCTTCACTCACATCAGAAGTGAAATTAAGAAAGGTAAGGTCAATACAGAAATAATGGCACTTAACACAAAGGCAGAACCCGCTTCAGCCTCCATTGACTCGAATCGTACAGCGATCATAGCAGCAACTGCTGATCCAGGAAAAGCAACGAGTAATACGAGCATCGTCGTATCTGCTTGAGACATTCCCATCGCCCATGCAATCAAAAACATTAACGCTGGCTGAATGATTGTTTTTAAAATGGCAATACTGAAAGCCGATAGATTGAAGCTTATCTTTCTAATACCTACCGTCACACCAACAGCAAAAAGTGCAACACCTGAAGTTACATCACCAATTTCATTAAACGAATCAGCTAGTAAACCTGGTGCATGAAAACCAAGTAGAGTAAGGACCACTGCAATTAATGGTACAAGTGCCAAAGGCTCACGTAGACCATGCGCAAAGGTTTTAATAATCACTTTCCCCATCTTTTCGTTTTCTACTTTTTCTCTTTGTCCAATTGTTCCCATAATGGTTGCTGTTGGATCAAGAAGCGCATTCACCACAATACCAGTCACAGCAATAGGAACCGCAACAACTTCCGAACCAAACAAACTTCCGAGTACTGGTATCCCCATAAAAGCAAAGGTCGGTTGAGCGGAATTTAATGAAAACATAGCCGCATTTGAAAGGGTGAACTTAAATCCAAACTTCATGACCACATAAATCAGAAGATAAAAAACAAAAATTCCAAGTATCAAAGCAATTAGAAATGGCCATTGTGCAATAAGGACATCCCTAGGTGTTGTTGTCACACCAACAAATAAATGAGCTGGTAAGGCAAACTTTGTAACAAGGGTATTAATACCCTTGGATGAATGTTTATCAAATACATTTAAATATCCTGCAAGATACCCGAGTAATATAACAAAGAATATCGGTATCAGGATAATGAAGATTTCACTAATTCCCACTTTTCAGGACCCCAATTTTAGTTAGCTTTTTTAGAAGGTACAATGGTTTTATAGGTTGGCTCCCACATTGCTTCCTTCACTGCCTGTTCAACGTTTTCTGGTGTTACTTGAGCCACATGATCTTCAATAGCTGCTTTAGCCACAGCAACTGCAACATCTAGTGAAACAGACCGAAGATCTTCTACCCTCGGAAGAATCGAAGCGCCTTCTCCCGTCCCTTTTGTGGCATTTGCTACAGCTTCAGCAGAGGCAGCAAACATTTTCTCAGTGAACAGTTTTGCTTTTACGACTACAGCTCCAAGTCCGAGTCCTGGAAATACAAATGCATTGTTGGCTTGACCGATCTCATAGTCAACACCTTTGTAGCTAACTGGAGAAAACGGACTACCTGTTGCGATAAGAGCTTTTCCATCCGTCCATTTAATTAGATCCTCTGGAATAGCTTCTGCTAAAGGCGTTGGATTGGACATTGGCATAATGATCGGTCGCTCAGTATGAGCCGCCATTTCACGTACAACCTCTTCGCTAAAAGCACCTGTTGTTCCAGAAGTACCAATAAGAATGGTTGGCTTCACTTTTTTAATGACCTCTAACAACTCGATTTGACCTTCTTCATTTCTTGCCCAGTCAGTCACCTCAGAATCTGGACGCAGGTATGGCTTATGGAAGTCTGCTGTGTTTCCTCTATTTTCAGTAAGGAGACCGAACTGATCAACCGCCCAGAATTGTTGGTACGCAGCCTCTTCCGTTATTCCGTTCAGGCTCATTGCTCCAACGATTTGATCGGCATTCCCAATTCCCGCTGATCCTGGTCCAAAAACGACCACTCGTTGCTTTTCTATCGGTGCATTCGTTACTTTTAATGCAGACACAATCGCAGACAATGTTACGGCACCTGTACCTTGAATATCGTCATTAAAATTTAAAACAGATTCCTTGTAGTCATCAATGATTTTACGAGCATTGGCACCTCCGAAATCCTCCCAATGAAGTAAGGCACTCGGGAATTTCTTAAGTGCTTCTTCAACATAAGCTGAGATAAACTGATCATACTTTTCTCCGCGGACACGCTCATGACGTTCACCAATGTATAAAGGATCATCGAGGAGTTTCTGGTTATTCGTACCAGCATCTAAGACAACGGCTAATACTCGACTTGGGTCTATTCCAGCAGCCGCAGTATACACAGCAAGCTTTCCAATCGCAATTTTGATTCCACCGATACCCCAGTCTCCTATTCCTAGAATACTTTCAGAGTCTGTTGCAACAATGATATCTATATCATCTGGACCAAGGTCAATATTCTCAAATGCCTGCGATATTCCATCAAGATTATTTATGGAAAGGTATAAGCCTTCGGGACGATAATATTCATGGCTATATTCTTGAATGGCCGTGCCTACGGTTGGAGTATAAACAATAGGTAGCATTTCAGCGATGTGCTCACTGAACAAGTGATAAAATAACACTCGGTTCCGATTCGCTAAATCACTTAATACGACATTCTTCCGGAGATTTGTTGGTTGCGCTAAAAACTGTTCGTATGCACGATCACTTTGCTCTTTAATCGTTAAAACAGTTGGAGGGAGGAGACCTTCTAGTTCTAATTCTTTTCTTTCATCTTCTGTAAATGCCACTCCTTTATTAAGGCTCGGATTCATTAATAAATCCTTCCCTTTCAAAGCGGTTTCGATCTTTTCTTTAGGTAATGCCTGTGTTGAATTCACAATAGGACCTTCTTTCGTAGAATTAAGGAATACACCTTATTACTTCGGGACACAAAATATACACCTTGAATATATTCATGTCAACCAAATAAAACTTTTGTAAGTACGTTTATTATTTATCAATATTCACTAAATATACTGTTTAAACTCGAAGCATAAGGGGTAATGTACAGACATTTTATAGGGTCTGTGATAACATTTGGAGATATCTTTGTTTCGAGGTGAATGTTTTGATCCGTTCAGCACAATATATAGATATCCAATATTTAGAAGTAATAGCATCAGAAACGGTTAAAGTTATGAAAGAAGAAGGGAATGATCAATGGAATGATCAGTACCCTTTGGCTGAGGACTTTCAAAGGGATGTACAGAACGAGTCCATTTTCGTATATATTCTTGATGGCGAGGTCGCTGGATCGATCACAATCGATCAACAGTTCTCCAATGCATATAGTAAATTCGATTGGCATCAACCTGTTGAACAGGCAATGATTTTTCATCGATTAGTGGTAAATCCAACTATTCGTAAGAAAGGAATTGCTTCAAAACTTATAACCTTCGCCGAAAGCTATGCGATTGAGAATGGCATGACATCCATGAAGGTAGACACATATTCATTAAATCGCAAGGCACAAGAACTATTTACAAAACACCACTATACCTTTGTAGGTGAACGAACGTTTCCCGAACGAAAAAATCCCTTTTACTTTTATGAAAAGCCCCTGAATCCATAAAAAAGAACCACCTTTTCTTTTTTGAAAAGGTGGTTCTTCAATCATTATTGAACGGTAATCGTCTCAATTACTTGCTCTTGTCCCTCGACGGGTTTTTCTCCACTCGTTTCGACAGATACAATCTCATCCACTACATCCATACCCTCAGTCACCTTACCGAACGCCGCATAGTCTCCATCAAGAAATGTCGAGTCCTCCACGACAATAAAGAACTGGCTCCCTGCTGAGTCTGGGTCCTGACTGCGTGCCATGGAAACGACTCCCCGTTCATGACTTAGATTGTTCTCAAATCCGTTACTAGAAAACTCACCTTCTACTGAATGGTCAGGTCCACCTGTACCGTTCCCTTCTGGATCCCCGCCTTGGATCATGAATCCAGGAATGACACGGTGAAAGGTTAATCCGTTATAAAAGCCATCACTGGCGAGTTTAACAAAGTTTTCTACTGTTTTTGGTGCGACATCGGGATAGAGCTCCATCACAATCTCTCCCCCATTCTCCATCGTCATTGTAACAACCGTTGGATTTTCAAGATCAATGTCGACTTCGTTTGCAACCGATGCGTCTTCATTTTCATCGGGTCCTGATGTTCCACAACCACTTATGATAAATAAGCTTGTCATAATTGCAGCGGTAATTGATTTAGTCCATTTCATATACATTTCACTCCTTAGATCATTCCTCGTCTTTTTCCATACTGAATCAATTCGTCATACGCGTCACCTTTGAGTCCAAGCACTTCACAAAAGGCTGGCTCTGTTTTCATACCTGCTCTTTTTAAATTCAGGATTTGCTCCCTCATAGAGTCATCTTCCTTTAAGAGAGCAGCCTCAATCACCATATGTACATAGGCATTTTGTTCAATTACAGGAACGGGCTGTGCAAACAATTCAAACTCAAAGCCTTGGTAGTTAAAGTTTGCTTTCAGGGTCGGTATACCTCTCACCTCGTATCGCTTCGTGTGAAAGCCTTGAAAACCTTGATAGAGCCTTTTCATTTCCTTTTGAACCTTGCCGTGGTTTGAGGTATCGATTTCCATAATTATGTCCAAATCAGATGTATCTAAATCAATATCGATTGGAATCGTCCCACATAAAACGGGAGAATACATAGACCAAGTCTCCATGGTATGCAGATCTTGTATCACTCGATAAACAGTTTGTTGTTTTGCCGTTCCTTCTCTTAAAAGATCTAGTGAGACCATTTCTCACCTTCCTTAATCAAGAATGATCACTTCCGACTCCCCATTCGATTTCGTTAGCGTGATCACATTGTAATCAGAGAGACTTCTACTTTCATCTAAGAATCCACTATAATCGCCGTCGTCCTCTTCAATTTCAAACTGGGCAAGTTCTTCCTCGTCCTTTGCAAACGTGACACGTTCAATGTCCGCTGCGTCCTCGCGTTCTAGTAAGATGCCACTATGTCTTTCAATCCCTGCTAGGGAGACCAAACTGATTCCATTAGCCACATTGTTCTTTTGTGCCTTTGCCTGAATCAAGTCCTCTCCTGGTGCCGCCTCTATCATGCCAACTTGATCGGTATCACTGAAGAAAAAAACAGACGGACCATGCTCTTGCTTCTTATGAATTTGAAGGATGGAAACGTTTTGCTCCTTTACATATGTAAGCCCTTTATCAAACGCGCGCTCTGAAGGAGTTGGATAAAATCCAACAAAGTAGATTGCAATTCCAATTAAAGCTACGATTGCAATCCCTAGCGAAATCCATTTTCTTTTTGTCACACCGTTCTCCCCATTCCATCGTACAGTCTTCTCCTATTTTAAGGCGAATCATCGAACTTGTCTAATCACCTTTCCCACATGCAGGCAGAAAGATTAATACAACCATTCGAGTGAAAGGGAATGAGTTCTGCCACAAGAAGCTCCCGCTGAGTGTATCCTCCTCTAAAAAGAATACGATCAGGCGCGGGTTCACCTGATCGTTTTACTACACGATGACTAGGAAGTCCAGCTGGTGCCTGGCGCATCGCCCACCCCACAACTCTTGCGTTATGAGGCTGTTCGAGCAGCCGTGCAATCTGACCGTACGTAGCCACTCGTCCTTTTGGAATCTCTTCGACGAGTTCATACACTTGTTCAAAAAAAGAAAGCTTAGTCATTTACGTATCCTCCGTTATGATAGAGAACTTGCCTTTCGTTCCTCTTTTTGTAGTGAAAACTGGAACCACAAATAGATAACCATTGAGCATAGAATGAGTGCAAATAAGCAAACATACACAAACCCATATTCATGAATAATGGACACATTGACATGGAAGGAAATTAAAATCCCACAGATTGCAACGGATAATGACCCACCCATGAACTGAGCAAGCTGCATCATTCCCATACCAGATCCAATAAACTCATCAGGAAGAATTCTTGATACCTCATTATTTAATGCACTTAAGGTTGCAGAGAAAGCGGGTGAGAAAAAGAGATATCCGATCAAGATTACAAGCGGAGACACTGATGTAAACAACGCGAACACAGCAGCTACTGCTGCAAGCAGAACATGTCCCCATAATAAAAATTTCCTATTTCCTAATTTATCAATTCCACGACCAACATACCTTGAAATGATGGCTGTTACAATCGCACCTGGTGCAATCATAAAGCCGATATTCATCGCAGATGTACCAAACTCATTTGCAAGTACAAGTGGCATGAGAAATAGATTCCCTAAGTTTAACGACATCACACAAAATCCTACAGCCAAAAGCTTCAAGTAAGGAGGTTGCTTTAGCAGCTCTTTCCGTATAAAGGTAGGCTTGTCACGCTTCACGTAAAAGCCATGGATAACTATAGTGGCAATACATACAACAAGCATCCAAATGGAACGTTGTGTGACAGCAAGTAACAATGTGATGGTATTAATGACGGTTAACAAACCACCAATCACATCAAATTGAAATGCTTTTGGCTCTTCTTTAGGAAGAAGCGGAATGATAACCGGGAAGATTAAAATAACTAAACAAGTAATGGCAAACAAACCAGACCAGCCAAAGGTTTGATAGACAACACCACCAACGATTGGCCCCATCCCAAAAGCCATGGCACTTGCCGCTGATATTAAAGCAAGCGCACTTCCGCGTCGTTCATATGGAATATAACGACTAACAATAATCATGCCAAGACCCGCGATGGCTCCTGCCCCCGCTGATTGCAAGATTCTTGCCAGGAGAAGCGTGTTAAAATCTGTGGCAAAGATTCCGGAAACGGAACCGGTTGTGAGTACCGTTACACCAACTGCAATAAGAAGCCGAATAGATACAGAATCAGACAAACGGCTATAAATGACCGTTGTTAATGCATAACCAATTGAGTAACTAGAGATAATCCAAGAACCGAGCTCAGCCGTTACATCTAATTGTCCAATAATACCTGGTATCGACACATTAAACATGGTTGTGTTCATGATAACAATAAAAAGTCCAAATGCCCAAAGAGGCACGATTATACGATCATTCATTCTTTTTCATCCCAATCTAAGTCTTATAAAGTCATATCGAAGTATTATAACTCAAATCAGATTGGAATGCTTACTTCGGGAATCTAACTATTTTTCACCAGAATCGAAAAAAACGTTAACAAATAGCTCTTACTTACGTATGCTTTATTTTATATCATTTTCTTCCATTCCTACGTCAGCTTCGTTAAACTCCCCGTTATCATTGATCATCTCTTGCTTTTTGTTTTGTTCTACATAAAAGTGATAACGTTCGTTGACAAACTGTTCATACCACATGTAATAATCGAACGCATCACTCTCTGGGATATCATTAATCATAATAAATTGAACCGGTTTTCCACGTGTAGCGACTTGAATAGATGCGAGCCCAAACCGACGCTGAAGCCATGACCTAGTCACCTTCACTTCTTCCACCTTTTTCATGCCGGTTGTCGTTAATTCGTTGAACACGCCACCTATTTCATACTGTGTAATCGATTCCGTAATTTGATACCTTGTAAACCGGTAATCCATTAATCGATTACATATGATTAATGCGAGGAGGATAGGCGACAGATACCATAAGTGACTCCAGAATATAAAGACAACGACTGTTACAATAACCCAAAAGTAACTTGGACGTAGCAGCTTTACCCAAAGTGCACGACGCGGGAGTCTACGTTCAGGCTGTTGATACACAAAACCAGGAATGATCTCTGGCAGAAGCTCTGGAATTCGTTTAACGGATATAAAAGGAAAAATGACAGCAGACTCCGTTTCATCTGTTTCCATTTCTCCTCCTGCACAAATCAATCGGACCTTTGCAATCCCAAACCAGCGCCTAATAATACTTTTTGAAACGACCACTCCTTGTACTTTACTCTTTAGAATGGAATTTTCTTTTTCTTGAATGATCCCTTTTTTGATATAGATGCGCTTTTCATCACTTCTCACTTCAAAACGGCCATACTGTAAAAAGGTCGTTACGACTCCAAACAAGCATGAGACAATCAACAAACCAATGATTGCGATGGTCAGCCAGATCCAATGATCCTGAAGAAAACTTACCACTGTGTCAACATGACCATCTAATGAAAATACCTCATCTATGTTAAAGAAGATTGTCATCAAGATTGGAATGAGTGCCACAATACTAAATGATGTAAAGGATGCTTTAAGTAGTTCTTTTTTTGTTACTTTATAGTGAAGTGATTTGCTTAGAGTTGATACATCATCACTAGATTCAATGTCATTTGCCTTATGATTGCTCTTCCATTCAAGAAAGGTTTGAATAGCAGTTGCTTGCTTGTGTGTCACCATTTTCAAATGAACGGTCGCATCATCCTGTGCTTCGGTTTCAAGCTTAATGGTTGTTACTCGAAAAATTTTGCCAATAAGATTTGTCGTTCTCGAGACATTTTGAATACGATGATACTGGATATATTGCTCCTTTCGTACAAGCCCACCCTTCTTTATTTGAAGATCGGTATCCGTGAACTGATAACGAAAATGGATCCACTCTAGGATAGACGAAACGATGGAGATAGCAATGACCACTAATAGTCCCCATTTAGCAATGAGTAGAAATGTTGAATCTGAATTAGCATTGACAATCCACAATAAAATGATCGGAAAAAAATAGTTTTTAATCGTTCCAACGAGCTCAGACAACAAAAAGGAAGCATGTAGCCGGTACGGATGATTTAATTGGATTGTTTGCTCACTCATTTTCATACACCTTCGCGAGCACAGCGATTTTTTCACGGAGGTCTTCGGCTTCCTCATTAGGTAATGCTGGAATCTCATGTGATGAAGCTGTTGTCCCAATGGTAATGGTAGATAACCCATACCTTCTTAGAATTGGCCCTTGGTTTGTACTGACATGCAACACCTTCACCATAGGAACTAGTACATGTTCTTGATCAATTACTCCATACTTCATTTGTATGTATTCATCATCCACTCGGTATCTCCACGTTCGTTGCATATAAATGGGATAAATAATTATTTTGTAGAGAGCATAAAGAAAATCAATAGCTATGAACACATAGAGCACGTACCCAATCCACTCTACCCATTCGTAATAATGATGCAAGAAAATGACTGTACCTAGTATGAGCAAAGTAATGGCATGTGTGATGGCAGAAGAAATTCTCCATACACTTGCTGCTTTCTCTGATATCTTCTGGTCTGGCTTTTGTATGTTTTGTTTCATAAGTCACCCCTCTTTATTTATTTACGGATTTATCCAGAATACGTTTCACTTTTTGAAACCTTTTTTTCCATGACACGTATGAATTAGAAAGAAAGCAGGTGCAACTCATGATAAAACGAACGATGATGCTGATTCCCCTCCTTTTACTTACATTGCTGTTTGTTCCCCATCAGGCGTTTGCGATTGATTTCACGATTCCAGAATCAACGATAGATGCCACTATTTTAGAAAACGGGGATGTCTCGGTTAAAGAAACACATGTGTACGACTTTGAGGATGATTTTAACGGATTAACAAGAACCCTTTATCAAAAAGAAAACACGGAAATCACAAACGTTGAGGCTTCAGAAAATGGTCAGCCCCTAGAGGTTGAGCAAGACGGAGCACTTTATAAAATCATGCGTCCAGGCAGTTATGAAACTGTTACTCTTGATCTTACTTACACCATTACAAACGGTGCAACCGTGTATCAGGATGTCGCTGATTTTAACTGGTCATTCTTCGATTCAAGTGGCGAAGTTCCTTATGAAGATATGACTGTGATCATCCATCCACCAGCAGAAACAAATGAAGTAATCGCTTATGGCAAGGATGAAACCTTTGGAAAAGAAACGATACAAGAAGATGGTACTGTTCAGTATTCTCTTGGGACTGTTTCTGATGGATCAAATGGATTTATTCGAGTAGCCTATCCAAGCGAATTATTTACAAATGCAACGGTTATTAATCAAGAGATGGGAGAAACCATCTTAACTGATGAGCAAGAAGTAAAGGATGAGGCAGCTGCGTTTACTTCCATGCAGGATCGCCTTTCAAGCTTCGCGGTCATTTTTATTCCGCTTGCCGGGCTTCTTCTATTCATTTTAATTTTTGGTTCTTATTTAAGAAGCAGGCAAATCTACAAATCATTTGAGCAGGAATACCAAGCAGCCAAACACATTCCTAAACAAAAGCTTGGCATGCTGGCAACGATTCTCTACACAAAGAGCACACTCCGTCCAGAAGCAATGGCTGCAGGATTGCTTGACCTTATGCGAAAAGGATTTGTGAAAGAACATGATACGAATCAATTTACATTGATTGATAAAGAGGGTGCTTCCAAGTCAGAGCAGATCTTAATTGAGTGGCTGTTTGATGCGATTGGAGATGGAAAATCGTTCTCCCTTCAGCAGTTAGAGAGTTATGCGAAAGACAAGAAAAATCACGAAGCGTATCAGCATTATGATCACAAATGGAAAACCGCCATTAGAGAAGAGATGAAGGAAGCAAATTTACTCCAAAACAAAACGGCTTACCGTTTAACGATTGGGCTTGCCAGTCTGATCTTTGTTCCACTGTTTGTACTCTTTCCTATGTATGATTTACCAATGTGGTTGTTCTTTTCTATTCTGCTTTTTATCGGGTATGTTGGTTACGCGATTTTCTATCACCCACGAACAACCGAAGGCGCGCGTATCGTCTATGAATGGAATCAATTCAGCAAGCAAGCCGCAACGATTCCAGCAGCTGAAATGACAAGCTGGAAGCAAGATGATTTAATGCGTGCAATCATCTATGGTATCGGTACAGGAGATAAGAACTTAAAAGCTAAAAATACAGAACTTGAAGAAGTGTTTAAGGGTCAGCCTCAAGCTATGGCTGCCTACTCATTTGATGTGACAACATTTATTGCAATCTCCGTAGTTGCGCAAGCGAGCATGAATACAGCTAGTTCAAGTGCGGCCCCATCTTCTTCCCCATCCGGCAGTTCTCCAGGCGGCGGAGTTGGTGGAAGCGGCGGTGGAAGCGGTGCGTTTTAAGAAATGTGAAGACGAGTGATCATCGAATCCTCGTCTTTTTCTTTACCCAAGGAACTCATACGTTTTTGCTAATCCATTGATGTACGCTATACTTAAGCGTAGAATAAATGGTAGTGAAGTTGTAACAGACTAAACCCTAGACAAATACACATAGCATAAAGATAGACATCTATATATGAAGGAGAATGCACGTATGATCGTACAAAACGAAACAGACTTACACGGACTAAAGGAAATAGGAAAAATTGTTGCAGAAATTCGAGAGGAGCTCACCCTCCATACGAAGCCGGGAGTGACAACAAAAGAAATCGATGAGATCGGAGGAAAGCTTTTTAAGAAATTTGGTGCGATCTCTGCACCAATCAGTACGTACGATTTCCCTGGATACACATGTATATGCGTCAATGAAGAAGTAGCACACGGTATCCCTGGATCTCGCGTTATTAAAGAAGGAGATATTGTAAATATCGATGTATCTGGCTCATTAAATGGATACTTCGCAGATACGGGTCATTCTTTCGTTGTCGGAAAAGGCGAGCCAATTTTAACAGATCTCATTGAAGCAACGAAAAACACATTCGATGCTGGCCTTAAAAAGTTTAGAGCAGGCTCTAAACAAAATGGAGTTGGTCGCGCAGTGTTCCAAACGGCCCAAGAGCATGGGTTTACAGTCATTAAAAACCTAACAGGACACGGCATTGGTTTATCATTACATGATTCACCTGAGCATATCTTCAATTATTACAACTCACGTGATACAAAGCTATTTAAAGACGGAGAAGTCATTGCCTTTGAACCATTCGTCTCAACTAAGGCTGAGGACGTCTATCAGCTTGATGATGGATGGACCCTGACAACGGCAGATAACAGCTTTGTGGCTCAATATGAACATACGATTATTGTGACGAAGGAAGAACCGATTATTTTAACGAAATAAAAGATAAAGAAGCTAGTGATTCTCCACGGAGTCACTAGCTTTTTGTTTTGGTTTGGTCTACCGGGATTGGGGAATCTTATAGACAGATAACTGAAAGGACTGAGAACAGTGGCAAAGCACACTCCAACGAAGCAACAAACAAAACAAAAAGCGTCTGAAGCCAAAGATGAGTCAAAACCTTGGATTAGACGCTTGGGTCGATTTGGGTACATGTCTCAAGGGTTCGTGTATATTTTAATTGGTGTGCTTGCTTTTATGACAGCAATGGGAGTCGGTGGAGATACAGAAGATACAAATGGTGCCTTACAAACTCTTGCTAGTATGCCCTTTGGAGAAGTGGTTTTATGGTTAGTAGGCATTGGACTCATGGGTTACGTCGTTTGGATGTTCATTCGAGCCTCAGTTGATACAGGTCATTTTGGTAAAGGAATAAAAGGGGTTTTTGTTCGTGCTGGCTTTGTTGGAAGTGCCTTGATTTATGCCAGCTTGGCCTTTAATGCCTTTTCCTTTGCCACTCATTCTGGCGGATCTGGGGGCAGTGACGAAGAAACTTACTCACAGATTCTGTTATCACAGCCCTTTGGTCAATGGATTATCGGGGCAATTGGTATTGGTATTATTGTCTATGCGCTATACGAAGGCTATAAAGCAATCTCAGGCTTATTTTTAAAAGAATTTAAGAAGGCTGAAATGAACAAACATGAATGGAATCTGACTAGAACCATTGGGCGAATGGGCTTAGTTTCGCGTGCGATCGTATTTGCTTTAATTGGTGTTTTCCTCATTCAAACTGCCCTAAATGCTGACGCAGATGATACACAGGGAATGGATGGGGCCTTATATGAACTTTCACAACAACCTTATGGTCAATGGCTTCTTGGTGTTGTAGCAATCGGACTTATTTTATTCGGTGTATATGGATACTTCTACGGACGCTATGTCCATATGAACTTCGGACGAAAATAAGATGAGTAGATTATAACCACTCGTTCAAGGGTAACCATACACATAGTGAAGTTAAGACGAGGAGCGTGCGCAATGGATAACCAAACAACAAATGAAAAAAGACCCGTCATCGCCCTAACAGGAGCAAGCGGATATATCGGGAATAACCTACTGAAAAAACTTGGAAAGCAAGCGGATATCATTGCTTTGTCACGTAATGGGGATAAATACGAAGACTCAGAGAATGTAACCTGGAGATCAGCTGACCTGTTCTCCCTTAAGGATGCCGAAAAAGCGCTTGAAGGCGCTGACTATGCAGTGTACCTGGTCCATTCCATGATGCCTTCCGCAAAGTTAACTCAGGCTAAATTTGAAGACATGGATCTTATTTTGGCCGATAACTTTGCTCAAGCCGCTAAGAAAAATGGTGTGAAGCAAATCATTTACTTAAGCGGAATTATTCCACCGGATGCGGATGAGCTATCACGACATTTACGTAGCCGACTGGAGGTTGAAAAAGTCCTCTCTTCCTACGGTGTTCCTGTGACAACCGTTCGTGCAGGCTTAATCGTTGGCCCTAAAGGCTCCTCGTTTCCAATTGTTAAGAAACTTGTTAAAAGATTACCGATGATGGCATTACCTAAATGGACACGTCAAAAAACACATCCGATTGCGCTTCAGGATGTATTACATGCGTTAAAAGGAAGTATCGGCAATAAAAAACTCTCAGGCGAATCCATTGATGTCGGCGGGCCTGAAATCATGACCTATAAGGAAATGATGATCGACACAGCGGAAGTCATGGGCAAAAAAAGAAAGCTACTCAATATTCCGTTTATGACAGTAAAGCTTTCTCGATTGTGGGTAAGTGTAACAACCGGCACGCCTCGTGAGATGGTCTACCCGTTGATTGAAAGCTTGATTCATCCCATGGTTGCAAATCCTGAGAACATGGACAAAGACTTAAGCTACGGGAAGATATCGTTTAAAGAAGCTGCGAAATCAGCGCTCGAGCAGGAAGAACAAGAGAAAAAGGAAAAAGAAGAACAGCAACAAAAACAAGAGAAAGACTCTTCTAATTCAAGCTCCCGTTCGAAGCCAGTGATCTCTGATGTACGTTCTGTTCAGAGGGTACTGCTACCCGAGGGCAAAACGGCCTCTTGGGCTGCATCCCGTTACATTGACTGGTTAGAAGAATTTGGTCGACCACTCATTCGAACCTCTGTTGACCAGGATCGCAATGCGAAGATCTACATGCTTGGTAATGAACCGTTACTTTCGTTAACGTACTCACACGATCGAAGTAACGAGAGCCGTGCACTCTTCTATATCTCAGGCGGCACCTTCGCTAAGCGCGAAGAGACATCTGGAAGAGGACGTCTTGAGTTCAGACAGATTCCAAACTCTCAGGAATGCATTATTGCCATTCATGAGTATAAACCCTCCTTACCCTGGTTTATATACACATTCACTCAGGCTAAGTTCCATCTGTGGGTGATGTACTTCTTCAAACGTCACCTGCTAAAGCAGATTAAGCAGGAGAATCAGCATCCGAAGTTGATTATTGAGATGGAATGAAACAACCGAGGCCGAGGACATAACATTAACACAGATAGTAAAACACGAACATAGCTTCGAATCCGCTACAGGAGAATCCCTCGCTTTCCACGGGAACGGCCTCAGCCCCTCTCGCGGAAAGGGCGCCGCTACAGTGTCTTCACCGCGTTCTGTTCCGTAGGAGTCTCGGGTTCTCCCTCCGCTTGTTCAAATAAAATCACCAATGGCGAATGATTCTGTAATTGAATCATTCGCCATTTTTTAATGATTTTTAGTTATGTCTCAAGCATAATATTCTTTAATCAACCATTTTTTCTAACAATCAATCGAATCAAACCAGTCTGCTTACTCACAACAAGATACACACCGGCTCCAGCTAAAACAGAGACTCCTGTAACAATGAACGAAAGTGGATAATTATCAATTACATCCGTTAAAGCCAAGCGAACAAGAAACTCAGTCGCTACGACAACGACCATCATCAGGACAACCATCAAGCCAATTGGAACAAGTGGTTTTAGAAGCTTTACAACCGGTATGTTAACATTGCGGTAAATGACTGCTGTTAAATAACAAACAGACACAAAATATCCAGCATACGTTGCGATTATTGGACCAAGCTCATAAAAGTGAGGGATCAGCAACGCATTAAGTATAACTTTGACTACAACACCGAGCCCCAAGCCAATGATCGCCTGCTTTTGCTTATTAATTCCTTGTAAAATGGCTGCCGCAACGGAAAATAACGAAAAGAGAATGCCCATTGGTGCATACCAGGCAAGAATACGTCCACCAAGTTCAGGCTGGTTGTTCTCGCCAAAAATGCTAGTGTAGATCGGGTCGCTTAACAATGTCATCCCCACTACTGCAGGTAACAGGACAAACATAAGTAAAATAAACGTTTGTTTAATCTTGTCTGTTACGTCCTTCATGTCTCCCTTACTAAAGGATCCAGTAATATTTGGAATAAGCGAGATACTAAACGCTGTCGCAAGTGAAACTGGAACGAGTACAAGAATTTGAGCAAGGCCAATGATCGCATTTACCTGCTCTGCCTCCATCAAACTATAACCAGCATTTGTTAACAAGTTATTAATGGTAAAGGTATCAATGTTCTGATAGAGAGGAATGGCAAGCCCTACTAATACAAAAGGAATGGCATAGCTTGTTAGCTCCTTAAGCATTGGTAACCATTCAATCGGTTGGTGTTCTCCATGTTTATTTCGAAAGGCCGGGAACAAATCCTTTCTTTTTACAAAAAACCATACAAGCAGCCCTAAGCTTGCCAGACCTCCAACAAACGCTCCCATAGTACTTATTCCAACAGCCTGAGTGGCTGTACCGTTAAAGATGTATAAAACGGCAAAGGAGCCAGCTAGAATAAAGAGGATGCGAACAATTTGCTCCAGTACGGTACTAAACGCAGAGGGACCCATCTGTTGATTCCCTTGAAAAAATCCTCTCATCATACTCATTGGCGGAATAATCAGTAGAGCAATACTGACGAGTCGGATGACGTAGACTACATCTTCATGTGTGTTCCCGCTCACATCTCCTTCTTTTATAACGACTGATGCAAGAGACGGCGCTAAAAAGAACAATGCTAAAAATGTTAGCACACCCATGCCCATCATAAGCTTTAACCCTTTATTGAGTAGATCTCTTCCTGCCTGATAGTCTCCAAGACTATTATATTTGGCCACATACTTAGAAACAGCCATAGGTAAACCGAGTGTTGCCACACTCAGCATTAATGTATAAGGCGCATACGCGTATTTATAGAGTGCATAGCCTGAATCTCCTACAATGAGGACAAACGGCATAATGTAGATAAATCCAAGAATTTTAGATAGAAAGGTTGCTCCCGTTAAATAGAAAGTTCCCTTTAGAAATTGATTCTTCACAAATAATCACCTTTTCATGACATATACACAGCTAGAATAAGAATATCATACTCTTCTGTTAGGTGGTTCTTTTTCTCAAGACAGTCGTCGCAGGTGGGCGATTCAATTAGTTTTTTTAAAATAAAAAAGAGACCGAGACAGAACATTAATACAAACATAGCAAGGTACCCGCTACTGGAGAATCCCTCCCTTTCCACGGGAACGGCCTCAGCCCCTTTCGCGGAAAAGCGCCGCTACAGTGTCTTCACCGCGTTCTGTTCCGTAGGAGTGTCGGGTTCTCCTTCCGCTCGTTTTTTCAAAAAACACGAATGGCGAATGATTCGATCGTAGAATCATTCGCCATTTTCTAGTTGATTTTTAGTTTTGTCCCAGCCTCTTTCTTTATTTTAAAAATTAAAATGTAGAGAACTGTTATATCTTAATGTACCCCTTCTTCTTTCGTATCTTCAATATTTTTCATGTGAATTTTCCATATGCCATCCTCTATTTGAACTGCATCCATTAATAGCATCTCTCCTTGGAGACCATCATACTTTACATAAACAGGTACAGTACAAACTTGTTTATCTCCCTTTGATTCGTCTTCATAGCAATATGGATCATTTAAATCATATAACTTTATTTCAACTGAATCTTCGCTATCTAGATAAAAAGAATCTAGCGTTTTTTTACTAATATGTTCAGGCTCATAGAAATATTCAAGTAAATCCTCCATCTTGTAATCGTCGCTTTTTAACAACTCGTAATAGCTCTGAAATAATAGTAATGTCTCTTGTTCTTTTGTCCCTTCTTTGTATGTTTCAAAGAGACCGGCTTCATCATCAGAAGCTTCACTCACTTGACCGTAAAATAAACTAGTAGCCAAAATACTAACAAAAGCGGTAATAATAACAGAGAAAATTAGTGTTTTCTTATTCATCCTTACATCAAAACCCTTCTTGATCTATAGTTGCTTGTTCTATATTATAGCTATAAATAAAAAAATTCCTCAGAAATACATTTAAAAGAAATGAAGGAATAAAGGAAGAATCTGTATCCGTAAAGATTTCATCAATTTCAACATATTGATAGAGTTAGTTAATCATAATGTTAGGTTTCGTATAATAAAATTGTTTAATATGGTAGGGGGTATATAATGGTTTTTTACCGTGGATTTATTTCGCTTGGTTTGTCCTTCATACTTTTCATTTTTTCTACCGTGCTTACATGGTACGTTGGAAGTAATTTCAATATTGATATCATTGGAACTCATGATTATCCTTTAGAAGATGCGGAGAGATTATCTTTCATCGATCTTATAAAGATTTCATTTAATGACCATTTCTTACCGTATCCATTGTTGATGATTGTTTCATTTGCAGGGATCCTCTGTTCCACAACATACTTAATCATAAAAAGAAAAAACCTTTTAGTTTAGACTGTAGCAAATGGCAAAAGGTGATTTAAACGTTATTACACATTAACATTTTGATTTTTTTATCGAAGTTTAAGCCCTTTAAATATGAATGGACATAAAGTCGAGTTAAAATATTTAAAGTTCACCTATTTGTCTATACCTCTCATACCGCTGTTGTATAAGCTCTTCTGAGGATAGTAGCATCAGGTTTCGTAGAGATGATTCAATTGCAGAATGAATCATCTTTGCTTGTGATGTTATATCATTTTGCGCTCCATTTTTCATTTCAGGAATGATCTCATTAATAATTCCTAACTGTTTCAAATCTACTGCTGAAATTTTCATATGTTCAGCAGCTTTTGAAGCATACTTAGCGTCCTTCCATAGGATCGATGCTGCTCCTTCTGGCGAAATCACCGAGTACCATGAATTCTCTAACATATGGATATGATTACCGACACTAATGCCAAGAGCTCCACCACTTGATGCTTCTCCAATTACAATGCAAATAATTGGGACTTTAAGTGTAATCATTTCAAATAGATTTCGAGCTATCGCTTCAGAAATTCCACGTTCTTCAGACCCTTCCCCTGGATAGGCGCCTATAGTATCAATAAAAGTAATAATAGGACGATTAAATTTATCCGCTTGTTTCATAAGTCTTAACGCTTTTCGATAACCTTCAGGGTGCGCCATTCCAAAATTTCTTTCTATACTTTCCTTTGTATTTCTACCTCTTTGTTGACCAATAACGGTAACAGGAATCCCTTCAAATTTTGCAATACCACCTATAAGGGCTTTGTCATCACCATACAATCGATCACCATGAAGTTCCAGAAAGTTAGTAAACAATAAAGATATATAGTCCAATGTTGTGGGTCGGTTACGTAGCCTTGCAATTTGAACTCGTTCAAAAGGGGTAATATTAGAATAAATTTTATCTTGCATTTTATTTAGGCGGCTTTCTAATACATGAATTTCTGAAGATAAATCTACATTATTTTCTTTCATGAATTTCTTTAATTCATCAATCTTCTCTTTTAATTCAATGATAGGACGTTCAAAATCCAAACTCATTTATTCCTCCAAATGGTACGATTTAATTCACTTATCAAAAGGCTTAGGAATAGAATCATTAAATAATTCAAAACCATCCATAACTATTTTTTGCTCTGATTCTGATAAATGATCGAGAATGCTTTGATAGAAAGTAACGGACTGCTCTCTTAAGCGGTGAACAGTTTTTTGACCTTCTTCTGTAAGGTGAAGAATAATCTCTCTTCTATTTTTTTCATTTATTTCGCGATAAATAAAACCCTTTTCCACTAATTTGGTTACCAATCTACTTACAGTTGAATTCTCTAATCTAAGTTTATTGGATAATTGCCAAGCGGTTAATGCTCCCACCTCTAATTCCTCTAACGCCATCATCTGAGAAACTGGTAATGGTTTCTCGAAATGTCCATCTGGCAAGTTTTGGGATTCGAAAACCCCAGTTAATATAATCATTTTCTTAATATCAGCTCTTAGTTTTAAGGCATCTTCTCTATTCAAAAAAGGTCCTCCTCCAATAATAGATGTATATTACATCAATTGTATTATACATGAATAAGTTTTTTTTACAAGTTTAAGTTAAGCCAACACACTAAAAGCAGCAACGGATTTATGCCGTTGCTGCTTTTTTCGATGACCGAACCCACTACATGTTAATATGGGCCTCTAATATGTTTTTCTACCTTCGTTTGATAAAAAGTAAGTAGCTTCTGCTGCTCCTCCACTGTAAACGGAGGAACATGAACCGCTTCTAAATTCTTTTGAACCTGCTCCGCTGTTTTAAAGCCAGGGATGACAGTAGTTACTGCATCTTGGTCCAATATCCACCGTAAAGCCGCACTTGATACATGCTTTCTTCCTTGTTCAATCCATAAAAGATCCTGAACAAGATCGACCCCTTTTTCAAAGCTTATTCCTCCAAAGGTCTCTCCCACATTAAACGATTCACCATTCCTATTAAAATGACGGTGATCATCTTTTTCAAACATGTGCTCATTCGTAAATTTTCCGGTTAACAATCCACTAGCCAACGGAACTCGTGCAATGATCCCTACCCCTTTTTCGCTTGCTCTTGGAAACAACTCCTCAAGTGGTTTCTGTCTAAACAGATTAAAGATAACCTGTAGCGCACGTACATTTGAGTGTTCTAGGCAAAGGAGACCTTCCTCTACAGTCTCAACGCTCACTCCATAGTGACGGATTTTCCCCTCTGCTTGTAACTGATCTAATACCTGAAATACTTTACCGTCCTTAAGAATGTCGAGCGGCGGACAGTGGATCTGATATAAGTCCAACCGTTCCCTTCCTAATCGCTTCAAACTATTTTCACAATATGCTCGTACTTGATCAATCGAGTAGGTGTCTGGTGAATGGATATCACCACCTCTACAAAACTTAGTCGCAATATAGATCTCATCTTCTCTTCCTTTAGTTGCTTTCGCTAATAACTCCTCACTGTGTCCATTCCCGTAAACATCAGCCGTATCAAAGAAATTTACACCATTCTCCATTGCAATCTCTAGCGCCTTAAGCGACTCTCGATCGTTTATCTGTCCCCACGATCCGCCAATGGCCCATGTCCCAAAGCTTAATTCACTAATCTTTAAGTCAGTATTACCTAATTGTCTGTACTTCATATTCTTCAACTCCCTTTGAGTTAGAATGCAACCATACTAATAGTGTACTTCTTTTACATGTAGAATGCTGAGATTTTGTTAGCGTTTACATTAGTTTTTTTCTATTAGTTTCTTACAATATCACTTGTAAGAAAACTGGAATGATCTTTTTTTCAGCAGGTATTTATCCATTTACCAAGAATATTAATTATGTAAGCGTTTACAACAACCTTGATTGGAGGATTTACGATGAAGAAGTTTAAGAAAAGGATATTACTTGCTTCTACTTTAACCGTTTGCTCCCTCTTTGTTGCTTGTTCAAGTGAAGAAACGACTCAGACCGGGGACACACAAATCACGTGGCTTGTACGAAGTGATCCAAATTTACTCGAATGGGAACGTTTAGTGATTGATGAATTTGAGAAAGAGAATCCAGGTATTCGCGTTCGTCTTCAGATCATCCCACAAGGAGAAATTGATCAAAAGCTACAAACGATGATCGCTGGGGGGAATGTTCCTGATGTATGGTCGCCAAACTGGGCTGACTCCGGATTCGGATCGTACTACGCGCTAGGCGCCTTAAAGGATCTGACCCCTTATCTGGAACAGGATCCTCACGTAACAGATGGAATTGATGAAACCTTGCTCGATATTTATAAAAACGAGGAAGGTACATTTGGCTTGCCTGCATTATCAATGGGCTCCGCTCTTTATTATAACAAAGATCTCTTTGACGAAGCTGGATTAGAGTATCCACCTACTGATTGGGAGGATAAGAGCTGGGATTGGGACACTATGATTGAAACCGCTCAAGCTATTACAAACAATGATTTGCCACCTACTCAACGAATTTATGGCTTATTAAACGAAAATACTCCTAATAAAGATTCTTGGTATTTTGGCGGAGATTTTTTCTCTGATGAAGCCTATGAAACAGGGCAAATGGAGGAACCTCAAGTCACGATGAATCCTCGTAACAGAGAAGCAATTCAAAAACGCTTTGAGCTTATTAATGAGCATGAAGTGATGCCTCCACAAAGTGAAATTGCTGCGCTATCCCAATTAAGTGATCCTTTTTTAAGTGGGCGTGTAGGCATGGTTTTAAAGGGTGGATGGGGAACAAAGCAATATGCGGGCACTGATATGAATTGGGGGATTGCCGCTTATCCGTATTCCAATGACGAAAGAGAAATTCCTATTTACGTCGATCCATGGTCTATAAGTGAGCAGAGTCAAAACCCTGATGAAGCATGGGAATTCCTTAAATTTCTGATGGATCCTGATAAAGCAGCTAAATGGCTCGTTGAAATGACGTTGGAAAGTCCTGCCCACAGCGGATTAAAGGAATTGTGGTTTGAGCTAATCTCTGAACGCACAGGCATCTCTGTAGCTGATTTACAAAAGGCAGATGAAAGTATTGAGCGTTATGGCAGGCCAACGGATAATCATCTAATTAGTAATTTTGCTCCGATCATGAAACACCAGAACATGACCATCAACGCTGTCTACGATCGGCGTAAGAGCGTAGACGACGGGCTTGTGGAGCTTCAAGAGAATCTAAGATCTCTTAACTACTAATACAAATCAAGGAGGTTATTCATGTGGCTGTCAATTTAAAAAAAGAAACGATTTATAAACAAAAACTGTTTCCTAAATCATCACTCAGTTCTCGACGAGAAGAACGCTACTTTTGGCTATTTATTTCACCATGGGTTATAGGATTTACTTTATTTATTGGAGGACCGATGCTTGCGTCCTTATATTTTAGCTTTACTGATTATTCCATCCTCGGTGCTATCAATTTTATTGGCATACAAAATTTTATCAACCTTTTCCAAGACCCCATATTTTTCCGATCGCTTTTCGTTACCTTTGGTTATGCTGCATTAGCGGTTCCGTTTACGATGATTCTTGGGCTCTCCTTAGCTTTACTCCTGAATGCTAAAATTAAAGGTCAAGCCTTCTTTAGAACCTTTTTCTACGCCCCTTCCATCATCTCCGGTGTTTCCGTTGCCTTTCTATGGATGTGGCTCTTAAACCCTCAATTCGGAATTGTTAACTCTTTCTTATATAACGCCTTTGGCATCACGGGCCCAGGGTGGTTTACAGATCCATTAACCGTTATTCCTTCCTTCGCCTTAATGCAACTTACCGCTGTTGGAGGGACAATGATTATTTTCCTTGCCAGCTTACAACAGCTTCCTAGTGAGTTATATGAATCAGCGGCAATAGATGGTGCAAGCATATGGGCACGCTTTCGTAAAATTACGGTTCCCCTCATCTCACCTGTCATTCTTTTTAATGGCATTATTGCCCTAATTAGCTCCTTTCAAATATTCACTCAAGCCTATGTGATAACAGATGGTGGTCCAGATTGGATGTCCTACTTCTATGTTTATTATTTATTTGAAACAGCCTTTTTCCAAAATCGAATAGGCTACGCCTCTGCACAGGCTTGGGTTCTATTTATTATTATCTTTCTTCTAACCTTTCTGTCGCTCTACGTATCTAGAAAATCTGTCCATTATGAATATGACAAAAAATAAGGAGGGTACAAGTCATGAAGCTTTCATTTAAAAAAACGAGCTACGCACCAGGTGAATTATCCAGTGGCGGTAAACTAATCACCTATTTAATATTGGGATTCGGCTTGACCATCTTTTTGTTTCCTGTTCTGTGGATGGTGTTCACTTCATTAAAATCACTTGAACAGGTTGTCTCACAGCCTCTTACTCTCTTACCAACTAATTGGAATTGGTCCAATTATCGCGAGGTTTTTGAAAATCACCCTTTTGGAACCTACTTGTGGAACACCACGTGGTATACAATCGTAACGGTGGTAGGCACTGTCTTCTTTTCCGCTGTGATTGCCTTTGGATTTGCTAGATTCCGCGCTAGAGGAAGAACAGTTCTCTTTGCGATTATACTTAGCACGATGATGCTTCCACCTCAGGTCATCATGATTCCTCAATACCTATTATTTAACAAGGTGGGTTGGATTGATTCCTACCTACCATTAACCGTTCCGGTCCTTGCCGGAAGTGCCTTTCTCATCTTTCTACTGCGCCAATTCTACCTTGGATTACCAAAGGAACTGGACGAAGCCGTGATGATTGATGGTGGTGGCTATTTCACAATCTTCTTTAAAGTCATACTGCCACTCTCTACACCAGCAATGGCTACAGCGGCCATTATGGAGTTTATGTTCCGGTGGAATGATTTAATCGGTCCACTAATCTATCTGAACACTCAGGAGCTCTATCCACTTTCTCTTGGACTAGCAAACTTTACTGCAGCCTATGCAGCGACTCCTTGGCAGCTACTAATGGCTGCATCTGTGATGGCAGTAGTACCACCACTTGTGTTGTTTTTCTTTGCACAAAAATACTTTATCCAAGGTATCGTTATATCCGGAGCAAAAGGCTAACTTTCTTTCTACACTAAAAAACTGCCTACACAGTCTCTCTCGCTGAAATCAATTCAACACTTTTCTACCTGAGCTGTAATGAAACGATATACAATAGATGCTTCGATAAATTCTATATCTCCCAAACTTAACATGCCTCTAAGTAAAAATTCCTTAGAGGCATTTCAACTGCTATCTAAACTTAACTCGTTTCCTTCAAGTAACGAGCTTCTTAAAAAAACTTCTCGATCATGGGAATCATTCGATTCACTCTATACCCTGTAAACTTTATCCAATTTTACCCTATTCTCTTTTTTTAGTTAACTAAGCTTTCAATCTAATAAAAAACGGGTATAATCATATAGCGGTTTTGATCGCAAATAGTTGAGTAGCGGAGTGGTAGTTTAAATGGAACAAGCTTCATTAGAACAAGTTGAACAAATGGCGATTAACAAAGGAAAAGCATACTCAGACAATCGTATGAGATATTTAATGCGTTCGATTCTAGCAACGATGTTTCTAGGACTCGGAGTCATTGTGTCTTTCCGGACAGGTGGATATTTCTACGAGGATGGGTCATCTCTTGCTTATATTGCTGGAGCACTTACATTTGGAGTGGGCATCCTTTTAATTAAGTATGGAAATGCAGATTTATTTACAGGCAATACATTCTATTTTCCATACGCATCTTTAAAAGGAAAAATGACTTGGTCAACAACATTGAAGCTGCTATCTATGACATATATCGGTAACTTAATTGGAGCCATTCTCTTTGCCTATTTCTTGTTGGCAACCGGAATATTCAAAGATCCTAGTGCTAATGGATTTTTAATGAGCGTGGCTCAGCACAAAACAGAATCATCAATAAGCGAGCTTTTCTTTCGCGGCATTCTTTGTAACTGGTTAGTTTGTCTAGCTTTCTTTATTCCATTAACATTGAAAAATGAAATGGCTAAAATCTTCATCATGATTCTTTTGGTTTTCAGTTTCTTTGTTTCTGGTTACGAGCACAGTATTGCAAATATGGGGACATTTGCGATTGCTTACTTACACGGTGCGCCTGATCTGACACTTGGCGGTATCGTTCACAATTTGATCCCCGTAACGATCGGTAACTTTGTGGGCGGAGCTGTGTGTATGGGCTTATTGTTACACTATTTGAACCCAACTAAAAAAGAGAAAACGGCATAATAGCAAAAAAGACGAATGTTTTTGAGAACATTCGTCTTTTTTGTTATAAATCATTTACCTTTAATGCAGGTTCCGTGACAGGTACAAGGCTCTCTTCTTTTTCATCAAGCCTTGCCATCTGTTTGCGCCAGAATCCTATCGATGCCTGCATGACAGGGCCAATTAAAAAGACCGATAGAAATGTCCCTGCTGCAACTGGTCCTCCGAGTAACCAACCTAGTAAAAGCGCCGTTCCTTCAAGGAGCGTACGTACTAGTCGAATGGATAAGCCCGTTTTCTTTGCAAGAACCAGAGTCATACCGTCTCTCGGTCCTGCACCAAGACCTGTTGCTACATACATTCCAGCACCAAAACCTAAAATACAAATGCCTCCAAATAAGAATAATACGCTTTCCCACCAGAGCATATGACTTGGATAGATTGGTAACCGGAGCATGCCATCTAAGAATAATCCAATTAATATAATATTAATAAAGCTACCAACTTGCGGTTTTTTTCGGTCAATTAGACATGCGATCCCAATCATAAGTAATCCTACAATTTGAACCCATAATCCAATGGACCAACCTGATTTGAGGGATAGTCCAATATGTAGCACATCCCACGTTGCTGAACCGTAGGCAGACTTAATCATAAATGCGCCTCCAGTTGCCAATACAAGGAGTCCAATTAAAAAAACAACCCACTTAATCATGAGAGTTGTAAGTCCTTTTTTGAATGAGTCTCTCTCTCCTACCTTTTGTTTCATTCTTACCCTTCTCTCTATTTGAAGCAATTACTTCGGTCTACTAAATAATTATAAAGAAGAAGGGCGCCTAACTCAAGATGCAAATAAAGTTAATCACTCAACCTCAAAGTGATCATCCAATCTGAGCCCGTATCGACCTTATATACTTCAGCAAACGATCGCTGATTTGTCCCAATAGCTACATAATCAAGAGAGTTTACATAGAGAACATCCTGACTAAGTGTTGCATCTGCAAAGGACCGTCCAAAACAAACCGTCTGTTGGTATATAACAGTGTTTCCGTGTTTAATCATCACTTCTACTAAATCACCGTACACGATCCCAGTTTGTTTAAATAAGCCTCTTGAAATATTTGTCCAAACGTTCCCAAAACGTATGTCTAAAATATCAATTCTTCCGATGACGCTATCTTTACTGAGTGTCGCTTCATCCACCTGTAGTTGAACAAGATTATTTGGGTTAATAGGCCTACCTAACCCTTCAAAAGAGATCAGACCGCTAGCTACTCTTGCCCCAGTAAAAGCATAAACATCTCGCCCATGAAACGTATAGGATTCACTTGAATATGGCAGACGATTTTTTGTTTCATCCAGCTCCCTTACTTCCGTCACCCCAACCACTTTGAGAAGGTGTGTGAGCGTTCCGTTGTCAGGCGTAATGACAAATTGTCCTGTTGTTAATTTAGCAATGACACTTTTGCGCTTAGAGCCGACTCCCGGATCTACAACCGAGACAAACACTGTGCCAATTGGCCAATAAGGAACCGTTTGAAGCAAACGGTAGGATGCCTCCCATATATGGAAGGGCGGTATCTCATGCGTAAGATTTGATATGGTTAAGTCTGGATTGACTGATAACGCCACACCATACATCGCGCTAACCGCCCCATCACCTAATCCAAAGTCAGATTGAAGCACCAGCAATCGATTCATAAGGACCCCCTGCTCTCAAGTTGCACCTAGTATATGAAACAAGACGCGAGTTATTCTGAATCGTTAGAATAGATAAGCTATCTAGAAGAGGCTGGGACATAACTCAAAATGAACATAAAAATGGCGAATGATTCCACAAGCGAATCATTCGCCATTCGTATTTTTGCATAACGAGCGGAAGTAGAACCCGACACTCCTACGGAACAGAACGCGGTGAAGACACTGTAGCGGCTCTTTTTCGCGAAAGGGGCTGAGGCCGTTCCCGTGGAAAGGGAGGGATTCTCCTGTAGCGGGTACCCTGCTATGTTCGTGTTTTAATATTTGTATTAATGTTATGTCTCGACTTAGTCTTCTGTCATTTCCCTTGCTTTTTCACCGAGCTGCGTAATGGCTTCATCAGCGGTAAGATCACCGATAAACATTAGCTCATAAATGTCCTCAAGTTCATTAGACAGGCCAGGTGTTTCAAATTCAAAAACAATCGGCTGACCAATTTCAATTGCATCTAATAAGTATTGTGCATGCTCTGGTTCTGGTTGATCCGTTATGACATGTTCAAGTCCTTCAATGGATGGAACTGAATTCCCGTTGTCTTCTAACCTAATTTCTTGGCCTTCTCTCGACACATAATAGCTAATAAATTTCATTGCTTCTTCTGGGTAATCTGTATCACTATTCACGGCCAAGTATGCTGATGTGACAAGTGTCGGCTCCATCTGTTCACCCGTATTCGTCGGCCAAGGGATGTAATCAAAGTTCTTATTGGATTCAAGAAATAGTGGAGTCAACCATCTACCGGCCCCCACCATAGCCACTTGATTAGACATAAACATGGCGTCACGACCCTGCCCCTGTGGTAGGCTTCCTGAGAACACAAAGTTTCCGTCCTGAACCATTTCATTTACATATTCTATCGCTTCAATCGTTTTCGGATCACGATCAATCACTACCTCTCCATCCTTTTCAACACTGCCTCCGTTATTATAGATCCATGTATTTATGCCAAACGGTCCTCCGTCCTGTACATACCCTTCTTTTCCAGCTTCCTTAAACGTTGTTGTGATGTCTGTTAGCGTATCCCACGTCCAATCTCCTTCATCATAGTACTCTTGAGGTGATTTAACACCGACTTCTTCAAACACGTCTTTGTTGTAATACATCACAAATGGATTCGCAT
Source organism: Alkalicoccobacillus gibsonii (assembly GCF_016798245.1). Classification (GTDB taxonomy): domain Bacteria; phylum Bacillota; class Bacilli; order Bacillales; family Bacillaceae_D; genus Alkalicoccobacillus; species Alkalicoccobacillus gibsonii. The sequence goes on along the minus strand of NZ_JAEUZA010000003.1, from coordinate 260,916 downwards.
CAGGTACCAACGCATAGGTTACGCCATCTTTTTGGGTCGGACCCCAAATATCATCAGGGAAATCCTCTTTTCCTACATAGCTATCTGGCCCTTCTAAAAACTCGTCAAGTGGAAGAGCCGCTCCTCCTTGTACAAAGGTAGACATTGAAAAATCCTGAACATAGAAAATATCCGGTCCTTCACTTCCCTGAAGTCTAGTTGTAAGAGTTTGAGTGTAATTGTCTGTAGAAAGTCCTGTTAATTTCACTTGTATCTCATCCCCATGCAATTCATGGAAGGCATCAACAGCTCGTTGGTATACCTTTAATTGAGCTGGATCCGCAAAGGTTAGAAAATCCAGCGTTACAACATCTCCGTCGCCAGGTGAAGTCGTCTCTGAGCAGCCTGCAATGATACCTCCTGCCAAAACAATCGCTAGTGTCCCAATATATTTCCTTTTTATATTCAATGTAGACCTCCTCTTATAATTCAATTACTACTTCATTCACGTCTTTTTCAATTGTTAACAGGATCCCATCCACTGTTTGCTCCTGTTCGCCACTTGAGTGAGTACTGATAGAGTGAACGTTACGGAGCACAACCGAGTAGGCAGTTGTTAATCCGCTTGTCTGTATAGTGATTGTTGAGCCCGTTTTTGTTGCGGTAACGACCCCAGCTTCTTCCCCTGACTCACGTACGAGCATCGTCTTTGCTTCCTCACCTTCTTTTAATGAGAAGAGGTGCAGAGCGACATTCTGTGTAAAGTCGTAGCTCGCCGTTGAATCCGTCTGACCAAATACCAAAATGGAGTTTTCTCGAACCATTAGTGGCAAGGATGTATAGTCGTGTGTTTCTGTGACCCATCGTTCTCCGCTCACTTTAGTGTTGGTTATGAGGTTAGTCCATTCACCCTTAGGTAAGTAGTAACGCACATTCCCCTGGTCGCTAAAAATTGGTGCCACAAGGAGCTCGCTTCCGAGAGCATATTGGCGATCAAGATAATGACACGTTTCATCTTCTGGAAATTCAAGAACCATCGGTCTAAGCATTGGCACACCTGTTTTTGTTGCTTCTACTGCTTTTGAATACAAATAAGGCATGAGGCGACACTTTAGCTTTGTAAATTGTTTCGTTACCTCTACGGCCTCTTCGTCATAGAGCCAAGGCACTTTGTAATCTCCACTACCGTGGTAACGGCTGTGTGAGGATAGGAGACCGAATTGAGTCCAACGTTTGTAAAGGTCTGGTGTTGAACCTGTCTCAAATCCACCGATATCGTGACTCCAATAAGCAAAGCCTGCAAGACTAAGTGAGAGACCACCACGCAACGTTTCAGCCATAGATGGGTAGTTAGAAAAACTATCGCCTCCCCAATGAACTGGCATTGTTTGCCCACCAACGGTTGCAGAACGAGCAAAGACCACAGCTTGTGACGTTCCTAATCGATTCTCTAATAATTTGAACACGCTTTCATTATAGAGCTGTGTATAATAGTTATGCATCTTCTTAGGGCATGATCCGTCTGCATAGACAACATCAACAGGGATACGCTCTCCAAAGTCTGTCTTAAAGCTATCCACTCCCATGTCGATCAGTTTATCTAGGTAATCGGTATACCACTTAGTAGCTGCTGGATTTGTGAAATCTACTAATCCCATACCTGCTTGCCACTTATCCCATTGCCACACACGTCCATCTTCTCTTTTTAAAAGAAAACCAAGATCTGCTGCCTCTTTAAAAAGTGGAGACTTTTGAGCGATGTACGGGTTGATCCATACACAAATCTTTAATCCCTTTTCTTTTAAACGTTTTAACATATTGACCGGATCTGGAAAAACGCGCTCATCCCACTCAAAGTTGCACCATTCGAGTTCCTTCATCCATAGACAGTCAAAGTGAAAGACATCAAGTGGAATGTCCCGTTCAATCATCTCGTCAACAAATGAATGCACAGTCTTTTCATCATAGTTTGTCAGAAAAGATGTACTAAGCCATAAGCCAAATGACCATGATGGAACGAGTGGTGGTTTTCCCGTTAGCTCTGTGTAATTGTGCAGAACCTCTTTTAACCCTTCACCTGCAATGATGTAATAATCAAGGCATTCCCCTTCTACACTGAACTGGGATTTGGATACTTTTTCAGACGCTACTTCAAAGGATACGTTCTCTGGATGATTGACAAATACGCCATAACCCTTGTTACTTACATAAAAAGGGATGTTCTTGTAGGTTTGCTCACTTCCCGTTCCCCCGTCCTCATTCCAGATATCTACCACTTGGCCGTTTTTCACGAACGGAGTAAATCGTTCGCCAAGCCCATAGATCAATTCCCCAATATCAAGTGATAGCTGTTCACGCATATAAGGGTCGCCTTTGTCATTATGGATATAACTTAACGACCTGGATTCACTCGACGTGAGTAGCTTTTGATTAAATTTGAAATCGATTTTCCATGGATCTCGCCTTACATGCGCATGCAGACGTCCAGATGAGAAGGAGATCTCCTCTTTCTTTTCCTCTATGCTCACATTAGGCATCTGATCTGCTAGAGAAAAGGATGGCTCTTCTGTAACGGATCCTATGTGATGATAAGCCTTTACACGAATAACATTTTCGAGTGGTGAAGACAATTCAATCGTTAAAACCCCTCCATCAAGGGTCTGTCCAATGTGCTGAATCTTTTGAAATGGTGCATACATTGTCAGCTGCCCGTGCTCCTGTTTCCAATCATAAATCTCAGCTGGACTTTTTATTACATGCCCTTCCTTATCCATCCAACAACCATTACTAAACTTCATATACATCTCCCTTTACAAAATGATGATCGTACCTCATTTATGTGAAAAGAAAAGCTAAGCCTATAAATAATACTTAGCATTTTCCTTCATCACTACTTCTAACTTTATGATCTGTTGCTCTTTTATATCCTCTTCAAATGCAAGATAGCCAAATAATTGAGTCAGCACCAAGTATCCTTGATTAAAAGGCTCTTGAGTGATTGTAGCTGTGATGACTCCCGCATTCAGATAGTGATAGATCTCATCGTTAAGATCGTGACAAATGATAACGGTATCTGGTTTCTGCGAATGCAGCGCCTCTGCCACTTCAAAGATATCTGAGGTTGAAACGTACACGCCATCAATCGAATCCTTTTCATGATGACTTAGGAATTCCTCTACAGAAAATGGTCCAACCCTACTAACGTTAGGATACGTTTCGACTTCCGCAAGAAAGCCTTGATTCTTTGTTCTTGTCTGGAAATCATCATTTTTACCGACGACTGCCACACGACCTTTTTTGCCAACAAACTTGCATGTTAACTCAGCTGCGAGCTTGCCTGCTTGCTCATAATCCACACCAACATAAAACAATCGACTACTCGATTGAATATCCTGATTAAACGTACAGATCGTTATTCCTTTAGCAGTTGCTTCTCTTATCACATCATCAAGCGGTTCTTCACCCGCAGCTATGGCAATCGCATGATACTGTTCCTGATCGATAATGTTACGTATTAGCGTTTGTGCAGAGATTTCAGCTTCGTGCATTCGGAAAAAAGTAAACTCAGCTCCATAATCAGTTAGCTCTTGAATAGCTTTATTCAATCCCACCTCTACTTGATCCCAAAAGTATTGTCCAAAGGATGGATAGATAATAGCAATCTTGTAATTCATTTTTCTTGATAGAACAGAAGCCAATTTGTTTGGCTTGTATCCTAATTCGTCCACCATATCCATGATACGTTGATAGGTTTCCTTTTTAACATTTCCTCGATTATTCAGAGCGCGGTCTACAGTGGCTATAGATAAACCTAGTTTTTCTGCTATGGTTTTGGCTGTGGTTTTTGTAACCGCTATCATTTTCTCTCTCCTCTTTTTTCTTTCTTTTCGTTATCGTACATGAAGGCATGAAAATCAGCAAGATAAAATTATTTAAATAATGAGAAAAGTACATAGAGAAAAACCTTGAGACAAAACTAAAAACCAATGAGAAAATGGCGAATGATTAAATTGTAGAATTCATTCGCCATTTGTATGTTCTGCATTTTCTAGTAAGATAAGCGGAAGGAGAACCCGACACTCCTACGGAATAGTACGTGGTGAAGACACTGTAGCGGCGCCCTTTCCGCGGAAGGGGCTGAGGCCGTACCCGTGGAAAGGGAGGGATTCTCCTGTAGCGGATTTGTTGCTGTGTTCGTGTTTTCATGAGTGATTTACTGTTATGTCCCCTCCTCACCGTATTCAATTTTTTATTTTTGGAAGGACGATCCCTTTGTACAAGTTGACTGTGATCAGATAATAGACCGTGTAAATGCCAAGAAAGAGAGTAATCGGAATCCAAATTTTATAGTAAGGCTCTACCAAGATAAAAGAGAATAGATTCATGCCAACTAAGACGTGAGTAATTCCAAAGATACCAGGGAACAAGAAGATAAAGAATAGCTCCTTGTAGATAGAACCAGATAAGACACTTGGTCTTACACCGATCTTACGTAGCATTTCATAACGACCAATATCCTTTGTTGCACCTGATAATACTTTAAACATGAGACAGCTTGCCATCATCGTCAAAAAGGCAATGCCTAAAAAGAAGCCCATAAAGACGGTTCCACTTGAAAAGCCGTTTAACATTTCGTAGTTCGCATATTTACTATAATACATAACTGATTCAAAACGCTCTTGCTGGCTTTCATATATTTGCTGCCACTGAGGTAAATAATCAGTAAACGATTCTGTTTTCCCGATAAACACTGTCTTCTCAGGTTCATCTATGCTTAAAAAGTCTTCAGTTGATACAATAACAGCACCAGAATCAGGCCAGTTCGGTTCACTGATACTGTAAATAAATTGGCTCCATTCTGGATCCATGTATTGTTGATCATCCGTAAGATCCCGAGTGTCCTCAGGAATGTCAGCTTCTAAACGTTTTGGTTCGGGTCTTAATTCTCTTTCCATTTGATACTCATAAATAAGCGGACGTTGGGTATCAAGGTCATCGTCTAGAAAATATATATACTCGTCATCGATCTTATAGCGATATTCATTTGTCTCCGTAAAATCAACTGACTCCAAGACGCTCTTTTCATCATCATTCGGATCAAAAATGGTTACATCATAGACATCTGTATATTCCGTTAAGATACTAATATTGTTCTGAAAGGCCATTCCAGCTGAGATGGCACCAGCTCCGAGTGCAATTAGCATGGTTACAGTTGCGAGCATTTTTTTTAGTCCATTCATGCGGAATCGCAGCTGGGAAAACGTAAAGGCTTGAATACCCTTTTCATTTAAGCTCTTCTTATTTTTCAGGAGATTAACAATCGTTGGAATCAGAGATGAAAAGATGAGGTACGTTCCAAGCGTCGTTGCAAGTGGAGCGAGTATTAGCCCTAACTCCCTAAGAGTCTCCATATTGATTAAGGCATAATAACCAATCGCAAGTGAGATAACCCCAAGAACTGCTGAAACAATTTTTCCTTTCCTCATCACAGGTACACGATCCGTTTGCGCATCAGCATGTACCAACTCCAGAACCTGAAGTCGGGCTAACCGAATCGAATTAATGATGCCGTTTATCAAAAATAAGATGACAAAGAATACAAGGGTAATCGCTATTGCTGGCAAGAAAAACGCAGCATAGGTAGTACTTTCAAAATTTAATTGGCTCATTAACAATCGGCCAACAATTTCTGCAAGCAATACCCCAATCCCAATTCCAATGGCAAGCGATACAATTCCAATGACAAATGTCTCTAAAAACATGATTTTCTGAATTTGCTTTTTCTTTGCCCCAAGTAGCATATACATTCCAAATTCCTTCTGACGTAATGACAAAAGAAAAGAGTTGGTATAAAGGATATAGAAAAATGTAACGACTGCAAGAAGGACAGAGCCGACGTTGAATACCAATTGAATACTATTGATCATTGAGTTTTCGGACGTGAAGTCTTTGTTCCAAGCTAGTGTTTGAAACATATAGAAGATTGAAATGGACATGACGAGTCCAGCTAACAAGACAATATAATCTTTTAGCTTACTCTTAATTCCAGATAGTGCGAGTTTTGATAACATGCTTATCCTCCTTTCTACGCCTGTGTGCCTAAAGCAGCTAATTCGTCGAGTATTTGTCTGAAAAATTCTTCACGTGTCCCTGTTCGAGTAATTTCCTTATAAAGCTCTCCATCTTGGATAAAGATGATTCGTTTGCAATAGCTTGCCGCGTTTGCATCGTGAGTGACCATCATAATCGTAATGTTGTGATCTTCATGCAAATGGGTCATGGTCTCAAGCAAACTCTGCGCATTCTTTGAATCAAGAGCTCCCGTTGGTTCATCCCCAAGCAGCATGCTAGGGTTGTGAACAAGGGCACGTGCCGCTGCTGATCGTTGCTTTTGCCCCCCTGATAGTTGAGCCGGATACTTTTGTAAGATGGCTTCAATATCCAACGTTTTTGCAACCGCATGTACCTTTGGTGAGATCTCTTTAGTTGATACGTTTTGAAGCGAAAGCGGTAAAGCAATGTTTTCATAAACCGTCATACTCTCAAGTAAATTAAAGTCCTGAAAAATAAATCCTAGCTTTTGCGCTCTAAAATCAGCAAGCTGATTTTGATTCATTGTTGTAATATCCGTACCGTCAATTTGGATGGTCCCGTTTGATATGCCATCAAGAGTCGAAATCACATTCAGTAATGTTGTTTTACCAGACCCTGATGGCCCCATGATTCCTACAAATTCTCCTTTGTCTATCTCCATACTGACATTGTTTAAAGCCTTATATTGATTCTCCCCTTTTTTGCCGTATACTTTCTCCACGTTTGATACACGTACAACTGAATTTGTCATTATGCCGTCCTCCTGTGTTTGTTTGTACCCAAAGGGTATCACGTGGTATTGGACCATTCGTATCGATTTAACTAACATGTAGCTTACAATCGTGTAAGCTTCAGCCAAAAATATGAAATAAAAAAAGGCTGTACCATGCTTCAAGGTACAGCCTTCGAACGAGAAACTACTTATTCTTATTTGTTGGCAGCTTACTTGTCAAAATGATCGTCATAATCATAACCATCCAGAAAAAGATGGGTACACTTACATTAAATAACTGAAACACTCACTTCACTCCATTTTTTAAGTAGGGTGCCCACAAGCCTTAAGCATATTCTTCGTGCCATATGGTAAGCTTTGCTATCATAGACGTGAACCTATAAATGAAAGGATGTTGACATTGTCTAAAAAAGTAGAACTTGGTACATCTGGTTTATTTGTAAATCCTATTGGTCTTGGAACAAACGCAGTTGGTGGCCATAACTTGTTTAACAATCTAGATGAAGAAACAGGGAAAGAGCTTGTTCGGACAGGTCTGTCAGAAGGAATAAACTTTCTAGATACAGCTTTCATTTATGGTCCTGAGCATTCCGAGCGCCTTGTTGGTGAAGTTGTGAAGGAGGTAGGCAATCGCGAGGATCTTGTTATTGCGACCAAAGCGGCACATCGCTTTGAAGGAAGCGATGTAAAAATAGACAACTCCCCTGCCTTTTTAAAGCAATCCGTAGATGATGCACTCCGTCGCTTACAAACAGATTACATCGATCTATTCTATATCCACTTTCCTGATGAGCACACACCTAAGGACGAAGCAGTTGGCGCGCTAAAGGAATTAAAGGATGCCGGGAAGATCCGTTCAATCGGTGTATCAAACTTCTCTATTGAACAACTGAAAGAAGCAAACAAAGATGGACATGTTGACGTCTTACAAGGTGAGTACAACTTGTTTACACGTGATGCTGAACGTGATGTGCTTCCTTACATTGTTGAAAACAAGCTTTCATTTATCCCATACTTCCCTCTTGCAGCTGGATTACTTGGTGGAAAGTACACAAAGGATACGACATTTGATGATATCAGAGCGAACCACCCTTTATTTAAAGGAGACGCATTTGAACATAATTTAGAAAAAGTTGAAGCCTTAAAAGAAATTGCATCAAGCAAAGGCGTAGAAACCGCCCACCTCACACTTGCATGGTATCTCCAAAAGGACGGGATCGACGCACTCATTCCAGGAGCCAAGCGCCCTGACCAAGTATCAAACAACCTAAAAACACTTGATGTTTCGCTTACACCTGAAGAGTGGAAGGCGATTGATGAGATTTTTTAAATAAGAGGGAAAGAGGCTGAGACAAAACATTAAAGTAGCGAGTAAAACATGAATATAGCAAAAAATCCGCTGCAGGAGAAACCCTCGCTTTCCGCGGACACGGCTTCAGCCTCATCCGTGGAAAACCACCACTGCTGAGTCTTCAGACACGTGTTTTTCCGCAGGAGTCTCGGGTTCTCCTTCCGCTCGTTATGTAATAAACACGAACGGCGAATGGTTGTCTCATTGAATCATCGCCGTTTTCTATTTAGTTTTTAGTTATGTCTCAAGCTCTTTTTTAAAGACGTTGAGTACGAATGAAATAATAAATGACTATACGAACTGCTCCACCATAAAAGGAGGCGTCACCATGCCGGATGGTTTTTTTGTTTGTTTATTCCTATTCCTCGTTTTAATGATTGCAGCTTACGGTTTAGGCATTAAGAGAAATCTATCCTTTGTTACTTTTTTCAGCTTAGGATTTTCAAGGAATTTGATTAAGTCGAACCATGACCAGATTGCAAAAGGGTTAGGGATCTACTCTCTAATCATGGCGTTTACGTTTTTGAGCATGCCTTTTCTCATTTCATTTCTAGGAGAAAATATAGTATTCCTGTATGTCGCATTCATTCTAATGACAACTGTGGTTACTCTCCTACACACAACTAAATTAAATCGTCAGTAGTAACCGTTAACCCCTTCAAAAATGTACGAATCATCACTTCAAGCGTTTGATCTAAGTCGTACGGCAAACCAAATCCTTGCTCCTGCTCAAGTGTAACAAAGCCGTGTAACATGCTGCGTAGCATTCGAATGACGTGAATCGCATGTTCATTCTCTAAGTTAAAGGCTTCTAGTACTCGCAGAATCACAAGTACAATTTGTTCTTGCGCCTGTTTAAGCTCAACGTTTTCCTCCTCTGCAGCACGAGAGGTCGCTTCATATAGTCCAGGGTGCTCCTTGGCAAATGTAACGTACGCATAGCTAAATTGCTTAACGGCATCCTCTTTACTCACTTCTAATATACTCTCTTCTAGCTTTTCCAGAAGCTTTTGACATCCATAAACGGCAAGTAAATCATGTAGCTCATCAAGGCCACGAACATGATTATATAAGGAAGGTGGCTTTATCTTTAATTTTTCAGCCAATGCTCCAATTGATAGCTGCTTAAGTCCTTGATCATCAGCAATGGTAGATGCTGTGTGTATGATGTCTGATATGGTTAATCCTCTTCTTGGTGTCATCCATTATGCCTTCTTTCTGCTTCCTTTATGGCCAGGTTCATTTGTTCTTCAGGAGATGTAATCATCTGTCCATGTCCAACAGCAAGTAGCGTTGGGTTCAACTCATGAATTTTCATGGCGCTTTCGAGAGCTTTTCCTTTACTCCACGTTGCGAATGCAGGAGCTGGAAAACGCCATTTCATTACACCTGATACAGCCATGCCCCCTCTTACTTGGAACGCATCTCCTACAATGACTGCATTTGTTCGAGTATCAAGAAGACTGATAGAACCTGGTGTATGCCCTGGAGTTTCAACAACAGTTAAGGAACCAATCTGGTCGCCTTCTACCAGTAACCGATCTGGAATAGTTTGAATCGATGTTGGTACACCGCCTCGAATGGGCGTATTCTCTTCACCTTGTAAAAGTCCCTTATCTCCTTTTAATAAACGAGCATCCCTTTTTGAAATACTAACCGTTACATTTGGAAGCAGTTCTTTTAGTTTATCTAAAGACCCAATATGATCGCTGTGCGCATGCGTTAAGATCACCTGTTGTATCGGTTTACCAATCTTCTCTGCGGTCTGCAAAATCTTCTTATAGCTTGATGGTAAAGCCGCATCGATCAATGTTAGATACTCTTCTTCCTCGATAAGATAACAATTAACTGGAAACAGTGTGGGCAAAAAAGCAAGCTGATAGATATGATTGATCTTCGTTATCTTCATCTTCATCATCCTTTTCAAATAAACTAATCGTATTAGTTTTATATTAACTAATACGATTAGTTTATGCAACTCTTTTTGATTTTGAGACGATGTTTATTGCATGCCTAACGCATTTCTTAAATAGATTTTTAAGCCTTCTATTAATCCGCTAATATCGGTTTCCACTTCTTCTCCTAGGTTACGGTGAAGAATTAAACCGTCTGTTAAAATAATGAGGTACGAAGCAATCACATCAGGTGTTTGGATTGGTTTAAACTCTCCTTCTGCCGTTCCCCTTTCAATAACGTCAATATAAAAACCTTTTACGTTATGTAGACGCTTTTTCAAATAGTGCGTTCGCTCCTTCGTTGCCTCTCTGAAACCTGCAACAAAATATTCGTAAACAACTAAGCCAATTGGATCCATTGGGACGATATTATGCGCTTCCACAACCGCTTCAAGTACGCCCCAGCTTGTTTCATATTTCTCATAGAGTCTGTCTTTTTGCCCTGTAAATGCTTCCTCTCCTTGATCCATCAAGGCTCTCATCATCTCCTCAGTACTTGAGAAATATTGATAAACCCCACCTCGACTCATACCTGACTCTTCCACTACATCATGCATTGTTGTCTTTTCAAATCCCTTTCGGATAAAAACGGTTTTAGCCGCTGCGATAATCTCATTTCTACGCTTTTCCTTGTGCGCTTGCGATACTTTCGGAGACATGGATGTGCCTTCTTTCTACCACGTATTTAACAGGGATTGTGACAAGCCCGAGAATAATAAGCAAGCTCCCTGATAAAATAAATGCTACCACAACTCCAAACCCTTCCGATAGTAGTCCACCTGTTACTATTCCAAGTAACATGCCAAATGTGGTTAAACTGTTGATAAATCCAAACACACGTCCAGTCTTATCCACAGGTGTTTGTTTTTGAGCAAGAATGTTTGTGGTAATGGAAACTGCTCCAATGGAAAAGCCCATATTAAAAAATAATGCGGGATACACGATGGTGAGGACAGATACGGGAAGAACGCTAAGTAATGCAACAGAAACTAGAACACATCCCATAATTAACGTAGCTGTAAATAAAATTGTTAGAGTTGAGCGAATTTGTCTTTTTGCGTAGTATGCACTTGATAAAAACGTACCAGCTCCAGCACACGCAATGCCATAGCCCATGATCTTCGTTGGATCTGTGAAAAGTTCGCGCAGGAGAATAATGATCTGAGTGTCTGCAATTTGAAGAGCTAACACCATAAAGCTTAGTAGCAACACGCTGATTAAAACGACTGGGATAGAGCGAAGAAATTGAAATCCTTCTCGTAGGTCAGCATGCAACGTAGTCACCCAGCTTCGCTTTGTTGATTGTACTTTTTGAGGAGTTTTTAAGGATGTAGGTACTTTTAATAGGAGTAACGTAGACACAGCAACAACTACTGCGTTTGTAATAAAGGAACCTTTGATGCCAATAACAGCAACCAACAATCCACTGAGAAAAGGCCCGATAATTTTTGACGCATTATCAATCATTCCGCTGATGCCCATAGCCGCTTGAATATGTTCCATCCCAACGATTTCTTTAACTTTTCCACTTTTAGCAGACCCAAAAAGCGTTTCAAAAAATCCACGAACAAATAACAGGGCATATACCTGCCAAAGAGCTGTGGAAAACGCAATTCCAAGTACTAGAACAATACAGACAACGTTCGAGATGATCATAATATGCTTGCGTTCGAACCGATCAGCTAACACTCCTGTAATTGATGCTAAAAGTACCATGGGGGCTACAAGCATCAGCATCGCTCCAGACATTTCAAGTGGCGACGCATTCCACTTCAATGCAACAAGTCCCATTAAGGCAAGCATATCTAACCAGCTTCCGAGCGACGACAACGTTTGGGCAGCAATGATATACACATATCCCTTGTTTTGAAACAACTTTTTAGACTCTACCGCCATTCATATCCCTCCAGAAATTAAAATGACAACCTTGTCGTTATTATAATCGACAAGGTTGTCATTTTACAAGATTTTCTTTTGGATTATTTTTGAAAATATAAATCCTCTAACTCTCTTATCGAATGATTTCCTGATAAATCTATAAAATAGTTGCATTGCCATACCTGAGTTTTCTTAGCAGTCGCATTTAAATCTGTCACCCAACCTGGATACACTCGAAAGGCCATTTTTCCTTTTTGATCCTTGGTTTTTGTAATACCTCGTTTGATTAATTCATCTTTTGGAAAGACGAATTGTCCTTTTTTGTGCAGAGTATAATCAATGACTGAGATGATGGTCTTGTCGGAGGTTTGATCTACTGTATAGGCTTGATTTACACCTTGGCTGTCTTTTATCCAAAGTGCTACAAAGTATCCTTTCTTTTTCGGAGTGGTTTTTGCAAGACGGCTACGACAAGTAATTCTATCAATGCTTATAGAAAAGCCCTCATAGTCTTTGTTACTTTCTTCCCTTACAATATTCCCTACATGATGATTATCTTGAAATGTGGTTCGAATGAGGGACTCTGATAGCATGTACGACAACTCACTTTCTATAACAGTTTCTCTGGCGTTTCAGCATACCACTCTGTGTATCCACATCTAATGCAGACATTGGGCTTGATCACTGAGAGCTTGCTGTTTGTAAATAGCTTTGCTCCCTCAGGATTTTTAACAATGAATCCTGATAACCCTTGGTCAACATGGCATTCGATCGTTTCACTTCCGCACTTATCGCAATTCATAAAAAAACCACCTTTAACAATGTCTTACTTATATCTACGATTATTTGCTTGTAACGTTTCGCGAATCTATCAAAAAAACTCCGTTCAATTTGAACGAAGCTCTCCTTGGTTATATAGATGAATGGTTACTTTGAATAAATCTCCGTCGATCTCTAGCTGAAGCTGCCCTCCGTGTAGTTCAGCAATGGATTGCGCAATAGCTAGACCGAGCCCTGAGCCCTCAGTATGACGCGCTTCATCGGCACGCTTAAAGCGCTCAAAAAGCTCTTCTGGATTCTCACTCAGCTCATAACGCGAAATGTTTTTTATGACAATGTCTACTTGCTCCTCATGGGCGGTCACTGTTAAATACACACGTGTACCCGGCTGAGAGTACTTTGAGACATTTAATAAGAGATTATCAAGCATCCGCCAGCATTTCTGGCCGTCCACATACACAAACAAATCGTTTTCCGGCATGGTTAAGCGAAGGTCGAGCCGCTCCTGATCAAATGCTTCCTGGTGCTCAACAATCGCTTGTTGAATCAGCTGCTTCAGTTCTATATTTGCTTTCTTTAATTCAATTTGACCACTAGCCATTTTTGATACGTCGAACAAATCATCAATCAGGACTTTTAATCGCTCCGACTTTCTTGCAAGAACATCCACATAGGATTGACGCTCCTCCGCGGAGAGATCAGGATTTTTAAGCAGATCCGTATACGTAATAATTGATGTTAACGGTGTTCGCAAGTCATGGCTGACATTTGTAATAAGCTCTGTTTTCATCCGCTCACTTTTCGCCTGTTCATTCATCGAGTAGGAGATCCCTTCACGCAAATGGTTAACGTGCTTAGCGTGTGTGGTGATAAAGGAATGACCTTTTATCTCTAAAGGTGCACGAAGCGTTCCATTCGTGAGCTGTTCGGTTTGTTTGAAGACTTGGTTTAGGTAGCCTAGTCTTAGTAGGAAGATAGTGAGGGTTGGGATGCCTAAGAATATAGTGCTTACAACAAAAAATAGTGCCGCTAAGTCGCCTGGAGCAAGGACCAGTGCTATTGTACCAATTCCCCATACAAACATACTTAATATAAAGAAAAGTAATTTAAGAACTAAAGGTATATTTGAGAAAGCATCACGAATCGTACGATATGTTCTTAGAATTACTCCTTGTTTTAAGCCTTCGATTAAGTAAGAGCTATCCTTGATCTCAAGATAAAGCCATATCACTTGATGAAGTGCGAGCCAGATGAAGAAGATGTAGAAGGCAAAGATGACAAAGAAACCCATATCAATATAATTTAGACTATAAAAGGAATCTAAACCTGCCACCAAGAAAAGTAAGAAGTCTATGAATAATGTTACTGCTAAGAAAATAAATCGAACATCAAGAGAAATCTTTTTATAGTTACCCCTCATTGAATTGTCTTCAAACCAGTCGAAGTCTAGTTTAAAAGAGGTAGATAAATAAACAATTGCTGCGATCCCAAGTAAAATGATCAAAGGCGTTGTAAAATCCCGAAAACTAAATACAGCAATGAAAACAGAACCGATGTCTCCAACATTATTTAACAGACTGAACACACCTACTAACGCAATCCCCAACAACAAACTCCAGCTTATTGTTTTGCCAAAATGCTCTCTCACGGTCGGTTCGCCTCCTTTTCAATCAAATAGCCTACACCCCAAACAACTTTTACATAACGAGGGTTTTTAGGGTCAACTTCAATTTTCTCTCTAATTTTTCGTATGTGAACTGCAACGATATTTTCCGAGTTATAAGCGGGTTCGTTCCATACTCGCTCGTAGATTTCATGAATGGAAAAGACACGACCAAGATGTCTCATCAGTAGCTCCGTTATACGATACTCAATGGGGGTCAGCTTGATAGTGACTCCATCAAGTTTTACGCACTTTGCTTCTTGATCAAGGGTCAGTCCGTCGACACGGATGACGGTATCCTTCTTTTCATATGTGCCAAGCTGTGTATATCTTCTCATTTGCGATTTCACCCTGGCCATCAATTCCATTGGATGAAATGGTTTTGTGATGTAATCATCGGCGCCAATGGATAGACCATGGATCTTGTCTGTTTCCTCGGACTTCGCACTTAGCATGATGATCGGAATGTTGCGCTCTTGCCTTATTTTAAATGTAGCCTCAATCCCATTCATTTCAGGCATCATGATGTCTAAAATAAGCAGATGAACCTCATTATTTTTTAGAAGATTTAACGCCTCTTGCCCATTTTCCGCTTGGAGCACCTGGTATCCATCATTCTTTAAATAGATATCGATGCCGTCGCGTATATCTTTGTCATCATCCACAACCATGACTGTATAACCTGTCATTGTCTAACCTCCGCTCAACCTTTTCTTCATAGTCCTATTGTACCCCCCATATCTGAAGTTTCCAGTACTGAAAAACTGAAGAAATTCTTAAGAAATGGCTGGAGAGTTTAAGAATGATTGGGAATTGTGCCGTATTAGGTGAGGAGGTTGTGCTTTTATTTGAACATGCTGGCTTTTTGAGAGGGTGCTCTGTATTTTTGCGCATTCAGACTTTTTTTGAGCATGACCTTTGTCTTCCGCTCAACGCACCCCAATCCCCGCGCACTCTCCTCCCCTCTCGCGCACTGCACCCCGATTCCCGCGCACTCTGACCTCCTTTTGCGCACCTCCCCCCAATTCCCCGCCGCTCCGAATAAAAAAAGATCGCCCACGGGCGATCTTCACATCTTATATCGTAAACTCTACTTCGTCCCCAGCAACCAGTCTCTCTGCTGGCTTTGTTTGGGCGATGATTTGTCCTGCTCTTACGGAGTAGAGCACCGGGGCTTGCTGTCTGATCATCGTAAATTCGTCTGGTGCGCCGACGATGATGAGGTTTGCTGGTTTGCCTTCTTCGATTCCGTATTGATCTTGAATGTTAAGTACCTTTGCACTGTTGGTTGTGATGAAATCAATGGATTGTTTGATTTGATCGTATCCCATTAGATGTGTGACGTGTAGTCCCATGTGTAGGACCTGCAGCATGTTCCCTGTTCCAAGTGGGTACCATGGGTCAAAGATGTCATCGTGTCCAAATGAAACGTTGAGTCCTGCTTCTTGTAGCTCTTTGACTCTTGTAATGCCACGACGTTTTGGATAGCTGTCGAAGCGTCCTTGAAGATGTGTGTTGACTAATGGGTTGGCAACGAAGTTTAGGTCTGCCATCTTGAACACGCGCATGAGCTTGGCAACATAGGCGTTGTTATATGAGTGCATCGCTGTTGTATGGGAAGCTGTCACTTTAGAGCCCATGCCTGTTTGGTAGGCTTTGGCTGCGACAACTTCAACAAAACGAGATTGCTCATCATCAATTTCATCACAATGGAAGTCTAACAGCTTGCCGTATTTCTCGGCTAAGTCAAATGAGATATTGATGCTCTCTACGCCCATTTCTCTTGTCATTTCAAAGTGAGGAATCCCACCGACCACATCGGCCCCAAGTTGAATGGCTTCTTCAAGAAGCTCTTTTCCTTTTGGATACGAGAGAATCCCTTCTTGAGGAAAGGCAACAAGCTGCACATCTACTAAGTGCTTCATTTCTTCTTTTACTTCAAGAAGTGCTTTAAACGCCGTCAGATTTTCGTCAGTGGTATCAACATGTGTGCGGACAAACTGAATTCCCTGCGCCACTTGCCACGTTAATGCTTTTTTGGCACGTTGTTTGACGTCTTCATGTGTTAACTTTTCTTTTCGTTCGGTCCACCGCTGAATGCCTTCAAAAAGGGTCCCAGACTGATTCCAATTTGGATCGCCCGCTGTCATTGTTGAATCTAGATGGATATGAGGTTCAATGAACGGTGGGAGGACCATATTTCCGCCTGCATCTATTACATCCTCTCCTTCCGCCTCAATGCGACGATCTATTTTCTCGATCGCGTTGTCGCTAATAAGTAAGTCCCATTTCCCTTCACGATCTCGTAAGGTTGCATTTCTAATGATCATAATCTGTTCCCTCTCTCTATTTGTTTATTTCTTCTCTGTTAGCTTGCTAATCACTACATAACTTACACCGGCACCCAGCAAAGAGTTAAGCGGTGGAATACCTGGTATGAACAAGGCACATAGTAATCCAATTAACCAAGCGACAATTGCTTGAAAACGAACTGGTGTCGAACTCTCCGTGAGCTTTCCATATTGACCCTTGCTTCGAATGAGATAATCAACGATTAAGATTGCTCCGATTGGCGGTAGCGTTAAATTTAAAAAGTTCAGCCAACTCATGAAGTTGTTGTACAGCCACATAGCTAGAAATGTTCCAAGCATGCCGTTAAAAATGACCAGCATTTTTTTAGGTAATTTTGTAATATTTGAAAAGCCAAGTCCCGATGCATATAACGCATTATCATTAGTGGTCCAGATATTAAGACCTAAGATGATCAAAGCAGGTATGATTAGCCCCTGTGTAAACATAACCTCCGAAATATCTGCTTGTCCTGTTGAAATGGCGCCAATCGCTCCAAACAAGAACATTAAGGAGTTTCCAAGGAAAAAGGCAAGCAGCGTAGTAGAAACGGCAATTTTTTTTGTTTGAGCGAATCGTGCAAAGTCTGGTGTCAGTGTTCCTCCACTTATAAAGGAGCCAAGACAAATTGAGATCGCAGCAGCGATACCCAATGTTTCGGCGGGTTGATAGGCCATTAGCTCCTCGAATCCACCCATTGAGCTTACAGCTCGAGTGCTTGAGACCGTTCCTAGTACGGCGATGGCCGGAACAGCGACAAAGCTAAGGACTGTTAATGCGCGAATGCCTAAGTAAGCGGTCGCCGTCATTAGGATCCCCGCAACAATAATAACGAGCCAAATATTTACCCCTGTGACCTTCTGAAAAGGGAGCGCGAACATCATAACGCCTACCCCAAACCAGCCAATTTGAGTAATGCTTAATAAAAACGAAGGAAGATAAGAGCCTTGATGTCCAAATGAATAACGTGTTAACAAGTGTGTGGATAACCCTGTCTTTGCTGCGATATACGATAGAGTACCTGTATACGCGCCAAGCAGAAGATTCCCAATGAGAACGGTGATAATGAATTGTGAAAATGTGAGTCCCTGACCGAGCGTACCTCCTGCCAGCATACTTGCTGAGAAAAACGTGAAGCCTACCATCAGCATCGCCATTTTCCAGAAACCTCTTCTGTGCGTAGCTGTTACGGCCTCCAGTGCAAAATCATGATCTACATAATCCTTACCCATCTTTACTTCCTCCATTCATTCTTAGCAAAAAAGCCCGGGAAGAATCAATGGATTCTTCACCGGACTTTTCCTCCCAGTTTAAGCATCAAGGATGCCGCTTCCCCGGACCTGACCCCTCTTACACGTATGTAACTTGAGCGGAACCCTGAGATGCTTACTATATGTTTGAAGGAAGTATATCATACGAAATTCGTCAAAATACGACACTTGTTAAATTATCTGACATTGTTTATTTTACTACTCACGCTCCAAAAAAGCGAGTATTTCTTCTCTTGTCGGCAATGCAGTCATGGCGCCTTTTGTAGAAGCAGCAAGAGCCCCTGATACAGCCGCAAACGTGCCAATTTGTTTAAGCTTTTCTGGTTGAAGCTCCTGAAGTGTGACCTCTGAATGATTCAGTTCAGCTAGAACGCTTGAGACAAACGCATCTCCTGCACCTGTCGTATCCACGGCATTTACTTTAAAGCCATGAACATTCACTTTATGCGTATTCGTGTAAAAGGTGCTTCCCTGTTCTCTCTTAGTAATGATGAGTAAAGGGATCTCATAGTCCTTCAGCTTTAATACCGCTAATGTCTCATCGGTTTCACTTGTTAGAAACTCAAGTTCTTCCTCAGATAGTTTGACAATATCACTTGTGAAAAGGACGGCTTTTATTTGCTCGAGCGCAGAAAGCTCGTCCGGCCAAATAGAAAGACGTACGTTTGGATCAAATGAAACAAGCATTCCATTTTCCTTAGCCAGATGAATGGCCTTATGTGTAGCTGCTCGACTTGATTGATGGATCGTTGAGATGGAGCCGATATGCAAGATTTTAGCTTGCTGAAAGAGTGATTCATCAAGATCATCTGCAGTTAGTAATTGATCGGCACTTTGATCAATTAAAAATTCAAAGCTTCGCTCGCCATTTTCAGCAAGCTCTACAAAGACAAGTGGCGTTTTGGCTAACGATGTTTGTTTTAAACCAGATGTATGAACCCCGTACTGTTGCAACGTCTGTTTCAAGTAGTTTCCTAGAAGGTCCTCGCCAACAGACCCAATGAAATAACTGCTTATCCCCAGACGACTTAAGCCTACTGCAACGTTTGCAGGTGCACCACCGGGACTTTTTTGATAGGTGGAACTCTCCTGGTCTAATGGAATCATATCAACCAATACTTCCCCGAGCGAGATGACTCCGTTCTGATTTCCCATTTCAAAACCTCCGCCTCTTCGTCTTCTGCTACTACTATAGCATGAATGGCAGAAGATAGAGAGATTAGAGGGTTATCCGTTCGCCAGTTCGTGATGATTCTATGGCAGCCCAGCTCAATTGTAAACTCTTGATGTTATCTTCAATGGATGTGGGTGGAACAGTGTTGTGCTTGATTGATTGAACGAATGTATCGAGTGAAATCATTCGATCTGATTCCGAAAGGGTGATGAGAGGTATTTCTACGGGCTCATCTGATTCTCCCTTATAAAAGTATACTCGATCATCAACTAGCTCAATGGCTCCTTTCTCACCAACAAATCGGATGGTTCCATTCCATGTTGTTTTCTTTCCAAAACCAGCCCATCTGCCTCGGTAATGGACTTGTGTCCCCTTCTTAAACGTGATTGCGACTTCCGCATGAGGATTTCCTCTAAACCAGCTCCAAGAGGGCTTAAAGCTTGTCGCTTGAATGGAACGAGCCTCATCGTCTAATACGTACCTGAGGAGATCAAAGTGATGGATTGCCATATCCTGAAGGAGAATTTCTTCGTATTCGTCTCTCCAACCACCAAAGCGTGTCGCTTTGTTAAAATCATAGTCGACATATTCAATAAATCCAAGTTCACCTGCTGAGGTCAGCTGCTTCACTGTTTGAATTTGTGCATTCCAGCGATAATTCTGACTGACCATGACATACTGATTAAAGGAACGGCTAAAGGCCAAAAGCTCCTCTGCTTCCGCCTCTGTGTCCGTTAGAGGCTTTTCCATCATGACGTGTAATCCAGCCTTTAATGCTTGTTCGGCTAACGCTTTATGTGATTTTGGTGGTGTAACGATTAGCGCAAAGTCTGCTTGGACCTCGGTCAGTGCTTCCTCAAAAGAAGTGAATAGCTGAAACGCATCACCAGTTGTGGTCTCTTGAATCTTGGATAGACTCTCCGGCTGTTGATCAACCACCGCAACGATCTCTACTTCAGAATGTTCTATTAACAGATCGAACCACGACCTGCCAAAACCACCTAATCCAACTTGGATTGCTCTATATTTTTTCATTTTCTTCCCCTCTCTTGCACGAGGAAGCTTCCTACCCCGTGCTGTTAGAATGTATGTTTAATTTAGCGTAAACGCATGTATCCCGATAGGATCTACCATCGGTTGAAAGACTATTTTGCTTTAAAATGGCTTCAAGCTCATAACCCAGTTTTTCAGGAATCGCTCGACTTAATGTATTAGCAGGATCACAATGAATTTCAAGGCGATGGACTCCCAGCTGTTGAAAGGCAAAGCCTGTAATACCTGCCACAGCCTCTGTCATATAGCCTTTTCCACTATGGCGGGTATCCACCCAGTAGCCAATCTCCATCTTTGGCACAGACCAGTTAATATTATGAAGACCTGATGAGCCAACAAACACGCCTGTATGACGATTAAATAAGTGAAGTCTCAGATCTTTCTTACGTAGAAATTGCTCATGCGCGTATCGGACTCCGTTTTCCGTTTGTTCCATTGACGACTGATAATGAGCCCAATGGATCCAGGGCAGCATCTCCTTTAGTGAAGCTTGCTGCGCCTCAAAGACGGCTTTCCCGTCCCCAGGCATAGGCAGTCTTATAAATAACCTTTCCGTTACAAACGATTGCGGCACATTGGGCAGCATGTTCAGCATACGTTCCCCCCGTTTCACTTCTATACACAAAGTATAAGTGTCACGAGCAGGTCCTATACTCAACTTTTGCATCAAGAATTACACAGGAGCAGCTGCCATGCTAGTCTGTTTTGTTTCTAATTTAGCAAAGGTACGTAGGACAATGTAGAGCTGGATAAAACAGAACAAGCTAATCCCAAACAGAAAAATTAGTACAGGAAACATAAATAGAATGTGATAAACGGTTAAGACAGCAGCTACCATATACAGCGTACGTACTGGCATATATAGAGCAATAAAAAACGATTGCTTTAATGAATCTAATAGCGTTAGGTCAAAATGAACGGTCGCCGGGAACACGTACAGGGCTGTAAGTATGAGCAATGCCGCTACGAGAAATAAGGCATATCGGACAAAAATAACAACCCATGCAGACTCCACGAAAAAAAAGGTAGTATTCACATAAATCATGAAAGCGCCGAAAAGGAATACAAGCGATAAACCATTTCCTCTTAAAAAATACGTCTTGTATTGCTGCCAAAACGTGCGCCATACAGGCACGTCAGCTTCTTTTCTCATCCACCTCCTAATCACGTCACACATGGCTAATGTACTTGGCCCGAAACCAAAGAGCAGGAGCCCTGCAACTGTCCCGATTATCCATAGTAGATTCAGTTTTACTAGAAATAAGAAGACTTCACCAGCCGCATAGATTCCACCTGTTACGCCCTGACTTAGCATTCAACATCACTCCTGATTAATCGCTTAGCAGAACGGGTCCAATTAACCCAGACACTCTTGCAACCTGATCCATTTCGTTTGCTTTACTATTCGTGACAATCAAAGCAATTTGATTCTGCCCTTCTTTTAACACACCATCTGGAATGAAGAACTGATAAGGGGACCAAAGCTTATTTCCAATGTGGATGTCATTTATCCAGAGCTCCGCTATATCAAACAGTGTGCCAGCGTCAAGCTTGTTTAATCTTACACATTGTTCTTGTGTCAGCTCCACCTCTATCCCGTATTGAACGGTCCCCGAAAAATATGACCACTCCTTTCCCCATGTTGTCCAAGATGTTAGCTTTGTTTCGTCTATTTGCTCCTCATTGCAGGTGATCTCCCATTCTTCACTTGGTATGTCTATACATACACGAGCATGATCTGTGTCTATTCTCTTCTTCGCCGCTGTATCCTTTGTAGGCACAAGGATGATACTCTCTCGGCGTCCAAGCTCACATTCAAACGTGTGATGCGTCCGCTTGCGAACGTGGGCAATGGTTCCAGTCCAAGGATTCCATGCTTGTAGTGAACTTGTCGGGACTGTACATGTTCCCTTGACTCGCTCTTCTCCTTCATTTACAAGTAAATAAAAAGATTGCCCGGCTTTCTTAACATGTGTTACTCGGATCTTGTCTGAGTGTGGATTCATCTTCAAGGTGCATTCTAAATGTGGATCTACATTACTCAGCACCCTTCCCCCGTGCTTTTGAAACGATCGTAGCCACTCCTTCGTTTCTTCTTTTAAATTAACCTCTTCTAAAGCAAGCACCGTTTGATAGCGTTGATAACCGATTACAAGGGTTCCTTCCTCTATCAGTGCTTGATCTAGGAGATTCTCCTCCAAATAGTTGAACTCCACCTGATGCTCATAAAGCGACTTGATGGATGTAGAGGGTAAGTCGTTTTCTGTACAGAGAACAGCTACGTTCGCCTGGTTCACGGAGTCTGTCATAAGCCAGCTTAAACGCTTCATATAGGTTGAGAATTGATTGTAGTATGGCCACCAGCTATTGTGCATGCCTACATCAGGTGGTCGCTCATGACTACGCTCTTTCCCCGTAACAGAATAATAGAAAGCATGTGGGCAAAATAGATTTACTCCTCTAACGGCCAACCAATCGATATACCACTTCATATCGTCCGCTGTAAGTGTCCAATCCCCATCTTTACTGCAAACACCAAGAAACTCATTCAAATTCCGACGTTTGCCAGCGTGCCTTGCTGCATCAGCACCACACTTTGCAGCTGTTGAATGTGGACCTTCCAACGCCTTATGATCTTCCGGTGCCACCCACCTCCACACGACATCCTGACCAGGAATATGAAAATGCGCTAATAGTCCGATATCCGTGCTCGCTGCAGGATGTCCAGTTAATGCTAAGCCATTTTCCTCACACCAGCTGGCTAACTGCTTATAATACACAGCAGATAACCGTTTATTAACTGCTTGGTTAAAGCGGCTGCGAACCTTCTCTGACGCATGGCAGTTAAACCATAAAGCACCTAACTCTTCTTCCTTACCACCTAGTCTGATAAAGTCTTCCAGGAAATTCTCCGTCCATTGCCTTAAGGACTCTGGTGCATTTCGACCGAGAATATCTGGTTCATCTGTAAAAAACGCAGTGATCGTTGTGCCCATCCACTTTCCGACGAACTGTTTGTAGACATCATGTGTATGATGGATAAATGATTGAACAGCTAGTGGATTCAGTAAGTCAGCAGAGGCAGGTGCCTCAGGCTCTCCATCGTCCTCGCCAACATGGACACCTCGAATCGTTCCATTTGAAGGCTTATCAACAAATGCATAAACTACCTTACTAGGAGGATCCGTTTTAAACGCTTTTAAAGAAAGGTTCTGAACAGCTAGATCTTCATTTACAACGTCAATGATTTGAAGTGAAACTAACCGTTCATTTGGTCCTAACCTCAACGTTTCCCCTGGTTGTATCTCAATCATCTCAAGTCCTCTACTTGCAAACATCGGATCATCCTGTACCACTCGTCCATGCGCAGAGCCCGATGGATACATGGCCTCATCGTACAGCATGACGCTCATGGACAAACAACTCGCTTCTGCTACAGCCGTTCTCACATAAGACATAAATTCATCTGAGAGATAACGAATACTCTTAGGAAGCCCAAGTCGAGGGTGAATGACAAATCCTTCAATTCCCTTTTCATAGAATTGGTGTATCTGTCTCTTAATCTCTTCATGTGTAAGCTTATCGTTCCAGAACCAAAAAGGAATGGGAGTGAATTCACTTGGTGGATGAAGAAATTGTTCTCTGAGTGTTGTCATCAATGATCCTCCTGCCCCAATGTCTTTATTGTCCATACTTCTTGCGGAAGTCACTCGGTGAGAGATCCACCGACTTTTTGAAAATCCGATTAAAATAGCTATGTCTATAGCCAACTTGTTCTGCTACTTCATGAATTTTAAGATTCGTTTCGATTAACAACTTTTTAGATGTATTGATTCGGAGTTCTGTAAGATAATCAATAAACTTTGTTCCTGTTACTTTTTTAAAACTACGACTTAGTGTGTGTGCATTGGTCTCGAATTTCTCTGCACAATGATCGAGTGAGATGTCATCCATATACGCAGCTTTTAGATAAGCAATTACATCGTCAACAAGACCTTTTGCTTCTTGATTTACACGCTCTTTTAAATGAGCTAAGTAAGGTTCAATAACCTTTGTCTCCAGCCAGCTCAACATTCTCACAGGCTCTTTAATGATACTCAGTTCCGAATATAGATTTCGATTAGAAAAGATCTCTTCTAAATGGATATCTGAATGAAGGATTTCGTGCTGAATTCGGCTAAACAACTGCAACATCCCCATTTGAATGCTTCCCCATGTTTTCGCATGAGAGACTAATTGATTTAGAAATCGTTCAAGCTGATGGTGGATCTCCTCCCTGTCACCTTTACGAATCGATTGAATCACCTCTCGTTCGATTTCAAAAGGGTAGCTAGACTGGTTGCGCTTATGCTCTTTTGGCGCCTCTTCTAAAAACAGGATCTGATTTTGGTTTTTAAACCGGCGTTGGTATTTGCCTTGCCTCGTCTCTTCAAATAATGCATGGATTCGCTTAACCTGATTGGATGATTCACTTACTGAAATGATGAGCTGAAGCTTCAACAGTCGATTCACAATGGAGGACAACTCCTGCACAAAGGATCGAATGGCTTGTGTATGAGCTGACTGTTCAATTAGAAATAAGCTAACGGACAAATCGTAGTTATCTAACACGGAAAATTGATCAAAGTATTTTTCACAAAGCTCTTCGACAATGTTTTGAATCGAAAACGTAATTAACCCCTCATCACTTGTAATAAAGCTATGATTTCCTTCGTCCATTCCTATAGCCTGAATGTCTATCACTCTAAAAGCATGACCCTCGATCTTCCACCCGTAGTTCTCCATTCGTTCGGTTAATTGCTGCTTTGTTTGTTGATAAAAGTACCCTTGACTCAGCTGAATCAAGAAGCTTTTTTGTAGTTGTGGGGTTTCAGATGTTAATCTTGATTTTAGTCGTTGCCTTTCCTGGTACAGCTGTGTAAACCCCTCTTCTAGCATGGTAAACTCTCCTTGAGGGTTATCGGGTTCATCTCCGTCATTTTCTTTTTGAACCTTCTCAATTAAGCGTTCTACAGGACGGTAAATCGTTTGTGATCCAAACCAGGTAAGAATGAGAGCAACAACTAATCCAGTTAACGAGATAAAAACAATGCTTTTAGAAATCCATTCAATAGGAGCTGTAATTGCTGATAAAGGAACAGCTGATACATACGTCCATTGATCATTTACTCGGTCAAGCTGCCCAAAGGAAACAGAGTAACTATCTCCGTTATAGGCGTATTCAATGGAGCCAGAGTTACTTTCTAGCTGACTTAATTCGTTTTTTAAAGCGCTTACAAAATGAGCATCAGTTGAATCCATTCCTGGGGCAATCATCTGTTGTCGACTATCCATGATAAAGGTGATCCCTTGTTCATCCGTTTTTAACGTTTGAATGAGCTGACCGAACTTTTCTTGGTCGAGTGTCACACTTAGCATTCCAAGTGGCATTTGACTCGCACCCGGAATAGAGTGACTTAATATCGTTGACTCTTCTCTATCTGAACGCGGCTGCTCCTGGTGAGTCCACCCCATAGAATGATCAGATTTTAATAATGATTGATAATATGCGTACTCTACTGGCTTCACTTTACTATAAAAGGGACTAAATAAGAGCGGTTCATCGTCCTTATTAATATACAGCTCAACCCGTTCAATCAAAGGATGACTTCCTTGGATCACAGTAAGTAGCTGCATCATGTCTCGGGTTTCAAGGACATCTTTTACAAAGTTACGGTCCAATAGATCTGGACCAAATCGTTTTTCAAATGCCCAATATGAAAGTGATAGTTCAAGATATTCAAGTTGATCATCAACCATTTCAGCTGTTTCAGCAATTTGAATGGTGTGACGCTCTCTTAATTCGCCTTTAACGGCCGTAACCCCAAACCATTGAATACCTACACCTGAGATGATTCCTGGGATAAACGTAATAATTAAGATGAGCAAAAAGTTATTTCTAAAATACTCTCGACTCCACCCTCGTTTTATCCGCTTAATCAGGTTCAACTTGATTCCTCCTCTCGTACAGTGGCAATAGACATTGTACATTCTATTCTATAGCACGAGAGGTCAGGAAAGAAGTCTTTTCCAATTTTAATAGGTTAACCTTTAACCGATCCAATCAAAATACCCTTTGCAAAGTGTTTCTGTAAGAATGGATAGAAGAGCAAGATTGGTAATGTTGCTACTACAATGACCGCGAGTTTTAAGGTTTCGGCAGGAGTTTCTTGGAACATCGTGTCCACCTCTCCACCAAGACGTGTATCCGCAACATTCATGATTTGCTGAAGCAATAATTGTACCGGCCACTTGCTACTATCACTGATGTAGAGAAGCGCTTGAAAGAAATCATTCCAGTAAAAGACAGCATAAAACAGTGTGAATGTAGCAATCACCGGTTTAGAGAGAGGAAGAATGATCCGCCAGAAGATACCGATCTCAGAACATCCGTCAATCTTGGCCGACTCCTCCAATTCATGAGGGAGCATTTGAAAAAAGTTTTTTACAATGATTAAGTAAAACGGGTTGATTGCAAGAGGGAGAATTAATGCCCACAATGAATCAAGCAATCCCAGTGTCCGAACAACCATATAAGTAGGAACCATTCCCCCACTAAATACCATGGTGAAAATGATCATGTTTAACAGCATATTTCGTCCAATTAATCCTTTGCGGGAAAGCGGATAAGCCATCGTTAAAGTTAGAAACAAACTGACAATTGTTCCACCAATCGTGACTAACACGGATACACCAATACTTCGAACAAACGTTGTCGTTGAAAAGATGTATTGATAAGCATTCAAAGAAAATGTTTCTGGCCAGATAAAAAAGGATCGCTCAATCACTTCAGATTCTGTAGCGAATGAACCAGCAACAATATAAACAAATGGCAGAAACGTCACCAATCCAATGAATAACAGAATGATATGGTTAAACACGTCAAAAACTCGACCTGCAGGTGTGTTATGAATCTTCACCTATGTTCCTCCTTTTCTAGAAAATACCGCCTTGACCGAATCGTTTGGCTAAATGATTTGCTCCAAAGATTAAAATGATCCCTATGACGGCTTTAAATAAACCAACCGCAGTACTATAGCTAAAAGCCCCTTGGGTAATCCCCATAAAGTAGACATACGTATCAAATACATCGGCTACATCACGGTTTAATGAGTTTGTCATCAAATAAATTTGCTGGAACCCTTGATCCAAGAAATTCCCTAGCCTCAGGATGAGTAGAATCACAATCGTACTTCTTAATGCCGGAAGCGTCACATGCCACATTCTCCGGAAGCGTCCCGCTCCGTCTACGATGGCCGCTTCGTATTGTTCCTGGCTTACACCAGCTAGAGCAGCTAGGAAGATCACCGTTACCCAACCACTTTCCTTCCAGATAATTTGGGCAATAATCATGGGTCTGAACCAATCCGGGTGAGAAAGAAACGATATCTGACTTCCTGTAAATCTTTCTACTAACACGTTGATGATCCCACCACTTGTTGTTAGGAACACGTACGAGATACTGGCGATAATCACCCACGACATAAAGTGAGGTACATACACTAAGGTTTGAATGGTTCGCTTATAGATCGAGATCCTTACTTCATTTAAAAGTAGGGCTAAAATAATTGGTGCTGGGAAGAAAAAAATCAAATCGTAAATTGCCAAAATCACTGTATTTCTCATTAACCTAACAAAGTCTGGATCACTAAAAAACCGCTGAAAATGTTCAAACCCTACCCACTCACTTCCCCAAAAACCAAGAAAAGGTGAGTAATTTTGAAAGGCGAGTAAAACACCCCACATTGGTAAAATTTTAAATAAGAGAAAATAGATCACACCGGGTAAAAGCAACAGATACATCCATTTATCACGCAGGATTTTTTGAAATTTAGACCTTTTAGGCGATACTTTTATTGGTGCTTGAAGTGCGGATTCACCTTTGAGCCTTGTCACAGAGCCACCTCCATCAGCTTTTTTCCTATACAAAAGGCACAGGTCGGTTACACGTGAGCTGTGCCTCGGTATGAACGTTGTTTAATTAGTCCCCGATTGAGCTTCTTTGTATAACTCGTTAATTTCCTCCACATAGTCCTCGCCACCAGAATTCATCCATGTTTGAATGGCTTCATCAAAGCCTGCATCATCAAGCTCACCAATGATGTACTGAATGCGTGCATCTCCAATGATGTTATCAAGCTGTTGACCACGCTGCGCATAGATTTTTGATACGAGTGGATACGCTGGATCTGGAAGGACGATCTCTTCATTTTGAACCATGACCTCATTTGATCGTTTCGTCAGCTCCGATTCCTCTGGCTTTAAGAACCTCTCTTCAGGAAGATACATCTGAATCTGGTTTAAATCCTGATACTCATTTCGCATCTTTTCATCATCAGCGACTAGACTTACTAAATTGCCATCCTCTACTTCATAGTGACGACCTTCGTTTCCGTTAATCGTAAGGTTTTGAGCCTCTTCAGAGTTTAGATCATTTAAGAATTGTAGAACCTCTTTTAATTCTTCCTCTGTTTTTACCGAAGTTTTTGAGACAGAAAAGACACTGTGGTAACCCGTTGTTGGTTTGGTGACTAACCCGTGGTCCCCACTAACCGCACCAAAGACATCCAGAACATCATCCAACTCTGGATCACGGTCCGTCATCGCTTTATTAATTCGACCAGCCGTGTCAGCTACATCAACAATTAATCCCACTTCTTCATTGACCATTGGATTTGTCCATTGAGTTGGATCCATAATGGCAAAGTCCTCATTAATCAGACCTTCCTCATAGATTTGATTGAACCACTTAATCGCTTCACGGTACTCTTCCGTTGTGAAATCTGGAATTAATTCTCCTCCCTCATCAAAGCCCCACTTGTTTGGTGCACCAAACCATGTTTGCATGATGTTCCATGGTTCTTCGTGCATGGAGATCGCCATTCCATACGTATCATCCTCACCATTCCCATCTGGATCATCATAAGTAAACGCTTTCAAAATCTCGTAAAAATCGTCGAGTGTTTCTGGCATTTCCATGCCCAGGTTTTCAAGCCAATCCTTTCGAATGACCGCCGCATTTCTGCCAAGAGGTCTTGCCCGAGGAATACCATAAATGCGACCCTCAATTGAGACATTTTCTTTTACGATATCGTTAACCTTTAAATTCTCATACTCATCTAGATAATCGGTCAAATCCCAGAACGCACCATCTCGTACGGCACTTATATAACTTGGACTCTTATCGCCAAGCATCACATGAGGTAAATTTCCTGAAGCTAGCGTTACATTAAATCGATCGCCGTACGTTGTAGAAGGAACAAATAGCATATTCATTTTCTTACCCGTCAGTTCTTCCAGCTCTTTAATAACTGGGCTATCATTCTGTGGAGGCTCAGGTGTGTAGCTCATCGTCATAATATCAATCGTCTCGATTGCAGCTCCACCTTCACCATCATTCGTAGAAGAACCTTTTTCACTACAGCCTACAAGAAGTACAACTCCTGCGCCTAATAAGGACAAGCCTAGCTTTGCTTTTTTCCCTCTAAACATTCAAACGTCCCCCTCTCAACTTTGCAGTATTGTCATGTTCTGCCATTTAAATATAAGATGGACGTACTTTACAGACAATAGCTAATTTTTGTATTAAATAATCGCTATGTATCAGTACTTCGAGTCATTCCTAATACTTTTTTGCACACTAATACTTTTTTGACACACGGCAGTTAATAAAACTAGAAAACATGAATGTAGCAATATACTCGCTCCGAGAGAAAACTCGCTTGTTCCATTTCAAAAAGACGACCACTTAGTGAATCGTCTGCATTCTTTCCATATTTCTTAGTTATCTCTAGCCCTTACAGATAAAAAGGGACGTTCCCTTCACCCTCTTCACCCATACTTCTTCTGATGCGCCTTCTTCATCTTTAGATACTCTTCATCCTCACGCACAGTGATCCATTTCTCTTCAAAGATCTTTGCTGATTTGGCTTTTGTTTGATCAATATCGCGTTCGTTTAGATCACCATTTTTGTCGTACTTTTTGCCACCGGGGTAGTTTGCGTAGCGACGAGCTCTTGTGTAACCCATTTGTAAGAATTTTCGTGCCATATCCATTCCCACAAAATCATCATTCTTTTTATAATCACAGTATTGTTGATAAATCGTATCTGCTGATTCCTGCGCAATGTCAGGTGTTTTGAACCGCCAATTAGGTAAAATTTCTCCTTTGTATGGCTCAACCATCAAGACACCTTGCTCTCCACGACCGACCTTATATTTATGTGGCTCTTTGCGAAAATCAGTGTTATCGAAGTCGACTGAATCATAGTATCCCATTTTCTTCACCTCACCCTTCGTCTACCCGAATCAAGGTCCATTCACACTTCTATGGAAAACAGCACAGCATTGATTTATAGTATAAGTAGATCGGTTTTAAAAATGAGGTGCTGTCTAATGAACATGAACGTATTACGAACGATCCGAATCCTGATGAACGTGGTTCTTCTAGTGTTGGCTATTCTTCATATAGCTGGTTTTATTACGATCTCTCCAACACTGTTACTTATATTAGCTACGATCGTTCTCATTAGTATCTTCTTTACAAGAAGAGCTGAGACAAAAGAAAAGCATGAACAAAAGGAATAGAACGTAAATAAACCGGGCCATCTTGAATGGACCCGGTTTGGTTTGATGTCATTCCTTTACAAATACATTGACTCCCCGCTTCTCGAGTATCTCAATAGCAGCCCTTATCGGCATGTTCTTCAATTTAAATTCCTTATCAAGCAATTTTTCTATTTCGCTTACAGACGATAAGTAAGTGGTCGTTCTGGCTCCGTCGTTATTTTCAATCGTGAACGCATTATTGAGAAGAGAAAGTGATCGTTCCCGACTGTTTTGCCATATCTTACAGCGAAGAATGTTCATAAATGAAGCTTCAGGTTGAATGGACTCACGATAAATAGGCTTAAACTCTTCAACTTGCATATTACCATTTAAGTGAAAAGTCCAATTCATCTCTCGCTTTTGATTATCCTTCCACCTCATGTATTCATATCCTGATTCTGTTTGAGTGATTTGTATCTTGTCAGAACCAAACATTCTAGTGGAGGGTTCCACTAGGTCAAGATTAACCGGCTTAAAAATCGGTGCTGCAGATCCAACATCTACATAAAAGTTCGATTCGTTTAATGACACGATAATCGCTAAATGATCTTTTCCTACTTTAACTGGCGAGCAGTTAAACCCAATTTTAAGTAATAACTGCATAAATGAAGTATTTAACGTATAGCAGGTTCCTCCAAATTGATGCAGCGAATAATTCTCGATAAATTGCTCAATGGATGGTATCCAGTCTTCCCCTGAAGCTGTAAGGACCAGTTTACTAATATTCTCAAATGCAAATGTATGAAGGTGAGCGTGACACAGTTGATACAAATAATCATAAGATGGCTCGTTTAACCCCATCTTTAAAATCGCTAAATAGTGTAAGTATTGCTCGTCTCTCATAGAATCTCCTCCTTCCGTTAAGGTTACATTACATACAAGACTATTACGTGCTTAATATGACTGAATTAATCTAAGCCTTTGGATGTAGAACATTAAGAAAAGGAGCTGAGACAAAACTAATGAACAACTAGAAAATGGCGAATGATTCTACGATCGAATCATTCGCCATTTGTGTTTTTTGAAAAAAGGAGCGGAAGGAGAATCCGAGACTCCTGCGGAAAAACACGTGTCTGAAGACTCAGCAGTGGTGTTTTTCCACGGATGAGGCTGAAGCCGTGTCCGCGGAAAGCGAGGGTTTCTCCTGCAGCGGTTTTTTTGCTATATTCGTGTTTTACTCGCAACTTTGATGTTTTGGATCAGCCTCTTTTTCATATTAACGCGGGTAGCTATTTAATTCGTCTAAAGAAATATACGTAGGAATGGTTGCTCCTTTGTATTCCTCTTCAATGTATTCTTTTACTTCATCTGATTGATAAATTTCAACGATACGCTGAAGTGTTGGATCGTCGGCGTTATCTCCGCGCGCAGCAATGATATTGATGTAAGGCGTTGCTGTTTCATCTTCACGCGCAAGTGAATCTTCTGTTGGGCTGAGTCCTGCATCAACAGCAATTCCATTATTAATGACAGCAGCGTCTACGTCTTGCATTAATCTTGGAGCGTTCGCGGGAACAATCTCCGTCAGCTTAAGATTCTTTGGGTTGTCTTTAATTTTATCCAACCCGCTTGTTACACCAAAGTCATCATCAAGCTCAAGTAAACCTGCTTCTTGTAAAAGCATAAGGTTACGCGCTTGGTTTGTTACTTCGTTCGCAATTAAAATCTCTGCTCCGTCTGGAATGTCTTCAATAGAATCGTAACGATCAGAATAAATGCCCAGTGGTGCAAGAACCGTTGTCCCTATAGCTTCTAGATCTAAATTATTCTCTTCTCTAAAGTTATCGAAGTATGAAACGGTCTGGAACGCATTCGCGTCAATGTCTCCATCAGCAAGCGCCTGGTTTGGTTGAACATAGTCATTAAAGCTCACGATATCAATGTTAATGCCTTCTTCTTTTGCGATATCAGAGATAAAATCCCACTGACGCGCATCTGTTCCTGCAATACCGATTTTGACAGTTTCTTCTTCGTCTCCTGAACCACATGCAGTTAACGCTGCGATTCCAAGGCCTGCTACTAATAGTTTTAATGTGTTTTTCATGATACTCTCCACCCTTTTTTCTATTTTATTATCTTCTTCTCGATCTCTTAGCAAGTAAGTTTCCAAGTGATTGTAACCCTTGGACCATGACAATTAATAAAATAACTGTGATTACCATTGTGGCGTTGTCGAAACGCTGATATCCGTATGTGATTGCCACGTTACCGATTCCACCTGCACCAATTGCACCTGCCATCGCCGTTGCACCGACAAGTCCAATGGTAGCTGTTGTAATACTTAAAATGAGTGAGCCTTTTGCTTCCGGTAGTAGGAAACGGAAAATGATCTGTGCTTTTGACGCTCCCATTGAATCCGCGGCTTCAATAATGCCAGGATCAACTTCAAGTAGTGAGTTCTCAATTAACCTCGCAATATACGGTGCTGCATATACAACGAGTGGTACAACGGCCGCTTCCATTCCAACAGCACTTCCTACAATAAGTCGTGTGAACGGAATAATGGCCACCATTAAAATAATAAAGGGAATGGACCGCAATACATTAATAATTGGGTTCAATATATTAAAGAGCCATGTACATTCAAGAATATGCCCTTTTCGTGTAACAACTAGTACGACCCCAAGTAAGATACCGATAATCGCTGAAAACAATAAGGATAAGAACACCATATATAACGTTTCATAAAGGGAGGTAATCAGAATATCTGTTGAAATGTTTGGTCTAATGGATTCTGGTAGGCTCTCAAGCATCAAGTTTCACCTCCGATACGAGTAAATCTTTATCTAAAATAAATTGAAATGCTGCTTCTAGTGATTTTGGTTCACCTTGGACTTCGACTGTTAAGCTCCCAAATGGTGTGTCTTGAATTTCTGTGATGTTTCCAAAGAGAACATTAACATCGACGTCAAATTTTCTAACAAGCTCAGACAAAAGGGGTTTCCCTGAAGATTCACCAATAAATTCAATTTTGTAGATTCTTGTTTTTTCCGACCCTTGTTCCAGAATACGTCGTACACTTGCTGGAATTTGATCATTTACCACTGAGCGAACAAAGTTTTTCGTTGTCTGATGCTGTGGTTTTGAGAAAACATCAAGTACCGTGCCTTCTTCAATGATTCTTCCTGACTCCATGACGGCCACTTTATCGCAGATTTCACGAATGACACCCATCTCATGAGTGATGATTAAAATCGTCACGTTGAATTCCGTATTCACTCGCTTCAGAAGCTGAAGGATCGCACTTGTTGTTTCTGGATCAAGAGCAGAGGTTGCCTCATCACATAGTAGAACGGCTGGGTTCGATGCAAGCGCGCGGGCAATTCCAATACGCTGCTTTTGTCCACCTGAAAGCTGTTCTGGATAGCTATCCGCTTTATCTGATAATCCAACAAACTCAAGTAGTTCAGCTACACGCTTTTTCACTTCAGCTTGAGGTGTGCGAACTAGTCGTAGTGGTACTGCTACATTTTCAAACACCGTTTTTGATTGAAGCAAATTAAAGTGCTGGAAGATCATACCGATATCGCGCTTGGCCTTTTGCAATTGGCTTCCCTTTAAAGACATGATGCTCTGACCGTTTACAATGACATCTCCGTCTGTTGGCCGCTCAAGCAGATTCACACTACGAATCAATGTACTCTTCCCTGCTCCACTGAATCCTATAACACCGGCGATTTGTCCTTTTTCCACACGAAAGGTCACGTCATCAAGTGCTTTTACTTCACGATCCTTTGTTTTAAATACCTTGCTAACTCCTTTGAATTCAATCAATGGTCGTACCTGCCTTCCCTTATAAATAGTCTATATCGATGAGGATACTAAGGTTTGAAAGCGATCTCTTACCCTTACCTTCATGTTTTCCTAAAAATAATAAAAACCCTCTTATTTAACTAAAAATAAGAGGGTTGAAATGATTGTTGTAAGTCATTCAGCTCTTATTATCCAGGTCTTTCACCTGCAGGAATTAGCACCTTCCGTAATCACGGGGTTGCTGAAGCATCATCGGGCCAGTCCCTCTGCTCCTCTTAATAAGAATATGTGGTTGTGTTGTGTTAAAAACACAATATCAGAATTTGTCGAATCTGACAAGAGCTATTTCTTTTTTACAGATACTGAAACGCTTCTTTCGGATAAACGTTTAACAGTTTTACTAATACCGTTTCTTGATTCTCATCTTCATCCACTACTGCTTCAAGGATGAGTTCTTCGTTCACTAGTTTTTGTGCTTTCTTCGGTAAGGCAAACGTGACGGTATCTTTCGTGTCCATTGACTTAACGTGTACTCGATCTTCAGTCACTTCTGTTACCTTAAACAGTCCACCTGTTGCTTTGGGATCAACCTTCTGATACTGAGGTAACGAGAATCGTCCTGAATCGGATGATAGATTATACACCTGAACTGCTTCAATTAAAGAAGACTCAAGCTCCGAACAAACCGCAGCAGCGTCTGCATGAATAGCTGTGCCTGTGTTCTGATCTAGCCACTTGGTAAATGCTTTAATTGTGCTCAGTAGGTCTTTCACCTGCGTTTGGCTAATGACATCATTTTCAAATAGGTCAATAAGTAAATGTTTTCTCCAGAAGTCTTTTGTACAATCAGACCAATCCTTTGTTCTCTGTACTTCTAACGAATAACGAATGGTAAATAAGCTTGTACGGTATTTACGAACTGTACCTGCGGCCTTTCCATCTGTTTTCTCTTTGAAGAAGCGCAGAATCGGATCGTGGTAAAACGCATCTACTGTAGCTGGACTAAATCCTAAGTCTTCATACGTTTCAATATCCTCTTGTTTAACAGAAAGGAATTGATTGTTGTGATAATAGATTGGTTTGACACTACTCTCTCGGCTTTCTTTTTGAGTAACAAACGGAGACTCAGGTAAGCCAACCTCTTTACGGAAATGATTGATATCAAACGTGATATCTACGGTTTGATACTTTGTGATCACTTTATCATAAAGATTAAACTCACTTTGTCTAAACCAGCTCTCTGCCGCATCCATTTGATTGTTATCAACCAGCTCGTAAATACTGTGCTGATCAAGTGCAGGAATTGGAGCACTTAAATCAAACGACTTAGCTTGTTCCGCGTACAAAGCAAAATATTCAGGTGGCTCGCCTGTCATTTGCAATAGCTTATTCGAAGAAGCCATAGCCCCAACTGGATGCAAGCTCGCTGACTCCTTATAACTTTTTACAAACTGTGGATAGTCTTCAAGCAGTTGTTTAAACCATTCAACCTTCTCTTCTGTGTAAGTGGTATACGTCATGTGAGTTCCAGAGAACTCAAGTGCCGCTACTGCATCAGCCATTAACACTTCACTATCAACCGCACTGTCTTTATACGTAGCCCAATTTTCTGCCTGTGTTAAGTGCTTTTGCTGATCGCGCCAATCGTAAACGACAAATTCGTCGCGATCCTTAAGTAAAGTGGCGAACGCCTGAGTTTGTTCTACATCTGCTTCAATTGTCATTTGAATCGTTTTTTTCTGGTTCATTGCAAACGGGCGTTGTTCCTTCGCAAGTAATGCTCCTAACACTTCAGGGAAATACTGAGTCATGGCTTCCTCATGTGAAACCTTTTCTTCAGCCATTAACGCATCAATAGCGAGCTTAGCGCGTTCCACGTGATCCGGTCCTTGAAGAATACGAATACCATTAAAGAAAGGCGTTTCTCCAAAGAATTCAATAAGACCAACTGTCCCGTACCAAGGTCTGAAGGTTGGAAGGTTCTCGGTATCCTTCGTCATTTTGAAGGTTTCCTCTGTGTAAAGGTCCTTGAATACGATCTCCTGCTCTAGCTGATCTACAGCTTGTACCAAACGTGGCTTAAGCGTTGTCCATTGTTCCGCTAATTCCTTTTCAGCTGATTGAAGACGATGGCCTTCTTCTTTTAAAAACCACTTTACTCCTGTTAATCCATTCTCGTGGGCATAAAAGAAGTTCAGCCAGAAGTTCACATACCCTTCTTCAATCCGTTCAGGAATTAATCGGTTTGAACGACGATGAAATTCTGATTGAAGGGTTAAGAATTCACTATATGTAACCTTTTTATCCATAAAAGCCTGTAGCTTTTTAGTCAGCTGATGCTTTTGCTGTGCAACACGCTCTTCACGCGCTTGGTTGATATCTGTCACTTGCTTTTTATTCATGCAGCATTTCTTATATTTTTTACCACTGCCACACGGACATGGTTCATTTCTACCTACTGTCATTTCCATACTAAACACCTCTATTAAGCTTTATATCAACTTATAATGTAACACAGGTTAAGGTGTTTCTGCTGAAAAACCATTTTAGATATAATTGGAAAGCTTTTTAACAAAAATCTGACGGGGAGATTGTGTAGTACTTCTTAAAGGATTTTGAAAAACTGAATGGATCCGAATAACCCAACATGCTTGCGATCTCTTGAATGCTATATTTCTTACTTAACAATAACTTTCTCGCTTCATTCATTTTAAATTGGTAAATATACCTGCCTGGTGTGACTCCGAATGCTTGTTTAAAGTAGGAGATAAAATATTTTTCAGAAATGCCGACTAGTTCAGCCAAATCTTGAATCCGAATGGACTTTGAATAATGTTCTTGAATGTAGCTGAACACGGGTTGAAGGTTTGTTATAGGGTTTGAGTCATCTAAGGATTCGTTGAATGCCCCTCTATACTTGCCAGCTCCGTAACTCTCTATGACCTTGGACAGTAAGATGGTAAGACTGCCCTTTAACCGAATCGCAGACAACGGAACGTTCATCTTATAGCCTGAGTAAGCCCCCAAAAGTAACTCCCTCTCTTCTTTTGCTATGTTAGGAGAGATAATACCCGTTAAATCATAATGATCTAAAATTCGAGAATGCTCACCAAGTGAAAAATCAAAATGAATAAAGTGAAAGGAGCAGCTCTTACTTATCACTGTTGCTGTGTAAGCAATCCTAGGACCGAAAAGAACCATATCTTTTTCCTTCACAATAAACGTCTTATCCCCTACTTGTAACTCCATCTCGCCGTTTTCGATATACCACAAATCGTAATCAAGATGCTTTTTACTTTCGATCCAGCCTTTAAAGTGAGTAATCTCGCTGGCTAAATTAATCCTGATCAATACAAATTCAGAAAGGGTATTAAAAATGCCTAAGTTCTGCAACAGACAAGCACCTCTTTTTGTATGACTTGATTAGCATCTTACTTTAAGACATTTATCTCATACTTTAGCTTATGGTTCATTTTCATTTCCTATCTATAATTCAAAGTATAAAGGATTAAAGAATGAACGTGGGAGGAATTGACATGAAGCATCCAAAAGTAGTTGTTTTAGGAGCAGGCAGTTTATTTTTTGGTAGGCAGGCCATTTGGCAAATGGTTCATTCACCACATCTGAATAAGGGTACGCTTTCGCTCATTGATACAAACACAGATAGGCTCAACAAACTTGTTACTCTTGCAAAAATGGTCGCTGAGGAAAACAATGTCCCTTTGACAATTGAAGGTTCAACAGATCGCTTAGACGTGTTGGATGGGGCAGATTTTGTCATCTTAAGTTTTGCGAATAATACAGTGAAGTACAGAGGAATTGACTGTGAAATATCCGAGAAATACGGCATTAGAATGTGTTCAGGAGATACTATTGGGCCTGGAGGAATCTTCAGGGCGATGAGAGAGCTTCCAGAAATCATGGCTTGCGCAAAAGATATCCAGGAGGTATGCCCAGATGCGTGGGTGATCAATTATATTAACCCATCTACTGTCCATGGTATGGCTCTTAAGAGATACTGGCCAAAGTTAAAGAGCTTTGCTTTATGCGATTCTCACCACATGCCACACAAGAAAATTCTCTATGCAGAGAGAGCTGGAATGATTAAAAATGCAAGCGATTACAGCGAAACAATTGATAAGCAGTTTGATTTGAGAATTGCAGGGGTTAATCATTTTACGTGGCTTTTAAAGGCTGATTATCAAGGAAAGGACGTAGCTCCACTCATTGCTGATTCCTTACGAAAATCAGGAGAAACAGAAACTGTTGGAGGCGACGTTGGTGCCAAAGCACTTTTTAATGACGCAATAAGCTATCAGCTATATGAAATCTTTGGCTATGTTCCTACATGTACAGCTCATACGAAAGAATACGTTCCTTAT
This sequence comes from Alkalicoccobacillus gibsonii, assembly GCF_016798245.1. Taxonomy (GTDB): domain Bacteria; phylum Bacillota; class Bacilli; order Bacillales; family Bacillaceae_D; genus Alkalicoccobacillus; species Alkalicoccobacillus gibsonii. The sequence goes on along the minus strand of NZ_JAEUZA010000003.1, from coordinate 221,855 downwards.
TGGCAAGGACTTGGCACCAAAGAATCGATCATTCCTCCTCTTTCTATTTGGGAAACGGAAGAAAGATACGAGAGACATGATGAGATGTGGAAGGAAATTGATGACTTCCTTTCTGGTAAGACTCCTATAAAGGAATATCTAAACACATATGGCCCAGATCACGCGACTGATGTCATTGAAAGTATGGTCTCAGGATCAGGTCAAACCTTCTACATTAATACCCAAAACAACGGGGCCGTTACCAATATGAATGATGATGCGTTCCTTGAGTTACTTTGTGACGTTTCAATGGATGGGATAACCCCCCTTCCTGTCGGTGAAATGCCAAGAGGAATAAGAGGCTTACAAGAAGTCATTTTGGATACGCACGAATTAACCGCTCAAGCTGTCGTCGAAAATGATCCAATTAAACTTAGAAGAGCTATGTTAACGGATCCTCTTATCCACTCAATTGAAGATGCCGACCAGATTATTAAAGAGCTTTTAGAAGCTGAGAAAGAAGCGATTGCGTTCAGACCATAGCTTTCCAATTCTACTTTTTTTAAGGATACGACATAATTCCTCCTTTCTCGGAAATACTAAGCACAATCTACAAAGATGGAAGGAGGAATTCACATGGGCTTTATATGGAGTTTAATTATTGGTGGTTTAATCGGTTGGGCAGCTGGAGCCATTACAGGCAAAGGCGTACCATTTGGTATTATTGGTAATATTATTGCTGGTTTTATTGGAGCCAACCTTGGTGGCTGGTTATTTGGAGATTGGGGTCCTTCAGCAGGTGGATTTGCTATCATCCCTGCATTACTTGGTGCCATTATCCTTGTCTTAATTGTTAGCTTTATCTTTCGTTCAATGCGCAAAAAATAGAAGAAAGCTATCCCGACATGTTGTCAGGATAGCTTTTTTAGATCGCATCTTTTTGCTGAGAAGCAAGCATCGCCTGGTAAAATTTGGACTTTTTCTTTGATTCTTGATGTGAGCCTTGTGCGACAATTCGTCCTTGATCTATGATCACAATGTAGTCGGATGTCATAGCGGTTGATACCTTTTGCGTAATCATGAGAGTTGTACATTCATACTGTTTGAGGGCGTGTAAGAAACGTTGCTCCGTCTTCGTATCTAATGCACTCGTGCTATCGTCTAGTAGCAAGATACGAGGATTTCGAATTAACGCTCGTGCGATAGCAATTCGTTGCTTCTGTCCTCCAGATAAGTTGCTTCCTCTTTGACTAACAGCAGCATCATATTGATTCGGTAACGTCATGATCACATCATGAATCTGCGCATCCTTCGCAGCTTGAATCATCTCTTCATCGGTCGCATCAGGCTTCCCCCAACAAATGTTGTCTCTGATACTACCCGAGAAAAGAAAGGTCTCCTGTGCAACATAGCTTATTTGCCTTCTCATGTGAATAACGTTAAAGGATTCAAGTGGTTGCTCGTCAATCCTAATCTCGCCTGATTTCGGCCGATATAGACGTGGGATTAGTTGAAAGAGTGCAGACTTACCCGACCCTGTTGCTCCCATAATCGCAACACGTTGCCCAGATTGAACCTGGAAGCTAATCTCCTCAAGGTCTGGGACCTCTTTCTCTTCATACGAAAACGTCACATCTTGAAACTGTATGCTCCCTTTCATTTGTTTAGAAATCGCTTGATCTTCATCTGTCTTTTCTTCCTCAAGAGAATTTAACACCTCTGTCAATCGTTCAGAGGAAGCCTTTGCTCTTGAAAAAGTCATGATCACGAGTGGGATGGAAGAAAGCGCGGCTGATATGCGCAAAACATAATTAACAACAGCTACAACATCACCGACAGAAATCGCTCCTGTGGGTATGGACTCACTTCCAAACCAAAGAATGAGAAGAATCGATCCATTCATTAATAACAACAACATCGGCTGGGTTAATTCGATTAACCGTAAGGAGGAAATCAGCTTATCTCTTAGGCTCTTATTTACATTTAAAAACCTGCTCGCTTCTGTTGTTCTTCTGACAAAGGCTTTAACGAGCTTGAATCCTAGTAAATTCTCCCTCATCACATGATTGACACCATCAAGCTTTGTTTGAACCAACTTAAATTGATTTGCGCCCTTTTTGAACACCCACCCAACAAGTAGAATTACAATCGGTATTACAACAACTAAAACGAGAGCTAAGCGATAGTTGATAATAAGAGCCATAGTTAATGCACCGACGATGACTAACGGCGGACGTAACATGTAACGAAGAGTCATCACAATACTATTTTGAATTTGCGTCACATCATTTGTCAGCCTCATAATTAATGAAGAGGTAGCAAATTGTTTGAGACGGTCAAAGGAAGAGTATTGAATTCGTTTATACACCTGTTCTCGGATGTCATAGCCAGTACTCTGACCTGCATGGGTCGCAAAAAAGGAATTAAGCACTCCTGCTCCAAAGGCCAGTAGTGTTAGTCCCATCATAATTATGCCCCAAAAAACAACCGTCTCCATATCCCCTTGCATAACTCCATCATCAATCATTCGAGCAAGCAAATACGGATGAAACAGCTCGACACTTAATTCCATTAACACTAGTACAATGGAGATTCCCACCATTGCCTTGTACTTTTTAAGGAAAACGAATATTCCCAATACACATTCCCCGATTCATTCTTAGATGGTCAATCTCTAAGTTGGTTAAATGTATGAACAAGCCGTTTAAACGCTTGTTCCTCTTCTAAGAAGGCATTATGATTGCTTTCATTAAAGATAACAAGCTCTGAATGCGGCAAGCTTTCATGAATCTGAATGGAGCAATCAAGCGGACATTGTCTGTCGTGCTTTCCACAACTTATGATGGCAGGCAATGTTACATGAGGAAGCTGCTCGAGCAAGTTAAACTCAGGTAATTCCTGATACGAAAAATAATTAAGGCGACTCCCGACGACCTTTCCACTACTTGGCTTCGAAAAATACTCATCATAACGTTCCGGGCGATAAAGTGACAGCTCGGTCCATTCTCTACCTGCAGCCCTTCTATCATCGACTGATTCACTCGTTTTCATGATATCAAGTAGTTGTAGAACTCTTGAATTAACTGGATTTGAGCGATTGTAGATGCAGTCAGGATGATTCATATACTCATAACTTCCAGCACCCGCGTTAATAAGAATCTTTTCCAATGAATCTGGGAACGCTACGGCATACACAAGCCCAAGCATGGCCCCTGTTGAATGACCAGCAAAGCTCCACGTATCGATTTGCAACGCACGACGAATCGCTTCCAAATCAATAACACTTTGTTGCATGCTAAGCTCGCTATCCACATCCGCTTGACGCGAGTTTCCTGCACTACGTAAGTTCACTAAATACACTGTAAATAATTCCGTAAAAGGCTCAGCAAAATAGTTGCCGCGTTCGTTAAACTCACTGTATAGATGAGTCACACATAAAGGGTCGCCTTCACCTTTAACAAACACTTCAAATATACCCTGATCTGTTTCAAGTAACTCCTGCTTCCACATGTAACGTTTCTCCCCTATCATTTGTATCTATTTTCGTTGCATCAATGATAAGCGATGGAAATGTTGGGACATCGCCTTGATTTCTTGGATCACACTGAGATGATCTAAAAATAACCCCGTCTGCTCTACTCCACTCTTTTTTATGAAAAATTCCTTGCTCATCGAAATACTCTAGCAAGGTGACTTGATAGCCAGCCTTCTCAAAAAGAGATTGCAGCGTCTGGTATGTATACACAATCTTATGATCAAAGGCGGGGTGATCCTCTGGCCCAGGTCCTCCCACTTGAACCATCCGTTGGTACTCCTCATTTGGAAAGAATCCATCAGGTACAGCACAACGAATATGTCCACCTACTCTCAAATAGTCTCTTACAAGATTTGCTGCAAGAAAGCCTTCATCATAAGTAAGATGTTCCCATACATGTTCAGCCACACATGCTGAGATCGTTTCCTTTTTAAATTTTTCACTCCAGCTTGAACGCTTAAGTAGATTTAGCTCATTCTCTTCTGTATGAAGCCAACCTGGATTATTATTGTAGCCTCCAGCTCCAATTACGACTTTTAACTCGTTCATCATTTCTTTACCTGCCTCCCTCTAGTTGCGAAAGCCAAACCATATACTCCAACGATCTTTCTCGATAATCTCTTGGTCTTGTGGAAGTTTTGAAGAGACATAATTCACAAAATTAGTTAGTTGCTCGTCGCTTAACTCATGTAATATAGTACGTCCTCTTCTTGACTGCAGATCTTCTGCCAGTTCATTCATGGTTGAATACACGGAGCGCGTCTCCCATAACTCCACCCTTTCTACACGCTTGAAGCCTGCTTTCATCATCGCTTTTTGAACAGCTTCGTCTGAGAATCTGCGCGTCTTCTCCGTTTCGGCTAGAAATGGGAAACATTCGAATAGATAGCCCCGTATATGCGTTGATGTTCCTTCTATTAAACAGTCCTCTGGGGTTCGATCTTGAATAATTGCCACTCCATCCTCTTGTGAGAGCACACGAGAAATCTCTTTCATGTTAGGAAGCAGTTCAGATAAATGATGAATGACAGCCCGTTCGACAACGATATCAAGACTCCCATCGGGAAGAGGGGCTAAATTCTCTCCATCTGCGTAGACGTATTCGATGGTATCACTCATTGTTTTCTCTTGAGCTGCTTCAAGCATACGCTTAGAGGAATCAACACCTAAAACAGAATGCGGACCAAATTCCGCTAGCATTCTCGTATAGATTCCACCTCCACAGCCAATATCCGCTACTCTTTTACCCTCTAGCTTAACCTTAGAAAGGATGAGCTCGATCCATTCCTGATGTGCGGTTCGTTCAGCATACGTAAATTGATTTTCTAACTGATCAAATTTATTTTCCATACCCCTACACCTCACTTTATATAAACACTTCTCGATCCACACTGTCATTTCCTTCAATTAACAGTTAAAATAGGACATATTTTGACCCTTAAACAAACGTTTAATTAAGAAAAAGACATGGACTCATACACGACCCCATGTCTTTTAACACTAGTATTTTTACCAATATATAGTATAATCATAAAAAACATTCGAGGTGGTTGAATATGAGAAAAAGAACACTTGTTTTGCTTGTGTTTAGTATGTGTGCCATTCTCTTTGGATGTCAGGCCGGTACGTTGTCTGAAAATAAAACAAATCCAACCGAGGTACCGAGTCCGCCATTAACAATTGTTCCACCATTATTAACTGTCACCATAAATGATGAAATTCTAAGCACAACGCAAGGTTCATATTGTTGGTCAGAGGAACGCTCGAAGAAACATTCTATCTCTGAATGCGCGGATACAGAAGATCCTTTACTCCTTGAAAAGGCAAAAGAAGGAGAAGCCCCTTCCTTTGCACCTAATTCGAATGTTACGATTTCTTATTCTGGAGCAGAGGATCCTAAAACACTAGGTGTCGTATTCCAGACTGCTGACGATGACTCTGAAGTTGAAGTCACTCTTGATCAACAAGACTTTGAGTTACCTGATGAACCGGGTGTTTATTACTATAGAACGTTTGCTTCATGGGATATAGGAGACACAAGCCACGCCTTCCGTGTTGCTGTGGATTAATTCCTTTTTATTACCTCTCTCCCTTCAAAGCAGAGGGGTCTTTTCTCTTACTCTCCTTCTTTATCCATTGAAAGATTGATCTATTGTATGATCTGAGACCTGTCGCTAACCGAGCTGCCTCTGCCTCTTGAATGTATTTACGCCTTTTATCACAAGCCCATTGTCTATAAATAGCCAACATCAGGAAGCTCCCTTCGATCTACTGCAATCCTTTTGTATTCATGAGCACGATCCGCCAGCCATCCGGGTCCTCGATGGTGATTCCTTTCTCGGACCAATATGGATTTTCAGGTTCTACCTCCACGTATCCTAACAGACTCAACCGATCTGCTACCTGTTTGATCTCCGCGTATTCAGGCACATAAAACACAAGTAGGTTATCTTCTGTAGGTGCGGGACATGGGCTGCCCTCGATATGCTGAGTGAATTCAAGATGATATGTCGCATCAGGTAATCCATACATTACCCCGTTATAGCCACTATGCTTTTGAAAGGATCCAACCCTCGTTAATCCTAACCCTTTTTCGTAAAATTCAATGACACGTTCTAATTGGTCAGTTGGTCGTGCTATTCGTATTTGTACAGCATTCATGTTTCATTCCCCCTAGCTATTGTGTACATTTAATTTACCAATCTAACCCATCCCAAAATAGCCACAAAGGAAGGATCTTCTCTCAGACTTTTGATGTAGATAAATAAACGAAAAAGGACGAATGATTCTGAGATCGAATCATTCGTCCTTACTCACTTTATTCTGCTTAAATCTTATCTAAAGTACCAGAACCACAAGGGAACTGATTCGGATTGGAACGCATCTGTTGTACATTCTGATTCTGGAGAGAACGCTGAGTCCTCCATCTCTCCATAAGTCGCTTCGTCAATATTATTTGTAAAGCCCGCATCGTCAAAGCAAGCCGGGGCGCTGTATTCTGTTAATGTATAGTCGATAATGACGGTCTCATCTTCTGGTGAATCCACTTCAATCTGAATGATAAAACCTAGGATCATAATAAGTAAGCTTGCTCCTGCGCCAATTAACCATCGATATTGTTTCATTGATATTCTCCTTCAATTCCTCTATAGAATGATGGGTTTTGCAATGCCCGCTTGAATCGCAAATAAGGCCGCTTGCGTTCTATCAGCAAGCTCTAGCTTAGACAAAATATTGGACATGTGCGTTTTAACGGTTTTCTCTGAGATAAAGAGAGCCTCTGCAATGTCTTTATTACTTTTGCCTGTACTGATCTCCTTTAAAACATCCACTTCTCTTTCTGTTAAGCTGTTTAACCGTTGTTTCGTAGAATCATAGGTTACATGCGACAAAACATGCTTCATGACGTGTGGGTGTAGTTTATTTTCACCTTTGTAGACTGCTTTGATGGTTTCAACGAGTTCTTCCGGCTCAACATCCTTAAGCTGGTAGCCAGATGCGCCAGCCTGTAGAGCGGGGATTACGTAGTCCTGATCCGCAAAGCTTGTCACAATTAAGATCCGCGCTGCAGGCCATCTTGCTTTAATCTCGGTTGTTGCTTGGATTCCATCTAAAACAGGCATATCTACGTCCATCAAGACCACATCGGGCTTATGCTGATCATATAATTCGATCGCTTCCTGTCCATTTGTTGCCTCTGCCACGACCTGAAACGTTGGTATAGCCTCTAGGAAGTAGATCAATCCCTTACGTACCATGTGATGATCATCAACAATTAATAGATTCATGCGATTCTCCTCTCCTCTTAGGAAGGATGATTTCCCACGTTGTCCCTTCTTCTTTTTTTGTTGTTAAAGTTGCGACTCCATTTATCTTTTGGGCTCGGAGACGAATGCCTTTAAGGCCAATTGTGTTAAAGGGGATGCCCTTGTTTACATCAAAGCCTTTACCTGTATCCACAATAGTTACTTTTCTTAGCTGATTATTCTTATGTAAGAAAATCTGTACTTCTTCCGTTCCCGCGTGTTTTTTCGTGTTGTTTATCGCTTCTTGTACAATTCGATAAACTTCTTTTTGTTCTTCTTCACTAAAGAGTACCTTCTGTTCGTTTGAGAGCTCTACCCTTATTCCAACAAGTTGCCCATATCTTAGGATTTGCTTAGATAAATCAAGCTCAGCTCCATCAGATCGCCTTACTTGAATCACTTCTTTTAATTCTTTCAGAGCTTCTTGAACGATATCCGTTACACTTCGAAGCTCGTCTTTCATTGAAGGCTCGCTTAATCGCATAGACAATCCTTTTAGTCGCAATTGTAAGGAAAACAGAAGTTGGTTGACCGAATCATGCAAATCATGTGCCAGCTTCTCTCTCTCTTTTTGTTGAGTGAGCAGCTCTTCTAGTTCTAAAAGACGCTGTCTTTCTTTAAAAAGACATAAATGCTCCTGAAGATGAGACCGAAGCTCTTGGCTTAGTTTTTCCGTATGTAGAAAGGATAGATGCTCAATTGGTGATGTGAAATCGATATCTTCTTGTGTTAGATGAAAGGCATGAATCAATTCATTACTTAATATTTGATCAGAGCTTTCGTAAGTTAGCGTATGCAAGCGCTGTAAAAAAGAACTTAACTGACTGTACTCACCGGCTCGTGTTGCTTCCTGCTCATACAATTGAACTCTTTTGATCGCCGTTCCAATTTGGTATCCGATCGTTTCCAGTAAATTCAGTTCATCCTCTTTAAAATGAATCTTTCCAGGTGAAGCCACATTAAGAATTCCGATCGGCTGCTCTCCAGCATGAATGGGAATGGTTGCATGATGAGTCAAATCCTTTGTATCTCCAAGCTTTTGGTCAACTGCTAGCTCCAACCGCTGACATTCTAGCATGTTTACAGCGCTCGTTAATTCACCATTTAGGAACTGGCGTTTACACCAGCAGCCTCCTTTTTTAAGCAATCGTCCTTTTGCACAAGTTAGCGCTTCAGGTAGATTCGCTTCGGCAACAAGAGTATGGCTTCCCTTCTCATCAATAAGAAAAATCCATCCACTCGATAAGCTAGTCACTTGTAAAAGCTTAGTTAGGACAGGTGTTAGCATTGACGTAACATCTGTTCCTTCGTTTAATGTTTTTGACATTTCTTTGAGTGCGCGAAGAATATCCACAATGGGTCCCTCCACTTTTTTCCTTAGTGTATCATAAGTGAAGCAGGCTTTTACTGTTTAAAAATAAACGTTTCTTTATAAGGTCGATCGCCTTCTACACCAGTAGTCCAAAGAACATCTACTTCAATTTGCTTTGCTTTTTTTGTGACGGACATTGCCGAATGAGTAGCTGTCCCTCCCAGTGTTAGTAACCCTTTGGTTTGTCGTTCGTCCATAATCGCTAGACCGTATCTCACATCTGTATCAGGTTCGTCTCGATAAGCTCTCACCATCACAGCACCCATGTCGCCCATCTTATTCTCCACTTTAAGCTCGTATGTATCAAACAATTTAGGATTTGGCTTTTGAATACGTGAATCATTTGTTGCCACGTTTAGTGAAACAGTCCATTGGTCTGACTCCATTACCTGTGGAAGCTCCTTAAAGGTAACAGCTTGTCCCTGAGTTGCACTTACGTTAAATAGCAGTACAAAAACAATGACACCTAGTAACCAGCTTTTTCTCGAGTTCAATTCTACCACTCCTTTATGGTAGGATTTACTCTCAAGTCGTAGAATATCCGAATCAAACATGAAAAAAGAGACACCTTAGAAAGGCATCTCTTTTCCAATATATGTAATAATTATTTTTGGCAGTTGTATAGTATGTAGCTTAGCAAATTTTTAAATATAAGTCTATATTTTTTTTTGCTATTCACCCAAAATAGTTTTAGAAGGAGGCGATTACATGAACCAGTCGTATCAAGAGGAACAGCATGCACTACGTGAAAAATTAATAAAGATCCTAGCCTATCAGAAACAACTTGAGGCTCTTCCCCGGTACCACGGTGATGACTTCAATGAACAGGTTCTTGAAGACAGCCGCGAACGCCAACGGCAAGTAATGAAAAAAGCAACCGAGGAGCCTTACTTTGGTCGATTAGACTTTGAGGAATATGGAAAGTCTGAAGCGACTCCCTTATACATTGGAAAAGCGGGTGTACATGATGATCAAACGGGAGAGGTCCTCGTTGTCGATTGGAGGGCGCCTGTTTCCAGCCTATTCTATGCCTTCTCGGGTAGCGAGGATGACGTGTATTACGAAGCACCCGAAGGAATCATTGATGGCACGATTGAGCTAAAGCGGAACATTATGATCCGTGAACAAGAATTGATGCGGGTCGTAGATAGCTACAAGCAAGGCGAATCAACAAGTAGTGGCGGAGATGAGTTTCTCCTTTATAAGCTTGGTGAGCAAAAGGATAATCGTTTGCAAGACATCGTCTCAACGATCCAGGGAGAACAAAACGAAATTATCCGCCATCAGAAAAATCAAGCTGTCATTATTCAAGGAGTCGCTGGAAGTGGAAAAACAACCGTCGCTTTGCATAGACTCGCTTACTTGCTTTATGAATACCGCGAACAGATGCAGGCAGAGAACATGATTATTTTTGCACCCAATGCCATGTTTTTAGATTACATCTCTCAAGTTCTCCCTGAATTAGGTGTGGGGCATATTCAACAAACCACCTTTAGCGAATGGGCTTTGAGTGTGCTTGACGACCCCACTATTCAATTAGCCAATCAGACAAACAAGCTACAGAAGCGTTTTGAGCAAGCTGACTCCTCTGTAGATGAAGCGACTTCGTTTAAAGGCTCCGTTGCCTTTAAGGAATTGATTGAACAGGAATTAGAAGTATTAGAAGAAAACGTGTTTCCTACAACGGACTTTATCCCTTGGGATGGCGCAAAGATCGCTCATGAGACCATCTCACAATGGCGCAACACAGACTTTGCCCATTCTTCTGTCCAAGGGAAACAAGAACGTTTAAAGGCTCGTATGAAACGATGGATTGAAATTGAAGTAAAGCAGCAGCATCACTTAGATCAAAAAGAACAGCAGGAGCTTCGTAAACACGCTTTGGAACAAGCAAGAAAGTATCTAGCTAAGATGAAAAAAAGAACGCCATACAAGCTTTATCTTCAGATCTTAAAACAACAAGGTCTCACGACTCACGAAAATCAAATAGAGCCTGAGGATCTCGCCCCACTTCTTCATATCTATCATAAGTGGATTGGCATTGATAAGGATAAGCGCTTTGATCACGTTGTCATTGACGAAGCGCAGGATTTCTCTCCATATCAAATCGCCATCTTGAGGGAGCAAACGCGAGGCCAGTCCTTTACAATCCTTGGCGATTTATCTCAAGGCATTCATAGCGTACAAGGCATTGACGAGTGGTCTTCCTTTAAAGAATTATTTGGCGAACAAAAAACCGCTTATTTTGAAATGAACAAAAGCTATCGTTCTACACTAGAAATCATTGAATGCTCAAACCATCTTTTAAAACAGTTTCCTAAGCGTAGAGTGCTAGCAGAGCCAGTTTTTCGCAGCGGAGAACCAGTCAAAATTGAACGAGTGTATGAAGAGGAAAAGGTAAATGCAATTCGTACATGGATACAATCCATGCAAAGTGAAGGATATCAGACGATTGCAGTAATTGGACGCACGCACACAACTTGTGCTGACTTATTCGAGCAACTACAGAAAATCCATGAGGACATGACATTTATCCAAGCAGAAGATGCAACGTATAATGGTGGAACCTCCATCTTGCCTGTCTATCTTTCTAAAGGACTCGAATTTGACGCTGTTCTAATAATCGATGCCGATGATCAAAGCTATCAGCAAACAGCAGAGCTCATGAAGCTTCTTTATGTTGGGATTACGCGGGCGCTTCACAGGTTGCACATCATGCACACTGGAAATCTGACGAAGCTATTAACAGAGTACAAATCTGAGGCTACTCATGATTGATCCAGTCTTACTCCAGTCACAGATCTCCCGAATAAACCAAGCTACATCTATTACACCGATTCAGAAGGGATTTTCTTCTGACCGCAAATTCATGGTTCGATTCGAGCATGAGCTACCAATGATTTTACGAATAAGTCACTCTAACACTCTTCAACACAGACAACAGGAAGCAAGCCTCCTGTTGTCTCTTAATCAAGAAGGAGTCATCTGTCCTTCTCCTGTAGAATCCGGGTACCTAGCACCCTTAGACATGACCTATCAATTATATTCCTATTTAGAGGGCGAGGATGCAGAGATCATCCTACCTACTCTTTCGGATACAGATCAATACAGGATAGGCTACGAAGCAGGAAACCAGCTTGCACTCATGCATACATTAAAAGCTCCACTACCCATCGCACCATGGAAGAATCGAGCAATTGCCAAGCATGATAGGTACTTAAAGCAATACAAGGCCTCTTCTATAAAAGTGCGGGACGATCAAAAGCTCATCGATTTTATCACGACGAATCTGCACCTTTTAAAGGGACGCCCAAATCACTTCCAGCATGATGATTTTCACTTGAAAAATATCTTAATGAAAGACAATCAGTTTGCAGGAACCATTGACTTTAACGGCTATGACTGGGGTGATCCTTATCATGATTTTGTGAAAATTGCTTTATTTTCACGCCAGACAAGCGTCCCTTTTTCAATCGGCCAAATCCATGGCTATTTCAGAAATCAAGTACCTGATTTGTTTTGGCCATTGTACTCTGTGTATACTGCAATGACTGTGTTCTCATCTGTCGTTTGGTCCATTCGTGCCGCCCCAGAGCAGCTTGACGAGATGCTTGAAAGACTCGACACAGTGATCCAGGATCATTCTGCCTTTCAATCCGTCATTCCTTCATGGTTTATCGAGGCGGAATCTATTTTCAAAAAAAATGCCGGACCCTCTAAGTAAAGGGGCCCGGCATTTATACGATTTAATTAACCTAAATAAGCATTAAGCATCCACGTATGCTTTTCAAGCTCTGCTTTTAACGCAATGAACATATCCGCTGTTGATTCATCTTCAACCTTTTCAGCTGCTTCAATAACCGATTCAGCATGCGTTGAAACCGCATGAAAATCTCTTTCGATTGCTGCAACCATATCTCTAGCCGTTTCTTGTCCAGTTGCTTCTTCTACATTTGACGTCTGAAGAAATTCCTTCATCGTGGCAATCGGTTTTCCTTTAATTGCAAGTATGCGTTCTGCGATCTCATCAATATGCACGCCTGCTTCATTATAAAACTCTTCAAATTTAGCATGTAATGTAAAGAAGTCTGGTCCTTTTACATTCCAATGAAAATTGTGAAGCTTTGTATAAAGGACATTCCAGTCTGCTAGCTGTTGGTTTAATTCTTTTACTACGGTTTGGTTTGTCATGTCTAAACACTCCTTATCTCTTATAACTATATTATATATCATTTAATATAAGATATCAAATAATAATAATTATAAATAAGGGCTTATTTCTGAAAGTAGATATGAGAATGTAAAAGACATCCTTCATTAAAAAGAGAGCTACAAACAGGACAGGTATGGTCACAGTTCTTGTATTGCTCGATCGTGAGTTCTGTCTTACACACACCACATAGTATCGCCTTATTATGAAACTCTTCCTCTGGCCATACTTCAATCTGATGATCCTCACATTCATTGTGGCATTGATAACAAGCATAATAATGCCCGCAGCATTTAAACTTAATTGCAATAATATCTGTTTCTGAGTGATAGTGAACACAACGAGTCTGATCATCAACGATGGGTCCTTTGACCTTACACATGATGTACCCTCCTTCTTCATTCATGCAAACTACTTATAGAATGAGCGAATGTTTCTTGCAATTCAAGGAATGACTATTTAAACTATTTAGATAACGATTGTTAACGATCCTGAAAGGACTGACACCATGAGTTTACCCTCCATTGATGCGTATGTATCAGAACAAAAAGAGCAGGCGCTCGACACATTATTTAAGATCCTAAGACAAGAAAGCATCAGCACGCAGAATAAAGGAATGAGAGAATGCGCCTCTCTTATGCAAGACCTAATGAGAGAAGTAGGGATGGAACCTGAGGTGTATGAAACAAAGGGCCACCCCATTCTCTACGGAGAACTTAAGTCTAATAATCCTGAAGCTAAGACAATCTTATTATATGGACATTATGACGTTCAGCCTCCTGACCCACTTGATCACTGGCAAAGCCCTCCGTTTGAACCAACCATTCGTGACGGTCGAATCTTTGCTCGTGGAGCCGGTGATAACAAAGGACAAATTGTTGCTCAGCTTTTAGGTGTAAAAGCATACCTGGACTGCTTTGGCACTCTCCCTGTTCATTTGAAGTTTGTGATTGAGGGTGAAGAAGAAATGGGCAGTGTTCACTTACCTGAATTCGTTGAAGAGCATAAGGATATGCTAAAGTCTGACCTTGTCTATACGGCTGATGGCTCCTCGCATAGTAGTGGCCAGCCACTTGTTCTACTTGGAGTACGTGGAATGCTTTCACTTGAAATTGAGATAGAAGGCGCTGCCTTTGACAACCATTCAGGAAACACTGGAAATATCGTTCCGAATCCTGCTTGGGAACTAGTTGAACTTTTGCACACGATGCGTGATTCGGATGGACATGTTCTCGTTAACGGCTTTTACGATCATATCCGCCCTGCTACAGCTGAAGAAACGAAGCTATTAAAAGATCTCCCATTCAACGCAAGTGAGGTCGGAGAAAAAATAGGTTATCCTTCCCTTTCTTTAGATGGGCAAAGCTATCATCATAAGCTGACGATGGAACCTACGTTTAATATTTTTGGGATGAAGAGTGGGTATTTAGATCAAGGCGTTAAGACGATTACACCTTCTAAAGCGAGTGTGAAAATTGATACTAGACTAGTGGTCGACCAGGACCCCGCTGATGTGTTTTCAAAAATTGAAGCGCATGTAAAGTCTCATCATCCAACGGCCACCGTTCGCTTTCTTGGTTCAATGAATCCATCTAGAACTCCCGTAGATACACACATTGTTCAGCAAGCGATCGCAGGAATAAAAGAAGCGTTTAATCAACAGCCATTAATTCAACCTAGTCTGGGCGGGTCCTTACCTGACTACGTATGGACAAATATCCTAAAGGCTCCTTCTATGCTAATGCCATATGCGAACTTTGATCAACGTAATCATTCACCAAACGAGAATATTACCCTTGATCATTTCTTTAATGGCATTCGTTGCACAGCTCATGTGATACATGAGTTGGGGAAATAAAAAGAGATTAAAGAGAATAAAACAAAGAGATTGAGCGAAGTTCCGCTCCAGTGGAAACTTCGCTTTCCGTGGGTACGGCCTTAGCCTCTTACGCGGAAAAGCACCGCTGCAGAGTCTTCACCACGTACTGTATCCACAGGAGTCTACGTTCCCACTTCCGCTAGATTAGATAATTAAACAAAAGACTGATGATTTTTTGATCAAATCATCAGTCTTGTTTTATTCACTTTCAATATCTTTCATTGTTCAGCAAGCTTATGTTATCTTGCCATCTTCTATTCCTCAGCTACCGCTTTTAACTTTGAGACAATGCCTGTCCATCCGCCATCCATTCTTTCTCTGATCACTGCACTTTTTTCATTGGCTTTCCCTATGATGGCATCTGCTTCGCCCCAGCCGCCATGTGTGACAGTGCATTCGGTTTTGTCCCCCATTTCTTTGAGACACACATCCACAAACCATCCTTCTGTATCCCAATCAAACGTTAACTGATTTGGCTCTTCTGCACGAGTAACTTTACATGGCGAAGGTCCAAATGGTGATTTTAAATTAAACTCGTGGCCCTCACTTGCTTTGATTTCTCCTGGCATAAACCATTGTGCAAGTCCTGATGGTGTTGATACAAGCGACCATACTGTATAGATTGGTGCATCAATTTCCACTTTCTTTTGGATGTTTTCCAGTTGGTTCTGATTCAAACCTATTCACTTCCTTTACTATTCTACATCATGCACGTTTCGATAAAACTTTAGTCTTATTTTGTTCTACGTACTATTCTAATCTTGCTACGATCATTCTTCCACTCACATATCATGTAAATCCTATAAAATGATTTCATTATGAGCGGATAAATTTCAGCGATAAATCAACGATTCCATAGTAATTCCCCTCAAAAATACGGTTGTGACTACGGACTTTTTCTCTTGCCTAGCTCCACATTACTTTATTCTTAATTTTCTAAATATTAATGATTTCTATTAATAGATTAGCTATGATACCTGTAGCAGCGAGATTTACATAAAAAAGAAAAATTCTAGGAAGAGGTGACGATTTTTAGGAAGAAAATCAAATAGAAAAGGAGAAAAAGATCATATGAACAGACGACTAAGAAAAATGATGTCCATTTCCCTTGTATTCTTGTTTGTCTTTACAATGTTCGCCCCACATCAGACGTCAGCCCAATCCGCTAGTACGTCTATTTTTGATTTTACACAATCAAGCTCTGAAAAAATTAGTGAACGTGTCTATGAAGAATTTGAAGACGCGGAATTCGTTACGTTTTTATTAAAATTTAAGGAACAAGTGAATACGGCTGAGGTGGCGAAGAATATTTCTAGCACACAGCAGGCTCAGAATGCCTCTGCTTCTCAAATGAAGCTTATTGAGCGCTCTGCTGTTGTCTCTAGCTTACGTGCCACAAGCATTGACAGCCAAAAAGAAGTAACAGCCTTTCTTGAAGGAGAGTTAGAGGGAGAACGAGTGAAAGATTTTGAATCGTTCTTTATTGTAAATGGAATGGCCGTTACTGGTACAAAAGAAGTAATGGAAAAGCTAGCATCAAGACCTGAAATAGAAAAGGTTCTAGCAAATGAAACAAGACAGTTAAATCCTACGAAGCAAACTTCAGAAGAAACACCTGAAGCTACTAGTGATTCTAATATTGAATGGAACATCGATCAAATTGGAGCTCCTGCTGTTTGGGAGCAAGGCATTGATGGAACAGGTATTGTCGTTGCATCAATTGATACTGGTGTCGAATGGGACCATCCAGCTCTAATAGAGCAATATCGTGGATATGATCCTTCTAACCCAGATAGTCCAAGTCATGAGTTTAACTGGTTTGATGCAACTTCAGGTAACACAACACCCTATGATGATGAAGGTCATGGTACGCATGTGACTGGAACCATGGTTGGAGTAGAGCCAAATGGATCAAATGCGGTTGGTGTCGCTCCTGGTGCTCATTGGATTGGGGTCAAAGCGTTTACTCCAGCCGGAGGAACCGATGCTGATTTACTAGCTGCTGGTGAGTGGATTATTGCCCCAACAGATGAAGATGGCAATCCACAACCTGAAAAGGCACCAGACATTGTCAATAATTCGTGGGGAGGCGGACCTGGTCTTGATGAATGGTATCGTCCAATGGTTGAAAACTGGAGAGCAGCTAATATCTTTCCTGAATTTTCAGCTGGAAACACTACTTTCTTTAACCCTGGTGGTCCAGGATCTGTTGCAAACCCGGCTAACTATCCAGAATCATTCGCCACTGGCGCAACAGACATTAATGATAAGTTAGCAAACTTCTCTCTTCGTGGACCGTCTCCGTATGAAGAGATAAAGCCCGAGATTTCAGCTCCAGGAGTGAACATCCGCTCTGCTGTTCCAGGGGGTGGCTATGAAGGCGGATGGAACGGAACGTCCATGGCTGGTCCTCACGTCTCAGCAGTAGCGGCTTTACTTTTACAAGCAAATGCTTCGCTTTCTGTTGATGATTTAGAAGAAATTCTTATCTCAACGGCTGTTCCTTTAACGGATGATGAATATCCAGAGACGCCTAATAACGGGTATGGACACGGTCTTGTAAATGCATATGAAGCCGTATCCTCCGTTCTCGATGGGATTGGTACTGTATCTGGTAGTGTCACAAAAGACGGTGAAGATACAGAGGCTCCAAGCTTTGAACACGAACCAATTACAGAAGGATATGCAGGACTAGACCTGCCACTGACAATTACAGCTACTGACGACGTAGCGGTAACAAACGTAACCTTACATTATGGTTCCGACGATGAGTGGATACCGGTTACAGCGACTCAAACAAGCGGTAATCACTTATCCGGGACATATAGTGCTACAATCCCCGCCGAAGCAGTAGAGGGTGATGTCATTGAATACAAATGGGCGATCACAGATTTTGGCGAGAACACGACGGAATCTGATGTCTATGAAGTGACGATCCTCCCTTCCATTGGTGTTGGCTATGAAGAAGACTTTGCAACCAAACCAAATGGCTGGTATTCGTTTGGTTCCAATGATGTCTGGGAATGGGGAGAGCCAGTATCTGGTCCAGGCGCAGCATTAACTGGTGATCATGTGTATGCAACGAACCTTTCAGGAGATCATCCGAATAATGCAAACATGACACTTGTGATGCCTCCAATTGATCTAGACGAAGGACAAGCCTTCCTTCAATTCACTCATTGGTATGAGCTTGAAAACAACTACGATTTTGCTCATGTGTTTATTTCAACAGATGGCGTGGAGTGGGAGCAGCTGGAACGCTTTAACGGTGCAACGGCCGATTGGATTGAAACAGAGATTGACCTATCCAGTTATGCCGGCGAACGTATCTATTTAGGATTTAATGTAACAACAGACATTTCAATTACGAATGAAGGATGGTTCTTGGACAAAGTTGCCCTTTCAAATGAGTCCACACAACCAACCTATCATCCTGGTGTAGAACCACCAAACCATACGTACTTTAACCGCAACCTAGAAAAAGAAAATGTGAATTCGGCTGACATCAAGCCAAAACAATCAAGTACTCAAAAACCTGCTGGAGCAAAAACGGATACTGAGTTTGAACTCGCTGCCCTACCAGTTGAAGCAACGGTTAATGTTCTTGAAAGTGGACGTTCCGTTCAAACCAATTCAGCTGATGGAAGCTACTCCCTTAAGCATGCCCCAGGTGAGTTTACATTGCGCGCTGATGCGTACGGCTTTGTCTCCGAGGAGCAGTCAATCACAGTAGAAGCTGACGCAACGACAACAGCTCACTTTACCTTAACAGAAGTAGCAAAAGGGACAATCACTGGTGTGGTGAGTAACGAAGCAACAGGTGAGCCCGTTAACGGCGCTACGGTTACGTTGCTTGAGGATGGACATATTGCTCCAGTTCAAACCAACGAACAAGGTGAGTATGAACTAAGTGCCTATGAAGGGGAATATACCGTTCAGATCACCGCTCCTAGCTTCTATAGTCAGACAATCGAAGTAACAGTCACTGGTGGAGAAACAGCGTCCCACGATGTAGCCCTGCAACCATTTATCGGCTACGAAGGGGAGATCGGATATGATGACGGTACAGCTGAGAATGCACGTGCTTACTATGAAGCAGGAAACGGATGGGCTGTAAGAATGTCGCTTGCTGAAGGTGAGGAGCGAGCACTTGTAACTGGTGGTCTCTTCCGCTTCTGGGACGAGGAATGGCCTGTACCTGGAGGAACTGAATTTAAGGTAGCCGTTTATGATTCAAGTGGTGCGGACGGTGCTCCTGGTAAGCAAATTGCCGGACCAATCGATGCAACAGCAAAACGTGACGGCACATGGACTGAAGTTGATTTATCGGCTGAAGGCATCATGGTTGAAGGTGACTTCTACCTTGTCTATATTCAATCTGCTGCAGATCCAAATGCACCTGGTCTAGCGATCGATGAAGACGGTCCAGCTGCAGAGCGTAGCTGGGAGTTTATCGGCGGTAGCTTTGCACAAACTCCTGCAAGCGAAGGCAACTACATGATTCGAGCTAAGGTAAATTATGAACTAAGTGCACCAACGATCACCTCGCCTGAGGATGGGACGATTACCAATGAAGAAGTGATTTCAATTGAAGGAACGTCTTCTGCTGCTTCAGACATCATCATCTTCAACGATGGAGAAGAAGTGAGTACAACAACCTCTGACGAATTTGGTGTATTTACAACGGAAGTGACCTTAACAGAAGGGGAAAACACCTTAACTGCAGCGGTTGTTACAGAGGGTGGTGTTAGTGATCTCTCTGAAGCCATCACCGTCATACTTGATCAAACAAGCCCTGAGCTTGAGATCACAGAACCAACGGATGGCTCAAAAACGAATCGTGAAACAGTCACGGTAAAGGGAACGGCAACGGACGAGAATCTTGATACTGTAACTGTTAATGGTCAAAATGCGAGCGTTGAAGAAAACGGAAGCTTTACCCAACGAGTTCTTCTTGATAATGGAATCAATGAAATTGAAGTTGTTGCAACGGATTTAGCAGGTAACACAACAACAGAACAAATCAGCATCGACGTGAAGTTTGATGCGCCAGTTATTGAGAACCTTAAGCCAGACGAGGATAAAACACTCAAATCTGGTGAATCCGTAAAAATTGAATTTACAAGTGAAGAAGATTTGGATGCGACCTTCATTATCCGCATGCCGCTAACAAACATCACCTCTAACGCAACGGAGCTTCCTATCCGTGAAGAGAGCGATGGGACGTATGTCGGATACTGGACAGCCACCTCCAACATTGAAGTAGAAGGTGCAGAGATTGAAGTCATCGTTCGTGATGACTACGATAACGAAACGCGTAAAGTCGCACCAATGAAACTAAATGTGAATGTAGAAGAATAACGACCAAACACCCCCTCGTACGTGGTGACTACGAGGGGGTGTTTTTTTATATGATGTCAAACTCGATGGAAAGCTTCTCCTCCCCGTTTACAATGAGAGTCAGTTTATGAACCCCTGGATAATGCGTACGTGTAGAGAGATTCTGAAACGAATGCGTTCGCGAATAGTCCTTTGTTTCGTCTTTCTTAATCGATGTGTCAGAAAGCTTGAATACCTTTCGTGTACGGTTGCCACGAGCCTTCACGTAGTCTATCGCATAATCAATTCTTAGCTTCGTATTGGTGTCTGCATGAAGACGGAATGAAAAGTGAATGACTTCTCCAACTCGAAGAGACTCTGCTGCGGATTGGAACTCTTGTATATGTAACTTTTCACTATTTTCATAGCCAAATAAACGAAGAATGTCCGGGTCACCCTTTTTTAAAAGGCTTCGACTAGCATGCTTAATGATCCAATCCGTGTCAGGATGCTCGTCCACCCATTCTTTTGCAATGTCTTTAAAAAGGGCTGGATGCGTTTTAGTTACATCATTTAAGCTATTCGCCACACTTCTGCGTACATATAAGGACGGATCTTGTTTAAGTGATTCAAGGATTGGCAGAATCAAAGCTGGGTTCTCTTTAATAGCAGGTATCGAGATTCCCCAAGGTAATCTTGGACGGCTTCCTTCACTCGCCAGCCTACGCACATGTTCATTCTCACTTTGAGACCATATTTTGCTTTGCTGAATCATGCGCTCTGGATCCTTTATAAAAAAAGGACGGACTGCAAATTCCGCTGTAGAATATTGCGTGAACTGTTCCAACGCCTTGATTGACGCCTCCCAATCCTCCAGTCCATACACTTGAACATAATCAGAGAAAACTAGTCCCGCTAGCCCACTATAGTTTGGCGCAACCTGTTTGAGAATTTCAAGCGTATCCTGGTAAGAGTTAGGGAGTGTCGCCTGTATTGCCTCTGTGATTCTCCGTTTACGCTGCATCAATTTTAGTTGATCCCAATCAGGTTGCAAAATAATTGATTGATAGTCATCCGCCAGAAAACGTGGTTCAGCTTTTAATAGATCCGTTTTGAGATGCTGAATAAACTCTTCACTGTAAACAGCCTTCCTTAATTCCATTCGCCATCCTCCTTTGACCTGAGTTCGTTTCACTCATTATAAGAGAATGTACGTTCCCTCGCAACTTCCTAAGACGCCTTAATTCCATCAACAATGGCTCTTGCTGCTTTGTTTTGATACTCATCTGTTTTTAGGAGACCAGCATCTTTTTCATTGGATACAAAACCTGTCTCAACAAGAACAGAAGGCATACTAGTATGCTTTAGTACGTAAAAATCAGCTGAAAACACGCCACGGTTCTTATTTCCGGTCGCTTGTGCAAGCTCTTGTTGAATGGAGCTCGCTACCTGCTTTCCTCTTGTACTGCCTTGATAGTAAAACGTTTCAACCCCATTGGCTGCTGGATCCGAGTATCCATTTGCATGAATACTCACAAATAAGTCCGCAGCCCATTTGTTGGATTTCTGGACACGGTCCTCTAGTGATACAAAGACGTCGGAATCTCTTGACATCAAGACCTCATAATCCTCATCTATTAATAAATCTCTCACCTTACTCGCTACAGATAGTGCTATAACCTTTTCATAGAGATCATTGCCAATTGCACCTGGATCCTTTCCCCCGTGGCCTGCATCAATCACAATGCGTTGCACATGAAAGGATTCAACAGGTTTTGACTCAGGCTCAGGTTCCTCTGAAGGGGTTGCTTGTGGTTCCGGCGTTCTCTCCATTTTCATCAAATAAGCGGTGCTCACAAAACCTAGCTTGCCTTGATACGTGATCTGCCCCCACCCGTTACCAACATCAATGTACTCCACACGCTCACCAGGAGATAAACTCCCAATAATGGTTCCCGCTTCACTTGGCTCGGACCGAACATTTAAAGAGACCTGTGTATCCACCTCACCCATCTCCGCTGCAAGAGCGCTTCCTCCCCATGCAGCCATAAACAATACTGACATGAAAATGACTATTAGTACCTTTCTCATCATGTAAACCCCTCTCCCCATCCGCAAACCTCATAATCTATTTCTCTAGCATTGACAGGTTGATAGAAATTAATCATGTGTTTAGTGAAAAATTTGGAGGGGGCGGGGGGGTGAGTTGGGTTTATCGTTTCACTTTCAGGAGCTAACGTTTCACTTCGGCCTTTATCGTTTCACTTTCAGGAGCTAACGTTTCACTTTGGCACTTATCGTTTCACTTTTAGGAGCTAACGTTTCACTTTGGCCTTTATCGTTTCACTTTAGTCCAGTTGGCAAAGCTTAACTTCCTCTACTCATGCTCCATTCCCTGCTCTCAACGCTCATCCCCCTCACACAGCAAAAAACCCTCCACAAAGGAGGGCCACACTTAACTATTCAGCGGACAGCACTGTTCTCAAAGTCTCTACGTTTTTGTGCATTAATGAGAAGTAGTCTTCGTCATTGGCAACATCTTCATCGGTCAATGCTTCGAGCGGGTAGATCGTCATTGCTTCTGCCCCGATTTCACTTTGGACGACTCCAGCTACAGCAGGAGTGATATTCGGTTCAAATAATACATAATTCAGTCCAAGCTCTTCAGCGTGATCAATCGTTTGAACGAGCTGGCTTTGCGATGGTTCATTTGTTGGAGAGATTCCTGCAATTCCAATTTGATTGAACCCGTACCGTTCTTCCCAATACCCGTAGCCTGCGTGGGATACAATAAATGTATCAAGGTCCGCGTTCTCAGCAACCTCTTTAAATTCGCTATCTAATTCTTCAAATTGGCGAACCAACTCATCATAATTTTTGTTAAAATAGTCTTCTTGCTCAGGTAACATTTCAACTAGCTGGTTCTTAATATTCTTAGCTAATTCAATTGAAAGCACTGGATCTAACCACACATGTGGGTCGAATTCACCATGAGAGTGTCCATGGTCGTCATGTCCATCATCCTCGTGGTCATCAACAGAGATCGTTACTGGATTTGATTGAGCAATCACTTCTTGATTTTCATCAAGAAGCTTAGCCTGGATTTGTTGTCCATCCTCTGCTGTTCCTTCGTATTCTGCTGATTCGTTCCCCTCAGCTACTTCCCAGGCATCTTCCCCAGCTGCTAGCGTGTACCATTGCCACTTATCAGATTCAACTTCCTCAGGAGCTATAGCTGTAAGATGGACGTGATCGCCTGAATGATAATGATCAGAGACGCCTTCAATATTCACTGTTTCATCAGCTTCTCCATCATGATCATGGTTGTGGTCATGATCCTCTTCTCCATGCTCATCGTCCCCGTGATCGTGGTCATGATCATGTTCCTCTTCTCCATGACTGTGATCATGGTCGTGGCTATCAGCAATCAACTCGACCCCGTCGGTTGCTTCTAACGTCACGACACCTTCCCCGTCCACTGCACTGACAACCTTATCTGCGAAGGCCTCCATCCCAGCGCCACTATAGAAAAAAGCATCGGCACTCGCTACTTTTACCATTTCTGTTGGAGTGGGTTCATAGGTATGAGCATCTGAACCGACGGGTACCATGTTGGTAACGTCTACGTAGTCGCCTCCAATTTTTTTAGTCCAGTCTTCTATTGGAAAAATCGTTGTATAAATATCAAGTGTTTCGCTCGTACCTTCTTCCGTATCTCCTGATCCCTGTGAGCATGCATTAAGAAACAGTAGTGCCGCTCCTGCTAGTGCTAATCCTTTTTTCATGGTCAGACTCCTTTTTCGTAATAGTTCCGATCTATGTAATGAAGTTAGTATATCGTAACGATTCTTATTTGTAAATGATTTTCTATCCGATAACAAATAAACGTGGCGACTCAATATAGACATCGCCACGTACTGATACATTTATACAGTTACTTTGTTACGTCCACTTCCTTCTGCCTCCTCAAACTCAGGCACAAAGGCAAGAATCACTCCACCAATGATAAATAAAAGAATAAGACTAAATACCCCAGTTGTTGAACTCCCTGTTAGTTGTGCTGTAACAGCAAGAAGTAACGGTCCCATCACCGCTGCAAATTTTCCGAAGATGTTATAAAAACCAAAGAATTCATTTGCTCGGTCCTTAGGAATGAGCTTCGCATAATAAGACCGGCTTAACGCTTGAATGCCTCCCTGTGAAGTGGCAACGAGCATGGCCAGAATCCAAAAATCCACGGCCGATCTCATAAAGTACGCATAGATACAAACAAAAATATACACAAAAATTCCTACATACAGCATCTTCTTACCAGTAAATCGCTGCGCCAACCTCCCGTATAAAATCGCAAATGGCGCCGCTACAATTTGCGTTAAAAATAAAATGAGTAACAGGCTCGTTGCATCAATTCCTAAATCCGTCCCATAAGCAGTGGACATTTTAATAATAGTCCCTACTCCATCAATATAGAAAAAATAAGCGAGTAAAAATAGCATTAACGTTTTATATTGGCGAATATCTTTTATCGTCTGTCCAAGTCGCTTAAAGCTTTTAACAATAGGCTTTGACTCGCGTTTAATAAAATGAACTTGCTTAACATGACGAAGCATCGGGATACTAAAGACTCCCCACCAAACGGCTGTAATCAAAAATGAAATTTGACTTGCTACTGTTACGGAAAGTGGTAAGAATCCCATCTGCGCGCTCAAAATAATGAGAATACATAGGAAGAAAGGAATAGCACTTCCAATATAGCCCCACCCGTATCCTCTGGCAGATAAATCATCCATCTTCTCCTCACCGGTTACGTCTACTAGAAAAGCATCATAAAACACATTCGCTCCTGCAAACCCAATCGATGTAATCGTATACAATATTAGCAGTGCTAACCAGCTATCAAATGGAACAACAGCAAGCATAGCTGTAGAAATGACACCAATTAGAAAGAAGAACGCGAAGAATTTTTTCTTCAACCCTTCGTAATCAGCAATCGTTCCAAGTATGGGACTAAGCATTGCGAGTATGAACGTAGCAATCGCAATGGTGTAACCCAGATAAGCTGTAGAATTAACGCTTGATACCCCCGCAGCCTCTGCCCCTGCCTTAAAAAAGATTGGAAAGATTGCCGTTGTAATGATAACCGAGTACGCTGAATTAGCCCAGTCATAAAGCATCCAGCCGCTTTCAACCTTACTGAATTTTTTCAGGCCCAACACCCCCTCAGTCTATTGTATAGCACCCTTTTATTTAATAGGACAATCTTACAAATATTTTACAAAGATGAAATAAAAAAAAGGACCTCAAGCAATTCGCTTAGGATCCTTCTCTATGTAAAAATGGACACTTTCCTTTAAGAGGCTCTATATCGTCTCCAATAAAAAACTGCTTCCACTCATTGTGTGTCGGATCGCCAAAATGACTAATGTCCGGATGTGTTGGTAACTGGTCCCAAGCTTCTGTGCGCTCTCTTACTTTTTCACGAGACATGATGCCACCTTTTTCTGTCCCTTCAAGGCCTTTAAAAATTTTGCGCGGTTGGAAGCCTAAAACCAGGCTATTCCCCAAATTCCTTGTTCGTCTCTGCTTATAGGCCGGTGCATTCCCAAATGCAAAAATCGGTTCCCCTGCAAAGTGAAAGTCCCACAGATAATGTGCTGGATCACGAGGGCTCTCTTTTGGCCAAGGGATCGGATCCTCCTCGTGGAGGTATTGAAGAATTCTCCAGAAGTAATCGCGATAGTATTCAATATCCTGCTCGCCTTTTTCTGGTTCAACAAAAACAAATAGGCCATGCCTAATGAAAGGTGGGTCCCTAAACAATTGAAGAAATTGATCAACCGCCTTTGGAAGATTCGACCAATCGTCATGCGAGAGATAGGCATAACGAAGCTCCCCTTTGTTCTCGGCCTTCATTCCGAAATAACAAGGAAACGTTGAATCGGTCACCGTATCATGAAATGTTTGATATTCATGTAAAACCCATTCTGGAACGATCGCTGGATTTGTCATATCCTCTTTTACTAACAAACTTTGATGGTCCACGCTAGCTCACCCTTTATACGAAAGTTTAAAAAGCAACAGTGATTTATTCATACGCAGCTTTTGTCGTCATCATGCTACTTAGGCTCTTCCTTTATTTCAGGTGGTTGAAACCAACACTTTTGATAATCGAGAAATCCATAGTCATCAAGCTCTACTCCGAGCGCATTTGGATGTGTATACGACTCTTGCTTTGTCAGGTACAACGGAATGATGCTTACGGATTGGACTAGGTGATCATCAATTTGTTTAAGGATATCTCTGGGATCCTGCTCTAGACAGGCTACTTGTGAGAGGTTCTTTAACATCTCCGATTGCTTTGAATCAAACATATGGATGAACCACTCATTATGACCCAATAAAAATTGGATAAACGATAGTTCTAAGTCGCTTGTGTTAACCATTGAAACAAGGATTAGATCGGCTTTATCCCTTGTACGTTTTTGCACTAGTTCAAGAATCGGAACGGTCACAACCTTTAAGCGAAACCCATTTGTTCTTAATTCTCGAGTCAGCCATGCTGCATCATTCACATTAAGGGAGTGTGCATTTGTATAGAGCGTGAGCGAAATTAGCTCAGTAGTTTCTGGCACAGCTTGATACGTAATCTTTGCTTCCTCACCATACAAGGAACTACAGCTACACAACCGGTTCTCCCCTAGTTCGTTAATCATTTGTTCTTTATCAATTGCTGCTCTTAAACGTCTTCTTATCTGTATGTTCTTCAAATCACCATTTTTATTGGTATTACAAATGAGGACTTTTCTTTCGAGATCAACTCGGTCGTTTTTAGACCATGTTGTAATATGCGTCTTACCCTTAGACGGAACATAAGGATAAAATTGTGCATCTTTTCTCCACTGAATGGAAGAGGGCAACGTCCAGATTCGAATAATATCAAGTAAGGGACGCTCTTTAAAGTAGGTGTCTACTGCATGAAGTTCAATCAGCTCAGGTTGATGATCAACAATTTGGAATGGTCCCGTACCAATAGGGTTTGTGTGATGATTATCATCTGTTTTTTGTAAAATTACCATTTGAGGAAGTGCAAGATAACGTAATAAAAGAGGACAAGGCTTTTCAAAGTCTAAGGCGATTGTATATCGGTCCAGTGTTTTAATCACATGAAGACCTTGAACCATCCACTGGTTCCCACTTATTAATCGTTTCAAGGTATACTCTACGTCTTCTGAAGTAAGCTCCCAACCATTGTGAAAGCAGACTCGCTTCCTTAGGTGAAAGACCCACTTATTCAATTCAACATTTACTTCCCAACTGTGTGCAAGATGTGGATAAACCTCTCCACTAAATGAATTCCGTTTAGTTAGGCCGTCAAACACCTGGTGAATGAGATGCACCTCCATTTGCCTGAATACATGCACTGGATCTAGCCGACCGACTTCTCTGAAGTATGGGAACTGCAAAACATCCTTTTTCGTTTCTACATCCGTTTCCTGCTGAAATCCCAATTTACTATTGATCCAACCGTATAACTCATCTTTCCATTCTTCCGTAAGATTAAGCTCTTCTATTAATGAAAACATTTGTTTTAGTTGTCTCTGATCAAACAATTCCTGAATCTCTTCTAACTGAAGCTCTTGAATCGTTTTATGAAAAATGAGATAGGATTGCTTCGATCGACCAACTCCAGGTTTCCATTCAAGCCAACCTAAAGAACGTAATTTTTTCATAATAAAATTAACGTTCCTTCGCGAACAAAATAACACTTGTTCCAAATCAACTAAGGAAGTCGGTATTTGATGTGGCGTTCCTTGAATCTCAAAATGTTGAGTAAGTTGTTTATAGTGATCGAATGGTTTCAAATTCTTCCCTCCTAAAAGATGAAATGATTTAAGTTAAACCCTACGCTTTTTATGCATCTTTTACAATCTATACTTAATTAAGGAGGTGCATAATTCATGGTAAACAAGTCAGTCGCAATTATAGTTGGTGTATTTGTAACGGTTCTTTGGTCAAGCTCCTATATTGTGAACGCATGGGCTTTTGAGGAGAGAGTTGGTCCTTTGACACTTGCAGGGGCAAGATATGTAGTAGCAGCCATTGTGTTGACGGTAGTCGTACGTTCCATTCGGTTATTTGAGAATCGTGAGTATTACGTAAAGTCAACTTTGAACTGGAGAATCATTCTTTTACTCGGACTAACTGGTTATTTAATGGCACAAGGATTACAATACGCGGGTCAATTTTATATGACTCCTACTCAAACGTCTTTGTTATTAAGCATTGGCAACACATCCGCGGTACTTTTAGTTGATTATGTGTATACAAGAGAAAGCAGAAGTCGTTCGTCCATTTATGCACTCCTCGTATTATCTGTCGGAGTGCTCACTTACTTTTACCCATGGGAGCTTAAACAGATCTCATTTATCGGGATAACCCTTGTCCTATTTTCTTCTATTGGCTATGCGCTCAATCTTACAATCAATCGAAGTCTACTGCGCCACAAAGTCACTCGAACAGAAGATCTTATCATCTTCCCTATGCTTATTGGAGCTATGGGAATGTTAGGTGTTGGTCTTACAATGGAAGAGCTTCCTTCTCCTACACCAAAACTTGTTCTTCTCATTCTCTGGCTCGGTAGTGTAAATGGTGCTTTAGCCTTTTATCTTTGGACATGGACTCAGAGACATCTCAAGGCATTTGAAAGTAGCTTATTAAACAATTTAATGCTTATTGAAATCGCTCTATTGGATGTACTATTCCTACAACGTCAGTTAAGCTTACTGCAAGTGTTTGGTATCTTGTTTGTTGCAGCGTCTATTGCTTACGTCCAGATAAGTCCACTACTTAAAAAAAGGCGTGAATCCAAATTATGAGATGGATTCTCGCCTTTCTCTCTTAATTAAAGAAAGATAAAAATGGAAACGATAAAACTAATAATCATAATCGGTATAAAGATTAGCAACGCAGCGAGTATATACATCAAAAGCGCCATCCATGCAGAGAATCCGTGTGCCTCTCCAATTGATTTAAGAGAAATAATGAATGTCCATACAAATGCAATAACCTGTAAAACGATTAAAGCGGGAGTCATTCCACCAGCAATAAATGCTAATGTAGACATCTCTCTTGTTTCAATTAACAAGTTAACACTGTAGAAGAATTCTTCCCCACGTATAGCAAAATCAATAAGGCCAATGAAAACTGTTAATAAAGATGGAACCATTGACCCCCTGAGTGCTGCAACTCGAAGATCCGACGCATACCCACGCCCACCAAGCCATCTGCCAACGACTGCGTTAACCCAAGAAATGAAGTAAAGCATAAAAAGTCCTCCTGCAGCACCACCAAAAACAACAACCGAGGTAAGGCTGATTGGATTAAGGACTGGACTGTTTTGTTCATATCCAGTAAACGCCGTCAACATTCCAATTACTATACTTAGTAAAATAAAATACTTTTCTCGATCTGGCTTCTCTAATTCCTGTCTGATAACAGCCCTAGGTTTGAACCATATATGTAACCATGGATTTAATTTCTCTTCCATTCAAATTCCCCCTCTATAAAAACCACATATACCCTTTTTTATCATTATAAACCTAGACAATACATAATATTAGACCTTTTGTTTAACCTATTAGCAGGTGGTGATAGGTATGAAAGAATCTAAAAAAGATAGTAATCAAAAGCCAATAATCGTTGACCCGGTTGGACTTGATCAGGATGAACAAGAAATGAATGGTGATTACGGTATGCCGGAAACCGATTACGAAGATCAGCTTCATGATAAAAAAGAGTAATTGATTGGCACACAGGCTCTATGTCTGTGTGTTATTTATCTAAGCGATAAACCAATCTCACCATGTCCCTACACCAAATCCCATTCTCAACGATCTTCTCCGAATAGTTGCGTACAAAAAAGTCATGATCGATTCGATCTAATCTGAAACCACATTTTTGATAAAAAAGTAAAGCTTCTATACTTGAATTACCTGTTCCAACCTCTACGAAACGAGCGTTCATTTGACCTGCCTTCTCTATCGCAGATTGAATTAACAACGAACCAATCCCTTTTCCTTGGAGGTTTTCTTTTACAGATATGTTCTTGATCTCGTACGTTTCATCCTCTATGTAACATAGTACGATCACCCCAATAACTTCATCGTGCTCAATTGCTAAGAAACTTTCTCCCTTTTGAAGATATTCTTGTACAAGTTCTCTTGAAGGATCTGCTTCAAGTAATAAGTCCCACGGCAATTCATCATTAGCATCTAACGGTTTTATAAACATACACGCCTCCAACATATGGAATATCAATTCATTTTTTATTATATAATGATTTGTCATTACATTTGAAGAAAACTCCACAGATTTACATACCAATCTCAGGGTATTCTTGCGGTATGAACCAAGCTATGACGAGTCTTATTTATCAGATGTCAGCTTAATACCTACTTGACTTATAAGATATAAAGGTTTTATAATTTCTGTAAATTGATCTATGGTATTAGACACCTGAAGACGCCATCCATTTCGGGGATGGCGTCTTCTTTACTAATAAGGAGGGCATACGCATGAATTTTCACTGGTTTTTACCAACAGATGGAGATGGCCATTATTTAGGTACAGATCATCTCTCACGTGAAGGAAATATTTCATACTATACACAGATTGTCCAAGCGCTTGATCGTTTAGGTTTTGAAGGCGTTCTTGTTCCCACAGGAAAAACATGTGAGGATCCATGGGTCGTTGCCTCTGCTTTGACTCAAATGACAGAACGTTTAAAATTTTTAATCGCTATTAGACCTAGCATTATGTCTCCTACTGTAGCAGCTAGAATGGCTTCTGCTTTTCAGCGCTTATCGAACGGGCGACTTCTATTAAACGTCGTTACTGGCGGGGACTCCAAGCAATTAGCTGGAGATGGTGTCTACTTATCTAAGGAAGAACGATACGCTGCGACAGATGAATACTTAAGAGTGTTTAAAGACTTGATGAAAGGGGAAAAGGTTACATTTAATGGGAAACACATTCAGGTAACAGATGCTGAAGTTCTTTATCATTCATCTGATCAACCCATCCCCTTGTACTTCGGTGGTTCATCAGCGCCAGCACTTGATATTGCAGCCAAGCACATTGACCAATATCTAACATGGGGCGAGCCTCCTAACATGGCAAAAGAAAAAATTGATCAAGTTAAATCTTTAGCTACAGATCAAGGTAGAGAACTTGGTTATGGCATGAGAATACATATTATTGTCAGAGAGACGGACGAGGAAGCATGGGATGCTGCGGAGAAGCTATTAACCTATGTTTCTGAAGAACAGATTGCTAGTGCTAGAAAGGCATTTGGAGAAGCTGAATCTGAAGGACAAAGAAGAATGGCCAGCTTAACATCTAGTAAAGAGCTAGAGGTTAGCCCAAATTTATGGGCTGGGGTTGGTTTAGTTCGTGGGGGTGCGGGGACAGCATTGGTTGGAAGTCCTCAAACAGTAGCAGCTAGGCTCCGCGAATACGAGGAGCTAGGTATTACGTCTTTCATCATGTCAGGGTACCCTCATTTAGAGGAAGCGTATCGTGTAGCTGAGTTATTGTTCCCTATCCTCAAACCCGATGCGACTCATTCCAATCGTTCATCCAATCTATACGGAAAAGCCTATTCATCTTAAAACTAATCAGAAAGTAGGAAAAAGAATGAAGTCTCTACCACGTATTTTAGGGTTGCTTTCCTTAGTAGTATTAGCTAGCTGTGCTCCTGCTAATTCTGATCTATCATCAGGCTCCAACGATTCATCTGATTCAGATGTGACGATTAGTTTTATCCACTGGAGAGGCGAGGATAAAGAAGCCTTCGATTCTCTTATAAATGAGTTTGAAGACGCGAATCCAGGTATTTCTGTTGATATGAACATTTACCCATCTGATCAGTACCAATCTCAAGCACAGACACTGGTTCGAGACGGATCCACAGGTGATGTGTTCACTTCCTTCCCTGGTGCTCAATTTGATGCACTAAATAAGATTGGAGCATTTGCTGACTTGAGCGATGAGCCATTTTTAGATCATTTCGAGGACTCGTTAATTGAAGCAGGTCAAAAAGATGGCGTTCAGTATGCTCTTCCTTATCAGCTTGTTTTTAATCAGCCCGTTTACAACGTTGATATCTTTGAAGAACTAGGTTTAGACATTCCTCGGGACTGGGATTCGTTTTTAGAGGTGTGCCAAACACTTCTTGATAATGGATACATCCCTATTGCGTTTCCGGGTGCAGACATTGGTCCTGGCCAGCTAATGAACAGTATGGTAATGAACAACGCACCAGATGAAGATATTTTTGAGAAGCTTCAAGCAGGAGAGGTAAAAGCGACGGATGAATGGTGGGTGAAAACGCTCACTCAGTTTAAGGAACTTGAGGATTTAGGCTATTTCCAAGAGGATTCTCTAGGCACACAGCATCCAGCTGCCATCTCTCTCGTTGCTCAAGAAAAAGCAGCAATGCTTGCAACTGGCTCCTATGCAATGGCTGGTTTACTCGAACAAACTGAAGACTTGAACCTTCAGTTACTCGCACCTATTACGGTTGACGAGTCGGATGCGACATATGAAGGCATTCATACAACAACCTTTATGCTTGGTGTGAATAGTCAATCTGAGCATCCAGAGGAAGCAAAAGCGTTCATTGAGTTCTTATCAGAAAAAGGACCAGCAAGTGAATACGCAAATGCTACTGGTCAACATTTAACAGTTAAAGAGTTAGACTATGAAACAGATGAATTACGAGATACAGCTGATTGGATGGATAAAAACACTCGGTTCCAACCACGCTTTCTCATTACAAATGCCGATGTGGAACAGGCTTTAATTTCATCCATTCAGGATGTGATTGCTGGCACGGATCCAGAAGATGCGGCTGCTTCTGCACAAGGAATCATTGATCAACACATTGACTAAATCAGATGCATAAGGAGTTACTATGAGAAATAAGATGCTGCTCTTCTTTATGCTGCCTAGTCTGCTTATCTATGGCGTATTCAGCTTCTGGCCGACGCTGAATACGTTTTTCTATTCCTTTACAGACTGGGATGGCTTAACAAGCGAATATTCATTTGTCGGGTTTGATCACTATACTCGTTTAATTGGTTCAGATTCGATCTTTCACACAGCTATTACGAACAATATTAAGTTCATGCTTGTGGTTGTTATTTTTCAAACGTTATTTTCGTTGATCCTTTCTTTATTTTTAATCAAGAATAGTCCTGTTAATGTAGGGCTTCGCGCGTTATTCTTCTTTCCAACGATTTTATCCAGTGTGTCTGTTGCATTTATTTGGGCCTATATGTACGATCCATCTCTTGGACTACTCAATCAATTGTTTGATTCGATTGGTCTTGGTTCGTTCAAACAAAACTGGATAGGTGACCAGAATATTGCCATCTACTCTATTTCCATTACACAGGTCTGGTTTCACACGGGGCAAATGATTGTATTGTTTGTAGCGGGACTACACGCCATTCCTAAGGACCTATATGAGGTGGCTCGAATTGAGGGAGCTAGTCGTTGGCAATCGTTCCGTTTTGTCACATGGCCATTGCTTGCACCTGCCACAACGATTGTCATTGCTTTTACAACCGTCCAGACATTCAAAGCATTTGATTTAATCTATGCCATGACTCGTGGGGGTCCTAACTATTCAACCGAGATTCTAGCAACCTTCATCTACACGAGGGCCTTTAGAAGTTATGAGTTTGGGTATGCCTCTGCGGCAGCCGTTCTTCTTATGGCAATCAGTGCCCTTATCGCGTTTTTGCAATTTAGACTACTACGAACAGAGCGTTCATAAGGAGGCATTGGAATGAAAGGAATTCGTGGAATGATTCTAAGCGTTGCAGTGCTGATTATCCTTATTCCGTTAGCAGGTCTTTTACTCACAACCTTTAAGACCATGTCAGACATGTACGATGCACCTTTGGGTTTACCTGAAAGCTGGGCATTAACAAATTACATAACGATTATTCAAGAGAATGGGCTCCACTATTATTTTGCCAATAGTGTGATTGTCACGTCCTTCTCTGTTGCCCTTACGCTTCTGTTCGGTAGCCTGACTGCCTATGCCCTTGTCCGACTCAGACCACTGTGGTCAAGGATTGGCTTTAGTTTCTTTTTACTTGGTATGTTTGTTCCCGCTCAGGTAAACATGATTCCGTTATACGACCTGATGTACAAAACAGGGTTAACCAATTCACTGCTTGGTTTGATTGTGGTGAATATTGCGTCTACCATGCCAATTGCCGTATTGATCTTAACTGGGTTTATGCGTACAGTTCAAAAAGAGCTATTCGAAGCAGCAGCGATTGATGGCGCTTCTCACTTATTAACGTATGTACGTGTCGCACTCCCTTTGTCCAAGCCTTCACTTGCTGCAACGGGAACCTTTCTCATGGTTATGAGCTGGAATGATTTATTCTACCCACTTTTGTTTATAACCAGAAATGAATACAAAACCTTACCGCTGGCCCTTCTTGATTTCCAAGGTGAATATGCGACGAATTATCCGTTGTTATTCTCAGGAGTTGTGCTATCATCATTACCAATAGTCATTATGTACTTTTTATTCCAACGATACTTTATCGAGGGAATGGCCGCTGGTGGTGTAAAGGGATAAATAATTGGAGGTGTCTGATAATGTCAAAAGAACAGATGACTTGGAATGCCTCATTATATGATCACAGTCACTCATTTGTTTCGTCTTATGGTGAAGATCTAGTGACTTTACTTAGCCCCCAAAAAGATGAGGATATCTTGGATTTAGGTTGCGGGACTGGAGATTTATCAAATCAAATCCATCAATCGGGTGCGGATGTTGTTGGTGTCGATAAGTCTTCATCTATGATTGAAAAGGCACGTGCAAAGTACCCATCTCTTCCTTTTGATGTACAGGATGTCACTGAGTTGGATCACAACCATCGTTATGATGCAGTGTTCTCAAATGCTACTCTTCACTGGGTGCAACAACCTGAGTTGGCTCTGCAGAATCTATTTAAAAGTCTTAAACCAGGCGGGAGATTTGTTGCGGAATTCGGAGGGAAGAGTAATGTTCGTCAAATCACTGATGAATTGATGAAACAGCTTCAATCAGTCGGCATATCTCATGTTGAAGAACGCTTTCCATGGTATTACCCAAGTGTAGCGGAATACACAACCTTGATGGAGCGAGTAGGTTTTAGAGTGACACTGGCCATGCATTTTGATCGACCGACTCCTTTAATTGGAGAAGAAGGACTTAGAAACTGGATCAACATGTTTGGCGGGAGCTTTTTCGTTGGACTCTCTGCACAAAAGATAGAAGATGTTCTCTCTAAAACGGAAGAATCGCTTAGACCTACCCTTTACAAAGACGAGCAATGGACTGCCGATTACAAACGTATTCGAGTTGTTGGAATAAAGGAATAAAGAAAAGAAAGCCACTTCAAATGAGGTGGCTTTCTTATGATATGGCTTAATATTGAGAAGATTGTCCGCCATCAATGGCAATGACTTGTCCATTCACGAATTCTGCTTCTCCTGATAACAAGAATGCAACAACACGTGCCACTTCTTCTGGTTTTCCAAATCGTTTCTTCGGATTCACACTTACGAAGTCAGCCATCGCCTGCTCCCAATTGTCTCCACCGATTTGTTTGAATGATCCTTCTACCATCGCTGTAAGAATAACACCTGGAGCGATCGCATTAACACTAATTCCATACTGCCCATAGTCGATCGCAGCTGTTTTTGTTAATCCTGCAACGGCATGCTTACTTGCAACATAAGCTGCTTGATTAAGTACCGCACGAATTCCTCCAACAGAAGCAACGTTTAAGATCGAACCATATCCTTGTTCTTTCATAACTGGCAACACATATTTCATACCGTAGAAAACACCATTTATATTGATATCTGTTACTTTATTAAATACTTCACTATCATACTCTGCAACTGGCGCTTGTTTTCCTTCAATTCCCGCATTGTTATAAAATGCATCGATTTTTCCGAAGGTTTTCACTGTGCCATCTACATAATTCTTAACGGCTTCTTCATCCGCCACATCAGCTGTGATGAGTAATACTTCAGCAGCTGAATTCTCTTTAAGAATTTCCTGTTTAGCTGCCTCAAGCGAGTCCTGATTTACATCAACTAGTGAAAGCTTTGCGCCTTCTTTAGCTAATAACAATGCTGCAGAAAGACCTAAACCTGATCCTGCACCTGTGATAATAACCACTTTACCATCATAACGATTACTCATTTCGCTTCATCTTCTTTCTGTTTTTATTCATATCTATTATGACTTTATACCTAATTCAAATCAAGAATCCTGCTTAGGTTTTATTTATATCGGACTAATTATTCAGATTTTCAATCTTTTTATCCATCTACTTCTGAAAAGTAACCTTTGTAGGTCATTAGATTTCCAAGCAAACGGTTGGTTATCTTTACTTCAATTGTGAAGACCTGCAATTGATCATCGAATCCTTCTGCAACCTCAACATTGCCTTTAAACATAGATGGAATCGGGATTTCCATTTTTCCTACGATCAACTTTTGAGACCCTGATGATATACTTAGGCCTCCTTCTGACGTCACTGTGAATAAAAGATCTGAATAAAATAAGTGTGGCTCTCCCAGATAATCTTTCACAACCTTTCGCGCGGGATCAATGGTCATGAATGCATGAAATCGCCTCGTCACCTGAGGAAAATAAAACATACGCTCCCACTTTACTTCTTCCATCCCATCAGGTCTTTTGTATGCGACATTTTTGATTTCAAAAGGAATGTGCTTTCCACTCTCAGGAAAGATAAATTTCCACCTCGTTAACAGTAGAAGGAATGGATACATCCAGCGTCTTGCTCCACGAATGTCAGTCATTGTTCCTTTTCCTCTGAACTTCCCATCCCTTTGAAACGAATATCGTTCCTGTAATTTTGGATGTAGCCTTTCAAACGAATCCCCTAAAAGCTTCTGATAAATGGACATTTACTTGTTCCTCCTGCGTCTACACGAACTAGCAGAGGGAAGATCTTTAGATAGATAAAAGCCGACTACTGACAAAGTGAGCAAAGCTCCGTTAAATGTAACTGGATTAAACGGATCACCTAAGAACTGAGGAGCAACAATGA
This sequence comes from Alkalicoccobacillus gibsonii, assembly GCF_016798245.1. Lineage (GTDB taxonomy): Bacteria > Bacillota > Bacilli > Bacillales > Bacillaceae_D > Alkalicoccobacillus > Alkalicoccobacillus gibsonii. Next base: position 184,599 of record NZ_JAEUZA010000003.1, on the reverse strand, counting down.
TTGCTGATACCATCAGTAAAGGGAAGATTAGAATCTGAATAAAAAATAAGTGCCTCTTATTTTTGTAAAATAGCCACACTGCTGCTACGAAAATTTCGAGAAAGCCAACCAGACTCACAGCAAAACTAGCTGAGTCTCCACTGATTCCTAAAGCTCTATCAATCATCATGACTTCATCTGGATGCTTGAGAAGTACTTTAGGAATAAGCCCATGGTAAAGCCAAACGAAGCTGAATAGTAGAACCATACTCATACTTAAAAAGAAGCGTATAAACTGCCAATGTGGAGATTCCTGCTTCTCAATAGAGCGTTTTAACACATCAAAACTCAAAGCTGTAGCCCAACCGATTAACGGACGGAAGCATAGACGATCAACCAACCGACCCACAAAACCAAACCTCACATCATAATCATATTGAGTAAGAAATGTAGTGGTGTCCGCTAGTTGTTCATACTTCCAGTAGCCTCTTCCCTCGCGAATCAGGGAGATTTTTTGATCGGTTCCAAAACGTAAGGAGGACGTTCTTGATCCATCCTTTTTATGATCTCCTACGCTTTCTCCCCAACCAGCTATTCTTAGTCCAAGTCCAATGTTTGTTTGATATAAAAAGGACTGTGGTTCACCCTCTTCTTTAGGCAAGTAGGTAATGGAAGAAAACCGCAAATCCCATTGCTGATGACGCTCCGGCTCTTGAGTGACCTGCCATACTTGTTCTAGAGGAGCCTTAATTGGCAGTTCAACATAGATCGGTTTAGACTTCATTTGGAGTGAACTCCTTTTTGGTTTCATTTTACGTCATTTACATTGGTTATTAAAGGATACGTCATTTCATTGCAGCTAATTTGATCTGCTGAATTCGATCGTCACCATCATACACGAATTCCAGCCTCATATTTCGTTCTCTATCTACGTAAAAAATCCACCTAGCCATACAAGGCTCAAAATCATTTGCATAATTACTGCCGTAGAGCTCTTTCGCCTTATCTAAATCATCCCCTACTGCTACACCACGGCTCGTTTGTTCACCTACTTTATACACGCGTAATTCACTTATCTCATGCTTTCCATCTGTCGTGATCCAAGCTTCATTAAATTCAAGAAAAAGCGTCTCTTCGTCTACATGATCACCAAGTCGATATGTTCCAAGTTGTTGTTCTACTAGCTCATCAGAAAAAGGTTCAAACAACGGTATCCCAGATAAGGTTTCACCTTCTAAATCGGTTGTTTTTACAAAGTAATCATTCGTTGCAAAGACGTACCAACCGACAGGGACCAAGATAACCAATATACTTGGTAAAGCACATAAAAATGCGATCATTTTCGAACGTTTCCATAGGACGACTCCTAGTACAAGCGGAATCATAATGATTAATAGAAATAGAGCCGCAAAACCAATCATATAACTGAACACTCCCTTATAACACCTAGTAAAACTAGGTATAATGATAAAAAAAGGGCCTATATAGAATGCACGACCCCAATGCGCACAGCCAGTTGATTCATAGGATAAAATGCGATGGTTGCAAAGATACAGGCAACTAGAAAGGATGGATTTAATAAAGGTGAAAACCAAGTATGAATGGTTTCAGAAAACAAAACGGCTGACATTAAAAGATAATTTGGAAGTAAAGCAATAAACAAGTATTGACGGTTTTTCCCACGTCCTTTGAAACCATAAGAATACCCATGTTTAAAATACATCCAAACTTGTAAGCAGCAATAAGCTAGTAAGATCGCCCATTTCCATTGTATTAGCTGCTCCCAAAGTCCAGTAGTTACAGCCGTGAATCCAGTTGTGTAGAAAAATGTGAGCAGGGCTCCTATTGCAAAGATGAAATAATTAATTGAAATCATACCTTTTAAGAAGTCTATACTAGAGGAGTTTTGATGATATGACAGAGCCACTTCTTTAGGGTTACCGAATTCTACTAAGACCTGTTTCTCGGCAGATTGCTCGGGAATTCCTGCCAGCATCAGTTCATGCTGCTTCGCTTCCATAGCTGCCTTGTATTCATGTAGTATCTCTTCCTTATTTGGATGATCAGTCAGCTCCAAGCGTAATTCATTAAGATAGGATGGAATGTTCATAATGGCTTCTCCAAAAATCGATTGACCATTTTCACAAATGAATTCCATTCCTTAGTCTTTACTGATAGAACAGATCTACCTTCATCTGTTATCGCATAGTATTTGCGTGCCGGGCCCCTGTCCTGCTCCTTCCAGTACGATTTAATACATGCTTTTTCCTCAAGCTTATGCAAAGCCGGATAGAGTGTCCCTTCTTTCACTTCAAGAGTCTCTTCACTTTGTTTTTTCATTTCTTTTACAAGCTGGTATCCATACATATCTTCTTTGTCTAGAAGCTGAAGAACAAGCAAAGACGTACTTCCTTTTAATAATTCTCGATTAAACATGAGATCACCTACCTAGAATTAATGGGTATAATAAGTGTAAACAATTGGAAAGCACAAAGCAAGCAAAATAAAAAACATCCGGCTTCACGCCTAGATGTTCATTTTTTTCTTGATGCAATCACAATTCCTACAACAATAGCTACAATAAAGACTAAGGCAAGTACGCCCCCAAGTAAAATCATCGTGTTAAGCATAATGGACATAGCCCCTCTCCTTAGTAAGCTGCTTTACGAGTACGAAATCGATTTGAAATAAAGAAAGCCACAACTGCAGCTGCTAACGAAAACCAAAATGGGACGCTAACCATTCCAAATTCAACTGTAGACGCTCCACTCATAAAGGTATGTGGGGGAGTGTACATCCATGTCACAAGCAATCCAGACACCACTTGAAAAATGATAAATAACGTGCAAAAGCTCAGTACAAATACAATCAATTTCTTCATAACGACCCCTCCTCACCCATCATTTACGCTAGTAATTTAAAAAGGTTTCAAAAAAAGATGAGCTCACTTTGAGTAAGCTCACCTTTGTCAGTTACTTAATATCCATTTACAAATCCATCAATGTAGCTAGTGTGATCAAGAATCATGTAGTCCCCGCCCGCACGATTTACTTCTACGATGACATCTCTTGGCTCGTTAAGACTGATGTTCTGATCATAAATGGTATCAAGTGAGTCGATAAATGCATCTGCTACTTCATCACCTGATGAGTCTTCCGTAATCTCGCCATTCATCATTTTTTCCGTGAGCACAAGGTCAAGCTCGCGACTTAGATCGATCTGACTCAGACCCTGAATGCTCACGGTTACATGAAACGTATCTTCAGCTATAGCTTTTGAATCAAGAATCATATATTCAGATTTTGAATAACCTGAGAGCATAGCTTCTGAAAGCTCCATCAGCTTCTCATCTTCTACTCCGAACTCTTCCATATCAACAGCCAACGCCATTGCATACAATTCTACGAAGGATTGCTGCTCTGCGTCTCCTGCTTCACGCTTCTCTTCTTCGGATCCAGTTGGTGCGCGCTCCACATATTCGTCGACGTTTTGATAAATAGTAGCCTGAATGACTGCATCAACATAATCAAAGGCTTCCTGTTCAAATTGTTCCTGTTCGTCAAATGAGAGGTTTCCAACAGCCATTTCATCCTGGTCAGGCTTATCAATCGTTACGTCCTCATTTGCATTAGCCAATAAATAGGTTCCATCAAAATCGTAATCATTCTCAAAACCATTCACATCAATTGTAAAGGAAGAGCGAATTTCATACCCTTTGATCATGCTTGTGTCTTTATCAATATCAAAGGAAAGAGAAAAGGAGCTTATCTCTGGCTCGTTTACTGTACTTTCTTCCAAGTCAGTGTCAGTAATTTGAGCTGAATACGCGATAAAGGAATCAGCAAATCCCTCAACAAGCGCTTTTTGACTTTCTTCTTCTCCAATGTAAGTCAGTACATAGAAGTCTTCACGCTCACTAAGTTCAAAAAGATCGAAGAATGCGTCATCAAACTGTTGATAATAAGCTAATGGGTTTTGATGCTCCTCTGTCTTTTTGTCAATATATCGTTCTCTCAGCTGCTCCTCCTTATTGGTTAATTGAATATACTCATTTAAAATCATTGTTTCGTCTGAGTCTTTATAAATCTTTTCATTAATTAGTTCATTTTCATAATAAACAACCCCGTCATCAAATTGATACGATAACGTTGCATTCTCCGTTTGATCAAACTGATTTCGTTCCTTCATAGATACCTCTAACGATTGAATATCCTCATGCGCCTGTTTGGCATCCTCTAAAATAGATGCAGCTGTCACCTCTTCATTTCCTGTTGGGTCCTCTGCCTCTGCCTGATTTCCTATTGAATTCTGACTACACGCAACCATTAAGCTTGCACAAACCATTACTCCTACAATCATTCGCTTCATCCTGCTGCCTCCCAAACCGTTCGTCAATTTTACTTAATTTACAACGTTTTATACCCTTTCCTTCTTTTTCTAATCTGCTTATTGGGGAAAAACAAAAAAAAGACGAAATCTTTAAAAGATCTCGCCTTACAACGCTGTTTGACCAATTAGTTTTGATTGAATGATATAACGATCAGGGGCACTACCTAAAAACTCGAATGGATAACACGTCGTCAGTGTCAGCGTGGGCGCGTCCTTATCAACAATCACGGTCCGATCATCTGCATCTGTAATCCATATCTTAGATATCTCATATTCATACCGCTGTTCTTCGTATTCAAGGTACAATACATCTCCCTCGTCAAGTGTGCCTAATTCGGAAAATACTGTGTCACGATGTCCACTTAATACGGTATGACGTTTTTCATCTGGTGTTGTCGTCCATTGACTGACGTACATCCCGACCCCTTGTTTTAAGGTCGCATCATCTGCGCCCCAATACGTTTTGTATGATTTCTCAATCTTCGGTATGATCAGTCGTGACATTTCCGATCCAACATCAAATAATTCGATTTCATCACTCATAATAGGATCCGTTGTTGGCTCCTCTTCCGTTTCTATTACATCATTTTCTACAGTTACCGTCTTGGCATCTTCTATCTGCTTTAATTCTTCCTGACTGACTGATTCTGCTGCCTGCGTTCCATTTATCCATTGAAAACCAAAGTATCCTGTCATCGTTAAACCAATGATAATTAATGCACTGTACACGACTCTCAAGCGCTTCACCTCTACCTTTATCGATCATTCTTTCAGGTGCCTATCTTTAGTATAGGGGCTTTTCCTATTTTTCTAAAGGATGAATTCCATTTATCTCTAATTGCTTAATTTAAGGGGCAAATGACACTACATAGTCTTCTTAGATAAATGATGTTGACTCTAGCTCGCGGAACCCCTACGCTTCGAATAAAGTAAGCGCTTTACTAAAAGGAGTTGATTGTTTGATTCAAGTTGCTGTTATTGGAACGGGTGCCATCAGTCCTGCTCATATTAATGCCTATCAAGCGTTTCCTGACCTTTGTAGAGTCACCGTGTTAAGTGATTTAGACCTACCTAAAGCACAAGAAAAAATAGACATGTATGGTCTGACTTATGCTGTAGCAAAAGATGTTGAAGCGATCTGTCTCGACCCTGATATTGACCTTGTTTCAATCTGTACTCCGCCCTCCACTCATGCACCTCTCGCTGTAAGACTACTAGAATCTGGGAAGCATGTGTTGATTGAAAAACCGATGGCTTCATCACTAGAAGAATGCGACCGTATTTTAAGTGCAGCGAGGAAACATGACCGTATCGTTTCCATTATTGCTCAAAATCGTTTTCTTACACCCATGATGAAGGTTAAACACCTTTTAGAGGAAAAGAAAATTGGAAAGGTACTTCATAGCCAAGTAGATTCCTATTGGTGGCGCGGTCACTGCTATTATGATCTTTGGTGGCGAGGGACGTGGACGAACGAAGGCGGAGGCTGTACATTGAATCACGCGGTACATCATATCGATCTTCTGCAATGGATGAACGGAATGCCTAAAGAAGTAACTGCTATCATGAGCAACACTGCCCATGATAATGCTGAGATTGAGGACCTCTCCGTTGCCCTGCTTAAATATGAAGATGGCTCTATCGCTCAAGTAACAAGCTCAGTTGTCCATCATGGAGAGGAACAACAGCTTGTGTTCCAAGGAGAAAAAGCTCGTATCTCCGTCCCTTGGCGTATCCATGCGTCCTCTTCTAGTTCAAATGGTTTCCCAGTCAAAGATTCAAAAACAGAACAAGAGATTACGGCTTTTTATGATGAATTACCAGAACTAGAGTACACCGCTCACAGCGGACAGATTCATCAAGTTCTACTCGCGATTAAAGAGAATACACCCGTCTTAGTTGATGGTGATCAAGGAAGGAATACACTCGAACTGATCACAGCTATCTATAAATCTGCGAGTGAGAAAAAGACCGTTACACTCCCCTTGCAGCCGAGTGACTCCTTTTATACAAAAGAAAGCATCCTAGAAAACACAACCTATTTCTACGAGAAAACAAACAGTGTTGATCACTTTGATACAGAAGACATAACGACTGGGAGTGAGTATGACGTAAAATAAGTGGGTCCCATGTGGCTGGGTTTGATATGATGGAATAAATTCCATTTAAAGGAGAACGAATCATGCCCAGTCATGCTCAACAAATAGCCATATCATTTATCGATCAAGTCTTTCCATCCTGTCAATTCGCTTTACTTGCCGGCAGTGCTTCTAGAGGCGAGGAGACCCCCACATCAGATTTAGATCTTGTCTTATTCGACGAACAGCTGCCTCCCTATAGAGAGAGCTTTATATACGAGGGGACGCGTGTTGAAGCCTTTATACATAATCAAAACACCTACATGGAAGAGTTCAATCGAGAAAAAGAGATCGGGCGTCCCATTTTAGGAAACATGATACTTGAAGGTATGTTACTAAAAGAACATGAATCATATTTTTCTATTTTAGAAGCAGCAAAAAAGCATGTCTCAGAAGGACCTATTCCTCTAAACGCAGCGTACATTCAGGCCTCAAGATATTTTATAGGGGACTTGGTCGATGATTTTTCTGATGCGAAACATAAACAGGAGGCTCTTATCACTTTGAATCAACTATCACTTGAGTTACCTGATTTTATCTTACGTCTAAACAATCAATGGTCAGGCAGAGGAAAAGGACTAACAAGAGCCTTTTATACCTATGACCAAAAGCTAGCAGATGCATTTTTTGAATCGTTAGAAGCTTTTTATCGGGACGAAAACAAAGAACCATTTCTTCAATTTACCACCGAAATCTATAAGCCTCTTGGGGGATTTCTATTTGATGGCTTCTCAATGGGTAAAAATTCATAATATAAATAACATATTGACAACCACTACGTATAAAACGTATAGTAAATCTATTAACTGAATAATGTAATTGTTTCTTATCCAGAGAGGTGGAGGGAATGGCCCTTTGAAACCTCGGCAACAGACTTAATTCAAGAACTGTGCCAATTCCTGTAGTTGCGATACTACAAAGATAAGAAGAGCAGTCGATTAATAGATACTCGAACCCCTCTTCTTATAGCCGAAGAGGGGTTTTTTAGTAGAAAAAATAGAGAGAATTGGAGAGAGACACTCATGACAAACGCACCGTTCAAAGCAGATCACGTAGGAAGTTTATTACGCCCAGAAAGCATTCATCAAGCGAGAAAAGATTTCAAAGAGGGTACTATCACAGCACAAGAGCTATATGACATTGAGACAACTGAAATTAAAAGAGTGGTTGATAAACAAATAGAAGTGGGTCTTGAAGCCGTTACAGATGGGGAGTTCAGACGCAGATTCTGGCACACCGATTTCCTAGAGCACTTAACAGGTGTAGAGGGCTATGTTCCGGAGCACGGGTATAAGTTTAAAGGAGAAGAAACGGAAGCATACGATGTACGTTCAACAGGAAAAATTTCGTTTAACCAAGACCATCCTCACGTTAAAGAATTTATCGAGTTTAAAGAGATTGTTGGCGATCGTGCCGTAGCAAAGCAGACAATTCCAAGTCCCAATCAACTATTTAATGCAGGCATCCGTAACGTGGAGATCTATCCAAACCTTGATGACTTCACAAATGATGTCATTCAAACATACCGTGACGCGGTTCAAGCTTTTTATGATGCAGGCTGCCGTTACCTTCAACTAGATGATGTGTATATTGCCGGCTTAAACTCAGAGCATATCCCGTTTAATGACAGTGGTCTAAATCGCCAGGAGCTAATTGATTTAGCATTACATGTCATTAACAGCGTCCTAGCAGATAAGCCAGAAGATTTAGTGATCACAACACATCTGTGCCGCGGAAATTATCGTTCAAACTGGGCATTCGAAGGCAGCTACGCGAAGATTGCTCCAACCTTATTTGCAAAGGAAAAAGTAGACGGCTTCTTTTTAGAATACGATGATGATCGCTCAGGTGATTTTGAGCCATTAGAACACATTCCAAACGGCGGTCCACAAGTGGTACTTGGCTTATTCACATCAAAGCATGGCCAGCTTGAAGACAAAGAAACGATCAAGGCACGTCTAGAAGAAGCTACACAATTTGTATCTGCTGACCAGATTTGCCTAAGCCCACAATGCGGCTTTGCCTCCACCCACCACGGAAACATTTTGACAGAAGACGAGCAGTGGAAAAAGTTAAAATATGTTGTAGACCTTTCTAAAGAACTTTTAGGATAAGGATGCATTGGAAGACACCTACTTTTGCAGAGTTAGGTGTCTTCTTTTTTTGGAGGGGGTTTGGCCCAATTGAAGAACCATTTGAATCCAATAAGGACAAGAGAATAAATGAGTGTCTCACTGAGTATTTGGTTAAGGTTTAAGCTGTCCCCACTCCACCATGATCTGATCAATTTGTACGTTCCATAAATGAGATATAGTGTTAGGAACATTCTTAAATAACGGTTCTTGAGGAGCTTCACAGGTAGCACTCCTCCTTTTTATGGAAATTTTATATATTGAATTTAACATACTGGAAATGATTTACTAACGGTTCTGCGATCTTAATTAAACGTTTGTTTAGCTTGGTTTAGAGGCTGTTGTTCTTGGTAAAGCGTCCCTCCAATCGAAAAAACGTCGGATCCTTTTGGATCCGACGTTTTATTGTTGATTCTGTGGTCTCTTTGTTGATTCTGCGGTCTCTTCGTTGATTCCAGCTTCTCTTCGTTGATTCTGCGGACTCTTCGTTGATTCCTCTACCTCTTTGTTGATTCCGCTCTCTCTTCGTTGATTTCTGCTTCTCTTTGTTGATTCTGCTCTCTCTTTGTTGATTCTGCTCTCTCTTCGTTGATTCCGCTCTCTCTTCGTTGATTCCTACTTCTCTTCGTTGATTTCTGCTTCTCTTTGTTGATTCCGCTCTCTCTTTATTGATTCCGCTCTCTCTTTGTTGATTCCAGCTTCTCTTCGTTGATTCCGAGTACTCTACATCAATTCCGCGCTGCTTCTTTGTCGTTTCCATCAATCTCCCACTTCATTCCTTCACTCTCAACAGCCTTAACCCATTTGCTGTCACTAAAAGTGTCGCTCCGACATCAGCAAGGATCGCAATCCAGAGGGTGAGCCAGCCGGGTACAACGAGCATGAGCGCGAGCAACTTGATTCCGAGAGAAAAAGTAATGTTCTGTTTGATGATAGCGAGCGCACGTCGACTGAGCTTAACCGTGTAAGGTAATTTCTTTAAGTCATCTCCCATCAGCGCAATGTCTGCCGTTTCAAGCGCTGTATCAGTTCCGGCTCCACCCATCGCAATGCCAACAGTTGATGCAGCAAGGGCTGGGGCATCATTGACTCCATCGCCGATCATCGCTACTTTTCCAAATTCTGCTTGAAGCTGCTTCACTTGGGTGAGCTTATCCTCAGGCATCAGTTCAGCACGTACGTTGGTGATTCCGATATCCTTTGCAATGGCATGAGCGGTTCCCTTATTATCTCCTGTCAGCATGATCGTTCTGCGGATTCCATTTTCATGAAGCGCTGAGATCACATTACGACTAGACTCTCGGACTTCGTCTGCCACTGCAATGAGTGCGAGGATCGACTTTTCCGTCCCCACCACCATAACGGTTTTCCCTTGCTCTTGTAAGGGTTGAATCCGCTCCATATGGTCAGCGACTCGGTCCTCAAATAAACCGGGACTTCCCACATAATAAGTGACTCCTCCAACAATTCCTTTTAATCCTTTACCCGTAATTGACGTAAAATCAGTCACTTTAAGGCTCCGGTCAAGAGCTTGCTCTTCCTCTGCTTTTCGCACAATGGCCGATGCGAGTGGGTGCTGTGAGTTTGATTCAAGCGCCGCAACAATTGCTAGTAACTCACTTCGGTTCACATCACTTACTTCAACAAAATCTGTGACAACAGGTACACCTTTTGTTAATGTACCTGTTTTATCAAAGGCAATCGCTTTAAGCGCACCAATTTCCTCTAAGTACACGCCACCCTTAATCAAAACGCCATGTTTCGCTGCGTTTCCAATCGCCGTTACGATCGCAACAGGTGTAGAAATAACAAGAGCACACGGGCACCCAACGACTAGGACGGCGAGACCTTGATAGATCCACGTCTGCCATTCTCCACCCATAAAAAGTGGTGGAAGGACAGCCACTAGGAAGGCAATCACAATGATAGCCGGTGTGTAGTATTTAGCAAACGTATCGACAAATGCTTGAGAAGGTGCTCTCTCTGCCTGTGCATCCTCCACAAGCTGAATCACTTTAGAGAGGGTTGTGTCTTTAACCTGTTTCGTTACACGAACCTCGAGCAATCCTTCTTCGTTTAAAGTGCCTGCGAACACTTCATCCTCTATACGCTTCTCAACAGGAATGGATTCCCCTGTAATGGCTGATTGGTTAACAGATGAGTGACCAGATACGACCACTCCATCCATTGCAAGCTTTTGTCCAGGCTTTACAATCATGACGTCGCCAATCTGTATGTCTTCTACGTTAACCGTCATCTCTTGGCCATGCCGTTTAATCAATGCTTCTTTTGGAGCAATATCCATTAGTGAGCGAATGGATTGTCTGGCGCGGTCCATTGAGAATCGCTCAAGTGCTTCGCTGATCGCAAACAAGATCACAACGATAGCTCCTTCTGTCCATTCCCCAATGATCGCCGCACCAATGACTGCGATAGTCATTAATGTTCGCATATCAAACTGAAGGCGCGTTAAGTTTAGAAGACCTTGCTTAAATAGCGAGTACCCTCCAATCACCATGGATGTGGCAAAGGCGAGAACTGTTACAAGATTATTTTCTCCGTTTACTCCGTAAGATAGAAAACCAAACAAAAGAAACAAAAGTGAACCAATCACAGTCATATGCTTTTGGATGAAGGAAGAAGGTTCTTGTTCATCAGTTGACTCGGAAGCTGTCCGTTCATGCTCAGGTCGTACTTTTAACTTTTCAAAAGCCCCAGCTTGTTCTAGCTCTGTCACATTAGTCGAACCGTAAACAGTTATTTTCGAGGCACCGAAATTAACCTTCGCATCCGTCACACCGTCTAGCTTCTTCACATTTTTCTCAAAGGTCCCAGCACAGCCTGCACACGAGAACCCTTCAACCCGGTACACGTTTGATTCTGTATGCTCACTCATCGTTACACCTCCTGACTATGTTGAACTGCCATCATCACTAGCTGGCGAACATGCTCATCATCCAACGAGTAATAGACCATTTTTCCTTCCTTACGACTTTTTGCAATACGCAAGTTGCGTAAGTGTCTTAGATGATGCGAAGTGGACGCCGTGGTCATTCCAATAATATTGGCCACATCACATACACAAAGCTCTTCTTCTTGAAGCAACGCAAAAGCAATTTTTAATCGAGTGACATCCGATAGTGCTTTGAATACATCAGCTACCGGTACAAAGTCGACTTTTTGAACTAAGCCTGTCACTCGTTGAACCTTTTCCTCTTCAAAACATACAACATCACAAGTATCTTGGTTTTCTTTAACGGATGTCATTACGCACACCTCATTCAAATGTCTATTTGATTATTATACTATTCTCATCTTCAGTAAATGTCAATCAATTAAACAAATGATCGTTTGAATGTTCACTAAAAAAATAGCCCTCACTGTTTTGTGAGAGCTCCTTACAAATTATTTGCTGCTTGGAAAGAGAGTATACGACCACGAATACAAAAAGTCAGCGACAAAAACAATCCCCCAGATTGTTCCAACGGCAAACATCGCATCATTTTGATACGGAGAATTTCTGAAATCCCCGTCCTCGATCCATGATAAGTCTGAAGCATAGCTGATCATTTCATCTAAATCACTTGTCCCCCAAGACCATAGCAGATACTGTCCAGCAAAAAAGACTATAAGGTGGATAGTAGATGACAGTCGATACTTCTTTGCTTTATATTTAGGATCTTTTGTACGTTCAATCATTCTGTAATCTTTGTCCGTTAATAACTCGACTCCTCGAAGCTTTCCAATCTTACTCCTCATCCAGCGATCCAACCTGATAAAGTCAAAGATCCCAAAGGTACAGGCATATAGAACAAATAATGTAATGATAATGAGAAAGGTTGAGATCTCCCCTGTCTGTTGGTAAACGTATAGACCAAGCAGAGCTTCAAGTACTAGAAGAAGGAGAAATAACCCTATAAATAAATAACTTGTTCTGCCCTGGATAAACCAATACCGCGATATCCCAAACAGAAGCAGAGCAAGTACGGACATCACTTCAGCAGCAATAAACAGTTCCCAGTTGTATTCTAATAGAAGATCCATAGTCTCGTGCTCTCCCTAAAGTTTATTCATTACTTGATTTAACCAATTAAGGTCGGCCTCTAAATGAAGCAACGCACCTGTCACCAACAAATAGTTCCGCTCTTCCCCAGAAAAAAGGAGATCGGTCTTTTGTTTGGTTAGCTCCATCACTTCTTTCACAATGAGCGTTTTCTGTTGTGTAAGCATTTGTTTCTCATGGGGAAATTGAACCTTTCTGGCACAGCTCCATTTGAAAAAGAAATCATCCTTTGTGGATGGATAAGCAACTGGTTCTAATAACCAATTTGTAAGCTCCTGCTCTCCTTTAGGTTCGATCGTGAAGAGCTTCCTGTCTTGGTCATCGATTTCAGGCGAAGATACAAGCTCATCTCTCATTAAACGATCCAATGTTGTATAAATCTGGCCAGGATTAATCTTTCCTTTTGACCAGAGGATTGAATCCAGCTCTATTTTCAACTCATACCCATGATGTCTTTTTAGACTAAGTAACGTTAGGATTCCAAATTTGACTGACATATTTGCCTCAACCTTCTCTTATTGACGATTGGATATCTAGCCTCGTCGCACTTCGACTAGCATACCACGCTGCAAGCAGACTCAAAAGGATACCTGCTACAACAGTCAATATGATCGTATCAAAAGGGAGTTGAAATGTCATAAAACCGTCCATCCAAGCTGACTTGCTCATAAAATAAATGAGAAGGATACCAAATACGATTCCCCCTGCTATTCCAGAAACACCGACTAAGATTCCTTCGATGATTAACATGCTCGATACCTGTTGATTCGTAAAGCCAATCGCTCTCATGGTGGCGATTTCTTTAGTTCTCTCCAACGCATTCATTAACAGAGTATTGGCGGTTCCTACACTTGCTAGTGCAATGACCGTGAACATTAAGATCAGCATTAAATCACCCATCCCAGTGATCGCTGATGTAGTGGATCGGATTTTATCGACAACTGTTTCAATTTTTGAGATATGACCTCCATCCATTTCCCACATCTGATCACGTATATCATTGGCACTTCCACCCTCAATCGTCACCATTAGATCCTTAGAACCAGTCCATCCGAAATCATGATGCAGCCCTGTATCAAGCATAAACGCAACATACCCCGAGTAATGTGAGGTCTGCACCACATCAACCACTACTAATTCTTGTTCTCCATCAACGGTTCTCATTAGAATGGAATCGCCAATCTCACCACCCCACTCATTAAAAGCTCTCTCCCCTAAAGCGATGGACAAACCCTCATATAGTTTCTTCGTTGTTTCTGGTTGATGATGAAAAAGAGGAGTTTGTTGCTCATTAACACCAATTACTGAGAACTGCCTTTCTTCACCCTCATTCGTCAACCATGTAATAGGTGTCGCTTCCTTTAGTGGTTCTACCTTCGTAACTGAATCAAGGTCCCTTATCTCTTGTATTTGTTCCTCGGTCCAAGATGACTCAGAGGTTACCCGTATATCGCCACCAAATGTAGCTCGAATGTCTTCTTCGTATTGATCCGGAGCCGAATTAACAGCTGCTGCTAGCAAAAGGATGACAGCCACTCCAACAGCGAGAATGCTTGCTGTGTTTGCATTTCGACCGAGCTGTTGTATTAGATTCATTCGAGCAAGTCTACCTGGATACGTACGCAAAAAAGAACTCGCTACATAATAAATTCCACGAAGAATCAAGGGAAAGAGCAAAACAAGACCAATGAGTACACTTATATACGTTAGAGGATGATCAATCCATACCAGACCGATTAAAACGATCCCCACCACCGGCCTAATCCATTTGCTTAAATAGCCTGCCTCCTTCAATTGATTTCCTTCTTTTAACGAAAGGAGAATCGAGGTTTTCCCTGCCAAATAAATAGGAAAAAAGGAGAACACAGCTGGAAAGGTCATTCCAATGATTCCTGCAATCATGGCGGGGCCAACCCAGTTAAGCTCATACACCATATCAAATGCAAACACGCCGAGTATTGCTTGCATAAATAGATCTCCAAGGAACACACCAAGTGGGACCCCTACTAGAACACTAATGATGGATAAAAGGAAAAGCTCACTCAAGACCAGTTTTGAAACAGACCATTGTTCATAGCCCAAACTCTTCATGATCGCAAATTCTTTTTTACGTTCCATCACACTTGTGTAAATCATATTAAAAATGATAAAGCCACTAATAAAAATCGCTAATGCAGCAATTAAGTAGAAAAACGTATATAACCCTTCAATATCATTACTTTGACGGTCATCTGCTACAACCGGTTGGATGTACGCCTGACTGCCTGACAGAGTCTCTTCCATCTCTTGATACCAGGTTGCACCATCCGCTTGTTCTGTTGTCTGAACTCTTACGTAGGATACTTCGTCTTCAAGTCCAAACTGTTGTTGAACAACGTCTAGTGGAGCCATCACTCGAAAGCTACTCGATTCAGCCGCATCCCATGATTCTGGACTTGAAAGAAGCTGGGTATACTCAACGATGGCTGATATCGGTAACTCTCCCATCCCTTCAAAGGTTACCGTTTCTCCTACTGTTTTATCTAGCAATTCAGCCACGCTTTCCGGAAGCACAACCCCTTCATTATCTAAGCTACCCTCAATAATAGGCATCATTAAAAGCGGACTCGCCTGATCACTCACCCCTGTCACTCTAACGGAACGTTCACTTTTAGAACGCGATTCGTCTAGTACCAAATAATCCTGCTTATCCAATGCAGTTAGCGTATGAGCAACAGCTGGATACGCTTCCAACTCTCTGACCGCGTCTTCCTGTAACGTATGATCATCACTTAGAATCCAATAGTCTGCATTTCCTACATACATCTCTTCATAGTAAGTGAATACATCTTTCGTTGTCCGATCCGACACAAGCATCGCCGTTAAAAAAGCCACTCCGAGCACCATAGCGATTAATGTAATAAAGACCTTCTTTTTCTGAGAGGTAAGATTACGCCATGAAATGAGCCAAGTACTCAGCATAGTGTTCATCCTCTCTTCGAATCTCCTGATCAACCAATCCATCTTTGAAAAGGATAATCCGATCTGCAAAGCCCGCTGCAAAAATATCATGCGTCACCATTACAATGGTTTGCCCTTCTTTGCGGTGAAACCCTGCTAATAAATGTAAAATCTCTTCAGCTTTTTCTCGATCCAAGTTTCCTGTCGGTTCATCTGCAAGTAATACAGCTGGTTGATTCGCAATCGCTCTCGCCACAGCGACTCGTTGTTGCTGTCCTCCACTAAGCACATTCGCTTTTTTATCACCGTATCCATCAAGTCCAACTGCTTGAATAAGCTGGTTCACGCGCTCTTCATCCTGTTTTGACACTTTCCGATCTGCATGAATAGGAAACGAAACGTTTTCCTTAACCGTTAATGTAGGGAGCAGTTGATAATTTTGAAAAACAAATCCCATATGCTTTCTCCGGAAGATCGTCCGCTCTTTTTCGCTCATTTTATGTAGCAGTTGGTCATTTATCTGAATGTCCCCAGACGTCGGTAGATCGAGTCCACCTACTAATTGAAGAAGTGTGCTTTTCCCCGATCCACTCGGCCCCATAATTGCTACGAATTCTCCTTCTTTAATTGTTAAATCGATTCCCTTTAATACCTTTGTTTGCTCTTGACCTTGTTTAAACGACTTTGTCAAACCTTTCATTTGTATCATAGCTATTCCTCCTTAATCTCGACTTAATTATATACTAAGTATATAGTAAATCAATCATTTTATAATAAAAAACCTCAAATATTTATATACAAAGTATATAAAGACTTGAGGCTATCTTTTATTTAAACCACTGCGTCACTTTTCCCTGGCCGTTCTCTGTCTCCACCTTTGCGTACGCACCATTAATGAGCGTAAGCTGAGGAGGGACATGTCCACAATCGATGTCGTATACGATTGGTAGACCAAGTTCATGGGCCAATTCTTGATACATATCTTCCGCCGTGTACCCTTCTACTGGTATATTCGCCGCACTTCTTCCGAACAAAATCCCTGAACATTCTTCAAACCAACCAGCTAACTTCATCTGAATGAGCGACCTTTTTAAATCGGTTGTTGTCATCTCACAATTCTCGAAGTACCATACAACAGGTTCTTCCTCGATGAATCGTCTTCTAAATGTCGCAACGTCACCATAAGGCGTGCCAACAAGATGATGGATGACATCCACACACCCTCCAAGCAAACGCCCTTCAATCTCAACTCGCTCCCCTGTTGTCGTTTTCCACTCGGTTTTTTCAGTTAAGTGAAACACATGTGGGCTTGGATTTTCAAAGTCCCATTCCTTCTGATAGTTTTCTGAAGAGTACTGAATGACTTCCCCACCTGATTCAGTAGAAAGCGCCTGCTCCCACATAGCCGTTGTCGGATCACATGCTTCCCCTCTCAAATCAACAAGATTTGTTCCATGTGCCGTTGCAATGCCTGTTTGAAGAGTAAGCGTCAGCAATAGTAGACTCACATCTGAGTAGCCCAGAATCCATTTCGTTTTCATCGATTCAAAGTCAAGATGCTCTAGGATCTCAATCAGAAGCTCGCCACCCCAAGGGGGAATGATGACCTCTACCTCATCATTGGTCATCATTTGATTTAATTCTTCAGCACGTGTAAGAGCAGGAGCAGCCTTTGCCTTATGCTGTGTCCACATAGTTTCACCAATTTGAAATGAATACCCCTTATCTTCTAGACGTGCGACCGCGTCTTTAACAATCTGATGGAGCTCAGGATCAACACCTGAGGAAGGTGCTGTCACACCAATTGTTGCAGTCTTTTTCATGTGTGGATATGTAATCATATAATCTGTCCTCTCATCTGAAAATTTATTCTTATGAAATTTCACCTGGATTTAACAACTACTTTTTATACTTGATTAGACTTAGACTCAGGAGGAACGTGATGGCTTCTAATAAGAAGAAAAAACAAACGAACGCTTCAATTTATCAGGTTGTGTGGAAATGGCATTTTTACGCCGGGATCATGACTGCACCTTTTTTATTTATTTTAGCATTTAGTGGAAGTATTTACTTGTTCAAACCGCAAATTGAGTCCTTTTTATATCAAGATTATTTTGTGGTTGATCACATTGACGAAAGTCGTAGCACCTTCACCTTTTCTGCTCAAAGAGATCTAGTAAAAGAAAACTATCCAGATGCTTCAATCTCGTCCTTTATTGTGAGAGAAGACCCAAACGCAACCACCGAATTTTATCTTACAGAGGATGGAGTATCTACATCCATTTTTGTGAACCCTTACACTTCTACCATTCAAGGTGCACTAAATGCAGATGAAAGACTTATGAATATTTTTAAAAAGATACATAGTGAACTTTGGATCGCCGGTACCGTGGGGAATCGAATCGTCGAACTTGTAGCTTGTTGGGCCGTTATTTTGCTGATTACGGGTCTATATATCTGGTGGCCTCGAAATCGCGCATCTATTTGGGGCACCATCCTTCCAAGGCTACATAAAAGGGGACGACTCTTTTGTCGCGATCTCCATGCTGTCCCTGCCTTTTGGTTGTCCATCTTTATCCTAATTCTAATTGCGACTGGCTTGCCTTGGTCAGGTATCGTAGGCTCTCAAATCCAGAAGATTTCAGGTGCACCAGCTTATTCTTATGATTGGCAGGAACGTCCTGAGTCAGTCACTCTTACGAAAGATGGCGCCGACGGAATACCGTGGGCAAACGAGAATCTACTAATGCCACACTCAAATTCTCAAAGTGAATACCTCCCTCTATCTGTAGATGATGTTATACATATTGCTGAATTAGAAGGGATGGCCTATCCATACACATTATCTTTACCCGACGGTCCATCTGGTGTTTATACCATCTCACATGAAACAAATCGTCTTGACCTTGCTACAAAACATATTGATCAATACAGTGGAACTGTTATTATAGGTAGAAGCTTTCAAGACTTTGATTTTCTCCCTAAGCTAGTATCTGCAGGTATAGCACTGCATGAAGGACGTTTATTTGGTTGGCCAAATCAGCTACTTGGTCTAATAACCTGTTTAGGATTAATGGGCATTGTTGCGAGCTCCTTTGTTTTATGGAAGAAACGAAAACCAAATGGGAAGCTAGGCGCTCCTCCTGGATCTAAAGATAAAAAGGTGACAAGAGCGGTATTCTTTATTATGCTTGGATTTGGAATCCTTTTACCCTTAGTTGGTCTCTCTATTATTGTTGTCTACGTATTTGATCGACTATTTTTCTCTAAGCGAGCACTATTTTCTATTAAGGAAAATTAATTCTATGACATAAGGATGAATTCATATGAAACGAAAACGATTAGTGATTTTATTCATATCAACCTT
The DNA here is from genome assembly GCF_016798245.1 of Alkalicoccobacillus gibsonii. Taxonomy (GTDB): domain Bacteria; phylum Bacillota; class Bacilli; order Bacillales; family Bacillaceae_D; genus Alkalicoccobacillus; species Alkalicoccobacillus gibsonii. The sequence goes on along the minus strand of NZ_JAEUZA010000003.1, from coordinate 165,591 downwards.
TCTTTTAAGCGCTTGCAATACAAGTGAGCCAGATTTAGAATCCATTATCCCTGACATTATTGAAGTCCAAATTGACTTACCAGAATCCTCCCCACCAAATGAAAAGCTTAAAATCCCCGTAAATGTCACTCAAGGTGACGAGCCTGTAGATGATGCACGGGATGTGGTCATTGAAATTTGGAAGGATCAAGATCGTGAAAACGGATTTTTAGAAGAAGCTAAGCATCAATCGGATGGATTGTATCAGATTGACTATACGTTCGAGGAAGACGGCATTTACCTCGTTCAAGCCCACGTAACAGCTCGAGATATGCATTCTATGCCGACAAAGCCAATCTTTGTTGGAGATGTTTCTGAGGATGAAATTAATGATTTTAACGAAGCAGGTGGTGCCGCATCTGAACAGCAGGGTGAGAGTCAGCATCATTGATGTGGGTGGGCCCTCCCCTATTTAAAAGAGGGGCCCACACCGCGTCTTGGTAAATTGAATAAGGTTCTTGGTGAGACTTATGTGATTCTTACTAATCGAGGTTGCTTCTTGGTAGCGGGGGTATTTTAGCTTGGTAAATGTAGGGTTGGTCTTGGTGTTGGTGATTTTGTTCTTGGAGTCCGGGCTTCTTTCTTGGTAAATGGGTTACCAAGGTAGCTTCGTGTTCGTATATTCGATGCCTAAATGCTCAAACCATGCATTTAGCCCTTCCCAAAGTGCCTCACACCTCATATACACTTCCTCTGGATTATCCAGTTTTCCACGCATGACTAACTGGACCAAATCTACATATCCAGCTGGTTTTGAATCAAACTGAAGCGACTCCTCATAGGTTTTGGCTCTTGTGGTGTAATACCGCTTGTTAGCTAAGCCTATTAATTTTGCCACTTGCCACGCAAAATCCATCGCACCTCTTGGAATATATGAGAGATTCTTCGTATGCCGAGCATTTCGTAGCTTTCCCATCGTCTCGTAAGGCTCCCAGATCATAAACTCCCGCATCGTCTCTCGAAATTGTTCATCAGAGATTTGTAAGGGGAGCTTTTTGATCCTTTTAAAGAATTCATTCGGATCATAGAGTGGGTGGATATGAATATTCGACCCAGCTTTAATTGGCCAAGCATCACTCATCTCCGAAGCACGTCTAATCGCCGCACTTTCCTCTCTTGAACTAATTTCTATCTTAAATGGATCATAAATAAACTCATGACCTGGGATTTCAGCGCCGTCCAATGTAATGACATGTAACTCTATATCCGAGTAAGGCCCCGATGTTCCTAATCCGAGGGATCCGTAGAGACCAATGGCTACGATTTGATCATTGTATGTTTCAAGTAGTCCTCTTTTAAGCAAGTCTGCAAACTCTAGTTTTTGGTTAAGAGAGGTGGGTTTGGGTTGTTGGTGCATGGGATAGCTCCTTTTCAATTATCTTTTCAGTATAACAGTCTATCCCTCCGCCTCGTCCCTCCCCCAATATTTATTGACAAGTGGAAAGAAGATAGCCCAGATAATAAATGTACCAATAGCGGAATTGATGACATCCATCCATTCAAGATAACCTCTGATGATAAAGCTAAACAAACCTGTAATTGATGCGACCACTAGGGTAGCGACTAACGCTTGGCGTATGATTCTATCCATAAGAACTCACCCCCTATTAGAAACGTTACATACCAATTACCCATTTATTTGGATTTCAATCAAAAAAAGACATCCAGCACATACGCTAGATGTCTTTTCATTCGTTTACAACGGCAAGGGCGCTACCGCTGAGATTAGTTGTTTTTCAATCAACTCCTGCCAAAATGCTTCTGGAATTTTCTCTTGCAGGGCATTCAAGTCTTCCTCGATTCTATCAGGTCTAGTTGATCCCGGTATAACTGCTGCAACGGCTGGGTGTGCTAATGAAAACTGCAGGGCGGCGGCTTTTAGGCTAACACCATGAGTTTCTGCTACCTCGGTAAGCTTCCTGATTTTTGTTTGAATCTCTTGTGGGATGTCGCCGTAGTTATAGTTATCTCCGCCAAGCAAAGCTCCAGAGCTATATGGTGCCCCTACAACAATGCTTGCGTTTGATTGCTCGACTTCAGGCATCATTCGACGCAAGGTGTCTTCATGGTCAAGAAGTGTGTATTGAGTTGCTTGCAAACTAATCGTTGGATGCACTTCTTCAAGCTGCAGCGCAAGCTCGATAGGAATCGTTGTGTTTACTCCAAGACCCCATCCTTTTATGACACCTTGTTCTTTTAAGTCATCTAGAACACGGAAAGCACCCGTTCTTGCTTCTTCAAATTTAGCGATCCACTCATCTCCATGAAAATCAGGAGATAAATCGTGTACAAACACAAAATCAAGACGATTGGTTTGCAGTCTTTCCATACTTTGATCAATGGAGGCATGAGTAGCCTCTGCCGTATAGTCTGTTGTGACCTTGTTGGTTCGACCATATGCAAAGAGCCCTTCTTTTTCTTCCGTTTCGTCTTCAATGACACGACCAACCTTCGTACTCAGCACAATTTCATCTCGATTGCGTTTAGAAAGGAAGTTTCCTAAGCGAAGCTCCGCTAAACCTGCCCCGTAAAAGGGAGCTGTGTCATAATAGCGAATGCCTGCCTCCCATGCTGCTTCGATCGTTGCTTGGGCTTCTTCCTCAGGTACTTCGCGAAACATATTACCTAGTGGAGCTGTACCAAGTCCGATTTTATGTGTTAGTAATTCATTCTTATTATTCATCTGTAAGTCTCCTCCTCAATCAATCATAATCGTCTTTTACCGTTCATCTTGAGGTTTAAACCTATAAGGAGTAGGATATTTCTCCCTTAAGAAGAATAGGAATGGAATAGACCCTCTAATCTCTTCCAAGATTATCAATCTTTGAAATCATTGATTGTCTGACATACTCTCATATACAATAGATTATTAGGAGCTTTTAATAACCCATAACCCTTGACCTAGGTGTGATAAAAAAATGAAAAAACCTTTGATACTCTTTATTAGCTTACTGATTGCGATTGGTATAGGGTTTTATATTTACCAATCCACTCAAACAAAACCATCCTTTCAGGAAGTAACCATTGTAGACAATGAAGAAGCAACGGAATCCGTTCCATCAGAGGATCCCGATGCGGAAGTAGAAGAAAATGAAGAAGAGGAAATCATTGAGGAAGAAGAACCTCAACCATCTGCATTCTCTGATTTTATTGTAAAAGCCGCACAAAACACGATTCAATTCTTCTCAAATAGGGAAACAAAGATTACAGCTATTGGCGACTCGTTAACGCAAGGAGTCGGCGCTATTAATGAAGAAGGTGGATACGTTGGCATCCTTGACCGTTCCATCAATCACTCAGAACAGCTTGTAACAGTCAATAACTTCGGTAAACGAGGAAATCGCTCTGAACAAATGCTTGAGCGCCTAAGCCTTCCAGAAGTGGAAGAGTCGATTCAACAATCTGACATTGTTCTTGTGACCATCGGTGCGAATGACATTATGAAAGTGTTGCGAGAAAATGTGACGAATCTTAATTTAGAACCATTTGATATAGAACGCGAACACTATGCTGAACGTTTAAACGAGATTACAGATACGATATTTGAGCTGAATCCGAATGCAGATATTTATTTAATCGGTATCTATAATCCCTATCTGCAGTACTTTGGAGATGTAGAGGAACTTGGTGAAATTCTTACGGACTGGAATAATGAAACAGAAGAATTTGCTGAAGAAGATGACCAGATTTTCTTTGTTCCAACTGAAGATTTATTCGAAGACACTGAAGGAGATCTACTAGCGGATGATCGCTTTCATCCAAACGATGCTGGCTATAAACTGATGGCACAACGTGTGCTCGATTATTTAAGTGAAGACGAAGGATGAGTCTATGAAAACAAGAGAACCGAAACGACAAACAAATTGGAGGAGATGGTTTGTTGGGCTTCTAGTCCTAAACATTGCAGTGATCGCAACCATACTTACCTTTATCTTTTGGCCGATCTCAAGCGTCGATTATACAAATGACGACAGCAATGACCCGGGACGAAGCTCTGAATTCATCGTTCAAACGACCAAACAAAACATTAACGATCTTTCCAACGCGTACATTGATCAATTTTTAGAAGGAACGAATCATAACTACCGACTGGAAATTGACGAAGACATTCATCTGATTGGTGAGCTACCCGTTTTCTCAACGACGCTCCCTTTGTCTGTCAGATTTGAGCCAGACGTTCAAGAAAACGGAGATCTCATTCTAAAACAAGAATCCATTTCCTTAGGATTACTCGAACTTCCAAATCAAAAAATTATGGAGTACTTAGACCGTTACCTCCCAATGCCGCCATGGGTTACCGTTAATCCAGAGGAAGAGGAAATCTACGTAGCCGTTACCGATATGGATATACGTAGTAACTTCCAAGTCGAGGTCGAGCGCATTAACCTGGAAGAGGATGACCTAGCTTTTAAAATTATTGTGCCGTACCGGACATTAGGCATTGAACCTGCAGAGCCGATAGAGTAGAATCTGTCAGCGAGGTGCGCTTCTCCAGCTTAGAGGTTGGGGGAGCGTGCTTTTTGCGCATTTGCTGAGTTTTTGAGCAGGGCACTCTCTTTTTTGCGCATTTCATCAGTTTTTGAGCAGCACACACGCTTTTTTGCGCATCTATCGTTTTTTTAAGCATCGAGCTCGCTTCTTGCGCATGTTCCGGGTTTTTGAGCCCTTCTCTTTTCATTCTCTTAACTCTAATTCTCTAACTCCTGATACAACCCAACCCTATTCCCATCTGGATCCTCAAACGTACACCAAGCTGCTGGAACTCCCTCCCGCGTCTGTACTTCTTCTATCACGATATCTAACTCCCGCATCAACCGCTCTCGTTCCAAATCAATATCCTCCACTCCTAATCGAAGCGGACCACCTTTTTCAGCGGGCTCTCCCAAAGCAATCTGCAGCCACGCGCCCTTTACCAACTCCCATTCTGCAAAATGTTCGTGAGGAATAAAATCAGGCTCACGTCTAAGCAGTGTTGTATACCACCTCAAACCCTTTGCAAAGGTTGATACTTTTAGTTGAATCGTCAATCCATTTATCACATATATTTCCTCCTTTTTTCTTTACCTTTTTATAGAAACCGATTACACTATGTATAACCTCATAGTTATACGTAGGAGGATACATCTAGATGACAAATCTATACCATATTTTTGGTGACCCCACGAGACAACGGATTCTTGCTATAACCGCTCAAAGGGAGTGTACACAGTCTGAATTAGTCGATGTCTTTTCCATTTCTCAACCTGCTCTTAAAAAGCATCTTGATCTCTTAGTAAATGAGAGCCTTTTACTTGTTAAAAAGGAGGGGAAATTTCGTTACTATCGATTAAATGAAGCTATGTACAGACGTGCATCCCAGCATATCCAGCAGGACCTTGAGAGTATGTTTGATCAGAAGCTCCATCAGTTAAAACACTTTTTAGAGGAGGAAAATCATGACTAATCATCAATTTACGAAAAAAGAAATCCTTATCCATAGCGATGTGGACCGCGTTTGGCAGGCACTCACAATTCCCGAGCAGCGTAATCGTTGGGAAACGAGAGAGTGTAACATTGACTTACGAATTGGTGGAGAGATTTATTTGGATTATGGATGGAATGTCACATATACCGGGACATTCACCGACATTATCGAGTACAAGAAATTGGTCTCAGTTGATTCAGATGGCTATACCACCACCTGGCTTCTCGAACCGGTCGAGCAGGGCTGCCTCGTTCAGATTGAATACACTGGTCATTGGTCCGTTGATGAACAATATAAAAAAGACAATATGCTTTTTGGTACCTATCAATTCCTGCTCAATTTTAAGACAGTACTTGAAGGTAACCAAGATATTCGTTCATCTTTTTGGAAAAGTTGGATTGGTGTACTTAATCAAACAGAAGATGACCGGGTACAGGTTGTAAAGGTCGTTCCAGATACACCCGCAGCTAATCATCTTCAACCAAATGACTATCTCTTAAAAATAAATGGACAGTCTGTTTCCCACTATGATCGGGCTGAACAATTGATTACTCACTCAGAAATAGGAAGTGAGATTCGCCTCCTTATTGAACGAGACCGCAAACCAATTGAAATGTTGCTTCATACCATTGCCTTTGGAACTAAGCTAAACTCTTAACAAAGACTCCTGCGCCAGCTTGGTTGATTCAATTAGTGACGGATCCTGCTTTCTTATTCTGATCTCTAAAGCTTCATCCAAGCTAGCACGTGCTTCAGTTAGCTTCCCCATCTCTGCTAAGCACTTCCCCTTATGCTGCAACACAAATTCTAAGATATTCTCCAACGAATGGGCATGACAAATTTCTTCTGCTTGATCAAACGTTTCAAGTGCGAGATCATGCATGTCCGCATATTTAAACGCTTCTGCCAATCGAATGAAACTAATCGCTTTTCTTTTAAAATCATTCATCTCTGTGGCTCTCGTTACGCACCGTTCCAACAATTCTATCGCCTGCGCTGGCTGATTATTAATCCTATACAGATTTCCTACAATCCCATAAACGATATCTCGCACATTTTCTGATTTTTCGCCTGAATCTAAACTCCTGAGACACTCTTCACCCGTCTGAATAACATCCTCTAACCTCTGAGGATCTGAACACCTTTCTCTCATGAAGTGATTTTCATCAAACCTAATAAACGATTGTAGTGCAGTCACTTCGTCTTGAAGGGTTTGATACAAATCTAGTCCGTTCACCTACATTCCTCCTCACTCTCAATCCTTCTACTTCCCACCTTACATTTCCTCCCTTTTCACTAAAAAAGCAGCACCTCTTAAAGGCACTGCTCTCATTTATTTCCCTTTGTCCTTTAAACCTGGTGGAGTCACAGGTCGATTAGGTGGAGACGGGTTTTTAGCAATTTTGGTTGGTGGCAGAGCTCCAACATAGCTCCCTCCTTCGCCCGCTTTAATAAGCGAACTTGTGTCGGAAAGTCTTGTAAAGTCTCTCCAAATGAGGTTACCGTTCTTATCCCGATCATATCGATCTGGAATCGTAAGACTCTTAAAATGGGATTCATCAATGACAACACCTTCTGAGTTCACTGTTTTCTCGCCATCAAAGAAAAAGTTTGTCTTGTCTACGTTCCCTGAGACAAAGTCAGCAAGCGCATTCTCTGGTTCAGTAAAGATAGACAGGTTGTTTGTAAACACCCCCTGTTCCTCTGGTTCAAAGTAAGGATTGATCCGGAAGATGTAGTTGTATCGTTTGTTATCAATGGAGGTATTATTTTTCATCATAATTGTACCTGGGTTAAAGTTATCCGTGAAACCATCCATGTTGTTATCGAATGCTAGATTATTCTTCAGAATATGAGCGACAGGCAGCCCTTCTCCGCCTACTTTAAAACCACTTCCTGATGTTCCTTCTTCGTTATAGCCGTTACTGAGTTTGCCATTAGAGTAGGAGATATTTCCATCCATTGTGATTGGTTTATTAGCTCCCTCATTTGTACGGTTGTATAAATCCCAGCCGTCATCAATATTATTATGTGCGATATTACCTTGGAAGACGTTTCCTTCACCTACCCCTAGCTTTGCGGCGAATCCATCTGCATTGATATCAGAAGCATCTCGATTGTCATGAGCTACACAGTTAAGAATATAGTTATGCTGTGGCCATTTCTCCGGGTCTGTACCACTACCGGAAATTTGGAATCCTGTGCTTTGATTAAAGCTAAATGTCATTAATTCAATTAAATTATGATTTCCATTTACTCTCATACCGTTTCCAGTTGATTTTGTCAGTTCAAAGCCAGCAATATGCCAATAATCAGCATTTAAGCTAATTAGATTACCAGTTCTGTTCTCTCCATCAAAAACCACTGTCTCACCTTTATACGGCACAAGCGACTTTAATTTCCCTTCCTTGCCACTATACGGCTTTGCAATGTTAATCGCTTTTTTATATGTTCCTTCTCGCATAAAAATTGATTCGCCAGGCTTTACATATTTGATGGCTGTTTCCAGATCAAGTGGATCATTCTTTTTTCCGCTTGCATCTTTTGACCCGTCTGGCGAAACAAACAATCCTTGTCCACCTTTAAACACTCGTTTAGTGACGTTAATCTCTTGAGTGATCGTTTCTTCCGATGGAGCATCGGTTGGTGTATAGTCTAATGTAAAGTTTGTCTTTTCGTTCTGCAGCTTTGTTTCAAACGAATAGGCTTTATTTGCTGAAACGGCTGCGTCTTTCACAACCTCTTCTCCATCTTTCCGAATCGTGACAATCCCGTCGTAGTTCGCCATTGATTTTAATTCATACGTATCCGAACCAGATTCTTGAGGTGATACCACGTGAAAGGCTACATCTGGATCACTAACTGGTACTTCATCGGATGGCACAGTATTTGCTTCGCTTAGTGTTAGCTCTGCATCGCTAACAGTTAGAGCCACATTACGTGATGCATAGAAGCCAAGCTGCATGTTGTTTTCATCCATTTGCTGAACGAGATCCGCTCCAGCTATCTTTTGTTCAAAGGTAGGCGATCCATCTAAATGATTAAACGTAGCTGTTATAATAAAGTCCGTGTCCGTCCGCTCAAGCTTCAGTCTAACCGGGGTATCAATTGGAAGATTCGGTACACCTTGAATGACATTATTTGTCCATGTGCTTCCCGGATTCCCCCAAGGCTCTATCACTCCTTTACGCGCGAGTGCACTAATTCCCCCTCGCATGAGACCAACTGCTGCAAGATTTGAAGCAGCTGGAACTTCCTCATATCCATCTACCATTGGATCTTGACGTGGACTGCCATTTACATCCCGAACCATGATTCCTCCACCCTCTTGACCACTTGCATTTGCCCCTGTCTCAGGTCCAAGCTGATGAAAAGTAAGATCAGCTTCTAATACGAAATTCGTAGCATTTGCATCTAAGGTTGTATAATAAAACGTAAGTCCATCATGGCCAGGAGCTAACTTCCCTCCACGACTCTCCATAAAAATGTTGCCCTCAATAGTGCCGGGGTTCTCCGGATCAGCATAATTCACGCCTACCTTCTCTGGTAAAGTGTTTGCTGCAAAATTAAGATCAGTCGATTGTCCGAATGTAATATTTTCCCACACTAATTCCTCTGGATCAACCACCGCAGCATTGCCTTCTCTTACACTCACATGACTAAACATCAAGACAAAGACTAGAAATGACAAAACGATCTTCGGCATATCTTTCATCACATCAACTCCTAGTTTGTTTATATGTATTACACTTTAAATTGTAAGCGCTTTCTTTATCGTGGTCAATTCGATTTTATTCGTAATGTGAAATAAGTCTAAAGTCTGCCGATACCTTCCATTATAACGATCTGTAAATATTGGGATAACTCTCCATCTGTAGAATCATTTGATATGTGATGGTAGAGTAAGCGTAAATCATAGATTAAAAGGAGGAGTTTGATGAAAGTTATTCGTTTTTCACTGATTGCTATGCTTGTGATCGCTCTATCATGGGGGACGCCGCTTGTTACTCATGCGCAGGATGAAGTAGAAGCTACTGCCATTGATTTTACAAAACCGATTGTTTTGGTTCATGGAATAGGTGGGGCCGGTTATAACTTCGCAAGTATTGAACGTCATTTACGTAGCCTAGGCTATAATCGTGCAGACTTACATGCGATTGACTTTGCTGATCGCTCTGGAAACAACCTTCGAAATTCAAGACAGCTACAGGAATTCATTACTGATGTATTACGGAATTATGATGCAAATGAGGTCAATATCATTGCTCATAGTATGGGAGGATCAAATACATTACGTTATCTGACTCAATTAGGTGGCGTAGACCAGGTTGATAAAGTCATTACCTTGGGAGGAGCAAACCGTTTAGGAGCTAGCTCCGTTCCAGCAGGAGTAGACTTTACATCCATTTATAGTAGCTCTGATTTCATTGTCTCAAACAGCCTCTCTCGCATTACAGGCGCCAATAATATTCATGTAACAGGAGTATCTCATCTTGGACTGTTAACAAATAGTAGAGTACAAAGCTTAATTACCGAAGCGTTACAAGAATAAAAAAGTAGCCCTTAGTGGCTACTTTTTTTCTACACTCTAATCCAAATAGCATTATTAATCCAATGACCTTGCCCATCTACTTTCCCAATGCCTTCTAGATCAAATTCATTACTACCTTTAAAAGTTACTTCTTTAACAATTAAGTGTAGCTTATCTATCGTTTTTCCATCTTCTTTAAAATAGATAATTGTTGGTTGATTAATATGTAGGATTTGATCATTCATTTGAATTTGTATAAATGTCTTATGCAACCTAATATCCTCGTGACATACAACATTCATTGGATCAAAACCTTTAACTTTGACATCTCCTTTAATGTAAACATGTGTGCCCTCTCGTGAGCTATACGTATGTATTGCTCTTTGTTTTTGTTCTTGAATTTGTTTATAAAGAGATTCTGTTGCACGACTAATGTTAACTTGCTCTAATATTTGAAGGTCTTCTATATCAAATAGATCCTTTAATTGTTCAAACAACGTTTTGTCAGTTTGAAAGTGAGCTTTCTTCCAATCAGGCACGACATGATCAAGTAACAAACAAATACATAAACCAGAGTAGTAACAGCTCTCTCTTATGTTAACGAACGTTTGAAAGGGGTCTATGACTTTAGCTATGAACGATTCTATCAATAAATGATCTGGAACTTTGGTATTCTTCTTTAAGGCTTGTAACTCTACATACCAGGCCGGCCCTTCGATTGTCTCAGTAAAGTTTTCATATTCGACATATTCATTTATCAAACGAATTCGTGATTCTCTTATCATAATAAACTTTCGAATCCATTTATATTTTTCTTTTGCGTCTACTTCTTTTACGGCTCGATATAGATGATTTCTTTCTTTCATTCGGAGTTCCATATTCTCTAGTTTCAATGAGTAGGTCATACCTAGTATCTCATTCGGAGATCGACTTTCTCCTTGTTGATGCTGATGAACATGAAAAATCTCATGTGTTAAGATTGCATACAGTTCATCATCATTTGGATAAAGTGTACGATCTACAATAGCTGTTGGTACTCCTTCATACATAATCGTTGTACATCCATTAAATTGTTCATCTCTTTTTACATACAGAATTTCACCCTCTGATGATAAAGGATGATTATAAATATACACATTCTCCGCATCATATATTGCAAAAGCATACGGCTGAAATTCTGGCCAATAATTAGAAAGTTCTTGTACTGTTATATCTTCTTTTAAACGCTTGAGTATTTCCTCCACTTTAAACACTCCTTTCTTAATGTTTAGCATGACATAAATCAAAGCCGAGAAGATTGTTATCTCCCCGACTTTTAAAAACTATCCCTTCACAGCACCTATTGCCACACTACCCATAATTCGTCTTGAGAGAATTGAAAATACAATAATAATCGGTACAACGGATAATGCGACGCCTAAATACATGAGACCATAATCCGTATTATAGTAGCCTTGTATCATAGCCACTAGTACTGGCAGTGGGTATTTATCTTCAGAGAAAAGCAAAACGAGAGGCCCAATAAAGTTGTTCCATGAGCCGATAAATGTAAAGATTCCGATGGCAGCAAGAGCGGGTATGATCATTGGTAAGATAATTCTGTGGAAGATTCTTAACTCTCCCGCTCCATCTATTCTAGCAGACTCAAGAATTTCATTTGGGACGCTTCCATCAATAAACTGTTTAATAAAAAACACAGCAAATGTATTGGCAGCTGCTGGTAAGATAATCGCAGCGTGGGAATCTAATAGACCAATCATCCCTAACCAACGATAGCTTCCAATTAAGGAGAGTTGTGCCGGGATCATCATCGTTGCTAGCATAAAAAGGAATAACGGGGTATTGAATTTGAATTTAAATTTTGAAAACCCATACGCTGTCATCCCACCAAAATAGATCGTTAAAGCAGTGGATCCACCAGCTATGATTAAGCTGTTCATAAAACCTCTGAATATGTTCACATTTTCAGTCATTCTCGTAAAGTTATCAATCAAGTTCGTTCCCGGAAGAACCAAGAATGTAGAAGCGATGTCTGCGTTTGTATGGGTTGAATACATGATCATTAAATAAAAAGGAAATAAACACACTGCAGCTAGTAGAATTAAGATGCTGTAGAGAGCAATGCTTGTTAATTTTTGTTTTCGTAATTCCTCGTTCTTGGGTCTCTGGTTTAGCACAGGTGTCTGATTAACCACTTTCTCTGGTTTCATCTCATTTCACCCCTTGTGTTATTTTTCCACGACTTCGATCACGGGCAACTAAGTACGAGATGATCGATAGCGTTACAATAATTAGGAATAAACAGAAGGCTATGGTGGCTCCATACCCGAATCGCCCTTGTTCAAAGGCTGTTCGATAGAGATACATCACACTGGTTAAAGTCGCATGATCCGGTGACCCAGCTCCCTCTGTTAGCATATAAGGCTGATCAAAGATTTGTACACCACCAATAAGTGAAGTAATCACCTGAAAAATGATAATAGGTCTTAAAAGTGGAACCGTAATCTTCAAGAAGATTTGTGTTTTTGAGGCCCCATCTACCCTTGCTGCTTCTGCGTATTCAGGTGAGATCCCTTGTAGTCCTGCAATATAAATTAACATTGAATAACCGAAATATTGAAAAAACAATATAGAAGAGACTAGAATCTGCATAAAGAGTGGATTGTTCTTCCAATCAATTGCATTTTCAATAAAACCGACTGACATAAGTAATTGGTTCACACTTCCTGTTTGCCAATCGAACATTAAGCTTACTAATAACCCTAATGATGCTGCCGTTACAATGTTAGGAAAGAAGTAAACCGCTCTAAAGAAGTCTTTTCCCTTCAAGAACTTATTTGTTAAAATGACAGCTAGAATAAGGCTAAGAGTAAGCTGAGGAATAACTGAAATGATCCAGATAAAGAAGGTGTTATACAAAGATTGTAGAAACAAAGGGTCAAGAACGGCACGTGAATAATTTGCAAGTCCGATAAATTCTGGTGTATTTAATCCATCCCAATTCGTTAAGCTTAAGTAAAAAGAATAAAGAATGGGGTACAGGCCAAACAATAAAAAGACGATAAAAAATGGTGCAATAAAAAAGTAACCATAGTTCCCTTTATTAATTCGACTCGAAAACATTGTCATCCCCCCTAAACTTCTTCTTTTACTATTAACTCAGGAAAATAGTTTTGAACCTCCCTTTTAAACCGTTCCCAAAACTCTTCTTTAGACTTAATATTCCCTCTCGCATAAGACCCTAATAAATTTCCGTAGATATCTCCAATGTCACCATCAAAAGCTGTCCGTGCCACTGCATCTACTTTTTCAGATTCTTGGTTAAAGAACTCAAAGTAATTCTGTCCATCCAGGAACTCACTCGCTATCTCATCAGCAACCCCATCATTGGCCACTCGATGACTTGTGTAATACTCTTCGTCCTTCGCTAGGTTTTGAAGAAACTCTACATCAAATCCATACTGCTTAACAAACTCCCAAGCAATGTCCTTATTATCACCATCTGAGTAAATGGAATAAAAGGTTCCTCCACCACTGAATGCCGCTGGACCACTTGCTAATCCCCACAGTCCGCTGGTTTCAGGAGTATTAGACTGTAATACATGATTTAAGAACCAAGACGGTGCTGGATAAAATAGTACGGAACCTTGCTGCATAGATGCGACCCAGCCTGGAGACCAGCTATCGAGCATAGCTAATGAATTACTCTCGATGGCCTGATCAATCAAATCAAGACTATCTTTCTTGGCTTGATCAATGACGAGTTCATTATCAACTACCCAAGGTTGTTCAATCTTTGCATCCTGAATATCACCAATGGCACTTTGATTAGGTAGCAATCTTACTTCCCCATCACTTTCTTCATAAATTCTTTGCCCCAGCTCAAAGATATCGTCCCAAGTACTTATCTGAGCGCTCACTTCTTCTGGATCACTTGTGCCTAAGTATTCCTCCGCTAAATCCCTGCGAAAGTAGAATCCTCCTGTTGTTCCTTGATAAGCAACAGCCTTCAATACTCCCTCAGAGTCCCTTTCAAGCTCTTGTATATAGTCGTAGTGATCCGCAGCGAGTTCCTCTGCGTTGTAAGGAGCGTCACTTAATGATTCTAAAGAAGGATGATCAATAAACTTACGTAAATATGCTGCTTCTAAGGCAAACACATCAGGTGCTCGAATCCCCGTCGCCAAGGCTGACCGGAGTTTGGTTTCGTATTGGTTACCTGGGATAAACTCAAAGTTCACTTTCACATCTGGATGTTTCTCTTTAAAGGCTTCAACAGCATATTCACCTTCATCTGTGAAACTCCAAATGGTTATCTCTTTTTGTTCTTCTCCACTTTGACAGGCCGCGATGATTAAACATGCTAGGAACATTAGAAACAATACGGTTATCTTTTTCATGCCCTACCTCCCAATTTGCTCTTTAGATTTATTATGTGACGCACGATCATCATCACCGTGTTCAGCTAATATTACCTCACGTCAATCACCCCTTGATTTGTGCGTATAAGTTATCTTGTGAGTAATCTTTGAAGTACGTTTTATAGATATAAATATGGTAGCGCTTTCATTTGTGATTTTAACAGCCTATCCTGACTTTGTCTATCCAATAAACAAACTATGTTTATTTTTTCTTTAGCAAAAGGCTAATGGCATAGATCCATAGTTTGATGGGATCCATCCCAAAAAAACCAAGTGCGCGTAGGCACTTGGTTCCTGCAATTTAATAAGCAACTGTTATTTATAAAAAGGAAAGCTTGTCCCCTCTTCAAGTGACAGAACAAAAGCCTTAAGCAAATCCTTTGTTGCTTGTAGATCTCCCATATCGATCACTTCAACTGGAGAGTGTGCATAACGCGAAGGAATAGATAATACCCCTGTTGGAATGCCATGGTTAGCAAGACTCATCGCTCCTCCATCTGTACCGATGCCGGGGAATACCTCATGTTGATGCGAAATATTCTTCTCTTCTGCCAAATGAACAAGCGTGTCTCGCACAGCCGGATGAGAGATCAAACTGAAATCAAGTACTTTAATTCCAGTACCTCCACCTAGAGTAAGTGATTGATCCATTGTTTCCTCTGGTGTATCACTCACTGCTGTCGTGTCGAGCGCAATCGCTACATCTGCCTCTACTTGGCGAGCCGCAACCTGCGCACCCCGCAGACCGACCTCCTCTTGAACCGTAAATATTGCTGTAACTGAACCTGAAAACTCGGTATCTACAAGCTCTTCTAACATCGTAATGATCACGGCACAGCCCGCTCGATCATCAAACGCCTTGCCTACAAAGCGACCTGTCGACTCATCACCCAAGTATTCCATGTTCGGCTTCCACGTAATCGGTGTACCGATCTCTACACCCAACTCCATTGCATGCTCCTTACTTTTTGCTCCGATATCTATGTACAGACTTCGATGATTTCGCACCTTGGCTGCATCATCAAATTTCGCATAATGCGCAGAGATACTTCCTATCACACCTGTGAGCATCCCCTTCTTTGTGCGCAGCTGAACTTTTTGTGTTAACAATAGTCGATCATCATTTCCACCAAGCTTCTCAAAACGGATCAAGCCATTTTCCTCAATCTTTTTTGCAATAAACCCAACCTCATCCATATGTGCAGTTACAATCAGATGCGGACCTGGCTTACTTCCCTTCTTAGTAGCAAACACATTCCCTAGTGCATCCACTCGAACATCATCCGCTACTGGTGTGACTCGGTCTTTAATCCATTTACTTACAGGCTGTTCATTCCCGCACGGTCCATGCAAGCCCGTTAATTCTTCAAGTAATTTCTTCATGATGCTTCCTCCTCTAGCTTTGCTTAGGATTAGTATACCGTTTTAGTTAGGAATACGAAATAAAGGTGTTTGAAAATAGTAGGTATCTCCGAGGTGAACACACGTTTATGTGATCTATTGGCTCTTAGCTAAGTATTGGTTTATTTGTTTTTCGTGATGTGCATCATGTTTTACAAAAATCTTTAAAAAGCTCTCAGCAGTAAATGCTCTTTTCTTTCCCCCAATCGTAAATCGATCTTCTGGATTAACGCTCGATATCATCTGAATTAATTCTCTTCTATTTTCTAAAAAGAGGTCAATGATCTCAAAAACGTTCTTACCCTTTAGTCCATTTAAAACAATCACATTTTGATCATCATGATTCGGAAATGCTGGTAGATCAGCTCCATGAGTCATATATGGAATCATATTTTGTAGATTGTATTGATCCCATCCATATAGGTGTCCTATGATTTCTCTTATGGACCAGTCGCCTTTTGTGATAGGCGTGGTTAAAACCTTTTCGTCTAAACCTCTAAAGGTTTTACATTGATCCATTAACTCTTCATATTGTTTAATCGTTTTTTTCATACAATATCTCCTCATCCTTCTTTAATTAGTAAATCGCCATATCTCGAAATGTACTTTTTATCATATATTCATCACGTAAAACACCATCTAATTTCATGCCAAGCTTTTCTAACACTTTTCTGGATTGAGCATTTCCTTTCATGCAAGAAGCTTTGATGATGTTCAAATTCATCTCAGTAAATCCGTATTGTATTACTTTCCTAGCAGCTTCTAATATGATCCCCGTGCCCCAATATTTTTTAGATAAGACAAAACCAATTTCTGCGCGTGCATGCTGTGGATACCAAGTAACAAAATCAAAGGTTCCTATCATCTTGCCTGTTTCCTTGTGCTCAATCGACCAAGGTGCGAGCTTCCCAGCCTCATATTGGTTTAGGATAAATTGAATAAACTGTTCGCTATCCTCAATCGTTTGATGCGTTTCCCACGGGACATACGTTGCTACTTCTGGAATAGAACAGTACTCGAACATGTCCTGCGCATCACTTGATGTGACTTTTCTTAGTATAAGTCGCTCCGTTTCTAAAGTTGGTAGATGAAAATTCAAGAAATTCACTCCTTTTATGCCTCTTACCAGTTATTCTCCTAATCTATTTTAATTCCTTTATAAAAAAAAGCTAATACTAAGCTCTTTTCAGTTGATCTATTCACTTTAACCTTACTTTAAACGGTTTAAATTCAATTGGTTGAACTTTTGCTCCTTCATACTCAGTGACGACTTCATTACCATCTTTATCAATTTCTGTACTACCTCCACTCGTTGGAATGCTTAGATATGGAGTGATCATAAGTTCTGTAACTTGATTATCGAGCGGGTCAAATTGTTTTCGACTGGTGAAGCGAATTCCTTCTTTAGTCAATTCACCGGATCCACCCCCAGAATATCCATTTATGGCTCGACCTTCTTGATCTACAACTTTAAACTCAATGTAACCACCGCGTGAATTTTCAAAATCTGTTTGGTCTTCAAAGCTTGTATAAGTAAGGCTCATTCCTGTTTTACTTAATTCTATATCATTCACTTTGAGTGATAAGTCTTCAACATATTGTCTGTGATCTACAGAAATAATTTGAACATCCTTAACCTTGTCTACAGGACTTGAGAAAAACCACGTGTCTCCGCTCTCACCCTCCAAGATCAACCCTAGTTCAAATGAGTCTAACATTTCTTCTCTTACATCCATTTCTGCTATAGCTGTTCGCTTAGTTTCTGAGAGGATCGTTTCGCCATACCCGCCAGAGAAATAAGAAGGTCGCTCCTGATCAATCAAGAAATCAGGACCAGCTCCAAAATAGTAGTCATCAAGCTCTTCCTCTGACTCAATCACTAACCCAACTGTAACAGTATTTTGGTCGTACAAGATTTCATCTAACGTAACAGATATGCCGTTCACTGTTTGTGTTTCTCCAATAGAAGTGACCACTCCATTTTCTTGTGCTTTTTGTAAACGTAGCTGATCAGATTCTCCAAAAACAGACCCCACAATTTTTGAGAACGTATTGGCTATGACCGGGGACACGTATGAGGAACCAAACAACAATCCAACCGCTGCCGCCACTGTAGATAATGTATAGATAAGTGCCTTCTTTTTACTAATATTTTTTTTATTTGCACGATAAATTCCTGAGCGAATGGCTGAACGAACCTCTTCTTTTGGAAATTTAGGTTCAGGGTTATGTAATGTTTTCATGGATCAGGTAGCTCCTCTCCAACTCAAATTTCAACGTCTTCTTCGCTCGATGTAGATGCGTTTTTACCGTACTCACAGGTTTATCAATAATCTTGGAAATATCTTTAATCGATATATCGTGATAGTAAAATAGGATAATAACTGTTTGATAGGAAGAGTTAAGTTTAGATAAAGCTTCATTAAGATAACAAGATTCAATGGTAACTTCTCCAGTAAATTCGAGCTTTCTTAGTAACTCTTGTTCTTCGTAAGGAATAAGTCGGTCTCTCTTTTTAAGAACTTTATAACATTCTCGAATTAAAATTCGAAAAAGCCAAGTTGAAAAGTACTCATATTGCCTTAACTGGCGGATCGATTGGTAGGCATGGTACGCCGTTTCCTGTATCGCATCCAATGCATCTTCTTTATTCCTCAGCAGAGATAATGCTTTGTAGTACAACATTTTCTCCTCATTAAGAAGTAATGACTCAAATGCTTCTGAGTCTCCTTTAACAGCTTTCTTAACAATTTGGATATCATGCTTCATTCATCATCCTCCTCTCATTACTTAGAGTGATTGAGACAACAAAAGGTTTCAATTATTTTTTCTTTTTTTAAATCTCCCAAAAAGACTTATTACATCTCAAATCTAGCCAAAATTTGTGGACCTCTTTGTTGATTCTTTCCTTTCTTCGTTGATTCCCCTCTCTCTTCGTCGATTCCCCTCTCTCTCCGTTGATTCCGCTCTTTCTTCGTCGATCCCCCCTCCGCTCTCACACATCAACCCACTTCCCTACACAAAATACCTCCTCCCCGTCTTCTTCATCACAACCACACTTAACCAGCCTCCAAGCACCAGAAGCCCAAGCGATCCTACCCATCCAGCTAACCGAATGCCCATCCATTCAGCTATCACACCGACTGTGATTGTCAGAATAATAATTATCAGAGCTTCTACGAGTCCAAAGATACTACCGAAGCGTCCCATCATGGCTACAGGTATTTGGTTTTGATAAAAGGTTAAAAATCCTGTGCTCGCGAAAATGGAGGCAAAGCCCATTATCCACACGGCCACTGCTGCACTGAGAAATCCTTGTGAGCTATAAAACATAAGATAGCCTACAGCAATTAAAACAGAGCCAAATCCAATCAGAAAATGCAGCTTCAGTTTTTGCACAAATACTGTATTTATTAGAGTTCCAACAATGATTCCTGTGCCAAAAATGGCAAGAAGAAATCCATAAGTGGTATCTGATAAATAAATCACTTCCTTCGCAAAGCCTGCTTCTATTGAATCAACCGCGTTCATTACAATGATCGTTCCTGCGAATAGTAAGTAGACTTTAACAACGTATACCGATGATTGACTAAAGGATAAAACGGTATGAAAATCACGTTTAATCAACTTCCATGTTAGCCGCTCTACTTTCTCCTCTTTGGCAGCATCTACATTAGGCAATAACATAATAACCCCGGCTGAAAGCAGTAAGGCTACCCCATTTACAATGATGGCTGTGTCGGTTGTGCCTATCCAGAAGAGAACGCCCGCAATCATTGGCCCTAGCAGTGTTCCGCATGAGTTAATAAAACCTCGCAGTGCGTTAAACTTCTGACGGTCGCCTTCCGGGATCAGCTTTGTCATAAAGACCATCGACGTTGGTTCAAAGATGGCCGTTCCCATGCACACAACCAGCGCAATCAAATAAATAAGTGGTAAAGATGGCATTAGAGGTATGCAAAAAATACATAAGGCTCTCCCTACATCTAACCAAATCATCAGGTGTCGAGTATTAACCCGGTCAATCACACTCCCGGCCCACGTATTTGAGAATATGGTTGCAATCGGTCCAAGAATATAAAGAAGTCCAACAGCTAATACCGAACCCGTTTCATTTAACACAGTCAGGTTGAGGGCGATTAAGTATACCCAGCCACCAATATTTGAAATGCCTATCCCTCCGAGTAGTAAGATAAGGGTTTTCCACCTGCCCAATGACACCGCCTCCTATTTTTATTTTGAAAACCAAATAAAAAAACTCACCCCCAAAACATGATTGTTTTGGGGGCGAGTATCCGTCGCGGTGCCACCCCATTTTGCTTCCTTATTACTAAAGAAGCCTCATCAGGTACGGCATGGCGAGTCGCCTGTGATACCTTATCTCTGTAACGGGAGAACCCGTTGCACCATCAAGACTCATTGAATCCATCCGGTACACAGCTCCAAGACTTGGTTCAGCATGTTCCCTCACTCCTCCTTCTCAGCTACCGGAGGTCTCTGTACGTGGTTCCCTTGCCTACTCTTCTTTTCATTGCTTTTGATGTGGAATTTCTCATTATATTATCCTTTTATTAGTTGATTGTAAAGAGTTACTTCTCTCTATTCCGTGATACACTAGATAAAAAAAGTAAGCGAGGGGTCCGAGTGTCCAAACATCGTATTTATTCAACAAGCGTTGCAAGTGTCTATCCTCATTATGTGACCAAGGCAGAGAAAAAAGGACGTACCAAGAAAGAGGTCGATGAGATTATTCGTTGGTTAACTGGCTATACACAGGACGAACTTGAAGCGATTATTGAAAACAAAACAGATTTTGAAACATTCTTTTCAGAGGCCCAGAACATGAACCCATCTAGGGAATTAATTAAAGGGGTTGTCTGTGGCGTACGTGTGGAGGAGATTGAAGAAACCACCATGCGTGAGATTCGTTATTTAGATAAACTAATTGATGAACTGGCAAGGGGTAAGAAGATGGAAAAGATTTTACGAACATAAATACTTAGACAAACCTCTTGCCTGATCAAGAGGTTTTTATTTGTAGTTGTTCAGTATTTGTGATAAAAATAGAGTGATCACTCAATATAGAGGTGAATATAATAATGAGTAAAAAAAGAGAAGCTTTACTTACAAGTGCTGAGCGCTTATTTTATGAAAATGGCTTTCATTCTATTGGTATTAAGAGGGTCCATGAAGAAGCTGACGTATCATTGATGACCCTCTACAATCATTTTCAATCAAAGGAAGAGCTTATTTTAGAAGTACTAAAAAAGCGAGAAGAAAGATACTTTGAGCTTCTTGAAACGAACTCTCCTACGATATTATCGATTGCCACTGCACATCTGGACTGGCTTCAGTCTCATCAGAATGGCTGTTTATTCTTACGCGCAAAAGAAGAATTTCCAGAAAAGAATCATTTGATTTATCAGTATGTGATCAACCATAAAAATCACTTAATCTCGTTTATCGAGCGTTGCGGATACTCTGCTAAAGAATCGTTTCGTTTAGCCTTATTGCTAGAAGGGGCTACAGCTATGTCAGAAATTCATGACACCAATGAAGTCCGTGAAGAAACGTTAAGTATAATAAGAACGCTTTTCTAAAAGTAAACAACCCTTAACTCGTTGTTTACTTTTTCTCTCACTATAAATTATAGTGATCGTTCTATATAAAAGGAGATGATAAAAATGTGGAAGCTCTTGTTTCCCAGCATTGCTATGATAGCCATAACGTATGCATTTGCTCGATTCAGTTTTGGATTATTTCTCCCTTCTATTACGGATAGTCTTGCTTTAACAGAAAGACAGGCTGGTATTTCAAGCTCCTCTGCTTACTTAGCTTATACCGTTGCCTTGTTAACCTCTTCATTCTTTATTCGTACATTCGGGCAAAAACGAGTCATTCAGTTTGCTGGACTTACTGCGGTTATCGGGTTGTTCATGATTTCTGGCTCCTATCATTTTTTGATGCTTGCAAGTGGAACATTTATTGCAGGACTCGGGAGTGGCTGGGCCTCTCCTGCATTTAGTCAGGTAGTCGTTACCTCTTTAGAGGAAAAGAAACGCGACAAGGGTAATACATGGATTAACAGTGGCACAAGCTTTGGTTTAATCCTTTCAGGTCCAATAGCATTACTATTAACGGAACAATGGCGACTTGCCTTTGCTTTCTTTGGTGTTGTTGCACTGGTCGTGCTCATTTGGAATTCATGTATCATTCCAGATAAAAAAACTGAGGTTTCTAAAGTGACCTTCTTTGATCGTTCCATCTTTGCTAAGGCTAAATACTTAATAATTGCATCACTCATTATAGGAATTGGTTCATCTATCTTTTGGACTTTTTCTAGAACATATCTAACTGCTCAATACAGTATGGGGAGTCATGAAAGTTCATTCTTCTGGGTCATCATGGGGATATCTGGTGTGATCGGAGGAATTGCAGGCGTGGTGATTGCCAAACTCGGTCTTCGAAAATCCTATTTTTTTGCGGTTGTGTTAATAGCAGCTTCTTTGTACTTTATTACAATTTCCTCGGCACCTTTTATTTACCTTTCTGCTGTTCTATTTGGCACCTCGTACATCTTTATGACAGGTTTGTTTATTGTATGGGGATCAAGGGAGTTTTCTAATATGCCCGCAGTGGGAGTCAGTCTTTCCTTCTTATTACTAGGAGTTGGACAAACCGTCGGATCGGCCGTTGCTGGAGAACTCATTCAAGTAACTTCCTTCCCTTTTAGTTTCATCAGCTTTTCCTTTGTTTGTTTACTTGGCCTACTTGTTCCCGTGAAAATAACTACCTATGAAAGATAAAAAAGGAGAGCTTCGATTGAGCTCTCCTTATTTCTTAAGATCAGACTTTAGTATTCCAAACACGATACTATCGGTCCACTCACCTTTGTTCCAGAAATCTTGAATAAAATGAGCTTCCTTTCTCATACCTACCCGTTCACACAGCCTTAAAGAAGCTTCGTTGCGTGCGTCCAGATTAGCCTGGATTCGGTGAACACCCTTTTCTGCAAATAGTTTTTGTATGAGTCCTTCAACCGCTTCACTCGCATATCCCTTTCCACTAGCTGACCTTGCAAAACTATATCCAATCTCGACCGTATCCTTCATTCCGGTATACCAAACAGATAGGTCACCAATCACTTCTGACTCTCTCACTACCGCTAAGCTTAGCGGCTTTTCGTTAGTCAACAGATGATTGTTTAGCTTTTTCTTGAAATGAACTTGTTTGTCCTCTACCGTCCACGCAGAATGCAAAAGGTATTGGCATGAGGCCTCGTTCGAATAGATCTGGAACACATCTTCAAGATCTTCTTCTTTAAATGGTCGTATGTGTAGCCTTTCCGTTGTAAATTCCATCTTTCCACCTACTCAATCTATTATTTTTCAGAACAAACTTTTACTGAGAATCTAAGCCTTATTCAATAATACCTCTCTAACTTCATCAATGAATTCGTTTGTTTTCTCGGATAATTTATGGTCATATTTTCTAATCCATCCGTATGTAAAGGATGAGTCAAAGAAATGATCGATTGCTAAGGCTGTCATTTCTGTTTCGAACGGAAAGCTTCGACTAAATGTTGCAGAGATATCATGGCCAATCGTGATGGCCCCATGCTGCAGGATCGTGTTGGTAATGACATGCAAATCGGTTGTTTCCAGAAAGACATTGATTGGTCCATATAAACGATGAAAGTTCGATACAAAGCTCTGTACATATTCATCCTTATATAATACAAACAACTGCTCCTGTAAGAGGCTGGGTTCTAAAGCTTTATTCGTGTTAGCAATGAAAGAATCCTTTGAAGCAAAGACTAATAGCTTTCCTGTAGTGACAGGGGTGAAGTGGAATCCGTTTACAACATACATATTTGAACTCTTCACAGCAATAAATCCAACATCAATTTTATCATCATGAATCTCTTGAATGATATCCATACTCGATCTCTCACTAACCTCAATCTTAAAAGCTGGAGTTCGTGCCTTAAACCTCAGGTAGCTATCAACAATGGGTTCAATCAAACCGGGTATGACGTTCATCCGAAGGACATCGTTGAACTCATTCAACTGCTTGGCCTCTTCTTTTATCTCATAGATGGCTTCTAGTGCGTATTGAGATTTAGCAATAATAAAATCGCCTTCTTTTGTTGGGATGGCCCCTGCTCTTGACCGATTAAAGATCTTAACACCTAGCTCACTCTCTAGCTTTGTAATTGCCTGACTTAAAGCAGATTGACTAATATTTAATGTTTTTGCAGCCGCACCTAGTGACTTCTCCTTTGCAACCTCCACTATATACATCAACTGCTCTATGTTCATATAATCACTTTCCTTAAGTTTTACTTATTATAAGTTCAATTATATTAACTTTTGATAAAGTAAGCAAATTGATATAATGATTAATGTAACAGATATAAAAATGGGGGGATCAATATGAAAGCGGCTAGATTATATGGAAGTCAAGACCTGCGAGTGGTGGATATACCAGAACCGAGCGTATCGTCTCACCAAGTCAAAGTAAAAGTTGAGTGGGCAGGCATTTGTGGAAGTGACCTTCATGAGTTTTCGCATGGACCTTCTGCAGACCCTCATCCATTAACTGGACAGTTACCTCCTATCACTCTAGGTCATGAATTCTCAGGTACTATTGTCGAGCTAGCAGATGATGTAACGAACCTTAAAGTTGGTGAACGAGTTGCGATTGAACCACTTATCCATTGTGGCGAATGTTATGCATGCAAAAGAGGTCATTACAATCAATGCAGCAAAGTAGGATTTGTCGGTTTAAATCGAGATGGCGGATTTGCTGAATATGTAGTTGTTGAAGAACAGATGGTTCACCAACTACCTGACAATGTCTCCTTTGAAGAAGGTGCATTAGTTGAGCCAACAGCTGTTTCATTTTATGCCGTTAGAGAGAGCCAATTGAAACCAGGAGATTCTGTCGCTATTTTTGGTGCCGGTCCAATTGGGCTGTTAACCCTTTTATCTGTAAAAGCTGCCGGAGCTACTAAGATTATTGTAGTCGATGTATCTGAAGAACGTCTTAAGAAAGCTGAAGAATTAGGGGCTACTACAACGATTAATGGAATGGACGACAACATCGTCCTCACCATCCATGAATTGACGGGTGGTGGCGTAAGTGTTGCTTACGAATGTGCAGGAGTTCAACCAACCATGACCAATGCTGTTGCTTCTGTAAAGCAAGGCGGTCAAGTAATGGCCATTGCTGTTTTTGCAAAACCTGTTTCTATAGATATGGGACAGCTATTATTTAAAGGAGCAGATGTTACGTCAAGACTTGCGTACAGACATGTGTTTCCAGAAATCATCGATATGATCTCTACAGGTCGTTTAGATGTTAAAAGCGTCATAACAAGCAACATTCATATAGAAGATATTGTTGAAGAAGGATTTAATCAATTATTCACTGATAAAAAACAAGCAAAAATACTTGTGAAGCCTTACAAATAATCTCATCATGAGAAAGAGCCTGAGACGAAACTAAAAATCAAATTAAAAATGGCGAATGATTATACAATCGAATCATTCGCCATTTGTGTTTTTTGGATTATTTAGTAATACGAGCGGAGGGAGAACCCGAGACTCCTACGGAATAGAACGCGGTGAAGACACTGTAGCGGCGCATTTTCCGCGGAAGGGGCTGAGGCCGTTCCCGTGGAAAGCGAGGGATTCTCCTGTAGCGGCTGAAATGCTATGTTCGTGTTTTGCCAACCGCATTGATGTTATGTCCCAACCTCTTCCTCTTTTATCTTGTTATTCGAGCTTTTTACATTGCCTTTGAATATAAAATAAAGGGCAAGCATCATAAAGACCAGAGCGACCATTCTTTTTAGATCAAGCGGTATAAGTAAGCTGTTAAACCACCCAAAATGATCAATCACTACACTTACAACAAGCTGCCCAATAATGACTGTAATACTTGTAGCAATCACACCTATCTTTGGAACAGCGAATACATTAAACAGTAGAAAAATCGAGCCTAGAAAAACGGCACTTAATTGCCATGTTGGAACACTAAAGAGTAAAGAAAGATCACCTTCTCCAAAAAATAGAATGATTAAAGCAAGAAACATTGAGCCTGAAACAAACGTCAAAAGTGTTGTTTCAATCGTCCCCGCTACTCGACTAAAGGTCCCATTTATTGCTGATTGAGCACTAAGTGTGATGCCGCCAATGATTGTAAAGAATACAATTAAAATACCCATGAAAAACTCCCCTTAAAAACTAAAATAAGAGCTATGATCATACAAACAACAGAAAGAATCTTCTCTTTGTTAATTCTCATTCTGCTGATACCAAACCATTCAAAATGCTCAATAACCATACTTGTTATTAATTGACCTAAAATGACGGAGACCATTGTTATACCTACTCCTACTAATGGAACGCTAATAACAATCACTGTTAAATAAACAACTCCTAATAAACCGCCTAATAACGACCACTTCGGAGCCTCAGTCACATAAGAAATCTTACCTTTTCCGAAAAACAACCATAATAGACCAACAATGATGGACCCAAAAAGAAAGTTATAGAAACTCGTTTCTAATTTTCCAATTGTATTTCCTAATTCAGCATAGATGGCTCCTTCTAAACTAAGAGCAGCACCAGCAATTAAAGCAAAAATGTAAGCAATGTAACGCATAAATCCTCCCACTTTTATATATTTAAATATCTAAAAAAACCGATATAAGGATCTAAAAAAAAGAAATAAAAGACTGGATATTAGAATTCTAGTTTAAAGTAATTTCTAATATCGTCTATCGTCTTTTCATTTCTTCTATAGTATGTCCATTGTCCATACCGGTATGACTCTAACAATCCAGCCTTCTGCATCATGTTTAAGTAACTAGAAACAGTGGACTGAGAGACATTGGCTTTCTCTTTAATGTCACCAACGCATACTCCTCCAACAAACTCTACACCCTTTGGGATATGAGCTCCCTGTTTTGGAAAGTTATCCTCCGGGTGTTTTAACCATTTGAGGATATTAAGCCGTGTTTCGTTCGACAATGCTTTAAAAACATCAATAGGTTCCATAGCGCTTATTATATCGTGATTTCTCGATATGTCAATTAATAATTGTCTGTCTTAAGGAATAAACGCTAGTCCATAGATATTTTTTGAAAACGGTTGCAAATACTCATTATGATGGTAGACTAGACTTAATTAATCTACTTAACTAAGTGGATGACCAAAATTTATTTTTATGGAGGGTTCGTTAAAATGAGCTATCTGTCATTAACATCCTGGAGCTTAAATAGACTCCTAGGACCTTTGCATTGGACCAAGTGGGATGACGAGAACCAAACAATTGTTACTCAAGTATCACCTCAGCCAGAAGTTCACACTTTATTAGAGCTTCCTGGTCTTTTAGCTGAAAAAGGGTTTGAAGCAATGGAGATTATTCATCCTCACTTCCCCTCAGTAGATGAAGACTATCTTCAAGCATTACGTTCCGCAGTGGAGCATGCAGGGATTCAATTTGATACCCTTCTATTAGACTATGGAGACATTACCAGTGAGAATCCAAAAAGACTTGAAGCGGATATCACTTTTATAAAGAAATGGATTACCATTGCTTCTAAGGTAGGCGCCGCAAATATTCGAGTAGTGGGCGGGGATGCTCATCCCGATAATGAGGAGCGACTCGCCTTTGCTGCCGAGCAATTAACGCAGTTAGCCGAGTTCGGAAAGGAAAAAGGCGTTCATGTGATTACCGAAAATTTTCATTCCTTAACGTCAACTGCTGAAAATTGTTTGTATCTGAATGAGCACTCTTCGATTAATGGTCTCATTTCAGATTTTGGTAACTTCTCTGCTGAATCCAAGTTATCCTCTCTACGAAAAACGGTACCACATAGTAAATCCATTCATGTGAAGGCTCAAACAAACGAAGATGGAACAATGAATAAGACTGAGTTAACTAATTGTCTTGATATCGTTTCAGAGTTAAATTATTCAGGACCGTTAACACTTGTTTACGATGGACCTGGAGACATGTGGGAAGGAATTGAAGAAGTGAAAGCCGTTGCTACATCCTACCTATAAACCTAAGCTTCACTAAAAGCAGTAACGGTTTATCTCGTTACTGCTTTTTATTTTCAGGTGCATCAGAACCTATGCACTACATAACTTCCTTCTCTAGTTGAATAGGTTGAATTGATGATGTATGGGAAGTTTTTGTTTGGTATAACTTTAAGATACTAGATAAAATGACTAAACAAGAAGCTGTTAAAAGTATGGTTAAATGGACACCGATTAGTTGAGCAATCACCCCACCTAATGCAAGGCCAAGAATCGTTACAAAACTGCTAATGGATGAGATCGCTCCGAATATGCGTCCAATCTTGTCGACAGGGGTGACCACTTGAACAACGATCTGAAAGGTAACGAGCACCAGACCGATTGCAAATCCTCCAATAAAGAAGCAAACGGGAATGAATAGAGTGGCAAGTTGTTCAGGAACATACGTACATAATATAGCGAGAAGAAAAGAAACGCCTAACATGAATATGCCACTATACATATTTCTGAAATAATTGCGGATATTCCGTTTTCGTAGTAGAGCCGTAATGAGTAATGTACCCGCCCCACTAGCTCCCATAGAAAAACCAAGAATTTGAGATGTCCGTGTAAAGAATTGATCTAGAAACAACACGAGCTGCGAGTCAACTAACTGAATGAAAAACAGCCCACTAGCCATAGCAACGGTCGCAATGAAAAGAAATGGAGACGAAGTAATCATCTGAAACCCTTCTAAGTTAGTTGATTTCTTTTTCATTGCAGAATTGGTTTGAGAAACGGAGAATTGATCTTTTTTAATTAAGAGAATGGAGATGACAGAGAGAAAATAGGCACTACTTACAACATAGAAAAGAGTTGAAAACGAAAATGTAGCGATTAAGATTCCACCTAAGGAGGGACCAAAGATCTTACTTGCATGATCAACCATGCCACTTAGCGCAACCCCTTCTTGCAGTTGTTCTGCGCGAAGCGTTTCTTTTAGCTTTCCGCTTTTAGCAGGAATAAAGAAACTCTTAAACAGACCTAACAAGAGAAGGATCATTGCGAGACTATACACATCAGAGACAATCGGTGTAAAAAGAACCACACATGCTCTCCCTATCTCTGAAAATAACAACAAATATTTACGATCAAAGCGGTCAGCCATTACACCGGCTAGAGGCGAAACAAAAAGTTGAGGAAGAGCAAAGGCAAGCATTAAAATCGAAATTTCAATTGATGAAACACCTAGATCGACCGCCGCTAAGGCTAGCATACAAATTAAAAACATCCAATCAGCAAACGATGAAAAAATTTGAGCGATTAAAATGTTCATGTACTGTACATTTTTATAAATTGATCTACTTTTCATCAACTACACCCCTCAGTTATGACTCTTCCTTAGATAACGTTCCTGAGTTATAAACTGTTGGTGTCTAAGAAAAAAAAGGATGAATCTCGTAGTTGCATCAGAATATAACAAAGAGGCTGAAATAAAGCTAAAAATCAACAAAAAACTAGCGAATGATTTACGGTCGAATCATTCGCCATTCGTGCTTTTTGAAAAAACGAGCGGAAGGAGAACCCGAGACTCCTGCGGAAAAACACGTGTCTGAAGACTCATCCGTGGTGTTCGGATGAGGCTGAAGCCGTGTCCGCGGAAAGCGAGGGTTTCTCCTGCAGCGGATTTTTTGCTATATTCGAGTTTTACTCGCTACTTTAATGTTTTGTCTCAGCCTAAATTGCATATTCATATAAGCTTTAACCCAAAGACAATCACGACAATCAATGACTGAAGTAGGAAGGCTCTCCTCTTTACATGTTGTTTTGCAGCTTGCACTTGCCGTTCTTGAATAGGGAAATAGACTGGAATAAAGCCAGCTTGATTTAACCCTTGGTTAAACTGTATAGAATTAAAGTAAATGCATAACGCCAATAAAGGTAAAAGAACCATATAGCTATTCACAAAAAGAATGAGCAAAGTCATGACCAATATGACTCGAACGAAGTGTTGACTCCCTTCAGTCCCTCTTACTGCAGATCGTAATAAGAAATAAACCATAGGGTCTTCCCTTTTCTCAAAAAACCATAATGGTATGAGATTCCTAGATCGCTCGGTCGTTTTTACATCAATTACACTACTTAAAAGGAGAATAATAAGCCTTATGCTTTTCTTTTCAGAAACGATCAACCTCTTCCAAGAATGGATAGGAAAGATCAGGTGTTTACTATAAAGAAAGCCAATAAGTAGGATTCCAGCAGTAGCGATACCGACAAAAAGTGTAGGAGCTTCTAATAAGAATAAAAAACTAACAATCACGCTAAGTTGATACACAAAGGATAGGAGAATCGGTCTTGTTGAACTGATGCTTATCATAATGATAAGCGATAAGATATGCAGTACCCCTAATACTTGTACCATGACAAACAAAGCAATGAACTCTCGTATTTCTAATGAGTAAACATACTGTAGAAACACGGTGAATACAGTCACTTTGATGCTTTGTATGACGACATTAAAGATCATAATGCAGCGAAAGTAACCGCGCATCTCCATAATTTTGGGAGCCAAATAAACCTCATCAAACCGATTCATAAAGCTAATGATTCCTTTATTAAGCACAAATAGAAAAAACAGTCCCATTAAAAGGGCAGAGTGATATAGAGAATTGTAGCTTTCATCTCTTAAAAACAGCACCACAACATACATAAGAAGCATACCAAAAGGAATGAGACCAAATACTCCACTGTGACTAAAAGCTTTTATAAGGATCCTTATACTTTGCTGCCTTGACTCTCTGAATCGTTCGATAAATAAATCCTTCATTCTTGTTCCTCTATCATGGAGAAAAATAGATCTTCTAAAGTAATCCCGTCAACATCCTCAGTAGTAAGATAGGATTTATCGTTAAAACGTTGCTGGCGTCCCCTATGTAAAACGATGATTCGATCACATAATTGTTCAGCAATCGATAATAGATGAGTGGAAATGATCATACCAAGTCCTTCGTTTTTAAGTCTGATCAAATCCTCTTTAAAGAACTTTAATCCTTGAGGGTCGAGTCCCATAAACGGTTCATCGACTACGAGATAGGTTGGATTTGAAATCAGTGCACTAATAATTGAGACTTTCTGCTGAGTCCCTTTTGATAAGGCATGAGGGTATTTGTTCAAATGAGGACTCAATGCATACCGATCAATTAACTGATTTACATAGTGATCCTCATTCAGTTGATAGATCCTCTTAATAAACTGAAAATGTTCCATGATTGTTAAGTTCGGATACAACTCTGGTTTATCAGGAATATGAGCTAACTTCTCTCTTTGCTTCATCCAATCTTTCTCATCAATGGTTATGTTTCCACTGTGAGGTTTCAGCACACCTGTCATGTGGCGAATAGTTGTGCTTTTCCCCGCACCATTTAAGCCAATTAATCCAACGATTTCACCAGGCTGAATATCAAATGTGATGTCATTGATGATCCTTCGATTCAGATAACCCCCACTCAATTGGTTTACGCTCAACATGATCGTACCGTCTCCTTTGAGTTCATATTTCATCTAACTAGAACCTTCTAGAAATGTTAGGCAAGCTCCTCCTTCTATTCTATGAAACGATTCATAGATATCTTTTAAGATAATCATTGAAACTTACTAATTGGATGATATAATAAATGTACTTAATTAAGTTTATTTATTATATATTAGCAAGGGGAGATTCTAATGATTAAAACGATCATGTCTTGCAAACCATCGATGCTTTGCGAAATCGTAATGAATAGTAGGATGATATTATGGAAGCGTTATTAATTGCCCTAAAAGGCCTGTCCTCCCTATTCATCATGTGTTCGACGGTTCTTGTCTTGGGTTTCGTATCCTTACGTTATGAAAAACGTAGGACAGACAATCATTCGAATGATCTATAATTGTATGTAGCTTATAAAACTTATTGTTAGGCGGTACACTTATGAAACGTTTAGTTTGGTTAGCATGCTTTGCATATTTATTAACTGGCATTGGACATATCATTTTAGGCAGTGTCTTAGAGCCATTAATCAAGCATTATAATGTGACCTATAGCGATGGCGGTCAACTCATTATGAATCAATTCTTTGGTTTTCTAATTGGCGTTCTATTTACCCCCTTCCTCATTAAAAAATTGGGAAGAAGAATCACTCTCTTGCTAGCCATGATCCTGTTTGCGACTGTTCAACTTTCACTTTTTTCCTTAATACCGTGGAATTCACTCCTCGTCATCATCCCATTTAGCGGAGCCGGGTTTGGGATCATTGAAACGTTACTCGCAGGGATGATCGTTGCAGAGCTTAAAGAGAAAAAAGCCTCTATCATGGTCCTTACAGAATTATGTTTTGGGATCGGAGCTTTAACAATTCCATTAGTCGCTGCATTTTTAATAGCTACAGGTGAATGGAATTCAATCTTCTTATTTGTCTCAATTCTAGTTAGTATAAGCTTTTTCTTATGGTTGTTTGTTAGAGTCGGTCAGTACGAATACATTCTTCGGAAAAAGCCTGAGATTCATTCTGGAAAAGACGTCATTAAGAAAACCTACACGAAACCTACGCGTCCTTTATTGATTCTGGGATCGATCTTTTTCTTTTTATATGTTGGACTTGAAATGACATTTCCTAATTACTTACCTACCATTATGGCCATGACGTCAAACTTATCAAATGCCACAATCGCACTGAGCATTACAGTGTTCTGGGGGGCAATGACCGTTGGACGGCTACTTATGATTTTTATCGTTAATCGATTTAGAATATGGAACTTATTTATAGTGATGGTCGTTGGTCAGATGGTGAGCATTGGGTTGTTTGCCCTGTCTCCAAATGCCACTTTCAGTTTCATCGTAATCTTTATTGCAGGGATTCTCATGGGAGGAATCTTCTCGTTAGGGCTCCTTGTTATTAACGGCGGCATACCTGGTTTGGAGGATCGTACGACTAGTATTCTAATAGCCATGGGCGGCTTAGGTGGAGCATTACTCCCTAAGTTCGCAGGTAACTTATTAGATCAATATCCAGTCCACGTTACGCTATGGTTTATGTTTGCCTTTTCTGTTGTGATGACTCTTCTTCTTTTCTTTATCAATGTTTCTTACAAAAGGCTTAAAGTAGAAGATTCAACAGACATAATTAAAACAACCAACCAAAAAAACCTTCCAATGTAGTGTTTGAAGGTTTTTTTGTGTAACTATAAATGATATGGTGTGTTCTCGTTTGCCAGCCAGCGTAAGCCTGAGGTCATACTCTCTTGAAATGTAGTATCGATTAAAATTGTAGGTTCATTCGGATGTTGGCGTAAGTAACCATTTCTATCCAACGCATCAACTACTAAATCCTCTGATAAATGGATCGATGAAATAACAAAGAAATTAGGTGCGAGCGCTGCATTGTAAAAAGAAATTACTTCCGAAATCGCATTAACTAATTCTTGATCCGTTTGCGGCGGATTCTTATCCATTAAAAACGGTAAATATTTCCCTTCTCCAGCTAGTCCTAGATTTCCTTCAATTAATGTATGGTTACTAAAGATCGTGATACCCGGTGAACTTTCTTTCGGAAAATAAATCCCGACAATTGTCCCTTTTAATTGATCATTTCGCCTAACAAAATAACCGATTGTTGTAAGGTGCGCATCATTTTGGATGGAGATTGGAATATCCGTATGCCTTGCTAACACTTCTTTAATGCTCCATCCAGTGAATTGTTGTCCCCAACTGGAGGTGACCTCATCATTAAATACCTTACCAGGGATGGATAATGCGATGTTATCAACATGACTCTCACTATCATTTAAACACGTTAAAATAGCTGCAACTAATCTGTCTAATGACACCTCTGTGTAATCCATCAACCACTCTTGCTTTTCTTCTCCGTAGAGATTAACAAGCTTGGCTACAATGCATAGATTCGATCGGTTATTTTGGATTGAAAGTAACAGCGAATGCTTGTGATCTGCATTAAATACATACTCAATCGCTGGCCTACCCATTGGCGGTTGAATAACCTCTCCTTCCATAATGACTTGATCTTCTAGTAGCTCCTTAATTAATGAGTTAGTCGTCACAACACTTAGACCGGTTTCTTTCCCAATTTCGGAAGCAACCATCTTTTGGTTTGTAAACATAATGCGTTTGACAAGGTCTAAGTTCTGCTTGCGAATCATATTTGTACCCAATTATTGATGCCTCCAATTCTACACTCTTCCCTATATCATACATGAGTTTTCGTCATATACCCAACTCCCCTACAAATAAACGCAAATAGTTTCCGAATAAAAGGTTCAGACGTGTAGATTTGGGAAAACATGCTATGTGGGTATCAACCTAACAACGGTGAGGAGGATATCTATGATCCTACTTTTCGAAAAAGAGCTATTCCATCGTGAACTTACGTTTCTTAAAAGATTACGAGTGAGAGCGCGTCAGGATTGCCCCTTATTCGCGGTAACCCTTGATGAAGATATTCATCAACTTGAAAAGGCGATTGAGGAGATAAACGTGGAGGGCAACAAGTAGTACAGCCTTAAGTTCAAAGAGAACAGAATAACGGAGGTGTCTATGATTAACACTATTACTAACAAAGAACTTCTATTCAAAGCATTAGACTACACGAGAGCCGGTGTATTAATCACAGATCCTCAACTAGATGACAATCCGATTATATACGCAAACCAAGGATTCTATGAGATGACAGGATACGCATCATCCGACATCATTGGTCAAAACTGTCGCTTCCTCCAAGGAGAAGAAACCGATCAGAGCGAAGTAAAAAGGCTAAGAGATTCTATTAAAGCGAATGAGTCCTGTTCTGTCACTTTGTATAACTACAAAAAGTCTGGCGAAGGATTTTGGAACAGTTTGACGGTTGACCATTTGTATATTGAAGAAGAAAAGAAACATTTCTTTATTGGTGTACAAAAAGACGTAACACGGGAGAAAGAGATTGAACGCGAGCTTCTCGGCTCACAGCAGGAGATTGCAAGTCTGGCATGTCCAATTGTTCCCGTATTCAAAGGGGTTGCTGTTCTACCTTTAATCGGAAAGGTGAATCAGGAGCGATTCAACCATATCTTAACCATCACAACCGAAGAAATTGTGGATCGCAGGCTAACGACGATTATTGCGGATTTGTCGGGAGTCACCAATGCCAGCGACTTCCTTTTAACAGATTTAGTTACGCTTAAAGACGTCATTCGCATGCAAGGAGCAAACTTAATTATAACGGGTATGTCTTCCACGATTGCCATGGATATTCTTCAAACGAAGGATCTGCTTTATAACAATCTACAAACTGCTGGCTCTGTTCAAGAAGTAGTTCAAAGTTTGATTGAAGAAGAAAAAAAGAAACTCGACTGAATGTAGGGTCGAGTTTTTTGTAGGTATAGATTTTATTAATTTTGAATGTTTTTCAGAGATTTAGAACATTAGAGATAAACAAGGACTTTAAATATATCCAACAGCAAAATCACACTAACCCGTAAGTCCTGATTAATTAGAAGAATAGTTCAGAAAACCAACGAATAACTACGAAAAGTGTCCATGATATATAGACTCCGAATGTTGTAAATACACAGATTCTTAGGATCTTGCTATCTGCTTTATTTGCATCAGAAAAAGCAAGCACCGTCATTGAGAATATAAAGTATATGGAACTCCGATCATTATCGAAATAAGCATACGCAAGTATAATTGATAGTATAAGAAAACATAGCCGCGACCGGTCTGTATGTTTGTCTAATTGAAATGCTGTCATTTTACCCTCTTTTCCTACAATGAACAATCATCTGCGGACTATCCTTAGTGAACTCTAGCTTCTTCCACGTACCATACAAATGAACCAGTTCAAATCCATGAGCTTCTAATAATCTCTTCAGCTCCATTGGGTACGTATAGCGTAAGGAGATCGATTCTTTTTCTGTGTGAAAAGTCTCTTCATCCTTTTCCCAAGTAGTCTGCGTCGTGCAGTGTAAGATTTGTGTGGAGTGATTGTAGGTTTCTGTATGGTTTACTTCTTTCCTTTCCCCGTTGATGAATTCAACGTTTTCACTAACATCATCAATACTTAATTCAGTTAGAACTGGATTTCTTGTATCAAAAATAAACTCCCCACCTGATTTTAGGTGCCTGCTTACTGATTGAAGCAATTTGTCCTGGCTTTCATTTGTTAGAAAATGTTGAAACGAATTGCCTGTCATAAAAATAAGTGGAGATTTTGTATCAAGATTCAGCTCGGTGCAGTCCTGCTGCTCGAATTGAATCTGTAGATCTTCATCTATAGCCTTTTTCCTAGCTCGATTTAACATCCCTTCATGCAGATCAACTCCTATTACATGTAGACCTTGCTTTGACATCGGGATCGTTAGCCTCCCTGTGCCACATGCTAGGTCAATGATAGGCGATTGAATCTTTTGTGCATGCTCCATTATATATAACAAGTCATCCTGATAAGACTCATGTAATGTGTCATATTGTGCAGGGTTCTCATATTTTTGGAAATTTGATTCGAAAATGTTTTTCAATGTACTTCGCCTCCATTAAATTAAACTCTTCCTCCGAAGGTACGCCTCGATGTCATCTTTCGTTCGTTCAAAATATGTATTTTCATGCTTTCCATAATTAAAAAATCCATGTTCCATCCCTTCATATGTTTTAAATTCAATACGGTTCCCAGCCTGGTTCATATCTTCTACAAATCGTTTATTTTGCTCACACAAATCGTCTCCCGTTCCACAAATCCAAAGAGTGTCCGGTAAGCTCTTTTTTATATGATGCAAAGGCGAAAAAGCAGTTGCTTGATCAACTAGATCGGGATATCTTCGTCTCATAATGTCCACCCCGTCCATGTCTGCCGAGAAAACGATGAAATGATTCGGCACATGATCTACATCTTGGTCAGACTCTTGTTCATCATCCAAATCCGTGAACATAATCGACGAAACGGTGATATACCCACCTGCCGAAGAGCCACAAACAATGATATTATTCGGATCTACACCTAATTCGATTGCATTTTTTCTCACATAGCGTACAGCGAATTGCACATCACTTATCGCTTGCGGTGGAGTAAACCCTTCATCTGCTCCATTTCGATAATCTACACAAATGGCAAGCATACCTATTGTTGAAAAATAGTGAGCCTGATGCTGAAACTGACTGGGCAACTTCGGATCTTTTTTAAAGCTGCCACCGTTAAAAAACAGAATGGCAGGACGATGAGTGGTTTCGAACGGAGGTTCAAATGTATATAAGGTTAAATGACGATCCCCCACTACCTTATAGGTAATTTCGCCAACTTCATAATCAAACTGGATTTGTTTCATGTGAATCTCCCTTCATGTCTGTTTTGAACAATGCACCCCTAATCAAATGTAAGTACAAAGATGCGTGGTTCTTCCCCTACACGACCCTCTAAACGAACAAACGCTTTATAATCGTCCTCCCAATAGATGGATATGTCTTCTCGCTTCTTTGTGAATTCAATTGTTTCTTGACCATATCTTATTTCAAAAACTGGATCTGGAAAATCGTAAATCACAATGACCTCAACCTCATTTATATTATTAGGAGAGACGCTATGCTCTAATTGCTCTTGCTCCGGATTTTTCAAGGAATACAAAAGGATAAATATTGGGGTGAGACATATGATGAGTAACAGTGCTCCAAATATCAGTATTTGTTTCATCCTTCTCTTCACATGTGTTCACTCCTTCTGCACCACCAGTATATCTCATATATGCTAATAATAGGTTAGTATAATCAAAAAAAGACTCAGTTAGATGTTTACTAACTAAGCCTTTGCCATCACTTATGGTTTTACAAGGATCTTACATTGCTTTTTATCGTTAATTAACTTCTCAAGTCCTTCTTCAACGATATCATCTAAATCAATGATGCTTGTAATAACTGAATCAACATTTAATGATCCCTTTGATAAGAGATCAATTGCTTGAGGAAAGATGTTGTTGTACCCAAGAGAAGAATTGATTCTCTTTTCGCCTACTACTTGAAGTGTTGGTTGATATTTAATCGCTTCAGCAAAGATACTTACGATCATAAATTCTCCATTTGGCTTCACTACATCGAGTGACTGGTTAAACGTAGCTTCGATTCCAGCTACATCAAATGAAACATCCACCCCACCATTTGTGCTATCTTTAATGATTTGAGCGACATCTTCTTTTACAGGATTCAGTACAACATCCGCACCCATTTTCAACGCGAGTTCTCTGCGCTCATCACTAACTTCCGCAACAAATATCTTGCTCGCACCAGCAGCTCTTAAGCATTCGGAGAGTAAAAGTCCAATCGGTCCTGCACCGAATAACGCTACACTGTCACCAATTTTAAATGAACTTTTACGGATAGCCTGAAGGACTACAGCGATCGGTTCAAGTAAGGCAGCACGCTCAAAGCTAAGTGTATCCGGTAAAGCAAAGACGTTTGATTCCTTCACGACTACATACTCAGCAAAGCCACCGTTTTCATGAATTCCGTATGATTTCATATTTGCACAGATATTGTAGTTTCCAGTTTTACACGTGTCACATTCACCACAGCCCCAGATTGGTTCGATAGCCACTCGGTCACCTGCTTTGAATTTTGAAACACTTTCTCCTACTTCAACAATTTCACCTGTAAATTCATGACCTAAAATCATTTGATCCGCTGTAACGAAGTTTTTATGAAGGTACTCATGTAGGTCTGTTCCACAGATACCAGCATATTTTACTTTAACTTTTACCGAATCATGAACGACCTCCTGTTCCTTTACATCTTCTACTTTTACATTCTTCGCCCCATAATACATTAGTGCCTTCATAGTAAGTCGTTGACCCCTTTAAACCCAATTTTAAAAAATTTGTCGAATCTTATACTTATTATACGTAAATGGGTTATTTTAAACAACTGATTAGCACGTTATATTCGGGACATTTCATTCATTTAAATGACAAAATTATCAAATTTACTGTAAACTAATACCTAAGTTTAGATTAATGATTACAGTTATTATGGATGTTTAGATTATTGAGGGAGCTTGTAGAGTATCTTAGATGACTGTTCTTGGTAAATGATTGGACGGTCTTGATGGAGAGGTTGATCTTCTTGTTTTACACATAGAAGTTCTTACTGAGAGGGGGCCCAGCTTGATGTTGCCTACTGTGTCCTTGCTATCAGCGCCTGTATTTTGATGGAATACGCTCTGAGCTTGGTAAAACTTCAAATTTTCTTGGTATCATCTCTTTCTTCTTGTTTGATTAAACTTGGAGCTTGGTTGGAAGTTCATCCTTCTTAGTATTTCTGCCCTTCCGCTTACTAAAAGCAGAGTTCTTGCTTGAGGGTCTGGTTTCCTTGGTACCGGTATATTTCTTCTTGGTACTAGCTTCAGCTTTCTTGCTAAACGAGGTCCCGTCTTGCTATTACTTTCTATCTCCTTGCTATCGACCCTTGCTTCTTACTTGAACACGCTCTGGGCTTGGTTAATTTCCTATTTTTCTTGCTAACGCCTTTAGTTTCTTGCTTTCTAACACTAAGAGCTTGGTGCAAGCATAATTGTTCTTGCTAATACAAAAATGGGGGGATTTTTATCATTTATTGGTTTCGCCACTTGCCTCAACTCGAGTTAAATAGATCAGAATGGACGCCATTCATCCAAAATGTGTGGTTTCGGCAGCATTATATGAAATTTGTTTATGTTTTTCAGTTTCTCGTTCTTTCTATTCCTTTTCAGATGGAGCTTGGCTTCTCCAAACTCAACATATTCTTCCTAATCCTTATAGGAATCAGCACCTTCGTTGTCCATGAGTGGCTACACATCGTTACGGTTTATAAGAAAGGGGATATGAGTATAACGTTTAAAGGGATTTTCTTTTGGTTACATACAAATGCGGTCTTATCCAAACCACGATTCTTCTTATTTATGAGTTTGCCTTTTATCTTATTATCATTCATCCCTGGACTTCTAAGCTTCTTTACTTCGGGAGAATTTCAAATCATCCTTCTCTTCATCTGTTGGATAAATACACTCTACTCTGCTTCAGATATTTTTAACTCTGTCCTAATTCTTAGGAAGCCACGGCACTCTAAGTTCTACAGAGGCTTTTACAAGGTGGAGCCTGTTCGGTGAGGTTAGGAGCCTACCTCCCCAAACTCCAAACTCCACTCTTCCCTTTCATAAATCCAGCTCGCTCGTAGAACTTGGTGTTCTCTTCTGCAAACGTGACGGTTACAATCTCTATCCCCGTTCTTTCTGCTTCTACTAGTAACTCGTTTACAATCTTTAATCCTAACCTTAACCTTTGATAATGTGGATGAACGATAATGTCTTCCATATATCCGTGTTCTAAACCCATTCCACATATATATCCAAATGCGATTAATTTCCCTGTATCATCTTTTACTCCCGCCCAAAACTGGCACCGTTCAAATAGTAGGGGGTAATCTTGATCTCTTCTATTCCAGCCTACGCTTTCTCTTAGTTCTGGTACTTCATGTTGTTCTAATGATAGATTTATTTTTGCAGCAAATGGCATACGTGGCCCCCTATTACTGTTCCTTCAAAGAGAAGTCATATCCCTGATAGTCAAACTGTTGCTTAAAGCCCAATTTTTCAGCAACGGCAACAGATGCAAGGTTCGTCTCCATACAGTCCCAATAAGGTATTTTGTTCGAATCTAGACATTCTTTTATAAATGCTGCGGCTACATGTTTAGCAAAGCCACGGCCTCGATATGGTTTGTAGGTCTCCACTCCCATACAATGTACATTTCCAGCCACATACCCAGAAAAGCAGTAGCTCACAATCTCATGCTCATAGATCATGCAATAACCTAAGCCGTGATGAAGAAATGAATGGATCGATGGCCAAAATTCCAGTATTTCTTCCTTCAGTTGAGGAAGATTTTTGATTTTGTTATTGCTTAATATATCTCGATTGAGTTTCACGCATTGAAAGGTTTCCGGAATATGCTCCTTCTCAGGCTCAACAAACGATCCTTCTCCTAATAGGTAGACTCTTTGATTCCAGCTGCCAATGGTTCGATGCTGAAACACTCTTTCAAAGGTTTGATTCCATCCCGGGTGATACCCCAAAGCTTCGAACCATTCTAAACCAACCTTTTTAGCCTCTGGTTTAATCGTTTGGTTAATAAATTCATTTAATGCTTGATTAAAGGGGACATTCTCCGCGTCTCCAAAAAAGATAAACCCATCGTTTGAATAAAGCCATACGATTCCGGTCTTCGGCTGATCAAGGTTATCTACAAATACTCGCCCGGGACTTGTCCCGTATATTACGGCTCTACCTTCTGCTAATCCATCCTCTTGAAGTAACCTAAGACACGTTTGAAACTGGTTTTTGTTCAGTTCTATGATCATAAGGCCCTCCTGAAATTAATTAGTAGCAATAAGTAAAAAACGTTTTGAGTTCGTGCATATTCCCTTTTTTGTTTTATTTGCTTGAACGAATTGATTGAATCGATCTAAATCATTTGGATCGTCAAGAAAGTTAGGGATTATTGGCGTGTGGTTTAAGAGGAATAGCAGATCCTCTTCCCTTTTATAGTATTCTGATGCGTTGTATTCTAGTTCTACAATCGATGTGAAACCCGCTTCTTTTAACTCAACTATATATTTTTGTTTTAACTTACCGTCTTGCTCGCCATAAGACTGTCCTCTTCCAAATTCCTTTTTCAGATTCAGCTTATCCTCTTCGCTGACTTGTTGCGTGATGAATGTTCCACCTTGCTTTAAGACTCTATTCACTTCACTGGCTTTAAAAGGAGCGTGTCTACTTGTCACGATATGAAAGAATTGATCCGGGAATGTTAATTCATGATTAGACATTTCGTGGAAGCTTGTATTTAAGATTCCAGACGTTTTTAGATTACTTTTAGCCGTACTTATCATACTTTGAGACGTATCAATTCCAACTAGAGATGAAAACTCAGGAGCCAGTCTTATTACATTTTCTCCCCCACCGGTGCCAAGGTCTAATAAGGAATCGGATTCCCGGCCAATTGCTTTTACCTTCTCATTAAAATTCCACTTAGCACCTTCCACTTCAACCTGAAGATGACTAAAATCCCACCCGTTTATTTCTCCAACTTTGTTATAAAACTCCTCTTCGTTCATAAGAATCACAACCCTTCTTCCTACTATTGCTACATTCCATAAAAAACAAAAAAATCCTGCCTAGGCAGGATCCTTAAGGATTATTCAGTTAGGGTTGGGTGACCTGTTGAAAGCCTTCTAATGATGTGACTTCCTCCCCCCTCCAGATCCAACGTGGTTTCGTATCGTCATCATACACATAATCATTTTCACTAAAATACATGCTATCATTCTCTTCATTATCGTTCATTACCAGTAACCCCGTCTGACTAGCTGTCAGCTTGTTTTGCTCCACTCGATTCGAGTAGGCGTAGTATTGCACGAATAGCTGTGCTCCTTCAAGGTCTTTCGTGTCGTTACCTGAAAGCGTGTTACCTGCAATCAAAGAGTCTTTGGTTCCTCCACGCTCTGAGTCATAGCCCCCTATGGAGATACCAGTTATAACATTCTCGTAAACGTCATTGTTGAGAATATTGATATTGGTCGCAAACTTGTCTTTATGCTCGGACGTTGCCTCAATCCCTATGTCATTTTGATAGACCGTATTTTCTTCGATCAAAATATCGCTCCCACCATCGACGTAAATGCCACCAGCACTGTACTCCTTGCCATAGCTTGGGTTATCGTAACTAGAATTGTGGTGCACATCATTTCCACGGATAATCCCATTACGTGCAAAGTCACGATCGGGGTCTGCTGCAATGCCTTCGTAACCAATTACATCGATTCCAATATTATTTGTATGGTGGACATGGTTGTCTGCGATTAAGAAGTCACTGACATCGCCGTTTACAACAAGCGCCTCACTCCAACCGAGCTTAAGATCAGTAAGCGTGTTGTTCGTAATATCTATATCTGAAATTGATTCTTCTCCATACACCGCGATGCCATGCGCGTTCCCGTCTTTTTTGTAGGTCGCAATGTCGTGGATAAATAGATTTGTTAACTCCACATATTCACTAGGCCCACTGACAAGAACACCTATGACTGTCTTATCCTCATGCTCAGTTGTTACGTGTTCAACCTCTAGTCCATCGATGGTGATATAGCCTTTTCCGCTAATCTCAATCATCGCCACATCATCTAGACCATCCTCAAGCTGTTCTCCACTTAGGCGAACCTCTTCCTCTTGATACGCCTCGAAACGGATGGGCTGATCCTTCGTTCCGCTATGCTGGACGATCAGTGGCTCATAGTAGATACCCTCTCGGATCGTCACCGTTGTTCCTGCCGTTGCCCGGTCTGCT
This sequence comes from Alkalicoccobacillus gibsonii, assembly GCF_016798245.1. GTDB lineage: Bacteria > Bacillota > Bacilli > Bacillales > Bacillaceae_D > Alkalicoccobacillus > Alkalicoccobacillus gibsonii. The sequence goes on along the minus strand of NZ_JAEUZA010000003.1, from coordinate 122,319 downwards.
GCTTCCTCTAGTGTTAGCAGAGGTTCTTCAATTGTCCCCGCATTGCTGTCATCACCGTCAGTCGCCACGTAAAGCTGCGGGCCTTCTTCACTTGTTGTGATTTGCTGCTCTTGGCAGCCAGCTACTAACAGTCCTGCTAGTAGAATAAATAGTGTATATGATCGTTTCAAGCTTGTTTGTTCCTTTCCATCTGCATCATTCTATTTTGTATCCGACTCCCCAAACCGTTTGAATCACCTTATAGCCTAAGGCTTTTTCTAATTTGTCTCGTAAATTACTAATATGAACCATCACTGTGTTGTTGGAGTCGTAGTATTTTTCCTTCCATACCTGCTGGAAGATTGATTCTGAGTCAAACACTTGTCCAGGTTGACTTGCCAATAGGTAAAGAATCTCAAATTCCTTCGAGGTTAGCTTTAGTTCATTGTCTTGAACCATTGCCTTGTATTTTTTCTTATCAATAGTTAGGTCACCTAGCTCCAGGATTGTACTTTCCTTAGCTAACCCACGGTAATAATACGCTCTTCGCAGTAATGCCTTCACTCTTACAACGAGCTCAAGTATATTAAATGGTTTAATTAAATAGTCATCTGCCCCCGTCATAATTCCCGTAATCCGATCCATATCTTCTGACTTTGCACTAATCATTAGTATCGGAAGGTCATGATCTTGTCTAACCGTTTGGCAAAATTCTAACCCATCCATTTCCGGCATCATGACATCCAGTACAACCAAATCGATGACGGTTTCTTTCATTTTTTGAAGAGCTTCAATACCATTTCCGGCGAGCGTTGTAGAATACCCTTCATTTCTTAGTGAAATACTCACTAAGCGTGCGATTTCTTGATCATCATCCACGATTAAAATATGCTTAGACAACCGCTTCCACATCCTTCTTACTACTTGTTGAATGATAATACCTAGAAAGTCGCAATGAGAGACTACAGGCTAGATCATTCGTTATTGTTTGAGCGAGAGCAGCAATCGTACCCATACTTATTGCTTTTTCATGACTCGTTCCAATTAATACTACTTGATCCCCACTCTTTATACCATCTATATCGGTAATATCAATCATCAGTTGATCCATACATACGTTTCCAACTTGCTTAGCAAAGTGTCCATTAATTAATATAGGTGCTCGTTTTCCTGAAACAGCTCTCGGATAGCCGTCTGCATACCCAATTGACACAGTTGCAATTTTTCTCGGAGTAGCGAATTTACATTTACGCCCGTACCCAATCCATTCGTTCATTGGAACGGGTTTGATCATTGAAATCCTTGCTTTAAGTTCCAACACTGGTTTCAACCCAATCTCCTTGACCTCTCCAGAAGGAATACCGAACAGCATAATACCAGGTCTGACAAAGTCGTATGTAAGATGGGAATGATTAATAATCCCCCCACTGTTTTGAAGATGTGTCTTTCCGTATGGATAGCCTTTTAATTGATCTAGGCATTGATTGAATCTAGAAACCTGTACATTGGTCATTTCTACATCTATAGGATCTAAACTGTCTGCAACAGAAAGATGGCTATAAATACCGTGTACATGGAGATACGTGTAGGAGAAGATTTCCTTAAGATGAAAGGTGTCAAGATACGCGTAACCCATTCGATTCATACCAGTATCTATTTTAATCTCTACTTGAAGGTTCACGCCTGCTTTTCCAGCAGCTATTGCTAAAGCTTTTGTATACGTTGGTGAGAACACGCTTTGAATCAGCCTTAGTCTTGAAAGGGTTAAAGCCTCTTTCGGAGATGTCATTCCTAAAATTAAAATGTCCGTAGAGGGTAAGAGATTTCTTAGCTGAACAGCTTCGTCTAAAGTGGCTACTGCAAAATTCGTTACTCCTGCTTCAAAAAGGCTTATTGCCGTTTGTTCAAGTCCATGTCCATACGCATCTGCTTTTACTACTGCCATGATGTTCGTTTTTTTGGAAATGGTAGAGCGAATCCTTTCTACATTATGTTGAAGGTAATCTAGGTTAACCTCCATCCAAGCTCTAGATTGACTCAATTCTACTCACTTCCCTTCCCTGCATCGCAAGTTCAATTAGCTCATCAACCAATTCTGAATAAGGAATACCTGAAGCTGCAATCATTCTGGGATATCTGCTTGAAGGCGTAAACCCTGGCATCGTATTAATTTCATTAAACACAATCTCTCCATTTTCTTTAATGAAAAAATCCACCCTGGCTAATCCCTTGCATCCTAGTATGCGATAGATTTGCACTCCTAGTTGCTGTACCGTTTTTAAAATGTCTTCTTTTTGTCTTGCTGGCACGTACTGTTTCATCTCACCGGAGTGATATTTGTCTTCATAATCAAGGAAATCTCTACTTGGTTCAATCTCTCCAATAAGGCCAGTTTCAGGATAGTCATTTCCATAGACTGCACACCCTACTTCCATTCCCCTAACCATTGCTTCACAGAGGACCTTATCATCAAAAGTAAAGGCTTGTTCAATGGCTTGCTTCAATTCGAATTCATCATGTACCTTTGATATTCCATATGAAGAACCCGATCTTGCCGGCTTTACAAAGACCGGATACCCAACTTCCTCTGTTGCCCACTGTTGTACCTGCTCAAATTGATACTCATATCGACCAAACGAGATAAAGTCGGTGGTACAAATGCCCGCGCTACTCACTAATTGTTGTGCGATCACTTTATCCATACAAATCGCGGAACTTAATGTATCGCACCCTATATACGGAATATTCGCCATATCAAGTAGACCCTGGATCGTTCCGTCTTCTCCGTTTTTTCCATGAAGAACAGGAAAGTAACAGTCGACCTGTATGTAATTAATTCCTTCGTCATCTAATAAAATGAGACCTGGCTTAAGATGATCAGGGCTGACAACTACTCGTTTCAGAAAGGGGCTTCTTGCCCAGCTTCCGTCTTTAATCTGCTGACTAATCCCATCAAACTTATACCAACTGCCTTCCTTCGTAATACCAATTTGAATGACATTGTATTTCGTGACTGGTATCGCATCAATCACTGCTGCGGCTGATTGTAAGGACACCTCATGTTCACTTGATACGCCTCCAAAAAGAATAGCTACTGTTTTCCGTTTCACGATTCATCTCTCCACTCATTTGTTAGTGAGTTCATCATAGAAAATCCCATTTAAGAAAGCAGAAAGAAAACCTTAAGAATCTTAAAGAATGAAAAAGTGTACAAAAAAAGCCTCCACAGAAAAATATTCTGTAAAGACTCAATGTCCTTTTAGCATGGGCAAGGTGACATAAAATGCTGTACCTGCTTGATCACTCGTCACACGTATTTCTCCACCATGCAATTCAACGATATTTTTTGCAATCGCTAGCCCTAATCCAGATCCACCAGTGTCCTTTGTTCTAGACTGATCCACACGATAGAAGCGTTCAAATAAAAACGGCAGCTCAGCTTGGGCAATGGGCTCCCCGTAGTTTCGAATTTCAACTTCAACCTTTTCATTTAGCTGATTTAATCGAATATCAATGTGCGGGGCATCCGATCCATATTTAATTGCATTCTCAATAATGTTACCAAACACTCTTGAGAGCTTTTCTCCATCTACCGTCTGCTTGACTTCATGTTCAGGAAGACTCATTCTAAAATTCAAGTTTGCCTCCTTCATCTGCAGATAAAAATGAGTTGCCATCTGGTTAATGATCTCTTTTAAATCAATCTCCTCTTTGTTCAAAACTAACTTTGGATTCTTTGTACGGATATATTCAAAAAGATCATTCACCATGGTGTTCATTTGCTTTGTTTTATCATAAGCAATGTCCGTGTAATATCTAAGAGTCACCTCATCTTTGTATTGATCTCTCTGTATTAAATCAAGATAACCCATAATGGAGGTTAGCGGCGTCCTAAGATCATGTGAGACATTCGTAATTAATTCTGTTTTTGATTGTTCAGAAATTCGCTCCTCTTGCACGGTTGTTTCAAGCTGTTTAATTAACTGATTCACCTGAGTCGCTAGGTGTCCAAGCTCATGATTCTCTTTCACTTCAACACGTTTAGAAAGCTCCCCGCTTGCCATTTTTTTAAGGTCTGCTTCAATTTTCACAAAATAACGGATATATCTGTGAGCAATAAGTAGAAAACAAAAGATAATTCCAGCAAAAAACAAAACAAAGATAAGATCAAAGAAAACGTACTCATAGTAGTTAAGTGCTTCATAAAAGGAAGCGGCTATTCGGTCGAACACATTCACATAATCATTTCGAGACATCCCATAAAAAAAGTGAAGACTCGCTATTAACGCAGTAGTTAAAAACCCACTTAGCAACAACATGATGAAGATCTTAAACATTAGAGCCAAGTACCGTTTATTCAATCAACTCTTCCTCTCCCCATTTTCTCTTCCCTAAACCAAACACGTATTGTCTCTAGCATACCATTACTTATATGACTCGAATCCGCAAAAACAAGATCATCCCACACCACATTCGTTTCTTCCCTATTATCGTCGTGATGATAGAGCAATATGACTTTCTCGTCGTTAGGTATTGTAATAGGCGCACTAAACAGTAAGAAAGGGAACAAAATACAAACACTCGCAATACATTTTCTGACCAACTCTACTCATCTCCTTCATATATGAGCATATCCATCTAATCATAAGAAGAAGAAAAGAAAACCTTAAGAATTCTAAAGAATGCGAAGTGGTGCGTTAGCGTCTACGATTGATGTATTAGAATAAAAAGTTGGTGCGACACATTATAAATTGAAGCGTTAGAGGGTGGATTAAAGCATTTTCAGAGCTTACTATGTAAATAACTAATAATCAAAACACCAACCTTCCGAAACCACAACAACTATCATAAACGAAGTTCTCCTACCTCTTATAATGAATACAGGAGTGAGACACATGAAAGAACAGGTACAAGTAATGATCGATTGGATTGAGAAGCGTTTAAAGGAGCCTTTTTCTTTAGATGAACTAGCCGCCTATATGGGATACTCGCCTTACTATTGCTCGTTTACGTTCCACCGGTTAACTGGAATGAGTATGAGACGTTATGTTCTTCTTAGGAGATTGTATCTATCGACCTACGAATTATCTTTAAATAGAAAGATCATTGATGTTGCCTTTGCATATAACTACTCTTCTCAAGAGGCCTACAGTCGAGCGTTTAAGAAGATATTTGGTCTTACACCAAAAGAGTATCAACGTCAAAGAGTACCTGTTCAATCCACAGTCAAACTTACTTTTCACCAGAATGGAGCTGACAACTACATGGATGTATCTAAAAAATTGGAGGTAACTAAGGTACAAGAAGATTATAAAGAGTTATTTGATCAGGAGGTTCTCCACATCTTAAACGGTCAAATGATGTACGAGGAATTCAAAGAACAGAAATTAATGGGAGCATCAATCTATGCCCCCTTTAATGAAGCGATGTGTGTGAATGAAACGAGTGAACACCCTTTTGGTGAAACATTTATTCACTTACGCGCAAATGGCCACGGAGAAAATGCTGAAAAGTATACAGATAAAGTGATTGCTCCACTAGAGCCGTTTTTCTCTGCCAAGCATCAATGCATTGTTCTCTGGTTCGGGGAGGATCTATTCTGTCAGATGAATCTATTAACCTTGCTGGCTTACCTTGAGCAGACTAACTTTGAAGGAAAAGTGTTCTTACACAGCTTTCGAGAAGATGAGTTTAAGGTGAATCAAGTGGAGCTGACACTTGGTCATTATGACACAACTTATCAAGAAGTTTTGGTGCAACACCAAGAACCAACTCACACCCTAATACCAGTCATGTATCAAGCAGTCCATTTGTACTTGGACATGCTTAAGGAAGAGAATCAGGTCGTTCGTTATATTAAACAAAACCAAAATCTCACTTCCAAAGAATTAGTCAAACAACTTCTGTCGCTTTTCCCAGCGATCGGTTATGGCGACACGCAATATCTTCAATTAATCGAGAAGGTCAGATCATAAGCAGGCTCATCACGCGCCTGTTTCTTACTTAATCAAAGGATAGTTCACTATTCTTCGCTCTGTTTCATTTACAAGCTCAAGCTCGGTTGCATGAAAGTCTAGGGCAGCGAGCTGCATAGCATTTGCGAAAACAATCTGATCAGATTCAGTGACGATCTCTTCATCTACTGTGTAACGGACGGTTGCGACGTCATTTTCAATTGATGCATGGTCGATTGCCATTCCTTCTACGATGGCCGTTGAGTAGGACAATTCATGATCATTAACTGTTTTCATTTCTTCTACCGTTTCTTCAAAACTCAACGGTTCTCCATCAGCTTCTGTAACGTCTTCACCTAATAAGCCACCGGGTAAGAATAAGGTCTGTTCGAGTTCTGTATCGTAGAGGGTATAATAGCCTCGTGTCTGACCTCTTTCTTCTTCAATATTCATTGTTTGATCGAGCGGACTTCCTCCTACAATCATCTCTCTACCACCATTAGGATCTAAAAAGATCACTTTTTCAACCCCATAAAGATCGCTTATCCCAGAAAATGATTGGTAAAACAACTGATTTTGGGCGGAAGTTGTGGAAAGTAGCTGCTCGTCACTTACGTTAAATTGAACTGTAAGCACAGAGTCTTCCAATGTGAGTTCAGTATACGTGCTCAATATATCCTGTTCAGATGGATCACTTTCAAACAAGGACCTCTCAAGACGTTCTTCGCGTGATCCGTCTATATCTCCCTCTCGACTAATTGAGAATGTTGTAATAAACTCATTCGTTGCGTCCACGTAATCCGTCTGAATCATATAATTTTCACTTTCCTGTACTTCCTCATACGCTTCTTCCTTCTCGTCCTCTGTATCACTCAGATCGTCTGTTTCACTCGATTCAACTGTTTCGGTGTCCGTTCCTTTATCCTCTTGAGTATCCGTTCCACTTCCTTCCGTTTGTTCCTCCGTATTATTTTCAACCGATTCCGTGTTTTGAGTTTGTTCATTTGAGGTATTACAACCAACAAGGATACAAGCAAACGAAACCATACCAGTTATTGCTGTTACCTTTTTCAATTTAATCCCTCCTCTTTCCATTCCTTACCCGTATGAGACTTGGACTAAAAGGTTATTTAAAGATTCATTCATTCTTTTGATTATCATTCCAAATGCGCTAAATGATAATGGTTTGAAGATCTATATCCCCGTATTACGCAAAACAGCTTAAAATTTTGATAAAAAAGATCGATCATACTTGTTGACAAACAGTAATAATTATTTAATAATAAGTATGTAATTAGAATAACTATCATTAAGCGATGGCTTAATGTTCATATTAGGAGGATGTTTATTTATGTCACTTATCGGTTCAGAAGTACTTCCATTCACAGCACAAGCTTACAAAAATGGTGAGTTTGTTGAGGTTACAAACGATAGCTTTAAAGGTCAATGGAGCGTTGTTTGCTTCTACCCTGCTGACTTCAGCTTTGTTTGCCCAACAGAACTAGAGGATCTACAAAACCAATACGCAGATTTAAAAGCACTTGGTGCAGAAGTATACTCTGTTTCAACAGATACGCACTTCGTTCACAAAGGTTGGCATGATAGCTCAGAGAAAATCGGTAAGATCACATACACTATGATTGGTGATCCATCACAAACGATTTCTCGTAACTTCCAAGTATTAAACGAAGCTTCAGGTCTTGCTGATCGTGGTACGTTCGTAATCGATCCGGATGGTATCATTCAAACAGTTGAAGTGAATGCAGACGGTATCGGCCGTGATGCAAGCATCCTAGTAAACAAAATTAAAGCAGCTCAATATGTTCGTAACAATCCAGGTGAAGTATGCCCTGCAAAATGGGAAGAAGGAACAGAAACACTTACACCTAGCCTTGATCTAGTAGGTAAAATCTAAGGAGTGTCATAAAACATGGTTCTGGATACAGAGATTAAGTCACAGCTCAATCAATATATGCAGCTTTTAGAAAATGACATTGTCATTAAAGTGAACGCAGGAGACGATAAAGTATCAACAGATATGATCGCTCTTCTCGATGAACTTTCTGCTATGTCTGAGAGAATTACGATTGAAAAGGCTGCTCTACCCAGAACGCCAAGTTTTAGTGTAAACCGTGTAGGAGAGGACACTGGCGTAACATTCGCCGGTGTTCCTTTAGGTCATGAGTTCACATCTCTTGTCTTGGCATTGCTTCAAGTAAGTGGTAGAGCTCCAAAAGTGGATCAATCAGTTATTGATCAAATTAAACAAATTAAAGGTGAATTTCACTTTGAATCATATATTAGCTTAACGTGTCATAACTGCCCTGACGTGGTTCAGGCGTTAAACATGATGAGTGTATTAAACCCTAATATCACGCACACCATGATTGACGGAGCAGCCTTTAAAGATGAGGTTGAGGATAAGCAGGTTATGGCCGTACCAAGCGTTTTCTTAAATGGTCAATCATTCGGAAGTGGTCGCATGAGCACGGAAGAAATCATCGCTAAGATGGGTGTTGGTGTTGACGCGGAAGAGCTAGCTTCAAAAGATCCATTTGATGTTCTTGTTGTTGGCGGTGGTCCAGCTGGTTCAAGTGCAGCGATTTATGCTGCTCGTAAAGGAATTCGTACTGGAATCGTTGCTGAGCGTTTTGGTGGTCAAGTTATGGATACATTAAGCATTGAGAACTTCATTAGTGTTCCTCATACAGAAGGTCCAAAGCTAGCTGCAAGTCTTGAAGAGCATGTGAAGAACTACAGTGTCGACATCATGAACCTTCAAAAAGCGAAGCATTTAGAGAAAAAAGACCTGTTCGAGGTAACGCTTGAGAACGATGCCGTACTCAAAGCAAAAACAGTCATTCTTTCAACTGGTGCACGCTGGAGAAATGTTGGCGTACCTGGTGAAGAAGAATTTAAAAATAAAGGTGTGGCTTACTGCCCGCACTGTGATGGTCCATTATTTGAAGGGAAAGATGTTGCGGTGATTGGCGGAGGAAACTCCGGAATTGAAGCAGCGATCGACCTTGCGGGGATCGTTAACCATGTAACTGTTCTTGAATTCGCGCCTGAGCTTAAAGCAGACAGTGTTCTTCAGGATCGTGTGAATAGCCTACCAAACGTAACGGTTATCACGAATGCACAAACTACCGAAATCACTGGTGACACAAGTGTAAACGGGATTTCGTATAAGGATCGTGCAACCGAAGAGATTCATCACGTGGCCTTACATGGCGTGTTCGTTCAAATTGGTCTCGTGCCTAACACAGAATGGTTAGATGAGTCTGTTGAACGTAATCGTATGGGCGAGATCGTAGTAGACAAGCAAGGCGCAACAAGCGTCAAAGGTCTATTCGCAGCCGGAGATTGCACCGATAGTGCGTACAACCAAATCATTATTTCAATGGGATCAGGTGCTACTGCTTCACTCGGTGCATTTGATTATATGATTCGTAACTAAAAAAGCACTCATAACAGTAAAATACTCGTCTCAAACATGTTGGGACGAGTGTTTTTCATTTTATAAGTTATTTAACGATTTGACATAACGCTTAAACTCTTGATTTTGCGTGTTTAAGGTTTCAATATTTTTCATAAAATCAGCAACAAGCTGAGCTTGGTCATTCGATGCATCCGTAATCCCACTAATTTCTTCTTGCATACTCTTGATTGATGTCTGTATCTTCAGTAAAGTATCATCAATTTGAGTGGCTGCTTTTTTTGTTTCATCTGATAGCTTTCTTACTTCTTTCGCAACAACACCAAAACCAGCACCAGCCTGACCAACGCGTGCTGCTTCAATGGCAGCGTTTAGGCCAATCAAATTCGTTTGGCGAGAAATATCCCCAATGAAATTGGTCACATTGGATACGGCATTTGATTCATCGACCGTTTTTACAGCATTTCTTAATAATTGATCTGACGTGGCAGACAGCTCTTCCGAGTGAGCAGCCACTTGTTGAATCCCGCTAAGTAGATTCTCCGTGATCTCTGAAGTCTCGCCCATTAATTTTTCAATTTTCTCTAATTCGTTACCACTATTATTTACGCTTATCACAGCTAATATCTCATCTTGTTCATCTTTTATTGGCACGTATGTAATTGTATATTCATAACCGAAAACCTCCTTAGGAACGACAGCGTGAGTGACATCGTTATTTTGTAAAAAACTATAGTTTTCATAGCCTTTTTCAAGCGGGTCACCAGCCTTTAAGCCAATAGAGTCAGTGCCTTCCCAATACAATACGTGTGTATCATCAATTAATCCAACAGCTACATCACCTTTAAACAGTTGCTTTATAAATGGCATATTTTTCTTCAAAAAATCTAATGAATCCATATATCCAACATCCTCTCGATGAAAGCAAGTATATGAAATTTATATCGGCTGAAAGGACCAGAATATGTAGATTATATGTCAAGGCAGGAAACGTTATTTGCACTATCTTTACTTAAACGCCCTCTCACTCAACCTCTGCTTTCGTCGATCAATCGTATCGTAATACTTTACCTTTTTTTGGAGCACCTTAAGACTGGCTAGCTTCTGGTCAATCTCCTGCTGTACCTTTTCTGCGTGTGCTGCCATTAACTCTTTCCTTGCAGTGATCGTATCTGCCCCCTCTTGGAACATGGCCACATATTCTTTGATCATCCGAATTGGCATATCGGTATCACGTAATGTTTTGATAAAGGTAATCCATTCTAAGTCAGTATCTGTATACCTTCTATTTCCAGATGAATCTCTTGTAATTGCTGGAATCAATTGTTCTTTTTCATAATAACGCAACGTAGAAGCTGACAGACCCAGCTTTTCTTTGATTTCGTTCATGGAGTAATCGTTCAAGTAAGCAAGTCCTTTCCTTTGACTTAAAGTGCACTTTAAGTAGTAAGATACACTCATCATAGTTAAGGAGTGATTTGATGTCTAGTAAAATTCTTGTTGTTGTGAGTAGTTTTCCAAAATACCCGGATTTAGATAGAGCGACGGGCTTATGGTTACGCGAAGCTGTCCACTTTGTGAAAAAGGTAGAAGACGCAGGGTATGAGGTGGATTTTGTGAGTCCAAAAGGCGGATATACGCCAATTGATCCTCATAGTCTGGCTTCAGCTGAAGCAATTGACTGGGAGTTCTATCTAAACCCAGCGTTTATGAAAAAGCTTGGGAATACACTAACTCCTGAGGACGTGAATCCAGCTGATTATGCGGCCATTTATTATGCAGGTGGTCACGGAACAGTCTGGGACTTCCCTGAAAATGAAGGGCTTCAGAAGATTAGCCAAACGATTTACAAAAATGGCGGGATCGTCTCTTCTGTATGTCACGGCGCGGTTGGTTTATTAAACCTAAAAACGGCAGAAGGCAATTATCTCATTGCTGATAAAGTGGTCACAGGATTCACGAACGAAGAAGAGAAGCTAGTTGAACTTGATGAGTACCTGCCATACCTCACTGAAACCGAACTGGTTAAGCGTGGCGCGAAATTCCAAAAAGCGGACAAGCCGTTTGCTCCATACGCTGTTAAAGACGGACGCCTGGTAACAGGTCAAAACCCTGCTTCTGGTGGTCCAGTTGCAGATCTTGTGTTAAAACAACTTCAAAAGTAAGACAAATAGCGACCAGTCCTACGTAGGATTGGTCGCTTCTTCTATTAAAAGAAATCAATAAGAGCTGGTTCGTCTCCTGGAATAAGTGACACAAAGCGTTTAATCGCTTCATGATCCCCTTTAATCAAGCCTTGCTGTAGATAAAAGGAAGGTCTTCTGTAGCCTAGCATTAAGCTAGTTAATGTTTGGATACTCATTGATATGGTCGGTTCCTCAGATGATACTCCACAGCTTCCTTGCCCCTCTTTAATCGAAACAGCAAATGTCTGGTTATTCCATTCAGCGTAGGTGTCCTCAATTTGAAGTGTAAAGCTCCTGTCTGAACTCTTCGCAAACGGAAACTCTTTTAGAAATGCTTCTACATCAACAATTCTTGCCATGAAGTAAGGAACACTCTCTGCTTTGGTTTTAGGATCTGGCAGAAAATAATCTAAATGCTCGGAAGCCGTAGTCGTTATTTCAGCGGTCTTAATCATGGAGTCGTGCTGTCCAATAAAGGAAAGAAGCGCCTTTAATCCATCAGCATCCTTATAGACCATTTCCTCGGTTTCAAAGTGTCTGCCTTGAACCTTGTATACGATATACGCCACTGGATCTCCAGCTTCGTTTGTATATAGAGCCGATTGAGTACCTGAATATCTATGTTCAAGTCGTTCCCACCAACTATCCTTACGTACGAGCATTCCATGACTTGCGTTCTCATTATAGACATGACGAATACGCTGATCCGTAAAAGGAACTCGTTGCATTTGCCCTTCTATGGTCGGATCGGGCTTTGGAAACTGTGAGGGCTCAAACGTGTATGTGACTTCGTTAAAAGCGATCTCCCAGCCAAATTTACGATAAAATCCAACTGCAAATGGAGCAAGATAGGAAAGGATCTGTCCTTCTTGGCGCATTTCTTTAAGCGAATGCGTAATAAGCTGTTTAATTAAACCTCTTCTCCGTTGCTCCGGATAAGAAGCCACCCCAGCAATTCCGCCCATTCTCATGGTTGTTCCAAATACATTCACATGGAAAGGAATGACCTCTAGCTTTGCTAACAGCTCACCATTGTCCGTGACCTCACCATAGGTAACAGATTGCTCCCAGCCTTTCTTTGCACGTGTCCGAAGCTCTTCTGAATCCGACATCTGAAACGCAAAACAACTTAGTAGGACTGCCTGTTCAAATTGCTTATCTGTTAATCGCTGAATCGCCATGAAAACGCCTCCATATGTAGATTTACTAACAGTTTAGCACAGATTAAAAACAGAGTGACGAAACAAATAGGACTCCACACTAATAAGGAGTCCTATTTCTAATTTTTCCTTAAAACAGGTTCACATCAGACCCAGATGTTCACGAAAGCTATGGCCATTGTACGCCTCTCTAAACAAGCCTACCCGCTGTAATTCGGGAACCACCAACTCCACAAAGTCATCTAAACTTCCAGGTAAGGTTGGGGGCATTAAATTAAACCCATCAGCCACTCCCTCATCTATCCAGACTTGCATTTGATCGACAATCTCCTTTGGCGTTCCAATGAGTGTAAGGTGTCCACCACCTGCACTTAGGTATCCTATTAATTCTCTCACCGTCGGATCAGTATCTTGTATAATTTCTAAAACGGTTTCGTAGCGACCAACGGGACCGGTAAACTCTTCAACTGGTGGCAGGAAAGGTACTTTTTCATCAAGTTCCCAATTGGAGCAGTCCTGTTGTGTAAAGAAGCTGAGTTGTTTTAAAGCCGTCTCAATTGGCAGTCGTTCATCTAGAGCAGCTTTTTTCTCTAAGGCTTCTTCATATGTACGACCAACATACGTAACGAGTCCAGGTAGAACTTTTATCTTCTTAGTTGGGTTCTCACTTTGCTGAATCTGCTGATCCAGCTTAGCTCGGAACGTTTTCGCTTGCTTCAGATTCCAAGAGACAGAATAAACAGCATCCGCGTATTTTGTCGCTAAGGCAATGCCTTCTTTTGATGCTCCTGCTTGCATCGAGACTGGTTTCCCCTGGGGACTGCGTGGAGTCGTTGAAGGTCCATGCACATTGAAGTAGGTTCCTGCATGGTGAATAGGCTCAATCTCTGATGGATCAATAATACTCCCTGCGTCCCGGTCATGTAAAAACGCCTCTTCCTCCCATGAAAGAAACAACTTATCCATAACCGCTGCAAACTCATCTGCTTTTTTGTAACGCTCCACGCGTTGAGGTAACTCACTCATCCCATGATTTCGAGCTTCTTGATCTGTCATCGAAGTCACCAGATTCCAGCCTACCCGTCCCTTTGTCAGATGATCCAAGCTTAGAAGCTGCCTGGCCGCTGTAAATGGATTGGCAAACGTACTCGAAATAGTTGATACTAACCCAACATGCTTGGTCACTTGAGAGATAGCGGTTAAATTCACGATTGGGTCAAACCAAAAGGCTGGCATTTCACTTGAATCCATTCCTTTAAATGCTTGGTTGTCCGCAAAAAAGATCGCATCAAAGTACCCCTTCTCCGCAAGCTGGGCGAGTTTCTGATAATAGGAAATTTCTCCAACCTGCTCAATACTTGAATCAGGCATCAACCAAGCCGCTTGATGATGTCCACATCCATAGAGTAAAACGCCTAGATGTATTTGTTTCTTTACCACACCACTCACCTCACTTAATTCATCGTCAGTCCGCCATCTACTGTAATGTTCTGACCCGTCATCCCAGTTGAATGCTCAGAAGCCAGATACGCAACCAGATTCGCGACATCCTGAGTCTCTGTTACCTTTTTAAGAGGTGTAGATTGCGCAATCAGATCAAAGACCTCAGGCGTTGTCACTGCACTTGCATCTGTTGTTTTTAACAAACCGCCTGATACAACATTGGCTTTTATCCCGTGTACACCAAGTTCAGCCGCAATGTTACGAGTAAACCCAATCAAGCCTGCTTTCGCCGTTGTGTATTCATGGTAAGGGACAACCGGGTTCTGAAATAGATTGGTCCCGATACTAATAATCGTTCCCTCTTGTCTATCAATAAATTGAGGGACCACACTCTGAATCACATTAAAAGCAGCTTTCAACGTTCCATCCACCTGTTTTTGATAATCCTCCCATGACAGCTCAGTAAACGACTTCTGTTTCGTAGGGTCAAATTTAAAGTCTACTAATGCATTGTTCACAACTACATCAATCTTCCCAAAATAAGCCGTAGCTTGTTCGATTAATTGATTTACTTCTGCTCGATTCGTTACATCTGCTTGGATGGCACAAGCTTTGTCTTCTCCAATTTCAGACACTAATGCTTCTGCCGCTTCCTTGCTTTTATAATAATTAACGACAACCTGAAACCCCTGTTCTGCTAGTGTCTTTACAATCGTTGCTCCGAGTCCTCTGCTTCCGCCTGTTACAACTACTGTTCTTGTCATTCTGACCACTCCCCTTTTTTTTGTTAAATAAAAAAAGCGCAGCATTCCTGTAGGAACGCTGCGCAAACTAATTAATACATACTCAATAAAAACACAAACATGCGGTAATGATGTATCAGAGCTTGGCACTTTCCTACGCTAGTCTTACCTAGTTCAGGTTCAAAGGGTTCGAGTATAAACTCATCTCAGTTAAAAACACCCCTAGTGCATATGACTATTCAATTATCGTTGGTTATTTTAGGTAACGTTTTCACGTTGGCTTTACTATACATTAGATTGATTAGTGCGTAAAGGTTTTATTCACTCATCTTCATCCTTTAAGAGCTCTGATAGCATTCTTTCACGATTCTGTAGAAAATAGTGAGTGATCTGATAGTGATCTGTCATTTCATAATCAATGAAATCAATCTTCTCCTGATCAAAGCTAAAGATCTCCGCATCTGGGTAGCCTAGTAGGATAGGAGAATGAGTGGCAATAATAAATTGTGCGTTTTCCTTTGTGGCCAAATCATGAATCACCCTTAGAAAAACGAGTTGTCTGGCAGGAGAGAGCGCAGCCTCTGGTTCATCGAGTAGATAGAGAGCCTTCCCATCAAACCGATTTTTAAACAAAGAAAGAAATGATTCTCCATGTGATTGTTCGTGTAAGGATTGTCCACCATAACGACCATAATTATAGGAAGGATCATCTTCTTTTAATTGATCCAGATGTGAGGCAAATTGATAAAAGGATTCTGCTCTTAGAAAAAAGCCATTACCAGTCTTAGGCATCCACCCTAAACGAAGATAATCGCCTAATGCTGATTGGGAAGCATGCACATCATATACATTCCCTCTGCCTCCTCCCGCTGTATTAAAATCACACTTATCAGCAATTCCTTCTAACATCGTCGACTTTCCTGAGCCGTTTTCACCAACAAAAAAAGTAACGGATTTTGTTAGATTCAGTTCATCAAAATGCTTCATACATGGTATGGAGAAAGGATACTCATTATTATTTGAGATCTTTTCACGTAATAACTTGATCTTTTTTAAATACATTGTCCACCACCCCCTAAAAGAGTTTCAAGGAAGAATGAAGAGTTCTTGTAATCCATACGAAACTTCAAACGAAACGCATTCATTCCTTTTAGTTACCTCTAATGATACATGAAAACTATTTAAAAGTGATAAACAGACAAAACGACGAACGTTCTAGGATAGAACGTTCGTCGTTGACTTAATAGTTAGGGATGGAAAAGTCTGCGATGCAACCATTACATTTTAATTAATTTTTTTAATCATCACTTCACTAATACTCCTTTTACCTCTTTAACAGTGATGAAGAACGACCAGATTAAAACAATTGTTATTAGACTAACACCAAAGAAAGGAATGATACCGGGTAAGAGTGCGAATAAATACCACAGTCCAATCGTTCCCACTAGCATAGTAACTGTTGAAATTGGATGAATGATTATTCTAATGAATGATGTTCTAATTACTTGAAATGCTTTTAATTCGTAGTGAACATAGACCGGGAATGCGTTAAGACAAACTAATATGAAAATGAAAAATAATATCAGGATTGGATAATAAAGAAGCTGTAGGAATCCCTCTGAGAAATACAAGATGCGAAGATCAACATATAGAACAAACCCTATAAATAAAAGGATAAAACCCAGCTTATTACTTTTTATGAATTCACTTTTATAAAATGTCCAAAATGTTTTTAAAATTGGCAACTCGGTTTCACCTTTTTTCCACTTTCTAATCAACGCAAACGTTGATATTGTCGCTGGAAATAATCCTAGGATGACTCCACCTGCTAATGAGAACGCAATCCATAGAATGTTTACATAGGCGAGTCTAGTAATCCATGTGGACACCTTATAGATGACTCCAAATGGGCCGTTTAACTCCATTTTATCAACCTCCTCTATTTGCGTACGATTATCGATGTTCCGCTCTAAATTGACCTGGTGACATCCCGACTGCACTCTTAAAAACTCGACTGAGATTTCGCTCTGAGTAGCCTACTCTTTGAGCAATTTGTATGATGTTCATATCTTTTTCCTTTAGTAATTTCTTTGCTTCATCTATCTTACATTGCTTTACGTAATCAACAAATGAAATACCTGTTTCACGTCTAAAAAGTCTACTTAAATAAGACGGGCTCATCCCTACCAATTCAGCACATTCCGTCAAGGAAATGTTCATGCCAATGTTCTCTTTTACATGCTGCCAAACCTTTTGAACGGCAAGCCTTCCACCAAGGTTCTGACTTTCCTCAACAATGTCATCATACAAGGGGAATAACACCTCGATAAACCAATCAACGATTTCCTCTGACGTTTTCCTGCTCTTTAATTGGTCAAACCAATTGTTTTCCATGATTTCAAGTAAGCTGATTCCTTGTTGTTCAATTGAACGAATAATTGAGGACAGTAGTACATGATAGCTTTGATAGATGAGGTTATAGGACTCAGATGCCCTTACCACATCAGCAAACTTTTTTAAGGACTGTTTCGTTTGCTCTCGTTCCCCTTTATTAAGGTAATCTACAATCTCTATTTCAAGATCCCGTGGGTAGAAAAACATCGTTTGTTTTTTAGCATTTTCATTATGATCGTAATAATTGATAGGGGACGATGTTTTATACATACGATATTGTAAGGCTAATAGTGCTTCTTGATATGATTCTGAGGTCTTTGTGACCCCAGAATATTCGCTTCCAACCCCTACAGATACATCAAGAGACAAGCATTTTTTCACTTCTTCACAGGTATGTTCCGCAAAACGGTTTAAACGTTCTCGATTGATGACTCCATTCGCTCGCTGATCATTGTTATATACTAATGCGATGGTTTCTAATCCATCTCCACTCGATACATAGCCAGAAAGTCTATATTTCTGAAGAAGCTCTTTCATAATGTTCGCTATTGCAAAAGTGGTAAGCGACCATTCCTCTGGCAGGAACTTATATGCCTTTTCTGGTGTAACAACGATAACCGTGTACATTTGGTTTTCCTCTATCTGGAGAGCCTTGCACTCCGATTGTATTCGGTCTCTATCCCATATCTCCCCTTTAATTACTTTACCAATAAATTGTTCTCGTATATTAGGCTCCATGACTTTTAAATGCTTATTGAGCGATTCAGCTTGCTCGTGCATATAATGAAGACATTCTGTAATGTATTCAAACTCATTTGAAGACCCCTCCGGAATATGTTGCTTTTCCACAAGTTTCTTACCTTGTTGAATTAATCTTTCTACCGGATTGTAGACAAACCTGGAACAGATATAAGACAAAATCAAGCCGACAATGAGGAAAATGATCACGGTATAAAAGATGACGAATTTTATCCATCCTAACTGCTCGGCAATCGTCACTTCACTTAGAGACGTGATATAAACTCGATCTAATAATGTTTTACTAAATAGATGAAGCACGGCCTTTCCATTTACATCCTCCCCATAGATAATACCTGAATTAGATTCAATCTTAGATATTTGCTCATATATTGGGTCTGATGAGACATCCATGCCATACCCATCTACCTGACGAGAATTGAACAGTTCAACACCACTTGATTCCACAATTCGATACGTAAGATAATCGCTGTTCTCATAGTGCTTTTGAAACTCCTGAGTAAGTGTCTCTTCTTTTACATGAGTGATAATTGCGCCTTGCGCTTGGGTTGAGCCAACAACCGGAAGTAGTCGGATAAATGAAATCAATCCTCGACCACTCCCATCAGGTAAGTACATCCAACTTGCTTGTTTATCCAAAGAAAAGGCATGGATTATATCATCGTTATAAGCATAATGCTCTCCTTTTACAGAGCCATAATCCGTAGAGAGAATCATCTTAAACTCATCATTATAATAGATCATTTCTTGTATTGGTGGATGGACATTCTTACGAGTAAGCATAGAATCCAATATATCTCCTTGAAATACATAGTCTTCTTTAAAGTTTTCTCTAAGAAACGAATCACGTACCATTGAGCTATTTGAAAACTGTAAGGAATCATATTCAATGGTTGCCAGTCGATCCTCTGTGCTATCCATAAATGATGTTAATGATGTCATGTATTGAGATTTTAGCTCATCCGTGAGATGTGACACAGATAATTTGTAATAAATACTCCCAATTAAAACAACAGGAACACACACACATAAGAATACTAGCCAAATAATACGTCTAAAATAAGCCGTTCTATTTTTAGAGCTTCCAGTTAATTTGTGCCTCATGATATAGACAGAACCTCCCATATTCTTAATATAGGTAACTGGATTACTAGCATATCTCCCTCCTTCCCGACATGTAATTTTTCACCAGATATGATGGATTCAGCTTTAGTAAGCGCTTTCAAATCTTGTGAATATACATTGATTTTCACATCGTGGATGGGGAGGTTTCTACTTAAGGGACGTCTTCCAGCACCGTTTACTAAATGGATCAATAGCTGCCCACTTTCTTTTTTGAAGACTGAAACTTGAAGACCAGGAGCATGAGTTACCTCCACACGTAAGTTAGGACCCACTGCTTCATGCACAAGATTGTCTAACAAAGTATAGTGCTCATTTAATCGATATTCATTTATCAGCATACTGAGTGAGAATGTGAGGAATAGAATCCTTCCTTCTCCACTTTTTTTGTGTACAATGAGGGGGATATCGGTTCTTTCAACAGCAAGTGATGCTCGTTCTGGTGGCGCTCCAACACTTTCAAGAGGCGAGAATGGCGGAACTAAAGTAGCTAAAACCTCTGAATTTCCATCTGTCCGACAATACATTGTTGTCCCACGATGGGCAATAAGCTCGGTCTCTTCTAATCCCCTTTGAAGAGTACTCCCTCTTTTTTCAAAACGAAGGTATGATGCATTCAGTTCTTCACTATACTGAATGTCTGGCTCAATGCCTATAAATTCTTCAGCATTTACACCTTTAGGTAGTCCTTCTATTATGAGGCCTCCACCATTTGATGTATACAACCTTAATGCAGCGTATAATTCTTCTGTCCATTGAAGCGTCTCTGGAACAATAACGGCTCGATATTGACTAAGATCGCGTTTTATAACCTGTTCAGGCAGTAGTACATCAAATGAAATTTGTTTTTCCAACAAACCGTCTGCCCAACCTTCACCCGACGAGGCTGCATTCCAAATTAAGGCTACTTCGTTATAGCTTTGTGCACCCTCCATAAATGGAGCAACTTTTTTTACCATATTGTTATGCTGCGTCACTACGTTTAGAATCCGTTTATCATGTATCGTATCAGGGATACCTGTTAGTGAATGCCAGATCTGACCGCCATTCGCAGGAATTTGACAGAGCCAGAATTGGTATTCGGCCGGTGGAAGCCCTGTATGTCGCCAATCCATACCAGGACTAGAATGAACTATCCCAAACGGATTTGGATAATCAGTTAAGGATTGTCCTAGCTTAATACTAAGTGCTGGTTTCCAAAACTCTGGGATGTTTTTTGATCCTAACGAAAGAATATCCTGAGGCTCAGTACAAAGCATATCTGCCGTTTTAGCTCTATCATATAAACTGTCTCTGTACAGATTATAATAAAGAATTAGTGGCAAATCGGCATCTTTCTCTTTTATTTGGGAATATAGTTGATCAATATTGTCTTTCATACATTTGGTTGCCCATTCCGGATGAAATTTAGACTTATCATCTGGAAGCTCTTCGCCATACAAGGTTCGATATTTTCGTTTGCACGTCTGACAATAACAGGCTATAGGGCCAGGGTTATTAAGAAAAATGCCATCAATTGGGTACTTGGATAGCACTTCATTTATAACTGGTATAGCAACTTCGTGTGAACGATATGAACTATTAATACACGTTGACATTAAAAGCGACCAATTACCTGGCCTTTCCGTGCCAATCACTTGCGGTTGATTGCGCTGGTCTCTTACAAACCATTGTGGATTCTTTAGATAAATGGAATCCTCTGCCTTACTAAAATCAAACCTAGCAATAAATCTCATCTTCCGTTTGTGAAGTGCATCAATCATACTCGCTAACAAATCTTGACCAGTAGGCAAATAGTCATTTAACGTATGATTCTGGACCTGGGTCGGATACCAAGCATAAATCCCTCCTACATTAAACACCACAGTATTAGCACCCATTTCGTCAAGTTGCTCTGCTAATTTCTCAGGATCAATTTTGCTGGTATCCTTCACCTGTAAATTCGGCTGAATGACTCTGACGTTTTTCCTCCACCAACTACTACCTTCATTCATGTTAAACCTCCCATGCATTTGCTATGCTTAAGTTTTATTGCGAACCGAAGCCAAATTGACTCCGGTTCCAATTGCACATCAATCGTTAAACATTCTATATTCATCGCCTAATTCTGAGAACGCTTCCATCATTGCCGGAGAATTATTAATTGATTCAATATAATCTTCGTACTCTTCAATACTAATTTGGCCTACTATAACGCGTGTGACCATCGTTTCCCACTCATTTACATGCTTCGCCCATTCATTCAGCCACGCGTCTGAGTGAAGACCTGTCATCGGATCAATGGTTCCTATCTCATCAAAGTGCTCCACCTGTTCTTTTTTGGCATCGTTGTATTCCTTACTACCTGATGCACTTTCTACTTTTCCCCACATAGCATAAGCAAGAACGCCTGCTCCTTTAGCTGTTGTATTAATTTCCTGCTCTCCTAGCTCATTTAATACCTTTTGTCCGTCTATCACTTCATGATGAACGCCTTCTATTCCGTAATAGGATAAGTCTGTAATTTCTTCTGAAGCTGTATGCTCAAGGTAATCTAAAATCTTGATTACTTTTTCTTCAGGCACCTTTTTAGAGATAAAATAACCTCCAGAAACACCTGTTGCAAGGTTAACTCCTATTCCGCCAGGTCCCTCCAGTGCAAGATTTACAATTTCCGGATCGTCCTGCGTTCGCGAAATTGCATCCTCATACTCTTTATCCCACCAAATACTCCTTGCATAGGAGACAGCTCGCCCACTTTTGTATAATTCTTCGGCTTGGGTTAACTTCATGACCGAAAATTCTTGTGCTAATAATCCATCAGCATATAATTCACTAAACCACTCCACCATATCTGTGTACATTGGAGTCAATTGCTTTGGAACCAATCCACCGTCGTCTGTAAAGTAAGGCTCCATGGCACCGAATGCAGTAGCAAAGGCATCCGTTCCGTCTGCAACAATTGTTCCATGTCCAATAAGTCCAAGTGTGTCACTGCCTGCCGGGTCCTCATCAACGATTTTCTTTAAGGCATCCTGATATTCGTCGATGGTTGTTGGAACCGGAATATCTAATTGATCCAGCCAATCCTTCCTCATCTTAACTCCAATATCAATTCTTGACCGAGAACGAGGCAAACCATATAATTTCCCATCAACAGATAAGTATTTTTGCCAATCGTCAGCGAGGTTATTTTTCAAATTAGGATAGTCGCTATAATCCCCAAGGAATTCATCAAGCTCCCAGAAAGCGCCGTTTTTTATTGCATTTACTAGTGGAGGACGGACATTTGGAGATGAGAGCACTTCTGGGAGGTCACCTGATGCCAAGACTAAATCCATCTTTGTATCAAGGTCACCGGATGGTACCCATTCAATATCTAACTCCGTGTTCGTTTGTTTCTGCCACTCAGTCCAATACGCGTTATCCATTTCAGGTAATTCATTATATAAGCCTGCAAACATTTGAATGTACAATGGTTCATCCTCTTTGTTATCACTACTGTCAACTGGATCAGAGGCATTGTTATTGCACGCAGCTAGCAACGTAACCGTCAACAGTGAGCTAAAACCTACCATTGCTTTTTTCCCAAAAATCGCTCCCATATTAAAATCCTCCTTTT
This sequence comes from Alkalicoccobacillus gibsonii, assembly GCF_016798245.1. Taxonomy (GTDB): domain Bacteria; phylum Bacillota; class Bacilli; order Bacillales; family Bacillaceae_D; genus Alkalicoccobacillus; species Alkalicoccobacillus gibsonii. Next base: position 99,539 of record NZ_JAEUZA010000003.1, on the reverse strand, counting down.
TCAAAATGATTGGTTATCATTACCTGCCTTGACTTAAGTTTAGTCGAATGCTCATAAGATCAGGACAGACAATAATTGACTGGCGACCCCTTGTAAAGAAATGTCCGGTTGGTACCTTCTAGATCAGCCTTTTACCGACCCAAGCATCACTCCTTTAGCAAAATATTTCTGTAAGAACGGGTAAACTACAAGGATAGGAAGCATTGATAAGACAATAGATGCCATTCGAATCGTTTCCTGTGGAACCACGCTTTCGTCCCCTCCCGTATTTATACCGTTGGAGTCTGAATCAATAACGAGGGTTTTGACCAATACCTGCAAGGTCCACTTTGATGAATCCGTTAAGTAAACTAACGCATTAAAGTACGTGTTCCAATGAGCAACAGCAAAGAATAATGTAAAAGCTGCGATGGCTGGCATAGATAATGGAATGATAATTCTTAGGAAGACACCCATATCATTTGCCCCGTCTATTTTTGCTGCTTCCTCCAATTCAGGTGGAAGCGAATCCATAAAACTTTTAATAACGATAATACTCCAACCGTTTGTCAATGCCATTAAAATAAGTGCCCAGTAACTATTAATTAGCCCAAGTTCCCTTATTAGCAAATAGTTAGGCACAATCCCCGCATTAAAAACGAGAGTAAAAATCACGATTCCTAAAATATATTTTCGTCCAGGCATCGACTTCTTCGTCAGTGCATAAGCCATAGAAAAGGAAACAATGACATTTAATATGGTTCCTACCACCGTTACATACAAGGTACTTTTCAGTGCATTAATGAAGCTATTTGTTTGTAAAATATAAAAATAGGCATCGAGAGACCACTTTTCAGGAAACAAGTAAAAACCAAGCGGCACGTACACTTCAGGATCAGTAAACGATACACTAAAGACATAAATAAAAGGGAATATACTGATCGCTGAGATCAACACTAGGAAAACATAATTTAACCAGTCCCCAACTGTCATCCGTTTTGACGTGACAAAACTCAAATGAGACCCCTCCTTACTTTAATATTTTTATTAATAGATCCCCTCGTGACCCATCCGTTTAACGATATAGTTCGCACTCAAGACAAGCACAAGACCTACTACACCTTTAAACATTCCAACCGTTACTCCAATGCTTACTTGGCCCTGCAAAATTCCGTGTGTATAGGCATACGTATCAAACACCTCCGCAGTAGACATAACTAGCGGATTCATCATTAATAGAATTTGTTCAAATCCTACATCCGCCATATTCCCTAAGCGTAGAATGAGGAGGATAATAATCGTTGGTCGAATGGCCGGAAGAGTAATGTGCCAAATTTGACGAAATCGACTAGCTCCATCAATGACTGCAGCTTCATACCTTGAAGGATCAACTCCTGCAATAGCAGCGAGGAAGATGATCGTTCCCCAACCAAGCTCTTTCCAGATATTTTGGACCGTGATAATTCCCCAGAAGTAATTGGCGTTTGATAAAAATGAAATTCGTTCAAATCCTAATGAATGAATGAGCTTATTTAGTACACCAATATCAGTTGAAAGCATAAACGCAGTTAAGCTAGCTACAACAACCCATGAGAGAAAATGGGGTAAATAAACAATTGATTGATTGACACGTTTAAATAGATCGTGGCGCACTTCATTTAACATAATTGAGAGAACGATCGGTAATGGAAAAAAGAATATTAAGCTAAGTAAGTTAATCACAAATGTGTTACGTAGCATAATATAAAAATTTGTACTTCCGAATAACTCTCGAAAATGTTGTAGCCCTACCCAATCACTAGCCCAAAAGCCAACGTAGGCATTGTATTCTTTAAACGCAATCAGTAGCCCCCACATTGGACCGATTCTAAAGATGAGGAAATAGAGCAATCCAGGTAATAAAAGAAGGTAAATCCATTTATGCGCAAGAATGCGATTCCACAAATTCCGATTGTAGGTTGATATTCCTACACCCTTTGTCTTAAGCGTTCGCTCCAATATCATCACTCCAAACTCGTTAAGTTCTTTGTTCATTGAATACATTTACTCCACTACAATGGCCTCAAATAATTCTAAGTGATCAACTACTAAGATGGAGTATTCATCTTCACGATTGATGGGGTACATATTACCCGTTGTCAGTGATCGAGCTGACTCAAATGTCCCCTTCACCATAAGTTGAATGTTACTCACAGTAACCGTCTCGGTGAGAGGCTTGCCTTGAGTACCAACAGCATTTATTAAGTGAACGATGTATCCACCTGAATCTCTACTAGCGATTAAACATTCTACCCCACTAGGAGCAAGACATTTGATCGTTAAAGAGCCACAATATTGTTTGACTAAACCCGTTATGAGCGATTTATATTCATGAATACCCAACAAATGGTAGAGTTTATCCGGGCTCCAAGGTAGGTATGCGACAGAACCTTCTCCATAGGAATGAAGGGTTAATCCAGGAAATGTCGAAACCTCTTCCCAATAGGCAAATTCCGGCGTAGTATTACGTACACTTGGTATGCCATATAAATCTTCACCCACTTGCTTGGAAGCACCTTTTCGTTCCTTAGTATTTAGAAAATCGCCTGTACACATAAGTACATCTGTCTCTGGATACTCCTCTAATAAAAATGAATCCTCAACCTTAAGATAAGAGTAAGAATCTTGAACGACTTCTCCCATTTCCCTGCCGATGCATTCTAGCACTTGTTTTGATCTTCGTAGCCCTTCGCCATCATATAAACCTGTTTCAAAGGTTGCGATGATGTGGCCACCTGATTCAACATACTTATCAATCACGGCAGCCTCTTCATCACTAAGTGCAGCAATATTTGGTAGAAGAAGGCAGGAATAGGATTGGAGCCTCTCATTCGATAGACATCCCTCATGAAGGACTGTAAATGGAATGTGACTTTCTACCATCATTTCGTACATACCACGGTAATGGGCTTGCCATCGCTCTGAGGGATTTTCTCTTCCGTAATAATCTGCGGAACGCTGAGAATATAAAATGGCGACATCTGCCTTCGGCTTCATAGTCTGGTATTCCTGTTCGAATGTTTTTAAATAGTTGAAAATCTTTTTTATAATCGGTAAAGATTGCTTATCGTCCTGATCGAAGGCTCCACTAAGTGCGACAAATGGTGCCCCTCCATTTGCTGCAATTTGCATAAGATCATAGCCAAACTGTACCGCAGGTTGAGCAGAGCGACGACTATATATGGATTTTGAGTAACTTAAAATGATGGATGTTTGTTTTAGATGGTTGCCTATTTTTACTTCTTCTCCAGCCCAATACAACCACTTCGGATACGGACGATCCACAAAATGAAAAGCCTCACTTGTAATACATCCATTGCCCTTAGAAAATGATGAGGTGTACCAACCACTTTCTCGAATACCTTTGTATGAATCAGAGGTAATATTTGTATCGATGGTTAGTACCGTTCCAGGTGAGACTTCGTCTATGAACTCAGCAAGTCGTTCATTATAATCTGCATGGTGCTCATACCGATATTGAACATACGCTCGCCAGCTGGGGCTTTCCCAATCCTCATGCAGAGGTAGATCAAACCCTGTTTTAACCTTGAACAAACTTTGACAACGCTTACAAAAACACTTCAAATAGTTAAAGGCATTATAGAAGATACCATCTGCTTGATACTTCTTTAACAATTCCTCTACCACTCGAAAGTTATAATTCTCCCAATAAGGTCCTGTTGGGCAAGTTGTTAGCATCTCCCAATGCTTTATAACACGCCCTTCTGCATCTCTCCGGAACCAATCTGGGTATGTTTCTAATAAATGAGGGTAGCTTTTACTAACATCCATCCTCACAAGCACCTTGATTCCTGCTTGGTGAGCAGCTTCTATGGCCTCGCCTAAAAAGTCTCCTTGCATGAACTCATTCGTTTTTTGATAAGCGTTTGTAGTCGGATACCAAGCCACTATCCCTCCACCATTAATCAATAATGCATTGGCGCCATATTCTTTTACCTCATTAATTAGACTGTGGACATCAAGATGATTAGCGTCAATCTTCCTTAGGTTAGGTTGAATGAGTCTAAACCTCGTTTTCCAAAAATCAGAATCCTTTTGGTACATCTGTTGGTCCATGTGTTCACCCCTTACCTCATTTGAATGACAAAGGCTTCATATCGCTGAAGCTGATCCAATTGAAATGTTATTGTCGATTGACCTGTCTTAAAGTCAATTTCTCGCCCATCAGTCAACCGAGTCACACGATGTGGTGTTTGATCTACATCTAATTGAAAATGAACCTGATTGATAGGAATGGGTTCCATGTAGGTAACTCCATTAAATCCTGAAAGATTCAGAGCCTGCACCAGCATGTCTCCATTTCCAGTAGAATGAATAAAAACCTCTACATTGCTAGTCGCATCCGTTTTAAGAATAGAGCGAGGTGCAACCTCCTCCAAAACATCTAGAAATAACCGTTTATGTTCCTCGTACCCATGCAGGCTATACAACGTACCAGGTTGCCAAGTGATGAAAGCATTTATTCCATTATTCGTTTTGTGAACGCCAGCACCACTATATTCGCTGATCATGTGGCCATACGCTCGCTCGGGTGGCCCAAATGAAGATGGAGAAATATACGGATATTTTTTATCCACAGAATCCATAAAATGAAGCATGGTAAACGCCCCATCAATAAACACCCAATTTTCCGCTCCATCCTTCTCATCTCGAATAAGGAGGTAGGCTGCATCATTATCTAAGGTGCGATTAACATATTTAGCATTAAAAAGTGTACGAAGGAACTGTGCATGATGAGCATGTGTAAAGGATTGGCCGGTTGCAATAATCCTCACACCTTTTCTGTGTAACCTAAGTAACACGTTTAGCTGCTCACTCTCCCATTCTTGAATATCAGGGACGATGATAAGTTGAAATGAAGCTAACTTATCTTCATTGTTTATACATTCGTGTTGGCATATGACATCAAAAGGCTTATGTGATTCTTTTAGCATTTTGAAAATACCTATATATTCTTTATCACTAAACGCATTCGGTCCTGATGGTTTAATTAGCGCCGTTTCATGAACAGAGATTAATTGGCCAAAATGAGCTTCATTCTCTTTATGAAACTCAAAGATCTCTTTTACAATCGGGAAATTTTTATTATCTGAATAGCCATCAAAGACCCCTATAATGCAGAAATCTAGACCTGAGCCACTGGCTATACTTTCATAAAGTCGAATACTGACCTCTTCTTTTGAAACACCCATAAAGCGATACTGTAAATCCACCGCATTAATGCAGCAATTACTAATCAACTTATCATCCCATGTATCTTCTACTGATTTTACATTTTCTGATGAAGAGTAAAGCCAAACGGGATGAGGTCTAGTTAATTTTGTGTTTGATTCCTTTCGCACAATATCAACCTTATAATCGTTATATGTGCTAATGGCGATGTGAGGATTGATTTTCTTCACCACAGCATGAATACGATCTAGCATGTCTTGAGTTGTTTTCCATTGAAAATCCTTATATTTTTTGTATGCTTCATTGGAGAGATCCTTTGATACAGGTAGATCCATCTGATACATCTCTTTAAAACGAGTCCTGCAGTTATCACAATGACAGATCCCGTAATCATTGCTACTGTAATCACTCGTTTGGTAGCCAAACATATTAAAGAAAATGCCATCAACCTCATACCGGGTTAAAACCTCTTCTATAATCTTTAAAGAGTAGGTTTGCTGATAATAACCATTAATACACGTATGAACAATGCCATGATAATTAACCTCATGGCCTTCAATCGTTCGGTAAAACCATTCTGGCTTTTCCTTATAAATTTTTTCATGGGCCTTACTAAAATCAAAACGAGCAATAAATTTTATCCCAGCCTCATGTGTCTTTTTAATCACCTTTTCAAGAAGATCCTCTCTGAGGAAAGGAGTTTGATACTGATAGGCTAGGTCGGTCGGATAAAAAGCAAAAATGCCACCCGCATTCATCATCAACGTATTAGCAGAGAACTCTTCTAAGGTAGAAACCAACTGATCCACGTCTAATGTAGCATCTACCTCACGCAAATTGGTTTGAATCATTCGTAAGTTATTACGCTCCCACCAAAACATGATATCCTCCCTTCTAGTTTCAACAATTACCATAAGTGTCTGCGAACCTACTTACTCGTATAGCTTAAACAATGCGTGCGTTCCACGATCCTCATAGCCCTTTTCCGCTAAATCACGATAGAGCGCCTTAGCAAGTTCCAAGCCATATAGTTTTAATTCCATCTCTTCGGAAGATTGAATGGCGATGCCCATATCCTTGATAAAATGTTTTACATAAAAGCCAGGATCGAAATTTTCATCAATTATTCTTGGACCTAAATTGCTTAACGACCAGCTTCCGGCAGAACCGCTTTCAATACTTTTTAGAACAGTCGTGGGATTCAATCCAGAGCGTTCGGCATATTTGATAGCTTCACAAACACCCATCATGTTTGAAGCAATTGCTATTTGATTACTCATTTTGGTATGCTGTCCCGCTCCGGATGGACCTTGATGTACCACATTAGATCCGAGCACCGAGAAGATTGGTAGAACTTTTTCAAAGATATCCTTCTCCCCACCTACCATAATAGAAAGAGCTCCATTTCGTGCACCAACATCTCCACCTGAAACAGGCGCATCTAATGCGTGGCAGTGGTACCTTTTCGCCTCATCCTCAATGTCGTTGGCTAACTTCGGACTCGAAGTTGTCATATCTATAAAAATAGTTCCTGGCTTTGCCGCTTGAATTAAGCCATCAGCACCTAAGTAGATCTCCTCCACGTCTGCTGGATATCCAACAATGGAGATTAGCACATCACAATGTGTTACAAGCTCAGCAGGTGAGTCGTGCCAGACAGCACCCTCTTGTATGAGCTCCTCTGCTTTTAATTTTGTTCGACTAAACACTTTTACAGGATAATTGGCACGTAACAAGTTGCGGACCATGCTCTTCCCCATAACACCCGTACCGATAAATCCAATGGATTGTTTTTGTTCCTTCATAGCATCAGCTCCCTTTCTGAATTAGCCTAAGCTTACTGTCTTACCATGACGGCTTAAAACAGACAAAACTTGAGATATGCCTTTGTATAACGGCTTTAAAGGGAGAGGACAAAAATTGTCTTGGTTAGGCGCTTGTAAAATTAAAGAAGATAAAATTAACAAACGAAAAATAACCCTGATGCCCAGGGTCAAAGTATGAATAAGTTACTTTCTATTATTTCCATTTAAGTCATGCACTCGTTCCAAAATCTTTTTATATGTCAATTTCAACAAGAAATATATTTAGGTTGCATAATCCTTAGAATAGTGTATTATTTACTTACCGGTAAGTAAATAAAGGAGGAGATCATATGCGCGATAAGGAACAAACACACAAGCAGATTATCGAAACGGCCTTTTCCATGTTCTCGGAAAAAGGGTTTGATCAAACAAGCATGGCTAACATCGCAGCGGAAGTGGGAATTACAAAACCCGCTGTTTATTACTATTTCAAATCAAAGGATGACCTGATTAAAGGGCTTTTCGACATCATTGCTAAAGAGATTCAGTCGATCACGTCTATCGATTTAAAAGAAATGAACGATATGGATCTACGCACGGTTTTATATAGCTTAGGGAAAAAAGCCATTTCCCTTCAAAAACAAAATCTGCAGTTTAATCAATTGTTTAATCAATACCTCTTGCTAGCCTCTCGTGACTCTTATTACTCCGAAAAAATCACAGAAATTCAGCAGAAATTCTTTAATACCTTTTATGATCTGTTTAAGCATGCGGTTAAAATGAAAGCAATCAAGGATGAAAACATTTTAATTAAGTCGCAATTGCTTGGCCTGGTCTTTGATAACATTACAAACTTCATCTTAACTGATACGAAATTAGACTTTGAACTGGTGTGGCGTGAAGCTGTAGATAATACACTAAGAGGTATAGAGTTATGAGCAGTAATCTAAACAGTCATCGTATAGAAGGATTAGACTTTGCTCGTGCACTTGCAATGTTTGGAATGCTCGTGATGAATTTCATGGTGTCTACTGGAGCACAGGGCAACGGTGCACCTGCTTTGGTCTGGTTCACCAACCTATTTGAAGGAAGAGCTGCAGCTACTTTTGTTACGTTGGCTGGTATCGGGATCTCATTGATGACGAGGAAAGCTCGTATCACGTCAGAGCAAGAAGTGATTCAACGTGCACGAACCTCTTTACTAAAGCGGTCCCTCTTCTTATTTGTACTCGGTATGCTATTATACAGCATTGGTTGGTCAGGAGACATCTTACACTATTATGGTTTTTTTATGTGTGTTGCAGCTTTTATTATCCTAACCTCACCAACGTTTATTATCGTACTCCTTGCGACTATTTCCCTTGTGGCTCAGTTCTGCCAAATCTTCTTTAACTATATGCATGGATGGAGTCCAACTCAGCCCTTTTTAGATTATCTTGATTTCTGGACCGTGACAGGATTTCTTAGAAACTTATTCTTCAATGGATACCATCCTGTTTTCCCGTGGATTGGCTTTTTACTTATAGGCATGCTAATCGGTCGACTGAATTTAACGGATGCCAGAATAAGAAAAATTATACTCATTGTGAGCTTAAGTATGCTTACAGCAACAGAGCTTTTATCTAAAATCTTGGTCCACCTTTTTTCACCTTCCATTCTAGATATGGAACGTGCGCTTTTCATCTTTGACACAGGTCCATTCCCACCGAATCTATTCTATCTACTCTCTAATTCAGCCTCTGCGCTACTGGTAATTATGTTATCTATTTACATCGTTAACAAATGGTCAAATAATCTTCTCATTCGTTCACTTATCTACACAGGCCAATTAACATTAACCCATTATGTAAGTCACGTTGTCATTGGAATCGTTGTACTACTGATCTTTGATAAAGTCGTTCTGTTTAATGGATATGTGGCCCAACCACTTTTGCCTATTTTTATTTATGCTTGTGTGTTCTTCATCGTGAGTGTCATCTTCTCTGCTTTTTGGAGAAGAAAGTATAGTAGAGGACCAATCGAAATGTCAATGAGAAGATGGTCGTGATGCAATTGCATTTGGTTACAGTTCACCCCCCTTTGCCTCTTAGCAAAGGGGGATTCAACTTATAGGAAAATCCTCCAGAGAAATGAAACTTCAGACAAAACCTTAATGGCTACCGTTTTAAACGTGCGTTTACCCTCCTTTAAAGTAGTCTCTCTTGGCTGTTTAACACTTCTCTCCTTCTTCTCGTCCATTTTCTTCGTTAACTCTGACGCAAATTCAGAACCTTGTATTAAAACAGCTGACTCAGTATTTAAATAACTTGACCTGGCATCCAGATTAAATGAGCCAACCATGCTTAGGTAATCATCGATAACAAATGATTTAGCATGGATAGAGTAGTTGCCTCTATATTCATAGATGGAAACGCCACTATTTAGGATCTCATCTCTTGTACCTAAGTAACCAGAAAACGCCATAGGATTCGGCGTCTGTTGAATAGAGTTAGTCATCATGTCGTGTTGAACATGTGATTGCATCTCCACATGCTTGATCATTTGATTTGTTGGAATCGCATAAGGTGTTTGCATGTATACTTTAGATTCCGCATTTGTAGCTAACTCAGTAAACGTCTTCCATAGATAAGGATACTTATTAAGCCTTGTTAGAGGATTCGAGACAAACGATATGTGGTCTGCCTGTATGGCTTGATTCATCCAATCCTGAGAAAGTGGACGAACAAACGCATCATTTTCGTCACGAGCTAACTGCAGTTCACCTTTTAACTTCTCCTGAAAGTCTTTGCCTTTGGCTGAGTTTGTATCTTTTGCATGCTTTTCCTGTTTGGTAAAAGGATGCTCCCACAGTTCATTAGCATATTCCTTCATCTCTAACAGTGAACTGTTCTGTTTATTCTTGTTATAAACGAGGACATCCCGGTCAAAGACATAATCCTTTGGACGTTTTTTTGAAAGATACTTATCACCAATGTTTCTCCCACCAATGATTCCATACGTTTCATCAATAATAAGCAGCTTGTCATGTAAGCGGTTGTGCCAGGACCAAGGCTTTAACAGCTTAAAAGGCTCATAATAACGCAGCTCCATGTTCGGATGAGCGGCAATCGCTTCCCTTACATCTCCTAAGTCGCCACGAAGATTATGGAATAAACCGTCTAATAATACCCGAACGTGCACCCCTCGATCAGCAGCCTCAAACAACTCCGCCATAAAAAGGTGTGATGTTTTCCCTTTTTGAACGGAATAAGAGATAAAGTCTATACTTGACTGGGCTTCCTTTATCGCTTGCATTCGAACTTGACCAGATTCAAAACCATCTTCTAAAAGAAGCACATGATCTTTATTTTGTACGTCCTCCGATAAAAGTAACGGGGCTTTATCAGAGGTTTTGTGATAAGAAATCGGAAGAAAGAAAAGAATGTACGCACCAAGCAAAACGTAGATAGCATACAAAGTTATTATTGTCAGCAAGATATTTTTAATCAAAATAGCCACATCCATTTCATGATAAATCTCCCTTATGCTTTTCTAATTCCTCACATTCGAACTGACCCGTTTTGATAGTCCGTTAAAGGTATAGGTTTTTATATCTTTTGTTCAAACGAAGGATTTATTCTTGTAACCTTTTATTTTGGAAAATAAATGTATTTAACGTAAAGGTGTAGTATGTTGGTATATATCAATCAAATTAATTATCATATCGAGGTGAATTATATGCCTAAAATAGACAATATGTTAGCTATTCTATGGATGCTTCGTTCAGATGAAAAGATTACTGCAAAGCAAATATCAGAAAAATTAGAGATGAATATACGAACCGTCTACCGTTATATTGATACCCTTACAACAAGCGGTGTACCTATCATTTCAGAACCAGGACATAATGGCGGATACACTTTGTTAAATGATTTTATTGAAGCTCCTCTCTTTTTTGATTCTGAAGAGCAAACTTCACTTTTTCACGCTGCTGTTTTTGCAGAAGAAGCGGGATACTATGGCGGTGATGCACTAAACAGTGCCATTTCCAAGCTAAGCAACTATTCAAATCAAGAGCAGAAATTAAAAACAAACACACATTTAAGAACCCTTGAAGTGATAAATCGGTTACGTTCACATTCAATAGAGCCTTATTTAAAGAAATTGGAGATGGCCGTAGCTAATGATTATTCGGTAAAGATTCAATACCATAAAACTGGAGACTCACAATTAAACGAAAGATTAGTCGATCCGTATAAAGTGATCTATTGGAATAACAAGTGGTACATGATTGGATATTGTCATCGTAGGCAGGATATCCGTAGTTTTAGAGTAGCTCGAATGGCAAGCCTGGTGATAACTGAGGATACTTTTAATCAGCCAAAACATTTCTCAGCACGTGATCATTTTATGGAAGGTCTTCTTCCTACTTTAGATGAAAATGAAAGTGTTATTTCTTTGGTTGTTAGTGGAAATAAGCAAGTCTTAGCTGATCTTTGCCAACATTGGTTTTTGGGGAATTACTTAAAAGAACAAACCTCAGATATAGCCATTTTCGCGCTAGAAAAAGATGTCACACATACCTATGTTCCTTATTTATTATTACCATTTAATAAATCAATTAAAGTGATTGAGCCAGCAAGTCTTAAGAAAAGACTTGTTGAAGTTCTATCCGATTTAATAACATTTCATGAAAAATAAAAGCATCCCTGACGGTAACTGTCAGGGATGTTTTCTTATACTGTGTATATCAAATGAGATTGGAGTGTGAATCAATGCAAACAGAAAGAGTTTTTATCTATGTATTTAACACCATGTCGGACTGGGAATATGGATACTTAATCTCTGAACTACATTCAGGTAGATACTTCAAGAAAGAGTTGGAACCTTTTGAAGTAACGACAGTAGGAGCTACCAAGGAAATAATTACTACAATGGGAGGCCTGAGCATAAGTCCAGATATCTCCCTTTCTGAATGTACACTTGAGAAAAACGACCTTTTAATCTTACCAGGTGGAACTACCTGGAGTGAAGAGGTGCACCAACCTATATTAGAAAGATCTGCTCAAGCATTAGAGACTGGTACAATTGTTGCTGCCATTTGTGGAGCAATTGAGGGACTCGCGAATATGGGATGCTTAGATACCAGAGATCATACGAGTAACAACTTAGACTACACAAAAATGATCTGTCCCAACTATAGAGGAGAAGAACATTATAAGTTAGAATCTGTCGTCTCAGATGTGAATTTAATTACTGCATCAGGCATAGCACCCCTGGAATTTGCTAGGGACGTACTGAAGAAACTTGAGGTTATGAGACCAGATACATTACATGCGTGGTACAACCTATATAAAACTCAAAAACCTGAATACTATTTTGAATTAATAAACTCATTGAAATAACTTGCTATAGACTCTTAACCATCTTTACTATTTCTTTTTGAAAACCTAAATGTTCGTAAACATCAATTGCCTTTTTATTTTTTAAAAAGACATCTAGACTAACCTGGGTAAGCCCTTGATTGATCGCCCATTCTTCAGCATGATTCATTAGAATTTTAGCTATGCCTTTCCCCTCACTTTTTTCAGACACTGCTATCGCTGATACATATGCTTGTTTACGATTTGTGAAGTAATCATCTTGAATTCTAAGCTCAATGTACCCTAATTTGTCGCCGCCACTCTCTGCTATGAATATGTTTTCTTTATTGCTAATAACAGCTTGTACTACGAGCTCTTCTTGCTTTTTGCCCATCTCTTGCTCATTTCTAAAAGCTAAATGTTCAATATTATTAAACCGTTTGGCTAATTCGATCACAAACAATTGATCTGTTTCTTCAAATTTTCTAACGAGCATGACAAACTCCTCCTTTAAACTAAACAACTCATGTACTGATTTTAAATGCAAAAGGGACTTCCATCGATAGAAGTCCTTTTTTGTATGCTTTTAGTTAATCTTCACTTCCATTGTCTCTAATCTCTTCTTCCCTTCCGTCTAATGTTTCTCTTACTTTTTTGTCTAAGTCCTCCCTACTCGTTCGAATATGATCAGAGATCAAATCCTTCCGCTCTCTTGCTAATTCACGAACTTCTCGAACGTCAAAATCAACTTCGCCATTCACTTTATAAATGACAGAAATAATTCGATTCAATTCATCCAAACTCCTCAGAATTGCTGCGTTCTGCATTTCGAGTAAGGATAAGGTCTGGTCATTTTTAGACATCAAATTGTTTAAGATATTCGTGTTTCTCCATTGAAGCCATTCTAGCTCCAGGTTCTCTGATTCTTGACTAAATGTCTCGTCCAACATCTCTGCATTGTCTGCTCTGAAGTATTCACCTTCTCCTGCATCAGCAATCGCTTCAAGTGCTTGGCGCTCTGCATCATTTACATCAAAACCAATGATATGTACAACCGCTGATACACCTGAATGCTGAAGTGACATTGTTGCTTCAACCGGATTCCCTCCGCACGTTTCTTCTCCGTCACTCACGATATAAATGATATTCTCTCCACTCTCAGGGAATAGAGCCCCTGCCTCTTCAATCGCTAACGCAATCGGTGTATATCCTGTAGCTTGAAACGAATCTAACGACGCTTGGAAATCCACTTCATCATACTGATTAAATGAATAAAGCGTCTCCGTTTGAGAACAGGATTCTTCTTTGCCTTCCGTTTGATTACTCCCTTTATGTCCGTAAACATGCAAGGCCACATTTGCTTCCTCGGGTAAGTTGGATGCAAAAGTTTGTACCGCTTCCTTCGCAATGTCCATCTTCGGCTTTCCATCCATCTCGGCCGCCATACTACCACTTGCATCAATTAGAATCTGGACATTAAGATCCTGCTTCTCTTCTTGCTCAGTCATTTCCTGTGCCTGCTCTACTCCTGGCATCTCCGTTAATTCTTCAAACTGAACCTCGTAGTTGTCGAACAGATCCTGCTCTTCTCTAAAATCCTCCGCCATTAAATTAAGCATTCGATTAAAGGCCTGTTGATCGGTAAGACCCTCTGGGAAGTTCTTAACCTCTTCAACCACCGTATCTTCATCAAATTCATCTCCATGATAGAGTCCCGGCTCCTGCCTCATTAGTTCTTCTACAGAATCCGTTTCGTACCGAGTAAACGCCTCCTCCGCTTTAGCCTCAGATTCTAAATCATCCTCTACGTCTTCCGCTGTTTCATCTAATTCTTCCGGCTCCTCAGCTTCATCGACTGTTTGATCCTGAATGGTTTCACTCGATGGTTCTTCTTCCTCACTACAGGCCGCTAACCCTAAAAAGGCACATAACATCAGGCACGCTATTCTTTTTTTCATTCATCTCACCTTTCATCATTTACTGCTACTCTCTATCATAAAACGATTACAAGTGGAAAACTAGTCATTTATGAACAGCTTTTCCTCTCACTATACATTCACACGATTTCACGTTTTACGAACATCCATACCAGGGTATAGTCTCGGTACGTGTAGAATAACAATCAGTAAGGAGAGTTCGTATGAAAAAAAGAGGCACGATTATCACAATTGTTGCAATCATTTCCCTAACATGTGTGGGAATTCTTGTGTTTAACTTTTTTAACGGAAGCCAAGACCAGCTGGCTATTACAGAAGAAAAGGTCTATGAATACTTAACCGAAGAACAAAATTACGCAGATGAAGACATTGAATCCATCCGTACCGATTACGATTGGAGTGGCGACAAGTATGACGAGGAAGATGCGTATCAAGCCTTTGTCACCTTTTCAGATGAAGACCAGGAATATCAATACATCTATAACGATAACATCGGTGTACAGCAAATCGGAGGAACAGACGGCGAAGGCAATCACACCGAGGATAACGAATAACACTGTTTGATCGGAGGATGTAAATTGAAAACGATAACCTGGAGATCCTACACCGTCTTAACCTTAAGCATTCTACTCATTTTAAACATTCTCTTATTAGATCTAATTGCCGCGTACCTAAACACGTTTACTGGCACCCTCTATTACTTATTTGTGCCAGTTTGTTTGGTTGCGATCATCGTCTTTTTGGTGCTTAGTTTCAAATCAAAAAAAGAAAGCAACATTCTACCTGTGCTCGCGCTCATCATTACGCTTATCACACTGGCGATCATTGCTTTCTTCTTTTACCTTGGGGCTAATTTTGCTTAGATGTGTTAAAGGCGGGACTCAATTCACTCCAAACATCAAATTGATTTCCGTCTATATCCTCAAAAACAAAATTCCTGCCTGAGTGACCTCGATCCTCTATCTCTCCAACTCTCATTTTCTTAAGTGTAAACTCTTGATGTAAAGACCTTAAAGCAGCTATTCCATCTACCTCAAAGGTTAAAGAGAACCGTTCCTTTCCATGAACATCTATAAAATTAGCGAACTGACCCTCTTGAGCCTTTACTAGAAATACACTATGCTTCGCTAGTTGAAGAATAGCCTTATCCTCATCCTCGTAATTCAACTCTGCCCCCAGCTTTTCAATATACCACTGGGCAGAACGTCTTGGGTTGGAAACAGGGATATAAGTAGTGCCAACTCTAATTAATTTTTTATTCATCTTTTTACCTCCTTGGAAGTGGATATGTATGCACATGTCTGTAACGAATTAACTCCTGATTCGTGTTCACTACAACCTCGTCTATCCCATAACTGTTATGCGCATTGTAGTAAGGGTAAATTCGAAGCGTAACCTCGTACAAACCACCAACCCCGTATACTTGTTTGATCTTAAGGATCTTCGTATCATAAGCTGCCCATTGCAGTGTACCCGGTACGTGAATATCGTCTTTGTATAACTCAATCACAGCTTGATCAACTGGCGTCCTGATACTACAGATTAAGGCGTATCTTAATGAATCAGAAAGATTAGTATCTGCTTCGTTTAATGTAGCGCGGTAATGTTGTAGCATAGTCGATCTCCCCTTTGGCTTATGTTTAAGATCTTATATGCGGGAAGGGATTGCGAGATGACTGGATTCTTTTACCTGAGTGATAAATGACCTTTCAATATATATTATCAAATTAAAGGAATTCGTTCCTTATTAAAGAAATAGATAATAAAAATAAATAGCTAAAAACTCATATTTAAAAGGAGGATTTATGAAAAAGACAGTCTCTTTTATAACAATCTTCATTCTTTCACTACTCTTATTAGCCTGTTCAAATGATTCTGTTATGGAAGAATGGAGTGACAACAGCCCGTTCTTTAAACATGAACTTGGAGAGATGTTTGGAAAAGAAGGAAGTATTGGCATCATTGGTATGAAGGACATTACTGAAAACGGTCAAAAATGGATGTGGCATTTTTGGGGAAATCCAGATATCGCATATAAAGATTGGGAAGTACAGGCAAGACAAGAAGGCGATGTGGAATTTATCTCTCCAATTATCTTTAATGATGATAGCTTAGAGCCTCGAGGTGAAGAAATTAATGGGCATGCTCGCTCAACTGTATTGTTCCCCTCCTCAGGACTTTGGGAGTTGAACGTTTATATAGATGGAGAGTTTTTTGATCAGTTAACTGTTGATGTTGACCAAAAGTAGATGATTAAACGCTCATCCATATTAAAAGAAAGACCACTGACTTTTTAGAGTGACGGTGGTCTTGTTCTTATTCAAAAGGATAACTCACTTCCGTAAGCTCCTCCGAGATATTCCATAACTTATCCATTGTCGAATCGTTATAGATTCCTTTCTTAGGTTGTTCAACCGTAGGATTCCCTTTCCTACCACCTGCTCCATCTGGTCCAATCAATTCTCCACCTCGGAGAGATTCGTCTGTCGCTGCCATAATGATAGGTAGCGCCCCTTTCTCAGCTGGCTGACTAGCCAATTTCAGAAACGATTTAACGTACCAAGGCGTTTTCTTTTTACCCAAGGTGAACAAATTCGTAGACGATATCCCTGGATGCGCAGCCACACTAATAGTTTTGTAGTGATTTGCTTTTAGCCGATTGTCTAACTCCTTGGCAAACAATAAATTTGCTAGTTTACTCTGACCATAGAAGACAAAGCTCTTATACCCATTCGTTCCATGCAAGTTCTCAAATTGAATAGCCGCATTCCGATGAGCAATCGATGTCAGCGTGACAACCCGAGAAGCTTCCCCCTTTTCGAGTAACGGAAGCAATAAGCCCGTTAAAGCAAAGTGTCCTAAGTGGTTACTGGCAAACTGCAATTCAAATCCATCCTCTGTTAGTGAATAAGAAGGCATCATCACGCCTGCATTATTGATGAGTAAGTCAATGACCTCTACCTGGCTTGAGATCGTATCAGCAAATTCTCGAACGCTTTGAAGCTTTGAAAGATCGAGTGAATGTACTTGAATAATTGCCTCTGGATATATGCGTTGAATCTCTTCTTTTGCTCTCTTCCCTTTTCCAGTGTTTCTCACTGCTAGAATGACTTGGTGCCCCTGACCTGCGAAGTGCTTGGCTGTTTCAAGGCCGAGTCCGCTGTTTGCGCCGGTGATGATGATGGTTTTAGTGTTCATATATACGCTCCTACCTAACAAGATAATTTACACTCAATCATTAAACCTTTACTAGAAATAAACTCTACCTCGCTAGATGAAGGTTTACTATTATGAATTTTATTGGTTCTCTACTCCCCACTCACACAGACTTTCTAAAACGGGCAAAAGAGAATTTGCTTTTGGTGTCAAACTATAAACAACTTTAGGAGGAACTTGCGGGAATTCTTCGCGATGCACCAAACCATCCGCTTCTAACTCTTTTAATTGTGCACTTAAGGTTCGATAGGTGATTGCTCCGATCTGTCTTTTTAATTCATTAAAACGAACAGCTTCACCTTCTGCCAGAAGGTAAATGATCACCATCTTCCACTTACCTCCTATCACTGACATCGTGTACCCAAAAGGTGTATCTTGAATCTTCTTTACCTTGCCCTTGTATTCAGCCATGCTCATAGAATCACTATCCTTTCTGGTAGTATCTATCAATAAAGTGCGTACTGTTTTAGAAATTACTCCTATTGTAAGCTAGGACTAATCTAAAATAAAGGAGAGAGCATGATGACTAAAAAGACAGTAAGATTGCTTATGCCACAGTGGCAGGGAGGAAATAATCAACATTATTCATTTGGTGCAGAATTACTCGCATGGCTTGCCCCCAAAAATGATCAGCCTTTGATTGAGGTACCGGTAAAATCATTTGACGGTTCACCACTCGAGAATGAGAATGGAATGAATGGGAGAGCTCAGTTATTTGAACAAATGACAGCGACCCAACACCTTCTAGAGGCTCATAAGCCAGATCGAGTGGTCATACTCGGTGGAGATTGTCTGGTGGAGCAGGCACCTTTCTCCTATTTAAACGAAAAGTACGATGGAAACTTAGGAGTGTTGTGGATTGATGCCCATAGTGACTTGGTTCGGTTTGTTGGTTATGACAATGGACACACTTTGCCACTGGGGAATCTACTCGGTGAGGGAGATAAGCAATTTTCAAGCCTAGTTACGACACCGATTAAACCAGAGAATGTCTTTATCGCTGGTTTAGCGACACCTTCTCAAGAGGAAGAGAGTCGAATTATAAAAGAGGTTAAAAAAGCAGGTGTATACCCAGAAGAGGCTGAGGATGATGTCATTAGCCGATTAGGTCTTAGAACATCGAATGCAAATGAACTTGCAGAAAGCACCGGTTCAATTAAAAAGTGGATCAAGGAAAATGAGATTAAACACCTAGCGATTCACCTTGATTTAGATGTATTAGACCCAACATCCTTTAGATCTTTGTTATTCGCTAATCCTGATGAAGAATATCACTTCTCTGCAGCGGGCTCTATTCAACGCGAACGATTGGTTCAGATTATAAAAGAAGTATCAGAGGCAACAGAAGTAGTAGGCTTAGGCATTACCGAGCACATGCCATGGGACGCCATTAATCTTAAGAAAATGCTTGAAGCATTTCCTATCCTTAATAATTAAGATACAGAAAAGGACTCCCTAAAAATGGGGAGTCCTTTCCTTTCTTATCTTAACCTACTCAACCGTTACACTTTTCGCAAGGTTACGTGGTTTATCCACGTCACACTCTCTGTGTAGTGCTGCGTAGTATGAGATTAGTTGCAATGGAATGACTGCTGCTAGTGCAGTTAGGTGTTCGTGAACGCGTGGGATGACGATTTGATCGTCTGCTTCGTTCATGCCTTCCATGCTGATTGTGCAAACGTGGGCGCCACGTGCTTCTACTTCTTGGGCGTTTCCGCGGATGCTTAGGTTTACGTGCTCTTGTGTTGCTAGTGCAAAGACTGGAGTGCCTTCTTCAATTAAGGCAATCGTTCCGTGCTTTAATTCTCCTCCAGCAAATCCTTCTGCTTGGATGTAAGAGATTTCTTTTAACTTCAGTGCGCCTTCAACAACTACATGATAGTCAGCTGCGCGACCGATAAAGAAGGCGTTACGTGTAACGGATAGGAAGTCACGAGCGACTTTCTCCATCTCTTCCTTCTGTGCTGTTAGTACTTCCATTGCGTTTGCAACGATACCAAGCTCTTGTAATGGATCGAAGTCTAGCTCAATGCCAGCAGAACGTGCTACGTCAACGGCAAGGATGGCAAAAACAGCGATTTGAGCTGTGTATGCTTTTGTAGAAGCAACAGCAATTTCAGGTCCAGCATACGTATGAAGCGTGAAGTCAGCTTCACGAGAAAGCGTAGATCCTGGTACGTTCGTGATAGTTAAGGCTTTGTGGCCTTGTTTTTTCACTTCGACTAATACACCTCGTGAGTCAGCTGTTTCGCCACTTTGTGAGATGAAGATAAAGAGTGGGTTCTCTGATAATAACGGCATATTGTACAAGAATTCACTTGCGATATGCACTTCCACTGGACGGTTTGCAAGCTTCTCAACAAGCTGCTTTCCAACGAGACCTGCGTGATAGCTTGTTCCAGCTGCAATGATATAGATGCGGTCGCTTGCTTTTACGGCTTCACGAATGTCAGCATCGATACGTAGGCCACCGTCTTCATTTTGATACTTTTGGATGATGTTACGCATAACAAACGGCTGCTCATCAATTTCCTTCAGCATAAAGTGAGGATATGTTCCTTTTTCGATGTCACTCATATCAAGCTCAGCTGTGTAAGGCTCGCGCTCAACTTTCACACCAGCAAGTGTTTCAATTGTAATCGAATCACGTTTAACAATGACAATCTCCTGATCCATGATCTCAACAAATTGATCTGTTACAGCAAGCATAGCCATTGCATCAGACGCGATGACATTCACATCTTCACCAACTCCGATAAGAAGTGGGCTTTTATTTTTACCGACAAATACGGTTTCTTTGTTTTCTTGATCAATTAAAGCAAGAGCATATGAACCTTTAAGAAGGGATAACGTCTCGCGGAAGGCTTGTTCTGTGCTGTGACCTTGCTCTACAAAGTGCTCGATCACTTGAACAATGACTTCTGTATCCGTATCACTTGCTAGCTCTTTGTTACTTAAGTAGTTTGCTTTTAGTTCTTTGTAGTTCTCGATTACACCGTTGTGTACGAGAGTGAAACGGGCACTTGAGCTCTGATGCGGGTGTGCGTTCAATTGACTTGGTACACCGTGTGTCGCCCAACGTGTGTGTCCGATCCCAACAGTTGCGCTGGTTTCTGAATCCACAGCCTCACGAAGAGTTGCAATACGGCCTTTTTCCTTGAATACATGTACGCCCTCTGCGTTTGTTAGAGCGATACCGGCTGAGTCATAGCCACGATACTCAAGCTTTTCAAGTCCTTGAAGCAAGATTTCCTTTGCATCTTCCGTTCCTACATAACCTACGATTCCACACATAAATGGTTACCTCCCATAGTCGGGGGCAAGCAACCTGAGGGCATACTTGCCCCCACTCTTATCAATTTTAGTTTTTATGGGCATGGTACTTCTAGCTTTGTCCACCAGGTCACCCTGATGCTTTTTCTAGAAGCTTGACGGTTGTCATGCATCAACCGGAGGGCATCCGCCGAAAATATCGATAAACCCTCTCCTCGTCAACTGTCCCAATGTCCGTACGTGGGGCAGTTCAGGCGCTTTATGTTGCTCACTAACTATACACGATCCTCCTCTCATCTAATCCAAAATAATCATACTTGATTGACAACCTATCGTCAATCAAGAAAATAAAGCGGAGAGTGGGGTTTACCGTGTAGTCTATGCGGCAAAGTCATGAGTGGTGAGCAATTCGGGGAATTGTCTATTTTTGTGGTATTTGGTAGTGAAATTCTGATTGAGCCTTTACCTAGAGTTACCTCTAGGTGCTATCGTTAAAAAATAATAACTTTTTTATAGGAGTGATGATAGTGAATGATATTTTTGATCGTGACCGTGCCGGTGAGACTATATCCATCCAAGATCCCGAATTCCCCAAAATGGCTCAAGCGATTGAGCGAGCGCAAGAGCTCGTGGCTAACTTGAATACAGGCTACCATTCAACTGAAGAGGTCAGAAAACAATTCTTCGAGTTAACTACTCAGGAGATCGAACACACCTTTGAACTACTTCCTCCCTTTTACACCGACTTCGGACAAAACCTAACTGTAGGTAGTCATGTTTTTATTAATTCTGGGTGTACATTCATGGATAGAGGAGGGATTACAATCGGAGATCATGTATTAATTGCTCCGAAAGTAAATCTTGTGACGACGAATCATCCAATTTCTCCATCTGAAAGAAGAGCCACTATGTCTAAGCCAATCAACATAAAGAACAATGCTTGGATTGGCATTGCAGCAACCATCATGCCAGGTGTAACGATTGGTGAGAATTCCATTATTTCAGCTGGAGCCGTTGTTACAAAAGATGTACCTGATAACGTGATTGTTGCGGGAGTCCCTGCCAAAGTTATTAAATCAATTGAGGAATAGAAAAGGTGTCCCTGCCATTACGGTTGGGACACCTTTCACTCATTAGTTACATCGTGCTCGTATCAATCACAAAACGGTATTTCACGTCAGAGTTCAATACACGATCATACGCGTGGTCAATTTCATCTGCAGAGATGACTTCGATGTTTGGAGCGATGTTGTGCTCTGCGCAAAAGTCGAGCATATCCTGTGTTTCTTGGATGCCACCAATCATTGATCCTGCAAATGAACGACGACGACCAATTAATGACATCACATGAACAGATAATGGTTCAGGTGGTGCACCTACGTTTACCATCGTGCCATCTAGGGCAAGAAGACCAATGTACGCGCCAGCGTCAATTTTTGCGCTGACCGTGTTAATGATTAGATCAAATGTACCTGCAAGCTTTTCAAACGTTTCTGGATCCTTCGTTGCGTAATAGTCCTTTGCTCCGAATTTCATTCCATCCTCTTGCTTGTTCAACGTTTGAGATAGAACTGTCACTTCTGCTCCCATTGCATGTGCAATCTTAACTGCCATATGACCAAGTCCACCCATACCGACAACTGCTACTTTCTTGCCAGGGCCAGCCTGCCAACGGTTTAATGGAGAGAACGTCGTGATTCCTGCACATAATAATGGAGCTGCTGCATCAAGCTCTATGTTGTCAGGAATGCTAACAACAAAGCCTTCTGTTACAACGATATGAGTGGAGTATCCACCCTGAGTCGGCTCACCATATTTATCAAACCCAGCGTATGTAGGGACATTTCCTTTGTTGCAATACTGCTCATCGCCTTTTTGGCAGTTTTCACATTCTCCACATGAATCAACCATACACCCAACACCGACACGGTCGCCCACTTTAAACTTAGTTACATTTGGGCCAACTTCTGTTACGATTCCAGCGATCTCATGACCAGGAACTAAAGGATAGTTAACCTCGCCCCACTCTCCATGAGCTGTATGAATATCGGAGTGGCAGATCCCAGCGAACTTAATCTCAATTAGAACATCCTGTTGATCAAGATCACGTCTTGTAATCTCCGCTTCTCGGAATCCCTTATCTGGACCGTCCACTGCACGTGCTTTTGCTTTTACCATAAATGTATGACCTCCATATGAATTCAGATTCTAAGGGTTCTTTTCCCTTATGAGTGTAAGATTAATCCCTAAAGTTAACTCTAGGTCAAGCTTAAACTTTCTGATCATGATAGGATGGTTGAAAAACGGATTAGGAAAAGGAGATTTGTAAGACATATTCAATCGGAGAAGTTGCCGAAACATTAGATTTAACAGTTCATACCCTTCGTTACTATGACAAAGAAGGACTCATGCCTTTTGTTGAAAGGTCTCCAAGCGGCCAACGACTATTTAAAGACTCAGACATTGAAGCACTAAGAATCATTCAATGCCTAAAGCTTACCGGTATGCCACTAAAAGAAATTAAAGGCTTTATCCAATGGTGCCAGGAAGGAGACTCCTCTTTAACCCAGAGATACGAGATGTTTCTAGAAAGGAAAGCAAAGGTGGAGGCACAGATGGAAGAATTAAAAAAGACAATGGAGATCATTGATCATAAATGTCACTACTATATGACTGCGGTTGAGGCTGGGACGGAAGAGATTCATAAGAGCTGAGGTTGGGTCCCATTACTTAGAGTAGTGGGACTTATATGTTTTTATCAGGGTATTGATGTGGGCTTGATGGTATCTACTGTGATCAGCAAGGTGCCAAAGTCCCCACCGAATAGTCGCTTGTTCTGTATCATATTCTACTATGTCGGTCAAATGCTCATCATAGACGCTTAGACAGAAATCCTGTAGTTGCTCGATGACATTATGATAGTCCATTAATAAACTATCTAAAGAAATTCCATTCACATCAGGGATATTCCCTTCCCCATCAACCATTGGCCCATATTTTGTTTCAAGTTCATCCCGAATAAGCTCCCCTTTAAATCTGTAAACCCATAAAAGATCTACATAAGAAAGGTGCTTAATGAGCTGAGCAATACTATTCTCTTCTCCACCTACCCCTTTAAAATCCAGGACCTCTTGATCGATATCTTTCACTATCGAACATAACCTCTGGTAATTTTCTTCAATTGCCGCAAAAAGTAGGTTCGTAATTGGATGCATGGGATGCGTGGTTTGTAAGTCTCTGATCATTTAATTCTCCTTTTTATTTATCATTAATACTTATTGTACCTCACCCTCATTCCCGCGCATTTTCACCTCCACTCGCACACCTCACCCTCATTCCCGCGCCTCTCCCGCGCACCTCTCCCAACAAAAAACCGCCCCCTCACCCAAAAGGCAAGAGGACGGTACAATCAGTTATCTATTCATTTAATCCCATCTCAGCGCGTACCACTTCTGCGATGTCTTCTACGAATTTCGTGCATTTTTCTTCGGTTTCGGCTTCTACCATGACACGTACTAATGGTTCTGTGCCTGATGGGCGTACGAGGACGCGGCCGTTTCCGTTCATTTCTGCTTCTACCTTTTCAATCGCTTCTTTTACTAGCGCATTTTCTTCGACTGCGTGTTTATCGGTTACTCGGATGTTCACAAGCTGCTGCGGGAAGACTTGCATTGGCTCTGCTAGTTCTGAGAGCGTTTTTCCTGTCATTTTCATGATGTTCACAAGTTGTAGAGCAGAAAGGATTCCGTCCCCTGTAGTGATGTAATCAAGGAAAATGATATGCCCTGATTGCTCACCGCCTAGGTTAAAGCTGCCTTTACGCATTTCTTCCATCACGTAGCGGTCGCCAACGCCTGTTTGTTTTGTATCAATGCCTGCTTCTTCGAGTGCTTTGTAGAAACCAAGGTTACTCATAACCGTTGTCACCACTGTACTGTTGTTCAAGCGGCCTTGTTCTTTGAAATATTTCGCACAGATGTACATGATTTTATCGCCATCAACGATTTGACCTTTTTCATCAACGGCAATCAGACGGTCAGCATCTCCATCAAAAGCTAATCCGATATCAGCTTCTTTTTCTAATAAGAATTCTGCGAGTCCTTCTGGATGTGTGGAGCCACAGCCTTCATTAATGTTTACTCCATTTGGTGTGCTGCCCATCGCAGAGATATCAGCGTCAAGATCAGCAAAGACGTGGCGTGCAAGTGCAGAAGCCGCTCCGTTTGCACAGTCAAGCGCAACGTGAATGCCTGAGAAGTCATCCTCTACCGTTTGTTTTAAGAACTGGATATACTTGTGTCCGCCTTCAAAATAATCGTTTGTTTGACCAAGCGCTCCACCTGTTGGACGTGGAAGTGTATCTTCTTCAGCGTCTAATAGCGCTTCAATTTCTGCTTCCTGAGCATCCTTTAATTTAAAGCCATCCGGTCCAAAAAATTTAATTCCGTTATCTGGTACAGGGTTATGTGAAGCTGAGATCATCACACCTGCGTCCGCACTGATATTTTTTGTTAGGTAAGCCACACCGGGTGTTGAAATTACGCCCAGACGCATAACCTCTGCACCTATCGATAGAAGTCCTGCCACTAATGCACTTTCAAGCATTTCCCCTGAGATTCGTGTATCTCTTCCGATTAAAACGCGAGGCTGCCCTTCACTGTGCTGGGTTAACACGTAACCCCCTACTCTTCCAAGCTTAAACGCCAGTTCAGGTGTGAGCTCCGTATTGGCTACACCCCTGACACCGTCCGTTCCAAAATATACTCCCATTGTCATCGCTCCTTCAACTCAACTACTCAGACTGATCGGTAATTGTTAATTTTGCATTTTTAGATTCATCTGGTTCAAATCGAATATTTTGTGGTCCATTAAATTCAATCGGTAATTCCTTTTCTCCAGCCGTTTCTTCACTGATATCAACATATGCCTGAAAATCTGAGGTGCTCATACGATTCAACTGTTCCTCTGTTCCATAAGCCGTTACATTTATGTATGCCGGTTGATCCGCAGCGAGCCTGGCCGACATTTCATCAGATCTTCCCATGATATTCAGCGGTACACCTGAAAGTTCACGTTCCTCTTCTTCACCAACTGTCACATTGACGGATATCTTTTTCGGTTCTACTCGTTCTGCTCCATCAGGAACTGGCACGTCCAGCTCAATCGTTGTTGATTCTTCAATTTTGCTTAAATCTAGTTCCACTCCGCTGAGAGACTCTAGACTTTCAATATAATCGGCCGGCCCGTAAACAGTGACATCACCTGGCTCAAGCTCAATTTGCTCAATGCTTAACCCAGATTTCAGCTTACCTGTTCGTTTGATATTAACTGGTACTTGTTTATTTGGGCTTGTTACTGGAACTCGTACCGTTACGAAGTTCGGGTTTGAATCCATTTCAAGCTCAATCCCATCCGAATTATAGATGTGAACGGGATATTCGTCTTCAATAGTGGCATCCGCCTTGTCCATGTCTACAAAAACCTTTGCCGTAGCCGCATACGAGAGAAACTCTCTAGCATTTGTGACATCCACGTTAATCGGAGTCACGATTGGTGTTCCAACCGTGTATCCTTCCTCCACACTGTCTGTGTTCAATAAGTCGACTTGAACAGGGAAGGATGACGTTTGAATTTCTTGAAGCTCGATATTAGCGGTTGTTGGTGTGACCGCTACCGACAATTCGCTTGGAAATCCTCGATATTCAATCCGAGCACGATGTGACCCTTCTTCAAGCTCTGTCGCATCAACAAAAACCTCATACGTTGGTCTCATCATTTGAAAATAAGCCAATGCACTTCTCGACCCACTTAATTTTACTTGTACCGTCTCGGGGGCCTCTGTTAAAGCATACTCTTCTTCATTATAATTTACGTGAAGCTCTACTTCTTCAAGTGTGTAGGAGCTGTTACTAATGGTCGGCAAGACACTTGGCTGATTACCAAGGTTATCTTGGTTAACCATAGCAAATAGCATAAGCGCTACAAAGAACGCAATGATCCGTACAAACCAATGGCTATTAAACAGCCTATCCATTTTTCTTTCCTCCCCACTTAAAGCGTGATGGAGCTGATGCTTTATCTTCAGAGAGCATTGATTTTTCTAGAATTTCACGCAGTTCTTCCTCCGTTAAATCACGGTGTAATTCTGCGTTTTTCGTAACAGAGATGTTCCCTGTTTCTTCAGATACAATGATCGTAATACAATCTGTAACCTCACTTACTCCGAGCGCTGCACGGTGTCTAGTGCCCAACTCTTTTGAAATAAACGGATTTTCAGATAAAGGCAAGTAACAGCCTGACGCGAGAATGGACTCGTTTTTAAGAATGACCGCTCCATCATGCAAAGGCGTGTTCGGAATAAAAATATTTATGAGAAGCTCTGACGTTAGATCCGCATTCATCGAAATACCCGTTTCTGCGTAATCACTTAAGCCAGTTTCACGCTCAATTGAAATAAGCGCTCCAATTCTTCGTTTACCCATGTATGTACACGATTTAATAATGGCATCAATTGATTTTTGCACAGGTTCATTCTTAGGCGCCGTTCGACTCGCAAAAAAGCGCCCTCTCCCCAACTGCTCAAGACCTCTTCTCAGCTCAGGCTGAAAGATAATAATAATCGCAAGTAACCCATATGTAAGTGTTTGCGACATGATAAACTCAAGCGTTCGGAGCCCGAAGAACCCACTGATAAACCAAACAATTAAGATAACGGTTATTCCCTTGACCAATTGTACGGCCCGGGTTCCTCTAATAATCATAATCAACTTGTAGATCACGTACGTTACAAGTAATATATCAATAATTTGACCAAAGTAACTTAGCCAACCAACATTTTCAAATGGCAAATCAAACGGAAGCATAGCCTGCATTGCTTTTCCTCCAAACAAATCAATCTAAACTCACACAAACGAGACAGGAATAGCAGCCTGTCTACCTTCATTATTCATTCAATCGCTAACAGTCATTGAGCTATACCCTTACCTTACGACATTAGCTGCCTCATTATACCATATAAGCGTAAGAATTGAGATAGATCTTGTCTTTGAATGTATGGAAAACTATGTGGAACTAGTTGGAAAACTCAAAAAAAGAGGGCGGGACATAACATTAATAAAGCGAGTAAAACACGAATATAGCAAATAATCCGCTACACGAGAAACCCTCGCTTTCCACGGGAACGGCCTCAGCCCCTTTCGCGGGAAAAGCGCCGCTACAGTGTCTTCACCACGTTCTGTTCCGTAGGAGTCTCAGGTTCTCCCTCCGCTTGTTCAAATAAAATAACGAAAGGCGAATGATTCTGCAATCGAATCATTCGCCTTTTCAAATTGATTTTTAATTATGTCCCAGCCTCTTCTTTCATTCACTGTCATTATCAAAAATCGAAACCGTTTCATTAAACATATGCTTCATATTATACCAAACCCACTCAAGCGCCTGGTTCACTTCCTCAATTTCCCCGGCCACTTCTCCAGTTGAGGCATAATACGGCTTGCTATTTACCAGGAGGACATCTCCTTCGACATTTCCTTCTACAACAAGCTGACCATTCCGGACGACTAGATCCCCTTGGATGGTTTCTCCTTCTGGTATGGTTACGACGCCGGTTTCTTTATCAATTTGAATATTTCCCGATCCAGATACAGTAACCTTTTCAGCGTTGCCTGACCAAGAGGTTAAGAAGGAAGCGGACATTAATAAGAAAAAGATTGCAGCCGCTATAAGAATTGGATGTTTCTTTATTTTGCTTTTCCATTTTACGGTTTGTTTTTTAGGTGGTAGCTTTGCCATCACTTGATCTGTGAAGTTAGCAGGAGCTTCGATGTGAGATGCACTTTGGGTAAAGGCAATGACTTTCTTAAGCTCACGAAGATGCAAATCACATTCTTCACAGGTTTCAACATGTAGATAGAGTTCTTTCTTCTCTACTTCGGTTGCGTCTCCATCTAAATACTTATGAATTAATCCTTGCACATGTGACTCGCACGACATAGGAATATGCCTCCTTCTTTAAATCTTCCTCATTCGTTTTCTAAGGGCCTCTCTACCACGATGAATTCTCGTCTTCACTGTGGAAATCGGCATATCAAGTATTTCACTAATTTCTTTCAGCGACAAATCCTCCATATATTTTAAAATAACAGCAGATCGATACTTAAGGGGTAACTGATTAATCTCTGATTGGATCCATTCCTGCATTTCTAAGTTAACCACTTGATCTTCAGGAAGTTCCTGGTCAGCAGCAAGCTGCGATTCGTAAGTAAGTCCTTCCGTTCCTTTTACCTTATCCTCCAAGTAAAAGTCAGGCTTCTTTTTACGAAGTCGGTCAATCGCAACATTTGTTGCAATTCGGAATAACCAAGTAGAGAATTTACGATCCATATCAAATTTATCAAGGTTCGTATAGGCACGTAAAAAAGCTTCTTGTGCCACATCCTGAGCTTCCTGTGGATGACCAACCATTCGATAGGCCACTTGGTAGACCTTGTCTTTAAATAACTCGACAAGCTCACCAAAGGATTCAGTATCCCCTTTTTTCACTTCGATTATCAATTTCCTAACTAATGTGTCCATAGCAATACCCCTGACCGCTTCAATCTGTACCGTTTACGTACCGGCTTAAAAAAGGTTTCGTTTTTTATTACACTTTTTTTATTTTAACAGAAAAATGGGGTTTGAAAGAATAAAATTAGGGTAGTAATTATGTATCGATGTTAAAATCGGACTATTTTCCCAGAAAAGGGGTGACGAGTAATGCCATCAAAGAAAACAAACATACTCTTGCACAAAATCGAAAGAGTCCGCCATGATCTAAACAAAATGGCCTTAACAGTTGATCTAAGCTCCCCAGATATCATTAATAGAAGCCAAGAATTAGATCACCTACTGAATGAATACAAGACCATAACAAATTAGTAATCCTTTGTCATCTCCAAAAGAGATGCTTTTTTTATTTCATACAAAAAAAAGAAGCCTTACTCCATAATGAAGTTTCAGCTTCTTTTATATATACGATTAATTAAATTCAAGAAAAGAAGTGAGCCATGAAGGATTCCGACGCTATGCTAGTCCTGCTTCCTACTTCTTTTTATTAATGAAGCAGGGGAACCGTAGGTGAGAATCATGCTCTACTTAAAGAAAAAGTGAGCCATGAAGGATTCGAACCTTCGACCCTCTGATTAAAAGTCAGATGCTCTACCAACTGAGCTAATGGCTCATGTTTTTACTCATAAAAAAATGGCTGGGCTACCTGGGATCGAACCAGGGAATGACGGAATCAAAATCCGTTGCCTTACCGCTTGGCTATAGCCCAACAAAAATGGTGGAGGGGGGCAGATTCGAACTGCCGAACCCGTAGGGAGCGGATTTACAGTCCGCCGCGTTTAGCCACTTCGCTACCCCTCCAAGCTAAAGAAAAAAGATAATATGGTGGAGGATGACGGGCTCGAACCGCCGACCCTCTGCTTGTAAGGCAGATGCTCTCCCAGCTGAGCTAATCCTCCATTATAACTTCAGATAAGCGGCGGATTTCTTCGTCCACTGCGTTATTCTCAATCAGTCACGTACAGTTGTACGCTCCTTCTTTCGAAAACTTGTGTCCTTGAACTCCTTGCTTCTCTTTGTTATTGACTGCAGATAAGCTTCAGATTCCTCTTAGCTTCTCTATGTACATCGCTGGTTATTCATAAATAGTAATGGTGACCCGTACGGGATTCGAACCCGTGTTACCGCCGTGAAAGGGCGGTGTCTTAACCGCTTGACCAACGGGCCAGAAGTGTGTGTCTCAATCACTGACAAAAAGTATTATACCCAATCCACAAACATAAGACAAGTGTTTTTAAAAACTTTTTTCAAAAAAGATTTTTCCACTACCTTTACGAACATACATTCGGTATAATAAAAAGAAAACCGAAGAGGATGATTTTGATGGAAAAGGAACCTGACTTATCGCACATGGAGTTACTCACCATCCTTGAAAAAGTACGTTACTCCGCGCGACAAGAAACTAAATTAGAAGTGGCTGAGTGTATGCTCGATTATGGAATTGATATAACGCTTGTCGGAGCTGTAACAGGACTTAAGAAAAGCCAGCTACTATCTGGAAAGTAACGCCGTTTCCTCCATAGTCATTTAGCCCGAAGATTAAAAAAATCGCCCACTTCCGTAGCCAAACTTCCATGAGTGCATAGAGTAAAGTATTCCCTTTGAAAGGCGGTGTACGCATGGGCTTCTTCGGTGGTGGTAACTACGGTGGCGCTGACTACGGTTGTGGCGGTGGCTACGGATACGGTCAACAAGGACCAGTTGGAGGATACAGCGGCGGTTGTGGTAACGGTTTTGCTTTAATCGTTGTTCTATTCATTCTTCTTGTAATCATTGGTGCTTCTTACTGCAAATAAGTAATGAAGCTGATCCGTCAACTCTTCACTCTGTAAGTGTTGACGATCTTCACTATGCCTATTAACCAAAGAGCTGTCTCATTTTAAGGCCATTCACTTCTGAATGCACCCATTTGAGACAGCTCTTCTTTTATTGGATATACTTATAAAAACGAAGGAGGATTTCCTATGAAAGTATACTATGAAGAGATTGACGGTCACCTCTTCCCTCAGTGGTTGCTGCTCCCTGCAACAAGCCATTCATCGTCTTTATCCGTTCAGCTAGATGCTCCATTTGAACGTATGGAGGCTGAAGATTTCCATGATGAGCTCACGATTGTTACGGTGACTCAAGCAGCACTTGCTATTCGTCCTGTAGATGAGACTCATTTTGTCCTACATACCGATCAGATAAAGAATGATTTAGAAGTCCAAATGCCCGAATCGGTTGATTATTATTTGATCCGCTTGGACGATTTAGAAGAAGTGCTTCACATGAATGTTAAGCCTTACTTTTCCCGTCCTCTTTAATTCTTTTCTCTATATAAAGCTTATTTTGTTTAGTGAATCCGCAATAGAACACGTCATCAAAATTTTCGTATCCTTTTTCTTTAAGCTCGTTTCTTAACCAACTTGAGTCTTTTCCAAAGATCCCCAGGTGCTCTTCTTGTACCATGCCGTCTAAAATAAAAGGAAGAGTGAATGGCGACTGATCTCCTTTTTTATAAACAGATAATGCTCCTGATGTTTCAAGTAACGCATAGTCGACGTCACAGATGTCGAATACATCCTTTGTCCTCAGCTGAAGTAAAACGTCATCGAGATTATACGATTGCTTCTTCATGTTCTCCTGCTGAAGTTTGCCTTCACGTATGATTAGTACGGGTCGACCATCAACGATATCTCGGAATTTTTGATTCTTTAACGAGATGCGTGAAAACGTATATTGAATAGCAAACAACAAAAGAATGGGAGCAATTCCCTTCATAAATGAAATATCTGTGTCTTCAATCATAATAACGGCAATATCTACAATCAGTAATGTGATGACGATATCTAAAACACTAATTTCTCCGATATCTTTTTTTCCGGTTAAGCGAAAGAAAGTCAAAATCATAAAAAACACAATGGCTGTCCGTAGCAGCGCAACCAATACCTCATCCATCTTAAAAAGTCCCCCGATCGACAGATTTTGTTTGTAGTATCTGTCTACGACTGGGGGACTATGCATGAAATATGCTTATGATATTTTCGGAAGTCGCTTCACTAAGCGCTTCATCACTCGGTTTGATTCACTTAGTACAAGCTGTTTGTCGAGTGTTTTCATGATGCGGTTCTCCATGACGATCTTTCCATTAATGATCGTTGTTTCAACATCAGCACGTGTAGCAGAATAAACAATTCGAGAGATTGTATCTACATCAAATGATGGATAGGTGTGAAAATCATTTAAGTTTAAAATGGCAATGTCCGCTTTCTTTCCTACTTCCAAACTTCCAATTTCATGGTCTAGACCTATGGCTTTCGCTCCACCAAGTGTAGCCATGCGGAACACAGTTCTTGCGTCCATTGAAGTTGGCCCATGAACTGGTTTTTGAATCAGAGCTGCGAGTCGCATTTCATTAAACATATCTAGATTGTTGTTGCATGGTGCCCCGTCCGCACCAAGACTGACTGCAATGTCCTGACTGAGTAAGTCGGGAATTTCCGCAATACCAGAAGCTAGCTTTAAGTTTGAGCCTGGGCAGTGTGTCACTTTTACACCGCGGTCTTTGAGGATTTTCTTCTCCTGTTCGTCTAACCAGACGCAGTGCGCTAAGATCAATCGTTCATTCGCCAGTCCTAAATGATCCAAGTAAACAACATTTCTCATACCCGTTTCAGCTTGCACAATCTCAATTTCGCCACGGTTTTCAGACGCATGCGTATGCACCTTAACCTGGTAATGATCAGACAATGCTTGAACTTCTTTGAGCAGTGGCTCTGTGCATGAAACAACAAATCTTGGTGTAAAGGCGTATTGAATCCGTCCTTGATCATAATTATGCCATTTCTCTAATAAATCAACGCTTTCCTGAATGGATTGCTGCGTATTTTCCTGTAATGCTTTAGGGACTTCAGTTCCTTTATCCATCATGACCTTACCGGCTAATGCGCGGATCCCTGTTTGCGAGATCGCCTGAAAGGCCGAATCCGTGTGGTGGACCGTTTCCATATCAACAATCGAGGTGGTT
The DNA here is from genome assembly GCF_016798245.1 of Alkalicoccobacillus gibsonii. Classification (GTDB taxonomy): domain Bacteria; phylum Bacillota; class Bacilli; order Bacillales; family Bacillaceae_D; genus Alkalicoccobacillus; species Alkalicoccobacillus gibsonii. Next base: position 66,142 of record NZ_JAEUZA010000003.1, on the reverse strand, counting down.
CCACTTTGAATGAGTTCACCGATCCCAAGCATTGCTGAGTAATAGATTGATTCTTCATCATGAGCCGCTTCGAGTGGCCAGATCCGCTTTTGCAACCAATCCATTAACTCAAGGTCATCCCCTTTTCCACGAAAGGCCGTTTGACATAGGTGGATATGTGTTTGAACAAATCCTGGGATCACTGTTCTCCCTCTACCATCAATCACCTTGTCGGCTTTCACATCCCCAAGATTGGATCCAATGGCTTTAATCGTTGTGCCCTCAATTAGAAGGTCTCCCACAAACGATTCTTCTTCCTTGTTCATCGTAATCAATTCTGCTTGCTTAATTAAAATGCTTCCCACTTTAATCACTCCTCACATTGAAATGAAAGAAGATTTGCCCACAAAAAATAGCTACAAAAATAGGGCAAACCTATTCTCGTAGCTAGGAAGTTTAAGGCTCCTACTAGAAACCCCCAATCCATATTATCGGGGCTATACGATGACAAACGATACTATGCAACTACTGCTATAGTGTAGTGCATAAGAAGCGATCAAGCAAGATCATCGTCACATTACCTTACTACTTAAAGTTTAAACAAACGTTTGATTGATTCTGTGAACAGGTTCGTCACATTCACTGTTTGATCACATATTTCTCTTACTATGGTGCTTGTCTCTTTTTGAGTGTGATGGTTACAATAATAATGATCTTATCTGTTGGAGGCCGTTTATGGTTATGATTGTTCAATTATCAAATGTCTTTCTATATATAGCGTTTGCGATCGTGTCGGGGTATTACATTCTACAAATCTTGCCAGAGAGGCTCCGAGCAAACATTACGCTAAAGGTACAAACGGTTGAAAGTATACTTATTTCAATCCCCATTTTACTTGCTGTACCTGTTGTAAATGTAATTAATACGCTCACGAGTCAATTCGGCGCAAAGTGGTCTGATGCCTTTACAACGGTTTTACTGACGTATTCTGCCGGACAAGCACTCATTGGTTCGATCATTGTGGTCATTAGTATGTTCCTTTTGAGTCGCATGAAAAAGCCTTCTGCAAATGTGGTAAAGTATGCCCTTTTAGGAGGGGCCGTTCTTTTAATGGCTTGTGCCAGCTGGGCAAGTCACGGGACGTCTATTTCCGGTTGGTTAGGCTTTGTCTCAACCTTTATTCACTTCATTAGTGTAGCTGCATGGATAGGTCCCTTATTTGTAATGGGATGGTACGCAACCAATTTGCCCGATAGTCAAAAGCTTCATAAATGGTTTTCTCCCGTAGCAGCTGGAGCTGTGTTATTACTGTCACTTACAGGTTTCTTTCTTCTCACTCAAGTGACACAGGATTATTTTAACGGATGGCTGTTGTCCTACGGTCAGCTTTTATTTATTAAACATATTCTGTATGTGCCACTTCTCTTTTTCGGCCTGCGACATTTGGTTATGCTCAGCTTAAAGAAGCCTCGTTTAACGGAATCGCAGCTGAAACGCTCCTTTCGAGCAGAATCTGTTATTGCACTACTTATCTTCGGCGTGACCGGATTTATGTCTGAACTCGAGCCACCTCATGAGGTGTTGCGTACGTTACAAGCTGAGCCAGTGAGTTGGATTACTCAATTTTTCATCCAGGAACCACTCTCACAATATCAGTTACTAGCATTTTCGCCTGGGCCGATTGGATTTGTTCTGATTTATCTATCTCTGATTTTCTTTTTAGCTGGTTTAGCCATCTTATTGTTAACACGCGGTACCTTTTTCTCAGTGCTTATGATGGGGCTGTTGGTTATCTCTTCTTATACAGGTGTAATGATTTCGCTGTCTCCAGGAGAAATTTATGTTGATAATACCTCTTATTCTGAAATAGAAGATGCCATTGCTGCCAGCCACCCTGAACAGTCTACAATAGATGTTTTGTGGGAGGATATTGGAAGTGATATCGCCTATGCGATCTATACCGTAGACGGGACAGATCTTGGGCTTGAGAAGCTAACGGTCAATCAAGAGAAATTTACTCGCATTCCGTTGAGTGGACTTGTTTTGGAAGGAGGATTTAATCGTGCCAGCACCAATGGTACGCAAACTCAACGTTTTGAGACGGGGACGTGGCACAATCCAGACTTCAGGTTTGCGTATGTAACCTTTGGTTATACGGATTATCCAGAAGCGACGGAAGCGCGGATCATCTATACCGGTGAAACAGTCACAACTCCGATTGAAAATCAAACCTTCGTCTCTATCATAGATCGTGATGAGAGCTGGTACGAAACATACACGGTTGAGATCCTTGACGACCAAGGCGAGGTGCTCGACTCATTTGAACTGGATTCAATGAGCGGTGGCTTCCATCATTAATTAATACACAAAAAAGTTCTGCACCATGGTGGATGCAGAACTTTTTTTGTTACACAAGAGCCCCTTGCTCTTCTTTTAAACGGCTCCCAAGATATTTTGCTACCTCTAACATGCCGAACACACCAGCTTTTTCTTCGGCTTCCGAGTTGTAGTTTGTATTTGTATTAATGTCATACGTATATAGATTTCCTTCTTGATCACGGATACACTCGATTCCTGCAATTTGCACACCGTTTGCTTTTAAGACCTCCGCATATTGCACAAGGACAGGCTCGTTAAAGCTGTGATCAACTTGGAACTTCGCTTTTGGCTCCACACCTGCCGGACAGAATAAGTCTTCTATTGAGCAAGCGTCGGCAGGGCAAAGCTCAAAGCCTTCAGACGTATCCACTCTCACCGCATAGACAAATTCTCCCCCCACAAATTCACACCGGGTAATGTATGGCTCAGGTGCCTGAATGTATTGCTGGAGCAACGTAATTCCGTCAACCGGCTCTTCAAAGGCATCACTCTCTAGATATGTTTTCAGTGCCTGTTTGTCTTGGAATAACTGCACACCAAGCCCTTTTCCGGCACGATTATGCTTGGTAATAAAAGCTTGTCCATCAAATGTATCCGCAGCCTCTAGGATTTGGTCTTTACCAACGGCGGCCACTGTTTTCGGTGTACGGACGCCGAATTTTTCAAGCTCCATATATTGAACGACTTTACTCACTTCAAGCTGTAGCGCCCGGCTATTATTAATGACCGTACGCCCGTGACGTTCGAGCCATGCTAGCACCGCTGATGCAAGCTCTGGCGCATAACGGTGACCTCGCGTATGAGAAGAAGCGCTCATACGAGAATAAAATACACCTTCAGGAGGAGCCTCATTTAAATTAATGGCTCCACTTTTTAAATGCCAATCCTCATAAGGAAGACCTAACTCTTCTAACCTTTTAAATAAGTGTACTGTCCATTCCTGGTTTTCATGAATTACATAGATCTTTTTCATATTAGATTGTCTCCTTTGTTTGCTCTCTTAGCTGTTCAACAACTGGCATCACATCACGAGCGAAACGTTCCATTTCTTCATATTGAGGGGAGCATTGTAAGAGAACGAGATCAAGTCCTGCTTCTTCATACTCCAAAATCCGTTTGGCAATCATCTCTGGTGTACCAATTAATTCAGGTCTCAATCCGCGGTTGGATACGGAGTAGTCTTGAAGCTTAATTTGATGTTCAAGCTGCGATTTACTTGTAAAATCATCGTATCCGGCATAGGCATCTGATTCCTTCACATCTGTAATCCGAGCAAGCTCTGCTTGAGCCTCTTCTTCTGTATCTCGGCAAATGACGTAAGCCGCCATTCCAAAACGCGAAAAGGGAGAGTGCCCCGTTTTTTTCCGACGTTCCTTCATATCTGCAATTTTCGCACGGATTTCATCCACCGTTCCCCCGTGCATCACGTAAGCATCACATTTTTCGGCAATCGTTGTTTTGCCCTGTTCACTTTCACCACCTGCATAAAGGATAGGATTTGGGCGCTGAACAGGCTTCGGTGAAAGCTTCGTATCCTTTAACTGATAGTAGCTTCCATCGTAGGTGAAAGATTCCTCTGTCCACAATCCCTTTAACACATCAATGAACTCTTCCGTTCGTGCATAGCGCTCATCGTGCTCTGTGAACACTCCACCATATTGACGCGCCTCCTCCGCCCACCAAGCAGACACAACATTTAACGTAAACCGACCATTACTAATCTGATCGATATTTGCCGCCATCTTCGCCGTCGTCGCCGGATTATGGAACCCCGGACGAATCGCTGTCATTAATTCAATTTTTGACGTAACCGCAGCAAGTGCCGCTGCTGTGGTCCAGGCCTCCAGTACATCTTCACCAGGACCCTTTATATCATTTAAATAAAGTTCAGCAAGAAGAGTTGTATCATAACCCCATTCCTCTGCTGCTTGAACGACTTTCTTAGCATAATCAAAGGTTGGTGGCATTTCTTCATCCTGAACATTGCGTAACCACCCCCCAAAAATCGGTAGCCAAAACCCATACTTCATCTGTTACGCCCCCCACTCTATAATAAAAAAACACCTCTTCTATAAGAAGACGTGTGTGTACTCCTTATCTATCAGAATGATCATCATTCTGCTGGATTTGGCACCTGAACAAATAGTCGGTTGCCGGGCTTCATAGGGCCAGTCCCTCTGCCTCTCTTGATAAGATATATGATTGTATATTAATTTTATCAGATTACTCAGAAACTCTCAATGATAGAGATTTAAGATGCTTTTTCTCGCATTTTATGACGAACAGAACGATAGGTTAAATAAAAGATAGTGACACCTACAAGAATGACTATTGCTGATTTGATAGGAGTTGGTTCACCAATAACACCTCGCAACAAGTCACCTGGACCAAAGGGAACTCCGAGCCATCTTAAGAATCCTTGAGCTAAAAAATAGAACAGTATCCCTAGGATAAACCATCTCATAAAACCGCCCCCACCCATATTTCTGAAAATAGATTATATTCAGTGTATCAAGGATTAAAGAGTTTGAAAAGGATGAGGGTGTAACACTCTCGTTTGATTGGTTAATGCTCCTCTCTCCCCTCTAACGCTCCAATTCACCTGTCTCCAACAAAAAAAACAGCAAGCATCCGAAGATACTTACTGCTGTGTCTTGGCCTCGGCTTCTGCTGCGGCCATGTCCATGTGAAAGAACTCCCAAAGGTGTCCGTCGATGTCTGCAAAGCTCCACCCATACATAAACCCGTGGTCCTGCGGTTCATTATAAGATCCTGCCCCTGCAGCAAATGCACGGTTCACAACCTCATCGACTTCTTCGCGGCTATCAAGCGAGAGCGCGACAATGGCTTCGGAGTGGGTGTTTGTGTCAGGAATTTCTTTTTTGGTGAACGATGTGTAGCGATCTTCTTCCAGGAGCATCACATAGATCGTTTCGTTAACGACCATGCACGTTGCACTTTCATCTTCAAATTGCTCATTAAAGGTAAAGCCAACCTCTGTAAAAAAGGACTTTGATTTCTGTAAATTTCGGACAGGGAGATTCACAAATATTTGTCTCGCATTAATACTCATTATGAACCCTACTTTCTTCACATTTTTCCTTAGTATTCGCCTTCTTTTTGCTTATTCCTGCTTTCTTATCGTTCTCTTGTGCTGTGTATTCAAAAAAACTTGGAACGTCATACGTGTTTACCTTATCTATCGATTCCATCACCTTCATCTTAATTTCTTGTTCAACGTCTTCTCGGTACTGCCAAGGGATGTGCCGAATGCTTTTTTTAATTTTCGGTTCCATCTTCTGAATAAGATCTCTTTTCCTTTTTGTGTTACTCATGCTTGTCCTCCTGATCTATAGCTGTTCTCAATTTTAAAAGAGCTCTTGTGGCAATTTGAGAAACATTCTGTGGTGTACTTCCAAGCCTCTTAGCAATGACCTTGTGACTGAGTCCATCTACAAAGTAGAGGTTGAGCACTTGCTTTTGCTTATTGGAAAGTTTGAGAAACTGCTTGTATAGCGCGGGGCTCTCAATGACTTCTTCCAAATGCTGCCCTCCCTCCGTTACAAGACTCTCTACACTCGGATCCTTCGATTCTAATACATCATGAAGATAGAGTGAGTGATCGTCTGAGAGCGGTTGATCCATCACATAGGAATGTCGTGCAAAGTGTCGCCTATAGCGTTTGCTCACATCAATGGAGTAAAAGTGAATCAGCTGCGAAAGATATTTCACTAAGCGAAGCTCCATATAAAAGGTACGGAAGCTTTCATTCACAGCCTCTTTATTTTTTGTTGTGGGTTCATCAATACTCTCAATTAACAGCTTCATATGCTGTTCATCTTCAAGAAACGCACGTATAACCGGTGTGTTAAGAGCCTTTTCATAGGTTGTAACAAATTCTCTAAACTCATTTGACTCCTTATAGGCACGTTGGTTTACTAACTCCATCAAACATACCTCCTTTCTCTTTAAAGAGATGACAAGCAACGAATAATCAATGTTCTATAAAATAAATAAGAACTTATGTTCTCATTATACACATAAAATACGAATATATGTTCTTATCAATTTGGGAAAAAAGTTGATTTTTCGTTCGTGGGGATCTCTTTAGATAGTAGCTTCTCTTAAAGGGGTGAAAAGATGGGAACTATGCCTGAATGGACGATGCTGCTTGCGAACGTCGGATTTCCAAGTGCTGTTGCCTTGTATCTATTGTTTCGTTTTGAAAAGCAAATCACCGCGCAGACGCTGGCCATTGAAGACCTGAAAAGGAAGCTCGTAACTAAAAATGAGGAGGACGAGTAACATGAACATCATCCAAGATTTTATTCCAACGAGTAACTCAAACCGCCCAGGGACAAGCCTTGCTCCCACGTATATCACCGTACACGAAACAGCCAACACGAGTCCCGGAGCAGACGCAGAAACACATTCCCGCTACGTAAAAGGGGCAGATGCCCAAAGCAGGCAAGTCTCCTGGCACTATACAGTAGATGATTCCGTTATTTATCAACACCTTCCAACAAATGAAGTTGGCTGGCATGCAGGTTCAACAGGAAACAGTCAGTCTATTGGAATTGAGCTTTGCGTAAATAGCGATGGCAATTTTACCGCAACACGCCAAAGAGGTGTTGAACTGATCCAAAGTTTAATGAACCAATTGAATATCCCACTCTCACGTGTGGTTAGTCATCAGCATTGGACCGGTAAAAACTGCCCGGCTAATCTGTTAAGTGTCTGGAATAGCTTTATTCAAGAGGTTGGTGGAAGTAGTAACGACTCAATCGGAACCGTTCGGGTGCTTGCTTCCTCTCTCTGGGTATACAACCGTCCTGACTGGAATGCTCGCTATCAGACTGTTAGTCGCGATGAGGTTTTTACTGTTGTACGCGAGTTAACGGTTAACGGATCAAAGATGTACGAGCTTCGCAGCGGCTTATTCATTACTGCGAATACTCAATACGTACAATTCCAAGCTCGTTAGATGCAAGAAACTCGACACCCAAGCTTTGGCGTCGAGTTTCTTTTTTTATATCGATAGAATTGGCTCTGCGACTTCTTTTTGGTAAAAAAGGAGTGTGCCACCCTTTTCCTCAACTGAAAAATACGTATCCCAGTCCTCTTCATAACGATCATCTGTTGCTCCATACACGGCAACTGCTTGGATGTGTGTTCCCGGTTCGAATGTACTCACAACGGTTGGAATACTCGTTCTTGGATTTATGAGGTTTGTATTTATGTTTGGATACACAAGTTTCACCTCTCCTGTTCCATAAATGCGTTTCATTCCGCTTGTGCCACCACGATGCGTATAAAGCGCTTTGCCCTCTCCCACGATCGATAATCCATTTTCCCCTTCATCAAGTCCAACAGCAAACCCACCTTCCGCAGCAGTTAGCTGCCTAGCTGTTCGGATTCGATGAACCCGCAGATGACACGGGAGTCCAGGCACCAACCAGGTCTCTACAATGACATCTTGCCATGGCTTCCATTCCATTTTGATTAACGATTTTGAAAGTTGGATACTCGTAGACGAACGTTTCACTCTGAAAAGTTGATCCTGCTCGCTTAATGCAAGCATAGAGTCAAAAGCCCCCTGTTCGATCCCCCATTCTGCCCGGGGTACACTAAACCCAAAGTGGCTCGAATAGACAAACTTTTCGTACTTTGCAGAAGTATGCGTATGTTCATTTGTCCTTGGATGTCCTGCATTAAACATCGCTGCATGACCATGATGACGAGCCAGTACTTTGTTTGCTTCAGCTTGAGCGTGCACTTCCGATAAAGTTGGCATTTCCTGTTCTTCCGCACTCCAAAATGGATGATTATCAGGAAACGCCAGAAATAAGAATGTTTTAAGTGCCCAGTATGGGGAGCCCGGTGAGTTGTAGTTTTCCGACATTTCTAGGTTCGGATAGTCGTACCCAATCGTTAACACACCTCTCGCATCAAAGATTGGTCGGTCCATCCATTCACGAAGATGACGAAACAATAGACCTTTGATCTCTCCAAGTGAATAGGGGGCAACATCTACCTCCGCAAAGACAATTGCACTCCAAAACGCAGCCTGTGCAAAGCGATACGTCATGCTACGTCCATACGGAATCGCACGTCCATCGTCCGCAAACCAATAGATAAAGTCCTTCGCAAAAAGCTGGGCTCTCTCTTTATAAAGAGTTGCCCTTGCAGGATCCTCCTTCTCCATTACCTTTGCATAAAAAAGGCTATAAAAGTGAATCGCAAACGGCACATAATAATCGCGGTGGGCATCCTCCCCATCTGCATACCAGCCATTCCCCAGGTAAAAAGCCTCCATTCGTTCAAGCGAATCATCAATGGTTTGCTGACAATAAGAAGCGCCTACCTGCTTTAATCCCAGCTGAACAAGAACCGGAAAGAACAACCAGTTGCAGTCATGACACTTGTACTGACTGCTTTGCGACAGCCACGCAACTAGATGATCCTGCTCCTCGTTTGTTAACTTCCCCCATAGTTGATTCGGCATCAAACAAAGAGCATAGCCGTACACAGACATTTCTACTAGCATCTGATGGTAATCGGTTAGCTTTCCCCAATATTGCGAGTGGTTTGGATCCGTTCCATTTCTAATCCCTACTATGAGTCGATCAAGATGTGAAGTCTCACCACCACCTGCTACAAGTGGAGCTACTCCCCAGAAAAGCCTTGAGAATGCTTCCATACGAGCCGTTTTTGAGCCATAAGAAGAGCCCGTTTCCCCTAAATGAATTCCTGCATGACCTTCTTTTAACTCAGCCATCACAGGATCAATAAGTTCAAAAAGTACGTTCTCGACATCCACTTTTGTTGCACCAACTTGAAGACTTTCACGATTCATGTGAACACCCTTCCATTCAATTGATTTCTTCTATTGTAAACCCTTACAATATAGAAAAGGTACCCTTTTAGAGAAGATAGGAGGTATGTATGAAATCATCCTTATTCACTGATGGTTACGGAGAACCCATCTCATCTGATGGAATTCACTTGAAAATTAAGAACTCTTCATTCCTACAAAAATGGGTCAAGGACCTCTCAACCTACGCGCAATCTGTTCTAGATACACCCATGCCCGAACTAAATTACCGCGCATTCAATGCTTATTTCGAAGATGGAGATCGTGATCCCTATCAAAAACCTTACTTTGAAAGGCGGAAGCGTCTTACTGCCTTTTCCATTCTATCGTACCTCTATCCAGAAAATCTGGACTATCCTAAGCATCTCCACTCAACGATATGGGCTATCTGTGATGAATGGACATGGTGCTTGCCTGCCCATCTTCAAATACATTCAGCATTTGAGAAATCGAATCCCGGTTCAGAGGCTCATCAACAAATCGATTTATTCGCCGCCGAAACAGCCTTTTCTTTAGCGGAAATTTTAACAATGTTCGAAGATTCACTACCTCCTCTAATCAAGCAGAGGATAAACTATGAAACTCGCAGACGAGTGCTCAAGCCCTTTCAAGAAGTGGACCAATCGTGGGAGCAGGCTACTCATAATTGGTCGGCTGTCTGTGCCGGTTCCATCGGCGCATGCGCTATGTATTTAGTTGAATCCAAAGAAGAACTTCAACGGATTCTTGATAAATGTATAAAAAGCGTCTCTTACTTTGTGGCAGGATTGACGAATGAAGGAGTATGCCAGGAAGGCTATCATTATTGGCAATACGGATTTGGGTACTTTATTTACTTTGCAGATCTGCTGAAAAAGCATACAGAAGGCAAGGTCAATCTACTAACTCTTCCTAAAATAAAGGAAACTGCTCACTTTCAAGAAAAGGTTTTTATGGGTCGAAATACGGTCGCTAATTTTTCAGATGCAATAGAAAAGGCATCGCCACTACTTGGGCTAAGTCATTATTTGCATACTCAATTCGAGCATGTACACCTGCCCAGGACGAGTGATTGCGCACAATTTGAGTCAGATCCATGCTACCGTTTTGCTCCTGCCCTTCGTCACTTTATTTGGTACGACGAAACAAAAGAGGGCAGAGTGTGGCCCACACACACAAGCTACTTCTCCGAGGCACAGTGGTATCTTTCAACCTTTGACTATCAGAACCAAGTGGTTGGAGTTGCCCTAAAAGGTGGACATAACAATGAACCGCACAACCACAATGACCTCGGCCACTTTATGATTTATGTAAACGGCGTATCTATGTTATCTGATATCGGGGCGGGACATTATTCTAAAGCTTCTTTTAATGCTGACCGATATCAGATGCTCTCAAACGGCTCACATGGTCATTCCGTCCCTTTGATTGGAGGGTGTGTTCAAGAGCAAGGTGCTGATGCGTTTGCTAGAGTCATTTCCTTTAAACATCGAGGTAAACAAAGCGAGTATCAACTAAACCTCACACATGCGTACACTACTCCTTCTTTGCAAACTTTTACAAGGAAATGGGAGGTAGATAAAGAGCTCGGCTGTGTTTGTTTAACAGATTCATTCATGCTTGCGTCACCTGAGTCTATTACGGAACGATTTGTGAGTCTAGTTGAGAGTGTGCATGTTGAAACCGGTAAAATGATATTATCCCATGGTGACTCTTCACTTTATTTAACGTATGATCGAGAATTTACTCCAACCGTAAAAAAAGAGCATGTAATCGATCACTTTGGAGTTGGCAAGGAGATCACCTTGATCGATTTTAGTTTCGAAAACATAGTAGGAGAGTTTTCTTTTACGTGTCAGATTAATTTGTAACGCCTCAACCTTACCCTCTTCATCTATGAGAAAAACAAAAAAGAGTAAGGCACCTACGCCTCACTCTTTTTCCTGCTTCTCTTTTAGCAATTGAATAATCTGTTCATTCTGTTCTTCCGTTCGCTTAAGGCTTTTTTCAATGTTGTTTGAGCTGATAAAGAAGACAATCATAAAGATAATGAATAAGATCTCAATCATACTGGCACCTACTCAACTTTTTCGTACAGTATAATCTATTTTCTTCCACCCGAAAAGATGCCTAACGGTTAAACATTGCGCGCAGATCTACATCTTCACGTTTCTCTTGTGGTGCTTCGAACATCGGTCTTGCTCCAAAGCGGAAAATTCCAGCGAAAATGTTGCCTGGGAAGGTAGAAACTTCTGCATTAAAACGCCCGACTGATTGGTTATACGAGTGACGTGCAGCTTGAATGTTCTCTTCAATATTTGTAATGGAACGTTGTAAATGCTTATACGCTTCACTAAATTTAATATCAGGATACCGCTCCGCTTGCGCCATAAACGTAGGGATTTGGCGGTTCATGTTATTGTGCGCCTTGACCTTCTCATCTACATTTGTCGCATCAATAATTTGTTGCCTTAAACCAATGACACCTTGAAGAATTTGGTTTTCGTCCTCCACATGCTGGCGTGTGACGTCAACCAGTTTAGACAGCTCATCCACACGACGCATTAAGATCGCATCCAGATTCGCAAAGACATTGTCGACATGAATGTTATAGCGTTGAAATTTATTGTAGTATACGATGGCAACACCTATGATGGCTGCTAGCATAATACCTACAACGATTAGGATTAATGTACCCATTTTATTCTCTCCTTTTCTATTTCTTATTCCAGATTCGTAAGTTCAGATTTAATTCATCAACAAGCTCCATCGCCCGGTTGATATCCTCGTAGTATTCGATAAAGAGCTCTTTATCGATCGGCTGATGAAGATTAAATTCAAAGTGCTTTCTTCCAGTATGGAGCATGAAGTACATCTTTCCATCTAGAAAGGAAAAGTAGCTTTTTGCATGCTCTAAAGGTGCAACAAACGCTTTCTGAGTCGTTCTTCCATGACGTTTTCGGTTAACCACTATGTCCACTACTTCTTTAACTGTGTCCATCATTTCAGCACTTTGGTTCACCCGATTTTTTCGTTGCTTGGTTGAGAAATCGACTAACCGTTTCATAAAGGCAGGAGTTAAAATATAGCGCGCTTTAATTTCATCAGATGACCTGACCGTAAACGTCTCATCAAACTCCAAATCCATTGTTTCCACTGGTTGCAGGATCGCTTCATCTTCTTTTGTAAATAACTGAGCGAGAAAGCTTTTTTCCTTTTCCTTTGGTACTACGGTTGTGAGTCCTTGAAAGTCTTTATTAAAGTCAGCGACGAAAAACAACCCTTGAAACACAGAATATGCCTTTCGGTCGAGGTTGCCCTCCCGATCTCTAGAGACCATGATCTTCTCTGCCGTTACCTCAGACAATTCAACCTCCGTACCAGACTCTTCATTTCCTATACGTCCCATCATGTAGTCACTGCTAGTGTAGGTCGAGAATTCATCAGCAAAGATATGAGCATCAATAAACTTATAACGGGAGACGCCACTGTTTTGTCTATACGCAAAGGATGGATGCATAAATCGAACGGTTTTTCCTAACACTTCTTCCTTTAAACGAGAGGCAAGAGCATCTCGCTTTCTGTTGAATGTATCATATCTCTTTTTTAACATCGGAGCGAGAGCGAAGAGACCAACTGGAATGACCAGTAAAAAAGAAAAATCAATAATGGCAATGACAATCGCAACAATAAGGGCGGGGATCCAATACTTTTTTATAAGCTGTTTAAATGGATCAACCATCTTCAATCTCTCAGCTTCAAGCTCTTTGACGATCTTTTTTAATTCCTGATCGTAAAATGCCTCGAACTCCTCGGGCGACTTGGAGAATCGCTCAAGCATATAGTCGTCTTTAAACTGTGGGCTACTCATGCTCTCCTCCTTATACGAGTCATCATGTATTTTCGTTTCATTTGTTCCATATACGTAAGTTTAAGTTCAAGTCATCTACAAGCTGCATCGCACGGTTAATGTCCTGATAATATTCCTTGAACATCTTCTCATCAATTTTTTGATGAATGTTCGATTCAAAATGAGTTTGATTGGTATGTAGCATAAAGTACATCTTCCCATCAAGGAAGGTAAAGTAGCTTTTTGCGCGTTTAAATGGTTTGGGGTATTTCTTCGGTACAAGGCGACCATTCATTTGATTCATCCCTTGCCTTGCCGCTTCTTTTTTCCGGTACTTTGCATTCGACTTGTTCGAACGCTGTTGACTCGCAAACTCCATGAGCCTTTTTTTAAAAGCTGGCGTTAAAATATACCTGGCCTTTGTTTCATCTGTTGTTTTCACTGTAAATGTCTTATCAAACTCGAGATCCATCGTCTCCATCTCTTTTAAGATCTCTTCATCACGCTTTGTGAAGAACCTAGAGAACCAGCTTGGTCTTCTTTCCTTAGGAACGATGGTGGTTAGTCCCTCGAACTGTTTGTTAAAATCCGCTACAAAGAACAACCCTTGAAACGCAGCCTCTCTCCACCGTCGTACTCGTTTGCGATGTTCATATGTAACCAATTTGTCAGCAGTGACCTCTGAGAAAAAGAGCCGTGTTCGTTCTTCTCCTTCCCCAACATCGCCTTCAACAAAATCGTTTCCTCCATAATAATCAAACGCATCTGCAAAAATATGCGCGTCGACAAAGTGCTTAGAAGCGACAAAATAGGTAGGTTTATACACAAAATTCGGGTTCATAAAACGGATCGTTTTTTTGAGCAGCTCTTCTTTGATCTGGGATTTGAGCATACGTTCTTCTTTTTGAAATTTCATCTCTTTGCTGATGCCAAAGAACAGACTGTAGAAAATCCACGCTCCAGGAATGGCTAAGAAGTACGTCCATTCCAAGAAATAATAGATATAGACCGTTGCTGCAATCGTTAGCATTAATAGAATCCAATACGGACGTCGATGAGCACGTAGTAACTGCAGCCGTTTCTCCTCTAACTCCTCAGCTAAATGATGCAAATCATCTTTGTAAAAACGTTTAAAATTCTCTTCAGATTTTGAAAATCGTTCTAGATCATACGCATCCTGAAATTTCTTCATCCTTCCACTCCTTTCCACAAATCTCACTCTTTTTATTGTGAAGGCTAGAAGTGACCATTGCATGAGGAATGAGTATGATTTCACTGAATTTTTCCAACAGGACTTATTTCCTTATCCCAATTGGAGCAGAATTAAACATCTTTTTACAATTACACGCTGAAAGATCTGAAACAAACCATAAGATTAAATGCTATGATGAAAGGTTATAACGTATTAAATGAATATAATACTTGGTTAAGAGGAGCTAATAATGACAAAACAAGAAAAGCTATACCTTCTACTTCAACATTCTATTATTGAGACAGATCGATTAGTTTTACGTCCCTTCAACCTAGAGGATGCTGAGGATTTGTTTTTAATTACATCAGATAAAGAGGTAGTGAATTATGTATTCCCCCCTCATCAAGCCATGAGTGAAGTTAATATTTTATTATCAACCTTTTACATGAAAGAACCTATTGGAAAATATGCAGTGGTTTATAAAGAGAACAACAAGTTAATTGGTACTTGTGAGCTCCACCTATTGAATAATCCTCTAAATGCCGAAATAGGATATTTGCTTAATAAGACCTATTGGGGAAAAGGCCTTATCCCTGAAGCTCTAAACGCGCTATTAAACCTTGCTTTTACTGAATTAAATCTTAATAGAGTTGAGGCTAAATTTAATGAATTGAATGCTAACTCGGAGAGGGTTTTGAAGAAAATAGGCATGCAAAAAGAAGGAATCTTTAGAGATAATAGCATGATGAATAATGAATTAATAAATGATGTTCAGTATGCTATAACGAAACGTGATTATTTTAGAGCTTAACAATAAAGTTTATTGTATTTAGTTTTATGACGGACTAAAGGCTAGCAGCTATACGAATATACGATTGCTTTTAAATTAAATAATGAATCGCATCCATTTAAAAGAAAGGATTTAAGATGTGAGACACTATTTTCACAATTTATGAAGGATATTCCTTCGAAAAAATAGACAGGCATCTGTGTTGGTTCACAAGATACCTGTCTATTTGTCATTTCATCCTTCTTTTACTTCTTTTCGAACGCAATAAGAGCTCTCTCAAGACCAGCTATTCCTTCATTAATTTGTTCCTTTGTCACCGTTAGTGGCGGGATCATGCGAATGACCTCTCCGTGCTTGCCACTAAAATAAAAGAGAACTCCTTCATGTAATGCAAGATCTAGAATTTCCATCGCCGCTTCCCCATCACCCAAACCAGTAACAGGATCAACAATTTCAATGCCAATCATTAAGCCGATCGAGCGAACATTTCCAATCCGCTTATATTTCTGTTGTAATTCCTCTAGCTGCTCACGAGCATAAGCACCAACAACTTTTGTATTCTCAAGTAACTTCTCTTCTTTAATAACTTCAATTGTTGCAAGGGCTGCTGCACACCCAAGTGGTGTCCCACCAAAGGTAGTCGCATGAGAACCTAGTGGCCATTGTTGCATAAGCTTATGATTTGCCACCGTTGCACTCAAGGGTATACCTGATGCAATGCCTTTAGCTACAGCCATGATATCCGGAACGACTTCAAAGCTTTGCGAGGCAAACCACTCACCCGTACGACCGAATCCCGTTTGTACTTCATCAAATATCAGAAGAATCCCATGCTCATCGCAAATTTGACGAACACGCTGTAACCACGATTTTGGAGGAATGATATAACCACCTTCACCAAGAACAGGCTCTAAAATCACACAAGCAACTTCATTTGGCAGCACTTGGTGTGCAAATAATTGTTCAGCTGCTAGATCTAGTTTCTGAATCGCATCTTGCTCTGAGTCTCCTGGTTGATAGTATGGTAATTGATACGTTCCACTTACATGTTGGTGAGAACGATATTTGCTTTTTGACGTACTAATCGCCATGGATCCAAGCGTTCTACCATGGAATCCCCCAATAAATGAAACGACAAAGGGTTTCTTTGTCACATGACGTGCAAGCTTTAATGCACCTTCAATTGCCTCTGTCCCACTATTTCCAAAGAAAAAGCAATCAAGATCTCCAGGCATAATCTCCGCTAGCTCATCAGCTAGTTTTAGAATGGATTCATATTGAATCACACCGATTGGTCCATGAGTGAGGTAATCGGCGGCATCCTTTATCGCAGCAACAACCTTTGGATGTCTGTGTCCAACATTAGTTACTGCAATCCCTGAGGTAAAATCAAGGTACTGCTTTCCATCCACACCCCAGTAATAACATCCCTCTTCCTTCACAACAGGTAAGTTGGGATGATCTTTGGCCATACTCGGCGCTAAGCGAATCGGCATTTTTTTACTTAATTCCGTCCATTCAGTTGACATAACCATCACTTCCTTTTCTCTTTCACATCTTACTCGTTTATCTTGTTAGAATACAAATAGATGAGCAATCAGTACAACGATTGGCAACGTAATGATCGTCCGAATGATAAACATAAGGAACAACTGACCTACGTTTACAGGTATGCTTGAGCGGATCAGCATGACACCGATCTCAGACATATAAATTAACTGTGTTAGCGAAACAGCCCCTACTACAAATCGTGTTAGTTCACTTTCAATATTTGAACCAAGTATCGCTGGCAGGAACATATCGGCAAAACCTATTAACATAGCCGGTGCTGCTTGGGAGGCCTCCGGTATTTGCATCCATTCTAAGACAGGTATTAATGGATAGGAAATGATCTGAAAAACTGGCGTGAAGTTTGCAATGATTAACGCAATCGTTCCAATACCCATAACAAGTGGTAGCATACCAAACCAAATATCAGCTGCATTAAACAATCCTTTTTTCAACAGAACGGTAGTAGCTGGTACTTTTGATGCTTTGGCTACACCTTTTTGAAAAGCCCATCTTGGAATAGAGATATTATGAGGTGCTTCTTCAACAATTTGTTTCCCGGCTGCCTCGTAGTAATCATTCTTCATTCTTGATAAAGGAGGAATACGAGGACAAATGATTGCTGCTACAAATACAGCAATTAATACCGTTAAATAAAACGAAGGAAACAACGTTTCAACTTTAAGCAATCTAGCAACAATTAAACTAAAACCGATTGATGTAATGGTAAAGTTTGTCACGATGATCGCTGATTCTTTTTTTGAATAATAGCCTGACTCATATTGATTAATTGTAATTAAGATACTAACCATATTATTACCCATCCAGGAAGCCAATGAATCGACAGCTGCTCGTCCAGGCAATTTAAATAATGGTCTCATAATTTTTTGCGCTAGTGTACCTAACCACTCCATCAAGCCAAACTCAATTAATAATGGAAGCAGCATACCCATTACAAAAGACCAAATGGCCAATACAGGTAGGAGATTATACAAAACTTCCTGACCCGTTCCTACTCCAATAATCACTTCCGGCCCGACTTCAAATAACGTTAGGACTGCGAAGATCGCTCCTAAAAAGCGAATAAAGAGCCAAAAAGGATGAATGACAAACAAACCTTTCAGAAAGGGTCGCTTCATCATCCAGTCTGGTTGTACTACTCCAATTAGTGCGCCGACGCTCGATAGAACCAAGATCATAGCTAAGATCTCGGTAATTACCCCACTTACAAATAATTCTAGATTACTAGATAGAAATGCAATGAGGACGGTCCATTGCCCGTCCGTGCCTATTGGTAAAGGGATTAAGAAAAGTAATGCCCCCATTAAAGATGGAATGATAAATGCTATAACATTATTAGAATTAGAAATATTGTTGTTTTCCATATGAACTCCCTTCTTTTATAACTTATAAGGTTACATTAGAATGAATAAATACTCAATGCAAAAGAAGGATTTAAAGGAGGTTCTCTACGATTAAAGTCTCCAAACCATAGAAAAAGATGATTCCCGCAAACGAGAATCATCTTTACTCTTATCTTCCTGTGTTGGCTTGTCCATGAGGAGTTACAACATCTGTTAAGCTTCCAGCCAATGTAAATGGACCAGATACGCTAATTAAAATGGCCAATGTTAAAACATATACTTGTTTTTTCATTCTGCAACTTCACCCCCAATTGTAAATTGGAAACCTTTTAAGTGAAAAGCACGTTTCATGTAGTGCAAGGCTTTCACATGATTCTCTTGGCTTTCATAAAACCTGGAGATATCCTGGCAGACTTCGATTGCATCAAAATACAATTCCGCTTCTACCATCTGATTAATCCCTTCGTCTACTTTATCCTGATTGAATTCAACATATAGGTGACGGTTAATTAAGCAGCGCAATTGATATTCAATATCACAAACCTTATCCGCTTCAGACTCAACCTCTTCTAGTAAGGGGAGAGCTTGACCCATTTTTCCCATGCGTAGATGAATGAATGCAAGTTCACCTTTACTCTTCATCCCATTAATAGTAGATGAATGACCAGGAGAATCTAGTGCTCTCATTATATACTCTTTTGCCTGATTTTGGTTGTTTTTTCGAAGATAATGGAAGGCAAAACTTTGATAAATTAATGCTAATGGTAATGGATACCCTTCAGCCTCTTTTATTAAGTTTATATATTGTTCTTCTGCCTTGTGCTCTAGATTTCGTTCAGAATTAATAGCAGCAAGTAAGTGTCGATTATCTAACTCTTTTTCTTTATAATCCGGTTCTAACATAAAGATGTCTAGAGCCCTTTCAATATATGATTCGGCAAAGGTATATTGATATATGCGATAATATCCTTCTCCTATACGTTGAAAAAACTCGGCTTTTTCATAAGGATCTGCAACATGCTCCAACAATGACTCCGCTTGAATATAAAGCCTTATCGCAGCTTTATAATGCGCTTTATAAAATTCTCCTAGTCCCGACATAAAATAAGAGTAAAACATGAGTAAGGGATCCATCTGTCCGATCTCTTCTAACTTTTTTTCGTCTAACTGACTATCCAGGTTTTTTCTCATTAAGTTGTGACGGTATTCTACAAGCGAATAAAAAGCGATTACCTTGTCATCTGGTTGCATATTCTGAATAGACTTTTTTGCTTTTAATCGTAAAGCATCCGCTTCCACGTAATTTTGGGCCACAATGCACCTATACCAATCTACGCATTGAACTCCTACATCTTCCGCGGGTATCAAAGTCTTCATAACAAACCCTCCTTCACTCTATATTATATCGTCCAATTATTAACAAATATATATACCTTTTGTATTTCCCAATGTTATACACAACTCTTTTAACTAGATAGACCGTTCAAAAAAGACTAAATACTATCTTGTGTTTCTAATTATTTCACATTCGCATCTGAACTGCTTCCTTACTTCCAGCGGGTACGTTTCAGTCGTTGCATTGACCCTATATCTTTCCTTTTATCCAAAGAAAAATAACCTGCATTAGGGCAGGTTATTAATTAGATGTATTGGATGAAACTATGTAGTGCCTTTAACAATTAAAATTCCATTGTATTGTTTGAACATAAACGGCCTATCTTGCCCAAGTAAACGCATATCCAAGACTTCAACTAGATCCTGCGCCATGTCTTTGGTCTGATTCATAATCGTCGTAATTGGAGGAGATGTCACTTCGCTAATAGGGTGATTATCAAAACCAATAATTGAGAAGTCGAGTGGAACTTCCACTCCATAATGCTGAGCTGCCTTTAGAAATCCAGATGCTACAAAATCACTTCCAGCAAATACAGCATCTATTGTTTTAGCTCTACTATTAGAGAAGCTTAAATAATATTTTCCAAGTGAATATCCATCAGTGACAGACGATATGTTATCTACAATCAGAGCGTCATCCCACGTAAGCCCCATTTCTAGATGAGCTTGTTTAAAGCCTGAGAGTCTTGCTTGTTGCGATGGTGAAGCCAAGTCATCTGAACAGAAGGCTACTTTTTTTCTTCCTTTATTAAGGAGATGTTGAACACCCTCATAGGCTGCTTTTTTTTCGTTCAAACAAAAAACGTCAATTTTATTATTCGTATAAGCCTCATTACATATAGTGAGTACGCCGTTATCACTAAGCTCATCTAGTTCAGCTTGGGTTAATGCAGTTGAGGTTACAATAAGCGCGTCCAATTCTTTACTTTTCCACTTCTTAAATACATCCATTTCTTGTGTTCTATCTCCGAATGTTTGAAACAAAACTGGATTATAACCATGTATTCGACATTCTTCAGAGAGTGCTCCAGCTAATTCCGAGAAATAGGGGTGCGCTAAAAAAGAAACAATAATACCAATAGAATTTGTTCGTTTTGTGCGAAAGTGTCTTGCAATTTGGTTAGGTTTGAATTCTAGCTGTTTTATCGCTTCTTCAACTCGCTTCCTTTTTTCAAAAGAAACATAGGGATGATTGTTTAATACACGCGATACTGTGCTTTTTGAGACCCCACTTATTTTTGCAACATCTCGGATTGTATACATATCTTTCTCCTTATCAAAGAAATTCATTTGACATGGGACCGGTCCCATCCATTATAGTTTCTCTACCTTATGATGGAGGCGATAAATATGGTTAGTATTCAATTTCCACCACCGTTCCCTAGACCAAAAAAAGTTAATTCACTTGTCTTTTGTGATTTTGATGAAACCTATTTTGCTCATGAATGCACACTCAAACAAAAAGAAGACCTTTATCAATTAGAGGATTATTTGGAAAAGGCTACGCAACAGTATGGTTTAAAAATTGGTTGGGTAACAGGTAGCAGTATTCATAATCTAACTAAAAAAGTAAAACAAGCAAGAATACGCTTTTCACCCCACTTTATATGTTCAGATTTAGGAACTGAGGTATTTCATGTCCTCAGTGATGGAAGCATTCATCGAAACAACGTTTGGGATAAAAGATTACCAAATACAAAAGAATTTCAAAGAGTTGTTGATGAAGCAGTTAATGAGCTACAAAAGCTATATAGAATTGAACTAGTAGAGCAGAGTCCACATGGGCATTCAAAGTACAAAAAAAACTACTATTATTTTATACAGTCTAAGGTAATGGAAGAATATGATTTGAATGTTATCAAACACATATCAAACGTATATGGATTAGGTTTAAATATTAACAGATGTAATCCAAAGGCTGGAGATCCAACATTGGCTTATGACATCGATTTTATAGTGAAAGGTGTAACAGGGAAAAGAGCTGCAGCTGCTTTCATTTGCGATCAGTACAACATTCCTTATAGTCAAACGATTGCATTTGGCGACAGCGGTAACGATCTTGAATTATTAAAATTTGTTCAGAGAGGATATCTCGTTGCCAATGCAACAGACGAGGCTAAAGGAAAGCATCATCAAATTACTAAGTCACCCTACACTCAAGGGATTTTAGAAGAACTGGAGGAAATCTTTAATTGAATGAGAGATAACTAGAATTCATTCTAATCATTTTTAAGAGAGAACCTTCATTTTAAATATCTAAATTGGTCCAATCCATCGGAACTTCCGATAAGATCACATGAGTTAATGTGGTCGCTATGGAATTAAATTCTTCAATAAATTCTTCGATTCTCTCAAGTTTATCTGTGCTTATTTTAAGCATAAAGCAAGCACCTCCTGTTATACGGTAACAATAGTTAACTCCAGGATAGCGTGAGATCTTTTCTTGAAAGACGCTATATTTTCCATTTTTTATTGTAATTTCTATAAGGCATTGTATAGGCAATCCCAAGGCTTTATCGTTAATCCGTAGAGTATAACCCTCTATAATCGATGCATTTTCCATCTTTCGAATTCTTTCAGAGACAGACGGGGGTGATAAGTTCACTTTCTTCGACAATTCTCGAATAGATTGCCTTGAGTCCTTCTTTAATTCATCTAAAATCATCAGGTCAATAGAGTCTATTTTCATATGAAAACCACTTTCTGAAATTATAGTTTATGTGTTAAGTATTTATAAGAATAACATACCATTATTCATTCATTTATAGGGATCTGTTCACTATACTAAAGTTAAGAAGGAGGAGTTTCAATGAGTTTTATTCAACAATCTAATTATGGAGAGACACCATTTCAAGACGTTCTTGGCCACATCCCAGATCTCCTAATAAAATGGAATGACCTTTCTGATTTCTTAACAAAAGAAGGATCCCTCTCTGTGAATTTAAAGGAAGAAGTAAGACGAGTTCTCGCATACGGAAATAAATGTCGTTATTGTATGGCCAAAGGAAAGCCTAACATGAAGATAAAAGATGAAGAAATTCAAATCGCTACAGCGTTTGCCGATTTGTTTTTGAATTATAGATCGTCTATTAATGAAGCACACTTTAACATCCTTAGGACAGTCTTTAATGAAAGGCAGATCGTCGAGCTGTGCGTGTTTATTTGTTTTACTACAGCTTCTCAATCACTAGGTGCGATCACAAATTTATAGTTGCCGTTAGCACAGTAATTTCTAGAAACTTTATTTCGTTTCATTCGTATATTAATTGAGGTGATAAATATGAATACATACTATATTATTGCAATACTCATGATCATAATAGGAGCCTTGACTTTTGTTACAGATTCCAGTAGTAGCCTTTTTCTAATCTACCTACCGTTGTCTGCTACTTTCTTCTTCCTTGGTGCTGATGAAGCAAAAAAAAGAAGAAGGAGGACTGATACTCATAGTAGTTAATCCTACGCACGTCGTGAGAGGATTAAAATGTAGGATCTCTCATGCATGGGTTATACTCAGCTAAATGTGGACATATATATGAACTCTACACTAGAAGTGGTTTAATACCAGCAGAGATCACGTCATACAAATACAGTTGAGTGTGTAGAGACTACGTAGAGGAGCTTAGACATGCTTTGGACTGTAATGATTATCGTCATTGTTCTATGGTTACTTGGTTTTATTGGAGAGGTTGGCGGGAGTTTAATCCATCTATTGTTAGTGGTCGCACTTGTTGTGCTTATTTTTCAGCTTGTGACAGGGCGACGAAGATTATAATGCGGTACTAGACCTATTTACGTTTCAAAATTATAACGTAGTGAATGGGTAGCATAAACAAGAGCATACATTAGCTAAAGTGGGCAGTTTCTTTTGAAACTGTCCACTTGGTGTCTTCCCTTCATCTATTAAATAAAAGAGAATGGATCTATTTCATTATCTTTTTTGATGTTTCACCGCTTCTAGTCACTTAAAACCCACATAAAAATTACTCGTATTTCTTTAGAACAATAGCAGCATTATGGCCACCAAATCCAAACGAATTAGACAGTCCGTTTTTTATATCCACTTGACGAGCTTTTTCTGGAACATAATCTAGATCACATAAAGAATCAGGGCTTTCTAAGTTAATAGTTGGAGGGATAATACCTTCTTTCAAACTTAACGCCAATGCGATGGCTTCAGCTCCACCAGCTGCACCGAGCATATGACCAAGCATTGATTTATTTGCTGTTATCGGGATGTGATAAGCTTGATCGTTAAACAGTTTTTTGATAGCCATTGTTTCAGAGATGTCTCCAACCTTTGTACTTGTTGCATGAGCATTAATCACATCAATTTCTTCAGTTGATAGCTTGGCACTCCTCAGAGCCGCTCTCATTGCAAGATAGGCTCCTCTGCCTTCGGGGTGTGTAGCTACAATATGATGTGCATCTGAACTAGCACCATATCCTACAACCTCAGCATAGATCTTTGCTTTTCGCTGTAACGCATGTGAATGGGACTCTAAAATTAAGATCCCTGCTCCTTCTGACATGACAAATCCATCTCTGCTCTTATCAAATGGACGACTAGCTTTATTAGGCTCATGATTTCTTGTAGATAAAGCAGTAGCATTACCAAAACTAGCTAATGATAAATCAGTTATAGCAGCTTCTGTTCCACCAGCAAAAATGACATCAGCCTCTCCAGAGCGTATGAGCCTAAAAGCTTCGCCGATAGCTGTATTACCTATTGCACAAGCTGACACAGGCGAAAGAGAAGGTCCCATTGCATTCCATTTAATACTTATTTGGGCTGCTGCTGCGTTAGACATTATAGAAGGTACAAGAGTTGGGCTCACTCTTCTTGTCCCCTTCTGTCTAAGTATATCTACATTATTTATTAACGTCTCAAGACCCCCTATTCCAGACCCTACGTAGACACCCAAACGTTCTAAATCTAATTCTTCCGTAGATAGGTTAGAATCAGTCCAAGCTTGTTCAGCAGCTGCCAATGCGAATTGAGAAAATCGATCTAAACGCCTTGCCTCATTCTTTGCAAACATAGTGCTAACATCAAAATCTCTAACAATACCTGCTATTTTTGTTTTGTGGTTAGCTGTATCGAATGTATCAATAGATGATATCCCGGATTTCCCTTCAATTAAATTTCTCCAGAATGTATCTATATCATTTCCTAAAGGTGAAACAATACCAATGCCTGTAATCACAACTCTTTCCACTATCCATCTCTCCTGTTCAAGAATATACTTGTATTTTACAGATGAATTATCCTATTACAAGTTGTGGTTTATCCTAGTATATTTAATAACTGTTTAAAATTTAGTGATGTTTAGGAGCAAAAAAATGAATGATAAAAGTAGATTAGAGGCTTTATCAGATTTCCTGATTAATAAACGTGCAAAAATTAAACCTGAGGCTGTTGGTTTGCCTGCTGGTACAAGAAGAAGAACTCCAGGACTTAGAAGAGAAGAAGTAGCCTTATTAGCAGGAGTAAGCACCACTTGGTATACATGGCTTGAGCAAGGCAGAGATATTAAAGTATCGGCAAGTGTATTAGATAATATATCTATGGCACTTAAACTAAATAATGATGAGAAAGATTATTTGTATGATTTAGCTCTTGATACAAAAATAGAAGTCCCCCAATATAAAAGACAATATTCAGAGCCTAGTCCATCACTAAAAAAGATAGTGAATGAATTATCCTATTGTCCAAGTATTATTACTGATCGTCACTGCCACATAGTCGGATGGAATCCAGCAGCGGCCCATGTTTTTTTAGACTTTGAACAGGTACCAATAGAAGAAAGAAATTTAATTAAGCTAATCTTCTCAAGGAAAGAACTAAAAACGTTGGCTGTTAACTGGGAGCATTTTGTAAAAGGATTTCTTGCTATTTTTCGTACGTATTATGGTCGTTATTTAGGAGACGAATGGTATAACCTTTTTATTGAAGAGATGACCGAATCTTATCCAGAGTTTCAAGAGTTATGGAAGGCCAGTCAAGTAAGTAAAGCACCAGAAATGATGATTGAATTTAGACATGCTAAAGCAGGAAAAATGTTATTTAACTTAACCTCTCTTCAGGTGCAAGGTGACATGGATTTGAGATGTAGTATCTATACACCAGTTGAAGATACCGATACAGAAATGAAATTAAAGCGAATGATGAACAGATTTTCAGAGAATCATTAACATATTGATCGTTATTCCTTAACATGACGTATTTAATGAAGAGCCTTTAATCATTGCTTTTAGTATTCAATAACCATGTACCTAATGTAAGATAACAGATAATGAGAGGTTAAAAAGGATGTGGTTGTTATGAATAGAAAAGTAGCCATTGTGACCGGTGCAAATTCTGGGATGGGGCTGGCTACATCTGTGGCCATTGCGAACAAAGATATACATGTCATCATGCTCTGTAGAAATGAGGAACGTGGGAAAGAAGCATTAAAAAAAGCGGAGCAGCAACTAACAAAGGGGTCGGTTGAATTACAGTTGTGTGACCTTGCTTCTTTGGAGAATATTCGCTCATATGCAAAACGATTTCTTAAATCCGAGCAACAGCTAGATATTTTCGTAGCGAATGCAGGAGTGGTATCAACAAAACGACAGGAGACGGCAGATGGCTATGAATCAATGTTAGGTGTGAACCATCTTGGGCATTTTCTACTCATTCAATTATTGCTTGGAAAAATTAAAGATTCCTCTGATGGTCGAATTGTCATAGTGTCATCCGGTGCGCATAAATGGGGCAAGCTTGACTTTGATAACCTTCAATTGCATTCAGGGTTTAATGTGATGAAAGGATACGGACAATCTAAGCTAGCCAATGTTCTTTTTGCTAGAAAGCTAGCAAAAGAGCTAATAAGTACAAGTGTGACGGTAAACGCTCTACACCCAGGTGCAGTTGCAACAAATCTAGGAGTGAACCGTGATACAGGGTTTGGAAAAGCCATTCATCGTGTGCTTAAGCCGTTT
Organism: Alkalicoccobacillus gibsonii; assembly: GCF_016798245.1. GTDB lineage: Bacteria > Bacillota > Bacilli > Bacillales > Bacillaceae_D > Alkalicoccobacillus > Alkalicoccobacillus gibsonii. Next base: position 39,808 of record NZ_JAEUZA010000003.1, on the reverse strand, counting down.
TTCCTTACTCCCGAGCAAGGGTCAAAAACAGCTGTTTATCTTGCTACGAGTTCAGAACTAGATGGTGTAACAGGAGAGTATTTTATAAAAGAACAACAAGCACCGATCTCAAAACGAGCAGCCGATGATGAACTTGCACTCAAGCTGTGGGACTGGAGTATGGAAGAGACTGGACTCACAAAATCGAGTGTATAATTTTTCGTCCCTCTGACATAAGAAGTCAGGGGGATTTTTATAGAGTTTTTTTGGGGGTTATCCTTCAACCACTCGTTGTTTGAAAATGAAATGTAGACCTTTTATAATGATAAGTTAAATCTTTTAATCCCAGTGGATTATAATTGGGTAAATAATACATAACGTTAACATTGATTTTCGGATCGTTTTCATTTAAACCTAAAATTTTGGCTTCTAAATTAGAAAGAACATCCACATTAAGATAGGTTTCAAAATGAATACTCTGATAACCATACGCTTTCTTAATATAATCTATGATTGAACCCGTTGTGATTTCATAGTTTAAATACGTTACATGTTTCTTGTTATAGTAACTCTTTTCAATACATATTACTTCCCCATCAATAGAGTGGATACGCTCTAGATAGTAAATTTCATCGGTATCGCTTAGTTCAAGTAAATGGGCGGTTTCCCTATTAGGCTGTTGAATTGTTAGCTTAACCGTTTCTAAGACTCTATCTGTGTCGCTATTAACCTCATTCAATACATGTTGGGGGTATTTTAAATATCCAGATTGTCTCTTGGGTTTTCTAACATAGATTCCACTCCCTCTAACCTGATAGATCAGACCCTTCTCTTCTAAAATATCCAAAGACTTAATGATCGTACTTTTACTGACCTCATACGTTGCCATTAAGGTTTCTACTACAGGTAGCTTCCCCATATAATACGGTTCATTCTTCGTTATTTTCATTTCAATTGCTTCTGCAATGTGCTGGTATTTTACCATACAGACCTCATTTCAAAATGAATGCAATATATTCTAAATGGCTTAACCGATTCACATCTACTATGTCTTTTATATTGTTAGTTCAATTGTATTTCCTTCGGGATCTAAAAGGACACTTTCATAATATCCATCCCCCGTTACCCTAGGACCATCTATATGTTTGCATCCATAATCAGATAAAACCTCTGTTGTGCAATCAACTTTATTCTTACTATTTAGTGAAAAGGCTATATGAGCATATCCAATTCGTTTATTACTTTGCCCTTGATCTATATCTTGTTTTTTCATTAGTTCAAGTCTTGCCCCAGATTCAAACGTTAGAAAGTACGATTCAAATCCTTTTTTAGCATTTATATACTTTTCGTTACTTACGGCTTGAAACATTTCACAATAAAAACTACGCATCTTTTCAAGATCTTTAACCCATATAGCTACATGTTCAATTCTCATTTAGAACACCTTCTTATTATTTTTCTCAAACTTAATAAAGCTCCTTTATTAAGTTCTTTATTTAAGTTACAATACTACATATGTAAAAGTCAACTTTCATGTGTTTCAAACTTATTTTAAGGAGGAAGATGTTTGGCTACAGCATTTCTAATTATTATTTACCTTGCATTTATAAGCTTAGGATTACCTGATTCACTTCTTGGAACAGCATGGCCTGTAATCAGTAGTGATCTTTCTGTGCCACTCAGTGCAGCTGGCGTTATCTCTATGATCATTGCTGCAGGAACGATCATCTCAAGCTTAACAAGTCGTTTTTTTATTGATAAGTTTGGCACTGGATTGCTCACATTTATAAGTTGCGTTTTAACTGCAGGATCACTGCTAGGATTTGCGTTTGCTCCTTCTTTAGTATGGTTCATCTTATTAGCAATCCCTCTTGGTCTAGGTGGAGGGGCCGTGGATGTTGCCTTAAATAATTTCGTAGCTGACAATTATAAAGCGCATCATATGAACTGGCTACATTGTTTTTGGGGTTTAGGTGCAACTGCCGGGCCATTTATCATGGCCATGACACTATCTGAATCTAATTCATGGAGAAATGGCTATGTGATTGTTTCGATCATGCAATTTGTACTCGTTATCATACTGTTATTTTCTATCCCGTTATGGAAAAGGGTCGCATCTCATAAAGGAAATCAAACGTCTAGTAGTACTGATGAAGGATATGATCAGCCATTTGAAAAAAAGTTGTTTCGTCTAAAAGGGATTAAACCATCGTTAGCATCTTTTATGTTTTGTGCAGGAACAGAAGCAACAGTGGGGCTTTGGGGAGCGAGTTATTTAGTCTTTTCTAAGGGTGTATCTGTAGAGCATGCAGCTTTATTGATCTCTCTTTATTATGGAGGAATTACTATAGGGAGATTTATTACAGGGTTTATTTCTTTTAAGCTTAGCAATAGGACATTAATCTTATCAGGTCAAATCTGTGGAATCATTGGAGTTACTCTGCTTTTCATTCCTTTATCAACGAGTGTTTCGATCTTGGGGTTCTTAATGATTGGGTTAGGTTTGGCCCCTATCTATCCAGCCTTACTTCATGAAACACCTAGACGATTTGGCAAGGAAAATTCGATTCGACTAATGGGTTATCAGATGGCCGTTGCTTATACTGGTAGTACATTCTTCCCTCCAATTTTTGGATTACTAGCTGATAAAACAACACTATCATTACTTCCATTTGTAATACTCTTCTTTTTAGTTAGTATGTTAATCTGTTCAGAAATTGTCATTAAACAATTGCGTAAACGATCGATGACAGTTAAGACCTAAGCTTGGCTTATATGAAAGAAAACGATTAATTATCAAACATTGAATGGATTATTTATCCATTCCCAAACTTACTTTAAACATAGGAGACCCGTTTACTATCTTCATTAGAGCATTTTCTCATGCGCGTTGGGAACCAATGGTTGTACCGACCTCCAATCGGTTAAATACTGTAGCTCAACGTTTGGAGACAGTCTTCACCTTCAATTCCTCTAACAGTTCCTCTACTTCTCGCTGAATAATGGCTTTTAAAACTTGATGTTCTGATCGCCAGCCTTTGTGATAGAGAGTGTATCCATAAAAGTCAGAGCTTGACGGAGGGACCTTTGCCAGTTTCACTTGCTGCTTATGCATCTCTTTTTTGAGCTCATGTAGTTCCTTCCCAAGCTCATAAGACATCATTCGTAAACGCTCCGTTGGCAGTTTCCTCAAATGTCGCTCAATAACATTCCGTGCGGTTGCACACACAATATACCGATTGACCAATGGATACATGTCTTCTCTAATCATTCGTTATCCCACCTTATAGTAGGTAGTATAACCGAACACACGTTCTTTATACAACTGGAAATTAAACTATAAAAAAGCAATGATCCATTTTGATCATTGCTTCTTACCCTTTATCTATTGCTTCCATACTTCTTCGCCCTCTGATCTGCTTTCTTATCTGCGACAAGCAAACATGCGTGAATGACACCAGGCACCCAGAAGATAAGTGTTAAAATTAAATTGATAATTGCCTGAAACGGCCTGCCTACAAATAATACCGCCACAGGTGGCAAGATGATCGCTAGTAGGTATAACATGATGCATCCATCCTTCGCTTTTAGTCAAACAAACGTTTATTTAATATTCCCCTTTTATCAGAGGTTAAACCGTTAAGGAGGGTTATTCCTTCTCTTATTTAGACGTACCCTCTCATAATTGTTCCCCTTCCACCATCGTATTATATTTATTGAGAAAATCCTTACGACTTAGGATTGATTTCCTCTCCGACTTTAGATTGAGATTGATTGCAATAAAGGTTTGACCCCATTTCCACATGGGGATACTCACTAGTAAGACTTAATTCGTGGAGGGGTATTTTGGCTACGAACTTACATAATCAAATCAACTATTCAAAACGCAATATGCTATCTGGGATTTTGTTTGGAGTGGGGCTGGTTGCTTTTATGGATGAGGTAGTGTTCCATCAGTTGTTACGTTGGCATCATATTTATGATTTAGCGACAACGGATATTGGACTCATTTCGGATGGATTGTTTCATGCATTTAGTTGGTTTGCTACGATCGCTTCTTTATTTTTATTGGCTGATTTAAAGCGAAGACAGGCATATATTCCTCTACTGTGGTGGGGTGGCTCACTTCTTGGATCAGGAGGCTTTCAATTGTATGATGGGCTCATTCAGCATAAGTGGATGCGAATCCATCAAATTCGTTACGTCGAGAATGTGTGGGTCTATGACCTGGTTTGGAACGGCGTAGCTGTCATCATGATCGTTGCCGGTCTATTCTTTTTACTACGCCACAAAATGAGAGTGGCTCATGTCTAACCCGCTCATCAGCTCATTCCTTTTGTTCCTATTCTTCGTTGTCGTAGTAAGCGGCTATTTAATTGCTGTCGTTGTTTCAAATCAATCGTATCGGAAATGGCCAATCTACCGAATCATTTTCTTACTTTTAGGTGCAGCCTCTGGTATCGTCTCGGTAATTGGTCCCCTTGCTGATCTGTCTCATTCGTGGTTCCCAGCACATATGATCACCCACCTTTTGCTCGGTATGCTGGCACCTCTTTTCTTAGTTTTATCTGCGCCCATCACTCTGCTGCTGCGTACAATACCAATCTCGGCTGCAAGAGGGGTCACACAATTGTTTAGAAGCTGGTTTGGACGACTTGTGACTCATCCTATTTTCGCATCGCTTTTGAATGTGGGAGGCCTTTGGATCTTATATCGGACTAATCTGTATCAAGCGATGCATCAAGATCTCTTACTCTTTCTGTTCATTCACTTTCATGTCTTTATCGCAGGATATTTCTTTACAGCATCCATTCTCTATATTGATCCCGTGTATCATCGTTTATCGTACGTGTACCGATCGATTGTACTCGTACTTGCAATAGCTGCTCATGGCATACTCTCAAAGTCACTTTATGTTAGCCCGCCAGATGGGATTCCAATGGATCAAGCACAGATTGGCAGTCAGATCATGTATTATGGTGGAGACCTTGTTGATTTGGTCATCATTTTTCTATTATGCCGCCAGTGGTATCGATCAACCAGGCCAAGATTTTCTTTTACAACTGCCGTAACAGAATAAAAAGACATAAATGAACCTTCCTGATTCATTTATGTCTTTCTTTTAATTTGTAATGGATTTAATATATTGCCCGATATCATTACTTTGTTTATCTAGGCTTTGAATATCTTCCATAAACTCTGTCATCACACTTGATTGATCATTTGATGCTGCGGTGATTTCAGCGATACTTAGCGTAAGATGTTCCATGTTCTTTTGGATTTCCTGAAGGGATTGGCCGATTGTGCCAACGGCTTCCTTCGTTCCATTAGAAAGCTTACGGACTTCATCAGCTACTACACCAAATCCACGACCGGCATCACCTGAACGCGCAGCTTCGATGGCTGCGTTTAATCCAAGGAGATTGGTTTGAGCAGAGATGTCTTCAATCAAGCGAACCACTTTACCGATCTCTTCAGAATTAGCGTTTGCTCGTTCGGCTTGGCCATGAATATCCATGCTTGCCGCTGATAACTCTTCTGCTTGAGCAGCCACTTGTTGAATTTTCTCTTGCAAACTACCGACAATTTCACGTAAATCATCTAACTCCGTATCCAGGATTTCTTCATCCTTCAGTGTTTTGGTTACTTGAAACACACCGATGATTTTTTGAGTCTCATCAAAGATGGGGCTTGCAGAGTACAGAATTCCTACACCATAGCGTTCTTTTGGAATATGCATCTGCACTTTATCTCCTGCAAGCGCCTTACGAAGAATATCGTTCTCCTCTGTGAAGGCATCATCTCCAACATTTGCACTATAATCTAAGTCTTTTGATTGTGACGAGAAAATGAATTTCTCTCTATCTGTCACAACGACCGCACTACTGTCCCCAAGATTTCTTTTAATCTCAGGAGCTAAACTAACTAAAGCCTTTAATGTCAAATGCATGATTCATAATCTCCTATTCTTGGTTGATTGCTGTTTTCATGGTTTTAATAATTCGTTTGCTCTTCACATCTAAAGCTTGTGTATCATTCATGAATTCAACCATCGTAGCAGATTGCTCTTCAGATGATGCGGAGATCTCATTTATATTTGTAGATAACTTTTCAATACTAGATTGAATTTCAGTAAGTGACTTTCCAATCGTCTGCACAGCTTCCTTAGTGTTAATAGATAACTTACGAATTTCATTAGCTACTACTCCAAACCCTCGACCGGCATCACCTGAACGCGCGGCCTCAATGGCTGCATTTAATCCAAGTAGATTGGTTTGGGTAGAGATCTGTTCAATTAATTGAACCACTTCACCGATTTGGTGCGAATTCTTACTCGCTTTGTCCGCCTGTTGACTGATGTCATTACTTGTTGCTGAAAGTTGTTCAGCTTGAGCTGCTACATGCTGAACCTTCCCTTGTAATGCATCGATTACCTCATTCAGCTTACTAAGCTCTGTATCTAACTTATCTTGGTGTTCCAAGGTTCTAGATAAAGAAAGCAATCCAACTACTTCATTTGTTTCCAGATCTCGAATGGGTGTAACAGATGTCACAACAGCCACTCCAAATATTGAGGGATCCATCGTTTTAGAAATTATATGTTCTCCTTTAATGGCACGAACATAAACATCGTGTCGATCGAGTCTAGTCTTACCTGCTTCAACATCTAATTTTAATATAGTAGATGGTGCAAAGTAGACAAATTTTTCTGTATCAAGCACACCCAATGCGGCTGTTGGGCCAAGTGTGTCTTTTATAATCGGGGCAAAATTAATCACTGCCTGTAACGTAGCATTCATTAAAACAAACTCCTCTGTGCGTCTTTTTTCATAGTATCGGCAAGATGAGCTATAAAGTAAAGTGTTTGATTTTTTCAATTAGAGAACCTAGAGTAGGATCGGATTAAATTGTAGTTGCAGGGATGTGCAGGGCGGGACTTCCATACACCTGCGTCACTCAAACTCGTGCGGTTCCGTGGTCGCTCGCGCACCGACCCCTCTTTCCCGCGCATTTTCTCAGTCGCTCGCGCACCGACTCCTCTTTCCCCGCAGTTCCTCAGTCACTCGCGCACCTGCTCCCCGTTCCCGCGCAGTTCCTCAGTCACTCGCGCACCTGCTCCTCATTCCCGCGCAATTCCTCAGTCACTCGAGCACCGATCCCTCATTCCCGCGCATTTCCTCAGTCACTCGCGCACCGCCCCCTTGTTCTCGCGCATTTTTTCATAATCCTCTCGCAGGACAGCCATGATGATCTCATCTGAATAGGTTCCATTCATATAGAGGGACTGCCTAAGCCGACCCTCTTCCACAAAGCCTGCTTTCTTATAAGCATAATAGCCTCTAAGATTATGCGAGTAGACCTCAAGCTGCAAGCGATTTAACTTCAATTCATTAAAAGCAAACGCGAGTGCCTGTTTCACAGCTTCAGTCCCATACCCTTTGCCTAAGGTAGTCGTTTGATGTAAAGAGATGCGAAACCCTGCCTTTCGGTTATCCTCCTCAATCTCAACGATAGCGAGGTCACCTATCATTTCATCATTCTCCGTTAAACAAATGGCAAGATCATGCCGCGTCTCATCTTTTTGACACGCCTCGTAGTGGTTTATCACTTGTTCAAATGTGAATGTTTTTTTCGTTCCAGTCATATTGAGAATCTCTTTGTTATCAAGTGATTGATAGATCTTTTCTAGATCCTTTCGTTTTAAATCTCGTAAGTACACAGGCTTGGCCATCCACTCTCATCCTCCTTTCATCATTAAAATTCTTTTCGTTTATATACTTGAATAGATACGATGTATGAGATGATGAACAAGATCAAGGTCATGAGCATGAAACTTAAAGAAAATAAGAGATCTACGTTCCCCTGTACTCCTGAAAAAAGTAAATTGTAAAGGAAGGCACTTAGAAAGTATAAACCAATTCCTGCTCCTACTCCGATCATCAAAATGGTCTCGGCCTTTTCCGTTCCTAAAATATAGGTTAAAGGATACGTGATAAAACCAAGAGTAAAAACAATCCCTAGTCCATTCATAATATTATAGACATGCCCCGGCCCTAAGGTTATTCCGAGCAAATATTCAGAGATGATAAATTGAATGCCAAGTATGACTAAACCCACACTAGAAATTAATATGAAGAATAGGTAATGACTCTGAACAACCCGATCCCGCTTAACAGGTAATGTTAGGACGAACTTACTCCATCCAGATTTCGCTTCGTGTTTCAGTACTTCTATTGCAACAGATGCCATAAATGCTAGCGGAAACAATACAGCCGCCCATTGAAACACTCGATTTTCAAAATATACAAACACAAGAGCTGCGACAAGTGAAAGCGGCATGTACCACCAAAACGACTTCTCCACCGCATAATATTGGTTCAACAATAACCCCTTCATCCTCTTTCCCCCCTCATTAACAGTAATGTCACGTCATCTATAGTAAAAGGTTTTGACTGCAGCGCTTGAGGTAGCTTTTCTTTGTCTGATACGAGAACGTCAAAGAACGAGCTGCTCCCTCGTTTTGCTACTCTGATTTCATTTGGAATGGTTTCATAGTGGATTGGATCACACTGGGTGATTCCATACGTATGAAGGATCTTGTCTTTAGATGCTTGGAGGAGAATCCTTCCTCCTTTAATGAAGATAAGTTGATCGGCGATTTGCTCGATATCACTTGAGATATGAGAGGACATAAGGATGCTGCGATCTTGATCCTTAACGAACTTTGTTAACACATTTAACACATCCTCGCGTCCGCCTGCATCGAGTCCGGCCGTTGCTTCGTCCAAGATTAATAGCTTTGCACCATGTGACAGTGCCACAGCGATTGAAAGCTTCATAGACATGCCCCGTGAAAAGCCGCTGACTTTTTTGTTTTTTGGCAAGGAGAATAGCTGGATCAACTGGAAGTATGTTTCTTTGCTCCAATTGGAATAGATTTCTCGAAACACACGCTCAAGCTTGGCTACGGTAAGACCACCTAATAGTTTCATCGTATCAAAGACGACCCCAATGTCGTCCTTCAGATGCACATCACCAGCATTCATTTCCTCTCCAAACATCTTAATGGTGCCGCTGTCTTTTTGCAGCGTGCCCAGAATGGAACCCATGGTTGTTGACTTGCCTGCTCCGTTTTCTCCTATGAATCCAACAATCGAACCATACGGAATCGAAAATGTAATGTCTTGCAAGCCAAATGTTGAATCCTCGTATGTCTTGTTGAGCTCTTGAACCTCGAGTATGTTTGTCATTGCTCTACGCTCCCTTCTCTTTTTAAGACAACCGTATATAGAAAATCACTTACCATACCAATGATCATCCCCAGCCCGATTGTAGTGATTAACACGTTGAATTCATACGTAGTAAAGAAAGTAAGCTGATCGACAAACCACGTGCCGGGCACCGCATCCTGGATCCAGCCCATTGTCTTATCATTCCAACCGCCTGGATTCCATGAGGATTGGTCAATTAAATGGATAACAACGTAAATGACCCCAAACAAGCAAGCGAGACCAAGACATCTTTTTAACCAAGTTATCAATCGCACGATGTAACCCCCTTTAAGGATTTCCTATTGTGTACACCATAATGTCTTCAAGTGATGCTCTTTCAATAACAACATGATCACCCATCAATCTTCTGATAAGAGCGGCTTGATTCGTTAAACCTTCAAAACCAATCGCTGTTTCACGTACATTGACAAAAAGAGTGCGAATATCGTCATCGAGGAGGTCTACAGGTCCACGAACAAGTCCATATTGTTCAGTAATCGATTCTTTGTTGTCACTAAGTAACAGCTTTCCCTCGTGAATAAATGTAATATAATCAGCGATTTGCTCTAGGTCTGATGTAATATGTGTGGAAAAGAAAATGGTCTTCTCTTCGTCCTGCATCACCTCTGCTAAAAGATCCAAGATCTCTCTTCTGCTAATTGGATCAAGGCCAGAAGTTGGTTCATCTAAGATGAGCAGCTCCGCATGGTGGGAAAGAGCAATCGCAATCGACAGCTTTGTTCCCATTCCTTTTGAGAGATTCACAATCTTTTTGTCCCACGGTAACTGAAGCCGATTTACGTAAGAGTCAAACAGCGTATCATCCCATTTCTTATAGAACTGAGCGATGACCTTCTTCATTTTCTTAATGGTTAAATGTTGATAGAGATGATGATCGGCATAGATAAAGCCAATTCGCTGCTTTTTTTCATTGATGTTTGTTGTATAGTCCTCACCGAATACTTGAATGATTCCAGAGTCTTGATTAATGAGATTCAACATTAATTTGATAATGGTTGTCTTTCCTGCTCCGTTCGGACCGATAAAACCGGTAACAAACCCTTTTTTCACTGAAAAAGAAAGGTCTGAGATAGCAAAGTCCCTATACGTTTTGTTCACGTGTTGAAGTCTAACGGCGTCCTCCACTACTCTTCCCCCTCATAAAGCATCTTCAAGAGTTCTTCTAGCTGTTGATATGGTATGTTCAGGTTTTTACTTTCCTTAACAATGGCTGCTAATTCTTCCTCAACCATCTTCAGGCGTTTTTCATGAATCATCGCCGTACTTTGACCTGCCACAAAGGAACCCTTTCCAACAACCGATGTGATATATCCATCCCGCTCCAGTTCTTCATATGCCCTTTTTGTTGTGATGACACTGATTCGAAGATCCTTTGCCAATGACCTCATAGATGGAAGCGAATCTCCCTCTTTTAATTCATCTCGTAAAATACTTTGCTTCACCTGGTTCTTAATCTGAAGATAAATTGGTTCTTGAGATGTGTTTGATAAGTGTATGTTCATACTAACCTCGCTCTTATAACTTTGTAACTATTGTATATAATGTATATATACAATGTCAAATCATATATAGCCTATATCTATTTCACCTAATGTATGAGACAATTGATAAGAAGACAGAAAGCCACTATTTAAAGGGGTTGATCCGTTGTACAAAATTATTCGTACATGTAACGGTGAAACGAAAACTTTAAAGGCTTCAAACAGTCATTTGGATAAATCCTTTTTGGAATTCGTCGATGCAGAACTGCTTGTAAAAAAGCTTAACAATAATGCTCGTCCTGGTTATTGCTGGACGGTCAAAGAAACGAACTGAGTGAATAGGTGACTGCCTGTTTACTCTTTTTTTAAAATAGTGAAAAGGGGTGTCTCATGTATCGAATCGTATGTACAACAATTAAACACACTAAGTCACTACACAGAAAACACAATAATTTAACAGAAAAAACCTTTCCTACTATTCAAGAAGCAAAGGCCTTTACCAATGAACTTAACCAACAGAATGGTTCCACTCATATTTGGACTGTGGAACAGGTATGGTCTATTTCAAAATAATACTCCAAATAGAAAAACCCCCTTTGAAGGTTTAGATACAGACATTCAAAGGGGGTTTTCTTATTAAAGATTATATTGGGTAACATCTAAGAGTAGATTATTTATCTTTTAAAGCTTGTTGTATAGAGGAGTATACATTAATTCCATCTAATTTAATGCCTAGTTTAATCGTCGTTTGCGCAATTTCCGGTCTAATCCCTGATAAACAGGATTCTACCCCAATAATTGATAAGCTTTTTATGAGCATCAGTAATTGTTTCGCAACTGCCGTATCTACATTTGAAACTCCAGATAGATCCACAACCAGTCGCTCTACTCCTTTTTCATTACAAGATGCCAAAACATTATTTATAATGACTCTTGCACGATATGTATCAATTTCACCTACAAGTGGGAGTAAGCCTAATGTTGGTGAGAGTAGAATAATAGGAGCACTCAACTCTGTGATCATCTCTCGCTGTTCACGAAAAAGCGTTTCCTGATTTTTCTCAAACTCATTTGTAACTTTTAAAATGACTTCTTGCATCGTTTGTAAAATGACCTGACGATAGTGAGGTGCCTCTTTTAAAAAGTCAGGGTGGCTCTCGACATATTCGTCCAATAATTCTGTATACTGTTGTTGCGTTTGGAGAAATTCATAAATTTTTGCGGAGTTCAGCGTATTTAAATGCGCCTCATCAAATGAAATCTCTCTTATCCAGTTATCCATATCCGCTCTAAATGTTTGCTCATCAGTAATAAAAACCTTAAAAAACTGTTCGTGAAAACTCATGGCTTGTCTTTTCAGCCGCTCCACATCTTCTGTTGATGTAGAAGAATAAACCCCGTTATTCACTCGGTTAAGTGAGTCATACCATTGCTCTGTAATGTGTTGGAGCTTGCTTACATAGAAATCATGGAGAAGAATTTGGTTGGACATTGACTGATTTCCCTTCTTAACAGATCATATTCTTTTAGTAAGTGAGACAGACAAAAGAAAAACCCATTCACTTTTGTAAACGGGCCTTAGCGAAATAAGGTGGATACACATACCTATACCCAGTATTCAGTAATATTAACCTTTGTTTTTCGTTTTGTTTAATCAATCTTTATTTCATCAATTTTTACTTCATCAATCTCTTCAGCAGATATTTCCTCCACCGCTTCGGTTTGCTCACTTAAAAATCCCAATGCCAGCGCAAAGAAAGCGAGCCCCATAACCAGGCTTCCAATAAATGCAGATAAGCTAAAGCCCGAAATAAGAAGCAAACTTACAAACGCAATAAGAGCTGGAGAAACCATTAATAATAATCTTCGCTTCATGTTAATCACACCTTATAAAAAATAGGAAAAGAGCCTACGCTCGGCTCTTTTTTGATGATTGTTACGACTCTTTAGTTTGAGTGGTTGTTATCATTTTTTCCTATTTCACTAAAATGTTTTTTACCATGTTTGTTCTTTGTTTTTTCTCCACCTTTTCTTCCTGCCTCTTCATAGCTCATCTTTCTACCCTGGTTATTCTCCGCCATGCTAAACGCCTCCTTTATAAGTATAGTTTCTGTGTAACCGATTCATATAAATTAAAACCACTTTTTTCAAAAACTTTTTTTAATTAAAAGCAATCAATTCTGTCTTTGCATAGTAAGTGAGGATATTATATTTCTTTTATTCTTTAAATCCTTTTGTATCAACGCTCGCAAGCAACTCTCATTATTTTCCACAAATTAAAAACAATAAATAGGTTTGAGTTAAATAGGAAAAGGAAATTCACTAGATAGCGTTCAACAATTCACAAAGGAGAGAAGTACATTGGGGTTAATATCAATCATTTCATTTGTAGCCATTGTTCTTGCGATATGGCTTTATGCATTTAAAAGAAGTCGTGGCGTTAACATGGATTCATCGGAGGGTTTATTCCTAGGAGGACGTAGCTTAACTGGCATTACCATTGCCGGATCCGTTGTCATGACCAACCTTTCCACAGAACAGATTGTCGGACAAAACGGGCAAAGCTATGAAACAGGAATGGAAGTAATGGGCTGGGAAGTAACCTCTGCCATTGCAATTGTCGCTCTAGCACTAATCTTTTTACCGAAGTATCTAAAATATGGTGTCAGCACAGTAACTGATTTTATTGAACTACGCTTTGATACAACCACAAAACGCATTGCCTCGCTATTATTTATTTTTACGTACGTGGTATCGTTCCTACCTGTTGTTCTTTATTCTGGTTCACTTGTGTTTAATCAGATCTTTGCGGTGGATGAATTATTAAATGTATCCCCCTTAGTCGCAATCTCCATTATATCTGGAATCATTGGTATTGTTGGTTTGTTTTATTTGTTAATTGGCGGTTTGCGTTTAAGTGCCTACAGTGACACTGTCTATGGGATTGGACTATTAATTATTGGACTAGCCATTCCTGTTATAGGTTTATATGTACTCGGCAATAACAGCTTCATCGGTGGATTTGAAACAATTCAACAGAACACACCTGAGAAGCTTAACTCATTCGGTGCCCTTGATTCAGAGATGGTTCCATGGCCAACACTTTTTCTAGGACTCTTCTTTAATAACTTATTCTTCTGGTGTACCAATCAGATGATTGTACAGAAGGTGTTAGCTGGTCGGGATTTAAAAGAAGGGCAAAAAGGGGCTCTTTATGTAGGGTTCTTCAAAATATTTGGAGCTCTTTTCTTAGTATTCCCAGGAATTATTGCTTTTAATATGTTTGGAGATGGTGTCAACCCATCAGATAATGCATATCCGATGCTTGTTACAGCCGTTTTACCAGAATGGGCATTCGGAATCTTTGCGGCCATTATCTTTGGTGCGATTCTAAGCTCGTTTGTCGGCGCATTGAATGCAACAACAACATTACTTACGTTAGACTTTTATAAGCCTTTAAAAAAGAACGTGTCCGATCGTCAAGTCGCACGAGCAGGAAAAACGTTTACAGTTGTGCTTGGTTTAATGACGGTTGTGATTGCTCCGCTCATTTCTTTTGCACCAGCTGGCTTGTTCCATGTAGTTCAGCAGTTTAATGGACTATACAGCATGCCGCTTCTAGCAATCATTCTACTCGGATTCTATTCGCGTTATGCTACACCATTTGCAGCTAAGTTCACATTTGTTTTCCATATTGTTGTTTACGGCTCGATTGTCTTATTCACTGATATCCATTACTTATATGTGCTCAGCGTCATATTCTTTGTAGATCTACTCCTTATTTGGGGAATTAGTCGTCTACAGAACAAAAAAGAATTTACGTTCCCTGAGGTTGAAGTAAAGGTAGATATGACTCCTTGGAAGCATAGTAAATGGGTAAGTGTCTTAATCGTATTAGTTGTTATATTCACCTATTGGTTGTTCTCCCCTTGGGGTATTGCCAATGCGATGTAATATGAAAAACACCGCTTAATCGCGGTGTTTTTTTTCATTTAACGTTAATTGATAGCGAATCCTTTCACAAAGCTCGCAGTATCTTAATGCTTCTGATGGCGTTACTTGTATATAGGCTTCTGCTGCTACATGTTCATATAATTTCTTTAAGTCGACAAACATCTTCAGCAATGGCGCATCGAGCACATGATGTTTCTTTAATGAGTCTAATTTTTGTGACTCATCTGTATGAATAGACTTACTTATGACCTGTAATAGGTCTTCTGTTTCCTTTTCGACAATCGACCAAACATAGAGTACAGCTGCACGTGGAGAAACATGGGCAATTTGTTCAACCGGTAGTGGAGTTGGTCGTGGACTCTCTACTTCGTCATCCTCCTCGCTTTGAATTAATACTGTCTGCATGGTGTTAGCTTGGGTTGATTGTTCAATTAGTTGTAGCTGCTCCCCCACATCTATACGTACATCTCGGTATGAAATACTACGAATGGACTGAACTAACTGTGTGATCGGTGCCTTTAGCATCAAAAGGATCATTAATAATGTAAGAGGCCAAACACTTGAACGGACAATGGATGAAATGAATTCGAGAACACTCAAACCTCCTCACCTCCATACTCGTCTCATTTAGACCAGTTTTCTAAAATAATGAAAGGTATGATTAATGTATGAATCCATTAAGATGGATATTCGAATACTAAACCAATCACTAAGCAATGGAGGCTATTATGACTACGTATTCTTTTCCAGAGAATTTTATGTGGGGTGGCGCAACGGCCGCTAACCAATTAGAAGGTGCCTATGATGAAGGCGGTAAAGGAATGAACTTGGCAGATGTTATGCCTGGTGGAAAAGTACGCCTAGGTGTGATCGGAAATCCTGGCTTTGATTTTAAAATTGATCATGAAAAATATGTATACCCAAACCACACAGGAATTGATTTCTACCATCGTTACAAAGAAGACATTGCTCTTTTCGCAGAGATGGGATTCAAAACATACCGTATGAGTATTGCTTGGAGCCGTATCTTCCCGAAAGGAACGGAAACAGAGCCGAATGAAGAAGGTCTTGCATTCTATGACCGCGTATTTGATGAGTTAAAGAAATATGACATTGAACCAGTTGTGACGCTTTCCCATTACGAAATTCCACTTTACCTGATTACAGAATACGGTGGATGGCGCAGTCGTGAAGTGATCGGATTCTTCGAGCGTTATGCAACAACATTGTTCAATCGTTACAAGAACAAAGTAAAATACTGGTTAACATTTAACGAAATCAATGGTGCCACTCATATCCCATTACTTGGTCTTGGCTTCTCACCTGAATCAGAAGAAACAAGACTACAGGACAGCTTCCAGGGTCTACATCATCAGTTTGTGGCAAGTGCGCTAGCTGTTAAAGCAGCTCACGAAATTATTCCTGAGAGCCAAGTAGGTTGCATGCTTGTCTATGCTCCAACCTACTCGTTTGATAGTAACCCACAAAACATCATGCATGCCTTGCAAGAACAACGTGTATTCAATAACTATTGCGGGGATGTACATGTACGCGGAGCATATCCTGCATTCGCTACTCGTTACTTCAAAGAAAATGGAATCTCTCTTGATATTCAAGAAGGTGACCTTGAAACCATTAAAGAAGGCACAGTAGACTTTATCTCATTAAGCTACTACATGTCTCGTACGGAGAAAAAAGAAAAAACTCCAGAAGAAGTAGGACAAGGAAATCTGATTGGTGGAGTGAAAAACCCATTCCTTGAAGCAAGTGATTGGGGCTGGGAGATTGATCCTGAAGGTCTACGTATTGCATTAAACCAGCTGTATGATCGCTACCAGGTTCCTCTATTCGTTGTTGAAAATGGACTTGGTGCATACGATAAAGTAGAAGAAGACGGATCAATCAACGACGACTACCGCATTGATTACCTACGCAGTCATATTGCTGCAATGGGTGAAGCGATTGAAGATGGCGTTGAACTAATGGGTTATACACCTTGGGGTTGTATCGACCTTGTCAGCGCATCTACTGGAGAAATGTCCAAGCGTTACGGCTTCATCTATGTAGACAAGCATGATGATGGCTCTGGTTCATTTGAAAGAAGTAAGAAAAAGTCCTTCCATTGGTATAAAAACGTAATCGACACAAATGGTAAAGAACTATAAGGTTTCTGGCACATCTCTTTTAGAGTTGTGCCTTTTTTATTTCCAGACTTTTAGCACCCCAAAACACCATCTCTTTTTTCCTATTTGAGTTCTTTTGTCCCAATTCCTGAATAGACTAGAAAAAAATTCGAATGTCTATTCGGAGGGAAACGATGAATCCAGCGATTGATATCTCAGCATTAAAGCGTGTCTATGTAAAACCGAGAATTGTTGCCTTTATCCCCGCTCACAACGAAGAACTCTCCATCCGTGATTGCTTAGAAGGATTAGCCGATCAAGAATTACCTCCCAATGTAGAATTAGATGTCTTCGTTATTGCTGATAATTGTACAGACCGTACCGAGGAAGAAGCCCTAAAGGCCGGTCAGGAATTGGACCTGCGAATTATTGTGTTAAAAACAGAAGGAAACAAGCAGCGGAAGGTTGGCGCACTTAATACAGCATGGAAAAGCATCTACGGAGATGTAATGGAGTTATATGAGAATAAATTAACGCCTTTTCAGGAAAAGTACAAGCCTGCGGTAAAAGCGATTCTTGGTATGGATGCAGATAGCCGTCTCGCTCCTAAAGCTTTGATTCATTTGTGGAACGGTCTAATGAGTGCTCGTAACATCGGGGGAGTCATGGCAAAATATACAATGAGAATGCCGCTGAAAAAAAGCTCTATTACACGGGATGACCCATATTATGAGCAGAAGATTCAAAGTGGATTATACGGAGGTGCCATCCAACGCTGGTGGACCCATCAGCAGAAACAAGATATGGCAAGCTGGATTCTTAACCTCCAATATCACGGAGGTAGTACGTATGTGCTCGGCGGACAAGCAACACTGTTTCGTCCAGAAGCACTACAAAAAATCGTTGATGAAAATAATCTGGACGGGCCATGGCAAAACGATAGTGACGTCGAAGATATGCTCCTCACCTGGCAGCTCCAAAAATTAAAATGGAAAACGTTAATCAGTCCAGACGCGCGTTGCTTTGTGGACGCGATGAGATCTTACCACACCTACCGCCAACAGCGAAACAAATGGCGCGGTGGCACAGTTGATCTTTTAACGAATAAAGATATTAAAATCAAAACGAGGCATTACGGGATGCTTTGGCGGTCACAGATGAAGACGTTTATTGACCTTTTTATTCGTATCTTATTTTTCTTACTCTTAACCGTATCTATCTCAACTGATCAATTTGTCTGGTCATGGGTTTGGATCATTCCCGTCGCCCTCGCCTCGATCTTGAACTTGATCTTGGCCTTAAAAACACCCATGAGTCGACCCATAGATGTATTCCTCGGTGGCCTGGTCATTAGTACAGAAATTTACTTATGGGTAAACTTCCTAACCTTTATCCAGGTTTGGCTTGATAAGCTATCTCCTTACAAGAAGGACGGCTGGGCACAGCAATATCAAGCAGAAAACGGTACAACCAGAAGCAAGCTTTGGCAGGGTCTTGGTCTCTTCGCTCTGATGATTGCAGGTATTGTGCTCGCTTCAATCCATTACAGAGAATTCTTAACGAGCACAGAGATTCAAGAACTAACAGAACCCTATCTTCGCTTCGGCTGGCTTGTCCTTACCTACCTGACCATTTTTGCATCATCGGTCATGATCTACAAAATCTGGACATTACGCAGTCGCCATAAGGCATAAATCGCAGACCACGCACTTTTTCACTAATGCGTGGTCTTATTCGTTATAATGAAAAAGAACTGTCAAAAGAAGGAGCGATGAATATGAACCTAGCAGTCATATTTGATATGGATGGTACCCTGTTTCAAACCGACAAAATACTCGAATGCTCGTTAGATGATACATTTGATCATTTGCGCTCGATTAACGAATGGGACGGGCCAACTCCCATTGATACCTATCGTGAGATTATGGGCGTTCCCCTCCCAAAAGTATGGGAAACCTTACTGCCCACTCACTCTGAGGATATCCGCAAGCAAACAGATGCATACTTTCTGACCACACTCATCACAAACATACATAACGGCCAAGGTGCCCTCTATCCTAATGTACAAGAGCTTTTCCAATACCTTAAGGACCAAAACTATTCTATTTACATTGCTAGCAACGGATTAATTGATTACCTCGCTGCTATTGTTCAGTACTACCAACTAGATGAGTGGATCGAAGAAACCTTCAGCATTCAACAGATTGAAACACTGAACAAAGGAGATCTTGTCAAAAAAATCCTCACAACTCATCACATCAACCAAGCTGTAGTCGTAGGTGATCGTCTCTCAGACATCAACGCAGCCAAAGACAACGGATTACGATCCATTGGATGTCAATTTGAATTTGCCCAAGCAGACGAATTAGCACAAGCTGACTTTGTCATTAATGACCTAATGGAGATAAAAGAGCTATTAGAAATTCATTTACCGAGACAAAAAGCGTAATCACCAAGATCACGCAGTTATTAACTAAGGAAAAGAGGGGACACGAACCAAGAACCCTCCCACCCCCTAGAGCCATGCTCTTTTACCAAGAGCATGGCTCTATTTAACAAGGAATTCACCTGTTACCAAGATAAATATCTTCCATACCAAGAACAAACGCTTCTTTACTAAGGGAAATCAAGAAAATACCAAGCTAAACGTCATCTCCATCAAGGCCAACCCTCTCTTACCAAGATGAGAGAATAGCTACTCAAGAGGTATGAGCAATTTACCAAGGAATACCCGTACTCCTTACTTAAAGCTTTGCTCCGCCTTAATTACTTAAAGCCCATTTTCCATGTTCCATGATTAATTCTCGTTGTCCATCATAAGTAACACCGAACACGTTCATATCTTTACTACCAATCATAAAATCAACGTGAATAGCGGATTCATTCATACCTCTTTGGACTCTCTCTTCTTTACTTAGCTGGTCACACCCTACCAGATTATCTGAATACGCTTGACCAAATGCTAAATGACTAGCTGCATTCTCATCGAAAAGAGTTTCGTGAAAATACAAGCCAGTCTGCTCAATTGGAGAATCTATTGAAACGAGAGCCACTTCACCTAACCTACTTGCACCAATATCTGTACGTAAAAGTTGATTCACAATCTCTTCTTCATCGCATACAACCTTCGTCACATCTCCATCTTTGAAATGAATTTTCAGGTTCGAAACAAGGTGCCCCTCTATCCAAAACGGCTTGGTCAGTTTAACGTGTCCGCTCACTCGATGAGCGTGTGGCATCGTCCATACCTCTTCAACAGGGAGATTAGAAATAAACGATTCACCTGAAGTTGTTTTTTCTAATCCGCCAATCCAGTTATGGCCTTCAACTAGCCCCACATATAGATCTGTTTCTTCTCCAAGAAAGTGTAACTCCTTAAACTGCCTTTCATTGAGGATCATTTGATAGGTTTCAAGCAACTTAATATGTTCTTCCCATTTGAGGACAGGGTTCCTTTCCAGTACTCTCGTTGCTTTAAAAATCTGTTCCCAAAGCTGATGTATCGCATGATCATTTTCTTCATCAGGAAATACTAATTTAGCCCATTTACTCGTAGCTACAGCTGCTACGACCCACTTACAATGATTCTCCATACCATAGGTCATGACATCACGCATGGCTAGAGATTTCGCTTTATTTATTCGATGCATCCGCACACTATCAAGATCTCTACCTATTGTAGAGTGGGGTGCAATAAGTGTAATTTGTAAAAATTTCTCTTTGTATAGAGCTAATTTTTGATCAGCAAGAATATCAGGAAATGTATCTATGAAAGAACTATGAAGAGAATCATACCGTGCTGAATCAATCTCATCATCCTGTAAGTCCAACATAACGTAGGCAGCACCGAGCTCATATGCGCGCCGAACTAAAAGTCGAGCGATATGAATATGGTCAGTGTTACATTTAAGTTGAATGAAGTCTCCATGTTTAATGTTTAAACCAACTCTTAGAATTAAATCCACGTACTTATTTAATTTATCATTAAACTCCATCTCATTCCCCCATCTTCTCCTTCACCATCTCCACAATTTCATGCAACCGGACATCGTAAAGATACTGTCGAGATTGAAAAACCATTCGATCCCCTCTAACATCAAAGGATGTATTCGCGACGCCCATCTTCTTTTCATTCTCGTTGACTAAATGAAGCCTCGCTATCTTCTTTAATCCATCCTTTTCAATCTCATAAAGGTAAAAATCAGCATCCACCCGCAACATTAGATGTGTTTCATTTACGACAAGATCGCTAGCAAATTCGAGAAAAGGATCATACCCTTTATACTCTCCGTCTTTTAAATGAACAATTTTGAATGAATCATAATAATAAAACCAAACTTCGTGATTAGACACAACATTCATTGAATAGCACTCTGCAATGTACACCTGTTCGTTCGGAAATAATTGGTCCCCTTTTGAATTCCACTGGATCACGCCTGCTTCTCCAATTGGAGTCGGAGAGCCTTTTAACCATGGATCACCCCACCCATGACTCCCAAAGATCCCTTCATCAAAATATCCTGTCCAAATGGTCCCTATTTCCGTTGTATAAAGATGACTGATTCCATCACCTATTAAAAACTCTCGTAAAGGTTGTAGTTCATTTCCTACACGTTTAAATACACTCGCATTCTGGTCAAACACGCCATTACCATAGTAAGATACTCTAGCATCCACCATAATTAAACGCCCCTTTGGTAGAGGCTGCACAAAATGATAAGCCTTCGTTTGATTTTTTACTGTAAATACTTCTACCTGGTGATTAGTCAAAATGGCAACTTCAAAGTCAAAGGGAGTGTCGGTCGAGTTGTTTAGGATCACCTCGTTATAAGCTTCCTCATTTAAAATACGTAAAAAATACAACGAACCATCAAACCCAATCGCCGGTTCTCCCCAGTGCTCCCCCTCGTTAAAGATCGTCTCCAGGTCCAGAGTGGGACCGATATAACATTCAAGTGGATACTGCTTCAACATGCCTTTTCAACCCCAATCCATAAAAAAACTTCTATGCAGACATAAACGATTCATTCTCGTTCTTTTAGTCTACATAGAAGTTATTAGAAGTTAAACATTTATTTTCCTTCATTGCTCTTTGAGAGCTCGTACCTCGTCAATACCTGTTTCCACGTATCCGGCTTCTCTTCGCCTTGATATGGAACGGAAACCTCGGCAAGCTCTACCAGTCGATCTTTGGCAGCCTGAGTCAGGTTTGCATTGATACCTGCTTCCTGCATCATTTCAATTGACCCGCTAAGCTCAAATGCTCTTCTTTCTGCATGGACTGCGCTTCCTGTTACGAGACGATTTAATGTATCGATAAAGGAATGACTATCCATCGTATTCTCTAAGGACGATAGTACTTCTTCAGATACATTAAAAGCTTCCGAGGCTTCTAATGTTTCCAAATAAAGACCCACAAGCCCTTTCATGAATACACTTCGGATTAATTTAACAGCGGAAGCATCACCTGCTCGCTTCCCGACAGAAGTAATATTCATATGATATGGTTCCATCTTAGCAATCAGCTCATCCGTCCCGTTTCCACTTACTGAGATGGGTACCTTGTGTTTGTATACAGGTAGTGGCCCGAGCATAGCAGCATCAACAAAAGCAATACCATCCTCTGTTAAGCCAGCTTCAATATCTTGCTTTACCTTAGGTGTCGAAGCAGACACATCTACATATAAAAATGTGTTTCCGTTGCGTTGGTCGCGAACATTTTTACTTACTTCGAGCGCTTTACTTGCAGGGACAGCAACGAACAATACCTCTATGTCTGTTACTAATTCAGTTAAGGTCGTCTTTAGCTCAATTCCAACACGTTGCGCCCGGTCCTTAATCTTCAGACCAAACGTCTCGTCATCTGCCATGATATCAAAGGCTTGAATTGCCTGTAAGCCTTCTTCTTTTAATCCTGTAGACAATTCATATGCTGCTTCGCCAAATCCTAGAAATCCGATCTTCATCAAAAAACACCCTTTACAATTATCATTCTCTTTTTTTGTAGACATGGTATTCCATGTCCTTGAGGATACGATCAACCTCCGTAAGCCTCTTTGAAATAGTTTCTGATTTCTCGACTGAAAGAGCACTGATCAGATAATCAACAACAAAAATAGAAGAAACAATAGAATTGTGTGATGCCAAGCTATCAGCTGGACACGTAATCATTACATCCGAGTACGGAGTAAGAGGAGAAGACAGCTTATCTGTTATCGTGATAATTTTTGTGCCTTTTTTCTTAGCCTGATTAACGTAATCCATTAAACGTGAGCCGTATCTTGAGTAGCTTACTGCAATGAGTACATCCTGATCTGAAAATGAAATTACATCATCCGCCCAGTCACTTGAGTCAGCAAGTGTTAGTTTCGTTTGACCGATCATTCGATTCAAGTTGTGTGTTAAGTACTGTGCAACGGGCAACCCACTTCTGACACTTGTACAATATCTATTTCTTGCGTTGGTGACCAATTTAACTGCTTCAGCCAAGTTTTCCTCTGTATTTAACTCAGTGACCCTCTGAATCTGATCTAACTGAAGTTCATAGTGACGTCTCCATCCTTCACTATGGGTACGATTCCTCAAGTTCTCTTCTAATCTTATTTGTGGAGCTGATTCTTCTCTTAGGACTATTTGTAGGTTCTTTTGAAAGTCACTATAACCTGAGTAGCCAACGTTTGCCATCAGTCTCATAACTGTTGTTGTACTTGTCCCAACCTTTGTTGCTAGTTGCTCGACAGTCATAAAACCAACTTCTGTATAATGACCAATGATATAATCAACGACTAGCTTTTGTGATCGTGGTAAGGAGCCTACGTGTTCTTTTAACTTCTCCAAGGGGTTGTTCAATTGCTTCCTCTCCTTAAAGGATAATATGATCTAAAAGAATCATATCGAACTTAGAATACAGTGTCTAATATCCTTTAAAGAGATTGATAGCGATTTAACGTATGCGTAGAACCCTCTCCGTTACAACCAACTCGGTTTGATTTGACCTTCAGAGATGTCTTTAAGCCTTTTTTGCTCGTACGCGCCTTTTTCTTCAGCTCGGGTTAACGCATCTTCTACCTTGTGTCTTGGTAGGACGATAACTCCGTCCGCATCTCCCATAATGAAATCACCTGGCACAACTTCTTTTCCACCACAGAACACAGAAGCATTAATCATTCCTGGTCCGTTCTTTGTTGGTCCACCTGGTATTGCTCCACGACTGAACACAGGGATCGATGATTGAGCAAGCGTGTGATAATCACGAATTAACCCATCTATAATAAATCCGCTTAGGTTCAGTGCCTCTGCAGCACTTGCCATCAATTCTCCTATAACAGCTCTTTTTTCATATCCACCCGCCGAAACAACAAGAACGTGTCCAGGCTGTGCTTGATACATGGCATGGTGAACAGCTAGATTATCTCCATCGTTTACATCTACCGTAACGGCTGAACCAACAATTACACTATCGATATTACATGGCTTGATTCGATAGTCCATTTCTGGTGGAGTATCAACAACATCACTAAGTAATGTTGTACTTAATTTCTTTGCTCTTTGAACCCACTCCTCTGGTAACACATCTGGGACTGGTTTGAATTCTACATTTGTCATGTTACTTCCCCTCTTCCTCTACCTTTGGTTGTTTAAAATAAGATAATAAATATCCGCTAAAGGCAGCAATTGATGTCATAAAGTAAACAGTACTCGCTAAATTCTCATTAAGCCCGATAACCCAATTTGCTTGGAAGGTGAACAAGCCTAGCATTTGTCCAAAAACTAAAACCGTTCCTAAGACTGTAAAAAGGATGACAGACAGAATAAAAATTCCTAAGATAATTTTCCTCATTGAAGCCTCTCCTCCTAAAATGTGATTGGAATGATGCCCATCCCAATTAACCAGCTAATAATCATTAAAGGTAAGGTATAGAAAAGAAGTAATGGCACGTATGTTTTTTCAGGTCCAACCTTCGCCATTCCCGTAGCTACATAAATAGGTCCTGAAGTTGGTGTACTTCCTTCCGTTGCCCCAAACATCATAATCGTTACAACCGCTACCAGAGGATCCACTCCAACAGCTGTTAGTGCACCAAATGAAGCAAGACCAATGGTGGCAATGGTTGCAGACGTTGCAAGTGGTGTTGCGACGAGTGTAATGACAATCCCTACGATAGCGACCATTAACCACTTTGGTAATGCGAACGATGTCATTAATGCTTGCAGCTGTTCTGTTAATCCAATTTCATTTAAAACAGCGCTTGTAGCAAAGGTGAAAATTAAGACAGGTCCAATGACATAATAGGATGGAGCTGTTTTTTCGAAGAAAGCCGTCCATTGTTTTTTTCCTTTTGGTAAATGGTTACGTCCAACAAGTAAGGTGAAGAAAATCATAAAGACTGGCACCCAAACAATGAATGAGATTGAGCTCATTACAGCCTCACCCAAGCTTTCATGGGACAAGAACCATCTAGATAACGGACCAAAGTTTATAATGAGCGGAATAATAATTCCTAGGAAAATAAGAAGTGAGGTCCATCCTTCACTAAATGATTTTGATAAGGGCTGAATCAAATCAGGATGAACTGGTTGAATGTTGTATTTCTTCGTCATCACATACACAACCACAACACGATGAATCAACGCATACAAACCAGCAATGTATAAGGCTAAAAATAAATCACTCTCAGTCACACTAGCTGCTACTGGAGCAAATCCAAGCATGATAAACATTGTAGAATTTGGAGGAATAATACTTCCAAAGCCAGAGTTACCTGCTACAACGGATGCTGCATGTTCCTTCCTCCATCCGGATTTCTCCATCCAAGGAATGGTGATCGAACCTGTTGTTGCTGCAATTCCAGATCCTGACCCGGCCACAAGTGCAAAAAGCGCCGAGCCAAACGTATTCACATACGCTGCCCCTCCAGGCAAGCGACCAATTAGTGAATTTAAAATTTGAATAATCCTACCGATAAGTCCCGTATAATTAATGAGTTGTGCCATAAAAATAAACGCTAACGAAGCAAACACAACAGAATGTGTAAGCCCTGTCATCAAACTAGGTAAAAAAAGTTCAAACGCTCGGCTTCCAGAGAAAACGAGAGTAATAATGAAACCTAAGATCATGGCTTCACCAATATTTCGCTTTGTAAAGATAGCCCAAATTAAGACGATAACGATAAAGGCTGCTAAAGCCCACACAGCGATACCCATAAGACATGCTCCTTACCTATAGTATATTTTATTACATATAAGTTTAAAAAGTAATATTTATTACTTAAAAGCAGTCTATCACCGTTCTACGAGTTTGTAAACGTATTCATTTATAAAAATGATAAGATTCTTGCTACAAGCACTGACAAAAGCTGATAAAATCCTACAAATTCTTTTTTTAGATTTCACCAACACTTTCTCTTCTTCAACCGTTATCTAGATGAATCGGCTACACTAAAACAAATACATCAAGGAGATTAGGAATGATGCTTGTGCAGGAGCTGTACATCGACCTTGAATCAGATCTTAAGCGTTTCGCCAGATCGATTGCGAGACACAACTTGGAAGCCGATGATCTGATTAGTCACGCAGTTGAAAAAGCCTTAAGCCAACGAGAGATTCAGACGTGGCCACGTCATAAGCAAAAGGCTTGGTTTTACCGGGTGATGAAAAACAATCTGATTGATCATCGCCGTAAGCATCAACGAGAAGACGAATGGGAGGATGAATACGAACCAGTATTCTCAGCAGTTGGCATCTCATCGATTGAGATGGTCGAATTACTAAGCAAGCTTCCGAAACAACAGAGCGACATTGTCTTTAAACGGTATTGGATTGGATTAACCAGCAAAGAAATTGCACAACAAACCGGGCTGAGTGCACCAACTATACGTTATCATCTAGCTCAGGCGCTAAAAACATTAAGAGAGTATTTAGAGGAGGAATAATGATGGGAAGAAAAATCGGAAATATTGGTACGTTAAACATTGTCCGAGCAACAGAAGAAAGCATTAAAGAAATTGAACAGATTAACAATGTAGGACTTGTATTGTACTCAAGAGAAACAGCGCATCTGCTTCCTTTGCTAAATGCGAATAACATTGGTAAAACGTTTGAGATTGATCATGATACACGATCCGTTAGTGGATCTTTAACAATTGATTCAGACTACCTCATGGCTTTTGATGAAACGATTTTGGTTATGGTTAGCGGTGTTTGTATCATCGATAAGAATGTAACGGTTGAACAGCTAAAACAAACAAAATGTCAGTTATATGTAAGTGGCGTTGTTTATACCCCACCCCACTTACATGGAGCGACGGGTCTGATCCTGCGAAGTACAAGTGGAACAATTGAAACATACGAAGAAGAGCTTCCTCACTATACTGTTGGAAATGTAACACTTTCAAATGGATATCTAGAAGGTCTAAACAATCAAACTCCCCTTCTTGTTAGTGGTAAGTTATCAATCGAACCAGATTTGGATCTAGAATTATTCAAGCAAAAGATTGCACGAGTGATCTTAACTGGCAAAGCGACACTGTACAAACATCAAGAACACATTTTCCATAAAAAAGCGACTGTACTAGGAAAAGTGGAAGTGATTCCAACGGATTACCTTGAGTTAAAAAAGACACTATCACTAACAAAACAATCGATCAAACGCTTTAAACAACGTTCCATCTATACGAATAAACCTATTTTAATTGATGCTTCTGTTTCACGGGAAGTCTTTGAAAAAGCCTTTTCTTCTATTCACTCTACTTCCTATGTTATATGCCCTGAGGACTTGGAGGACTTAGTATATGAAGCGTTAGACCAAATTGAAACAGAGGTCCTTTCCTTCACTACCCATGTTCGTATGGTCGAGAAGGAAGAATGGCATGGAGACGATGCTGAGATCTTGAATGAGGATACAGCTTTAGTAGTAGAAAAAAGTTTAACCCTTTCAGATTCTGTGACGCCAGAGCTACTTGGACAGCGCCTTCAAGAGATCCATCTATTCGGAACCATTTATACTGTGTCGTCCAGTCAAAAAGCGCTCATTCAACGTTTACTTCAAACGAATCATGGCGAGGTCATTGATTTGTCTAAGCAGGAATTAAAAGAAGGGCTGGATAACATCGGAGAACTGACTCTTTAAAAGGAGGTTTTACCCTATGCTTGAGCTTGAATGTATTAAAGCTCGGATAAGAGATCTACAACAGCAAGCGGAGATGGAAGCTTTTATTCGAAAACGCCCATTCTTATTTAAAAAACAACTTGGACCTTTCTTCATTCTCATTAAACAAGTGAGTCCCACTTAATAAAAAGAGGTGAAACAGAATGATCCGTTTCACCTCTTTTCTATTTATTTTTTTTGCTGATTGGAGCAAGTTGGTTAGCTGCACTCTCTTTGATCAGCTTAGCTTTCGCTTCATTCGTTTCGGCGTAGGCAGCTAACAGGACACTTAGGCTCGTTACCCCCATAAGCACTTGAAACGTTTCCATGATGATGACCTCCATTGGTTCTCTTCTCTTTTTACCTATCTATACCCGCTTAGGGACGGGGCAAACACACTAGATAGGTAACCAATTAAGAAACAGATAGCCTACTAATACAAGAATAACCGAACCAATTAAAGCAGCCAGTAAGACAATACCTCCTTGTTTCCTTAGAATTCCTACATCCATTTTTAAGCCTAAACCAGCCATCGCCATGGCAAGTAATAAATAGGAAATCACAATACATCCATCAATAATCATTTGTGGTATGATACCTATTGTGTTCAACACACTCATCGCCACAAAACCAAAAAGAAACCATGGAATGGGTGGCGCTTTATTTACTCGCGCTTGCTTATTACCTTTGTCCAACCAAACCATCACACTAAAAGCCACCGGTACTAACAACGCTACTCTTGTTAATTTTACAACGATCCCCATGTTCTCTGCCTGCTCCCCCCCAACAGAAGAAGCCGCAACCACATGTGCTACTTCATGCAACGTACCTCCTGCAAAAACCCCAAACTGATAGTCTGATAAAGGCAGCCAGGTATACAAAACGGTATAGACGATGGTGAAACTTGTTCCTAGTAACGCAATAACAGCTACGGCTACGCCAATACTTTGTTCCTTTGCTTTAACAATAGGCGCAATCGCTAATATAGCAGCCGCTCCACATATTGCCGTTCCACATGCAGTTAACAGACTTACTGTTTGATTTACTCGAAATGCACGACATAGACCATACACAATCGCAATCGTAGTCACCAATAACACAAACGCATAAAAAAAGACTGGTAGTCCAGCATGATAAATATCCATCAAGTTTAATCGTAAGCCTAATAAGACAATGCCCACTCTAAGCAGCCTCGAGCTCGCATACTCGATACCTGATCGAAATGGTTGCTTGACTCCAATCGTTCCATTCCATACTAAGCCAAGTATTATCGCAATGACTAATTGACCCACAATCTCCAAGTAAGGAACCCTTGCCACAAAGTAAGCGATACCAGCAATAATAAAGGTTAATCCTAATCCTGCCCAAAAGTTTCCACTGCACATACAATCTCCCCCTGATGTCTATCTCAAGCTTACTCTCCTTCTTTTTATTTGTGAAATAAATATATATAATGATATTAATTAAAAATCATAATAATAAAGGATGAAGTGCATGCACATGGATGAGCTTGAGACATTCATCACACTTGTTCAAGAACGCAATTTCACAAAAACAGCCGTCAGACGTTCGCTCTCCCAACCAACAATTAGCGTTCATATTCGCAATTTGGAGCGAGAGTTCTCCTCAACCTTGTTTCATCGAACCACTAAATCTCTTCATGTTACAGCAGAAGGTGCTTTTTTCTATGAGCAAGCCTTAAAGATGAAAGCTTTGTATGAGCAAACGAAAGAATCACTCTATCAAAAACAGCAACAAGCAGAAGGACACATCAGAATTGGGACAAGCTTCACGATAGGGGAATATATCCTTCCTCAGCTCATTGCTCGCTTACGTAAGGATCATCCACTCATTGAGATTAGCATTACCATGGGTAACTCTCATTCTGTTATAGACGCCGTCAGGTCCTTTGAAGTGGACATTGGCTTTGTAGAGAGTGAAACGACCTTAAAAGAAGTGATCCTTACTCCATTTCAGCAGGATCGATTACGCATTGTATGCTCTGGCCTAGTAGACAAGCCGATTGGAATAGGAGAATTACAAAATCGAACATGGGTCATACGAGAATCCGGGTCTGGTACGCGCTCCTCCTTCGACCACTTAGTAGATACAAATCACATTGAGCTTGGGTCTACCATTGTCTTTAGTTCTACTCATGGTATTAAAGAAAGCGTAAAAAATAACCTAGGCTATGCGTTTTTATCAGAGGCAACCATTCAAAACGAATTGAAAGATCAGACGTTACAGACCGTAGACATCGCTGGACTACAGGAAGAAAGATCCTTCTCTTATGTTTTAACCAAGGGTACGATCCCAGGGAGAAATTTGGAGTTATTGTTGGGGTATTTATAAGCAAGAAGGAATACAGACATTACTAGCGAATGTAAAAAGAAAACATGGAAAAGGTGATCACATGAATTCAACACAATCAAATCTTCTTTTTCAATTAAAAACCTATAGAGAATGGCTCCTCACCACAGTAGAAGACATTACAGAGGAGGAAGCAGACATTATTCCCCCTGCCTTCAACAATAATATACGATGGAATCTTGGGCACATCTATTTGGATCAGTACAATTGGATCAGAGCTCTAACAAAAGAACCTACCGGTGTACCTGATGCATATGAGCAATGGTTTGGGTTTGGTACGTCCCCAGCTAATTTTCAAGCCAATACGCCAGGCTTACCCGAACTAAAGCAACTGCTAAGCAACCAACCCGAACATTTACGTAAAACCTACGGTAATAGACTTACCGAAATCTTTCCTCCGACGGAAATGGGAATGGAAACCATTGAGCAAGTACTAATTCGCACGATTTACCATGAAGGTATGCACCTCCAAGCGATTCTTGACTTAAAGAAGTGTATTTCAAGCCAATCGGTTTAATCGCTTGTAGACTCGTAAATTCGATATTGAATATGCTTTATAAAAAGTTCAAGATCAATCGTAAAGGTTCGCTCAATCTCTTTCTGTAAGTCTTGCTCTAATGAAATAAATGCCTCTAGCACTTCTTTTTGTTCAAGTATAAGAGGTTGTTCTTGCTCACTCCAGATTGATTGCATTGAAACCTTGTCATAATAAGGAACAAGAGAAAGAATCGGACCCTCACTTTCATCATGGTCAATAGAGAAATAGGTAAATGCTTGAAGTTTATCTTTATGATCTAACTTTATCCATTCAATTAAGCTTTTATAAAATTCTAGTATGGTGAGTCCTTCAATTCTTACAAACAACTGTTGATCATGCCATATGGTAAGAGTCGCTTCTACACATAAGATCGCAGAGACATCGCTACGATTTTTATTTGATAATACATGTGATGGACTAGTTATTGTAAAATGAAACATAATAGCCTTTGATCCATTCCTTTTTTACTCCTTACATTAACTTAAAGATATTGGGGGAAAACCTACATGCATCAAGTTTCACTTAAACCACCTGCAGATTATTATGATGAATCAATAAAGAATATAGATAAAGAAATCCTAAAGCTGCTCTCTGAACGAAAGCAACGCACGCAGAATAACCCAGGCTTCCCTCATCAGTCTCTTCTCTCAAGGTGGGCAAAAGACCTTCAATTTGAAGAAGCCTTCTTACATAGCTTATTCTCCACCCTCTTTTATGAGGATGAGCATAAGCCAATTATTGAACCAAAAGGCTTTATAAAAAATATCCCTGTCTTAAAAGGCATGGATAGTGGAGACGCGTTTCATTCAATTACTCTTATAAAACAGTATAAGAATGCGAGTGTGCTTAATCTAGCATCTGATTACCATTCAGACGTTCAAGAGCACCCCTTTTATGAGCTTATCATTAAAGGGAGTAATACGGATTATGAATGTCAGTGGCGAGGTGGAGGTGGCTCAGGTGAACACATGAATACAAGCTTTGTCATTAGCCCTGCTCTGCCTAATCAGGAAACGGGACTTACGCTTGTCTTCAAGGAATATCAGGATATGCCAAAGCGATCCAAGCCTGACAACACATTTGAACTAATGTATTAATAGAAAATTTAGAACTGAACACTAAACCCATTAAACTGGTGTATCCCCGTCCCAAAACGGAGTAAGTTATGTTCTCTCAAAAAGGGAACTGCAACACGTACTTCATTTAGGATCGTAGGAGAAAGCCCTAATGTATTATGAGCTCCATACACCTTAGTGACGCCTTCAAGTGCAGCAATTTTCTCTAAGGAGTGCGCGAGATCAACAGGACTGGTTGAAGGATAGTGAGCATAAACAGGTGTGGTGTCGTATAACAAATCTCCGGTAAACAAATAGCCAGTATCTCTTTCAAAAAACGAGAGGTGCCCCGGCGAATGACCTGGCGTATGTAAGACCATTAGTTTTCGGCTACCACCATCAAAAACGGCCCCATCAACTAGCAAACCAGCTGGCTCACCTTGAAACGGTTGATACGTTTTAGGATCAAAGGTGTCAGGGGGTGGAATCGTAATATCTCGACTCATGTCCTTTCGAATGTGTTCTATTGAGAGTCCTTGTATTCCGTTAACTAACCAATCTTGATCTGCCTCATGTACAAAGATCCGCTCATATCGATCATGGCTTCCGATATGGTCTGCATGTACATGTGTAGTCAATACATCAATAGGTAGCGTTGTTAACTGCGAGGTCACTCTAGACAGATCATCAATTCCAAGGCCTGTGTCTATTAGTGTAGCTCTCGTTTCTCCAATGAGGAGAAACGAATGCACCTTCTCCCAATGACCATATTCGCTAATCGCAAATGTGGACGGGTCAATCTCTTGAACGGTAAACCACGGATCCTTAAGCATTGTTTCTCTCCTTTTTTATGTTATATGAAGCTGATCTTTCAGTTTCTTTTTATACCGTTCTAGCTTTTTCATTTTCTTAAACGTAAGGAATGAACAGATTGTGATAAAGAGTAGAAGGTGTTCATACTCCTCCCGGTTGTCATTTAAAATACGGTCCTGCACAGAGAACACTCCCCTTTAAACAGATATACAGTACCATTCAAGATACATAAGGTAATTCCTGCAAGGAAAATAAAGTAGAAATGGAGACAATCTATGAAAACATCAAGAAACCCTAAAACGATCCATCAACCAGTAGCCCCCTATGTTCATCAACTGGAAGTAACAGGCCCTAACCGGTGGCTTACCCTGTCAGGTCAGCTTGGGATGAGCGTAAACAATGAGATTCCTGAAGATCCCATTGAACAACTAAAACTAGCACTTCACAACATTAAACTGAACCTCGATGAAGCAGAGATGGAAATAAAAGACTTAACAAAGCTAGTTTTCTATTTAGTCGGAGAATTTGATACAGATAAACAGAGACAGGTTGTTCATGACTTTCTAGATGGCCACCTCCCATGTACCACGTTGATATACGTAGTAGCACTCGCCGCTCCATCGTTTAAAGTGGAGATTGATGCTTGGGCATGTAAGGAGCTCTAGTAAAGACTAAAGGACGCTCTGCATGAGGCAGAACGTCCTTTTGTTGTTTAGTGGAACATGATTTCTTGTTGGAATTTGGTTGCTAATCCGCCGATTTTGGGAGAGTAGAATCCCTCACGATTATCCGCTTGCGTGAAGATGTAGTACCAGTTTCCTTGTTTTTGCACCAGTTCAAACGTCCTCAGCATCTCATTAGCCTGACCTTGTCGCAATATGTGATAGAAGCTTACGTGACTTGCCCCTTCAACATATTGAGGATCAAACTCATACCCATTAATTAACGTTTCCTTCGCATCTTCAATTGAAACTGATGGATCTAATTTTCCAAACGAATAGTAACTATTGTTTCCATTCTTCTCATGAACAAATTTCCACTCTGTGAATCCATTCCGCTCAATTTTTTGTACTTCTGTTCCCTCTTCTAGATAACTTGTAAACCCTAGTTCATGCTCATAAAGGAGCAATTCTGTGAAGTCATACGTAGGCATTCCTGTTAAGATGGTGATCGATGAGCGCCTGCCATACTTATTCTCGTAAGGTCCATAAGCCGCCACCATATCGTTAAGGTCACTTGGAGTAATAGCACTCAATGTAACATACGTTGAAGCAAGTTTACTAGAATGAGTCGAATTGATATCCGTTAATAGAATGAGTTTCTTCCCAAATAAATCGGCTTCAACATAATCGTACAACCGTTTATCATTCTCATTTAGTAATGTATACATTTTAGTCGTATCATCTAACTCAATTGCAAACCGATTATTATATCTACTATAAAAATGGAACTCAATTCCTAGCCGGTGTTCTTCTTCAAATAAGTATCTTAACCAATCCATCGGAACTTCTGTCGCCTTTGTATACACAATATCTGACAACAACTCTGCCCTCGCATGATTAACCTCTTCTTGGGAAGCTTCATTATCAAAAATTAATATCGTTTGTTGAACTCCACCAAATCCCGTTAAAATCGTTTTGGTTCCATTAGCAAAAGCATCATTACTTCTGCTCAGCTCCCAACCATCCGGTACCAACACTTGAAGTTCATCATGATGAAACGGTCGATCTCCCCCTCCACTACTCTCACTAAGCTCATACTGATCGTTCTGGACTACATCAGAAAACGTATACTGATCTCTCTCCACTACCTCCGAAAGCAACTCCTCATTCACATCAATCTCATCAAAATCTACAGCTTTCTCTTCCATCACGTCTTCCACTTTTTCCACTTGATTTTCTTCATCCGCCGGCTGTTCTTGGTTGTCATTTACTGGTAAAAAAGTGAAAATAATAAATCCGAGTAACGCAGCGGCTCCAAGACTTGAGGCGATATATGCACCTCTGCTTTTAGGCTTTGGCTCTGCTCCGTCCTGCATACCTTGTTTGAAAGCATTTAAGCTTTTTGTGTAGGCACTATGGGGTAAGACAATGTATTTCTTCTCTTTGGGATTATCCATTACACGCTACCCCCTCATCTCGCTGTGTCTTCAGCAACTTTTTCGCACGCTTTTGCGTAGACTTAACCGACATGACAGAAACCCCTGTGATCCTTGCTGTATCAATTAATGAGAATTCCTCAATATACCTCAAATGCATAATTCGTCTGTATTTTAATGGTAGCTGGTTAATAAGATGTTGAAGCTCTGATAGCTGCTCTCCTTGACCCACTCCTCCATGGTAGTCAATGAACTCTTCTTGCAATGGAACAGTCTTCGGTTGAGTTTCCTGTTTACGATAATAATCAATAATGGCGTGTCTTGTAATAACATAGATCCATGTCTTAAACGATGAGCGTTGTTTAAAGTGACGGATTTTAGTCGCTACCTTGTAAAAGACCTCTTGAAGAATCTCCTCCGCTGCATCATAACTACTCGTCTCAGTGAAGATATAATGATAGATTTGACGAGCATACCGTTTATGTAAAGCCTCTAAGGCCAATTCATCTCCATTTAACATCCTATGTACCAGTTCTTTATCCTCCAAAAACGTCTCACTCTCCCTTCACTTATATAGACGTAAGCAAATCACAAAAAGTGGCACAAATTTTAACATTTGATCATTTTTTTAATGCATACCAAGTGATATCTATCCGTTAGTAAAAACAGTCTGCCTTTTGATAAGAAAAAGATCAATTTTATCAAGCTGACCGTCAATCCCACCAAGCTCTAGCCCCTTAAACCAAATCACGCTCTACTGTTACCACGGAGAAGGCCAATATAAGTAAGAAATCATGCCAAAAAAAGCGAAACAAGCACTATCCGCTTGTTTCGCCCTTCACTACTTACGCCAAAATGTTGTCACTTCAGCCTTATCTTGAATATTAAAATCAATCAGCTTACCGATGAGAGAAAAGTCAGTCGGCATCTTCCACTTCATTCGAACTAATTGAGCCGTATGATCATATCCAGCTTCTTTAATCTCATTAGAAAAACGGTCAATGACAACCTTTTCCGGTGCTACAGCTAAATGCTGCTTTGCAACACTAAATCCAATAATGAATGTTTCATGATGAGTAAACATCGGTTGGTTCCATGCGATCTTTGGCTTGAGCTCTGGATAGGTTTTAAGCACCCATGCTAATACCTCTTCTGTTCTCGCTCGATGATCGGGATTATCAATACCCTCTAAAAACTCTGCAAATACGTCCATATAAACGCTCCTTTTTCATTGATTAAGCTAATGGCAAATCTTTATGTAATTCAGTCATTTGATCATGTAGGTCTATTACATCTTGTACCTTAGGATGGATTGTCGGATTCCCAAACGTGGCAACATGCTCACACGTTCGCCACTCAGAAGAAACGTTTTTGTAGTTCTTCTCCCATTGATCGAGCTGCTGTTTGTCCTCTTTATCTAAGTATGGAAAACGCACTGGGGGTTGATGCATACCAATTCGTTTCGGTTTAGGTGTTAACCGCGCTCGAAAGCTTTCCTGAGCGGTACAAAGCATTCGGTACTGCGGATCACTGTTAAACTGCTCTAATAACTGATCTGACTCCGCATCACCCGGTGTGTAGACTTTATGCGTAAGTAGGTAACGCAACCCACCCCGTGTTCGATACACACGCACGCCTCTATCCGAATGCTCTTCTACCCAGCCTCTTATATGCTTAATAGCTGCTTCCTCAGGCGTTTCAGGTTCTACATCTGGCTTAAAGAAGATACCAACAATTCGACTGAATAACGTCTGAGTAGGTTCTTCAATATCCACATCCACAAACATCGCATGTGCTGAATTCAATACCAGACACCCCTGCGCATTTCTTGTGATGACCAGTTCAACCGAGCCTTGCTCATCTTTCTGTTCAAAGATCACTTCTTCTCGAACCGGACGATCGCCATAATATTCATTAGACAAATACTCACCAGAACGAATGCGATTTTGCAAATGTGCAGCTGCTTGGTTTGCCTGTTGCTGTGCATCATCCAAGCTATGGTCGGACCACCGCCACACAGGAATGGAGAATTGAGTCCCAGAAGCTTCTCTTTCATCTACTACTGATTTTGCCCAGTATTTTGGAAAATACATGATAGAACCCTCCTTTAGTTTATGAAGGAATCAGGATATGTTTATAGAAGGGAGTGTGTAGTTAATTATCTTGGAAAAAGGTGTGATTCATTATGGGCCAAGTTAAGATCTATGGATTAAAAGAAAAGCTAAACCCTATAAAAGCTACACTTTCTGACGTGATTCACACTTGTTTGGTCGATGCATTTGACTACCCGACGAATAAAAGATTTCATCGATTCTTCCCCATGGAAAAAGACGACTTTTACTATGACTTAAGTCGATCGACAGCCTATACGATCATTGAAATTAGTATTTTTGAAGGCAGAAGTATAGACACGAAAAAGAAACTGATTCATCTTCTATTCAACCGGCTTGAAGAGCAGCTACAACTGTCCCCTCACGATGTCGAGATAACGATCTCTGAAACACCAAAACACAACTGGGGTATTCGTGGTCTCCCGGGAGATGAATTATCATTAGACTATAAAGTGGATCTCTAAGTAGACCTTCTCAAGCTTTTCAGGCTCTTAAAACCCACCATAATCACACCAGCTAAAAGAACAATCGGTAACAGTTCAAACCCGAGATCAGTCCATCTAAACTCGCTTATAGTTACACTAACTACTGACATCACCGCATCCATCCTTTTTTATTAATAGTATCATAGAACATCTAAAGAACGTGCACTTGAATATCAATCGTGCACGTTTATACAAAAAATGGAATTCCGTCCTGAGTATAGAAGAAATTCACTCATTCCCGCTCTTCAACCTCGCCTGTCTCCTTATCAACTTGATACCAAGCATACGTGGTGAACTTCTCTTCACTTGAAGAACCGACAGCTACAGCATAGTGGTCCTCTCCCTCTCGCTCTTCTACCATCATACCGATCTCTTCTGTATCAAACGCATCATTTTCTCTAATATAATCATAGACCAAATCGGAAACATCTTCCTTTTCAATCTTTGACTGATTCTCTGATTCATCATTTTCAACACTTAGGTCAGCCAATTCATTTAAAGGATAGGTTGAGATCACCCGATCGGTTTCATTGATCAGTTGTAATTCGTTTACTTGAAAATCAAGAGCAGCCAGTTGAACCACATGTTCAAATTGAATTCGCTCTTCTTCAGGAGCTTGTTCGTCTCGCGTGACTTCATAACGAACCGTTGCTAGACCGTCTTCTATCTCCGCCTCTTGAATGGTTAGCTCTTCATATATCCCTGTTTGATATAGCCCGTCATTCTCGTTTACCGTTGCCATGGCTTCAAGCGTTTGTTCAAATGTAAATGCTTCACCATTCGAATCACTCATCTCCTCCCCAGCTACGGCACCACTAATATAAAGAGGCTCGCCATCATCTGAGGTCTCTTCGGTGAGAACATAATAACCACGATTTAGCTCATTTTCTACCTCGATCGGTTCATTCCACTCGTTCTCAGCAAACTGTATTCCTCTTTCTCCATCTTGATTAAATAGATTTGCTTCCTCTACACCAAACCTAAAACCAATTTCATCAAGCATACTCCAAAATATCGACGACTCTGAAGACGCCATACTTAATGTCTCATTCTCATCGTAATAAAAGTTAGCTGTTGTTCCATCTAATTCAAAGTCATACACATTTGAAAACAGTTCTTGTTGAGATTGATCGCTATTCATTAAAGATTGATGAAACCGCTCCTCTACATTTAAATCTTCTGGAGTACGAACAAATGAATAGACTAAATCTTGACCTTCAAGAACCTCTGTATAAATAAGGTACCCACCGCTTACCTGTTCTTCGGTGTATTCTTCGTCGTCATTGTTCTCTTCCTCTGAAACTGCAAGATCTTCTGTTTCCACTGGCTCTTCGTTACTCGTCTCTACTTCATCGTCTTCATTTGACTCAACGTTTTCTTCATTATCGTTTTCAGATTCAGCATCGCTCTCTAGCCCTTCTTCGTCGTCCTCATCGCTCTCAGTTGTTTCAGTCTCTGCTTGCTGTGATTCATCCGATGTCGGTTCGTTTTGCGCAGGAGTATTTGTGTCAGTCGAAGTGTTACACGCCACAGCTAAAGCACATACAGAAATGAATACACCTATCTTCATATATCTCCTCAAAGATCTTCCCTCCCTTGTTTTTGAGTTATTTAGGAACCCATTCCCTTATGTTGGGATTAGAAACATGATTTGTGGAAGAGAATTAGAGGTGATTTTCTATAATAGTTGAATAGATCCTTATGAACGCTTGTATTTATAAACCTCTATGACTTCTGATATGATTATCATATCTGCTACTGTCATCTTCGTTGCGTTCTTGATAAGGCTAGCTTTAAAATAACACTTTGGAGGGGTTTTGCTGTGCTTTTTGATGAAACCATTCATATGCATGTTGGGTATTATGAAAACAACCATGATATTGAAGGAATTTTTTTTAAAGTTGTAAATGAAGATATTTGGTGCCTTTTTTATAACGAGGAGGAATATGAGTTCAAAATTCCTAATACGAAACTATATCCGTTCTTAGAGGGCTTTGGTTGCTTGGTGGGGATGTATTCAATAACAGAAAGAGAGCTTACACAAGAAAGAGGAAATGAGTTTCTAAAACAGTTCATAGTTAGATTGTAATCATCATTTATGTAATAGTTTATTTTGTAGCAAATGCTCTATTTAGCAATAAAACCAAAAAAATAAGCTTCTCCATCCTCGGAGAAACCTTTTTGCGGAATACTTCTATATAAGCTTCCAAGCGGATTCGAACCGCTGACCCCCACCTTACCATGGTGGTGCTCTACCTGCTGAGCTATGGAAGCAAAGCAAATATTGGCTCCACAGGTAGGACTCGAACCTACGACCGATCGGTTAACAGCCGATTGCTCTACCACTGAGCTACTGTGGAAT
>NZ_JAEUZA010000030.1 GCF_016798245.1 Alkalicoccobacillus gibsonii | reverse complement strand
ACGGCCGTTAAGCTCTTCTGCGTCAATGGTAGTTGGGGGCTTCCCCCTGCGAGAGTAGAACGTTGCCGGGCACTGATATGAATCTTCCATCTTTGGATGGGAGGTTTTTTTATCGGGTAAACATCAATGATTTTAAATAATGTATATGCGCCCGTAGCTCAACTGGATAGAGTACTTGACTACGAATCAAGCGGTTAGAGGTTCGAATCCTCTCGGGCG